>NZ_CP133016.1:0-1200000 GCF_030866745.1 Sphingomonas flavescens | reverse complement strand
GGTCATGGGCCGCGTCAATCGCCTGCTGGCTGGTGAAGCCGAAGCGATCGGCGTTGCCTACGACCAGATCGACCGCCTGAAACCCGCATACCGCGCCAAGGTCGTCGTCGTCGGCAATCCCGTCCGCGAGGAAATCTCGCGCCTCGGCACGATGCCGTTCCCGGCGTTCGACGAAGCCGCGCCGCTCAAGCTCCTCGTCACCGGCGGCAGTCAGGGCGCCAGCATCCTCGGCCGCGTCGTCCCCGAAGGCCTCGGCCTCCTCGATCCATCGCTG
Source organism: Sphingomonas flavescens (assembly GCF_030866745.1). NCBI lineage: Bacteria > Pseudomonadati > Pseudomonadota > Alphaproteobacteria > Sphingomonadales > Sphingomonadaceae > Sphingomonas > Sphingomonas flavescens. The sequence goes on along the minus strand of NZ_CP133016.1, from coordinate 1,199,726 downwards.
CGCCGCCGGCTGCAGGTCGTCCAGCAATGCCGGCCCGACGACATCGAACGCGTTCGCCAGCGCTACGCCGAGCTCGGAATCCCGGCCGAGCTGATGACCTATATCGAGGACATGGCCGCGAAGCTCGGCGACTGCCACCTGATGATCGGCCGCGCGGGTGCTTCGACCATCGCCGAGCTGACCGCCGCAGGTCGCCCCGCGATCCTAATTCCCTTCGCCGCCGCGACGGACGATCACCAGACCGCCAACGCCCGCGAGATGGTGAAGGCCGGCGGCGCGCGCTCGATCCCGCAATCGGGCTTCACGCCCGACGTGCTCGCGCGCCAGATCGAGGCGCTGGCGATGGATCCCGTCGCGCTCAACAACGCCGCCGCCCGCGCCCTCTCAGTCGGCCGCCCGCACGCCGCGCGCGACCTCGCCGACTTGGTCGAGCGCGTCGGCAACGGTGTCGCCCCCGTGCCCGTCGGCTTGTCGCCGCGCGTCACCGCCGCCGCTCCGGATGGAGCCATGCCGGCATGATGAAGGCGATGGGCACCGACCTCGGCACGATCCATTTCGTCGGTATCGGCGGCATCGGCATGTCCGGCATCGCCGAGGTGATGCACCAGCTCGGCTATAAGGTGCAGGGCTCCGACGCCGCCGAAGGCTATGTCGTCGAGAAGCTGCGCAAGGCCGGCATCCCCGTGCACATCGGCCATGCCCGCGATAATCTCGGTGATGCAGCGGTCGTTGTCTGCTCGACTGCCATCCCCGACAGCAATCCGGAGGTCCAGGCCGCCGCCGAGCGCCGCCTGCCGCGCGTCCGCCGCGCCGAAATGCTCGCCGAGCTGATGCGCATGCAGAAGACCGTCGCGGTCGCCGGGACGCACGGCAAGACCACGACGACGTCGATGGTCGCCGCGCTGCTCGACAGCGGCGGCGTCGACCCGACCGTCATCAACGGCGGCATCATCAACCGCTACGGCTCGAACGCCCGCCTCGGCAAGAGCGACTGGTGGGTGATCGAGGCCGACGAAAGCGACGGCAGCTTCCTTCGCCTCGACGGCACCATTGCCGTCGTCACCAACATCGATCCGGAGCACCTCGAGCATTACGGCAGCTTTGACCGGGTCAAGGACGCCTTCGTCGAGTTCATCGAGAACGTGCCTTTCTACGGTCTCGCGGTGCTCTGCGTAGACCACCCCGAGGTGCAGAACATCATCGGCCGCATCCGCGACCGCCGGATCGTCACCTATGGCTTTTCGGCACTGGCCGATGTGCGCGCCGACAATGTCACGCCAGTTGCCGGCGGCACGAAGTTCGACGCTCTGATCCTCGACAAGTCAGGCGAACGCCGCACGATTCCGGTCAGCGTGCCGATCCCCGGCCGCCACAATGTACAGAATGCGCTCGCCGCGATCGCCGTCGCGTTGGAACTCGGCATTTCGGACGATGCAATCATTGCCGGGTTCGAACGATTCGATGGCGTCAAGCGTCGCTTCACCAAGGTTGGCGAGGTCGACGGCGCCACGGTCATCGACGATTACGCGCATCACCCGACCGAGATCCGCGCCGTTCTGTCCGCGGCGCGCGAAGGAGCCGAAGGCCGCGTCATCGCGGTCGTTCAGCCGCACCGCTTCACGCGGCTCCAGGGGCTGATGGAAGAATTTCAGAACGCCTTTAACGACGCCGACGTCGTCTTCGTCACGCCCGTCTACGCCGCGGGTGAGGAGCCGATCGACGGCGTCGATGCTGCGGCGCTGGTCGAGGGCCTGCGCGCCCACGGACACCGCATGGTGCGTACCGTGGACAGTCTCGAACAACTGTGCGGCGAACTGCGGGACCTCGCTGCCGAAGGCGACATGGTCATTTGCATGGGCGCCGGCGACATCACCAAATGGGCCGCAGCACTCGCCGACGGCATCTGCGATGCGAGGGCGCGCAAATGAGCGTCGCCACCATGCCCGCCGTTCGCGGCAAGCTGACCCCCAACGCGCCGCTCGCCCCGCTGGTGTGGTTCAAGAGCGGCGGTAGTGCGGAATGGCTGTTCGAGCCCGCGGACGAGCAGGACCTCACCGACTTCCTCCGTTGCCTCGATCCCGACGTGCCGGTCATGGCCCTCGGCCTCGGCTCCAACCTTATCGTCCGTGACGGCGGCGTGCGAGGCGTCGTCGTCCGCCTCGGCAAGCCGTTCGCCAAAATCGAGCAGCTTGACGAAACCACCGTCCGTTGCGGCGGCGGCGCGACCGGCATCCTCGTCTCCTCGACCGTTCGCGACAAAGGCATCGCCGGCCTCGAATTCCTCCGCGGCATCCCGGGCACCGTTGGCGGCTTCGTTCGCATGAACGGCGGCGCCTATGGCCGCGAGGTTTGCGACATCCTCGTCTCCGCCCGCGTCGCGCTGCGCTCCGGCGAGGTCGAGGAATGGCCGCTAGACAAGCTCGGCTACACCTACCGCCACAGCGCGCTGCCTGGGGGCGCGATCGTAATCGACGCCGTGTTCCGCGGTCAGCCCGGCGATCCGGAGGCCATAGGGGCCGAGATGGACGCCATCGCCCGCGCCCGCGAGGAATCGCAGCCGCTGCGCAGCCGCACCGGCGGCTCGACCTTTAAGAACCCGCCGGGCCACAAGGCCTGGGCACTGGTCGACGCGGCGGGCTGCCGCGGCTTCCGGATCGGCGACGCGCAAGTCTCGGAAAAGCACTGTAATTTCCTCCTCAACCTCGGTAGCGCCACCAGTGCGGAGATCGAGGAGCTGGGCGAGGAAGTGCGGCGCCGCGTCGAAGCGAAAACCCACATCACCCTCGAATGGGAAATCCAACGGGTCGGCAAGGAATGAACAAGGATCTGCACGTTGTCGTCCTGATGGGGGGCTGGTCGTCGGAGCGCGAAGTCTCGCTGACGAGCGGCAAGGGCGTCGCTGGCGCGCTGCGCGAGCGCGGCTGGTCGAACGTGACCGAGCTCGACATGGACCGCGACGTCGCCGCGCGCCTCACCGAGCTGAAGCCCGACGTGGTCTTCAACGCGCTGCACGGAACGCCGGGCGAGGATGGCACCGTCCAGGGCATGATGGACCTGATGGGTTTCCGCTACACGCACAGCGGCGTCGAGACGTCGGTCATCGCGATTGACAAGGAGCTGACCAAGATGGTGCTGGTGCCGCACCGCATCCGCATGCCCGAAGGCACCATCGTTTCCAGCGAGAGCCTGCACCAGGAAGACCCGATCGCGCGGCCCTATGTGGTGAAGCCGGTCAACGAAGGTTCGTCCGTCGGCGTCGCGATCGTCACGGACGACGGCAACTACGGCAACCCGATTGGCAAGGACGTCGAGGGACCTTGGCAGCATTTCGACCGGCTGCTGGCCGAACCCTTCATCAAGGGCCGCGAGCTCACCGTCGCTGTGCTCGGCAACGACCCGCTGGCGGTGACCGAGCTCAAGCCCAAGGCCGGCTTTTACGACTACGACGCCAAATATACCGACGGTCTGACCCAGCACGTCTGCCCCGCCGAGGTGCCGTACGAGATCGCGCAGTCGATGATGGACATCGCCGCGCGGGCGCATCAGCTGCTCGGCTGCAAGGGCGCCTCGCGCTCCGACTTCCGTTGGGACGATGAGCTGGGCGAGGCTGGCATCTATCTGCTCGAGGTCAACACCCAGCCCGGCATGACCCCGCTCAGCCTGGTGCCCGAGCAGGCCAAGCATCGCGGCATCGCCTATGGCGAACTGGTCGAGCGCCTGATCGAGGAAGCGCTGAAATGACCGCCGCCCACGTACGTCGCGGCGGCAGCGCCGGTCGCGCTAACGCCAAGAAATCCTCCAAGGTCGCGGTCCCCAAGAAGATCGTGAAACGCCTCCCGGTCGATCAGGCGCGCGCCAACAAGGTCGCGGGTCTCGTCTTCGCCGCTTTCGTCGTCGTCATTGCCTTCGTCGCCCTGATCGCCCTCGATATCCCCGCCAAGGCGGAACGCGCGGCGGGAGTGGCGGTCGGCCACGCCGGCTTCACCGTCAGCGGCTATCAGATCGTTGGCATTAACAAGATGGACCGCAAATTGGTCGACGCGGTCGTCACCGACGAGCTCAAGCGCGCGGCCGACGAAGCTGGCTTGAGCAAAGCGCCGCAAGCCCTCGTCGACGTGTCCGCCATCCGCCAGCGCCTGCTCGGCTACGGCTGGGTCAAGGACGCGCGCGTCTCGCACCGACTGCCGGACACGCTCGTCATCGACATCGTCGAGCGCACGCCGTCCGCCCTGTGGCAAAGCGATGGCCGTCTCGCGCTCATCGACCATGAAGGCGTCGTTCTCGATCGCGTTCCCGTCGACAAGATGCCAGATCTGCCGCTCGTGATCGGCACCGGCGCCAACGCGCAATCGGAACAGCTCGGCCGCCTGATGGCTGCCGTTCCGACCCTAAAGCCGCAACTCGCATCTGCAAACTGGGTCGGTGGCCGCCGCTGGGACCTCAGCTTCCAGTCCGGCGAGACCGTGTCGCTGCCCGAAGGCGAGGAAGCGGCCAAGGCGGCGCTGACCAAGTTCGTGCGCCTCGACAAGCAGACCGGCCTGCTCGGCCGCGGCATCTTGCGCTTCGACCTTCGCGTGCCCGGCAAGATGATCGTCCGCCTGCCGCGCGCGCCGGGCGAAGCCATCGCGCCCGCCGCACCGCCGCCGCAGGAGGGCTAGTGGCGCAGCCGGTCGAACAACCCCTCATCGCCGCCCTCGATATTGGATCGTCCAAGGTCAGCGCGATGATCGCGCGGGCCGACGAGACGGGCCGCCTGACGGTGCTCGGCACCGGCCAGCGCGAGAGTCGCGGCGTCAAGCGCGGCTTCATCACCGACATGGCCGCCAGCGAGTTCGCCGTGCGCGAAGCGGTCGAGCTTGCCGAGCGCATGTCCGGCCTAACCGTCGAGGACGTGTGGGCCAGCTACGGCGCCGGCGGCCTAGTCAGCGACCTCGCCAATGTCGAGGTCGAGCTGGGCGGCCACGCCATTGAGCAGGCGGACATCAACCAACTCCTTCAGGCTGGCAAGGACGCCATCGACAAGAACGGCCAGGTCGTTCTCCACGCGCACCCCGCTTTGTTCACCATCGACCGCGCGCAGGGCGTGCACCAGCCGATCGGTCTCCACGCCAGCAAGCTCGGCGTCGACATCCATGTCATCGCTGCCGAACCCGCGCCACTGCGCAACATCGACACCGTCATCCGTCAGGCGCACCTCGGCGTCCGTGCCATCGTCGCCTCTCCGATCGCGGCGGGCCTCGCCTGCCTCAGCGAGGAAGAGCGCGAGCTCGGCGTCGCGCTGGTCGAGATGGGCGCTGAAGTGACCAACGTGTCCGTGCACTACGGCGGGATGCTGCTCGGCCTCCATTCGATCCCGCTCGGCGCCAAGGATATCACCAACGACATCGCCGCGGCCTTCGCCGTGCAGCGCCGTGATGCCGAGCGGCTGAAGTGCTTCTACGGCTCGGCGATGACGAGTCCGCGCGACAATCACGAGATCATCGAGGCGACGCAGATTGGAGCGGAGCAGGGGGCCGAGCCGATGAAGCTTACTCGCGCTCAGCTGATGATGGTCATTCGCCAGCGCGTCGAAGAACTGACCAACGAGATCGAGGCTGCGCTCAAGACGCTCGGCTTCACGGGCCCCGTCGGTCGCCAGGTCGTGCTGACCGGCGGCGGTGCCGAGCTGAAGAACGTCGCCGATTACATGCAAGGCGTCCTCGGCCGCGCCGTCCGATTGGGACGGCCCAAGCAGATCACCGGCCTGCCCGATGCGCACAGCGGCCCCGCTTTCTCGACCCTCGTCGGCCTCGCCATGCTCGCCGCCAGCGGCCGCGGCGACATCCGCGACATCGCGGGTCCGGTGGTCAAGCCGTCGCGCAACAAGGGAATGGTCGGCCGGCTGATCGACGCAATGAAGGGCGGCTACTGACCGCCTCCCTGCCGCGGCGGAGCAGCACGCTCCTCGTTGCCCTGCTCGGCATCGCCGTCTTCTTCAACTACGTCGACCGCGGCGCCATCGGCATTGCCGCGCCGCTGATGATTTCGGAGCTGAGGCTCAGCCCCGAAGCTTTCGGTATCATCCTATCTGCCTTCTTCTGGGTTTACGCACCGATCCAGCTTTTCGTCGGCTGGCTGGTCGATCGCTTCTCGGTGTTCAAGCTGATGGCGGCCGGCGTCCTCCTTTGGGCCGTGGCCACGCTGGCGATGGGCTTCGTGTCGACCTTTGCGCCGTTGATGATCCTGCGCGTGATCCTCGGCATGGGGGAAACAGTGGCCTTTCCCGGTGCTTCTAAGATCATTGCCACGCATCTGCCTGCTGAGCGACGCGGCATAGCCAATTCGGCGCTGGCGCTTGGCATTGCCCTGGGCCCTGCCGCCGGAACTCTCGCAGGGGGGATGATCCTCGGCGCCTATGGGTGGCGGGCAATCTTCATCGTCTTCGGTCTCGTGACACTGATCTGGCTCGTGCCGTGGCAAAGGGCTAGCCGCGGGGTGGGGGCGCCGGATCATCGTGCGCAGCAGGTCAGTGTGCCCGCCCGCCACCTCCTTCGTCAGTGGCCGCTATGGGCGATGTCCATTGCCCATGTCGCCAGCAACTACGTCTTTTATTTCCTGCTTGGCTGGCTGCCGCTGTTCCTGACCAAGTCGCGCGGTCTATCCATTGCCGAAATGACTTGGATCGCAACGCTCGGCTACGCTGCCCAGGCGGTCGCGGCGCTAACACTGGGTCTGGTCTCTGACTGGTGGACCCGTTCGGGTCGATCGGAAGCTGCCGTAAGACGTTTCATGATGCTCGCGGGGCAGATTGTCGCGGCCGCCGCGGTTTTCTGTCTGCCCTTCGCCGATAGTCCGGTGAAGCTCACGATGTTGCTTTGCACCGCGGGCATCGCCACAGGCGCCCTTTCGCTCAACACCTATGCCATTGCGCAGATGTTCGCGGGGCCTCGCGCGGTCGGCACCTGGGTCGGCATCCAAAACGCGATCGGCAACTCATCGGGAATTTTCGGCCCCATTCTGACCGGCATTATCGTTCAGCGCGCAGGCTATGCGACGGCGTGCACCATTACGGCCGCCGTCGCCGCATTCGGCGCGCTCTGGTGGATCATCGGGGTTCCGAAAATCCACCAGATTGAGCTGGATTAGACGGTCGTCGATTCCATCGTTGTCAGCGTCGGTGTGGGCACGCCGCTCGCCTTATACTCCGCGGTCAGCTCCTGCTTGCGCGCCGCCAGCTGTTCCCCAAGCGCGTCCATGTCGAGCCCCGCCTTGCGCGCTTGCGCAAACAAGCCCTCCATGCGCTTTTCTTCCTCCTGGACGTGATGCTCGATCTCTTCGCTAAGCACCTTGACCTTGCTGTCGTAATATTCGTCGTCGGGGCCGCCATTCAGGATTTCCGCGATCAGCACCTTGGCGCCGTCATGCTCGACGTAGGATTCCTTGAGCAGATCTTCCTCGACCTTGCCCTCGCACGCCGGATAGAAAATCTCTTCCTCGATCGCGGAATGGACTGACAGCTGCAGGCAGATTTGCTCGGCGAGCTTCTGCTTGCGCCCGTCGCCCGCTGCCTTCTCGAACTGTTCGAACAGCTCTTCGACTTCGCGATGATCCGCCTTAAGCAGCGCAATTGCATCCTGTTTATCGGCCATGGCCACGCTCCTCCTGTTTGCGCAGGAAGCGCGCGTGCTCCGCTTGTGTTCCGTCGGGTCGCCTACACTTCTACCGCTTCTTTGCTTCGCGCTTGGCGTAAGCAATCGCCGCCTTTTCCTGGCGGTGCGAATATTCGCGGCATGCCATGCCCACGATCGACGTCGCCATGCCGCCAAGAAGTGCCGGCAGTTTCCACGCGGCTTGCTCCGCACCGGGCCAGCCGGACGCACCAAGCAACAATACGCTGATGCTGGAAATCAGGTAGCCGGTCAGCTTCCAGTCAAGCATTTCGTTTCCTCGTTATGGCGGCTGTGTGGTGAAGTCCCGCGGATCGGGGCGCATTCACATGGTTGAATGCGCAGCTAATGCTGCTGCTCGGCGGCGTTGCGTGCCTTGTCCCGCAGCGCCCGCGCGGCCCGGTTTGCCTCGCGTTCCTCGCGCATTTGCTTTGCCTCGCGATACCGCTGGTATTCGCCGGGCCCTGCCGGTCGTAGCGGTTCGGCCCAATCCTTTCCGGTGGCCGCCTTCACGGCCATTGTGCCGACGACCAGGCCAACGTTTGCGAGATCCAGGCTGTCGAGCCCTTTGCCGCATCCCATCGGCGAACGCGCGCACGCGGCCTGTGCAGCGGGTGTCGCCGACGAGGCGCTTTGAAGATCCCGATCGGTTTGTCGCGCAGCAGCCGCGACGTTCGGGTCGATCCGATATTGTTGTGCCGCCCGCCCACACACCACTACGGCAGCGGCATCCGGGCTCAAGCAGCCTCGATCGGGCGGCGTGCTCGCGAGGGGCGCAGAGGCCAATACGAGGATTGAGAGCATTTGCGCGCTGTAGACGATACGTTCACGCCGGGCGAGCGCGTTGCCTGCGTCAATCCGTCAGTTGGGAGATCGCGCTGGCCAACGCCTCGTAGTCATAAGGCTTGCGCAGGATCGGAAACCGGCGCTGGTCCAGGGGAATGAACTGCTTGCTGCTGTAGCCGCTGGCCAGCAGCACCGGCAGGTCCGGACGAATGCTGCGAACAAGCTCGGCCAGCTCAAGCCCGGTTTTTCCGGGCATGACGATGTCGGAAAATACTACGTCGAAATCCTGCTGCGCGAGCTTGCTAAGAGCCTGATCTGCGTCCGCTGTTTCCGTAACTTCACAGCCAAGATCGGTCAGAAGCTGATGCGCGAAATAGCGGACGTGCTCGCTGTCTTCGACCAGGAGAACACGCAGCCCCGGCTTGACCTTTGGGCCGCTTCCATCGGTAGCCCGCGCTTCCAACCTTTTGTTGGTCCGAGGGAGCCAAATCTCTACAGTTGTTCCACGGCCGACTTCTGACCGGATTTCCGCGGTGCCACCCGATTGCAGTGCAAAACCGTGGATCTGGGGGAGCCCGAGGCCGGTGCCCTTGCCAGTGGGCTTGGTCGTGAAGAACGGCTCGAAAACGCGCTCCAACTTGTCTTTTGGGATACCCTCACCGTGATCGGTCACGGTAAGGCTTACGCCCTCAACGCCATCGCGCTTGCTGTTGCGGAGCGCAATATCGATCCGCCCGCCGTCCGCCATGGCATCTCGCGCGTTGAGGATCGCGTTCAGCAAGGCCGCTTCCAGTCCCGTGGGGTCGATCTCGACCAGCCACAATTCAGGCATGAAATCGAGCGCTAGCTCGTAGCGGCTGCCGAGTGTTCGCTGCAGCATCTCACTGATCGCGTCCAACCGGACGCTCAGATCCAGCACCTCAGGCTCGAGCGGTTGGCGGCGGGCAAAGGCGAGCAGTTGCGAGGTCAGGCTCGCCGCCCGCTCCGACGTCTCCAGCATCACGTGGAGATATCGCTTCTGCTTGTCCAGTGTCAGGTCGGGCTGACGCAGCAAAAAGTCCGCCGAACCGCGAATGACGGTCAGCAGATTGTTGAAGTCGTGCGCGATCCCACCTGCCAACTCACCAAGCGCCTGCAGCTTTTGCGACTGCAACAGCGCTTCCTGCGTATTTCGCAATTCTTCCTCAGCGTGCTTGCGCTCGCTGATGTCGCGGGTGATCTTGGCAAATCCGACATGCTTGCCCGTCTCATCATAGATGGGGTCGATCAGCACGTGAGCCCAGAACAGGGAGCCGTCTTTCCGCACCCGTTGCGCTTCGGCTTCGAACTTACCCTCCCGCAGCGCGGTGGCCAACGCGGTGGCCGGCACGCCGCCTTTGCGATCCGCGTCCGTGTAGAAACGGGAGAAGTGCTGGCCGATGATTTCGCGCTCCTCGTAGCCCTTGATGGCTTGGGCGCCTGAGTTCCAGCTGGTGATCTTGCCCGTGGGATCGAGCATGTAGATCGCGTAATCGCGCACGCCCTGCACCAGCATTCGGAACTGCAGCTCGCTCTCGTATCGCGCCTGCTCCAGCCGGCGCTTTTCGGTCACATCGCGCGTAATTTTGGCATAGCCGATCAGCTGGCCTTCATCGTCGCGGATCGGATCCAGGATGGCGTGAACCCAGAAGCGGCTGCCGTCCTTGCGAAGCCGCCAGCCTTCAGCCTCGAACCTTCCTTCTCGGGCGGCGGTCTCCAGCGCCCGCGCCGGCAGGCCAGCCGCCGCGTCCTCCGGCGTGAAAAAGCGGGAGAAATGCTGTCCCACGATCTCATCCGCCGAATAGCCCTTGAACCGCTCAGCACCTGCGTTCCATGTCACGACGCGACCGGTGGGATCCAGCATGTAGATCGCATAATCGGTAACGGACTGGACGAGCAGCTCGAACCGCCGTTCGGTAAGTTCGTCTTGAGTATTAGTGGAACGCATTCAACATCCCGTATTGACGGTCGGACTCGCTTTGGTCGTCATCGGGACATTGGGCAAGCTGCGCCTGCTTGCGTGTTAACAGAGGTTAGCCGGTCGTTGCGTAGGCCGGCATCAAACATCTATTTTGATCTCCAGTCTCATCGTGCCCGCGCCACGAGGCCGGTCCGATGATTTCGAGAAGGCGCCGATGCCTTCTTGCTGTCGAGATGGTCGTTTCGGGTCTTTGAATGGGTCGCAGGACTGGAACGTTCCATTGGCAGCGCTGTGGATAAGTGAGTCCCGCTGGCGACACTTTCCCCACATTTTTGGTGCGCGTTAACTTTTTCCCTTGGCTTGGGACTCGCAATGATTCAAAGATTCATCCCGGAAGCTCAACGCGTTGCGCGTTACGGGGAGGTTTGGGGACATGAGCATCGATTTCATTCGGCCTGAAGTGGACGAACTTCGCCCGCGCATCAGCGTGATCGGCGTCGGCGGCGCCGGGGGCAACGCCATCGCCAACATGATGAATGCTGACGTCCAGGGCGTCGACTTCATCGTCGCCAACACCGATGCGCAGGCGCTCAACGCCTCCGCCGCGGACCGCCGCATCCAGCTCGGCCTGAAGATTACGCAGGGCCTTGGCGCTGGCTCGCGTCCGGAAATCGGCCGCGCCGCTGCCGAGGAAACGATCGCCGAGATCGACCAGGCGCTCGAAGGCGCGCACATGTGCTTCATCGCCGCCGGCATGGGCGGCGGCACCGGTACGGGCGCTGCGCCGGTCATCGCCAAGGCTGCCCGCGACAAGGGCATCCTGACCGTCGGCGTGGTCACCAAGCCGTTCGCGTTCGAAGGCGCCCGTCGCGGCCGCTCGGCGGACTCGGGCATCAACGAGCTGCAGCAGCACGTCGACACGCTGATCGTCATTCCGAACCAGAATCTGTTCCGTCTCGCCAATTCGGAAACGACCTTCAAGCAGGCGTTCGAAATGGCCGACGAGGTGCTTCAGCAGGGTGTCCGCGGCATCACCGACCTGATGGTCATGCCGGGCCTCATCAACCTCGACTTCGCTGACGTTCGCTCGGTGATGAGCGAGATGGGCAAGGCCATGATGGGCACCGGCGAGGCCGACGGCGACAACCGTGCCATCGAAGCCGCCGAAAAGGCCATCAGCAACCCGCTGCTCGACGGCGTGTCGATGAAGGGCGCCAAGGGCGTGATAATCTCGATCACTGGCGGCGAGGACATGCGCCTGATGGAAGTCGACGAGGCGGCCAGCCACATCAAGGAACTGGTCGATCCCGACGCGAACATCATCTGGGGCTCGGCCTTCAATAACGACCTTGGCGGCAAGATCCGCGTGTCGGTCGTCGCGACAGGCATCGAGGCCGAGGTTGGCGCGCAGCCGGCGCCTGGCAAGGTGTTCAGCTTCCCGGCCCGCACCGCGACCGCGCATCCGGCGCCAATCAAGCCGGCCGCTGCGCCGGTTGTCGAAACAGCCGAAGAGCCAGCGGCGATTGCGCCGACGGCCGAGGAGGATGACGAGCTGCTGCTCGGTGCTGACGACATCCTGACCAGCCCGGTAGGTGCGCCGCCGATCGCGCCGCCGAAGGATGAGGACGAGACCGCGGCGCCGGCCAATGGCGGCGGCACCTTGTTCGAGCGCATGTCGAACATCGCTCGCGGGGCTCCAAAGGCGCAGATCGACGAAGACGCGCCCGAAGAACGCGCACCGATCGACATCCCGCGATTCCTGAATCGCCAGAACAACCAATAGGCTTTGTAGCCTTGCGAAGGGGGCGGCCCGCTTGGGTCGCCCTTTTTCGTTCAGGTGAACCGCTCCTGAAAACGGCTCACCGTAAACCCTCTAGCCAGAAAGCTTCCGGCAAGATTCCATGCGCCACCGGGGAGGGATGATGCGGGGATCGGTGAAAATTCGTTTGGCGACGGCCGTGCTCGGCTGCGCGTTGGCCAGCATTGTGTCGGCGCAAGGCAGCTACTCGCCGTACAATGAAAGTCCGGCGACGGCGCTGTCCCGTTACGTCCGGACGCTGGCGTCGGATCCAAAGGACTTCGAGACCCTGATTGGTGCCGGTAAGGCCGCCCTGGAGATGGGCGACACGAACGCCGCCGCCGGCTTTTTTGCCAGAGCTGACGAGGTCGATCCTCAAAGCCCGCTGCCTCAGGCGGGCATGGGGGCAGTCTCTGTTGCCAACGGCGATCCCCAGGCAGCGCTTCCCTATTTCAAGCGCGCGCAGGAACTCGGGCTGCCCTTGTCCGCTTTTGGCTGCGACCGCGGCCTCGCCTACGATCTCCTTGGCCTGCAAGCTCAGGCCCAGTCCGATTACCGCGCTGCGCTTGCGGGCCGCGATTCCGATGAAACCCGCCGCCGTTTGGCATTGAGCCTCGCGATCAGCGGCAACCGCAACGATGCACTTCAAGCGCTAGCCCCCCTCTCCGCCAAGGGAGACCCCGGCGTCGCCCGGGTCCGCGCCTTCGTCCTCGCACTGACCGGCGACCCGAATTCGGCCATCCGCGCAATCAATGCAGTCATGCCGGGTCAGTCCTTCGCCGTCGCACCGTTCCTGCAGCGACTGCCAACCCTCTCCGCCGCGCAGCGTGCCGCCGCGGTGAACCTCGGCATCGTGCCGGACGCCGGATCTTACGCGGTGGCATCAAACAGCGGCGGCGACCGCTTGTCGGGCATCGACAATTGGCTCGCCGCTCCGCAACAGGCTGTCCAGCCTGCCCGGCAAGTGGCGCAGCCGGTAGTGCAAGCGTCTTACAGTCTACCGTCCCCGGCAAAGCAGGTGGCGCTGGCGCAGCCGAAGATTTGGCTCCAGCTCGCCAGCGGCCAGAATATCGACGATTTCACCAGCCGCTTTCAGCGAATGAAGTCGCAGAATCCGGATATCTTCAAGGGCATCAGCCCCTATGTGGCCCGTAGCGCCGACCGCGCCCGGCTTCTGATTGGGCCGTTCCGCGGGCCGTCCGACGCCCAGATCCTGGCAGAGGATCTCGAAAGCGTCGGCATCACGTCGTTCCGTTTTACCAATTCCCAAACCGATCGGATTGCGCCACTCGCGATGTGATGAGCCTGCCGCCAGCGATCGCCGCCAATCCAGCCAGGTCGCGTGGTAGGCTTCATCCCGAAAGTAATTCCGGTCCCCGTGGACCGCGCGACATTTTTCAGCGTGATCGCGACCGCATTATCCACTCGGTCGCATTCCGTCGCTTGCGCCACAAAACCCAGGTGTTCGTAGCCCCGGACGGCGACCATTACCGGGTTCGCCTGACCCATAGCCTGGAAGTAGCGCAGATCGGTCGCACGATGGCGCGGGCGCTCGGCTTGAACGAAGATTTGACCGAGGCGCTGTGCCTCGCCCACGACCTTGGTCACCCGCCGTTTGGCCATGCGGGCGAAGACGCGCTCAGCGCCGCCATGAGCGACGCCGGCGGCTTCGATCACAACGCTCACACGGTACGTATCGTGACGAAGCTGGAGACGCCCTATCCCGAATTCGAAGGGCTCAACCTCAGTTGGGAAGCGCTTGAGGGCTTAGCCAAGCACAACGGCCCGATAGCTGAGCTGACGTGGGCGATGCGGGAGACCAATGACGAATGGGACCTGGAGCTTGACAGCTGGCCCGGTCTCGAGGCGCAGGTCGCGGCAATCTCCGACGACATCGCCTACGATGCCCACGACATTGACGACGGGCTCCGGGCTGGCTTGCTCCACCTCGATGAACTGATCGAACAACCGCTGATCCATTCCCTGTGGGATGCGATCGGGCGACGTTATCCCGATCTGGCGGTAGACAAGAAACAGCGAGCATTGGTGCGTGATCTCATCGGATATCTGGTCGGCGATGTGCTTGACGAGACCGAGCGCCGGGTAATCGATAGCGGCGTGATCTCCATCGACGAGGTCCGCCAAGCTCGCCGTCAGCTATCCGGCTTTTCGAAAGAAGTGGAGGCGCAGGAGCGGCTGCTGAAGCGCTTCCTTTACCAGCGGCTTTATGGGCTGCCGGAGCTCAAGCCGATCCGCGCGGAAGCGGAGCGGGTGGTGGCCAATCTTGCCGCTGCCTACCGCGCGGATCCCGGTCTGCTCCCCGCATCCTGGCGGGGCGGGGAGGATGACGTCGCGCAGGTGCGCACCATCGGCGATTTCGTCGCAGGGATGACGGACCGCTTCGCCATTGCCCGGCACGGAGAACTGATCGGGCCGGTAACGCTCCCGGCCAGCCGCTTTTAAGCCTCGCAATTTCTTAACCCTCATCGCCGAAGATCGCCGTGTGGGATATTGGCGGAACATCGGGCTGGCCCTAGCTGGCCTCGGGCTTACCAGCGGGGCTTCCGCGGAAGGCGGCGAGCCGTTAGTCACGGCGAGGCTCGCCGATCCCGAAACCCACCTGCTCTCAATGGATGGCTCTTCGCTGGTACGGACGCCAGAGGAGCGGAACGCTGCTTTCCTGAGCGCGCTTGCCGCGTCTGCGACCGCCACTCGCCAAACCGTCGCCGAACGATGCCGCGCCATCGCTTCGGCCGTGCCGGTGGCCGGCGACGCACGGACCGATTGGGAAGCCAACTGCCGTTATCGGCGGCGCTAGACGTCAGATGGACTGGGGCAGGCCTTGCCCCGCCAGCGAACGGGTGACGCGCAGCACCGGCTGCGCTAGACGCGCCGCTTTCCAGTTTCGGTGAAAGCGACTTGAGCCTCTACGCCCAATATTCCGCACTCCTCGATGGAGCGCTCGACGAACTCGTGAACGATGGTGCGTTGCCGTCGGGCCTCGACCGCAAGAACGTGACGGTCGAGCCGCCGCGCGATGCGTCGCACGGCGACCTCGCGGTGAACGCGGCCATGGTGCTGGCGAAAGCCGCGCAAACCAATCCGCGCGCGCTTGCGGAACTGATCAGATCAAAACTCGCTGCCTTGCCGACCGTCGCATCAGTAGAGATTGCGGGGCCCGGCTTCATCAATATCCGCCTTCACCCCGATGCCTGGCGGGATGAGCTTCGCGCTATCCTGTCGCAGGGCGACGCCTATGGCCTATCCAAGGTCGGCGCGAACGAGCGGGTCAATGTCGAATATGTTTCCGCAAATCCGACCGGCCCGCTGCACATGGGCCACTGCCGTGGCGCGGTGGTCGGCGACAGCCTGGCGCGCCTGCTCGAAGCGGCCGGCTTCCGGGTCACGAAGGAATATTACGTCAATGACGCCGGCGCGCAGGTCGATACGCTAGCCCGGTCCGTGCACCTGCGATACCGCGAGGCACTCGGCGAGACGATCGAGATCGGCGAAGGCTTCTACCCCGGTGACTATCTGAAGCCGGTCGGTGTCGTGCTAGCAGCGGAACATGGCGCCCGCTTCGTGGACGCGCCGGAGGCGGAGTGGTTGCCGCTGTTCCGCGACACCGCGATCAAGGCTATGCTCGATCTGATCCGTCACGATCTCGGCCTGCTCGGTATCCACCACGACCTCTTCTCGTCGGAAGCTGCACTGCAGCAAAGCGGTGCGGTCGACGACGCAATGGGGGAACTGCGCAGCAAGGGTCTTGTGTTCGAGGGGGTGCTGGAGCGGCCCAAGAGCCTCGACCCGCATGACGAGTGGGAGCCGGTCGAACTGACCTTGTTCCGCTCGACCGAGTTTGGGGACGACCAGGACCGCCCGATGAAGAAGTCGGATGGCAGCTGGACCTATTTCGGGGCCGACGCCGCTTATCATTTCCAGAAGGCGCAGAAGGCCGATCATCTGGTCAACATTTGGGGCGCGGACCATGCAGGGACCGTCAAGCGCGTGCAGGCGGCGGTCCGCGCGCTGACCGACGGCAAGGTCGACCTCGACGTCAAGCTGGTCAACATGGTCCGGCTGTTCCGTAACGGCGAGCCGTTCAAGATGAGCAAGCGCGCGGGCGATTTCGTCACGCTGGCGGATGTCGTAAATGAGGTCGGCAAGGACGCCGTCCGCTTCATGATGCTGACCAAGCGCGCGGACACGCCGCTGGACTTCGACTTCACCAAGGTTGTCGAAGCGTCGAAGGACAATCCCGTCTTTTACGTCCAATACGCGCACGCTCGCGTGAGCTCGCTGAAGCGGAAGGCGGCCGAAGCCGGCATCGATCTAACCCGGCCGGCCGATTTGTCGCTGCTCGACGATGAGGAACTCATGCTGGTGAAGCGGGCGGCGCAATATTCACGCGTGCTCGAAAGCGCGGCGCTATCGCATGAACCGCACCGCATCGCCTTTTACCTTTACGATCTGGCGGCGGAATTTCACGCGCTCTGGAACCGCGGTAACGACGATCCGGAACGGCGGTTCCTTCTCGATAAAAATCCACAGCTTTCTCGGGCGCGTCTGGAACTCGCCCTGGGGATCGCGCAGATTATCCGCAGTGGCCTCGATTTGATGGGGGTTGCCGCCACTGAGGAGATGCGTTGATCCATGAGTGACGACCGGTCGTACGACGAGCCGCTGCCGTGGCTTGCAGCGGTCGAGGACGAGGATGAGCCGCGGGGCGTTTCTGCACGTCGGATGCTCGGTGCATTGGTTGCGGTCGCTCTCGCGGTCGTGATCATTGCCGGGGCTTTCTTTTGGCTCGGCAGACGCAATTCCTCGATCGGCGGTCCCCCTGAGCTCATTGCGGCGCCTTCGACGCCCTACAAGATCAAGCCGCCGAACCCGGGCGGCCTGGACATCAAGGGGGAAAGCGAGACAGCCTTCGAAACGAGCGCGGGCGAAGATCGGGACGCGCAACTCGATCTGAATAAGCTTCCCGAAACGCCGATCGCCAAGCCAGTCCCGGCACCGCCAAAGCCTGAAGCCAAGCCCGCCGAGGCGGCGAAGGCGGAGGAGCCGACAGCCGGGGTTTCGTCAGGCAGCGTCGTGCAACTTGGCGCATTCGCCAATCAGGCGCAGGCGGAACGGGCATGGACTGCGCTCTCCTCGCGCTTTCCGGCGGTGGGGTCATCGAGCAAGATGATCGTCCCGTTCACGGGCGGCATTCGCCTTCGTGCTTCGACCGCATCGCCGGCTGCCGCTCGGCAGCTGTGCCAGACGCTCAAGGCCGCGGGCGAGAATTGTTTCGTCGCGCGATAGGGACCGACCGATGACCCAAGCTGCGATCTATGGCCTCGAAGGCTTCGTCATGACCGACGACGAGCGCGACTTCTTTCGCGACGCCGACCCGTCGGGCTTCATCCTGTTCCGCCGCAATTGCGAGAGCGAGCAACAGCTCCTGGCGCTCACGGACAGCCTGCGGGCGCTGATGGGTTGGGACGATGTGCCGATCCTGATCGATCAGGAAGGCGGGCGCGTGGCGCGCATGCGGCCGCCGGTGTGGCCAGCCTTTCCGCCGGCGGAGCGCTTCTCGGACCTGTATCGCGTGGCGCCTTCGTCGGCGATCGAGGCGGTGCGCTCGAACGCACGGGCGCTGGCGCTGATGCTGCGGTCGTGCGGGATCAACGTGAACGCGCTGCCGCTGCTCGATGTGCGGCAGGAAGGTGCGACCGACATCATCGGTGACCGCGCCTTGGGCAGTGAGCCGATGCAGGTGGCAGCGTTGGGCCGTGCGGTGCTCGACGGCATGGCCTCCGCCGGCGTCATTGGCATCATCAAGCACATTCCGGGGCACGGCCGCGCGCTTGTCGATAGTCACAAAGAATTGCCGATCGTTCCGGCGAGCGCGGAAGAACTGGAGGTCGATCTCGAACCATTCGAGCGTCTCGCCAAGTCGCCAATGGGGATGACGGCTCATGTCGTTTACGAGGCGTGGGATCCGGAAGTTCCGGCCAGTCTGTCGCCAATCGTCATTCATGACATCATTCGCGAGCGCATCGGCTTCGACGGCTGGCTGATGAGCGATGACATCGGAATGGAAGCGCTGCAGGGCGACTTCGCATCGCGCGCGGGTGGCGTGGTTGCGGCCGGTTGCGACGTCGCGCTGCACTGCTCGGGGAAGATGGACGAGATGATCGCCGTCGCCTCGGCAGTGCCGGCGATAAGCGCCGAGGGGCAGGAAAGGCTTGAACGCGCCTTGGCGACGATCCGGCAGGAGCTGGCGCCGCTCGACTTCGCAGCCGAGATTTCGAAGCGGGATCAGCTTCTCGCTCTCGCCTGACGGCGCGTTCATCCAGGACGTTGCGCAGCGCGGCCTTTTGTGGCCATCTCTCCGTCCTTCTTTGCCTATCGAAAGTGAAGCTTCCTGATGCGCCGATTCCTCGCGGCTTCCGCCGCCGCATTGCTCTTCTCGACCTCTTGCTTTGCTCAGACCGCGGACAAGCCCAAAGGCAGCGCGCTCGATGCCGCGCACAACGAGGTGATGATTGAGCAGGCAAAGACGGGCTACGCCGACGCGCCGGTCGAGGAGCGGACGGTGGCCACCCGCCACAGCGCATCAGTCGACGGCCGGACGATCCCGTACACGGCGACTGCGGGGACGCTCACTATCCGCGATGCGGCGGGCAAGCCGAAAGCGAGCATCTTCTACACGGCCTACACCGCCGAGGGCGCGGCCACTGCGCGGCGGCCGGTAATGTTCTTCTACAATGGGGGACCGGGTTCGGCGTCGCTATGGCTTCGCATGGGCTCGTTCGGGCCGATGCGCCTGCAGACCGGTAATCCGGAGACGATCCGACCCGCACCATTCGGCTTCGGCGCCAATCCGGATAGCCTGCTCGGCGTTACGGACATGGTATTCCTCGACGCGCCAGGCACGGGTTATTCGCGCGCGCTTGGCGATGCCAAGGGCAACGAATTCTACGGCGTCGATCAGGACGCGGACGCCTTCGCCAAGGCGATTATTCGCTACGCGACCAAGTTCAACCGCTGGGACAGCCCGAAATTCCTGTTCGGTGAAAGCTATGGGACGACGCGCTCGGGCGCGCTTGCTTACCAACTTCAAGATCGCGGCATGGCGCTGAACGGCGTCGTCCTGCTGTCGTCGATCATGAACTACGGCCGCCGTCAGCCCGGCCTCGACCGCGATTATCTGAACTACATTCCGAGTTACGCGGCCACCGCCTGGTACCACCACAAGATGGCCAATCCGCCCGCGACGGTGGAAGAAGCCGCGGCGCGTGGCCGCGCCTTTGCGCAAGGGCCGTATGCGGTTGCGCTCGAGAAGGGGCAGACGATCGCGCCCGCCGAAGCGCAATCGATCGCGCAGCAGATGGCCGGCATCACCGGACTGTCGCCGGATTTTATCCTTCGCTCAAACTTGCGCGTCGACCTGTCGCGCTATCGCAAGGAATTGATGCGGAACGAGCGGCAGACGATCGGCCGCTTCGATTCGCGCTACGTCGGCATCGACGCCGACGCGGCGGGCGAAAGCCCTGAGTATGACGCCTCGGACACCGCGATTAGCGGCGCCTTCATCGGCACCATGCACACCTACATGAGCAAGGATCTCGGCTACACCACCAACATGGCGTACCGCGCGAGCGCGAGCGAGGAGGAAGGCTTCAAGTGGGATTTCAGCCATAAGGCCCCGGGCATGCGGCAGGCGCTGAACGCCCCGAATACGGCGCTCGATCTCGCGGCGGCAATGCGGGAGAACCCCTATCTCAAAGTCCTGTCGCTGAACGGCTGGTACGACATGGCGACCCCGTTCTTCGGCACGGAATATGATCTCAATCACATGATGCTCGAGCCCGCGCAGCAGCGGAACCTTGAGTACAAATATTACCCGGCCGGACACATGGTCTATCTGAACCCCGAGGCGCTGCATCAGATGCGGGTGGACGTGGAGCAGTTTGTTCGCTCCGCCGTGTATGACGCGGCGGCCGGCCGGGCTCCGGCACCCGCGCGCCGCCGCCGCTAGTTATCCACAATAGAATGTGGGCCTAGCTTCGCAGGGCCACAACTAATGGGTATTACGGCGATGTGGACGAAGATTTCGAGCAGCTGCCGCTGAGGCAGTCGGACGAACTCAATCTGACGCTCGACGGCTGGGAAGGGCCGCTCGACCTGCTGCTCAATCTCGCCCGCGCCCAAAAGGTCGATCTTGCGCAGATTTCGATCCTGGAGCTGGTCGAGCAATATCTCGCCTATCTCTCCGAAGCGCGCGCCTTGAAGCTTGAGATTGCCGCCGATTACCTCGTGATGGCGGCGTGGCTGGCCTACCTCAAATCATGCCTGCTTCTGCCGAAGGATCCGGAGCAGGATCCCTCTCCTGAAGAGATCGCGCTGCGGCTCCAGATGCGGCTCCAAAGGTTGGACGCCATGCGAGAGGCGGGCGCGCGTTTGCTCGGCCGCGACCGCATCGGCCGCGACGTTTTCCTGCGCGGCGCACCGGAAGGGCTTCGCCTGGTTCGCAAGGCATTGTGGCAAGTCCGCGAATTCGACCTGTTTGCAGCGTACGGCGCCGTTCGCGCGCGCACCCAGCCGGCGATGCACGTCGTCCATGCCCGTTCGGTGATGACGCTGGAGGAGGCGATCGACCGGGTAGGCCGAATGATCGGCATGGCGCTCGATTGGACGTTCCTCGAGAGCTTTTTACCGGAGACCGGTGATGTACAGCTTCGCCGGTCGGCGCTCGCTTCGAGCTTCCTTGCCGCGCTGGAACTCGCCCGTCGCGGCCGTCTGGATATCGCGCAGGACGAGGCGTTCGCACCCATTCGACTCAAGGTGGCCGCCTGATGGACGAGCTGTGCCGCGCGATCGAGGCAACGTTGTTCGCGGCCTCGGAGCCGATGACGGCCGACGAGATCGCGGAGCATGTCGGTGAGGGCGACGTGATCAAGGGTCTGCGCAGCGTCGCCCAGCATTACGCGGGTCATGGCATCGAATTGGTGGAGCGTGGTGGCCGCTGGCACTTCCAGACCGCGCCGGACCTCGCCCATTTGCTGCGCCGGACGCGCGAGGAACCGCGCCGCCTGTCGCGAGCCGCCACCGAGACGCTGGCGATCATCGCCTATCACGAACCCGTGAGCCGGGCTGAAATCGAAGCCATTCGCGGCGTCCAGATTTCGAAGGGTACGCTCGACGTCCTGATGGACGCCGGGTGGGTGCGGCCGGCCGGGCGACGGGAAGGGCCCGGCCGGCCGCTGCTCTATGCGACGACCGAGGCGTTCCTCACGCACTTCGGGCTAGGCTCGCGACGCGACCTGCCTGGGATCGACGACCTCAAGGCCGCGGGGCTGCTCGACCCATTGGACGAAAAAGTCTTCGAATCGCTTGGTCAGCTTCAACTGGAAAGCGAAGAGGAAGCCGACTAGATAGCGCCCTCAAAGGAGTTTCGCGATCATGGGCGGTTTCAGCATCTGGCATATTCTGATCTTCGCGATCATCGTCCTGCTGCTGTTCGGCGGGAACCGTTTTTCGGCCATGATGGGCGACGTGGCCAAGGGCCTGAAAAGCTTCAAGCAGGGGATGGCGGACGAGGATGACGACCGGGTTCGCCGCTACGAAGAGCAGCGGCGCAACGACCCGCGTCAGCTTCCGCGCGACCAGCCGCCTATCGATGCTCAGGCCTCGCGTCCTGCCGATCCCGTCGCGCCGCCGCCTCCGCCGCGGGACGACGCGCTTTAACCAGCGTCAGATCCGATGTTCGGCGTCGATTCTTCGGAGCTGGCGGTTGTCGCCATTCTCGCGCTGATCTTCATCGGTCCGAAGGAGCTTCCGAACGCGCTGCGAACGGTCGGCTACTGGGTTGGCCGTGTCCGCGGCATGGCTCGGCACTTCACCTCCGGCATCGAGAACATGATCCGCGAGGCGGAGCTCGAGGAGATGGAGAAGCGCTGGAAAGAGGAAAACGAACGGATCATGCGGCTCCATCCGGCCGACGCTCACTATCCGGAACCAGGGCAGCCAGACGACATGCCGCCGGTCACCGAGCCCGAGCCGGCAGACGAGCTGCCCATTGAGCAGCGCCCGCTGCCATGAAAGATATCGACGATACCAAGCAGCCTTTGCTTGAGCATCTCATCGAGCTCCGGCGGCGCCTTCTCTGGTCGCTCGCGACTCTCGTGATCTGCTTCTTTGTTTGCTTTGCCTTCGCGAAGAACATCTTTGCCGTGCTGGTTCAGCCATTGCTGCGCGCTGGGCAGGGCAAGCTCATCTACACCGACATTTTTGAGGCTTTTTTCACGCAAGTTAAGGTGTCGCTTTTCGCCGCGCTGATGCTTGCCTTTCCAGTGATCGCCACGCAGCTGTGGCGTTTCGTCGCGCCGGGCCTCTACGCCAAGGAGAAGAAGGCGTTTCTACCGTTCCTGCTCCTGACCCCCTTGTTTTTCGCGGCCGGCGCGAGCTTTGCTTACTTCTTCGCCATGCCTTGGGCGCTACACTTTCTGCTGAGTTACCAAGGCAATGTCGGCGGTATCCAGCAGGAGGCGCTGCCAGGCGTCGGCAATTACCTGACATTCGTCACCCGTTTCCTGTTCGGTTTCGGCGCTGCGTTCCTGACGCCGATCCTGCTGATGATCCTCGAGCGTGCGGGGATTGTCACCCGCGAACAGCTCGCGAGATCGCGTCGGTATGCCATCGTCGGCGCCGCGGCTATCGCTGCCGTGCTGACGCCCCCGGACGTCGTCTCGATGCTGATGCTGCTCGTGCCGCTCTACGGCCTATACGAATTCGCGATCCTGGCCATTCGCATCACCCACTGGCGTGCAGCACGTAAGGCTGCGCGTTCAAGCTCTGCGATTGTCGATGGGCCCCAGACAATAGAGGGCCCGGAAGCGCCACCGGGGGGGGGGAGGGTTGGCGGTTCCGGGCCCATTTAAGCGGATAGCGAGAGCGGGGGGGCAAAAGGTCACTATCCGAACAACATAACGTCGATGGTTCGTATGGGGTTCCGGGAAAATCTGCGGACCATCAAACTTTTTTGGTCATGCCCGTAACGATCTTGCGCCCGCCTAGCGCGGGGGGAATACCGGCAATTCGACGCTGTACCGGCCGAGATTGCGTTCAAGCAGAGACCGCAGCTGTTTGGCCAGGCCGCCAATGATCCGTTCGAATTGAATTTTCTCCGGGCTATCTTCGCTGCCTGGCACAAGGACGGGACTGGAGATCGCGAGCCGCGCGGTGAGTTCGCTCGTGCGCCGCATCGAAATTTCAATTGGCGCTTCCGGCGCATTGAGCATCGCGAATTCTACCATTTCGGTGATCAGGAACGCGACGGCGACCGCGACATCCTGAGTCGTAGAGAGCGAATCGATGTCCAAATCGATGCGGACCCTTCGAGCGTCCTCAGGCGCCGTTCCGCGCAGTTCAGCAGCAAGCTCGTTGACCAAAGGCCGGATCGAAATGCCGCGGTTCTCTTCCATTTCAGCGAAATGGTTGCGGTGCACGATCGACAAGGCGCCGACGCGCCGGCTGATCGAGGCATAGGCCGCGCGCGCTTCGGGGGTCTCCGCGGTCCGGCCATGGATGTTGAGCAGGGATGCCACCACCTGCAGATTGTTTTTCACCCGGTGGTGCACTTCGCGGACCAGCCGCCTTTGCCCATCCAGGGCAGCGCCAGTTTCTCGTTCCGACTCCTCCACACGCCCGATCGCTCGGCCGAACGCGTTGCGTAGCTCCTGGATTTCGGTGCTGGGACCAACGCGGGTTGGCAGCTTGAGTGGCCCTTCGCCTGGCCGATAGGCAACCACCGCCCGCTCTAATCTCTTCAGGGGCCGGACCAGGAGCCTGCTGACCACGAGCCAGGCGATCATCGCGGCCGCAAACCACATCAGCAGAGGCAAGAGCAGCGTCAGCTGATCCTGCGTCGTCAGTTGGGAACGCGGCACGCCGATGCGCGCAATGATATTGCCGTTGCCCAACGGCCACTGGCTGATCCGCAACTGCATATCACTGCCGGGCGGCGGTCCAATCACGCGCAATTCACGCGCCTCATCAGTCAGCATGACCGTCGCAATATTGCCGCCCGCATCGCGGGCAGCAGCGCTGAGTTCGGCCAACGGGACATTGCCGGTGACGATGCCGTTGATGACGCCCACGCGAATTGCGACGGCGTCGGCGCCCGTTGCAATTCTCACCTTGATATCGCCGGGCGCCGTCAGGGGAATTACGCCCGTTTGACCCACTTCCCCGACCGCGCAGATGGGCTTTCCGCTGCTGTCTTCCAGCTCGAAACTGCTGGCTACGCCTGGGGCGATGGACAACGCCCGTTGAGCGCGTTCGCACGCGCCGGCGGGTCCGTCGGCAAGCGCGGCGTTGCCCGCGATGCGCAGCGCTAGCGCATTACGCGCAATGAGGCTTTCGACAGCTGAGGCGAGCGCGCGAGATTGATCCTGATTGCGGCCTTGAAGTGCGGCGTCAGCTTGAAGGATTCCGTTATTGCCCAGCCAGGCAAGCGCGGCGCCGATGGGCAGAAGCACCGCCGTCAAGATCAGCAGGAGTTTCGCTGCGGTGGGCAGGCGAGCAAAACGATCGGTAGCGGTCACGGCACTACCAACGAAAGCTGCAATCTAGGACAGGCGTCCCAAGAGGTCGTTGAAATCGTCTGGAACGCTTTCGCGGAGCGTGTCGTCGTAGACCGAGCGCAGAGCGCGCCCGAGATCGCTCGAGCGCTGCTTACGTCCGTTTTTCTCCGTCGCAGGGGACTTTGTCGAGCGCCCGGAATGTCCGGCTCGGTCCGTCTTGCTCCGACTTTCTGCACTCAACTCCTAGTCCCCCTCGCGCGGGTCCATCGCGCTCTTAATCCACTCTTTCGCAGGCGCAATATGGGCACTGCATCTGTCATGGGTCGACACGCACAAAAATGAGGGACCGCTCCGCGATTGTCCGCGCGGCGGTGATCCCATTCAGCCACGAAACTAAATGGCCGGTCCTTTGTTCCAGTGCTGCTTCACATCTTTGGGGGCGGGAGGGCTAAGCATACGAGCCCTTCCAGGGTTGCAACACTTTGGGGGCCGCCTAAAGACGGCCCGACTTTGCGTTTTCTAGGGAGAATACCCGATCATGTCGCTTGGCCAGGAACTTGCTCCGCACCTGCCATTCCTTCGCCGCTATGCGCGCGCCCTGACGGGCAGCCAAGCGCACGGCGATGCTTTCGTTCGCGCTACGCTGGAGGCGATTGTCGCCCAGCCGGAAGAATTCCCGCGTGACGTAGATCCGAGGTTGGGATTGTATCGAACGTTCCACGCGATCTGGTCGACGGCCAATATTGAAGAGGGCGAGGAACCCAGCGACAACCTAACCGGCGCCGAAGGGATCGCGCAGGCCCGCTTGTCGCGCATTACACCCCTGTCTCGTCAGGCTCTTCTATTGACCTCGCTTGAAGGTTTCTCGTCAGAAGACACTGCCTATCTCATTGGCGCCTCGCCCTCGGACGTCGACTCGCTCGTCGCGGAAGCGCTTGAGGAGATCGAGCGGCAAACGTTGGCTGACGTGCTGATCATCGAGGATGAGCCAATCATCGCGATGGATATCGAAACCATCGTGCGCGACCTTGGCCACAACGTGACCGGCGTTGCCGTCACGCGCGATGAGGCGGTTTCGCAAGCGCGTTCGAGCCCGCCGGGCTTGGTGCTCGCCGATATCCAACTGGCCGACGATTCCAGCGGCATCGACGCGGTGAAGGATATTCTTGCGGAGTTCTCGGTGCCGGTGATCTTCATCACGGCGTTCCCCGAACGCTTGCTGACGGGCACACGACCGGAGCCGACGTTCCTGATCACGAAGCCGTTTCAGCGTTCGACGGTCAAGGCTGCGATCGCGCAGGCCCTGTTCTTCGACGCGGCGACAGTTCCCGCCGGATAGGGCGGGAACACGACTCCAACCGGCGCGTTGGCCGCGGGAACGGTAAATCGTAACGAGAGCATAATGTCCGACCCGCAACGATCAGAAGCACCCATTCGCGAGACCACGACGGAGGCGCGGGCTGGGTCGACACCGGGCGTTGCGCGCAATGTGCTGATCTTCGGCACACTGCTGGTCGTGATACTTTTCGTCATCATCTTCTTGGTTGGGCGGCCCTAAGCCACTAACTATTGCCAAGATTGCCGTTCATGTTGCTGTCACGCCCGGTTGCTCACTGCCGCCGGGTCAGGATTGGGTGGGGTAAGGTTTGACCGACGCTGAAGACGAGGACCGGCCGACCGTCCAATCGGACGATTGGGCCCCGCTGTCTGATCCGGAATTCAAGGATCAGCTTGCGTCGGTAATCCCGCATTTGCGCGCTTTTGGTCGTTCCTTGTCCGGGAGCCGCGATCTTGCAGACGATCTGGTGCAGGAAACGCTGCTCAAGGCGTGGGCCGCCCGGAAACGCTTCCAGGCCGGCACGAATATGCGGGCGTGGACGTTCATCATTCTCCGCAACCTCTTCCTCTCCCAGATGCGCCGTGCGCGCTTCAAGGGAGAATGGGACGATGTGACGGCGTCGAAAATCCTCGCGGCCCCGGCCAGCCAGGATCGCCACATCGAGCTTGGCGACATGCAGCGGGCGCTGATGCACTTGCCGCAGCCGCAGCGCGAGGCGCTGATCCTCGTGGGGGCCGGTGGATTCGCCTACGAAGAAGCTGCGGAAATCTGCGGTTGCGCGGTGGGCACGATCAAGAGTCGCGTGGCGCGCGGACGTGTTGCGCTCGAGCAATTGCTGTCGAGCGGCAAGCTGCCGTCACGCCGTCAGCACCGGACCGATCCCGACAAGTCGGCGCTGCAAACGATTATGGGTGAGGTCGACCACCTGAGCCGCGATCACGAATGATCGCCAGGCGTCGCTAATTCAGTCGGCGCAGCAAATCCGCAAAGTCGCGATCGCTAGGTTCGTTCGCCGCCGCCTGAAAGGCACGGCGAAGCGCGGCGGTAATTCCCGCCTGCGTCTGATCCATGTCGACATGGATAGATTGCCGATCCACGTTTCCACTCCTTTCCGACGCTGAAACCATTTTGGATCGTACGTTCATGGCAATATTCAACGAGCGGTGTCGCAAAGAAGTTGCTTCCGGCCCGCGCGCGTAACGGTGCAAACAACCGCATGACCGGCGACTCGTCGATTTCCGCCCGTGAGGATGCGCTTCGCCGCGCCTGCGATCATTCGCCATTCCTGTACTCCCTGACACGGGCGCATCCGGATCTCGTCGAGCTTTTCGTTGACAGCGGCGCGGCAGCCGCGGCCGACGCCGCGATGGCCGTCAGCGACGGCGAATTGATGCAGGTCCTGCGCGCCAAGCGAAGCGGCCTCGCGCTCGCAGTCGCGCTCGGCGACCTGGCTGGCGAACTGCCGCTGGAGCAGGTGACGCGGCGCCTGTCCGATTTCGCCGATCGCGCAATCGACGAAGCAGTGACCGCAGCGATCCGCGAACGCGCGCCGGACGCCGACCCAACGGGTTTTGCCGTGATCGCAATGGGAAAGCTTGGCAGCCACGAGCTCAATTATTCTTCCGATGTCGATCTGCTGCTCCTTTTCGATCCCGGAAGCTTGCCGCGCCGGGCGCGGGATGACGTTGGGGAGGCGGCGGTTCGCATCGCCCGGCGCATCGTCGAGATCCTGCAGAAGCGTACCGAGCATGGGTACGTCGAGCGGGTCGACCTCCGGCTGCGGCCTTCACCTGAAGTGACCCCTATCGCGCTTCCGATCGACGCCGCTATTTCGCATTACGAGTCTAGCGCTCTGCCCTGGGAGCGGGCGGCTTTCATCCGTGCGCGCGCGGCAGCAGGGGACGTGGCGCTAGGCGAGCGATTTCTGAATGCCATTCAGCCGTTCGTGTGGCGCCGCTCGCTCGATTTCGGGGTGATCGACGAGGTGCGGCAGATCTCCGCCCGCATTCGCGATCATTTCGCGCAGGGCGCCCACATCGGTCCAGGCTACGATTTGAAGCGCGGGCGCGGCGGCATCCGGGAGATCGAATTCTTCGTCCAGATTCAGCAAATGATCCACGGCGGGCGCAATGCCTCCGTCCGCGAAGCTGCTACGCTCGATGCGATCGTCGCACTGGTGCAGGCCGGCCACCTCGACGACGAAACCGGTCGCAAACTGGCCGCTGCCTACCGGCTACTCAGAACCGTCGAGCATCGCGTGCAAATGGTCGCGGATGCGCAGACCCATTTGCTTCCGCGCGAGCCGGCCGCGCTCGACAATGTCGCGCAACTGGATGGGATGGAGTCGGGTGAGGACCTGCTGCGCAGGCTGAGGCCGCACATCGGCTTGGCCGGCGAAATTTTCGACGGCCTTGGGCCTGATTCCCAGCAGCGCCTGTCGAACGACCCCGACATCCTCGCGAGCGAATTGCAGGGCCTCGGCTTTGCAGATCCGGAAGCGGCCATTCGCCACATTGCGGCATGGCGTTCCGGCAAGGCGCGCGCGCTGCGCTCTCCGCCTGCGCAGCAAGCGTTCGAAGCGATGCTGCCAGGCCTGCTCCAAGCGATTGCCGCCGGCGCGGATCCGGACCGGGCGCTCAACCGGCTGAGCGACATCGTCGAACGCCTGTCGAGCGGAGTGAACCTCTTCCGCCTGCTGGAAGCGCGGCCTGCGCTCGCGGGACTGCTGGCCAAGGTTCTGGCGCACGCGCCGACCCTTGCCGATCAACTCGCGCGTCGGCCGGAGTTGTTCGAGGGCCTGTTCGACGCCTCCTGCTTCGCAATGCCGCCGCCCGCCATCGAAATCGCGGCGACGCTGAAGCAGGCGATGGATGGTCAGCCCTACGACGTTGCCCTGGATCGTGTTCGCCGCGCCGTGAACGAGCGCCGCTTCGCGCTGGGCGTGCAGCTGATCGACCGTCATCGTGACCCGCTGGAGGTGACGGAAGGTTATGCACGCGTCGCGGAAGGCGCGCTGCTGGCGTTGGCCCGGGCGGCAACGACAGAGTTTGTGGCGGCGCACGGTGAGATCGAGGGAGGCGAGCTGGTCGCGCTCGGGTTGGGCCGCTTCGGCGGTCATTCGCTGACGCACGCTTCGGATCTCGATATCGTCTATTTGCATACTGCGTCCCAGGCTGGTCTGTCCGGTGGCCGAAAGCCGCTTGGCCCCAACGACTATTTCAATCGCCTCGCGAGCAGGATCACGTCAGCGCTGAGCGTGCCCACGGCGGCCGGCCCGCTCTACGACGTCGACACGCGCCTACGGCCGGAAGGGGCAAAAGGTATGCTCGTTGTCTCGCTCGATGCGTTCGAACGCTATCAGCGGGAGGAGGCGTGGACGTGGGAGCATATGGCGCTGTGCCGCGCGCGCCCCGTCCTTGGTTCAACGGAAGCGCAGGCGCGAACGGCGGAATTGATCGAGTCCATCCTTCGCTTGCCGCGCGATCGCGGCCGGATCGCTGGCGACGCCGTGCGGATGCGGGCCGAGATGGAGCGTCACAAACCGGCGCTCGGGGCGCTCGATGTCAAGCTTGGTCAAGGCGGCCTCGTGGACCTCGAGTTTGCGGTGCAGGTCCTGCAACTGACGACCCACATCGGGCTCGACACGCGCCTGGAAGTCGCCCTTGAAGCATTAGCAGCGGAATCTTTGGTGCCGGCAAATATTGTTGATGCGCTAAAGTTGCTGTCGCGCATGCTGGTGATGATGCGGCTTGTTGCGCCGGGCGACGTGAAGCCGACCGCCGAAACCTGGCAGCTTGTCGCGGAAGCTTGCGGCGCCGCGAATTGGGACGAGCTTCTTGCCGAGCATGACGCGGCGCGGCAGAGCATCGCGGCACTTTGGAACGGCATCAAGGAAGAGGCATCGGCATGATCAATGAAGGGGACAAGGCTCCCGCCATCGACGTGACCTTGACCGACGGCAGCACGGTAAACCTCGGTTCGCCCGGGCAGCCGCTGGTCCTGTATTTCTATCCCAAGGACGACACGTCGGGCTGCACTCGTGAAGCGCAGGACTTCACCGCGCTGGCGAAGGACTTTGCGAAGGCCGGCGTCAAAGTAGTGGGTTTGTCGCGCGATCCGATGAAGAAGCACGAAAAGTTCATCAGCAAATATGAGCTCGCGGTGCCGCTCGCATCGGATGAGGACGGCCGGGTCTCGGACGCGTTCGGCACATGGGTCGAAAAGTCGATGTACGGCCGCAAATATATGGGGATGGAGCGCGCGACCTATCTGATCGGCGCAGACGGCCGCGTCCAAAAGGCTTGGCGCAAGGTCAAGGTGCCTGGCCACGCCCAGGAAGTACTCAAGGCCGCATCAGCTTTGCCTCCGCTTTCCACGTAAATGCGAAGTTAGCGCCGCGTCTGCTTTCGACCAAATGCGACATTGGCGCAGCGCGACCGTTCAACGCATCGCCACATACGCCTCGCGGGGTTCCGGTAGACCGGAAATATTCCGATCGGAGCTATAGGCCCGCCAACTCTCGGCGAAGCTGAAGCCAAACCGTTATCTTTTAGCGAGCTCATTGAGCTTCGATGACAGGTCATTCTTGCGGAAGGGCTTCGTGAGACGCGGTAGATCGGGCGCGACGCCGTCGACGTCGGCGTAACCGGAAATCACCAGCGTTCGAGTGGCTGGTTGGCGAGAACGCACGAGCCGCGCGAGCTCAGTACCGGTCATTCCCGGCATGAGATGATCGGTGACCAGGAGGTCGAAACGCCTTTCTCCGTCGAATAACTCCAGTGCTTCCTCAGCGGAGCCCGCCACTTCGACGCTGTAGCCCAGCTCGGTGAGCATGTCGGCCGTGCTCGCCCGAACGAGATCTTCGTCGTCGACCAGAAGCGCTTTTCCCGTACGCAGCGGTTTGTCCGGCCCTTGTACGGCGTCTTGCCGGCGTACCGCGTCCTCCGTGGCCGGCAGCCACATTTCGACATTGGTGCCAAGGCCTGGCCTACTCTCGATCAGCAAAGCTCCGCCAAGCTGGGAGGCGAGGCCATGCGCCATCGACAGCCCAAGGCCCGTTCCGCGGCCAACCCCCTTGGTCGAGAAGAACGGTTCGATCGCGCGCGCCAGCGTCGCCTCGTCCATTCCGCTGCCGGTATCGGCGACTGAAAGTCGCACGTACCGCCCGGGCTCCAGGCCAG
The DNA here is from genome assembly GCF_030866745.1 of Sphingomonas flavescens. Classification (NCBI taxonomy): domain Bacteria; kingdom Pseudomonadati; phylum Pseudomonadota; class Alphaproteobacteria; order Sphingomonadales; family Sphingomonadaceae; genus Sphingomonas; species Sphingomonas flavescens. The sequence continues at coordinate 1,168,463 of NZ_CP133016.1, read as the reverse complement.
ACCGATGGCCCTCGCGAATCACCTCTTCGTCAGCCGAAATGCGCAGCGTGCCACCGCCGCCACCTATGGCGTCGCGCGCATTCACGCTCAGGTTGAGGATCGCCATCTCGATCTGGTTGGGATCGGCGAAGGCCGCCGGAAGCTCGTTGGCGATTTGCACCTCCACCTGGATTTGCGGCCCAGTCGTTGAAGACACCAAGCCCGCCATGCCCGACACGAGTGCGCCGATGTCGACGGGCCGGGGCTGCAGGGGCTGACGCCGCGCGAATGCAAGGAGGCGCTGGACCAACAGACGTGCACGTTCCGCGGACTGCAAGGCGCCATCGATCAGGCGCTGCTCTCGCTCGCTTCCTAACTGTCGTCGCTGGAGCAAATCGAGCGAGCCGATGATTGGCGCCAGCAAATTGTTGAAATCATGGGCGACCCCGCCCGTCAGGCTGCCCATTGCCTCCATCTTCTGGCTTTGCCGGAGCAGTTCCTGCGCGGCATTCAGTTCTTCGTCCCGCTTCTTGGCGTCGCTAAGGTCTCGACCGACCGCAATAAAATTTTCGCCGTCCGGCTCAGGAGCCACAGTCCATTCAATATGTTTCCACCCGCCGTCGCTGGTCGCGATCCGGTTTTCGAAACGGGTCGGCAGCCGCGTTTCCTTCATCCGTGTAATGGCATCGAGTGTCGGCGGCATGTCGTCCGGGTGCATGAACGTCGCGTATCCGCGGGTCAGCAACTCATCGGCCGTCCAGCCCAGAACTTGAGTCCAGGCCGGGCTAACGGCGGACATCATGCCGCTGTAATCGGCGCGGGCGAGCATGTCCTGTGACAGGGTCCACAAGCGATCCCGCTCGCTGTCGCGCAACTCCCGCTCGGCCCTGCGACGCGCTACGGCCGCGCGGGTGCGCTCAGCGACCTCCCTGACGAAAACTATCTCAGCATCGGTCCAGACCCTGGGCGTCGCAGAATGAACGAACATTTCGCCGACGGTCCGGCCGTTTTCCACGACGGGCACATCAAGGTGCGCGCGTATCTCAAGGCGCTCGAACGCCTTGACGTTATGAGACGTGCGCGGATCGCGGGCGACGTCGGAAACAGCTACGGTCTCGCCGCGCCGAAGATCGTCGACATACGATCCGTAATCAGAGAAGCTGTGCACACCGGCCAAGTCACTGAACCCCGGCGCGAACCAGTTCCGTTCAACGGAGATAGTTCCGGCGTCTATGTCGATAGCTCCATAACCGGCCCGAACCGCCTGAAGCAGGCGACCAAGGATCTCAGACGCCGCGAAGGACAGGTCGGCGGTGTTTTCAAGATCGCGCAGTCGATCGTCCAGTTCCAGCAGTGCGTCGCGTCGCTTGGCTCCCAGCACAGCGTCCGTCGTTTCGGTGCACGCGCAGAACATGCCGGCCACTGCGCCACTCTCATCGCGCACCGGCGAATAGGAAAATGTGAACCAGGTCTCCTCGTCGTAGCCCTTGCGACGCATGAGGAGTGGCAAGTCTTTGCGATACGTGGCTTGGCCAGCCATGGCCGCGTCTATCAAAGGCGAAATGTCCGGCCAGATCTCCGCCCAGATTTCATGAAAGGGGCGACCAAGCGCCTCTGGATGCTTCGAGCCCAAGATTTCAGCATAAGGTTCATTGTAGAGAAACCCGAGTTCGGAACCCCACGCGACGAACATGGGAAACTCGGAGCCCAGCATCAGGCCGACGACCGATCGAAGGGATTGCGGCCAGCTTTCGGGAGATCCTAGCGGCGATGACGACCACTCCAGCGCTCGCATTCGTCGGCTCATTTCGCCGCTTCCCTCTAGGAAGCTGAGGGCCTTGTCATCGCTCATCAGTCATCTCGCCGGTCTTGGTTGCCCTAACCCGCTGTTCGCCCTCGCGCTAGCAGTTCGGCGGCTAAATCCTCAAGGCGTCCGGATGTCCGCCTTCAATCCATTGCGGACACAACGCCTCTCCAGCGGGGACCCCCTCGGTCAGCTAGCGAGCGACTTATAGACCATCGTCCAGTAGACGACGTCGTTGTACATGGCGTTGACGGGCACGCGCTCGTCCAGGCCGTGGGCGCGCTCGTCGATCGGGCTGATGCCGTAGCTGCTGTCGATGTCGTAAACCGGGATGCCCTTGGCGCGGAAGAAGCTGCCGTCGCTCGCGCCCGTGGACATCACCGGATAGACATCGGTGGACGCACCGTAGAGCGAGCGAATTGCCTTCGTCACGGCATTGAACACGTCAGGACGTAGCGGCGACGCCGGCGTCGATTCACCGATGTAATTGGGATCGGGCTTCACCTCGACCTTCGGCCCCGCCATCGCCTGAAGCTCGGCTTGGACCGCCTTGGGCTCCACGCCCGGCATGATCCGGCAATTGACGGTCGCGGTGGCGCTTTGCGGGAGCGCGTTGTCGGCATGGCCGCCGCTCAGCATCGTCGCGACGCAGCGCGTGCGGGTGTGACCCACCTCTAGCGGATCGGCTTCGACGGCGTCGGCGGCGGCGCCGTTGTTCGGGTCTGCGAGCCAGGCGCGGATGTTGCGGCCGAGCGCGTTGTCGCCCTCCTGTTTCGCACGCTGCTCGAAATAGGCGCGGCTGACCGGGTTGAGCATCGGCGTGAAGCGGTGCGTCCGCAGCTTCTCGAGCGCGTCCGCCAGATCGTAGATCGCATTGTCCGGCCGCGGGCGGCTGCTGTGGCCGCCGGGATTGCGCGTCGTCAGGAAGTAGGTCTGGAAGGTCTTCTCGGCGGTCGACACCGCGCAGCCGAGGTTCCGGAACTTCTCGTCGAAGCCCATGCAGCCGCCGTCGGCGTTCAGCCCGAACTCCGCCTCGGTCAGGTTGCGCCATTTGGTCGAGCCCAGGGTTGCGCCGACGCCGCGGGTTTCCTCGTCGCCGCTGTAGAAGAAGATGATGTCGCGGTTGGGCTTGAACCCTTCGGACATCAGCTTGATCGCGGCCATGGTGGTGGCGACGTCGCCGTTCTTCATGTCGCTACTGCCGCGGCCTAGGAAGTAGCCGTCCTGCTCGCGGAACACGAATGGGTCGAACTTCCAGTCCTCGCGCTTGGCTTCGACTACGTCCATGTGCCCGAGGATCAGCATCGGCTTTTTGGTCGCCTTGGGCGAGCGCCAGCGGACGATCAGCGCCGCCGTATGGTCGCCCGGAAGCGCGTCGTACGGCATGATGTGGATGTCGGATTCGGGGATGCCAGCGGCGCGGAACTGATCGGCCAGCAGCTTGGCGACCTTCTGCGTCTGACCGCGGCCCTCGACGCTCGGTGTCTCGATGACCTGCTTGAACAGTTCGCGCGTCCTCGCCTGCCACGGCGCCGGAAGCGGAGAGGGGGCTTTACGCGGATCGGGGGCGGCCTGAATGGCAACGGCGCAAGTGGCGAGCATCAGCCCGGCGAAAACACGTTTCATCATTGGCTCCTCATTTGCCAGCGAGGTCGCGCAGCATCAGCTGCCAGTGCACGACGTTATCGTACAGCGATTGCACGGGGATCCGCTCGTCCTTGCCGTGGGCGCGGAAATCGATGGGCACCTGCACCCAGGCACCGTTGACGCCGTAGACGGGCACGCCGGCAACGCGGAAGGGCCGCGCGTCGCTGGCGCCCGTCGACATTTCGGGGAAGACCGGTGAGCCCGGGTGCAGCGCATGGATGGCATTGGTGTAAGCTGCCGTTACGTCGGGTCGCAGGGGCGATGCCAGCGAGGCGGGATTGTCGTCGTTGCGGGTGACGACAACGGTCGGGTCCGCCACGATCTTCTCCACTTCCGCCTTGATCGCGTCGGGTTCGACGCCCGGGAAGATGCGGCAATTGATCATCGCAGTCGCCAGTTGCGGCAGGGCATTGTCGGCATGACCAGCGAAGAGACGCGTCGGCACGCAGCGCGTTCGGGTCAGTCCGACTTCGGACTCGCTGGCTTCGATCATGTCCGCCGCCTCGCCATCGTTTTGATTGGCTAGCCAGCGCCGCATCGCATCGCCAAGCGGCCCTTTTTCCAATTTCGCGCGGCCCGCGAAATACGCGCGGGTAGTCTCGCTGAGCACCGGCGTGAAACGATAGGCTTCGATTTTATCGAGCGCGTGCGCCAGGCTGTAGATCGCATTGTCCTTGCGCGGCTTCGATGAGTGACCGCCGCGATTGCGGACTGTCAGCGTATAGCCCGCGAATGTCTTTTCGGCGGTCTGCATGGTGAAACCGGCCGGGGACTTGTCCGCGTTAAACCCACCGCCGCCACCGTCCGCATTCAGTCCGAATTCGGGATGGCCGAGCATGTCCAGCCATTCCGTAGCGCCCTTCTTGGCGCCGATGCCGTTGGTCTCTTCATCGCCGGTGAACAGGACGACGATGTCGCGTCTCGGTTTAAAGCCAGCTGCGCGCAGGTTGATCAGCGACTGCGTGATAGCCGTTATGCCATCCTTCATGTCGATGGTGCCGCGGCCGTAGTAATAACCGTCGCGCTCGGTCAGCACGAACGGGTCGGTCGTCGAATCCTCGCGCTTGGCCTCCACCACGTCCATGTGGCCCATCAGCAGGATTGGCTTGGCGGCCGCATTGCCCGACCGCCAGCGGACGATCAGCGCCGCGGTCTCGTCATCGCCGGTTGTCGCGCTGCCCGTGTGATAGGGAACGACGTGGACGTCGGCCGCCGGAAAACCCGCGGCCTTCAATTGTCCGGCCAGATACTCCGCCATCTCCGGAACCTTGTGACGCCCGATGACTGTCGGCATGTTTACGACATGCTCGAACATGGCATGCGCGGCGGTGCGCTGCGCTGCCGTCAGTTGGGGAGGAGCCGCGCTGGCGGCTGAAGCGATGGCGGCAAGTGCCACCGAAGCGAGCAAGAAGCGCATCTGATTCTCCCCCTGATCGATGACCGCCGAAGCTAGGCGCGTGCCCGGTCTCGTCAAGTTACAGCGCCGTGGCCCTCCGCGAGATATTCGGCGCTCTGCATTTCTTCGAGGCGGCTGACGGTGCGTTGGAATTCGAAGCTGCCGTCGCCTGTCGGGTAAAGGTCCCCTGGTTCGGCATCGGCCGAGGCGAGAAGCTTCACCCGGTGTTCGTACAGCGCGTCGATCAGCGTGACGAAGCGCGCGGCCTCGTTACGCATTTCACGCGTCAGCACCGGAATGCCGACGATGATGACGGTGTGGTAGCGGCGCGCGACCGCCAGGTAATCGGCGGCGCCGCGCGCCTCGCCGCAGAGCCTCTTGAAGGAAAACACCGCGACGCCCTTAAGGCTCTTGGGGACGTGCAGCGTCCGCCCGCCGCCGACGTCAAGCTCTTCCGACGGGACCTTGGCGCGGTCCTCAACCGGATAGTCGGTGAGCTGGAAGAAAGCGCGGCTCAGGTCAGCCGTGGCTCCGGGGCCGTTCGGAACGTGCCAGACTTCGACGCCGGTCAAGCGGTCGAGGCGATAATCGGTTGGGCCGTTGACCTCGACCACCACCAGCCGCCGTTCAATCAGATCGATGAAGGGCAGGAACAGCTCGCGATTGAGCCCGCCTTGGTAGAGGTCGCGGGGCGGGCGATTGGACGTCGTCACGACCTTGACGCCCTCCCCGAGCAACTTTCCGAACAGCCGCGACAGGATCATCGCGTCGGCCGGATTGGTGACCTGCATTTCGTCGAAGCACAACAACGCGGCCTCGCTCGCAATTTCCTCCGCGACGGGCTCGATCGGGTCGCCCTGCTCGCGCTCACGCGCCTTGCGAAGCCGCTCGTGGGTTTCGAGCATGAACTCGTGGAAGTGCACTCGCCTTTTCGGCCGAATATCGAGATGATCGAACGCAAGGTCCATCAGCATCGATTTACCGCGCCCGACCCCACCCCACAGATAAACGCCCGCAGGTTCGTTGGCGCGCTCACCGAACAGGCGCGACAGGAGGCCGCCGCGATGCCTATTCGCGCCGATCACATCGAGTGCGTCAGCCGCGCGAGCCTGTGCGGGATCTGGCTTGAGCTCGTTGGCGGCGATCAGTGCTTCGTAGGCGACCCGAACGGGTCCTCTCATCGCGCAGAAGGTCCGTTGGGCCGATGCACCTTCTTCAGCGTTCCGCTGAAACTGTAGCAGTTCTCCCCGTTCTGCTTGACGACGCCTTGCAGGAACGCATGGCCGCGCGTCTGCTTCACGAGTTCGACGTGGGCATCGAGCGGGGACCCTGCCTGGCCGCGCGCAAGGAAGTGCGTGCTGAGGTCCAGCGTCACGTAATGCGAACGCTCCATCCCGGCGCACAGGCCGCCAGCGAACATCGACATGTCGATGAAGCTCATCACCGCGCCGCCGTGAATCGAGCCACCCATGTTCATGTGGTCGATGGTGGGGAACATCCGGACCACGCCGCGATTTGGGCCATCCGGCCGGAACAGCAGGCGACCGGTTGCTGCCGCGAAGCTGGACCGGGGGAAGTCACCCCAGCTGTACCAGCCCTCGTGCTCCGGGTCGGGCTGCGCGCCGCGCGGCACGCCGACGTCGTCCATCATTTCTTCGGCTTGGCTCATCGCTGGCTGGCCTAATGCGGTCGGTTGCACCGCGCAACTGGAAGCCGGGCACAGAGGATGATAGATTTTGGGCGCCCGGCCGCGAAGGAGACTTGCCTGATGTTTGCTCTGCTCTCAGCCGTCGCGCTCGGACTTGCTCAACCAACGCAACAATGGAACCCGGGCGGCCAAAACGCCTGGACAGCCGAGGCCATTCATGACGGCGGTGCCGCCGTTCGTCTTGAGCGGCTGGCGAGGAGAGGGGATGTTCCCGCCATGCGGGAATATGGACTGCTTCTATGGAAGGGGCAGGGTGTGCACCGCGACCGCGAGGCTGCGGTAGGCTGGTTCTACGAAGCCGCGCTTCGTAACGACCCGCCCTCGATGTACATCCTTGGCCGTGCATTCGAACGCGGCGAGGGCGTTGGCAAAGACCTCAAGTTGGCCGACTATTGGACGGCGCGCGCCTTCCGGGCGGGATACAAGGACGCTGAGCGCTAAGCCGCGCGCTCCGCAATCAGCTTCTTCGTTTCGGCGATCGCCTTTGCCGGGTTGAGGCCCTTCGGACAGACGTTCGCGCAATTCATGATCGTGTGGCAGCGATACAGGCGGAACGGATCTTCCAGCGTGTCCAACCGGTCGCCAGTGGCCTCGTCGCGACTATCCGCTAGCCAGCGATAGGCCTGGAGCAGGATCGCCGGGCCCAGGAACCGGTCGCTGTTCCACCAATAGCTTGGGCAGCTCGTCGAGCAGCAGAAGCACAGGATGCACTCGTAGAGTCCGTCGAGCTTCGCGCGGTCGTCCGGCGACTGCAGCCGCTCGCGCGAGGGCGCCGGGCTCGAAGTCTTCAGCCATGGCTGGATCAACGCATATTGCGCGTAGGCATTGGTCAGGTCGGGGACGAGGTCCTTCACGACTTCCATGTGCGGCAGCGGCGTGATCTGGACGTCGCCCTTCAGATCCTCGATCGCCGTCGTGCATGCGAGGCCATTACGGCCTTCCATGTTCATCGAGCATGATCCGCAAATGCCTTCCCGGCACGAGCGGCGGAAAGTCAGCGTCGGGTCGATCTCGTTCTTGATCTTGATCAGCGCGTCGAGGACCATCGGCCCGCACTTGTCGAGATCGATGGTGTACCGATCGAAACGCGGGTTGGCACCGCTGTCCGGATCGTAGCGGTAGATCTTGAACGTCTTGAGCCGCTTGCCCTCTTCGGGCTTCCACTCGCGGCCCTTGGTGATCTTGCTGTTCTTGGGAAGCGTGAACTCGGCCAAGGGAAAACTCCTGTCTTGCCGGCGCCGCTAGCACGCGCGGGAGGGCAAAGAAAAGGCCGTCCGGTCGCCCGGACGGCCTCTTCAGCCCAAGACTTTAGACCTAGCGCAGCAGCGCGCTGATCACCTGCGAGATCAGCTGCGTGCGCGGATCGACCTGATAGAGGTAACCGTCGTTGTAATAATAACGGTAGCGCGAGTTCAGGTCGTAGCGCTGCCGGATGTCGTAAGGGATCCGGTTGTACGTGTAATAGCTGCCGTAATTGCTTCGCCAGCGATCGCCGCGGCTCCAGCGCTTCTTGGCTTGGCCCGGGGGCATGCAGCCGTTGTGCTTCTTGGCCAGGCCCGGTGGGCAGTTGCGGCCGTTGTAGCCATAATTGTCGCGATCGCCGCCGTGACCATTGCCATGGCCAAGCTTGGCAATGGCGGGACCGGCAAAGCCGAGCGCCGCAATGCCGGCCAAAAGCATGAGCTGTTTCATCTATCTTACCCTCTACTGGTTTCGGCTTCTCAACGTCCGCCATCCGAAATGGTTACAAAAAGGCCGCCGGAAACGGACCGGCGGCGCTTTCGTGTCAAATCTGGACAAGGCGTCAGGGGTTAGTCGTGTAAATGACTTTGCTGACCGCATAGGTCGTCGGGTCGACAACGTAGATGTAGCCGTTCTGATAGACGTACCGGCCACTGGGATCGAGGCCGTATTCGGTCACGAAGTTCTGCGGGATCGTGCTGAAATCGGTGTAAGTGTAGGTCGGGCCGAAGACGTAGCCGGTTTTCCACTGCGCCTTCATCGCTTGCTCGGTGGTCAAGCGGTCCCACTTGGTGCACTTTCCATCGGCCACCTTTACGCATCGAACTACATCGGAATAGGTGCGTGCAGAGGCAGGCGTAGCCGCGACCGCGATTGCTGCGGCCGCCGTCGCAATTACGAATTTCATTGTCGATACTCCTCAGATCAATCGAACCTCGAACGGGCTCGTGACCGGCCGAACGGGCCGCATTCGGCTCGGTTTCTGAGTTCACCAAAAGGTAATCGAAGTTTCATCTGCGGATCGAATGAGTGCCAAGCGGTTGCCCGACTCTCCTCACCGGTCTAGAGCGCCGCCAACCCTGGCACCGGTCCTCGGCGCCGCTCTTGAAAAGCAGAGGAAAGCAGCAGCTAAATGGCTCGCAAGAAGATCGCCCTGATCGGCGCCGGAATGATCGGCGGAACCCTGGCCCATCTCGCCGCCAAGGCCGAACTTGGCGACATCGTCCTGTTCGACATCGCCGAGGGCATTCCGCAGGGCAAGGCGCTGGACATCAGCCAGTGCGGCCCGGTCGAGGGCTTCGACGCGAAGCTCACCGGCACCAACGATTACGCCGACATCGCCGGGGCGGACGTGATCATCGTCACCGCCGGCGTCGCCCGCAAGCCGGGCATGAGCCGTGACGACCTGCTGGGCATCAACCTCAAGGTTATGAAGACGGTTGGCGAGGGCATCAAGCAGCACGCCCCCGACGCGTTCGTCATCTGCATCACCAACCCGCTCGACGCGATGGTGTGGGCACTGCGCGAATTCTCGGGCCTTCCGCACAACAAGGTCGTTGGCATGGCCGGCGTCCTCGACAGCGCGCGCTTCGCGACGTTCTTGGCGCAGGAGTTCGACGTCAGCGTGAAGGACGTTAACGCCTTCGTGCTCGGCGGCCACGGCGACACCATGGTTCCGGTGACCAGCTACACGACCATCAGCGGCATTCCTGTCGACGACCTCGTAAAGATGGGCAAGTCCTCGAAGGAGAAGATCGACGAGATCGTGAAGCGGACCCGCGGCGGCGGAGGCGAGATCGTCGCGCTGCTGAAGACGGGCTCGGCCTATTATGCGCCCGCCACTAGCGCGATTGCCATGGCCGAAGCCTATCTCGGCGACCAGAAGCGCATCCTGCCCTGCGCCGTATACGTCGAGGGCAAATATGGTCTCGACGGACTGTACGTCGGCGTCCCGACCATGATCGGCGCCAACGGCGTCGAGGAAGTGATCGAGATCGCCCTCGACGACGAGGCAAAGCAGAATTTCCAGGTCAGCGTCGACGCGGTCAAGGAATTGCTCGAAGCCTGCAAGCAGATCGACGGCAGTCTCGCGTGAAGTCGACCGTCGCTCTTGCTGCTGTACTAATGACCGTTGCGCCCGCGGTAAACGCGCAGGTGACGGAGGGCGCAGACACTCGTGACGGTGTCATCGACGCATTCGATCGAACATGCCGCATCGGTTTCCCGAGCTTCGAGACTGTGGCGCGCTCAGCGAACGCGGCAGGGTGGATTGAGCGCAAAGTCTCCGTACCGTCCGGTAGCACCCTGCCGGCAGGCGTGATCTTGCCGCGGACTTTTCAACGTGGCGATGTCACAGTGTTGCTTGTCACCCCAAGTCCGGCCTTCCCGGGCAGCAAGCGGAGCTGCCAGGTCACCGCAGTCGCGAAGGGAAAGCCCGATCCGCAAGCCTATGCCAGCGCTGTCGCGGCTCGTTTTGGGCTCGGTGCGCCATTATGGCAGGGTAAGGGTCCCGAGGCTATTGCGACGTGGCGTGTCGCCAACGGAACCGTCAACGCGGATATCGGGCGGTATCATCAAACGCGCTCATTCTCACTGCGCATCAGCGATTAAGAAGGTCTCGGACTAGATGAGCATTCTCGTCGACCGTAATACGAAGGTCATTACTCAGGGGATGACCGGCGAAACCGGCACTTTCCACACTCAGCAGGCGCTGGCCTACGGTACCCAGATGGTCGGCGGCGTGACGCCTGGCAAGGGCGGCACCGAGCATATCGGCCTACCGGTGTTCGACACGGTGCATGAAGCGGTCGCCAAGACTGGCGCCGACGCCAGCGTCATCTACGTGCCGCCGCCATTCGCCGCGGACTCGATCCTCGAAGCGATTGACGCGCAAGTGCCGCTGATCGTCTGCATCACCGAGGGCATTCCGGTGCTCGACATGGTGCGGGTGAAGCGCGCGCTCGACGGCTCGAAGTCGCGGCTGATCGGTCCGAACTGCCCCGGCGTGCTTACGCCGGACGAGTGCAAGATCGGCATCATGCCCGGCAACATCTTCAAAAAGGGCAGCGTCGGCGTGGTCAGCCGCTCCGGCACGCTGACTTACGAAGCGGTTTTCCAGACGACCAACGAAGGCCTCGGCCAGACGACCGCGGTCGGTATCGGCGGCGATCCGGTCAAAGGCACCGAGTTCATCGACATGCTCGAGATGTTCCTCGCCGACGACGCGACAGAATCTATCATCATGATCGGTGAAATCGGCGGCAGCGCGGAAGAAGACGCTGCGCAGTTCCTGGCCGACGAAGCGAAGCGCGGACGCAAGAAGCCGACCGTCGGCTTCATCGCCGGCCGCACGGCGCCTCCGGGTCGCCGCATGGGCCACGCCGGCGCTATCGTCTCCGGCGGCAAGGGCGATGCGGAAAGCAAGATCGCGGCGATGGAAGCGGCTGGAATTACCGTCTCCCCGAGCCCATCTGAATTGGGCAAGACACTCAAGGAGTTGCTCGTTTCGGCATGACCGACGCGCTGGGATCGATGGAGCATGAGGCTGGCCCGAGCTGGGCGCGGTCCAACTGGCCGCTGTCCGAGCTGGACGAGCTGAACCTCGGCCTCGACCCGACACAGGCGACGATCGATACGGTCAAGGCTGCTGCCGCCGAGAAGGCCGCGCAGACGACGAGCGATCCGCAGGCCATTCGCCGCGCCGCCGAGGACAGCATTCGGGCGATGATGCTGATCCGCACCTATCGCGTGCGCGGTCACCTCGCCGCGGACCTCGATCCGTTGCATCTTACCCGCCGCGAAGTCCCGGCGGATCTCACACCCGAATATCACGGCTTCAGCGACAAGGATCTCGACCGGCCGATCTGGCTCGGCGGTACCCTTGGGCTGGAGCAGGGGACGGTCCGCGAGATCGTGGCCATCCTTCAGCGCAATTACTGCGGTCCCGTCGGCCTCGAGTACATGCACATCAACGACCTGGAGGAGCGCCGCTTCCTGCAGGAGCGCATGGAGGGCAAGGATGCCGAGATCAGCTTCACGCCCGAGGGCAAGCAGTCGATCCTGACCAAGGTCATCCAGGCCGAGCAGTGGGAAAAATTCCTCGCCAAGAAATATGTCGGGACCAAGCGCTTCGGCCTCGACGGCGGCGAGGGCGCTGTTCCCGCGCTTGAAGCGGTGATCAAATACGGCGGCCAGATGGGCGTCACCGAGATCGACGTCGGCATGGCCCACCGCGGCCGGCTCAACATCTTGACCAATGTCATGGGCAAGCCCGCCGCAGCGATCTTCCATGAATTCGCCGGCGGGGCGACCAACCCCGCGGACGTCGGTGGCTCGGGCGACGTCAAATACCACCTCGGCACCTCGTCGGATCGTGAGTTCGACGGCAACAAGGTCCACTTGTCGCTGCTGCCGAACCCGTCGCACCTCGAAGCGGTCGACCCGGTCGTGCTTGGCAAGGCGCGCGCGATCCAGACCATCCGCGGCGATGTCCAGGGCGACACTGTGCTGCCAATCCTGCTCCACGGCGACGCCGCGTTCGCCGGGCAGGGCGTCGTTTGGGAATGCCTGAGCTTTTCCGGCCTGCCCGGCTACGCGACCGGCGGCACGATCCACTTCATCATCAACAATCAGATTGGTTTCACGACCAGCCCGCAGTTCGGCCGATCATCGCCTTACCCGTCGGACGTCGCCAAGGGCATCCAGGCGCCGATCCTGCACGTCAACGGCGACGATCCGGAGGCGGTGACCTTCTGCTGCAAGCTGGCCATCGAATTCCGGCAGAAGTTCAACCGCGACGTCGTCATCGACATGTGGTGCTATCGCCGCTTCGGCCACAACGAAGGCGACGAGCCGAGCTTCACGCAGCCGCTGATGTATGCGGCGATCAAGCAGCATCCGCCGATCAGCCAAATCTACGGCAAGCGCCTGATCGAGGAGGGCGTCGTTGACCAAGCGTGGATAGACCAGGCGACCAAAGGCTATCTCGCGCAGCTGGAAGAAGACTTCCAAACTGCGGTCTCATACCTGCCGAACAAGGCCGACTGGTTCGAAGGCCGTTGGGCGGGTCTGGGCCGTCCTGGCGAGCCCGTTCTCGGCCGGCGCAACATCGCGACGGCGATCGGCGAGGACGACGTCCAGAAGCTCGGAAAGCTGCTGACGACCGTCCCTGACGGCTTCGCCGTCCACAAGACGCTGCAGCGTATCCTCGACGCCAAGAAGGCGATGTTCGACAGCGGTGAAGGCTTTGACTGGGCCACCGCCGAGGCGCTCGCCTACGGCAGCCTGCTCGCCGGCGGCAATTGCGTCCGGCTGTCTGGCCAGGACAGCGGCCGCGGCACGTTCAGCCAGCGTCACGCCGTCTGGGTCAATCAGGAAACGGGCGCGAAATACATTCCGCTCTGCCACGTCGAGGGTGACGCACGCTTCGAGGTGCGCGACAGCCCGCTGTCGGAATTCGGCGTGCTGGGCTTCGAATACGGCTATTCGCTGGCCGACCCGAAGACGTTGGTGCTGTGGGAAGCGCAGTTCGGCGACTTCGCCAACGGTGCGCAAACGATTATCGACCAGTTCATCGCCGCGGGCGAGGCCAAGTGGCTGCGGGCCAGTGGCCTCGTCATGCTGCTGCCGCACGGCTTCGAAGGGCAGGGGCCGGAGCACAGCTCGGCGCGGCTCGAGCGCTATCTGCAGCTTTGCGCGGAGGACAATCTCCAGGTCGCCAACTGCACCACGCCGGCCAACTATTTCCACATTCTGCGCCGACAGATGCGCCGTGATTTCCGTAAGCCGCTGATCATCATGACGCCCAAATCGCTGCTGCGGCACAAGCTGGCGGTTTCGAAGCTTGCGGATTTCACCGGCGACAGCCATTTCAAGCGGATCCTCAGCGACCTCAGTCCGCCGGCAGAGGGCGATACGCGGCGACTGGTGCTTTGCTCGGGCAAGCTCGGCTACGAACTCATGGAAGCACGCGATGCAGCTGGTGACCTCGGCGTCGAGGTCCTGCGAATCGAGCAGCTCTACCCGTTCCCGTCGGAGCCGCTGGTCAAGCGGTTGAAAGCGATGCCGCGTCTGACCGATCTGGTCTGGGCGCAGGAAGAGCCGAAGAACAACGGCGCCTGGATGTTTGTCGAGGATCAGCTGGAACGCTGTCTCGCCGACGCCGGTTTCGCCGGAATGCGCGCCCAATATGCCGGGCGCGATGCCAGCGCTTCGCCGGCGACCGGTCTCGCCAAGCGGCACGCGGCGGAGCAGGCGGCGCTGATCGCGGCGGCGCTCGGACATAATACGACAAGCGGCGGCGCCGCGGCCACTGAACGGCCGGGCGCGGTCGCCGCGGAATAAGGGAAACGCATGGCCACCGAAGTTCAAGTTCCGGCGCTCGGCGAATCGATTACCGAAGGCACGCTTGCCCAATGGCTCAAGCAGCCGGGCGAAACGGTCGCGGCCGACGAGCCTATCGCCAGCCTGGAGACAGACAAGGTCAGCGTCGAAGTGCCGTCGCCGATCGCCGGCGTACTGACCGAGCAGTTGGCCAAGGAAGGCGACACCGTCGCGGTCGGCGCCGCCATCGCGCGGATCGACCAGTCGGGCAGGGCCAGCGCCGCCGCGCCCGCACAGGCGGCTGCGGCGACTTCGACCAATCCGACAGGACCGGCCGAAACGCCCGCCCTGCGTGAGGATGCGCAACCGACCCCGCCCGCCAGCCCGGACGCCGCGCCGCAGGACGCGGGGATTACATCCCTGTCGCCGGCCGTGCGCCGCGCGGTGCTGGAGCATCACGTCGATCCGACACGCATCCGCGGCACCGGCAAGGACGGACGCCTGACCAAGGACGATGTGATCGCCGCCGCCGAAGCGCAGAAGGCTGCGCCGGCACCGGAAGCCAAAGCACCGTCCGCCCCTGCGGCTGCTCCCGCGCAACAAGCGCCTGCCACGAAGGCCGCGACTGGCGACCGTGCAGAAGAGCGCGTAAAAATGTCGCGGCTGCGGCAGACGATCGCCAAGCGCCTCAAGGATGCGCAGAACACAGCCGCGCTGCTGACTACGTTCAACGATGTCGACATGACCGCCGTCATCGACGCCCGCGCCCGCTACAAGGACCTGTTCGAGAAGAAGCACGGCATCCGCCTCGGCTTCATGGGCTTCTTCGTGAAGGCCGTCGCGCTGGCCGCCAAGGACGTCCCCTCGGTCAACGCCAGCATCGAGGGCGACGAGATCGTCTACCACGACTATCTCGACGTCTCGGTCGCGGTGTCGGCGCCCAAGGGGCTGGTCGTTCCGGTCGTCCGCAATGCCGACGCGATGAGCTTCGCCGAGATCGAAAAGGCGATCGCCGGCTACGGCAAGAAGGCCAAGGAAGGCACGCTGACCGCCGACGACATGGCGGGCGGCACCTTCACCATCTCCAACGGCGGTGTGTTCGGCTCGCTGCTGTCGACGCCGATCATCAACCCGCCGCAGTCGGCAGTGCTCGGCATGCACCGCATCGAGGAGCGTCCGGTTGCCAAGGACGGCCAGGTTGTCATCCGCCCGATGATGTACCTCGCGCTCAGCTACGACCACCGTTTGATCGACGGCCGCGAAGCGGTCACGTTCCTGGTCCGCATCAAGGAAGCGATCGAGGATCCGACGCGGCTACTGATCGACCTTTAGTCACCCACCGTTCGGGCTGAGCTTGTCGAAGCCCCGTTCTTCCTTAAATGCGAAGGCAAAGAACCAAGACAGCCCTTCGACAAGCTCAGGGCGAACGGAGTTTCTCCATGGCTGATTACGATTTCGACGTGCTGGTGATTGGTGCCGGTCCTGGCGGTTACGTCGCGGCGATCCGCGCTGCGCAGCTCGGCCTGAAGACCGCGTGCGCCGAAAGCCGCGAAACGCTTGGCGGTACGTGCCTCAATGTCGGCTGCATCCCTTCGAAGGCGATGCTGCACGCGTCGGAATATTTCGATGCTGCAGCTAATGGCGCGATGGCCAAGATGGGCATCAAGGTCACGCCCGAGCTCGACCTCGACACCATGCACGCGCAGCGCCGCGATGCGGTGAAGGGCCTGACCGGCGGCATCGAATTCCTGTTCAAGAAGAACAAGGTCGAATGGCTGAAAGGCCGCGCCAGCTTCGAAAGCGCCGATACCGTCAAGGTCGGCGACCGGACCGTCCGTGCGAAGAACATCGTCATCGCCACCGGCTCGTCGGTGACCCCGCTTCCAGGCGTCGAGATCGACGAGAAGATCGTGGTCTCTTCCACCGGCGCGCTCGAACTGGAAAAAGTCCCGGCGCATATGGTGGTGATTGGCGGCGGCGTGATCGGGCTCGAGCTTGGCAGCGTGTGGCGGCGGCTCGGTGCCAAGGTCACCTGCGTCGAGTTCCTCGATCAGATCCTGCCCGGCTTCGACGACGACGTCCGCAAGGAAGCCAACAAGATTTTCAAGAAGCAGGGTATCGAGTTCCGGCTCGGCACTAAGGTTACCGGCGTGAAAGTCGATGGCAGCAAGGCCAGCTTGACCGTCGAACCGGCAAAGGGCGGTGCTGCGGAAACGCTCGATGCCGACGTGGTTCTAGTCTCCATTGGCCGGCGTCCGAACACGGAGGGCCTCGCGCTCGACAAGGCGGGCCTGTCGGTCAATCAGCGCGGCCAGATCGAAACCGATCACGACTTCCGCACCAAGGTGCAGGGCGTGTGGGCGATCGGCGACGTGATCCCCGGCCCGATGCTCGCGCACAAGGCCGAGGATGAGGGCATTGCGGTCGCCGAGAACATCGCGGGCCAGACCGGGATCGTGAACCACGACGTCATCCCGTCGGTCGTCTACACCATGCCCGAGATCGCGGGCGTGGGCCTAACCGAAGCACAGGCCAAGGAGCATGGCGAGGTAAAGGTCGGCAAGTTCCCGATGCTCGCCAACAGCCGTGCCAAGACCAACCACGAGCCGGACGGCTTCGTGAAGGTCATCGCGGACGCCAAGACCGACCGCGTGCTGGGCGTCTGGTGCATCGCCAGCGTCGCCGGCACGATGATCGCCGAGGCAGCGCTGGCAATGGAGTTCGGCGCGACCAGCGAGGACATCGCCTACACCTGCCACGCGCACCCGACGCACAGCGAAGCGCTCAAGGAAGCGGCGATGGGCGTGACCGGGAAGCCGATCCACATTTGATGCGTTGGGTTTCGCGATGGCGAAGCTCCACGATGACTGGGAAGTCCTGCCGCACGGCCCGCTGCGCGAGGTTGCACCGGGCCTGATGACCGTCGTCGGTCAGATCCCGATGCCGCTCGGTAATTTTCCGCGGCGGATGACGGTTGTTGCATTGCCCCGCAAGCGCACGGCAATCTTCTCGCCGATCCCGCTGCCCGACGCGGAGATGGCGCGGATCCAGGCACTGGGTACGCCGTCCTTTATCATCGTGCCAAACGGCGGTCACCGGCTCGACAGCCGCCCCTTCAAGGCGCGTTATCCGAAGGCCAAGGTCGTGGCAGCGCCGGGGGCCAAGGCTCAGGTCGACGAAGCTGTGCGGGTCGACACGTCCACGCCTGATCTCGGCAAGGATGTCGATTTGGTCAGCGTACCCGGCATGGGTGACGCCGAACTCGCACTCGTCGTCCGTCACGACGGCGGCACGACGCTCGTCGTCAACGACATCGTCGGTAACGTTTCACAGCCGCAGGGCATCGGCGCGCGGATCATGGCGCGGCTGACAGGGTTCGGACCCCGTCCGGCGGTGCCGCGACTGCTGCGAATGCGCTACGTGAAGGATGAAGCCGCGCTCGCCGCGCAGTTGCGCGATTGGTCCGAAATCCCCGGCTTGATCCGTCTTATCCCGTCGCACGGCGAAATCATCGATCGCCCCGCTGCCACCCTCAGGCGGCTTGCCGACAACTTGGCCTAACGTTCCTGCGTCGGTCGTCCGTTGGCTGTCCAGGCGGGCGTGAAACTGCTGTCCGCAAGCCATCGCATTGGCGCCACCAGCGAGCGGATCGCGCTCGTCATGAATGGGATGTTGAGGTTGGCTGCCGTGTCGGTCGGCTGGTGATAGGTCGGCACCACCGCCCAACCCGACACCGTGTGCGCGACCACGCCCTTCAGCGCGAGCGAGTAGTTGTCCGAACGCTGGAAGAAATTCTGTTCGGGATAGGGGTCGCTCGTCACCAGCGCGCCGTGCGCCTTCAGCGCCGGACCGAGGTTCGACCGATCGAAGCCCGTCATCATCAGCGTATTCTTCGGGAGCTTTGGATCCTGCGAGCCGATCATTTCGAACTCGATGTTCGCGGCGATTTGATCGAGCCGCACCGGCGGATGCTCGCCGAAATAGGTCGATCCGTAGCCACCGATCTCCTCGCTCCCGTAGCAAACGAACAGAATGCTCCGCCGCGGCTGCTTGCCGGTCGCCAGGGCGCGCGCCAGCTCCATCACCGCCGTGGTTCCGGAAGCATCGTCATTGGCGCCCGGCATGATCGTGCCGTCGGGACGCAAACCCAGGTGATCGAGATGCGCCGTCAGCAGCAGCGTTCCGGCCTTCGCGTCGCGGCCTTTTAGGTAGCCAATGGCGTTGGTGGTCGTGGCGCGCTCTTTTGTCGTCGCGATATTCAGCATGACTGGGGCGCCCACTCTGCTCGCCAGTGCGTCAACGGCAGCGTCCGGCAACGTTATGAGGCTGGGCCGCTCGCGTGGCGGCTTTTCCTCGAGATACACCGGCAGGCGGGGTTTCCCGCCGAGCATGCCGAGTAGCTTTCGGCTTCCTTCATTCTCGCGAACGATGAGCAGCTTGACGGGCTTGCCAGCGATCGCGCGATAGATCGTCATCGGGTCGGCGTCCTTGGCCGACACCAGCACGATGTCCGCAGTTGGAAGTTTCGCCGGATCCGCAACGGCCGCCACCGCGAGAGTGCCCGAAATCGGCTTGCCCGAGCTGAGCAACAGCGTTGGAGAGGCGATGGCTGCGCCGCCCACCGTCAAGGTCGCGGGAGCCGTCAGCGTCTCGCGTACAACAACTGCTTTCTGCAGATAGCCGTCCATTCCCGGCGCCGGTACCAGGCCGTACGCCTGGAATTGCGACGCGACATAGACGGCGGCAATCGCTTCGTCGCGGGTTGCGCTGCCGCGTCCCTGCAAGGCGTCGCTTGCCAGAAATGCCTCATGTGCGGCGACCGACCGCTCGGTGATCGTGCTTTGCGCCAGCGCCGGTGTCGTCGCCAGCGCAGCAGTCGCGCAGAGCGCGGCAAATATAGTTTTCAAGGATGGTCCCCCAGATTTATCTATACGGTCAGCCAGCTGCGCAGCAGCGCCAGCAGGGTCTGATCGTGCGTGGGCGATCGCGCCGGCGCGGATACCTGACACTCCAGGCAGCGCGCCTGGATGCTCGGTCCGCTCAGGATCGACTGCACCTCGGCAAACACCTGCGCGAGCTGGTCCTGCGGCTTGCGCGCCATCAGCGAGAAAGCGTCGGTCGGGGCAGCCTGGTCATTGTCCTTCGTCGCCCAGGCTTCGATCAGTTGATCGCTGAAGCTCGGCTGCGCCTCAAGGTACCGGACGCGCCGCTCGTCGCCGAGCTTGGCCAGTTCGGCGGCCTTGCCGATCGCCTCGCTCATCCCACCGAAGCCGTCGACCAGCCCGATCTGGCGCGCCGTGCCGCCGTCCCACACGCGCCCCTGCGCGATCTGGTCGATCTGCTGCGGCGTCTTGTGCCGCGACTGCGCGACAATGCTGAGAAAGCGTCCATAGGTGGATTCGACGCCTGTCTGGATCAGTTGTCCGGCTTCCGGCGAAGGGCCCTTGAGCAGGTCCGGTTCGCCCGACAGCGGTGTCGTCTTCACGCCATCCGCGCCGACGCCCAACTTGGCCAGGGTGCCCTGGAAGCTCGGAAGCACGCCGAACACGCCGATCGACCCGGTGATCGTCGACGGCTCGGCATAGATGAAATCGGCCGGGGTCGAGACCCAGTAGCCGCCAGAAGCGGCCACGCTGCCCATCGACACGACGACGGGGATTTTCTTGGATTTAGCTTCCAGCAACGCCTGCCGGATGCGCTCGGAAGCCAGCACCGAACCGCCCGGGCTATCGACCCGCACGACCAGCGCTTTCACCCCCTTGTTGCGAATCCCGTCCTGGATTTGCTTGGCGATGGTGTCGCCGCCCGCAGTTCCGGGGCCGGCTTTGCCGTCGACGATCATCCCCGCGATGGTGACCACGCCGATGGGTCCGCTCGGCTTTCGATCAACCACGTCGTTGATGTAGGCGCCGAGCTTGATTTCCTTGAACGCGTTGCCGCGGTCGCCCGCGCCGCCGCCGAGTTGCGCCAGCCGTGCCTCAAAATCCTGCCGCTCGCCGACCTTATCGATCAGACCCGCCTGCAAAGCGGCTTTTGCCATGTCGCCGCCAGCGGCCGCCACCGCGCCGTTCATGTTGGACAGGAAGAGGTCGATATTCGCCTTGGGCCGCGCCTGCTTGACCGCCTGTTTCCAGGTCTCCAGCCGCGCTCCGTCCAGTGCCTGGTAATTCTGCCGCGCTTCGGGCGACATGTCGTTGCGAATGTAAGGCTCGACCGCCGACTTATAGGTGCCAACGCGATAGACGTTGGCGGTCACGCCAAGCTTGTCGAGCAGGCCCTTGTAATAGAGGTTCGATCCGCCCGGCCCGGAGATGAGCACGCCGCCGAGCGGATTGAGCCAGATTTCCGATGCCGCCGACGCCAGGGCGTAGCTGTCGTCGGTATAACCGACACCATAAGCAACCACCGGCTTACCCGCGCCACGGACGCGCCGCACGGCTTCAGCCAGATCGTTGATCGCCGTTGCGCCGCCACCGGTGAACCCGTCGAGGTCGAGGGCGACCACCTTCACCCGGTCGTCGGTGCGCGCCTTGTCCATTGCGGCGACCAGATCGCGCAGGCGGTATTGCCCGAGCGCGCCGCCGCTGGCGACGTCCGACCATTGACGGCGCGCTGGCTGCTCCACCACGCTGCCGTTGAGATTGAGATCAAGCACCCCGTCCTTCACCGGCGCGGGACGGGCGGACAGCGCGCCATAGAGGCCGCCAAAGAACAGCAGCAGAAGCAGCAGGACCAAGGCGTCCTTCACTCCGACCAGCAGCTTCCAGATTGCGCGAACGAATTTCATTGCCACAGCCTCTGCATCAACTTTGCACCGTTGCTAGCGGAGGAGCGGGCAGGCGGCCAAACCTTTTCGACGGGTCGGCGGACGGCTAGGGCGCGCCCGTCATGCGGCAGGAAACCAGCATCGCCGGGCGACGCAGTCCTTGGCGCGACGAACTTCGCGCCACGCTCGCGCTTGCCTGGCCGTTGATCCTCGCCAATCTGACCATGCAGTTGATCCAGGCGACCGATGTCATCCTGCTTGGGTGGCTAGGGGCAAAGGAGCTTGCAGCTGCCGCGCTGGGCCTCAGCCTCTCGTTCGGCATGGTGTTGTTTGCGCTTGGCGTGCTCACGGCCTCGTCGCCGATGATCGCTTCCGCGCTTGGCGCGCGCTTCAACGCCGTGCGCGATGTCCGCCGCACGTTTCGGCAGTCTGTGTGGGCCGCCGCGTTGATGGCCGCGCCCGTTCTCGTCGTCCTGTGGAACGCCGAGGGCATTATCCTCGCCTTCGGTCAGGAACCTGAACTGGCGTCGCTCGCCGGTCGCTTTCTGCGCGGATACATGTGGGTCATTCCGCCGTGGATGCTGTTCCAGACCCTGCGCAATTTCGTTTCCGCGATGGAGCGGCCGGGTTGGATCCTGGTGATCAGCTCCGTCGGCATACCGCTCAATGCGCTTGTCAGCTGGGCCCTCATCTTCGGCCATCTCGGCCTGCCTGCGCTCGGTATCCTGGGCGGCGGGATCGGCAGTTCGATCGTGTGGACGGCCATGGCGCTGGCGCTCACCGCCGTGGTGCTGTCCGATCGTCAATTCCGGCGCTTTCATTTGTTCGGCCGGTTCTGGCGGCCAGACTGGCCCCGGTTTCGCCAGCTGTTCCGGCTCGGCGGTCCGATCGGATTGACGATGGGCTTCGAAGGCGGCGTGTTCAGTGCCGCCGCCTATCTGATGGGCCTGTTTGGAGCGCCCTCGGTCGCGGCACATCAGATTGCGCTACAGATCGCGGCGACGACGTTCATGGTCCCGCTGGCCCTCGGCCAGGCGGCGACGGTCCGCGTCGGCCTCGCTTATGGACGCAACGACCCGCACGCTGTCGCGCTCGCGGGTTGGACGGCCTTCGTTCTGGGCATTGCGTTCATGACGGTGATGGCCGGCGTCATGTTCCTGTTTCCGCGCGAACTGATCACGCTGTTTCTCGATGACAGTGCCGCGAATGCGAACGTGATTTCGCTCGGTGTTTCGTTTCTCCTGATCGCCGCCTTGTTTCAAATCGCGGACGGCGCTCAGGTCGTCGGCGCCGGCATGCTGCGCGGGCTGCATGACACGCGCGTCCCGATGATCTTTGCGCTCTTCGGCTATTGGGCGATCGGCCTGGGGGTCGGCATCGCCCTGGCGTTTGTTCTCGACTGGCGCGGGGTGGGAATTTGGGTCGGTCTGGCGGCCGGTCTAGGCGTCGTCGCACTCCTCATGTTGTGGCGCTGGACGCAGCGCGGGACGCTCGGGCTGGCGGACCGCGAACCCCCCAAAATCAAAGCCGTCGCGACCCATTGACGGGTTGGAGTGTCGAACCCATATGCGCCGGGTCGCTGGCACTCTCACATGATGAGTGCCAACGAAACATGTTCAACTTGAAGAGAGAAAGAGGGGGTTCAACCCATGGGTTTCAGGCCGCTTCATGATCGTGTTCTCGTCCGTCGCGTCGAGGCCGATGAAAAGACCGCCGGCGGGATCATCATCCCGGACACTGCCAAGGAAAAGCCGCAGGAAGGCGAAGTCATCTCCGTCGGGACCGGCGCGCGCGCCGACGATGGCAAGGTCACGCCGCTGGACGTCAAGGCCGGCGACAAGATCCTGTTCGGCAAGTGGTCGGGCACCGAGGTCAAGATCGACGGTGAAGACCTGATCATCATGAAGGAAAGCGACATCCTCGGGATCGTCGGCTGACCTCGCATTCCTCGCGCGCGCGTTGAGGAACGAACTTAGCAAACTTCCAGATTATGAAAGGGTAGCCAGATGGCAGCCAAGGACGTGAAATTCAGCCGCGATGCGCGTGAGCGCATTCTCAACGGCGTCGACATCCTCGCCAATGCGGTGAAAGTGACGCTCGGCCCCAAGGGCCGCAACGTCGTCATCGACAAGAGCTTCGGCGCACCGCGCATCACCAAGGACGGCGTCACCGTCGCCAAGGAAATCGAGCTCAAGGACAAGTTCGAGAACATGGGCGCCCAGATGGTGCGCGAAGTGGCCTCGAAGACCAACGACCTCGCCGGTGACGGCACCACCACCGCGACGGTGCTGGCGCAGTCGATCGTCCGCGAAGGCATGAAGTCGGTCGCGGCCGGTATGAACCCGATGGACCTCAAGCGCGGCATCGATCTCGCCGTCGGCAAGGTTGTCGCGGACCTCAAGAGCCGGTCGAAGGACGTGCAGGGCTCGAGCGAGATCGCTCAGGTCGGCATCATCTCGGCCAATGGCGACAAGGAAGTCGGCGAGAAGATCGCCGAAGCCATGGAAAAGGTCGGCAAGGAAGGCGTGATCACCGTCGAAGAGGCGAAGGGTCTCGAGTTCGAGCTCGACGTCGTCGAAGGCATGCAGTTCGACCGCGGCTATCTGTCGCCCTACTTCATCACCAACCCGGAAAAGATGCAGGTCGAGCTTAGCGACCCCTACATCCTGATCCACGAGAAGAAGCTGTCGAACCTTCAGGCGATGCTCCCGATCCTGGAAGCTGTAGTTCAGAGCGGCCGTCCGCTGCTGATCATCGCCGAGGACATCGAAGGCGAAGCGCTGGCAACCCTGGTCGTCAACAAGCTGCGCGGCGGCCTCAAGGTTGCGGCCGTCAAGGCGCCGGGCTTCGGCGATCGCCGCAAGGCGATGCTCGAGGACATCGCGATCCTCACCGGCGGTGAGATGATCAGCGAAGATCTCGGCATCAAGCTCGAGAGCGTTTCGCTGAACATGCTCGGCCAGGCCAAGCGCGTGACGATCGACAAGGACAACACGACGATCGTCGACGGCAACGGCACCCGCGAGAACATCGAGGGCCGCGTTGGCGCGATCCGCCAGCAGATCGAGAACACCACTTCCGACTACGACCGCGAGAAGCTCCAGGAGCGTCTGGCGAAGCTCGCGGGCGGTGTCGCGGTGATCAAGGTCGGCGGTGCGTCCGAGGTCGAGGTCAAGGAGCGCAAGGATCGCGTGGACGACGCACTTCACGCGACCCGTGCGGCCGTCGAAGAGGGCATCGTTCCGGGCGGCGGTACCGCGCTGCTCTACGCCACCAAGGCGCTCGAAGGCCTCAAGGGTGACAACGACGACCAGACCCGCGGCATCGACATCATCCGCAAGGCGCTTCAGTCGCCGGTGCGGCAGATTGCCGAGAACGCCGGTCATGACGGCGCGGTTGTTGCGGGCAAGCTGATCGACGGCAACGACGTCAATCTCGGCTTCAACGCTCAGACCGAGGTTTACGAGAACCTGGTCCAGGCCGGCGTGATCGACCCGACCAAGGTCGTCCGCACCGCGCTTCAGGACGCGGCGTCGGTGGCGGGTCTGCTGATCACCACCGAAGCCTCGATCGCCGAGGCGCCGGACGACAAGCCGGCTCCGGCGATGGCCGGCGGCGGCATGGGCGGAATGGGCGGAATGGACTTCTAAGTCCGGACGTTCACTCTGACTGATTGGAAGGGCCGGCGGAGCGATCTGCTGGCCCTTCTTCGTTGCGGGCCATGTCGTTCAGCATGTCCTCGGCCGAGTTCAGCTGCGCGCTCTCCTCCGTGGTGGGCGCTGGCGGACGGTCGTCCCGGCAGGCCGCGAGCAACAGGAAGCAGGCAATCAATCTTCTCACTCCGGCCAAGTACCACTTTGTCCGAGCACAAAAAAAGGGCCGCTCCCGAAGGAACGGCCCTTTCTCTAATCGAGCGGTAAGCGAGAAGCTTACTTGTTCTCGGTCGCGTTCGCGACGTCGTTGGCCGTCGAATTGTCGATGGCATTGACGTCGGCGTTCAGCGCCGCGTCCGCATTCGCGGTCACGTCGTTGGCGGCAACGTTGACGTCGGTCGAAGCGGTGTTCTCGACTGCGGTCTCGTTGGCGGCCGTGTTGGCTTCTTCTTTCTTGCTGCACGCACCGAGCGCGAGGGCGCAAACGGCGGCGGTCACGATGGCAACCTTCTTCATGGTCTTTCACTCCCTCAAAAATGCCCGTGGGGGTGGGCATCCAACCCGGCCGTCGGACGCGAGTCGCTTCAGGCCAGACCTTCGGCATTAGCGGTAATCTCTACTCCCGCACAAGGGTATAAATTCATGCAATGAATTGACCATATAAAGATATCTTTATATCCTTAACTCGTGACCGGCGCTTTGCCCCTTGCTGACCGATTTCAGGCGCTTGCCGACCCAACGCGGCTGCGCATTCTCGCTTTGTTACGGCAAATGGAATTGTCGGTCGGAGAGTTGGCGCAGATCCTGGGCCAAAGTCAGCCGCGCGTTTCGCGACATCTCAAGATTCTGGCAGATGCCGAAGTTCTCGATCGCCGCAAGGAAGGCAGCTGGGTTTTCCTGACGCTCGGAGACGCTGAGCGTGTGGCTCCTCTCTTCGCGCTGATCGATCAGTGGGCGGATGAGGACACAGCGCGCTGGTTTGCTACCGATGCAGCGCGGACGGAAGGCATTCGTGCCGAGCGCGCCGAGGCCGCCAACCGCTACTTCTCGGGTCATGCCGAGATCTGGGATCAGATCCGCTCGCTTCACGCTGCCGAGAGCGAGGTCGAGCAGGCGATTGACGGCGCCTTGGGCAAGCGCCCGCTCGGGCGGCTGGTCGACGTCGGTACCGGCACGGGTCGCATGATCGAGCTATTCGGTCCGCGCGCATCGCAGGCGATCGGCATCGACCGTTCGTCGGAAATGCTGCGCCTCGCCCGTGTGAAGCTTGAGGCGGCCGGTATCGCATCCAGCCTCCGTCAGGGCGACATGTACGCATTGCCGCTCGCCGATCAGACGGCGGACAATATCATCATCCATCAGGTACTCCATTATGCTCATTCGCCTGCAAAGGCGGTCGCTGAGGCGGCGCGCGTACTTGCGCCCGGCGGTACATTGCTGGTCGTCGATTTCGCAGCGCACGAGCGCGAGGAATTGCGCGAGCGCGATGCCCACATCCGCCTCGGCTTCGAGGAAGACGTCATGAACGGCTGGTTCGCGGCGGCCGGACTCGAGGTCGATCAGGTCCGCCATCTGGAAGGCGGCGAGCTCACGGTCACCATCTGGCGAGGCGTGAAGGCTGCCGAGAAAGAGCGGAGGGCCGCATGAATGCGCTCGAATCGCTCGGGCGGC
This sequence comes from Sphingomonas flavescens, assembly GCF_030866745.1. Classification (NCBI taxonomy): domain Bacteria; kingdom Pseudomonadati; phylum Pseudomonadota; class Alphaproteobacteria; order Sphingomonadales; family Sphingomonadaceae; genus Sphingomonas; species Sphingomonas flavescens. The sequence goes on along the minus strand of NZ_CP133016.1, from coordinate 1,142,276 downwards.
ATCTGCCGCTATTCGCGGAAGCCCGCGGCGACGTTCAGGTGAGCTTCGAATTCTTTCCGCCGAAGACGGAGAAGATGGAGCAGACGCTCTGGGAGTCGATCAAGACTCTCGAGCCACTGCAGCCGCGCTTTGTTTCGGTCACTTACGGTGCCGGCGGCTCCACGCGCGAACGGACGCACGCGACTGTCGAACGTATCCTCAAGGAGACGTCGCTGACGCCTGCCGCTCACCTCACCTGCGTGGGCGCGACCCGTGAGGAAGTGGACGAGGTCGCACGCAGCTACTGGGACGCCGGGGTCCGTCACATCGTGGCGCTGCGCGGCGACCCTACGGAGCCGGGATCGAAATATCAGCCACATCCCGGTGGCTATCGCGATGCGGTGGAGCTGGTCCGCGGCCTGAAGGAGGTGGCGCCATTCGACATCTCCGTCGCGGCCTATCCGGAGTGCCATCCAGATTCGTCGACGCGGCAGTTCGATCTCGAAAATCTGAAGCGCAAGGTCGACGCCGGGGCGGATCGGGCGATCACGCAGTTCTTCTTTTCCGCCGATTGCTTTTTCCGCTTCCGCGATGACGCGGCAGCGGCGGGCATTGATGTCGAGATCGTGCCCGGCATCCTGCCGGTATCGAACGTCGCCACGACGCGCCGCTTCGCAGCGAGTTGCGGCGCTGCAATTCCCAAATGGCTCGACGACCTGTTCGAAGGCCTTGACGATCTCCCGGCGGCGCGCCAGCTGATCGCCGCCACCGTCGCGGCCGAACTGTGCGGCCAGCTGTACGCTGGCGGTGAACGAACTTTCCACTTCTACACGCTCAACCGGGCAGAGCTCAGCTACGCCATCTGCCACCTGCTGGGCGCAAGGGCGAAATCATGAGTGCTTCCCAATCCCTGCGCGCCGAAGCGGCCAAGCGCATCATCATCAAGGATGGAGCCTACGGCACGTCGATCCAGAACCGTAAGCTGCAGACCAACGATTATTGTGGCGGCCTGGACCTGCTGAAGGACCAGCGCGGCAACAACGACCTGCTCAACATTACCAAGCCGGACGTGGTGCGATCGATCTGCGAGAGCTTCGCCGATGCGGGCGCGGAGATCTTGGCGACCAACACCTTCAACGCCAACTCGATCAGCCAGGCCGACTACGGCGCCGAAGCGCTCGTCGGAGAGATCAATCGCGCATCCGCGAGGATCATGCGCGGTGTCGCCGACGCCTATTCGGCGAAGGACGGAAAAGTCCGCTGGGTCGCCGGCGCGCTCGGTCCGACCAACAAGACCCTCTCACTCTCGCCGGACGTCAACGATCCCGGCTTCCGCGAGGTCGACTTCGATCAGGTCAAGGCCGTCTACCGCGAGCAGATCGACGCGCTAGTCGAGGGGGGCGTCGATTTCATCCTGATCGAGACCATCTTCGACACGCTGAACGCCAAGGCGGCGATCATGGCGACGCTGGAAGCCGAACAGGCGCTTGGCCGCGAGCTGCCGCTGATGATCTCCATGACGCTGACGGATCTTTCCGGCCGCAACCTGTCCGGCCACACGGTGGAAGCTTTCTGGGCTTCGGTCCGTCACGCCAAGCCGGTAACGATCGGGCTCAATTGCTCGTTCGGCGCGGCGCAGCTGCGGCCGCATCTGGCAGCGTTGGCCGCGCAGGCGGACACGCTGGTGATGGCCTATCCCAACGCCGGTCTGCCCAACGAACTAGGCGAATATGACGAGGCCGCCGAACAGACGGCGGCGCAGGTCCGCGAATGGGGGACCAGCGGTTTGGTGAACGTAGTTGGCGGCTGTTGCGGGACGACTCCCCTGCACATCGCCGCAATTGCCGGGGCGGTGCGCGATTGCACGCCGCGCGCCGTCCCGGCACCTCGCCCCGGCACCCTGCTTGCCGGGCTCGAGCCGATGCTGATTGCCGCCTGACAAAATGGAAACGACTGACGTGAATGAGGCCGGCGCCGGCGCGCGCTTTGTGAATATCGGCGAGCGCTGCAACGTCACGGGGTCGGCGCGCTTCAAGAAACTCGTCATGGCCGGCGATTATGACGCGGCCGTCGAGGTTGCGCGCGACCAGGTCGAGAACGGCGCGCAGATCATCGACGTCAACGTCGACGAGGCTTTGCTCGACAGCGAGCAGGCGATGACTGTCTTCCTCAAGCGCATCGCCGCCGAGCCGGATATTGCCCGCGTGCCGGTGATGATCGACAGCTCCAAGTGGAGCGTCATCGAAGCCGGCCTCAAGTGTGTGTCGGGCAAGCCGATCGTCAATTCGATCAGCATGAAGGAGGGCGAGGGGCCATTCCTCGAACTCGCCGCCAAGTGCCGCGCTTATGGTGCGGCGGTGGTCGTCATGGCTTTCGACGAAGTCGGCCAGGCCGACACGGCGGCGCGCAAGGTCGAAATCTGCGAGCGGGCGTACAAGCTGCTCGTCGCCAACGGCACCGACGCCAACGACATCATCTTCGACCCGAACGTATTCGCGGTCGCCACCGGCATTGACGAGCATCGCCGCTACGCGATCGACTTCATCGAAGCGGCGAAAGAAATCCGCCAACGTTGTCCGGGCGCACACATTTCCGGCGGCCTGTCGAACCTCAGCTTCTCGTTCCGCGGGAACGAGCCCGTGCGCCGCGCGATGCACAGCGTGTTCCTCTATCACGCCATCCCAGCCGGCATGGACATGGGCATCGTCAACGCCGGCCAGCTGGATGTCTACGATCAGATCGATCCAGAGCTGCGCGAAGCCTGCGAGGACGTGATCCTAGACCGTCGCGAGGACTCGACCGAGCGGCTGATCGCGCTGGCCGAACGCTACAAGGGCACCGACGCCGCAGCCGAGAAAGCTGCTGCCGAATGGCGCTCGCTGCCGGTCGGCGAGCGTCTGTCTTACGCGCTGGTCAAGGGCATCGACGCGCACATCGTCGACGACACCGAGGAAGCGCGCCAGCAGGTTGCCAACGACGGGGGGCGCACGATCGAGGTCATCGAAGGCCCCCTGATGGACGGCATGAACGTCGTCGGCGACCTGTTCGGCACGGGCAAGATGTTCCTTCCGCAGGTGGTTAAGTCCGCGCGCGTGATGAAACGTGCGGTCGCCCACCTCATCCCGTTCATCGAGGCGGAAAAGGAAAAGTCCGGGGCGACGCAGGGCAAGGGCCGGATCGTAATGGCCACCGTGAAGGGCGACGTTCACGACATCGGCAAGAACATCGTCGGCGTCGTGCTGCAGTGCAACGGCTTCGAGGTCATCGACCTCGGCGTCATGGTGCCCTGGCAGGACATCCTGCAGGCGGCGAACGACAACAACGCCGACATGATCGGCCTGTCCGGGCTGATCACGCCCTCGCTGGACGAAATGGTGACGGTCGCGGGCGAGATGCAGCGGCTGGGGCTGAAGACGCCGCTCTTGATCGGTGGTGCGACGACCAGCAAGGCCCATACGGCGCTGCGGATCGATCCGGCCTATGAAGGCGCGGTGATCCATGTCCTCGATGCCAGCCGCGCCGTTGGTGTGGCGTCCTCGCTGGTATCGGACACGCAGCGCGAGCCGCTGATCGCCGCGACGGCGGACGATTACGACAAGCTCCGCAAGTCGCGCGAGCGCAGCGGGCAGAGCGAGCTCGCTAGCTTGGTCGACGCGCGCGCCAACCCGTTTCCGTTCGATCCGGAAGGGCAGGCGCCCGCGCCGCACTATCCCGGCCTGCATCAGTTCGGTGACTGGCCGCTCGCCGACCTACGCGCCTCGATCGACTGGACGCCTTTCTTCCGCGCGTGGGAGCTGGCCGGCACCTATCCCGCAATTCTCGACGACCCGATCGTCGGAGAGAGCGCGCGCAGCCTGTTTGCCGACGCGAACGCGATGCTCGACCAGATCATCGCCGAGCGCTGGATCACGCCAAAAGCCACCGTCGGCCTGTGGCGCTGCAGGCGCGACGGCGACGACATCCTCGTGCTCGCCGGAAACGACTGGACGCGCGTCCCGATGCTCCGCCAGCAGGTGAAGAAGCGCGAGGGCCGCCCGAACCTTTGTCTCGCCGACTTCATCAATCCCGATGGTGAGGATTGGATCGGCGGCTTTGCGCTCGGCATCCACGGGCTCGAGCCGCACATCGAACGCTTCAAGCAGACGGTCGACGATTATGACGACATCCTGCTCAAGGCGCTCGCCGACCGCCTGGCAGAAAGCTTTGCCGAGACGCTGCATGCGACCGTCCGTAACCGCCTCTGGGGCTATGCGGAGGAGCATCTCTCCAACGCCCAGCTGATCCGCGAGAATTACGTCGGCATCCGCCCGGCGCCCGGCTATCCGGCCTGCCCTGACCATAGCCTGAAGCCGATTCTGTTCGAGATGCTCGGCGGTGCGCCGGGCGAGGTCTCGCTGACCGAGAATTTCGCAATGCTGCCAACCTCGGCCGTGTCCGGCTTCTACTTCGGCCACCGCGACAGCCAGTATTTCGGTGTCGCCCGTATCGGCCGCGACCAGCTCGAAGACTATGCCGCCCGCCGCGAGGTCTCGGTCGAGCAGGCCGAGCGTTGGCTACGGCCGAATCTCGACTAGGCCTGCGACTCGCACTAGCGGCGGCAACGTGATCCGTCGGCTCTTGCTTTTGCTCTGTCTGCTGCTGGCACCGGCTGCTGCTGGCGCTCAGCACATCGTGCCGCAGCTGGTCGCCGAGGGCGCCGCTCCGCCAGGCGGCGAAGTGGAGCTCGCCATCCACATGCGGCCGGAGCGCGGCTGGCACGGTTATTGGCGGAACCCCGGCGATGCCGGCCTGCCGATGACGGTCGACTGGCGGCTGCCGCCAGGCTTTTCGGCCGGGCCACTGAGCTACCCGGTGCCGACGCGCCTCACCGTTGCTGGGCTCATGAACTACGTATTTGAGCGGGACTATGCAGTGCTCGTCCGCCTCAAGGTGCCCGCGAACGCGACCGGCACGATCCCGGTGCGCGCCGCCGCGACCTGGCTCGCCTGCACGGACAAGATCTGCGTCCCGGAGCGCGGCGAACTCTCGCTCGACGTGCCGGTCGGGCAGGGCACGCCCAACCGCGCGCAGTTCGACGCATGGCGCCAGGCGCTTCCGCAGCCGCTCGCGACACCGGCGCATTTCGCCGTGCAGGGCAACCGCCTGCGCGTCGCGATACCGCTACCGGCGAGCGTCGCCGTCGCCGAGCCCTACCTGTTCCCGATCACCGACGACGTGTTCGACTATGAAGCGCCGCAGCAATTCCGCCGCAGCGGCGACTGGGTCGTCGCCGAGCTGACGACCAAGGCGTCGCCGCACACTTTCGAGGGCGTGCTGGCGCTCAAGGACGGTCGCGGACTGGAATTCCGAGCAGTGCAGGGACCAGTGCCCTCCGGCGGAGAGGTGATCGGCGGAGGGGCGTTAGGTGCGCAGGCCATTTTTTGGGCCGTCCTTGGTGCGCTGGCGGGCGGCATCCTCCTCAACCTCATGCCCTGCGTCTTCCCAATCCTGGCCCTCAAGGCGCTGCACCTGTCCCGCGCCGGCGGTTCGCAACGCGAGGCCCGATCGGACGCGCTGAGCTATGCGGCCGGCGCGGTGATCGGCACCGGCGCCCTCGGCGCGGTATTGCTGATCATCCGGGCTGCTGGAGCCCAGGCGGGCTGGGCTTTCCAGCTTCAAGATCCGCGCACGATCATGTTGCTAATGCTCCTTGCGGTCGTGATCACCGCCAACCTGCTCGGCCTGTTCGAATTGCCCGTCCTCGGCGGCCGCGCGCAACCCGCGGGCAGCTTCGGTACCGGCGTGCTGGCTGCATTCGTGGCCACGCCCTGCGCAGGTCCGTTCCTCGGCGCCGCACTGGGCACCGCCTTGCTTCTGCCACCAGCCGGATCTCTCGCCGTCTTTGCCGCGCTCGGCCTTGGATTGGCACTGCCCTTCGTGGCGGTCGCCTTCGTTCCAGCGCTTCGCACCAAGCTGCCGAAACCCGGACCATGGATGGATCGCCTGAAGCGCTTACTCGCCGTCCCTATGGTCGCGAGTGCGATTGCGGCGTTGTGGCTGGTCTACCGCCTCGGCGGTCCGAAGGCGCTGGCATTAGGAGCGCTCAGCGCCATTGCCCTGATCGCGCTGCTCATCTGGATCGGTCGCCGCCAACGCCGTGGCGTTGCGACAGGCTTGCCCGCCATCGCTGCAATCGTGGGACTGGTTGCCGCGTCGGCCGTCGCTGCGAACACGATCCCTGTCGAAGCCCAGGCTGAGCGGGCAGGTAGCGCGGAGAAGTGGAGCGAAGTCCGCGTCGCTGCGCTGGCGCAGCAGGGCAAACCGGTCTTCGTTTACTTCACCGCCGACTGGTGCCTGACCTGCAAGGTGAATGAAGCCGCGGCCATCGACCGGGCGGAAGTCCGCGACGCCTTCAAGCGCGCCGGGGTCACGGTGCTGGAAGGCGACTGGACCAACGGCGATCCGGCGATCACGCGCTTCCTCGAGACGCGTGGCAGAGCCGGTGTGCCCTATTACCTGTGGTACGCGCCCGGAAAGCCTCCCGAGGAGCTTCCGCAGGTGCTGACGCCGTCGATGCTCACTGGCCGCGCTCAGGCCGCGAAGCGCTAGGCGCCCGACTCCAGACCTTCTTGCCGCCGACCCAGGTTTCCAACACTTCCGTCTTGGCCAATACCTGCGCATCGATTTTGGTCGGATCGCGGTCCACGACGATGAAGTCGGCGTATTTGCCCGGCTCCAGCGCGCCAATTTTCGCTTCGGCAAAGCCGGCGTAGGCCGCGCCGCGGGTAAAGGCGTGAAGCGCCTGACCAAGAGTCAGGCGTTCCTGGGGACGCCAGCCGCCTGGCGGCTGCCCCTCGACATCCTGTCGGCTGATCGCGGCGGACAGGCCGGGAAAGGGATTGGGCGATTCGACCGGCAAGTCCGACCCGAATGCCAGCCGTGCGCCACTCTTCAGCACCGTATGCCATGCATAAGAGCCGCCGAGCCTGTTCGGCCCCATCCGCGCTTCGGCCATTAGCCGGTCGCTGGTCTGGTGCGTCGGCTGCATCGAGGCGATGATTCCCGCCGGCGCCAATCGCGGGATGTCCGCGGGATCGACAATCTGGAAGTGCTCGATCCGCCAGCGACGGTTTGCGCCATAACGCTTCGACAACTGCTCATAGACGGTGATGATCTGCGCGTTGGCCGCGTCGCCAATTGCGTGCGTCGCAAGCTGGAAACCGGCGTCCGCGGCTTTCGTCGCCAGCGCCAGCATTTCCGCGTCCGAATGGAACTGCAGTCCGCGCGTATCCGGCTTGTCGGCATAAGGCTGCTTGAGCCACGCGCCGCGTGATCCGAGTGCGCCATCGGCGAACAGCTTGATGCCGACCGCGCGAAGGCGATCGCCGAACAACCAATTGGTCGGGTGCGGCACGGCGGCCATCGACTCAGTTCCCGACAGATAGCTCATCAGCCGCACATTGAGCCGCCCGCTGCGTCCGGCCCGGTTGAAGGCGTTCCAGTCGTCAACCGACGTGCTCATGCTGCCGACGCCGGTCACGCCGTAGCCGAGCAAAATTTCCTGCGATTTCTGCAGGGCCTCGTCGAGTTGCGCCGTGGTCGGCCGGGGTACCGCCTTGTCGATCAGGCTGCGCGCATTGTCGACAAACAGTCCGTCATGAAATTCGCCGCCGGCCGGAACCGGCGTCGCGGCCGTCACGCCCGCTGCGCGCAACGCCGCGCCGTTGGCGACGACGGCGTGCCCATCGACGCGCTCCAGCGTGACCGGCCGATCGCCGACCGCGGCATCCAGGTCGGCCGATGTCGGGAAGCGTTTGTCGGCCCATTGTTCCTGGTTCCAGCCGAAGCCGCTGATCCACTTGAGGTCAGGATGCGCCGCCGCATAATCGCGCAACCGCTGCTGTAATTCCGCCAGCGATTTCGTGCCCGTCAGGTTCAGGCGCAGCGCGGTGAAGCCTAGGTCGGTCACGTGGCCATGCGCATCGATCAGCCCCGGCAGGACCGTGCGGCCGCCCAGATCGACGACCTTCCCATTTCGCGGCGCGGTTGCAGAGCCGTTAAGCAACCTCACAACCTTGCCATCGTCGCCGATCAGCAGGCCGGTGAAATGCTGGATCCGGCTCTGGTCGTCGACTGTGATGCCGTTGGCATTGGTGAAAAGCGTATCCGCGTTGGCGGCGGTCGAAGCGAGGAGCGCGCTGAGCGCGAAGAGCATGATGCGCATGCCGCTGCTTAGCATTGTCGCGTCCCAAGGGAACCGCTAGGCCGCGCAGCGATGCAAGTCCCGCCGACGATTGACGACATTCGCGCCGCCGCAAAGCGCATCGAAGGCTCGGTTGTCCGCACGCCGATGCAGGTCAGCCGGACTCTTTCCGAGATCATCGGCGCCGAGGTGTGGCTGAAGTTCGAGAACCTGCAGTTCACCGCGGCCTACAAGGAGCGCGGCGCGCTCAACAAGTTGCTGCAGCTGACCGACGACGAGCGCGCGCGCGGCGTCATCGCGGCGTCGGCGGGCAACCACGCGCAGGCCGTCGCTTATCACGCCAGGCGCCTCGGCATTCCGGCCACGATCGTGATGCCCGCGCCAACGCCATCGGTGAAAGTCACGCAGACCGCCGGCCATGGCGCGACGGTCGTACTGCATGGCGACATGTTCGACGACGCCTATGCCAAGGCGCGCGAGCTGGCGCTCGAGAAAGGCTATGTCTTCGTTCACCCATTCGACGATCCGCAGATCATCGCGGGTGCAGGGACGACCGCCCTCGAGATGCTCGAAGCCGCGCCGGACCTGGACACCATTGTCGTGCCGATCGGTGGCGGCGGGCTGATGTCGGGGATCGCCATCGCCGCGCGTGCGATCAAGCCGGACATCGAACTGATCGGCGTTGAGGCCGAGCTTTATCCGTCGATGAAATGCGCGATCCAGGACTGCCATTTGCCGCTGGGCGGCGACACGCTGGCGGAGGGCATTGCGGTGAAGCAGCCGGGCGCGCTGACGTCGCAGATCCTGAAGGATTATGCCGACGATGTCGCGCTGGTTTCAGAACGCGATCTCGAACGCGCGGTCGCGATGCTCGTAGGGATCGAAAAGACCGTGGTTGAAGGCGCCGGCGCGGCCGGCTTGGCGGCGATGATCGCCGATCCCGATCGCTTCAAGGGGAAGAAGGTCGCAACATTATTGTGCGGCGGTAACATCGACACGCATCTGCTCGCCAACGTTCTCGTCCGTGACCTTGTGCGCAATGGCCGGATCGCCCGCCTGCAAATCGCGGCACACGACCAGCCCGGCGCGCTCGCCGCGATCACTGCCAAGGTTTACGAAGCCGGCGTCAATGTGCTGGAAATCAATCACAGCCGCATTTTCACCAGCCTGCCGGCGAAGGACACGATGATCGAGGTCGAGTGCGAGGCGCGCGATCCGGAGTCGATCGACGACGTCGTGCGCCGGCTGGAAGCCGCTGGCTTCAGGGTCGAACGCGCCCGTCTCGACTGACTTTGTGTCCCCTCACGGGACATGGCCTTTCGTCTGTCGAAAATGACGGAGCCAAACTCTTTTCAACCGCGTTAACCCGCCGCATAAAGATGTTCGTAACCCTTTGAGTGAGGTCGCCCGGGTGAGCGCACCGTTCCGCTTCCCAAAGTTCTTCGTAACGAACCCGTCGCCGTGCCCGTATCTTCCGGGCAAGGTCGAGCGGAAAGTGTTTACGGAACTGAGCGGGCGGCACGCCAACGAACTCAATGAAGCGCTTGGGCGAATTGGTTTCCGCCGCAGCCAGTCGGTGGCCTATCGGCCCAGTTGCATCGATTGCTCGGCCTGCGTTTCCGTCCGCGTCCTTGCGTCGGAATTCGAGGCGACCGCGACCCAGCGCAAGCTGCTAAGGCGCAATCAGGACCTCGAGGTCACCGCCTGCAAGCCGTGGACTACGGACGAGCAATATTCTCTGCTGCGGAAATATCTCGCTGCCCGCCATCCCGGCGGCGGCATGGCGGAAATGGACGAGAGCGATTTCGCCGACATGGTCGAGCAGACGCCGGTTCGGACCTACATTATCGAATATCGCGAACCATCCGTGGACGGAAAGCCGGGTCGCCTGGTCGGCGCCTGCCTCAGCGACCAGCAGAGCGATGGCCTGTCGATGATTTACAGCTTCTTCGATGTCGGCCCGGACGCCCGCAAGGGCCTCGGCACCTTCATCATCCTCGACCACATCATCCGCGCCGCACGTGCGAACCTGCCGTACGTCTATCTTGGCTATTGGGTCGAAGGCTCGGGTCGGATGGCCTACAAGACGGGCTTCCGTCCGCTCGAACGCCTGGGCCGCGATGGCTGGCGGCGAATGGATCAGTCCGAAGGCGATAAGACTGCAAAGGTCTCGTTGTCGCTTCCGAACCGCCGCCCCCGGCAGATACTCGTCGACGCGTAGACAGCCCGCCGAGTTTCGGTTGCCGTCCGGATGCGATATGGACGGGTCCGCTCGGAATGGGAGGCTCAGATGCTCCGTCCAGTTCTTCTGATTTCCGCCGCCGTTCTCGCCGGCTGCACTACCGCCACGTCGACGAAGATGATCTCTTCCAATTCGGCGCTTATTACGACGTCTGAAATCGGCGGTTCGGAAGCCGTCGTCAAACATCGAGCGCTGAAGTTGGCGGCTCGAACAGCTTTGGATCACGGTTTTGATTTTTTCGGAGTTCTCTCCAAGCAGATCACGAACGCCGCAGACTCCGATTCTTGGAGCGGGGCGATCGGCGGAGGAAATCCAAACTCACCCATGCGTCATGTCTACCGCGAGCCGAGCATCGGGCTGCAGGTTCAATTTCTGCACGCAAGCGAACTGCCAGCGGATCGCGATGGCATTTACAGCGCTTCCGCCGTGCTTGCCCCAAAACACGAAGTTCGGTCGATAAAGTAAAAAAGGCGGAGCCTCGCGGCCCCGCCTTTCTCGCCACCCCCGTGCGTAAGTGTCAGGCGACAGCCGCCACCGGCTGGCTGTCCTCGACGTCGTCGGCGTCACGAAGCACGTAGCCGCGGCCCCAGACAGTCTCGATGTAATTGGCGCCGCCACAGGCAAGGCTGAGCTTCTTGCGCAGCTTGCAGATGAAGACGTCGATGATTTTGAGTTCCGGCTCGTCCATCCCGCCATACAGGTGGTTCAGGAACATTTCCTTGGTCAGCGTCGTGCCCTTGCGGAGCGAAAGCAGCTCCAGCATCGCATATTCCTTGCCGGTCAGGTGCACGCGGCTGCCGTCGACTTCGACCGTCTTGGCGTCGAGGTTCACGGCGAGCTTACCCGTGCGGATAACCGACTGGCTGTGACCCTTGGAGCGGCGGACAATAGCGTGAATGCGAGCGACCAGCTCGTCGCGGTGGAACGGCTTGGTCACATAGTCGTCGGCACCGAAGCCGAGCGCGCGAACCTTGCTGTCCATTTCACCGATGCCCGAAAGGATCAGGACCGGCGTCGACACCTTCGCGGTGCGCAATTTCTTGAGCACGTCATAGCCGTGCATGTCGGGCAGGTTCAGGTCCAGACAGATGATGTCGTAATCATACAGCTTGCCGAGATCGAGGCCTTCTTCCCCGAGATCGGTGGTGTAGACGTTGAAGCCTTCCGCGCCGAGCATCAACTCGATGCTCTTCGCCGTGGTCGGCTCGTCCTCGATCAGCAAAACCCGCATTTTGATCCCCCCGATTCAGGCGCCGGGCAAACGTAAATCGCCCTTAAGAGCCTTGAAGCGTCCATTAACCATTCGGGGTCTGAAGGGAAAAGGTTAATATTGTGTAACGCGCTGGATTCCTTGGATTCGTTGCAAAGGAGTCACAAACTCGTCCAGAGGGGCGCGATGGACCTTGCCGACCGCATCCTCCTCATCGACGCCGAAGCGCTGGTGCTCGACAAGCCCGCGGGCCTTCCCGTCGACGCGCCGCGCCGGGGCGGGGAGTCCATCGCGGCGCGGATCGATGAGTTGAAATGCGGCTTCCAGCGGCCGCCGACCGCGATGCACCGGCTCGATACCGACACCAGCGGCTGCCTCCTCTTCGCGCGCACAGCCCGCGGGCGCGCGCAGTTTCAGCAGGCGTTCGAGGGGCGCACGGTCGAAAAATATTATCTCGCCGTCATCGCTGCGGAGGTCGCAGAGGAAAGCGGCACGATCGACGCTTCGCTCGCGAAGGTCTCGAGCGAGCTGGCCGGTTGGAAGATGGTCGCGGACGAAAAAGGGCAGGAGGCGGTCACTCGTTGGCGCCGGTTGGCCGTGCGCGATGGCCGCACGCTGGTCGAGTTTCAGCCGCTGACGGGCCGGACGCACCAGATACGCGTGCACGCGCGCGAGGCGTTCGGACGCGGCATTGTCGGCGACCGCGTGTATGGCGTGCCCGGCGGGCCGATGCTGCTCCACGCCTCGCGGCTCGTCGTTCCGCGCGACCGTAAGGACACGATCGACGTCACCGCGCCGCTGCCCGACTATTTCGGCGAGTGGGCCGATGCGGCCTGAGGACGTCATCCTGCCCGAGGACGCGCTCAGCGAAAGCTTCCTCGCCGCCACGGGGCCGGGCGGCCAGAACGTCAACAAGGTCGCGACCGCGGTGCAGCTCCGCGTCGACCTGTTCAAGCTCGGGCTGCATCCCAATGTCTATCAGCGGCTGCGCAACATCGCGGGGAGCAAGGTGACGAGCGGCGGCGAGCTGCTGATCACCGCGCGGCGCTTCCGCACCCAGGACGCCAATCGCACCGACGCGCGGCGCCGTCTGGCAGAGATGATCGCGGCCGCCCATATGGTGCAGGCGAAGCGCAAGCCGACCAAGCCCAGCCGGGCGGCCAAGGCCCAGCGCGTCGACAGGAAAAAGCAGCGCAGCGCCGTCAAGCAGGGCCGCGGAAAGGTGAGTTTCGACTGATGTTCGACCATCGCATCATGGCGGAGGACAAGCTGACGCTATACCGAGACCTCGCTTCGGCCCTGGAGGGTCTGATCTCGGGCGAGACGGACGCGGTCGCCAACATGGCAAACGCCGCCGCGCTAATTTACGAGACGCTGCCCGACGTGAACTGGACGGGCTTTTACCGCAACGTCGACGGCGAGCTGGTGCTCGGGCCGTTCCAAGGCCGCGCGGCCTGCATCCGCATCCCCTTCGGCAGCGGCGTCTGCGGGACCGCGGCGGCGACCCGCGAAACGCAGCTGGTTGATGACGTCCACGCCTTCCCCGGCCACATCGCCTGCGACAGCGCCTCGAACAGCGAGATCGTCGTGCCACTCGTCAACGATGGCGAACTGATCGGCGTGCTCGACATCGACAGCCCGGTGACCGGCCGCTTCGACGAGGAAGATCGCGCCGGCTGCGAACGCCTCGGCGAGATCCTGTCGCGGGTGCTTTAGCTCAGCTGCTCCAGCCGCTCGTCGGTCAGCGAGCCGGGGATGACCATCAGCGGGCAGGGCAGCTGGCCAGCATCGTTGCCCGCGAAATTCACCACCAGCGGCCCCGGGGACCCGCTCGGCGCAGCGCCAAGCACCAGCGCAGCGATCTCGTCGCGGCCCGCGACATAATCGCGAACGCTCTTCACCACTTCGCCCTGGCGGATGATGATGTTGGCGGAAATACCACTTTCGTCGAGGATCTCGCCGATCGCCGAGCTCACCACGCCCTCGATACGTAGGCGCTGTTCTTCCTCCATCGCCGCCTGCACGCCGCCGAACTGGACAAAGTCCTGCGGCTCCACGACGCCCAGCACCTCGATACGGCCGTCCGTCTTAGCTGCGCGGCGCGCAGCGAAGCGCAAGGCGACGCGCGATTCCGCGCTGTCGTCGACCACGACCAGGTAGGTGCGCTGGCTGTCCCCCATGTGGACAGGAGTGCTGCGGCAAACCCTCGCAAAGTGCAAGCGGCCGACTAGACATTCTGCGCAGACTTGACCGCGCCTGCCGCATTGGGCTTTGAGCCGGTCAAGCTTCCGCAAGGACAGGTCCTGATGCCGATCGAACTCAAGATGCCCGCGCTTTCCCCGACGATGGAGGAAGGGACGCTCGCCAAATGGCTGGTGAAGGAGGGCGACGAGGTGAAGTCCGGCGACATTCTCGCAGAGATCGAGACCGACAAGGCGACGATGGAGTTCGAAGCCGTCGACGAAGGCAAGATCGCGCAGATCCTGGTGCCGGAGGGTACGGACGGCGTAAAGGTCGGCGCGCCGATCGCGATCATGGCGGGCGAAGGCGAGACGGTGGACGCCGGCGCCGCGCCCAAGGCGGACACGCCGCCGCCCGCGCCGCCGAAGGCTGCGCCCGAACCCAAGGCCGACGCGACTCCAAAGGCTTCACCACCGCCACAGGCACCCGTCGAAACGCCCGCCGCCCCCGCGCAGGCCGCTGCGCCGGCACCGCCAGGTGGCGACCGCGTGAAGGCATCGCCGCTCGCGCGCCGGCTCGCTCAGGCCCAGAATATTGACCTCGGCTCGCTAAAGGGAAGCGGCCCCGGCGGCCGCATCGTCCGCGCGGACATCGATGCCGCCGCCGGCAAGGCCCCGGCGGCTGCGCCGGCTGGCGCACCAGCCGCTGGGGCTCCTGCTCCAGCGCCGACCTCTCATGCCGTTCTCCCCGGACCGAACGAGGAGGCGATCCCGCACGAGGCGATCAAGCTCAGCAACATGCGCAAGACGATCGCGCGGCGTCTGTCCGAGTCGAAGCAGCAGATCCCGCACATCTACCTGACGGTAGACATCCAGCTGGATGCACTGCTCAAGCTTCGCGGCGAGCTCAACGCCGGCCTGTCCGCGCGCAATGTGAAGCTCAGCGTCAACGACTTGCTGATCAAAGCGCTCGCCCAGGCGCTCATCGCAGTGCCGGAATGTAATGTCAGCTTCGCCGGCGACCAGCTTTTCAAGTACAGCCGAGCCGACATTTCGGTTGCGGTGTCGATCCCGGCCGGCCTCATCACCCCGATCATCGTCGGAGCCGACACCAAGAGCGCGTCGGCCATCTCGACCGAGATGAAGGACCTCGCGGCGCGCGCGAAGGAGGGTAAGCTCCAGCCGCAGGAATATCAGGGCGGCACCGCCTCGCTCAGCAACATGGGCATGTTCGGCATCAAGCAGTTCGAAGCCGTCATCAACCCGCCGCAGGGCATGATTATGGCCATCGGCGCAGGCGAGAAGCGACCCTATGTCGTCAACGACAGCCTGCAGATCGCAACGGTGATGAGCGCCACCGGCAGCTTCGATCACCGGGCCATCGACGGTGCGGATGGAGCGCGGTTGATGAAGGCGTTCAAGGAACTTGTCGAAAATCCGTTAGGGATGCTCGCCTAGATGAAGTGGATCACCGCGCTCGCTTTCGGGCTCATTCTTGGAATTGTCTTGCCAACCATGATGAACGGCGGCGAGGGGTTGTGGACCGATAGCTGGGCCGGATGGGGTACGGTCCGTCCGCTGGACAATTCCCCCGGATTGCTGCTGTCGATCCCCCTGTTCCTTGGGTCGGCTACCGCACTTCGTCTGCTGTTTAGCTGGCACAGCTGAAAACGGTGCAGTCGCCGCGGGAGCCGCTGATCCGTGTCACCGCGATGCCGTCCGACACCAACCCGTACGGCGGCGTATTCGGCGGCTGGCTGATGGGGCAAATGGGTCTCGCCTGCGGATCATTCGCGTCGCGCCATTCGGCGGGCAAGGCGATACTCGTCGCGGCGGATGCGCTGAAGTTTCCCGGGGCCATGACCGTCGGCGACGAATTGAGCGTCTATGTCGAGTTGTTGAAACCCGGCCGGACGTCGATGAGATTGAAAGCCGAGGCGATCGCCCGCGAACGCGACGGCAGCGATGAAAAGCTGGTGGCGGAAGGCGAGTTCATTTTCGTCGCCCTCGACCAGGACAATAGGCCGCGCGTTATCGCGGCAGAGGAAGACGCAAATGGCTGACCAATATGACGTGATCGTGCTCGGCTCGGGACCCGGCGGCTATGTCGCCGCGATCCGCGCGGCGCAGCTGGGGCTGAAGACGGCGATCGTCGAGCGCGAGAATCTGGGCGGCATCTGCCTCAACTGGGGCTGCATTCCGACCAAGGCGCTGCTGCGGTCGGCCGAGGTCTTCCATTACATGACCCACGCTGACGCCTACGGCCTCAGCAACGACAAGCCGTCGTTCGATCTCGCCAAAGTCGTCGCGCGCAGCCGCGCTGTGGCGAAGCAGCTCAACCAGGGCGTCACGCACCTGATGAAGAAGAACAAGATCGCCGTGCACATGGGCGAGGGCGCGCTGACCGGCAAAGGCAAGCTCTCCGTCAAGGGCGCCGACGGGAAGGCGACCGAACTCGCGGCCAAGCACATCATCGTCGCCACCGGCGCGCGGGCGAGGGACCTTCCGTTCGCCAAGGCCGACGGCAAGCGCATCTGGACCTACCGCCACGCGATGACTCCGCCGGAGATGCCCAAGGAGTTGCTGGTGATCGGATCGGGCGCGATCGGCATCGAGTTCGCCAGCTTTTACGCGGACCTCGGCGCCAAGGTGACGGTTGTCGAAATGCTCGACCGGGTCGTTCCGGTCGAGGATGCCGAGATCAGCGCGCAGCTGGCCAAGAGCCTGCAGAAGCAGGGCCTGACGATCCTGACCGGCGCCGGCGTCGAGAGCCTGGCGCCGGACGCGAATGGTGTAGCGGCCAAGATCAAGAGCAGCGACGGCAAGACTGCCGAGCAAAGGTTTAGCCATGTCATCGTCGCCGTCGGCATCGTCCCGAACACCGAAAACATTGGTCTCGAGGGGCTCGGTGTAAAAACCACCAAGGGCCACATCGATACCGACCCCATGTGCCGCACCAGTGTTCCCGGCATCTGGGCGATCGGCGACGTAACCGCGCCGCCATGGCTTGCGCACAAGGCCAGCCACGAGGGCGTTACTGCAGCGGAGGCGATCGCCCAGGAGTTGGGCAACAAGGACGTCCACCCGCACGCGATGGATCCGAAGAACATTCCGGGCTGCACCTATTGCCGTCCGCAGGTCGCCAGCGTCGGCCTGACCGAGGCCAAGGCTAAGGAAGCGGGCTACGAGGTCAGGGTCGGCAAGTTCCCGGCAATCGGCAATGGCAAAGCCATCGCGCTCGGTGAGGTCGAAGGCTTCATCAAGACTGTGTTCGACGCCAAGACCGGCGAACTGCTCGGTGCGCACATGATCGGCGCCGAGGTGACCGAGCTGATCCAGGGCTATACCATCGGCAAGACGGCGGAACTGGTCGAGACCGACTTCATCAACACGGTCTTCCCGCATCCGACGCTCAGCGAGATGATGCACGAAAGCGTTCTCGCCGCCTTCGGCCGGGTCATCCACATCTGATTTCGAGCCGTCGCGCCTATCTGGCTGGCGCGGCGTTTGCGCTGGCCGTTTTGGTGATTGCCGCTGCATTCTGGCCGGGCGTCGCCATGTACGACACGGTAACCCAGTACCGTCAGGTTCTCGACGGAGCGGTGGACGACTGGCACCCGCCGGCTATGGTTCAGCTCTGGCGGACACTGGCGCCGCTCGGGTCGGGCACTGCGCCGATTTTCGCGCTGCAGGTCGCGCTTTATGTCGCTGGCTTTACGCTGATCGTTATTGCGATCGCCCGCGTGGCTAGGACTAGGGCGCTTGCGGCGGTCTTGGTGTTGGCGCTCTCGCCATTGCTTGTCGGTTGGCAGATGGTCGTGCTGAAGGACGCGCATATGGAGGGCGCGCTTCTCGCCGCAACCGGGATTTTCGCCTTCTTCAGCCTTGCCGGCAGGCGGACGCCGTCAATCGCAATGATCGCGATGGCAACCCTGCTTATTTACGCGACGCTGGTCCGCGCGAATGCAGTGTTTGCTACCGTACCGCTGGCGGTGATCCTGTTTCTGGGCGGCCAAAAATTTCGCGTTCAGGCAGCGATCGGTGCGGTCATGATTATCGCGGTGCTCGCGGTGACGCCGACGATCAACGAGCGCTTGTTCGCCGCCTCACCCAGCGGCGTCGCCAAAAGTCTGCCGGTGTACGATCTTGCTGCCCTCGCGGTTGACGGAAAATCCCGCGTCCCGCCCTTTGATGACGTGCAGATACGCCAGTTGCGCCGCAGCGGTTGCGTGATGCCGTTCTTCTGGGACCCGCTTACCGAGGTCCCGGAATGCGCGGCAGCCACTGCGTCGGCCATCGCTCTTTCTCAGCGTGACCTGAATCGGGACCTGGTCTCGGCCGTCATGAAACACCCGGTCGACTATGCGGCGCATCGCCTGGCACACTGGAATTCGACGCAGCGATGGCTTGTCCCGGCCGGCTTGATCGGTGCAGCGCCACCGGACGAGGCCGAGCCGAACGATCTTGGTCTTGCAAGTCCGAAAAGTCGCTTCGCCGCAGTGTGGCAGGATGCGGCCCGTATACAGTCGGCCACGCCCTTAGGATGGCCAATCGTCTGGACCTTGGTGGCCGCCGGGCTGCTGCCGGTCGCAGTTCGTCGGAGGAACGACCGCGCGGGGCGACTGGCCTTGGCGCTGGTGGTTTCCGCGTTGACGCTTGAGATGAGCTTCCTGGTCGTCAGCATCGCCTCGGACCTGCGATATCATCTTTGGTCGATGACTGCTTCGGCGCTGGCGCTGATCCTGCTCGCTCCGCGGATCGAACGCCGTCATTGGGTCTCGGGCGCAGCTGTTCTGGCTCTGGTGATTGCCGGCGGGCTGACGACCCGTGCGATTTCACCGCGCGCACCTGACAACTATGCGCAAATGGTACGCTGGCAGGGCGCCTGATCATTGAGGGCTGTCTAATCGGCACATCCTCGTGCAGGGAGTGCGGGATGGCAGATGCGGGAAGGCTTGCGACGCGATGAGCGCACATACGACTTCGACGCGCACGCTGGTCGTTGCGCTGCTGGCAAACCTCGGCATTGCCGTTTCGAAGTTCGTTGCCGCGGCGATCACCGGTTCGTCGGCGATGCTGACTGAAGGCGTGCACAGCGTCGTCGATTCGACGAACCAGCTCTTGCTGATGTGGGGCCGGCGCGCGGCCAAGCGGCCGCCTGACGAGCTTCATCCATTCGGATACGGGCGTGAACTCTACTTCTGGAGCTTCGTGGTCGCGGTGCTCGTCTTCGCGCTTGGCGCCGGCGTGTCGATTTACGAAGGCATCATCCACATCGCCAATCCGGAAGAGGCGATCTCGCCGACCATCGCCTACATCGTGCTGGTTGTCGCATTCCTGCTCGAAGGCTGGTCGACGGTCGAAGCATTCAAGGACTTCAAGAAAGCGAAGGGTGATCTCGGCTGGTTCGGGGCCATCCGAAAATCGAAGGATCCGCCAGCCTTCATCGTGCTGCTGGAAAATGGCGCTGCCATGGCGGGCATTATCGCCGCCGCGATCGGTCTCTTCCTGTCGCAATTGACCGGTGACCCATTTTACGACGGCGCCGCGTCCATCGTGATCGGCCTTATCCTCGGCGTCACGGCAACCCTGCTGGCGTTTGAATCCAAGGCACTACTGATCGGTGAGGCCGCCAATCCCGAATTGATCAAAGCGCTCCATGACATGGTCGTCGAAAAGAAGGGCGTGACTGCGGTCGGCCAGGTTCTCACCGTTCACAGCGCTCCGGACCAGATCACTGCAATGCTGTCGGTCGACTTCGACGACGACATCACCGCGCGCGACGTCGAGTCGATCGTGTGGGGAATCGAGGTCGAGGCGGCGAAGCGCTTCCCGGCTGTTCGGCGTCTCTATCTCCGGCCGCGCAGTCCGGTCGACGCGGAGCTGCCGCGTCCCTGACCTAAAGGCGGTGCGGTGAAACCTCCGCCGCTTCGAAGCATTGGCTAGTCATGGCGACGATTGACCGCGACAAGGTTCGCAAGGATTTCGGCGAGGCCGTCAACATGACGCCCGCCGAGATCGAGAAGTGGCTAGACACGAAGGACAGCCGGGCGGTCGGCTGGAAAGGCGAGCACGGCGACGGCGAGGGCGAGAGCGTCGGTCATGCCAGCGGCCGGAAGATCATCGCGATCAAGCGCAAGAAGGTCGCGGACCTGACCGATGGTGACTATGATCACATGCGCAAGGTGATTGGATACGTTCACCGTCATCTGGCGCAGCGCCCGAAGGACGTCGAACATTCGCACTGGCGCTACAGCCTGATGAACTGGGGCCACGACCCAATGAAGGAGGCATGAGCGGTGAAAGGCTATTGCGACAATATCGAAACAAGGACGGTTGAAAACGATGATTTCCGCCGCGTCCTGTACACCGGTCAAAACCTGCAGTTGGTGCTGATGACTTTGAAGCCGGGAGAGGAAATCGGCGAGGAAGTGCACGAAGACCGTGATCAGTTTTTCCGCTTCGAAAAAGGCCGCGGCGTCGTGCTCATCGACGGTGCGGAGAATAAGGTCGAAGAGGACTTCGGTGTCATCGTCCCGGCGGGTGCCCGGCACAACGTCAAGAACACCGGCGATGAGCCGCTTCGGCTCTACACGATCTACGGACCGCCCGAACATCTCGACGGTCTGGTCAAGGCGACCAAGGCGGAAGCCGAGGCCGCGCATGAGGAGTGGGACGGCAAGACCACCGAGTAGTTGCCAATCCCGCACCGAGGCGGCAGCGTCCGGCCATGGCGCAATCCATGCACGACGTGTCGGACCCGCGAAATGCGTCGATCCTGATCAACGTCAACGGCGAGTTGAAGCCGCGGGCCGAAGCTGTCGTCTCGGTGTTCGACAGCGGCTTCATGCTGGGCGACGGCGTTTGGGAAGGCCTGCGCGTCCACCGCGGCAAGCTCGGCTTTCTCGATCGCCACCTTGATCGATTGTTCGAAGGTGCCAAGGCGCTGGCGATGGTTGTCGGTGTCAGCCGCGAGGAACTGACTTCGCGACTCTACGAGACGCTCAATGCCAATGACATGAACGAGGGCGTCCACGTCCGGCTAATGGTGACGCGCGGCGTCCGCTCGACGCCCTACCAGGACCCGCGCGTGGTGGTGACCCCGGCGACCATCGTCATCATCCCTGAGTACAAACAGCCCGACCCGGCCGTCTACGAGCGCGGGCTGAAGCTGTTCACCGTTCACGTCAGGCGCGGCGACCCGGCGGTGCAGGACCAGAAGATCAATTCGCACTCGAAGCTCAACTGCATACTGGCTTCTATCCAGGCGACGCAGGCCGGGGCTGACGAAGCGCTGATGCTCGACCCGCACGGCTTCGTCGCGACCTGCAACTCGACGCACTTCTTCATCGTCCGCAAGGGTGAGGTGTGGACGTCGAGTGGTAAATATTGCCTCGGCGGCATTACGCGCGGGCTGGCGCTGGAGGTCGCGCGCGAAGCAGGCATACCGGCGATCGAAAAGGATTTCTCGCTGACCGACGTCTACGGCGCCGACGAGGCGTTCGTGACCGGCACTTTCGCCGGTATCGTCCCGGTCCGGGAAATCGATGGTCGCCAGTTGACGTGCCGCGGTCCAATGGTCGAGCGGTTGCAGCGGCTCTACGTCGACCGCGTCGACCGCGACGCCGAGGAACAGCAACGCCCGTGACCACCCGCATCGCGATGTGGTCGGGCCCGCGCAACCTCTCCACGGCGATGATGCGAAGCTTCGGTAGCCGCGACGACACGTTCGTGTCGGATGAACCGTTCTACGGTTGCTTTTTGAAAGATACTGGCGCGGATCACCCGATGCGCGACGAGATCATGGCGGCGATGGACTGCGAGTGGCCAAGCGTGATGACTACGCTCCGCAGCGATCCGCCGAACGGCGCGCCAATCTGGTACCAAAAGCACATGTGGCACCATATGACGGGGCCGATCGGCTATGCGGATTTTGAGGGGTTCACGCACGCTTTCCTGATCCGTGAGCCGCAGCGAATGATCGCGTCTTACCTGCGCCAGCGCGAAGTTGCGGCGTTCGAGGATTTCGGGATGGATCGACAGGCCGAGTTCTTCGACCGGGAATGCGACCGGCTTGGCCACCCACCACCAGTGGTCGACGCCAATGACGTTCTCGCGGATCCAGAAGGGGTGCTGGCGGAGCTCTGTGCAGCGGTCGGTATCCCCTGGGACCCATCGATGTTGAACTGGGCGCCGGGACGCCGCGACACGGATGGTCCCTGGGCTCCGTACTGGTATGCGGCGGTCGAGAGCAGCACAGGCTTCGGACAGCCGGAGACGGAGGACGTTAAATTGCCCGCCGAGGCGCGGGGGGTCGCGGAAGCTTGTCGGCCATATTACGACCACCTTGCGATGCATCGCATCCTCCCGGGCGGTTGACCCTCAACACTTGCCCCGCTATGTGCCCGCCCGTCCGAGCGACAGGGATTCTTGCGCCGGACAAGAGCTGAACATTGCTCAAGCCACGTGAAGCCGGATGACCCGAGGTCATCAGGTCTTCACGCTTTTGCATTGGGCAAAGTAACCGCGGGGACTGCCCGCAACGAAAGGTGAAGGGCTTCATGCCAACGATTAACCAGCTGATCCGCAAGGGTCGCGAACCGCAGAAGGCCAAGTCGAAGGTCCCCGCGATGGACCAGAACCCGCAGAAGCGCGGCGTCTGCACCCGCGTTTACACGACGACCCCGAAGAAGCCGAACTCGGCGCTTCGCAAGGTGGCCAAGGTCCGCCTGACCAACCAGCGCGAAGTCATCAGCTACATCCCGGGCGAAGGCCACAACCTGCAGGAGCACAGCGTCGTGCTGATCCGCGGCGGCCGTGTGCGCGACCTTCCGGGCGTGCGCTATCACGTGCTCCGCGGCGTCCTCGACACGCAGGGCGTGAAGGACCGCAAGCAGTCCCGTTCGAAGTACGGCGCCAAGCGCCCGAAGTAATCACGAGAGTAAGCCCCGGGCAGTTCAAAGTCCCGGATCAGGCTGAAGAGAAAGGAATTTTCCAATGGCTCGTCGTCGTCGCCCAGAAAAGCGCGAAATCCTTCCCGATCCGAAGTTCGGGGATATCGTCCTCTCGAAGTTCATGAACAGCGTCATGCTTGATGGTAAGAAGTCGGTCGCTGAGGGCATCGTCTATGGCGCTCTCGATAGCGTCGAAACTCGCCTGAAGCGTGAGCCGATCGGCGTGTTCCACGATGCGTTGAACAACGTGAAGCCGGGCATCGAGGTCCGCAGCCGCCGCGTCGGCGGTGCGACCTATCAGGTGCCGGTCGAAGTCCGCCCGGAACGCGCGCAGGCGCTGGCGATCCGCTGGCTCATCTCGGCGGCGCGCAGCCGTTCGGAGAAGACGATGGCCGGCCGCCTGTCGGGCGAGCTGATGGATGCGGCGCAGAATCGCGGCAACGCGGTGAAGAAGCGTGAAGACACGCACCGCATGGCCGAAGCGAACCGCGCCTTCAGCCACTACCGCTGGTAAAAACCGTACCTATATTGGGGATAGCCGGGTCCGCCGGCTCCCCACATCGCTAAGGAAACACCGACCATGGCCCGCAGCCATCCGCTCGAACGTTATCGCAATATCGGCATCATGGCGCACATCGACGCCGGCAAGACGACGACGACCGAGCGCATCCTCTATTACACCGGCAAGTCCTACAAGATCGGCGAAGTCCACGAGGGCTCGGCGACCATGGACTGGATGGAGCAGGAGCAGGAGCGCGGCATCACCATTACGTCGGCGGCAACGACGACGTTCTGGAAGGCCGAGGACGGCCAGGGTCCGGAGCACCGCATCAACATCATCGACACCCCGGGTCACGTCGACTTCACGATTGAAGTCGAGCGTTCGCTGCGCGTGCTCGACGGCGCGGTCGCGGTGTTCGACGGCGTTGCCGGCGTCGAGCCGCAGTCGGAGACCGTGTGGCGGCAAGCCGACAAGTACGGCGTTCCGCGGATGTGCTTCATCAACAAGCTCGACCGCACCGGCGCCGATTTCTATTTCTGCGTGCAGTCGATCATCGACCGCCTCGGCGCGACGCCGCTGGTGCTGACGCTGCCGATCGGCGCGGAGAGCGATCTCAAGGGCATTGTCGACCTGGTCCAGAACCGCGGCATCGTGTGGAAGGACGAGAGCCTCGGCGCGAAGTTCGATTACGTCGACATTCCGGACGACCTGAAGGACAAGGCCGCCGAGTATCGCCAGAAGCTGATCGAGACTGCCGTCGAGCAGGACGATGAAGTCATGATGGCGTACCTGGAAGGCGAAGAGCCGGACACCGCGACGCTCAAGAAGCTGATCCGCAAGGGAACGCTGGACCGAGCGTTCGTTCCGGTCGTCTGCGGCTCGGCGTTCAAGAACAAGGGCGTTCAGCCGCTCCTCGACGCAGTCGTCGACTATTTGCCGAGCCCGCTCGACGTGCCGGCCATCCGCGGCGTCAAGCCGGGCAGCGAAGAGGAAGACGCGCGCCCGTCGAGCGATGACGCGCCGTTCGCCGCGCTGGCGTTCAAGATCATGAACGACCCGTTCGTCGGTTCGCTGACCTTCGCCCGCATCTATTCGGGCAAGCTGAGCAAGGGTTCGTACCTGAACTCGGTGAAGGACAAGGACGAAAAGATCGGTCGCATGCTGCTGATGCATGCGAACAGCCGTGAGGACATCGAAGAGGCCTATGCGGGCGACATCGTCGCGCTGGCGGGCCTTAAGGAAACCACCACGGGTGATACATTGTGCGCCAAGAGCGCGCCGATCATCCTCGAGCGGATGGAATTCCCGGACCCGGTTATTGAGGTCGCGGTGGAGCCCAAGACCAAGGCCGACCAGGAAAAGATGGGCATCGCGCTCAACCGTCTGGCCGCCGAAGATCCCTCGTTCCGCGTGTCGACCGATCATGAATCGGGCCAGACGATCATCAAGGGGATGGGCGAACTCCACCTCGAGATTCTCGTCGACCGCATGAAGCGTGAGTTCAAGGTAGAAGCGAACGTCGGTGCGCCGCAGGTGGCGTATCGCGAATATCTCGCGAAGCCGATCGAGCTGACTTACACCCACAAGAAGCAGTCGGGCGGCTCCGGCCAGTTCGGCGAAGTGAAGGTGAAGGTCGTTCCGGGCGAGCGCGGTTCGGGTTTCCAGTTCATCGACGAGATCAAGGGCGGCAACATCCCGCGCGAGTACATCCCGTCGGTCGAAAAGGGCTTCAAGGAAACGGCCGAGACTGGGTCGCTGATCGGCTTCCCGATCGTCGACTTCGCGGTGCACCTGATCGACGGCAAGTATCACGACGTCGACTCGTCGGCGCTGGCGTTCGAAATCACTGGCCGCGGCGCGATGCGTGAAGCGGCGCAGAAGGCCGGCATCAAGATCCTCGAGCCGATCATGAAGGTCGAAGTGGTAACTCCCGAGGATTACCTCGGCGACGTCATCGGCGACATCAACAGCCGCCGTGGTCAGATCCAGGGCACCGACAGCCGCGGCAACGCGCAGGTCGTCGAGGCGATGGTGCCGCTGGCCAACATGTTCGGCTACGTGAACCAGCTGCGTTCCTTCACCCAGGGACGTGCGCAGTACACGATGCAGTTCTCGCACTATGATGAAGTGCCGCAGAACGTCGCCGACGAGGTGAAGGCGAAGCTAGCGTAACCGTAATTTTGTAGCTAAGGGCGCGTCCGCGATGAGGGCGGGCCGCCCGAATTCCAGAAAAAGAAGAGGCGTAAAATGGCGAAGGCTAAATTCGAGCGGAACAAGCCGCACTGCAACATCGGCACCATCGGTCACGTCGACCATGGCAAGACGTCGCTGACGGCTGCAATCACCAAGGTGCTGTCGAAGCACGGCGGCGGTGAAGCCGTCGACTTCGCCAACATCGACAAGGCGCCGGAAGAGCGCGAGCGCGGCATCACCATCTCGACCGCACACGTCGAGTACGAGACTGACAAGCGTCACTATGCGCACGTCGATTGCCCGGGTCACGCCGACTATGTGAAGAACATGATCACCGGTGCCGCCCAGATGGACGGCGCGATCCTGGTCGTGTCGGCCGCCGACGGCCCGATGCCGCAGACGAAGGAGCACATCCTGCTCGCGGCGCAGGTCGGCGTTCCGACCATGGTCGTCTTTCTCAACAAGGTCGACCAGGTTGACGATCCCGAGCTGCTCGAGCTCGTCGAGCTGGAAATCCGTGAAGAGCTTTCGAAGCGCGGCTTCGACGGCGACAACATTCCGATCGTGGCCGGTTCGGCGCTCGCGGTTCTCGAAGACCGCGACCAGAATATCGGCGACGAGAAGATCATGGAGCTGATGAAGGCCGTCGACGACTGGATCCCGCAGCCGGAGCGTCCGCTGGACAAGCCGTTCCTGATGCCGATCGAAGACGTGTTCTCGATCTCGGGCCGCGGCACGGTCGTCACCGGCCGCGTCGAGACCGGCGTCGTCAAGGTTGGCGAGGAAGTCGAGATCGTCGGCATCCGCGACACCCAGAAGACCGTCGTCACCGGCGTTGAAATGTTCCGCAAGCTGCTCGACCAGGGCCAGGCCGGCGACAACATCGGCGCGCTGCTCCGCGGCGTCGGCCGTGAAGACGTCGAGCGCGGCCAGGTTCTCTGCAAGCCGGGCTCGATCACCCCGCACACCGACTTCCAGGCCGAAGTGTACGTCCTGTCGAAGGACGAAGGCGGCCGTCACACGCCGTTCTTCGCGAACTACCGTCCGCAGTTCTACTTCCGCACGACCGACGTGACGGGCGAAGTGCAGCTGCCGGAAGGCACGGAGATGGTCATGCCGGGCGACAACGTTTCGCTGGGCGTGAAGCTGATCGCTCCGATCGCCATGGATCCGGGCCTCCGTTTCGCGATCCGCGAAGGCGGCCGGACGGTCGGCGCCGGCGTCGTCGGCACGATCTCCAAATAAGTCTCGCGCCCTAGGGCGCTAGTTTAAAGAAGGCCCGGTGCTTCGCTGAAGCGCCGGGCCTTTTCTTTTGTGTGTGGCAAGAGCTGAGGACGTTGGCGGCGCACGTCTCACCAACATTAGCGGTTGAGTAACCGACCGGACTTACCCGTGACGGATGCAAGAGGCCCTCGCCAAAGCCGTGGCTGTGGTACTGACTGCTTTGATCACCTTTGCGGCACTACGGGGCGCCGACTTGGAGGGAGTTGCGGTCGCGCTTGCCGCATTGGCAGCGGGAAGTCTCTACATGGCGTTTGGCAACGCGCTGATGTTGTTCTTGAGCAAGCGTCCGCTGGTGCCATTCTATCGTGGCACCGAGATGGACACGCGCGAGGAGTACATGAAACGCCCGCTAGGTTCATTTGGCAACGTGGCGAGTCCACTGACGCTCGGGGTCTTCCTCCTGTTCTGTCTCCATGCCTGATCACGGGGCAAACGGAGTCCAAAGCAGACTTTCACCCCGCAACTTATTGTACAGGGGTTGATCTCCACACCCGTCCTCTGTAGAGGCGCCTCACACGACGGGGATTCGTCACCGTCACTTACATTAGAGATGAGGTCCTCCGTTCCGGGAAACCGGGGTCAAACGGGTGCGGCCTCTTGTTTTTCGGGTTGGCAACAACCCGGCGGCTCTTTCGCATCGGTAGGGACATGGAAACGCAGAACATCCGGATTCGTCTGAAGGCTTTCGATCATCGAGTGCTCGATCAGGCAACCGGCGACATCGCCGACACGGCGCGCCGTACGGGTGCTCTCATTCGCGGTCCCATTCCCATGCCGACGCGCATCGAGAAGTTCACCGTCAACCGTTCGCCGCACGTCGACAAGAAGTCGCGCGAGCAGTTCGAGGTGAGGACGTACAAGCGGCTGCTCGACATCGTTCAGCCGACCCCGCAGACGGTCGACGCGCTGATGAAGCTCGATCTGGCCGCCGGCGTGGACGTCGAGATCAAGCTGGCCTAACAGCCGGCTCGCCCACACCGGGCGACAAAAACGGTGGATACCGCCGGAGGCTAGCTCCGGGCTGCGTCCCCGCCGCTCTCGCCTGAGAGAGCACTAGCCCAGGCGGGGCACGCAAACATTTTGATGGGCTGCACGCACTTGGGGATGGTCCCCTTGTGCCTCTGTTGAGGAGTTTGATCATGCGCACCGGCGTGATCGCGAAAAAGGTCGGAATGACCCGCCTGTTCCAGGCAGACGGACGGCACGTGCCGGTTACCGTTCTGCAGCTGGAAGAGTTGCAGGTCGTCGGCCGTCGTGAAATGGATCGTGACGGCTACACCGCCGTTCAGCTTGGCGCCGGCAAGGCGAAAGCAAAGAATGTCGCCAAGCCGCAGCGCAGTGCATTCGGCAAGGCCGAGGTCGAGCCCAAGGCGAAAGTCGCCGAGTTCCGTGTCGCTGAAGATGCGCTGCTGGATGTCGGCGCGACCATCAGCGCGGATCACTTCGTCGCCGGCCAGATGGTCGACGTCTCGGGCGTAACGCAGGGCAAGGGCTTTGCGGGCGCGATGAAGCGTTGGAATTTCGGTGGTCTGCGTGCGACCCACGGCGTGTCGGTCTCGCACCGCTCGCACGGCTCGACCGGCAACCGCCAGGATCCGGGTCGCGTGTTCAAGAACAAGAAGATGGCGGGCCACATGGGCGCCCGCAATCGCACCCAGCAGAACCTCGAGATCGTCCGCACGGACCCGATCCGCGGCTTGCTGTTCGTCAAGGGTTCGGTTCCGGGCCACAAGGGCAGCTGGCTGACGGTTAGCGACGCCATCAAGCTGCCGCGCAACGTGAACGTGCCGTATCCGGCGGGTCTCCTCGACACCAAGGCGAAGATCGACGAGTCGGAACTGCCGGCTGCGGGCCTGGTCGACGATGCGGCCGTCCACGAGATCCCGGCGCTGCCGAGCGACGAGGAAGTCGCGGCGATCGCCGCCGAGCAGGATGCCGGCGCGGCTGCTGAGACTGAAGCAACAGAAGCTTCGACGGACGAGGGTTCGCCCGCGGCCGACGAGAGCAAGGAAAGCTAAGATGAAGGTCAAGGTTCAAAGCCTCGACGCTAAGGCTGGCGGCGACATCGAGCTCAACGACGAGATCTTCGCCGTCGAGCCGCGTGCCGACATCCTGCACCGCGTCGTTACGTGGCAGCTGATCAACCGCCGCGCGCCGGCCCGTGCCGCTCGCGAGCGCAGCGATGTTGCCCGCACCGGCAAGAAGTTCGGCCGCCAGAAGGGCGGCGGTACGGCTCGTCACGGCGACCGCCGCGCCCCGATCTTCATCGGTGGTGGTAAGGCGCACGGTCCCCGGGCCCGCGTCTTCACGTCGAGCCTCAACAAGAAGATCCGCGCGCTGGGCCTGAAGATGGCGCTGTCGTCGAAGGCCAAGGACGGCAGCCTCGTCGTTCTCGACAATCTCGATGTCGCGGAAGGCAAGACCAAGACGCTCAAGGCGCAGCTGGGCAAGCTCGGCTTCGGCAAGACGGCGCTGGTGATCGACGGTGACGCGCTCAACGTCGGTTTCGCCCGCGCTTCGTCGAACCTCGAGAGCGTCAACCTGCTGCCGGCGATGGGCGCCAATGTTTACGACATCATGCGGCATGACACGCTGGTCCTGACCCGCGCGGCTGTCGAGAAGCTGGAGGCCCGGTTCAATGGCTAAGAAGCCTGCCACCAAGGCGGTCGAGAACCGCCATTACGACGTCGTCCTGGCGCCGCACATCACCGAGAAGTCGACCATGCTGTCGGAAAACAACTCGGTCGTGTTCAAGGTCGCCGGAAATGCGTCGAAGCCTGAGATCAAGGCTGCGGTCGAAGCGCTGTTCGGTGTTTCCGTCACCGGCGTGAACACCATCGTCGTCAAGGGCAAGACCAAGCGCTGGAAGGGCACGCCGTACCGCCGCTCGGACATGAAGAAGGCGATCGTGACGCTGGCCGAAGGTCAGTCGATCGACATTACCGAAGGGGTCCGGGGCTAATGGCTCTCAAGCAATATAAGCCGACCTCGCCGGCCCGCCGCGGGCTGATCCTGGTCGACAAGTCCGCGCTGTGGAAGGGCAAGCCCGTCAAGGCGCTGACCGAAGGCAAGCGCAAGACAGGCGGCCGCAACAACAAGGGTCACGTGACCTCGCGCGGCATCGCCGGCGGTCACAAGCAGAAGTATCGCATCGTCGACTTCAAGCGTCGCACGTGGGACGTGACGGCGACGGTCGAGCGGCTGGAATACGACCCGAACCGGTCTGCGTTCATCGCACTCGTCACCTACGAAGGCGGTGAGCAGGCCTATATCCTGGCGCCCCAGCGCCTCGCGCCGGGCGACAAGGTCGTCGCCGGCAAGAAGGTCGACGTGAAGCCGGGCAATGCGATGGAAATCGGCCAGATGCCCGTCGGCACCATTGTTCACAACGTCGAGCTTAAGCCCGGCAAGGGCGGCCAGATTGCGCGCGCCGCCGGGACTTATGTCCAGGTCGTCGGTCGTGACCGCGGCATGGTCATCGTCAGGCTGAATTCAGGGGAGCAGCGCTATGTGCGCTCGGACTGCATGGCGACGGTCGGCGCGGTGTCCAACCCGGACAACGCCAACCAGACCTTCGCCAAGGCCGGCCGCACCCGCTGGATGGGCAAGCGTCCGCTGACCCGCGGCGTCGCCAAGAACCCGGTCGACCACCCGCACGGCGGTGGTGAAGGCCGGACCTCGGGCGGCCGTCACCCGGTTACCCCGTGGGGCAAGCCGACCAAGGGTGCCCGCACCCGTCACAACAAGGCCACGGACAAGTTCATCATCCGTAGCCGTCACGCGAAGAAGAAGGGTTAATCCATGGCCCGTTCCATCTGGAAAGGTCCGTTCGTCGAGCTGTCGCTCCTGAAGAAGGCGGAAGCCGCTCAGGACAAGGGCGGCCGCGCGCCGATCAAGACCTGGTCGCGCCGTTCGACGATCCTGCCGCAGTTCGTCGGCCTGACCTTCAATGTCTACAACGGCCGCAAGTTCGTGCCGGTGTCGGTCAACGAAGACATGGTCGGCATGAAGCTCGGTGAGTTCGCGCCGACCCGCTACTTCCCGGGCCACGCCTCGGACAAGAAGGGCAAGCGCTAATGAGCAAGCCAGCAGCCCCACGCAAGGTCGGCGACAAGGAAGCGCTCGCGGTCGGTAACACGATCCGTGGCTCAGCGCGCAAGCTGAACCTCGTCGCGACGCTGATCCGCGGCCGCAAGGTCGAGGAAGCCTTGAACATCCTGAAGTTCAGCCCGAAGGGCATGAGCGAGGACGTGTACAAGGTGCTCGCCTCCGCCGTCGCCAATGCCGAGAACAATCACAACCTCGACGTCGACGCCCTGGTCGTCGCCGAAGCGAGCGTCGGCAAGTCGATCTCGATGAAGCGTTTCGCGACCCGTGCGCGCGGCCGTTCGTCGCGCATCGTCAAGCCGTTCAGCCGGATTCGGGTCGTCGTCCGCGAGCAGGAAGAAGCTTAAGATGGGTCAGAAAACTTCTCCGGTCGGGCTTCGCCTGCAGATCAACCGGACCTGGGACAGCCGCTGGTTCGCGGAAGGCCAGGACTATGGTCGTCTGCTGCTCGAAGACCTCAACATCCGGAAGTACATCATCAAGAAGCTGCCGCAGGCGGCGATCTCGAAGGTGGTGATCGAGCGTCCGGCCAAGACCTGCCGCATCAGCATCTATGCTGCGCGCCCCGGCGTGATCATCGGCAAGAAGGGCGCGGACATCGAGAAGCTCAAGGCTGAGCTGTCGAAGATGACCAGCTCGGAAGTGAGCCTGAACATCGTCGAGATCCGTAAGCCGGAGATCGACGCGCGTCTCGTCGCCCAGGGCGTCGCCGACCAGCTGGAGCGCCGTATCGCGTTCCGCCGCGCCATGAAGCGCGCGGTGCAGTCGGCTCTCCGTCTTGGCGCCGAAGGCATTCGTATCACCTGCTCGGGCCGTCTCGGCGGCGCGGAAATCGCGCGCACCGAATGGTATCGTGAAGGCCGCGTTCCGCTGCACACGCTGCGCGGCAACGTCGATTACGCCGAAGCCACCGCGCACACCGCTTATGGCGTGTGCGGCGTGAAGGTGTGGGTCTTCAAGGGCGAGATCCTCGGCCACGACCCGCTCGCTCAAGACCGGCTGATGATGGAGGCACAGACCTCCGGCGTCCGTCCGGCGCGCGAAGAGCGCGGCAACCGGTAAGCGCTAGGAAAAGAGACAGATCATGCTGCAACCCAAGCGCACCAAGTTTCGCAAGGCTTTCAAGGGCCGCATCCATGGTAATGCCAAGGGCGGGACCGAGCTCAATTTCGGCGCCTTCGGCCTGAAGGCGATGGAGCCGGAGCGGATCACCGCGCGCCAGATCGAGGCGGCCCGCCGCGCGATCACGCGTCACATCAAGCGCTCCGGGCGCTTGTGGATTCGCATCTTCCCGGACGTCCCCGTGTCGTCGAAGCCGGCCGAAGTCCGCATGGGCTCGGGCAAGGGCTCGCCGGAATTCTGGGTCGCCCGCGTTAAGCCGGGCCGCATCCTGTTCGAGCTCGATGGCGTCCCTGGCTATCTTGCCAAGACGGCGTTCGAGCGCGCGGCCGAGAAGCTGCCGATCAAGACCAAGGTCGTGGCTCGCCTGGGCGAGACGCTGGCCGGAGAGGAAAAGTAAGATGCCTGCGATCGACGATCTCAAGCAGAAGAGCGACGACCAGCTGCAGCAGCAGCTGAGCGACCTGAAGCGCGAGCAGTTCAACCTGCGCTTCCAGTCGGCGACCAACCAGCTCGAGAAGCCGAGCCGCGTGCGCGAAGTTCGCCGCACGATCGCTCGCATCAAGACGCTGCAGACCCAACGCGCCAGCGCGTCAGCCAAGGCGTAAGGAGACTATCGAGATGCCAAAGCGCGTCCTGACCGGCACCGTAGTGTCCGACAAGGGTGACAAGACGATTGTGGTCCGCGTCGAGCGGCGGGTGAAGCACCCGCTGTACGGCAAGATCATCAAGCTGTCGAAGAAGTACCACGCTCACGACGCGGCCAATGAGTTCCGCGCCGGCGAGATCGTCCGCATCCAGGAATGCGCGCCGATTTCGAAGCTGAAGACCTGGACGGTCGTCGACCGTATCGGTGTGGCCGAGGCTGCAGCGATCGAGATCGCCGATCCGGATACCGTTGCGCCGACCAACGAAGCGCCTGCGAAGGCTGCCGACGAGAAGGCCGACACGAAGACCGCTGCCAAGAAGACGGCCAAGAAGGCGAAAGCCGACGAAGCCGTCGACGCGGACGCCTGAGCAGATTTGAAAGAAGGTAGGGTCGAACAATGATCCAGATGCAGTCCAACCTGGACGTCGCGGACAACAGCGGGGCCAAGCGCGTCCAGTGCATCAAGGTGCTGGGCGGCTCGAAGCGCCGTGTGGCCGGCGTCGGCGACATCATCGTCGTCAGCGTCAAGGAAGCCGCGCCGCGTGGCCGCGTGAAGAAGGGCGACGTTCACCGCGCGGTGATCGTGCGCACCGCCAAGGACATCCGCCGTCCCGACGGTTCGGTGATCCGCTTCGACAGCAACGCTGCGGTGCTGGTCAACAAGAACGAGGAGCCGATCGGCACCCGTATCTTCGGCCCGGTCGTCCGTGAGCTGCGTGCGAAGAAGCACATGAAGATCATCAGCCTTGCGCCGGAGGTGCTGTAACCATGGCCGCTGCGAAAATCCGCAAGGGTGACACGGTCGTCGTCCTCTCCGGCAAGGACAAGGGCAAGACCGGCGAAGTCATCCGTTCGATCCCGAAGGAATCGAAGGTCGTCGTGTCGGGCGTCAACGTCCACGCGCGCCATCGCAAGCCGACGCAGCAGAGCCCGCAGGGCGGGATCGAGCGCAAGGAAGCGCCGCTGCACATCTCGAACGTCGCGATTGCGACCGCCGACGGCAAGCCGACCCGCGTCCGCTTCGAAGAGCGTGACGGCAAGAAGGTCCGCGTTGCCGCGAAGACCGGAGACCTGATCAATGGCTGACGACAAGTACGTTGCGCGCCTGCGCAAGGACTATGACGATCGCATCGTTCCGGAGATGACCAAGAAGTTCGGTTACAAGAACCGGATGGAAGTCCCGAAGCTCGACAAGATCGTCATCAACATGGGCGTTGGCGAAGCGACCCAGGACAAGAAGAAGGTCGAGACGGCCGCTGCCGAGCTGCAGCAGATTGCCGGCCAGAAGCCGGTGATCACCAAGGCCAAGAAGTCGATCGCGCAGTTCAAGCTGCGTGAAGGCATGCCGATCGGTTGCAAGGTCACGCTGCGGCGTGAGCGCATGTACGAGTTTCTCGATCGTCTGGTGACGATCGCGCTGCCGCGCGTGCGCGACTTCCGCGGCCTCAATGCGAAGTCGTTCGACGGCCGTGGCAATTACGCCATGGGCCTGAAAGAGCAGATCATCTTCCCCGAGATCAATTACGATCAGATCGACAAGGTCCGGGGCATGGACGTGATCATCACCACCACCGCGAAGACGGACGAAGAGGCGCGCGAGCTGCTGCGCCTGTTCAACTTCCCGTTCCCGCAAGAGGACCAGAAGCAGGCCGCCTGAGGGCGTGTCTGCTTCGATTAGGAGAAGAACTTAAGTCATGGCGAAACTGAGTTCGATCAACAAGAACGAGCGTCGCAAGAAGCTCGTCCAGCAGAATGCGGCGAAGTACGCGAAGCTGAAGGCGATCGCGGACGATGAGTCGAAGGACGAGACCGAGCGTTTGATCGCGCGTCTGAAGATGGCGGAACTGCCGCGCAACGGGAACCCGACCCGGGTTCGCAACCGCTGCGAGCTGACCGGCCGTTCGCGCGCTTATTACCGCAAGTTCCGCTTGTCGCGGATCATGCTTCGGGAACTGGCCAACAAGGGCCTGATCCCCGGCGTGATCAAGTCGAGCTGGTAAGGGTACGAAGATGGCAATGACCGATCCCCTGGGTGACCTGCTCACCCGCATCCGCAACGGCCAGCAGGCCAAGAAGGACAGCGTCCTGACGCCGGCCTCGAACCTGCGCATCCGTGTGCTCGATGTGCTCCAGCGCGAAGGCTACATCCGTGGCTATTCCGAAGAGACGCTCGCCGGCCAGAAGGGCCTGCGGATCGAGCTGAAGTATTTCGAGGGCCAGCCCGCGATCCAGCATCTGGCCCGCGTCTCGAAGCCCGGCCGCCGCGTCTATTCGGCCGCCCGCGAGCTTCCGCGCATCCGCAACGGCCTCGGCACGATCATCGTGTCGACCCCGCGCGGCGTGCTGTCGGACGCTGAAGCGCGCGACCAGAACGTCGGCGGCGAAGTCCTGGCGGAGGTATTCTAATGTCCCGCATTGGCAAAAAGCCGGTCCCGATGCCGTCAGGCGTCACGGCTACCGTCGAGGGCCAGACCCTGACCGTCAAAGGTCCGAAGGGCACGCTGTCGATGCAGCTGCTCGACGACCTCGTGAAGTATGAGATCGCCGACGGCGAGATCCGCGTTACGCCGCTCACCCAGGCCCAGCGCAACCGCGCTGCCTGGGGCATGACCCGCACCAACGTGCAGAATCTCGTCACCGGCGTGACCGAGGGCTTCACCAAGGTGCTGGAAATCACCGGCGTCGGCTACCGCGCACAGGCCCAGGGCAAGAACCTGCGCCTTCAGCTCGGTTACAGCCACGACGTGAACTTTCCGGTGCCGGAAGGCGTCGAGGTCAAGACTCCCGACCAGAACACCGTCGAGATCAGCGGCATCGACCGGCAGAAGGTCGGTCAGGTCGCGGCCGAGATCCGTCGCTGGCGCAAGCCGGAGCCGTACAAGGGCAAGGGCATCAAGTATCGCGGCGAGTTCATCTTCCGCAAAGAAGGCAAGAAGAAGTAAGCCATGGCGAACCTTTCTCTATTCGACCGCCGTCGTCGCCGGGTGCGCACTGCGCTCCGCGCGCGTTCCTCGGGCAAGGCGCGGCTTTCGGTGCACCGTTCCGGCCGCCACATCTACGCCCAGATCATCGACGACGCGGCGGGCAAGACGCTCGCTTCGGCTTCGACCCTGGACAAGGACGTTAAGGGCAAGACCGGCGCGACCAAGGACAGCGCCATTGCCGTCGGCAAGGCGATCGCCGAGCGCGCCAAGAAGGCCGGCGTGTCGACCGTCGTGTTCGACCGTGGCGGCTTCCTCTTCCATGGCCGCGTGAAGGCCCTCGCCGACGCTGCCCGCGAAGGCGGACTGGAGTTTTAAATGGCTGACGAAAACCAGACCAACGAAGTGAACACTGCCCCCGCCGAAACGGCGGCGGTTGCCGACGCTACCCCGGCGCAGGCCGAAGAGCAGCAGACGCAGGGCCGTGGCCCGCGTGGCGGCCGCGGCCGTGGCGGACCGGGTGGCGGCCGCGACAATCGTGGCGGTGGCCGCGGACGTCGTGACGACCGCCGTGGCGGCCGTGGTGGCGACGACGACGGTGGCGAAGAGCTGATCGAAAAGCTCGTCCACATCAACCGCGTCTCCAAGACCGTGAAGGGCGGCAAGCGCTTCGGTTTCGCCGCGCTCGTCGTCGTTGGCGACGGCAAGGGCCGCGCCGGCTTCGGTCACGGCAAGGCGCGAGAAGTGCCGGAAGCGATCAGCAAGGCGACGGCCGCAGCCAAGAAGGCGATGATCCGCGTTCCGCTGCGCGATGGCCGCACGCTGCACCATGACGGCCTCGGCCACTTCGGTGCCGGCCGCGTGACGATCCGTACGGCTCCGGCAGGAACCGGCATCATCGCGGGTGGCCCGATGCGCGCCATCTTCGAGAGCTTGGGTGTCCACGACGTCGTCACCAAGTCGGTCGGGACGTCCAATCCGTACAACATGATCCGTGCGACCTTCGAGGCGCTCAAGGATCAGTCGAGCCCGCGCGCTGTTTCGCAGCGCCGCGGCAAAAAGGTCGCTGACCTGCTCGGCCGCAGCGGCGTCAGCGCCGCCGAGGCCGAAGTCCAGGCCGAAGCGCTCGCGGAGTAACGCAAGATGGCGAAGATCAAGATCACCCAGACCGGATCGCCGATCCGCCGCGACAAGACGCAGCGGGCGACGCTCGTCGGTCTCGGCCTGAACAAGCTGCACCGGACCGTGGAAGTGGAGGGCACGCCTGAAGTGCTCGGTCAGATCCGCAAGGTGCATCACCTGCTGTCGGTTGAAGAGGCCGCCTAACCTGATGCCCGCGAGGGCATGCGCGACAAAAGCGAAAGCGAGTGCACGAACATGAAACTCAACGAACTCAAGGATAACAACGGCGCGCGTAAGTCGCGCGTTCGCGTCGGACGCGGCATCGGCTCGGGTCTCGGCAAGACTGCCGGACGCGGCCAGAAGGGCGCCAAGTCGCGCTCCGGTGTGTCGATCAACGGCTTCGAGGGCGGCCAGATGCCGCTCCACATGCGGATCCCGAAGCGCGGCTTCAACAACATCTTCGCCAAGGACTATGCCGAGGTGAACATCGGCGCCGTTCAGAAGATGATCGACGCCGGCAAGCTCGACGCCAAGAACACGCTCGACCACGACGCGCTGAAGGCCGCTGGTCTGGCGCGCGGTGGCAAAGACGGCGTCCGTTTGCTCGGCAAAGGCGAGCTGAAGGCGAAGCTCAACTGCAAGGTCGCCGGCATCTCCAAGGGTGCGCGCGAAGCGGTCGAAAAGGCCGGCGGTTCGGTCGAGCTGATCGAGCGCAAGAACCCGGCCGAACTGGCTGCCGCGAAAAAGGGCAAGGTCCGCGAACAGCGGCTGGCCGACCGGGCTGCTGCGCCAAAGGCCTGAGGGGTCTTAGACAAGCGGCCTTGAGCCACTATATCGGCGGCGGGGAGGCTATTCAGCCCTTTCGCCGCCGTTTGTTTTTCCGGGGAATTTGACGTCCATGGCATCCGCAGCCGAACAACTCGCTTCCAGCATTTCGTTCGCGAATTTCCAGAAATCGACCGAACTCAAGAAGCGGCTGTGGTTCACCATCGGTGCGCTCGTCCTGTTCCGTCTACTATCGTTCGTGCCGGTGCCCGGTATCGACCCGGTGGCGATGAATGCGCTGTACCAGACGCAGAGCGGCGGCATCCTCGACGTTTTCAACACCTTCTCGGGTGGCGCGCTGGAGCGCTTCAGCATCGTGGCGCTGGGTGTCATGCCCTATATCACGGCGTCGATCGTCGTGCAGCTTGGCGCGACGCTCTACGGCCCGTGGCAGGCGCTGCGGAAAGAAGGTGAGACCGGGCGCAAGAAGCTCAATCAGTACACCCGCTACCTGACCGTCGTGATCACCCTCGTTCAGGGGTATCTCGCCGTGCGCGGCCTGGAGACGCAGGGCGCCAACCAGGGCATTCAGGCTGTCGTCGCGCCGGGCCTGCTGTTTGAAATCGCGGGCACGATCAGCCTCGTCGGCGGTACCCTGTTCCTGATGTGGATCGGTGAGCAAATCACCAGCCGCGGCATCGGCAACGGCATCTCGCTAATCATCATGGCCGGCATCGTGGCGCGCCTCCCGCAGGCAATCGCCCAGCTGCTCGAGGGCGGCCGCACGGGCTCGATGAGCGCGGTCGTCGTCGTCGGCATCGTTGTGCTGACCGTCGCGCTCATCCTTTTCATCTGCTTCATGGAGCGCGCCCAGCGCCGCGTCCTGATCCAGTATCCGAAGCGCCAGACCGCGCGCGGCATGCAGCAGGAGCGTTCGCACCTGCCGATCAAGCTCAACACT
Organism: Sphingomonas flavescens; assembly: GCF_030866745.1. NCBI lineage: Bacteria > Pseudomonadati > Pseudomonadota > Alphaproteobacteria > Sphingomonadales > Sphingomonadaceae > Sphingomonas > Sphingomonas flavescens. The sequence continues at coordinate 1,103,906 of NZ_CP133016.1, read as the reverse complement.
GCCGGCGTGATCCCGCCGATCTTCGCCTCGTCGCTGCTGCTGATGCCGCTGACGATCATCCAATGGGCCGGTAACCGCGCCGGGACGGATGGGGCCGCTAGCGACTGGCTGATCACCATCAGCACGTTCCTGCAGCACGGCTCGCCGGCGTACATGGCGCTGTACGGCATTGGCATTGCCTTCTTCTGCTTCTTCTACACTGCGGTGCAGTTCAACAGCGAGGAAACCGCCGACAATCTGAAGCGCCATGGCGGCTTCATCCCGGGCGTCCGTCCGGGCAAGGCGACCGAGCATTATTTCGATTATCTGCTCAACCGCATCACGGTCATCGGCGCCGCTTACCTGGTGTTGATCTGCCTCATTCCGGAATTCCTGTCGGCCCAGGCTGGCCTGAACTTTCGGCTTGGCGGCACCAGCCTGCTGATCGTCGTCAACGTGACGATGGATACGGTCAGCCAGATTCAGAGCCACCTGATTGCGCATCAGTACGGCGACCTTATCAAGAAGGCCAAGCTTAAGACCACGCCGCGACGGCGCTAGTTTCCACGCGTTCACAGGGGAGCGCTCGCGATGCTAAACATCATCCTGTTGGGACCGCCTGGTGCGGGCAAAGGGACCCAGGCCGCGCGGCTGCAGGCGAACCGCGGCATGATCCAGCTGTCGACCGGCGATATGCTACGTGAAGCGGTGGCGGCCGGGACGCCCGTCGGTCTGAAGGCGAAAGCGATCATGGAGCGCGGAGAGTTGGTGAGCGACGCCATCGTAAGCGCGCTCATCGGCGAGCGGCTCGATGCCTCCGCCGGTAAGGGTGCGATCTTCGACGGCTTCCCGCGCACTGGCCACCAGGCCGAAGCTCTCGAGATCCTGCTCGCCCAGCGTGGGCGGAAGCTCGATTATGTGATCGAGCTGGCCGTGGACGAAGAAGCGCTAGTCACCCGCATCACGGGCCGCTTCACCTGCGCCAAGTGCGGCGCGGGCTATCACGACACCTTCCGTCCAACGAAGGTCGAGGGAGTATGCGACGTTTGCGGCTCGACCGAGTTCAAACGACGTCCTGACGATAATGAGCAGACTGTGAGGACGCGGATGGAAGAGTATCGCGCCAAGACCGCGCCGATCCTTCCTTATTATGAGCGGAAGGGCTTGGTGCACCGGGTCGACGGCATGGCCGGCGTTGACGAGGTTGGCGCCGCAATCGACGCGATCCTGGACGGCGGGGCCTAAACCCTTTCGAGCGATATGAAGCGGAAGGCTGGCCTTTCGTCGACGGCCGGATGATCTTCGCGGCCAGTCTCACGCCATCCATCTTCGCGCGGATCGGGCATGATGGTGTCGCCGGGCACGTCAGCCAGAACTTCGGTCAGCTCCAGACGGTCGGCCGTCGGTAGGAACATCCGGAATATTTCTGCCCCGCCGATGATCGAGACGGGTGCATCACCGGCGAGCGCCAGGGCTTCCTCCGCCGAATGAACAACTTCTGCGCCTTCGGTCTGCCAGTCGCGGTCGCGCGTCAGGACGATGTGCCGACGCCCCGGCAGCAGGCCAGGCAGGCTGTCGAACGTCTTGCGGCCCATCACCATGACGCTGCCCATGGTGAGTGCCTTGAAACGCTTGAGATCGGCCGGGATGTGCCACGGCAATTTCCCGTCGCGTCCGATCACCCCGTTTTGCGCGCGCGCGACGATGATCGTGATTGGTCCGGCCATGCCTCCCTCTGCCGATATCGCGCGTCGGTGCCAAGCACGCTAATGGCGGGGCATGACCGACCGGATCGCCGAGTTCATCGACCGTGCGCGCCATTCCTTGAGCGAGCGCGCGGTAGTGACCGATCCCCGCGAGATTGAGCCGTGGACCACCGATTGGCGCGGACGGGTACGCGGCCAGTCGCCAGCCATGCTTGCGCCCTCGAGCACGGCCGAAGTCGTCCAGATCGTCCGTTTGGCGTCGGAATTGCAAGTCCCGCTCGTGCCCCAAGGCGGCAATACAGGAATGGCTGCCGGGGCTACGCCGCCAGCCGACGGATCCGCGGTCCTGCTTTCAATGCGACGGATGAACCGCATTCGATCGATCGACACAGAGGGGCGGCAAGCCATCGCGGAAGCAGGGGTGATTCTGTCGACCTTGCATGACGCAGTGCATGACGTCGGTCTCCGCTTCCCGCTCACGCTGGGAGCGCGGGGGAGCTGTACGATTGGGGGCCTGACTTCGACCAACGCAGGCGGAACGCAGGTGCTGAAGTTCGGGACCATGCGATCCCTGGTCGCGGGCATCGAAGCGGTCCTTCCCGATGGAACAGTTCACGATGGGTTGTCCGGACTTAAGAAGGACAACCGCGGCTATAGCCTCGATCAGCTGCTGATCGGCGCGGAGGGCACGCTTGGCGTGGTGACCGCGGTTGCGCTGCGACTGGTGCCAGCGATCACCGCACGGTCGGTAGCCTGGGTGGGATTGCACAGTCCGCAGCAGGCGCTCGAACTGCTGCGGTACCTTGAAGCGCGCACGCCCCAGGTGGAAGGTTTCGAGCTCGTCCCCGCCGACTCGCTGTCCCTCGTGCTGCGACACATTCCCGGTACGCGCGCACCCTTGGGCGGTGCGCATTCATGGCATGTTCTGATCGAAGCGACGGCTTCGGGCGGAGAGGACGTTGCCGCAGCGCTGTCGCAACTGCTGGAAGAAGCGATGGGCCAAGGGCTCGTCGGAGATGCGGCGATCGCCGCCAACGAAGCACAGGCAGAAGCCTTCTGGAAACTCCGCGATAGCATTTCGGAGGCCGAGCGCGCCGAAGGGCAGACCTTGGCGCATGACATTTCCGTCGCCGTCTCGGCAATGCCGCGTTTCGTCACCGAAGCTGCTGCCACGGTCGAAAAGGCTTTCCCGGGCGTGACGGCGAGCGGGTTCGGCCATCTGGGCGACGGCAACATTCATTTCCATGTTCGCGCTGGCGCTCACGCCGGGCCTGACTGGTATGAAGGTGAAGGCAAGCGAATTACGCGAATGGTGGACGATCTGGTGACCGCAGCCGGTGGCTCGATCTCCGCCGAGCACGGCATCGGACAGCTCAAGCGCGACGAACTCGCGCGCCTCGCGCCGCCGGGCCGCATTCGTGCCCTTCGCGCGATCAAAACGGCGCTGGATCCGTTAGGGATCATGAATCCAGGCAAATTGCTGCCCTGATGGGTGTGAAGTCTACGCTCCGAGCAATGGCTGTTTTTTCTAATGAAGAGCTGATGATCTGATGATCATGTCAAGATGTGACCGTCCGCGTATTCAGCCGCTGTTAAATACATGGTAAACGAAACTCTCTGATAGCCACAGAGGGGATCATCAGATGATTATCAAAGCATTGGCTGCCGCAGGACTTCTGCTCGGATCGACTTCTGCCCTCGCTGGAGAGATCAAGGGGCCGCCGCCGACGGCCAACGTGCCAAGTCCGCCGGGGACGAGCATCAGTAATGGCAATTCGCGCTGCTCCTTCTCCGGCCTGAACGATACGCCCCAAGGAGCCGGGGCGCCGGGAAGCCCGGAATATGATCCAGGCGGGCAAGTGCAATCCTACGGCTATTTCATGGCGCAGTTCGGGCTCTTCGATCCGAGCGATCCGCTTTTCCGGGAAATTTTCGCCTTCCCGGCGCAGGGCTGCAACCCCACCCGCACCGGTGGTCGGCACTAGCCAGCTGACCCCGGGACTGGCGCGCCCGGTAGGATTCGAACCTACGACCTCAAGCTTAGAAGGCTCGTGCTCTATCCAACTGAGCTACGGGCGCGCGGTGACGACCAACTAGCTGCAATCGCCGCCGAACGAAACCGATCGGCGGCGATTGACGAGCCGTTAGTCCGCGCTACCTCTGCGCATGATGGCGGGGGCTCATCTCAGGCATGTCGAAGCGCGGACACTGCATGGCGCGCACTTCCGCTATTTCGATTTCCTGATGGTGGCTTTCGTAGTCGTGCTGCTGCTGTCGAACGTGATCGGGGCGGAGAAGCGCTCGGTCATCGATGTGCCTGGGCTGGGCCTTTGGCCATTCGGCGCCGGCATCCTCTTCTTCCCCATTTCCTATGTCATCGATGACGTTCTGACCGAGGTCTACGGCTTTGCCCGGGCCCGGCGGGCCTTGTGGGCCGGCTTCGCGGCGCTGCTGTTCATGGCCGTGATGGAATGGACGGTGGTTCATCTCCCGGTAGCCGAAGGCTGGACCGGCCAGGCGGCTTACGAGCGGGTGTTCGGCGCTGGCTGGCGAATCATCCTGGCGTCAATGACTGCCTTCTTCGTCGGGGATTTCCTCAATTCGGTCGTGCTGGCGAAGATGAAGATTTGGACCAACGGCAAACACCTTTGGACTCGCACCATTGGCAGTACCGTAGTCGGGGAGGGGGCGGACAGCCTCATCTTCTACCCGTTGGCATTCTATGGAATGCCCGACTGGCCGGTCTCCGCGCTCGGCGCTGTCATGCTCAGTCAGTTCGTCCTGAAAGTGAGTTGGGAAGTTCTGCTGACGCCGGTCACTTACGTTGTGGTCGGGTGGCTTAAGCGGAAGGAAGGTGTCGACGTTTATGACGTGGGCACCAACTTCACCCCCTTTACGATCGAGGATTAGGCGTTCACCAAGCGTTCAACGGGCCGGACACAAGTCTGGTTCAAGGGGGTAAGACATGCGTGTTCTTCGAGTGGCGTTCGCACTGTCGGTAATGCTTGCTGCGCCGGTCGCCCAGGCAGCGACGGTGATCGTGTTCGTGAATCCGATAACGCTCGACAAGCATACCGAGGTTTTCAACACCCGCGGTCCCGACCGTTTCCTCATGTGCATGCAGCCGCCAGGCACAGCGGGCTGCACCGAACTGCCGATCCGCAAGCGCCCCTAGGCGTTCACCGTCTCTAGCAGCCCTTCGAACAGGCGGCGCCCGTCGGTGCCGCCGTGCGCCGGCTCGATCACCCGCTCGGGGTGCGGCATCAGGCCGAGCACGTTGCCAGCGTCGTTGATGATGCCGGCGATCTGGCGGGCCGAGCCGTTGACCTGGTCGAGGTAGCGGAAGGCCACGCGGCCTTCGCCTTCGAGGCGGTCTAGGGTCGCTTCGTCCGCCTGGTAGTTGCCGTCGTGGTGGGCGACCGGCAGCAGAATTTCTTCATTCGCATCGTACTGGGATGTGAACAGGCTCTGGCTGTTTTCGACGCGGAGCGGGACCGGGCGGCAGACGAAGCTGAGCCGTGCGTTGCGCATCAGTGCGCCGGGCAGCAGGCCCGCTTCGGTCAGCACCTGAAAGCCGTTGCAGATGCCGATCACCGGCACGCCGCGGCCTGCGGCGTCCTTGACCGCCTGCATGACCGGCGAGCGCGCAGCCATCGCGCCGGAGCGGAGATAGTCGCCGTACGAGAAACCCCCCGGCACGCCGATGAAGTCGACGCCGTCGGGCAGGCCGGTTTCTCGGTGCCACACCATCTCCGGCTTGCGGCCCGTCACCTGTTCCAGCGCCACCGCGAGATCGCGGTCGCAATTGGAGCCGGGGAAGACGATGACCGCAGTCTTCATGTCGGAGCATTCTCCAGCCGCTCGATGCGGAAATTCTCGATCACGGTATTGGCCAGGAGCTTGCGGCACATGTCCTCTATGTCGCCGTCGCTGGTGCCGTCGGCGAGATCGAGCTCGATCATCTTGCCGGCGCGAACGTCGTTGACGCCGCCGAAGCCAAGCCCTTCGAGCGCGTGGTGAATGGCCTTGCCCTGCGGATCGAGGACGCCGTTCTTGAGGGTGATGAAGACGCGGGCTTTCATGGGCCTCCTATGGCTATCGCACCCGACCGGGGCAAGCTTTTGCCAGTTCTTCGCGTGGCTCAGTAGCCGCTGAGCTCGGCGACGCGATTGCGATGGAAGTAAGCGTCGCCGAACAATTCGCCGAGGACGGCCTCGCGCTTCATGTACAGGCCGATGTCATGCTCGTCGGTCATGCCGATGCCGCCGTGCATCTGGACGCCTTCGCGAACCGCGAGGTTGGCAACGTCGGCCGCCTTGGCCTTGGCGACCGAGACAATCAGCTCGGCCTGAGCATCATTTTCGTCGATCAGTCTTGCGGCTTTGAGGGCGGCGGCGCGGGCAATCTCGATTTCCGAATAGAGGTGCGCGGCGCGGTGCTGGAGTGATTGAAATTCGCCAATCAGTCGGCCGAACTGCTTGCGCTGCCGCAGATAGTCGAGGGTCATAGTTGCAGACCCCGCCGCGACACCCACCAGCTCCGCGGAAGCACCTGCTCGACCAGCGGCGAGCGCGCGTTGTAGCGGCTGCCAGCCTCCGTCGACCTCGCCGATCACGGCGTCGGCGTCGAGCTCGACATTTGCGAAGGTCAGGCGGGCGGCTTTGGAGCTGTCGACCAGCGCTACATTCTCGGTCTCAAGCCCCGCCGCGTCCTTGGGAACGGCAAACAGGGTCAGGCCCTCAGTATCGCCGGGCGAGCCGGCAGTCCGCGCAACGGTGACGATCATGTCCGCCGATCCGCCCTGGACCACGAATTGCTTTGCACCATTGAGGACGAAGCCGTTGCCCTGACGCCGCGCTTCCAGTGCGAAGCGCTCGGGCGTGTGGCGGCTGCCTTCGTCGATGGCGAGGGCCAGCACCGTCTCGCCGGAGAGAATGCCCGGAAACCATTGCTCCGCATGCGCGGTACCCTCGATGGCGCGAGCGCTGACCACGGCGGTCAAGAGGAAGGGCGAGGGCGTCAGGTTCTTGCCGATTTCCTCGAGCACGAGCGCGCTTTCGGTCGCGCCGAGGCCAAGGCCGCCTTGCGCTTCGGGGATGCAGATGCCGGTGAGGCCGAGCTCGGCGAATTGCTTCCACAGGCCGTGGCCGAAGCCGTCCTTGCAGCCGATCTCCCGCCAGTGGCGCAGCTGCTTCGCGATCGCGCCTTCATCGGCCATGAACGCGGCCGCCGTCTCCTGTAGCATCTTCTGATCGTCGGTGAGTAGCGCCATTGTCTCAGGCTCCCGGCAGGCGAAGGATATGCTTGGCGACGATATTGAGCTGGATCTCACTCGTGCCGCCTTCGATCGAATTGCCTTTGCTGCGCAGCCAGTCGCGCGGTGTCCGGCCTTTCCGCGAGCGCTCGCTTTCCCACTCCAGCGCGTCGCTGCCGCCGCCCGCCATCGACAGCTCGTTGCGGCGCTTGTTCAGCTCGGTCCCGGCATATTTCATCATGCTGGGCGAGGCGGTGTGCGCCTCGCCGGCCTTCCACATGGCGGCGAAGCGTTCGCTCATTGCCGCGAAGGCGAGGGCGTCGACATCAAACGCGGCGATCTCTGCGCGAAGGAAGGGGTCGCCCGGCTTGATCACCGGGCCGAGCGTGACACTTTTGCCGCCGGTGCCGAGCCCCATGCCGGCGATCATCTCGCGTTCGTGACCGAGCAGATATTTGGCGACGTCCCAGCCCTTGTTCACTTCTCCGACGATCTGCGACTTCGGCACCTTCACGTCGTCGAAGAAGGTCTCGCAGAAGGGCGAGGAGCCGCTGATCAGCAGGATCGGCTTGGTCGAGACGCCCGGCGACTGCATGTCGAACAGCAGGAAGCTGATGCCGCCTTGCTTGGATTCGGTGGAGGTGCGGACGAGACAGAAGATCCAGTCGGCCTTGTCGGCGTAGCTGGTCCACACCTTCTGACCGTTGACGACCCAGTGATCGCCATGATCCTCCGCCTTGGTCTGAAGTCCCGCGAGGTCGGACCCGGCGCCGGGCTCCGAATAACCCTGGCACCAGCGGATCTCGCCGCGAGCGATCTGGCCGAGGTAATGCTTCTTCTGCTCTTCGGTCCCGAACTTCAGCAGGGCAGGCCCGAGCATGGAGATGCCGAAGCTGGTCAACGGCGGGCGCGCGCCGATCCGTGTCATTTCCTGCTTGAGGATTCGAGTCTCATCCGGCGAGAGGCCGCCGCCGCCATATGCCTTCGGCCAGTCGGGAACGGTCCAGCCGCGCTCGGCCATGACCTGCAGCCATTGGCGCTGCGCGTCCGAGGCAAAGGTCCAGTTGCGGCCGCCCCAGCAGACGTCTTCTTCCGAGCAAAGTGGCTGCCGCATCTCCTGCGGACAGTTATTTTCGAGCCAATCGCGCGTAGCTTGGCGAAATTCGTCGAGATCGGCCATCATTCTGCTCTCCCGCCGCACAAGGTGATTGTGCTTATCGCCATTAAGTTCACGCCATGCAGCGCGTTTCCCGTGAACTTAAGCGTCAGTGCGCGCTTCAGTCGAGGGCGTAGAAAGTGCCGCTCGCGGCTGGTGGCGCCACCCAAGCACGGCAAGTCCTATTAGGAAAGTTACGGCATCCGTTGCAGATCGCAACGTTGAATCCGCGGCGCGCAGGCCCACATCGCGATGATGGTTCAAATTCCCCTGTCCGTCCTTGACCTGTCGCCAGTGCCTCAGGGCAGCGACACGGGGACATCTCTCCGCAACTCCGCCGATCTGGCGCGGCATGCGGAAGAGTTGGGTTACCAGCGCTTTTGGATGGCCGAGCATCATTCTATGCCGGGGATCGCCAGCGCGGCGACGGCGGTGGCACTTAGCTACGTCGGTTCGCAGACCTCGACCATCCGCATTGGGGCTGGCGGAATCATGCTGCCGAACCATGCTCCGCTGATCATTGCCGAGCAGTTCGGTACGCTGGAGTCGCTTTATCCCGGCCGCGTGGATCTGGGGCTGGGCCGCGCGCCCGGCACGGACCAGGCGGCGGCCTATGCGATGCGGCGCAACCTGTCGTCGGATGCCGACCAGTTCCCGCAGGATGTCGTCGAACTGATGCGCTATTTCCGCGGCGAGAATGGCCGGGTGCGTGCCATTCCCGGCGAAGGTCTGAGCATTCCGCTGTGGATCTTGGGATCGAGCCTGTTCGGCGCGCAGCTCGCGGCGTCGCTGGGCCTGCCCTACGCCTTCGCGTCGCACTTTGCACCGCAGATGATGATGGAGGCGATCAAGATCTATCGCGAGCGCTTCGAGCCGTCCGAGCAGCTCGCCGAGCCTTACGTCATGCTCGGCTTCAACGCGATCGTCGCCGACAGCGACGAGGAAGCTGAATTGCTGGCGACCTCGGTGCAGCAGGCATTTGTGGCGTTGCGCACAGGCCATCCGATCCAGCTCCCGCCGCCCAAGCGCGGCTATACCGACGAGCTTCCGCTCGAGGCGCGCGCGATCCTGCGCTCCGTCCTGTCCGTATCGGCAATCGGCAGCCCGGAAACAGCACGGCGGCAGGTCGAGGAATTCGTCGAGCGGACCAAGCCCGACGAGTTGATGGTCACCGCGCAGGTCTTCGATCATCAGGCGCGGCTGCGTTCGTACGAATTGCTCATGCAGGCCGTGCAGCAGCCTGCCGCTGTGCCCGCTCAGTAGGAGTTCTCCTTTGTCTGCATTGTTCAGTCCGCTGGAGGTCGGCGGACTCAAGCTCGCCAACCGCATCGTGATCGCCCCGATGTGCCAATATTCGGCCGAGGATGGGTCGATGACCGACTGGCACACGATTCACTTGGGCCATCTGGCATTGTCTGGCGCGGCGCTGCTGACGATCGAGGCCACGGGCGTCACGCCCGAGGGTCGGATCAGCTATGGCGATACGGGTCTGTGGTCCGACGCCAACGAAGAAGCGATGGCGCGCGTGCTGGCGAGCGTCCGGCGCTGGTCGGACATGCCGATCGCCATCCAGCTCGGCCATGCCGGGCGGAAGGCGTCGACCGACAAGCCGTGGTTCGGGGGCAAGCAGATCGCGCCCGACCATGAGCATGGCTGGCAGACCGAAGCGCCTTCGGCGCTGCCGTTCGAAGCGGGCGAGAACCCGCCGATGGCGCTGGACGGCGCGGGGCTGGATCGCATCCGGCAGGCGTTCGCCGATGCGGCGGTGCGCGCCGGTCGGCTGGGGCTCGCCGCAGTGCAATTGCACGGCGCGCACGGCTATCTGCTGCACCAGTTCCTGTCGCCGCTCTCCAACCAGCGCAACGACGAATATGGCGGCAGCCTGGAGAACAGGATGCGGTTTCCGCTGGAAGTGTTCGACGCGGTGCGCGCGGCATTCCCGGCGGATCGGCCGGTGACGATGCGCGTGTCCGCGACAGACTGGGTCGAGGGCGGCTGGGACATCGAGCAGACCATCGAGTTCGCGCGGGCGCTGGAGGCGCGCGGTTGCGCGGCGATCCACGTGTCCAGCGGCGGGCTCGATCCGCGCCAGACGATCCCGGTCGGGCCGAGCTACCAGGTGCCGCTGGCGCGCGCGGTGAAGCAGGTGGTGAACATGCCGGTCGTCGCGGTCGGGCTGATCACCGATTACGAGCAGGCGGAGGCGATCGTCGGCACCGGCGATGCTGACATGGTCGCGCTTGCGCGGGGCGTCCTCTATGATCCGCGCTGGCCCTGGCACGCCGCGGCGCATCTCGGCGCGAAGGTGCAGGCGCCGCCGCAATATCATCGCGCAGCCCCGCGCGGCCGCCGCGACCTGTTCGATTTGGGCGAGTGATCAGCCCGGGTCGATGACGTTGGCGGCGGGTGCGTCGATTTGGACGCGCAAACCGTCTGGGGCGAAGTCAAGCGCAGACGTACCGCCCAGCCGCGAGGCGAGATACTGGCGAATGATGCGCGAGCCGAAGCCCGTGCGCTTAGGCGGCGACGCTATTTGGCAGCCAGTCTCCGTCCAATGAAATTCAAACTGTCCGGCATCGTCGAACCATGAGACGCGAAGACGACCCGCAGGCTGGCTGAACGCGCCATATTTGAGGGCATTGGTAGCGAGCTCGTGGATGGCAAGACGGAAAGGCATGACCGCCTCAGCCTGGAGCATGACGTCGGGCCCTTCGACCGTTGCGCGTCCTGCTCCGGGCGCATCGAAAGGCGCCAGCGCATGATCGATCATCTCTCGCAGGGCGACCGGCTTGGCTTCGCCGTGACTGGCGAGGCCATGGACATCCGCGAGCGCGGCGAGCCGCGCGTCGAATTTCTGCCAGCCGTCCTGCACCGGTGCGTCGGGACGGAAGCTCTGGCGGGCGATCGATCCGATGACGGTGAGCATATTACGGATGCGGTGCCGCAACTCGCCAGACAGGACGCGATGGTCTTCGATGGCGATGGCCGAGCGGATAGCCAGCGCGCGGACGACGACGCAGACGAGGATGACGAGCAACGCATCGACCAGCGAGCCGACGATCAACACCGCCTCGGCGCGATCGAGCGCGAAGGTCATCGGCTCGCCGACGTAGACGAACCAATCGACCCCGATTGCGACGATGAGGGCGAGCAGCGCGACCGATCCGCCCAGTGTCAGTGCCAGGACGAGGATCATCGGCACCAGCCACAGTACAAATTTGTCGCTGCCGATGACGGGCGTCATGGCGGCTTGCACCGATAGCGCGATGGCGGCCGCGGCGAGGGCCAGAATGATGCGGAGAGACAGCGAACGGCGCTTAAGCAGGAAGGCGTGCGAGGCTTCGAGCGCGCGATTATCGATTGTACGCATGATCTTCCTGCCGGACGACGGCTGTTTCGGCGCGCGCGCATGAACGGCAAGTGGACGCGCCATGACGACGCCCTGGCTGGGTGCTGCCCGCGCGGACTTGCAAGGGTGTCAGCAGCGCATTAGCCCGCGCCCACAGGAGACCCGCCATCATGACCGACGTTCGCGACGCGCCGACCACTAGCCCGATTTCGACCCGCAAGCACGGCGACGTGCTGATCGTCCTGTCCAACAATCCGCCGGTAAACGCGCTGGGCCTGGCCGTTCGGCAGGGACTCGTCGCGGCGATCGGAGAGGCCGAGGCCGACGATAGCGTGAAGGCGGTGGTCATCGCCTGCGAAGGACAGACCTTTTTCGCCGGTGCCGACGTGTCGGAATTCGGCACGCCCAAAGCGTTTGAGCAGCCGCTGCCGACGGTCGTCGACATCATCGAGAATTGCAGCAAGCCCGTGGTGGCGGCGATCCATGGTACGGCGCTTGGCGGCGGGCTCGAGGTCGCGCTGGCCAGCCATTACAGGGTTGCGCTCCCGACCGCGAAATTGGGAACGCCTGAAGTGAAGCTCGGGCTGCTGCCCGGTGCGGGTGGAACGCAGCGGCTGCCGCGCGTGGCGGGTGTGCGGAAAGCGCTGGAGATGTGCGCCACCGGCAATCCGATCGGCGCCAAGGACGGGTTCGATTGCGGCTTGATCGACCGCCTGGTCGAGGGCGAGCTGCTTCCGCATGCGGTGGCCTATGCCGAGGAGGTGCGCGATGTGCGGCCGCTGCCCAAGAGTAGCGAGCGGCAGGACCGGCTCAACGATTGCACAGCCGATGTCTTCGAGACCTTCGTCAAGGAGAACGGACGCAAGTTCCGCGGCTTCGAAGCGCCGCTGAAGAATGTCGAGGCGGTCAAGGCCGCCTGCGAGAAGCCCTATGCCGAGGGTGTCATCGAAGAGCGCAAGCTGTTCATGGAGTTGATGAGCGGCACGCAGGCCAAGGCGCAGCAATATTTCTTCTTCGCCGAGCGCAAGGCGAACAAGATCGAGGGCCTCGCCGACGACGTGCGGCCGCGCGACATCAAGAAGGTCGGGGTGATCGGCGCCGGGACGATGGGCGGCGGCATTTCGATGAACTTCCTTAGCGCCGGCATTCCGGTGACGATCGTCGAGATGAACCAGGAGGCGCTCGACCGCGGTGCGGGCATCATGCGCAAGAACTATGAGGCGACCGCGTCCAAGGGGCGGATGACGGCGCAGCAGGTCGAGCAGGCGATGGGCTATCTGCAGCCGACGCTGGATTTCGCGGCGCTCGCCGACTGCGACCTTATCATCGAGGCGGTCTACGAGAATATGGACGTGAAGAAGGAAATCTTCGGCCGGCTGGACAAGATCGCCAAGCCGGGCGCGATCCTAGCGTCCAACACGTCCTATCTCGACATCAACGAGATCGCGTCGAGCATCTCGCGGCCGGGCGACGTGGTCGGCATGCACTTCTTCTCGCCGGCCAACGTGATGAAGCTGCTGGAGGTGGTGCGCGGGGACAAGACGTCGCCGGACGTGCTGTTGACCGCCATGCAGCTTGGCAAGCGCATCAAGAAGGTGCCGGTGGTCGCTGGCGTGTGCCACGGGTTCATCGGCAATCGCATGCTGATGCCGCGGCAGATCGAGGCGACCAAGCTGCTGCTGGAGGGCGCGAGTCCCGAACAGGTCGACCGCGTGCATGTCGAGTTCGGCATGCCGATGGGGCCGTTCCAGATGGCCGACCTCGCGGGCGTCGATATCGGCTGGCACCGTGATCCGAACCGGATCGAGAATGTGCGGGACGCTTTGTGCGCGATCGACCGCTGGGGCCAGAAGAAGGGCGCCGGCTTCTACGATTATGACGAAAAGCGGCGGCCGACCCCGTCGCCGGTCGTGCAGCAGATCATCGAGGACTTCGCGAAGAAGCAGGGCGTCGAGCGGCGCGAGATCAGCGACCAGGAGATCGTCGAGCGGACGCTATACACGATGGTCAACGAAGGCGCGAAGATCCTGGAAGAGGGCATCGCCCAGCGCGCGTCGGACATCGATGTGGTGTGGGTCTATGGCTACGGATGGCCGGTCTATCGCGGCGGCCCGATGTTCTGGGCCGATACGGAAGGGCTGCAGGCCATCGTCGACGGCCTGAAGCGGCAGGAAGAGCGGATGAAGCCGGACTTCAGCTTCTCGCAGCTGCTGCTCGACAAGGCTGCCAAGGGCGAGAAGTTCGGCAAGTAGTTCGCTGCGGGTGGACAGGTATGTCCGCCCGTTTCACAACGGCTGAATGTACGCGTCCGAAGGTCCGCGTGACCGCGCCTTTCTTACCGAAACCAAGCTTGCCGTCCGCAATGCGCCGTTCGTGGACGGCGGATGGCTGCGCGCGATCGACATGGTCGCGCGCGCGACGCGGAGCCGCGGCGCGAACCTCGTGTGCCTGGGCGGCGCCGTCCCCTCGCTGAACATGATCGCCGGTTTCGACCAGGCCGAGGTCGATCGATATTTTTCAGACCCGGCGATGTGGGGTCGGTCGAACTGGCGCGTGGGCGTCACCACAAAACCGTTCGAAGTCCAGCACGACGAGCATTACCGTGGCTATCGCAAGCGGCATGGGTCAGGGGATTATTGCGAGGCGTCGCATCAGCTGGACATGCCTTACGGCTGCCAGACCATCTTCAGCCAGAATGTGGCCGGCTTCATCGGGCTCGCCGTGATGCGGGGCAAGCGGGACGGGGCCGCCGACCCGGCGATGGTCGGCCGGTTCCAGCATTTGATCGTCGATCTTGGACGAGCGCTGCGCGCTGAGATGGCAATGGCGGGTCAGGGCACGAAGTTGCGATTCGACGCGCTCGAACAGTCGTCAGCGCCGGTCGTGCTGCTCAACAAGCATGGCTGGGTCTGTGGCATGAGCGACGCGGGTCTCGAGCATATCGAGCGCGGAACGCCGCTGGTCATGCGGGGCGCGAGGATTTCCGCCGCCAGCGAAATTGACGACCGGCAGTTGCAGCGCCTGATCGATCGCTTCAGCCATCCCTCGCACCGCGGAAGCGGGCCGGCCCGCCTTCTCCTTCAGCCGCGAGAGGGCACATTGTGGCGCCTGCACCTCGTGCCGCTACCGGCCGGTGAACTTGCGCTTGGGTTCGATGCCAGCCTGGCCATCAGGATTGAACGCCTCTTCAACTAGTTCGCGTGGAAACGAACCAATCTCTGTCGTATCGGTTCTCACCAAGAGGAGCAGGCCATGGACAGAATGATCGAGGAGGCGGTGCCCAGTGAGCCTGTGCGGCGCTATTCGAATATGGCGGTCGCGATCCACTGGATCACGGCGGTACTGGTCCTCTTCCAGATCTGGTTGGGCCTCAGCTTTGGCGACATGGCGCCGGGGCCGGAACGCGCGCAACTTTTCACATGGCACAAGACGATCGGCGCGCTGATCCTGCTCGCGACGCTGGCGCGGCTGACCTATCGAATGATGAACCCGCCGCCGGAATTCCCCGCGGACCTGCCAAAGTGGGAGCGCGCGGCGGCGGTGTGGAATCACCGCATTTTCTACATCCTGCTGATCGGTCTGCCGATCGGCGGTTTGGTCGCCGTTTCAGGCCACGCGAAAGGGCCGACGACGCCGCTGCTCGGTGGCGTCCCGCTGCCGGTCATCCCCGGAATTTCGGAGTCGATGGCGGAGACGGCCGGTGGGCTTCACGAGGCGCTGGCGTGGGTCCTGATCGCATTGATCGTCGTTCACGCCGGAGCGGCGCTCAAGCACCAGTTCGTGGACCGCTCGTCGGCGTCGGGGCGCATGCCGCCGTTCCAGCCGCGCCACGGGGAGCACGTCGTCATCGGACAGGGCGACGATCGTCCGTCTGCAGCAGGCTGAGCATCGCCAACGCGACCGCAGCAAGCATTGCGCTGGTGTAGAAGGTTGCTGACGCACCTTCGCGGTCCCATAGCCAACCGGCACCAAGGCTGGCGAGCAGCCCCGCGATACCGGTCACGAAGTAGAAGGCGCCGAAGCTCGTCGCCCGCAAATTTTCGGGCGCGCTGTCGGCGATCATGCGCGAAAAGATGCCTTGGGTCAGTGCCATATGCGCGCCCCACAGGACCGTGCCGAGCACGAGGCCAGTGAAACTTTCCGCGCGCGCAAGAATGAGGTTGCCGGCGATCAGCAACACGATGCCACTCATCAGGATCGTGCGCGGCGGCACGCGGTCGCTGAGGATGCCGGCGGGATAGGCTAAGACAACATAAGCGAGATTGAAGACTGCGAGGGTCAGCGGCGACATCGTTTCGTTCAAACCGACATCGATGCCCTTCAGGATGAGGAATGCCTCGGAGAAGCGCGCAAGGCTGAACAGGAAGCCAACCTGAAGAAGCCGCTTCGTGTCCTTGTCGAGGTCGCGGAAGCCCGCAAATAATGGTGACTTCTTGCTTGAAGCAATGTGCTGTTCGGGTTCGCGCAGGGCCAGCCAAGCGAGCAGGAACGAGATGCCCGCCGGGACCACGGCAATCCAGAAGACGGTCCGGATGTTGTTGGCGAGCAAGGCCATGAGGCCGATGGCGACCAGCGGTGCAAGCAGGGCGCCAACGGTATCGAGCGATTGACGCAGGCCGAATGCGCGGCCGCGGATTTCCGGCGGCGTCTCGTCGGCGACCATTGCGTCGCGCGGGCTGCCGCGAACGCCTTTGGCGATGCGGTCAACGAAGCGCGCGACCATGACCGCCGGCGCACTAGCCGCAAGCGGAAACAGCGGCTTGCTCAGGGCGGCGAGGCCGTAGCCGGCCATGATCCACGGTTTGCGTTTCTGGCTGCGGTCTGAGAGGCGGCCGGCATAAAGCTTGGCGAAGTTGGCGGTCGCTTCGGCGACGCCATCGATCGCGCCCAGCGCGGTCGCGGGAAGGCCGAGCACCAATGTAATGAAGGCGGGCAGCAGGGAGTGATAGATCTCGCTCGAAAGGTCCATGAACAGGCTGACGAAGCCGAGGATCCAGACGTTGCGGGGAAGCGGGGGACGCTGCGACATTGTCGCGAAATGCGGGCAAACGCTGGACGAGGCAACTGAACATCCGGCAACGTTGCGCCGCCCCAAATATTTGTTAGGCTGCAACGATGTTCGGCAATAGCTCGCCTGAGGCGCTGGCTGCGCGCTTCACCGCCGTCACCCATCAATGGGTGGTCGAAGGTCCCAATGAGCGGGTCGACCGCGCGCGGCGCAAGCTGCTCGGAGCAATTGCGAGCAAGGAGCCAGCGACGCTCAACCAGGTTGCCGACACCATTGGACGGGGAGCGCCGGCCGTAAGCCGCTCGGTCGATGCGCTGGTGCGGGCCGGGCTGGTCGAGCGGACGCAAGATCCCGACAACCGGCGGCGGTTATGCCTCCGGCTTACGCAGGATGGGAAGGATCAACTCGCCTCGCGCGTGGCGGGCGGCAAGTCCCTGCGGGAAAAAATGGGCCGGCTGGCGCAGAGCGAACTCCGCGCCGTCGAACGCGCGATCGAAATCCTCGAACGCGGTAACTGACGCTTAGCCGTTCCCGTTGCGGCGACGGGTTTCCCAACCCTTTTTGGCGGCGGCGCTGCGGCTCGACGAACGGCCCGAGCCTTCGTTCTTGCCACCCTTGTCCTGCTTGTTGACCGTCCGCCACGCCCGCTCTTCGGCTTCCTTCTTGCCGACGCCGCGCTTCTCGTAGCTTTTTTCGATATGGTCGGCCTTGCGTTCCTGCTTGGCCGTGTACGCACCTCGGGGCATCACTCGCCTCCTTCGATCGTTGTTCGGTCATGCAAACGTTTGAACTTGGACCATGTGCCATGCTGCGTTGCAACATCGCGCACTTTTGCCTATGGGGCCGCCACATTCTTTTTTCCGGAAAATCACAATGAATTTGCGCAACGTCGCGATCATCGCGCACGTCGATCATGGCAAGACGACCCTTGTCGACCAGCTTTTCCGCCAGTCGGGCACCTTCCGCGAGAACCAGCGCGTCGAGGAGCGCGCGATGGATTCGAACGACCTCGAGAAAGAGCGGGGGATCACGATCCTGGCGAAGTGCACCAGCGTCGAGTGGAACGGCACGCATATCAACATCGTCGATACGCCGGGCCACGCCGACTTTGGTGCCGAAGTGGAGCGCATCCTGAGCATGGTCGACGGCGTGATCCTTCTGGTCGATGCCGCCGAAGGGCCGATGCCGCAGACCAAGTTCGTGACCGGCAAGGCGCTGTCGCTTGGCCTGAAGCCGATCGTCGTGGTCAACAAGATCGACCGTCCGGACGCGCGCGCGCCGGAAGTGCTCGATGAGGTGTTCGAGCTGTTCCTCAACCTCGAAGCCAATGACGAGCAGCTCGACTTTCCGACGCTCTACGCTTCGGGGCGTGCGGGCTATGCCGGCCGCACCGACGACGTGCGCGAGGGCGACCTGACGCCGCTGTTCCAGACGATCGTCGACCATGTGCCGGCGCCGGCGCTGGATCCCGAGGGCGAGTTCAAGATGCTCGCGACGCTGCTCGACCGCGACAACTTCCTCGGCCGTATCCTGACCGGCCGCATCGAGAGCGGCACGCTCAACATCAACGATCCGATCCGCGCGATGGACGTCAATGGCAACGTCGTCGAGGACGGCCGCGTGACTAAGCTGTTCGCGTTCCAGGGCCTGGAGCGGGTTCCGGTCGAAACGGCCAAGGCGGGCGACATCGTCGCCATCGCGGGCCTGATGAAGGCTACGGTTTCAAACACGATCGGCACGCCGGCGATCACCGACCCGCTGCACGCGCGCGAAATCGATCCGCCGACGCTGAGCATGACCTTCGCGGTCAACGACAGCCCGTTTGCGGGCAAGGACGGCGACAAGGTGCAGAGCCGCGTGATCCGCGACCGCCTGATGCGCGAAGCCGAGGGTAATGTCGCGATCCGCGTGACCGAGACCGTCGGCGGCGAGGCGTATGAAGTCGCCGGCCGCGGCGAGCTTCAGCTGGGCGTGCTGATCGAGACTTTGCGCCGCGAAGGCTTCGAACTCGGCATCAGCCGTCCGCGCGTGCTGTTCCGTGACGGTCCGTCGGGCCGCGAGGAGCCGTACGAGACGGTGGTCGTCGACGTCGACGACGAGTTTTCCGGCACGGTCATCGACAAGATGGCCATGCGCAAGGCGGAGATGACCGACATGCGCCCCTCGGGCGGTGGCAAGACGCGCCTGACCTTCTCGGCACCGTCGCGCGGCCTGATCGGCTATCACGGCGAGTTCCTGTCCGACACCCGCGGCACGGGCATCATGAATCGGCTGTTCGAGAAGTACGGCCCGCACAAGGGGCCGATCAGCGGCCGTCAGAACGGGGTGCTTATCTCGATGGAGCAGGGGTCCGCCGTGCCTTACGCGCTGAACGCACTGGAAGAGCGCGGCATCCTGTTCGTGTCGCCGGGTGAGATGCTTTACGAGGGCATGGTCATCGGCGAGAATGCGAAGCCGCAGGACCTTGAGGTCAATCCGCTGAAGTCCAAGCAGCTCACCAACTTCCGTGCTTCGGGCAAGGACGAGGGCATCCGCCTGACGCCGCCGAAGCGGATGAGCCTAGAGCAGGCGATCGCCTACATCCAGGACGACGAGCTGGTGGAAGTGACGCCCAAGGCGATCCGCATCCGCAAGCGCTACCTCGACCCGCATGAGCGCAAGCGCGAGGCGCGCAAGCTCGAAGCGGCATAAGGTTCAGGCTCGGGCTAGGCCTTCGCCAGCTCGAGCACCTTGTCCCATTCGTCGTCGCGCACCGGCGCGACCGACAGGCGTGACTGGCGAATCAGCTCCATCTTGGCGAGTGACGGCTCGGCCTTGATCTCGGCGAGCGTGACCGGGTGTTCGAGCTTGCGAACGGGTTCGACGCGGACGGACACCCAATTGGCGTCCTTGGGGTCGGGCTGCCCTTCGCGAACGACGCGCATGATGCCGACGACCGCCTTGTCCGACATGCTGTGATAGAGGAATGCTTCGTCGCCGACTTTCATCGCGCGGAGATGGATCCTTGCGGCATTGTTGCGCACGCCGTCCCATTCCGTCCCGCCGTCGCGGGCCAGATCGGCCCAGCTGTAGGCCTCGGGCTCCGATTTCATCAGCCAACGCGCCACGCCATTCGTCTCCTTCCGAGACAGAGGCCGATAGCGTCTCGGTGAGCCGAGCGATAGCATCGACGAAGCGCGTAGAGTTCGTGTGGATAAGTCAAAAAAGCGTATGTTTTACAGTTAGTTCCCGATTCCGTCCCGCGAGTCGAACGATTCATCGCCGAACGCTTGGACTCGAGAAGGCCATCCCATAACAAGTCCATCAGCGGATTGAGAGCGGCCGCTCGGCAGGGAGCCGAACCGGCCAGACGGGGTGACGCCCCGCTGGAATTCAAGCGCGCTTTTGCAGCGCCTCCAGCGGGGTCATCCCGCCAGTAAGGGCTAGATACAGAGTGATGAAGTCAGCCAGCGGACGCGTTGCGTCCGTGATCGCCGGTCTGTTGCTGTTTGCGGGAAGCACCGGCGCGGCGGCGGAAGATTTGAGCGCTCTGCGCAACATTTCGACAGCCGTGAAAGCACTGGACAGCGCGCCGGCCGCCACTGTTGCGGCGTCCACGATTAGCGTTCAGCCAGCGACGCTGGCGGCCCTGCCGTCGAGCACGGGCGGCCCGACAGATGCGCTGCTTGGCGCTCCGATGCCAAAGCCGATTGTCCAGCGCGCAGTGTTGGCGCAAGCCCCTGCGTCCGCGCCAGTCTCGACCTCGATCGAGCGCGAGGCTGCCTGGCTCTACAAGGCCGGCTGGCCGCTGTACGCGCTGGTCGACAAATACAGTGTTGGCGCCCCACTCGACGAGCAAGGCAACTGCCTGGCGACCGCCGTCTATTTCGAGGCGCGCGGCGAGAGCCTCGAGGGCCAGCTGGCTGTCGCTCGGGTGGTGATGAATCGCGCCGCCTCGGGCCGCTATCCCACCGACTGGTGCAGCGTCGTCAAGCAGCCGTGGCAATTCTCCTTCGTCCGGAACGGCCAGTTCCCCGCGATCAACGAAGGCTCAGCCGCCTGGGCGCGTGCGCAAGGCGTGGCGCGGCTGGCGATGGCTAACGTGGTCCCAAGCGTTGAATCCGACGTGCTTTGGTATCACGCGACCTATGTCGCGCCATCATGGGGACGGCGCCTCGCGATGGTCCAAAAGATTGGCCTGCACCTCTTTTACCGTAGCTAGACAAAGAGCGACTGCCGGTTAATCCGGTTACGTTCCCTCCGTTTGGCGCTGCCAGCGTTCGTGCTGGCGATAACCTCGTTCATGCGGGATTCGCAGCGCGCAAGAAGCGGGCCAGCATCCCACGTGTCGGATTTACTTGGGTAAAATCCGGCCTCGTGAAGGGGTCGCTGGATGCTGAACATCCTGATTGTCGAAGATGACAGCCAATTGGCCGTTACCTTGAAATATCTGGTCGAGGACAACCCTCGATATCGCGTCGTGGCGATGGCGGAGGATGCCGATCAGGCGATGGCGGCGATCGAGGAATATCATCCCGATCTCGTCCTGCTCGACCTTCACCTCGCGCACGGCACGACCGGCTTTTCGGTTGCGGCGCGGCTCAACGATATCGGCGTCGCGTGCCTTTTCGTGAGCGGCAAGGCCCCGCGGTTTCCGATGCCCGACCTGGCGCTCGGCTGCCTGATGAAGCCGTTCACGGCGGAAGACGTCCATCGGTCGCTGGCGGCTGCCGAAGACATGCTGCGCGGGCGCGAAGCGGTGCGACCGAAGATGCCGGAGAATCTAATGCTCTACGAGCCGACGGAACAGGCCCCGATGCCGGAGGTGGGCTTCATTCCCTCCAAGCCGTCGCTACGCACCCGGCTCGAACACTGGATTTCGGGACACCAACATTAAAGGCGCATCATCCCGCGCCGTGGCTCGCGCTCGCCCAGCGTCTGTTGGGTAAGACGTGCGCCCGCGTCGAGGAGCGCCTGGCGCCGACCTTTGATGTCCGCATTGCGCTGCACGTCTTCGAACCGGAACAGGTCGGCAAAGCATGGATGGCCGAGCGTGCGATCGACCCACTGCGCCGCGCGCGGCCAGCGCTGGGCGTCGATCTCAAACCCCGCAAAGCTGCCGTTGCGGAAGAAGGTCGCAACGGAAATATCGGCAATACCAATGTCGCCGAAGAGGAAGCCATCGCTCGGCGCCTGCTGCTCGAGATAGTCGAGCGCGGCGGGAATATCCTGGCCAATCGCCTTGTCGATCCGCGCCTGGTCGCCCGGTTCGCCCCAGACGAGCGGATGGACGATCTTTTGATAGAACAAGCTCCAGATCAGCACGTCGCCAAGCCGCGTATCGGCGAATTCTTCCAGCCACCGCGCGCGGGCGCGATCCTTGGGGTCTGCAGGCAACAGCGCGTGGCCGGAATAAGCTTCGTCGATGTAGCCGCAGATCACGCTCGAATCGCTGGCGGCGAAATCACCGTCGATCAGGACGGGGATGCGGCAGAGCGGGCTGAGCCTGCGAAATTCATCGTTGCCGAAGAAGGGCGTAATCGGATCGACTTCGAACCCGACACCCTTGAGGTTCAGGCAGGCGAGAACCTTGCGCACATAGGGGCTGACGTAGCTGCCAATGATGGTGACTGCGCGATCCATCGGCGCGTTTTGGAGCGGTCGCCAGGCGCGCGCAAGAAAAGGCTAGACGCGCTGCAATTGTAGCGCTACATATGTAGCGTCATATTTCGAAAGGTCGCATCATGCGCTCCACTCTTCCGATTTTCGCTGCGGCACTGGCCGCTTCAGTGCCGGCCATTGGTGCCGAGACCGTTTCAGTCGGCAACTTTCGGTCGGTCCAACTGCGCGGCGGCGGCGTCGTCAATGTCGTGCCCGGCCCGGTCCAGCGGGTCACCATCGTCGAGGGCAGCAGCCGGTACACCGGCATGCGGATCGAGCGGGACGGACAGCTGCGAATCGATACTTGCAACGAGCGGTGCCCGCAGACTTATCGCCTGCGCGTCGAAATCCAGTCGCCGACGGTGCCGAGCCTCGGCATCAGCGGTGGCGGGCTGATCACGGCTGCGGGCGGCTTCCGGCCGCAGCCGCAGGTGTCGGTTGCGGTGAATGGCGGCGGCAAGATCGACGCGCGCTCGGTCGAGGCCGGCAGCGTCTCCGCCGCCGTGAATGGTGGTGGCGAAATCCTGGTGCGGCCGCGCTCTTCCCTGTCGGCCGCGATCAACGGCGGCGGCCATGTTCGCTACTGGGGCGATCCGCGCGTCAGCTCAGCGGTCCGCGGCGGCGGCGCCGTCACGAAGGGCTCATAAGCGGCACGACGGTGACGCGACCATCGCGGAATTCCAGGCCGGCGGTTAGCAATGCGCGGAACGAATTGTAGCCGCCGGTGCCAGGGTGGAAGGCGTGGAAGAAGAGTTGCGGATTGCCTTCGAGGCCAGGCGCCACCGACGCATGCCCCGGCGCTAGCCACTCACGGGTAGACTGAAGCAGCGGAGGACCTTGCTTCGTGTAGGGTCCCAGCGGGTGGTCCGCGACGGCGACGCCGATGCCGTACGCGGGCGTCGAGAAATCATTGCCCGCGTAGAACAGATAGTATCGACCCTCCTGGCGGGTAACGAAGGGACCTTCGATCAGATGGCCTTCCCAATCGAGGTCGTTGGCAAGCACGAGCTTATCGGCGCCGATCATCGAACGGCCGTCGTCGGCAATGCGCTGGCCTCGGACCGGCGTGGTCATCGCCTCGACGATCGTGCCGGCCAGGCCAAAGTCCATCAGCGCCGAGCGCACTTGCGTCCAGTTGGCGAGTGCCGCCTCGATCAGGGGTTGCATCGCGAAGAAGCGGACCATCGGCCGCTGCGCGTTAGCCCAAGGGACGATCGCAGCGGCAAATGTCGCGGTCCGGCGATCCACTTCCTCGCTGAACAGGCTGTCGATCAGCGCGGGATGGGCGCGGAGCAGCATCGCCAGCGGACGCGGCCAGATGCTGTTCGTGTCATCCTTCCAGAATAGATATTTCGTGCCGTCGGCGTCGATGAACAGGTGGGAATCGATGACGCCGCCGCTTAACGCAGGTTGGCCGGCACCGTAGCCGAGCCCCGTCGTATCGACCGGCTTGCCGACGATGAGCGGCTGGCCGTTGTCGACCCAAGGACCTTCCGGAAACCGCGCCTTAGCGAGCCCGATGGCCAGCGCATTGCTGGCCTGGCGCGCCGTGAACACCGTCCAATATTCGTCGCCGACGGGAAGCATCTCGGGCGCCCAGAAGTCGGCGCGGTTGCGGCCTGTCGCGGCCCAGCCGGGTTCATGTCCGGAAGGGAAGACGAACCCGCGCGGCTCCCAATGGATGAGATCGGTGGAATGCAGGATCGGGAAAGCGTCCGGCGCGTCGTTCGACGTTGCTAATAGCCACCAGCCATCGTCCGTCTTCACGACCGCCGGGTCGCCATAGCCGACGAGGATCTTAGGATGGGCGTTCTCGGTCAGCAGCGGCTGCCAGGGAAAACTGGCGGGCGGGTGGTCGACGGCGCCGGCGAAGATATGCGGTAGACGTGTGCCAAAATCCTGGGACAAGGCGCGGTAGAAGGCCGAAAAGTCCTGCTGCGTCTCGGTTGGCACCAGAAAGTCTCGGGCGGCGCCGTTCCACTCGACCCCGATGCGAAATCCGTCGGACGCATTCTCGACGCGGACGCTTACGCTCGAAAGTTGGTCGGCCATCGACGGCTTCAATGCGCGTGGAGGAGGATGGATGCCCCGCGTGGATTCGAACCACGATTGACGGAGTCAGAGTCCGTAGTCTTACCATTAGACGACGGGGCAGCTTGGGAGCGGGCGAGATAGAAAGCAGCCGGGTGGCTGTCAACGCCACCGCGCCGGGCCTCGCGGACTTGCCCAAAGATAGCAAATTGTGATTAAACCACGGCCAAGTCAGCCGCCTCTTTTGGGCGGTGAAGGAAATCTGCCATGGCGCAAGGTGTCGCCAGTGCGCCCGTCCTGCATCATCATGCTGCGCAGGACAGGCCGCCGGACCAATCATTCCCGCAGCGGCGGGAGCCCCACCGTCACACTTATGGCGCGATCGACCTCGGTACGAACAATTGCCGGCTGCTGATCGCGCGTCCCAATGACTCGGGCTTTACCGTCATCGACGCTTTTTCCCGCATCGTTCGACTGGGCGAGGGGCTAACGCGCACCGGAGAGCTGTCACAGGAGGCGATGGATCGCGCCGTCGGCGCTCTGTCAGTCTGTGCGGACAAGCTGCGCCGCCGCAACGTGTCGCTCGTGCGATCGGTCGCGACCGAGGCCTGCCGGCGCGCGAAGAATGGCGAGGCGTTCGCCGAGCGGGTCCGCGACGAAACCGGCATCGTCCTCGATATCATCGAGCCCGCGGAGGAAGCGCGGCTGGCCGTGCTCGGCTGCCATAAGTTGCTCGAGCCGGGCGACGGTCCAGCGCTGATCTTCGACATTGGCGGCGGATCGACCGAGCTTGTGCTAATCGATCAGGACGACGGCGTTCCCCGCATCCGCGCCTGGTGGAGCGCGCCGTGGGGCGTGGTTTCGCTGACTGAGAGCGAGGGCAAGGAGCAGCTCGAGGGCCCTGACCGCCTGAAGGCTTACATGCGTATGCGCGAGCGGGCCCGGCGCGCGTTCGCCAATTTCACCGCAATGCTGCCCGAAGAACGAGAGGGCATTCGACTGCTCGGGACCAGCGGCACGGTAACGACGTTGGCCAGCGTCCACCTGGCGTTGCCATCCTATGACCGACGCGCGGTGGATGGCCTGCACGTGCCGATCGAGGCGATGCAGAAGATTAGCGGGATGATCGCCGGCATGGATTACGAGGAACGTTCCGGCCTGCCCTGCATCGGCAACGAACGCGCCGATCTGGTCGTGGCGGGATGCGCGATCCTGGAAGCGATCATGGAGATCTGGCCCGCGAAGAACCTCGGCATCGCGGACCGGGGCATTCGCGAAGGAATCCTGCGGTCGCTGATGGCGCGCGACGGCTGGCAATTGTGAAGCGCGTCAGGACGGCCAAGGGTCGCAAGGTTTCCTCTACCCGCTGGCTCGAACGGCAGCTCAACGACCCTTACGTGCAGCGCGCGAAGGCGGAGAATTACCGGAGCCGCGCGGCATACAAGCTGCTCGAACTGGACGAAAAGTTTGGCCTCCTGAAAGGGGTCAAGGCCGTCGTGGATCTGGGTATCGCGCCGGGCGGCTGGAGCCAGGTGGTGCGCCGCCGCATACCGCAAGCCGCCGTCGTTGGGATCGACCTGCTGCCGACCGATCCGCTGGATGGGGTCACCATCCTGCAGATGGACTTCATGGACGACGCGGCGCCCGAGCGGCTGCGCGAGGCACTGGGCAGCGATGCGGACCTCGTGCTTTCGGACATGGCGGCCAACACCGTCGGTCATCAGCAGACCGATCACCTTCGCACCATGGCGCTCGTCGAGACAGGGCTGGAGTTTGCCAAGGAAATCTTGCGGCCCGGCGGCGCCTATGTCGCCAAGGTCCTGGCGGGGGGCGCCGACAACGACCTCGTTGCCGAGCTCAAGCGCAATTTCACGACGGTAAAGCATGCCAAGCCGCCAGCCAGCCGCAAGGATTCCAGCGAATGGTATGTTGTGGCACAAGGGTTCAAGGGCGCGGGGAACATGACCGAGGTGTAACTGGTCAGACGGGCTGCCCGGGCTAGGGGAAGCCATGACCGCGCATCCGACCGCTCACAGCAAGGACATCAAGACCCGGTTTGTGCAGGCGGCCGACAGTCTCGGCCCTGGCCTCGTCACCGGCGCGGCCGACGACGACCCAAGCGGCATCGCAACCTATTCGCAGGCAGGCGCGCAGTTCGGTTACGGCCTGCTTTGGACGATGGTCCTGACCTATCCATTGATGTGCGCCATCCAGCTGATCAGCGCACACATCGGCCGGGTCACGGGTGCGGGCCTGGCACGCAACTTGACCCAGGCCTTTCCGCGCTGGCTGGTCGTCGGGCTGGTCGGGATCCTGCTGCTGGCCAACGTCATCAACATCGGCGCGGATCTCGCCGCGATGGCTGCGGCGGTCGAGTTGCTGATCGGTGGTCCGACCCACGTGATGACCATCGCCTTTGCAGTCATCGTCGCGGGACTGCAGGTGTTCGTGCCCTACCGCCCCTATGCCCGCGTCCTGAAATGGCTGACTCTCAGCCTGTTCGCGTACGTCGGCGTGTTGCTGGTCGTGCATACCGATTGGTCCGGCGCGCTGCGTGGCATGGTCTGGCCGACGCGCATGGACCAGGCGGCGATCACCACCATCGTTGCCGTCCTCGGGACGACGATCAGTCCCTACCTTTTCTTCTGGCAGAGCGCCCAGGAGGTCGAGGAATTGGACAATCATCCGGGCCAGCACCGCCTGCTGGACGCGCCCAGGGCGGCTCCGAAGCAGTTCCGGCGAATGCGTCTGGACACTTTCGTGGGCATGGCGTTTTCCAACCTTGTCGCACTGGCGATCATGATTGCGACTGCGGACACGTTGCACCTGCAGGGGATCACACAAATCGATACGGCGGCGCAGGCCGCTGAGGCGTTGCGGCCGGTTGCGGGGTCGCTGGCGTTCCTGCTGTTCGCGATTGGCATCATCGGGACTGGCCTGCTCGCCATCCCTGTTCTGGCCGGATCGGCCGCGTTTGCGATCACCGATACGGCGGGATGGGGCGGGGGGCTGCAATATGCGCCGAGCCGCGCCAAGCGCTTCTATGCGATCATCGTCATTGCCACTTTGGCGGGCGTGCTGATCGACTGGACAAATACCAACCCGATCAAGGCGCTTTACTGGAGCGCGGTGCTGAACGGCGTCGCGGCCGTGCCGTTGATGGTTGCGACGATGGTCGTGGCGACGCGTCCCGCGATCATGGGGAAGTTCACCGCGTCGCCCATGTTGCGGACCGCAGGCTGGGCCGCAACGGCGGTGATGACCGCGGCCAGCCTCTTTTTCTTCTACACGTTGCTTACTTAGTGGCGCGCGCTGCAGCGATCGCGGATTTCATCGTCTCGTACGTCACGGCACCATTCATCACCTTGTCGCCGACGACGAACAGGGGCGTGCCAGTCGCACCGAGCTGACCGGCAAGCTTCATGTTGCGGTTGAGCTCGGCATCGATCTCCTGATCGGGCTGGGGCTCCGCGGAGATGCCGACGCTTTGGGCGGCGGCCGCGTTGGTTTGCGCCGACGGGCGCCCAGTGGCGTACAGAGTGTCGTGGAACTGCGCGAACCGGCCAAGCTTGCTCGCCTGCAACGATAGACGGGCAGCCGTGACGCTATCGGGCCCCAGGATCGGCAATTCGCGATAGACGACGCGCAGGCCCTTATCTTCCTTCAGCAGGCGGTCGACGACTGGATTGCTCGCCTTGCAATAGGGGCAGGCATAATCGAAAAACTCGACGAGGGTGACTTCAGGCTTGGCGGCGCCTTTCCAAGAGCTGCCGAACGGCGTTTCAATGGCCGCTCGATTGGCCTGCAACGCCGGTTGGTATTGCGCGTCTCGCAGCGCATCGATCGCCTCGGGAAGGACAGTCGGGTCGGCCAGGAGACCCTGACGCACGATCTTCGGCGCGATCAGCGACGGAGCAGCAAAGACGAGCAACCCGGCCGTCAGCAACGATCCGATGATGCCGCCGGCCAGCGCTGCACCAAACCCACCCCGGCGCACGGGCGCCGCCTGCACTTCACTCACTGCGTCAGCTCTTTCGGATCGCGATACTTCTTGTCTTTCTTAGCAAGCTCGGCGCGCGACACCATCGCGATATCCTGGGCGCGGATGTAGTCGGGCGTGCCGGCTGGAATGCCGCGCATGGCGAGTTGGGCGCTGGCGTAAGCAAGCTTGGGATCGTTCTGCAGGTTGCTGCGCTCCGCTGTTGCCAGCGCCGCGCGCGATCCATCCCCCTCCTGCTCATAGACGATGCCGAGTTGGTACCAAGCAAATGGATCGCGATTGTCGCGATTGACCGCTTCCTTCAGCACCAACTTGGCCTCCGGATAATTCTTCGGATCTTCGGTTGCGACAAGGGCGTGACCGAGCATCGCGGAGATGAGAGGCATCTTGCCCGAGCGTTCGACTGCCTGACGAAGCGGCGCGATCGCTTCCTTCGGCTTGCCGTTTTCCAGCAGAATCTGGCCCTTGAGTTCTAGGAAGAAAGGATCCTGCGGCTCCTTGGCGAGCAACGCATCCGCTTCTGCGTTCGCTTTCTCGGGATAGCCACCCATGTGATAGGCGTAGGCACGTGCATAATGAGCCGGAATGCTCTGGTCGCTTTCGGGATATTTGATGGCCGCTTGGCGCGGGTCCGCGAAGCCGTAAAGCTTCGCCTTTACGCGCTCGAACCGGGCCTCGAGCTTCGGATCGATGGGCGTGTTCCATGCGGGGTCGTTTTCGAAGCCTTGCTTCAGGGCCTCGATGCGCTCTGACGAAAGCGGGTGGGTGCGGTCGTAACTGTCCTTGGCGTAGATCGCGAGGCGGTATTCCTGGTTCTGCAGCTTCGAGAAAAAGCTCAGCATCCCCTTCCCGGTGATGCCGGCGGTGTGGAGATATTTCATCGCGGACGCGTCGGCGGTTGCTTCCTGCGTCCGCGAGAATGAGAGGAACTGGCCCATCGCGGCCTGCTGTCCCGCCGCCATCAGCCCCATCGCCGCCTCCCCGGCGCCGGCCGCAATCGCGAGCGCGCCAAGCACCAGCGTGGCGATACTCAGGCCGGTCGCTTCCTTGACGCCGTTCTGCAGACGAATGGAGTGGCCACCCGCGACGTGGCCAAGCTCGTGTGCGATAACCCCCTGGACTTCGTTCACGTTATCCGCAGCGAAAATCAGTCCCGATTGCAGATAGACCGTTTGTCCGCGGTCGACGAAGGCATTGATCTCAGGATCGTTGAGCAGGACCACTTCGACCGCGTTCGGATCAAGGCCTGCCGCCTTGATCAGCGGACGCGAAATGTCCTTGAACAGCAGCTCCGTCTCGCTGTCCCGGAGCAGGGCTGGGCCCCCGCTATCCTGCGCGGCTGCTGGTGGCGCTGCGGCGACGCCCAGCATCACGATCAGCATCATCAGACGCACGAAGCGGGCGAGCGGCGCGTTCATCGGCGGCGGCTTACCACCCCAGCCGCTGAACATCGCATGAAAACCGCTCGCTCGACCCGCCCGTGCGGTGAGTGCACCTCAGCCGAAGGTCTTCTGCCACCAACCGCGGCGAGGCTCGGCCGCGGGTTCCTCGGCGGTGTCGTTGTTGGCCGCAGGGACGGGGACTGCATCGGCCGCTTCTGCCGCTGCAGCGACTTCCGCGTCGGCCTTCTTGGTCCGGCGTTTGCGCGCAGGCTTGGCAGGCGGTGCGGCGTCTTCAGCGGTTTCCGCTGGCGGCGCCTCGGCCGGAGCCGGCTCCGTGACGGCGACCTCGGCTTCGGTGACCGCTTTCTTGCGACTGCGGCGCTTCGGTGCAGGCTTCGCCTCTTCAACAGCTTCAGTCTCGGCAATCGGCGCTTCGTCTTCGACCGGCGTTTCGATCATGGGAGAGCTATCGGGCTCGACACTTGCCTCGTCAGTTTCAGCGCGAGCACCGCCGCGTCCACCGCGACGACGACGGCGGGAGCGACGCTGGTCGCCGCGACCTTCTTCGTCCTCGGTTTCGGTGACCGCTTCGGCCTCCGCCGGCTCCTCGGCGGCTTCCAACGCGATCGCTTCCCCAGCTTCTTCGGGTTCGCCGTGCTGCTGATCCTGCTCGCCGCCCTCGCGGCGCGAACGGCCCCGGCCACCGCGACGGCGTCGGCGGCGCTTGCGACCCTGGCGGTCGCCTTCGCCTTCACGTTCGCGGCTTTCCTCGGCGTCTTCCTCGTCGATCTCGTCGTCGGCGACATCGTCCTCTACGTCGCTATCGTCCTCAATCGGCGCAGCCGGCGGCCGCGGCGCGGCAACCGGGCGCGGGCCTGAACTTTCGACGGCCATGCGCGCGCCCTCGAAGGTCTCGTCGATGACGATCTCGATCGTCACGCCATAGCGGCGCTCGATGTCAGCAAGCTCCGAGCGTTTCTTGTTGAGGACGTAAACGGCAGCCTCGCGGCCCGCGCGAAGCAGGATACGCTCACCGCGTCCGCGCGCAGCTTCGTCCTCGATGATCCGCAGCGCCGACAGGCCAGCCGATGCGGCAGTCCGCATTAGGCCAGTGCCTTCGCAATGCGGGCAGGGCTTGGTCGAGGCTTCGAGAACGCCGGTGCGCAGGCGCTGGCGGCTCATTTCCATCAGGCCGAAGCTGGAGATGCGGCCGACCTGGATGCGGGCGCGGTCGTTCTTCAGCGCCTCCTTCATCGCCTTCTCGACCTTCCGGACATGGCTGTTCTGTTCCATGTCGATGAAGTCGATGACGATCAGGCCCGCCATGTCGCGCAGCCGGAGCTGCCGCGCAATTTCCTGCGCGGCTTCGAGATTGGTGTTGGTCGCGGTCTGCTCGATATTGTGCTCGCGCGTCGAACGGCCCGAGTTGATGTCGATCGAGACCAAGGCTTCGGTCGGGTTGATGACGAGATAGCCGCCCGACTTCAGCTGCACGATCGGCTGGTACATCGCCGAGAGCTGGTCCTCGACACCCGAGCGCTGGAAGAGCGGGGTGGTGTCGGTGTGCAGCGAGACGCGCTTCACGTGGCTCGGCATCAGCAGCTTCATGAAGCCGCGGGCCGCCTTATAGCCTTCTTCACCCTCGACGCAGACTTCGTCGATCTCGCGGTGATAGAGGTCGCGGATGGCGCGCTTGATGAGGTCGCTGTCGCGATAGATGAGCGCTGGCGCGGTGCTCCCGAGCGTGCGCTCGCGGATCTCGTCCCACAGGCGGGCGAGGTAATCGAAGTCGCGCTTGATCTCGACCTTGGTTCGCGAGAGGCCGGCGGTGCGGACGATCAGCCCCATCGATTTCGGCAGGTTGAGGTCGGACATGACCTGCTTCAGCCGCTTGCGGTCGGCGCCGTTGGAGATCTTGCGCGAGATGCCGCCACCGTGGCTGGTGTTGGGCATCAGCACGCAATAGCGGCCGGCCAGCGACAAATAGGTGGTAAGGGCCGCGCCCTTGTTGCCGCGCTCTTCCTTGACGACCTGGACGAGCAGCACTTGGCGGCGCTGGATGACGTCCTGGATCTTGTAGCGGCGGCGAAGGTTCTGCCGCTTGCGGCGAAGCTCATCGGCAGCCGATTCATCGACTGGCGAGCGGTTGGAGCCCGTGCCGGTCTCTTCCGGTGCGTGCCCGTTCTCCTCACCCTCAGCTTCTTCGGCGACATCGTCGTGCGCCTCAGACTCTTCGGCATAGTCTTCATGATCGTCATCGTCATGATCGAGCTCGGCCGACCGCAGCCGCTCTTCCTCGGCGGCATGCTCGGCTTCCTCGCGGAGCAAGGCTTCGCGGTCCGCCTTCGGAATCTGATAATAATCGGGGTGGATTTCGCTGAAGGCGAGGAAGCCGTGGCGGTTTCCGCCATAGTCGACGAACGCCGCCTGAAGCGACGGTTCGACCCTGGTTACCTTGGCGAGATAGATATTGCCTTTGAGCTGCTTGTGCTCAGCGGATTCGAAGTCAAACTCCTCGATCCGGTTTCCCTTGACGACCGCGACCCGGGTCTCTTCCGGGTGGCGCGCATCGATCAGCATGCGCATGGACATTGAATTTTCTCCGGGCGCGCGTGGGCAGCGAAGTAGCGCTGCGGCGCGCGATTGTGATGGCCTTGAGCCCAATCGAATTGGGATGGGCGAAGGCGAGATTATGGGTAAGCGCCTCTGCTCGATGGGCCATCCCGCAACCGTGTGCGGGGAACGCGCCGGCCGCTTCCAAACGGAGCGGACGATGGGCGTTCTGTGGCGTCATTCGAGCTTCAACCTGGTAAGACCGCGGTGCATCGCACTGACCGGGCCTGCGTAACAATCCCCGGCGGTTGCCGGATCAGGCATCTGCGGTAGCATCCCCGCTATGCCCCTGCAACTGGCGCACCCGGCTAATTCCCGTGTGAACGACGGGGTTCAGCAATTTCGCATTAACCATATGGCGTGATACAGGTCAGACATTCAGGGGTCGGCCGGTTTCGATGGGTTTGGAAGTGCAAGCGCGTAACAGGGTGGGCATGGCGATCACCGCCGTGGCGCTGTTGCTCGCGGGCGGTATCTTCGCGTTGGCCAGCCGCAGCAGCGACGCCGCCGCGCAGGCCAGTTTGACTGTCAACGTCCCGCCTCCCGTCAACGACCGCATTTACGCCGGGCCGAGCGCTAAAGGGCGTCCGATCGTCATCATCGATGCCGGGCATGGCGGGCGCGACCCAGGGGCGGGCAGCGTATCGGGCCAGATCCGCGAAAAGGAGCTTACACTGGTCCTTGCGCAGGCCTTGCGCGACGAACTTGTGAAACGGGGGCGGGTGCGGGTTGCGATGACGCGCGACGACGACCGCTACCTTACACTGGAAGATCGCGCTGCGGTCGCGCGGCGGCTTAACGCGGCGATGTTCCTGTCCCTTCATGTCGACAGTGCGCCGAACCCGCTGGCGCGCGGCGCAAGCGTTTACTCCTTGTCCGATGTTGCGTCGGA
This sequence comes from Sphingomonas flavescens, assembly GCF_030866745.1. NCBI lineage: Bacteria > Pseudomonadati > Pseudomonadota > Alphaproteobacteria > Sphingomonadales > Sphingomonadaceae > Sphingomonas > Sphingomonas flavescens. The sequence continues at coordinate 1,070,896 of NZ_CP133016.1, read as the reverse complement.
TGCCGAGGCGGCACGGCTTGCCGCCCGCGAAAATGCTTCCGGCGGCGGCAGTGGCGGGGCGAGCGCAATCGATGCCATGCTCGCTGACCTCGCGATGCGCACGCAGATGACCGCCTCGGCCGACCTCGCGGCCCGACTGGTCAACAAGGCGGCGGGCCGGGTGGAGCTGCGTCCAAATCCGCATCGTTTCGCGGCTTTCCACGTGCTTCGGCGCGCTGACACCCCGGCAGTGCTGTTCGAAGCGGGCTACCTCAGTAACGCCGACGACGAGCTGATGCTGCGCGAGCCGGCGCAGCGCGCCAAGATGGTCCTGGCGCTGGCGCAGGCGATCGAAGCCGACGTTGCGGCGCACGCGCGTCGCTAAGCAACTTCCCGCGTCCATCCGAACCCGCTAGACGGCAGTCGAACATGAAGTTCGAGCGCCTCAACGTCCCTGCCCTGCCTCTGCCCGACCTCGTGGCATTCAACAACCGTGTGCACGCGGTCGTCGACCCTTGGTGGGAACGGCGCTGGGTTCGCTGGCTGGGTTGGGCGGCCGCAGGAATGTTTGCCCTGTTCGCGGCGATGTGGATCTATTTCGCGAGCGGCTTGCCCTCGTCAAAGACGCTGTTGGCCTATCAGCCTCCGCTGCCCACCAACATCCGCGGGTACGACGGCATGCCAGTGCAGACATTCGCGCGGGAACGCCGGGTTGAACTGTCATTCGACGAATATCCGCCGCTGGTCGTCCACGCGTTCATCTCGGCCGAGGACAAGGGCTTCTTCGAGCATCATGGGATCGACATTCCCGGCCTGATCGGCGCGGTGGCAGACTATTCGATCAAGAGCGTGGTGGGCGGCGGCCGCGCGCGCGGCGGGTCGACCATCACGCAGCAGGTCGCAAAATATCTGCTGCAGGACTCGAGCTACAATGTTGGCCGCAAGGCACGCGAGGCCATCCTTGCCTTCCGGTTGGAATCGACGCTGACCAAGCAGCAGATTCTGGAACTTTACTTCAACTCCATCTTCCTCGGGCGCAACGCCTATGGCGTGCAGGCCGCGTCGCGCGCCTATTTCGACAAGGACGTGTCGGAGCTGACTTTGCCGGAAGCGGCCTACCTGGCCGTGCTGCCCAAGGCGCCGGCGAATTACGATCCGGTGCGCGCAACCCAGAAGGCGCTCGACCGCCGCAACTACGTGCTGCGGGAAATGTCGCGCAACGGCTACATCACCGAGGCGCAGTGGAAGGAAGCGGCGGCAACGCCGCTGGGCACGATTCGCTACGGAAGCAGCGAAAAATTCCGGCAGCAGGGCGGATACTTCATGGAAGAAGTCCGCCGCGAGCTGATCCGGCGTTTCGGTCAGGATTCGAAGGACGGCGCGAACAGCCTTTACGCCGGCGGACTCTGGGTTCGCAGTTCGATGAATCCCGAAATGCAGGACGCGGCTGCCCAGGCCATGCGCGATGGCCTTACCCGGTTCGATGGCGGCCGCGGCTGGCGCGACACGGGGCTCAAGGTCGATGCCGATGGCGATTGGGCTGGTCAGCTCGACCGGACGGCGGTCGGGGTCGGCTATCCCGATTGGCGCAAGGCCGTGGTCCTGCAGAAAGGCGATGGGGCCGCCACGATCGGCTTTGCCAATGGCTCGACCGGCACCGTCAGCGCATCTGATGCATCGATGCCCAAAAGGGGTGAAGGCGGTCGCGCGTTCGACTTCCTGGCGCCGGGTAAGGTCATCATCGTCAAGCAGATCGGCGGCAGCAACTATGCGCTGCGGTCGATCCCCGAGATTTCCGGCGGCTTCCTGGCGCAGGAGGTTCACACCGGCCGAGTGCTGGCGATGCAGGGCGGCTTCGACGTTGTCGGCTCCAGCTACAACCGGACCACCCAGGCGCTCCGGCAGCCGGGTTCGTCGTTCAAGCCGATCGTCTACGTCACCGCGCTGGAGAATGGCTTCACGCCCGCCTCGATCGTCGTCGATGCCCCATATTGCGTGTGGCAGGGCGCCGGCCTTGGGCAGAAGTGCTTCGTCAACTTCGACCGCAGCTATGCCGGCCCCCACACGATGCGCTGGGGCGTGGAGCAGTCGCGCAACCTGATGACCATCCGGGTCGCCGCTGAAACGGGCATGCCCAAGATCCTCAAGACAGCGCATGATCTCGGCGTCGGTGACTTCCCCAATTATCTGTCGATCGCCATCGGTGCGGGCGAGACGACCGTACAGCGAATGGTCAATGCCTACGCGCAGCTGGCGAACCAGGGCCGGTCAGTGAAGTCCTCGTTCATCGATTACGTCCAGGATCGGAACGGCAAGGTCATCTATCGCAACGACAATCGCTGCGAAGTCATGGGCAACTGCAACGCTGCCGACTGGAACGGCCAGGCGATGCCGCGCCCGCCGAGCCGCACGCGGCAGGTCCTGGACCCGATGGCTGCCTTCCAGATGGTGCACATCATGGAAGGCGTCGTTCAGCGCGGTACCGCGACGGTGCTTCGCGATCTCGACCGGCCGCTATTCGGCAAGACCGGCACGACGTCGGGCCCGACCAACGTCTGGTTCGTCGGCGGCACGCCAGACATCGTTGCGGGCGTGTACATGGGCTACGATCAACCCCGCTCGATGGGCGGCTATGCGCAGGGCGGACGCATTGCAGCGCCGATCTTCAAGCAATGGGCGCAGACGGCGCTGAAGAATCAGCCGAAGACGCCCTTCGTGGCGCCGGCCGGCATCCGCTGGGTCCGGATCGACCGGGCTACTGGGAAGCCGGTTTACGGCACCTTCCCGACATCGGTGGACCCCAAGTCGTCGGTCATCTGGGAAGCATTCCAGCCGCAGACCGAGCAGCAGCGCAGTTATCGCAGCTCGATTGGCGATCCTTACAATAGCGCGCAACGTGAAGAGGCGTTGAAAGCTTGGCAGGAGCAACAGCTCGAGCGGCTGAAAGAACAGCAACAGCAGCGCCAGCAGCCCCGAGCCAACCCGCTGGCGTCGCAGCCGGCGCCGGTTGCCAGCCAACCGGGCGCGGGCTTGCCAACCACGAACGCGCTTTAATAAGCCGCCACGAACCTTACCGAAGAAAGTTCGAACGATGCGCGCCGAAGCGCAGGCCCATATCGATCAGATCAATGCCGCGACCTCGTTGCTGCGCCGTTTCCTCGACTGGGACCGCGCGCTGAAGCGGCTCGATGAGCTAAATGCGCGCGTCGAGGATTCGACCCTGTGGGACGATCCCAAGGCTGCGCAGGAGGTGATGCGTGAGCGGCGACGGCTGGAAGATGCGATCGGCGCGACCCAAACCCTTGAGCGCGAGCTAGCGGACACGGTGGAGCTCATCGAGCTCGCGGAAGCCGAGGGCGACCAGGCGCTGGTCGACGACGGGATTCGCAGCCTCGCTGAGCTGGCCGAGCGAGCGGACCGTGACAAGGTCGCCGCGCTTCTGGCGGGCGAAGCCGACGCCAACAACGCCTATGTCGAGATCAATGCCGGGGCAGGGGGCACCGAAAGCCAGGATTGGGCGGAAATGCTCCAGCGCATGTATTCGCGCTGGGGCGAGCGTCACAAGATGAAGGTTGAGCTGATCGACCATCACTCCGGCGAGCAGGCGGGGATCAAGTCGGCGACCCTGCTGGTCAAAGGCGAGAATGCCTACGGCAACCTCAAGGTCGAAAGCGGTGTTCACCGCCTCGTCCGCATCAGCCCCTACGACGCCAATGCGCGGCGCCACACCAGCTTTTCGAGCGTCTGGGTCTATCCCGAGGTCGACGACGACATCGACATTCAGATCAACGAGGCTGAGCTGCGCATCGACACGTATCGCGCGTCGGGCGCGGGCGGGCAGCACGTCAACACGACCGACAGCGCGGTGCGCATCACGCATATCCCCACCGGCATCGTTGTCGCCTGCCAGAATGAGCGGTCGCAGCACAAGAATCGTGCGTCCGCCTTCAAGCAGCTCAAGGCGCGGCTTTACGAGGCAGAGTTGCAGAAGCGCGAAGCCGAGGCGAACGCTGCCAACGCGGCCAAGACAGACATCGGCTGGGGCCACCAGATTCGTTCCTACGTGTTGCAGCCGTATCAGCTCGTGAAGGACCTGCGGACGGGCGTCACCTCAACGGCGCCGGGCGATGTGCTGGACGGCGACCTCGATCGTTTCATGGCTGCCGCTCTGTCCCAGCGGGTGACTGGCGAGACCGTTGAGGTCGAGGATGTGGAGTAGGGCTTACGCCCTCGCGACGCTGGTCAGCCTTGCCGGCTGCCGCGCCCAGCCGTCCGAACCGAAGTTCCCCAGCGCTCAGCGCGACGTGGCGCCGATTGTCGGCGACACTTTCTCGACTGAAGATGCCCGCGACCGCGTCGGGGAGGCCGAAGAGGTGATGGAGCTGGCCGGGATCAAGCCCGGCATGTCTGTCGCGGACGTCGGAGCGGGCAAGGGTTATTATACGGTCCGCTTGGCCAAGGTCGTCGGCGCGAGGGGCCGGGTGCTGGCGGAGGACATCGTCCCCGAAGTGCGCGATGAACTCGGCGAACGTATTCAGCGTGAGCGGCTCGACAATGTTGCCGTCAAATTGGGTTCGGCCAACGACCCGATGTTGCCGGCCAATTCCTTCGATCGCGTCTTCCTCGTCCACATGTATCACGAGGTGGAGCAGCCCTACGCTTTCCTCTGGCATCTGCGCGAGGCCGTGAAGCCTGACGGACTGATCGTGGTGGTGGATTCCAACCGCGCGGTTAAGCAGCATGGCATGCCCCCGCAGCAATTGCGTTGCGAGCTTGGCGCGCTCGGCCTGCAACCGGTGAAGTTCAGTATGTTGAGCGGCGGCGACGTTTACTTCGCGGCATTCCGGATTGCCGGTCCGCGACCAAGGCCGGAGCAAATCAAGCCTTGCAAGGCGACAAGCTAGTTAAAGCAACCCCATCCGGCGGAGGCTGACGCATTCGTCACCGGCGAAGATGAGGTGGTCCAGGACGGTGCAATCCAGCGCATCCGCAGCCATCGCGAGGCGGCGTGTGGCACGCTTGTCATTGTCGCTGGGCCGGGCGTCGCCGCTCGGGTGGTTGTGGGCGAGGACGAGACCCTCGCTGCCATGCTCGGCCACATCGATCACGATCTCGCGCAGCGGAAAATCCCCTCCCGTTTGCTCACCGGGATAAGCGGCAAGGTGGAGACACCGCGACTGCCCGTCGACATGGGCCACCCACAAAGTCTCCCGACGCTGATCGGCTTCGGCGAGACAGTCGGAGAAGAATGTACGGGCCGCGGCAAGCCCGTCGAGTTTGAGCGGGAGTTCGGCACGCTGATACCGCATTCCTCAAGATTAGAGGACGAGGCGAAGGGCGCCACCGGAACCCGGTCGATAACGGAGGATATTAAAACCATCCCGTGTCAGAGCTTCCCGCTTGGAGCCGGGCATCTGCGCCATTAGGGTGTGCGACATGCAGCAATATCTCGATCTAATGCAGCGGATTCTCGACGAAGGCGTCGAGCAGCAGGACCGCACCGGTACCGGCACCTTGTCGGTGTTCGGTGCACAGATGCGCTTCGACCTTGCCAAGGGATTCCCGCTGCTGACGACCAAAAAGCTGCATCTGCGGTCGATCATTGTTGAACTGCTGTGGTTCCTGCGCGGCGACACGAACACGCGCTGGCTCAACGACCGGAAGGTTAGCATCTGGGACGAATGGGCGGACGAGAACGGCGATCTCGGACCGGTCTACGGCAAGCAGTGGCGCGACTGGCGTACCGCGGACGGTGGCCACGTCGACCAGATCGCAAACCTTGTCGATTTGATCCGTCGTGATCCTTACTCGCGCCGTCAGATCGTCACTGCCTGGAATCCCGGCGAGCTGTCGCAGATGGCGCTCGCGCCTTGCCACTGCCTGTTTCAGACGCAGGTCGCGGCCGGACGGCTGAATCTGCAGCTCTATCAACGCAGCGCGGACGTGTTCCTTGGCGTCCCTTTCAACATCGCGTCATACGCATTGTTGACGCATATGCTGGCTCGCGAATGCGGGCTTGAACCCGGCATCTTCGTTTGGACCGGCGGCGACTGCCACCTCTATTCGAATCATCTCGACCAGACCCGGCTCCAGCTCGGCCGCGAGCCACGGCCGCTGCCGCAACTGGTGATCAAGGATCGCGGACAGGGTCTCTTCGACTACGAGCCCGAGGACTTCGTATTCGAAGCCTACGACCCGCACCCGCATATCAGCGCACCAGTGGCTGTTTAGCGCCAAGCGCGAAAAGCGCGTTCAATGCGGTTGGGATCGCCTCCGGAGCCGTTGTGGACCAGTCGATGGCGAGGTCAGGTTTTTGGCCTTCGATTTCATTGACGCCGTCGCGAGTGTAGCGGCTGCAGTTCGGGATCATCAGGTGCATTGGCACTGCGCTGAACTGGAAAGCCGCGCCGCCATCGACATAGCCGCAACCCGCGCCGGCGGTGCGTTCGCCGCCATAGACCGCGCGACCGTTATCGCGGGCCCAGGTGATGAACTCTTCAGCAGCGGAGGCTGTGCGGCGGTCGCCGATGATTGCCAGAGGACCCGTCCATGCGGCGGCCCGCGCGACCACCGTTTCCGTTTCTGCCGGCGTCGAGTAGATCGAGCAGGGCGCTTTCTCGCCGCGCCATATTCCACTCCGGTCGCAAGACGGCGCTGCCAGCCGTGGCAGCTGCCGATGAAGCTTGCCCGGAGTGAAAAGCGTGATCGCCTCGCTGCTCCACTCGCTCCCGCCGCCGTTGCCGCTGAGGTCGATCACAAGCCGTTTCATTCCCCGCGCCCGGAGAACGGTGATGAGCTTGGTGAGACGTCGGTTGAGTTCGGCACGTGTGGCCAACTGCAATTCCCGTCCCTGCAGGCCGGGGCGAGCGACCGCGTCGCACGCCGACTTGTATCGATCCTCGCCGAAAGCCGGAATGCGGATGATGCCAATATCGTCCAGAAGGCCCGCCTGAAACGGTCCTTCGCTGACCGAAGCCCAGCGAGGCGACGCCGGATATGGAAGTTTGGTTGTAGCTGGCCCGTCGACATAGCTGGATTTGCCGCAGCCAACGGGCAGGGGCGCGGGTCCGTCCGCCGAGCTCGATCGAGGTACCAGCGTTGCAGATTCCGGCGGAGCTCCGGCACGGAGTTCAAGGTGCGGATCGTCGAACGCTGCGACAAGCTTCACCATGGTTAGCGTGGCCGCAGTGTCGTCATTGGCGGCGTCGAGGGCGGCGGCGATGAATTTGTCGGCCCGCTGAAGATTGATCCCACGACGCTCAACTTGCCAGTCCATGTTTGCGTAATTTTGGGCGAGCGCGACCTTCAGCCGGGCATAGTCTGAATTCCAAGCCGCGCGATCGATGGTCGCGGCCTCGGCCGGGCATGCGAAGCTAGTGCCGGCTGTAAGGAGAGCTGCAGCAAGAAATTTAGGTGTCATAGTCAAATAATACACTCGCGTCGATCAAGGCGCAAGGCGCCAGCGTGCGCCGCGCGCCACACCTAATCCTGCAGACCATGGAGCCGTTTCGGAAGCGCAGCGTTACCTTTGCCGTCAGACCAAGAGAGGACCAACCATGTTCCAGAAAGTGACGACTGTCGTTCTCATCGGCACCGCGCTCGCGCTCGCTGCCTGCAACACTGTTCGTGGCGCTGCGCGCGACGTCAATTCGGTCGCAAATTGCACCGAAAATGCGGTCAACGGACGCAATTGCTGATCGTTCAGTAGACAGACAGCCCATCGATGATTCATTGGGGCTCCGAAACACTAAGGGAGGAGCGACAATGGTTCAGAAGTTGGCTGCGATCGTACTGATCGGCGCAGCGTTGGCGGTTACGGCATGCAACACCGTTCGCGGTGCGGCGGCCGATGTGAATTCCGCAGCGTCTTGCACGGAAAATGCGATGCACGGCGGCCGCTGCTAAGCCGGTCACGAAACACAAAAGGAAACCCCGCCGGAGCGATCCGGCGGGGTTTTTCTTGTTTGTGACGGATCAGGCTCTCCACAGGACCGAAAGGGCGAGACTGGCAATCAACACAGCCTGCCGCTCATCCTGATTGGTTCGAGGCGCATAAATCGTTTTACGCTCGCCGTTCAGGTCCACTGCGCCGATGACCCGGCCGCCCGAAAAAAAGCGGTAGCCCAGGGGTTCGCTAGTCGAGACCTTCAACCCAGGTGAATTGTGGATCGGCTCGATCGCAATGTGATTACCGCCGAGCGACATCCGCCCGATCCGCGTCTCCGCCAGCAGCGGTCCGACCGCACGCGGGGCCGAGTGGAGCAGCAACTCCCCTGACGGATTGGCGCCGTTCCGCATGAAACGGCAGCGGTAGCTAAAGGGTTCGGTCGTGACGCTGAAATTCCGGGTGCCGACTTCCTGCTCGAAATGAGTGCAGGACGCCGTGACCGATCCGGCGAAATCCGGTCCCTGCACGTCGAACCCACTATCGCCAGCGTAAGATGTGATACGTCCACGTGCGCCGAAGTCTCGCCGCCGGTTTTCAAGCGAGTGCCTGTAGAACGTCCCCGACGATGCGCCGACGGCCAAACGTCCGCGTTCACCGAAGCCCATGCCTGTTATGTCCAACCGTTCAGCCTGCGCGAGCTCGGGTGGAACGGCGATCGGAGCGATTGCGCATGCGCCCAACGACGCAGCCAATGAACATACCGTCACACGTGCGAGCTTCAACATGCCGAACCCCTCTCTCGTTACGGGTCCGGTATTGTTGGGTCCGCCTGTCGGTATTCTGAACGGAAAAAAGACCCCGCTGGATTGCTCCGGCGGGGTCTCTTTGTTCGTTGAACGGACCTTAGTCCTTCAGATAATCGCCAGCGTCAGCATCCGTGCCATGGCCGCTGGGGACGACCTCGGCGAGCGGGTCCGGACCGGTGCCGGCGCTGTCACGCGCCGACCGGGCCAGTTCCGCCTGGTGCTCTTCCTCGGCCGAGTCCGGCGCGATCAGCGCCTCCTGCATGCGGCGCTGGGCCGCGCGCAGGGCCGTATCGCGCGATGAGGCCGCGACGCGCAGGCGGTTCATGCCTGCGCCCGTGCCCGCCGGGATCAGGCGGCCGACGATGACGTTCTCCTTCAGGCCTTCGAGCGTGTCGACCTTGCCCTGGACCGCCGCCTCGGTGAGGACGCGGGTGGTCTCCTGGAACGACGCCGCCGAGATGAAGCTGCGGGTCTGCAGCGACGCCTTGGTGATGCCGAGCAGGACGGGCTTGCCTTCCGCCTTCTTCTGCTTCTTCTCGAGCTTGGCGTTGGTCTCGTCCATTTCTGCACGATCGACCTGCTCGCCGGCCAGCAGCGTGGTGTCGCCGCCGTCGGTGATCTCGACCTTCTGCAGCATCTGGCGAACGATCACCTCGATGTGCTTGTCGTTGATCTTCACGCCCTGCAGTCGATAGACCTCCTGGATCTCGCTGACGAGATATTCGGCCAGGGCGACCACGCCGAGGACTTCCAGGATGTCGTGCGGATCGGGTGAACCGCCGACGAGGTTGTCGCCGCGCTTCACATAATCGCCTTCCTGGACCTCGATCATCTTCGACTTCGGCACCAGATATTCGACCGGATCCGACCCGTCGTCGGGCACGATCGCGATCTTACGCTTGGCCTTGTAATCGCGCATGAAGGTGACCTTGCCGGACGCCTTCGCGATGATCGCATTCTCCTTCGGCTTGCGGGCCTCGAAGAGCTCGGCAACGCGCGGCAGACCGCCGGTGATGTCACGCGTACGCGCGGCTTCCCGCGGCATACGCGCCAGCACTTCGCCGGCTTCGACCTGCTGGCCGTCCTCGACCGCGACGATCGCACCCGGCGCCAGGCGATAGACGCCCGCTTCGGCCGCCTTGTCGCCGGTGAGCGTCAGCCGCGGCTGAAGCGCTTCCTTCTTCGACTTGGCGTTGTCGTCGGTGACCACGCGCTGGGCGATGCCGGTCGATTCGTCGACCTGCTCGCTCATCGTGCGGTTCTCGATCAGGTCCTGATACTTAACCGTACCCGCCTTCTCGGTGATGACCGGGCTGAACGACGGATCCCATTCCGCGATGCGGTCGCCACGGCTCACGATGTGGCCGCTGTCGCAGAGCAGGTGGGCGCCGTATGGAACGCGATGCGTCGAGAGCTCGCGGCCGTCCATGTCGAGGATCGCGATCTCTCCCGAACGCGACAGCGAGATGTGCCGTCCGCGCGGGTCGGTGATCGTCGGCATGTCACGGAACTCGATCGTGCCGTCGACCGGCGATTCGAGATTCGACTGCTCGTTGAGCTGCGCCGCGCCGCCGATGTGGAAGGTCCGCATCGTCAACTGCGTGCCCGGCTCACCGATCGACTGGGCGGCGATGACGCCGACCGCTTCACCGATGTTGACCGGCGTACCGCGGGCGAGGTCACGCCCGTAGCACTTGCCGCAGACGCCCTGCTTCGACGCGCAGACCAGCGGTGAGCGGATCTTAACGCCCTGCAGGCCGATCGCCTCGATCTGCGCGACCATGGCTTCGTCGAGGAGCGTGCCCTCGGCGATGATCACGTCGCCCGTCTTGGCATCCACCACGTCTTCGGCCGTGGTGCGGCCCAGCACGCGGTCGCCAAGCGAGGCGATGACCGCGCCGCCCTGGACGATGGCGCGCATTTCGAGCGCCTGGTCGGTACCGCAATCTTCCTCGATGATCACCGCGTCCTGCGACACGTCGACGAGACGGCGGGTCAGGTACCCCGAGTTCGCCGTCTTGAGCGCCGTGTCCGCCAGGCCCTTGCGGGCGCCGTGGGTCGAGTTGAAGTACTCAAGGACGGTCAGGCCTTCTTTGAAGTTCGAGATGATCGGCGTTTCGATGATCTCACCCGACGGCTTGGCCATGAGGCCGCGCATGCCGGCGAGCTGCTTGATCTGCGCCTGCGAGCCGCGGGCACCAGAATGCGCCATCATGTAGATGGAATTGAGGTCCGCCTGACGTCCGTCCGGACGCTTCGGGGTCGACGAGATTTCCTTCATCATGGCGGTCGCGACCTGGTCACCGCAACGCGACCAGGCGTCGATCACCTTGTTGTACTTTTCCTGCTGGGTGATCAGGCCGTCCTGGTACTGCTGCTCGTAGTCCTTCACGAGCGTGCGGGTTTCCTCGACCAGATTTTCCTTGGCAGCCGGGATGACCATGTCGTCCTTGCCGAAGGAAATGCCGGCCGCGAACGCGTGGCGGAAGCCGAGCTGCATGATCGCGTCGGCGAACAGCACCGTCTCCTTCTGACCGGTGTGGCGATAGACGGTGTCGATGACGTCGCCGATCTCCTTCTTGGTCAGGACGCGGTTGACCGTCTCGAACGGCACCTTGTGGCTCTTCGGCAGGGTCTCGCCGAGCAGCATGCGGCCCGCGGTCGTCTCGAAGCGCTTCATGTAGCTATTGCCTTCCTCGTCCGTCTGCGGGACGCGGCTGACAATCTTGGTGTGAAGCGTGACGGCACCGGCCGACAGGGCCTGGTGAACCTCGGTCATGTCGCTGAGCAGCATGCCCTGGCCCGGCTCATCCTCCTTCTCGAGGCTGAGGTAGTAGAGGCCCAGCACCATGTCCTGCGACGGAACGATGATCGGCTTACCGTTCGCGGGCGACAGGATGTTGTTGGTCGACATCATCAGGACGCGCGCTTCCAGCTGCGCCTCGAGGCTCAGCGGGACGTGAACGGCCATCTGGTCGCCGTCGAAGTCCGCGTTGAACGCGGCGCAGACCAGCGGGTGAAGCTGGATCGCCTTGCCTTCGATCAGCACCGGCTCGAACGCTTGGATACCGAGGCGGTGGAGCGTCGGCGCGCGGTTCAGCAGCACCGGATGCTCGCGGATCACCTCGTCGAGGATGTCCCAGACTTCCTTGCGCTCTTTCTCGACCCACTTCTTCGCCTGCTTCAGCGTCATGCTGAGGCCCTTGGCGTCGAGGCGCGAGTAGATGAACGGCTTGAACAGCTCGAGCGCCATCTTCTTGGGCAGGCCGCACTGATGCAGCTTGAGCTCGGGACCGGTCACGATGACCGAACGGCCAGAATAGTCGACGCGCTTGCCGAGCAGGTTCTGACGGAAGCGGCCCTGCTTGCCCTTCAGCATGTCGCTGAGCGACTTCAGCGGACGCTTGTTGGCGCCGGTGATCGTGCGGCCGCGGCGGCCGTTGTCGAACAAGGCGTCGACGGCTTCCTGAAGCATGCGCTTTTCGTTGCGGACGATGATGTCCGGCGCGCGCAGCTCCATGAGCCGCTTGAGGCGGTTGTTACGGTTGATCACGCGGCGATAGAGATCGTTGAGATCCGACGTCGCGAAACGGCCGCCGTCGAGCGGCACCAGCGGGCGAAGCTCAGGCGGGATGACCGGAACGACGTCCAGGATCATCCATTCCGGGCGGTTGCCGGATTCCAGGAAGCTCTCGACGACCTTGAGGCGCTTGATGATCTTCTTGGGCTTCAGCTCGGACTTGGTGACGGCCAGTTCCTCGAGCAGCGCCTTGCGCTCGCCTTCAAGGTCGAGGTCCATCAGCATGGTCTTGACCGCTTCCGCGCCAATGCCGGCGGAGAAGGCGTCTTCGCCATATTCATCCTGCGCCGAGAGGAGCTCGTCCTCGGTCAGCAGCTGATACTTCTCAAGCGCTGTCAGGCCCGGCTCGATCACGACATAGCTCTCGAAATAGAGCACGCGCTCGAGCTGCTTGAGCTGCATGTCGAGCAGTAGGCCGATGCGGCTCGGCAGCGACTTCAGGAACCAGATGTGCGCGACCGGCGCGGCCAGCTCGATGTGGCCCATGCGCTCACGGCGGACCTTCGAGACGGTGACCTCGACGCCGCACTTTTCGCACACGATGCCCTTGTACTTCATGCGCTTGTACTTGCCGCACAGGCACTCATAGTCCTTGATCGGGCCGAAGATGCGCGCGCAGAACAGGCCGTCACGCTCGGGCTTGAACGTGCGGTAGTTGATCGTTTCCGGCTTCTTGATCTCGCCGAAGGACCAGCTGCGGATCTTGTCCGGCGAAGCAATGCCGATCTTGATCTCGTCGAAGGTCTCCGGCTTGGCCACCGGGTTCGCGAAGTTGGTCAGTTCGTTCATGTCTTGCTCCTGACCCCTCCCGCGCCGGGGAGGGGTTGGGTGATGTGTTCAGTTACTCGGCGGCAATCGCGGTCGGCGCGTCGTCCTCGTCGGCAATGCTCTCGAGTTCGACGTTGAGGCCGAGCGAGCGCATTTCCTTGACGAGCACGTTGAAGCTCTCCGGAATGCCGGCTTCGAACGTGTCGTCGCCCTTGACGATCGCCTCGTAAACCTTGGTCCGGCCGATCACGTCGTCCGACTTCACCGTCAGCATTTCCTGGAGGGTGTAGGCCGCGCCGTAAGCCTGCAGCGCCCACACTTCCATTTCGCCGAAGCGCTGTCCGCCGAACTGCGCCTTGCCGCCCAGCGGCTGCTGGGTGACGAGGCTGTACGGGCCGATGGACCGCGCGTGGATCTTGTCGTCGACGAGGTGGTGCAGTTTCAACATGTAGATGTAGCCGACGGTCACCTTACGGTCGAACGGCATGCCGGTGCGGCCGTCATACAGCGTGACCTGTCCCGACGTATCCAGCCCGGCCTTCTCCAGCATGGCGCTGACGTCCGGCTCACGCGCGCCGTCGAACACCGGAGTGCCCATCGGAACGCCTGCCGTCAGGTTAGAAGCGAGCTCCATCACCTGATCGTCGTCGCGGCTGTCGATGTCCTTGACGTAACCGTCGCCGTAGACGTCCTTCAACTTCTCGCGGATGGCCTTCACGTCCTTGCCGGCAACATCCTTGCCGCGGTCGTGCATGCCTTCCAGCATCTCTTCGATCTGGCGACCCAGGCCGCGCGAAGCCCAGCCAAGGTGCGTTTCAAAGATCTGCCCGACGTTCATGCGCGACGGCACGCCCAGCGGGTTCAGCACGATATCGGCATGCGTCCCGTCCTCGAGGAACGGCATGTCCTCGATCGGCAGGATGCGGCTGATGACGCCCTTGTTGCCGTGACGGCCAGCCATCTTGTCGCCCGGCTGCAGCTTGCGCTTCACCGCGACGAAGACCTTGACCATCTTCAGCACGCCCGGCGGCAGTTCGTCGCCACGCTCCAGCTTCTCGACACGGTCTTCGAAGCGGCGGGTGATGACGTTGCTGGCTTCGTCATACTGCGCCTTCAGCGCTTCGATGTCGGCCTGGCGCTGATCGTCCTTGACGGCGATCTTCCACCATTCGTGACGGTCGGTGCCTTCCAGCGCCGCGTCGTCCACGGTCGAGCCCTTCTTGATGCTCTTCGGCGCGGCCGTGGCGACCTGACCAAGCAGCATCTCCTTGAGGCGCGAGAAGGTGGCGCGGTTGAGGATGCCGCGTTCGTCGTCGGCGTCCTTCTTCAGCCGCTCCTTTTCTTCGGTCTGGATCGCCCGCGTACGGTCATCGATGTCGATGCCGTGGCGGTTGAACACGCGAACCTCGACGATCGTGCCCGCAACGCCCGGCGGCAGGCGCAGCGACGTGTCGCGCACGTCCGACGCTTTTTCACCGAAGATGGCGCGGAGGAGCTTCTCTTCCGGCGTCATCGGGCTTTCGCCCTTCGGCGTGATCTTACCGACCAGGATGTCGCCCGGCTCGACCTCGGCACCGATGTAGACGATGCCCGCCTCGTCGAGATTGCGAAGCGCTTCCTCGCCGACGTTCGGAATGTCGCGGGTGATGTCTTCCGGCCCGAGCTTGGTGTCGCGGGCCATGACCTCGAACTCTTCGATGTGGATCGAGGTGAAGACGTCGTCCTTCACGATCCGCTCGGAGATCAGGATCGAGTCCTCATAGTTGTAGCCGTTCCACGGCATGAACGCGACGAGCACGTTCCGGCCGAGCGCCAGTTCGCCGAACTCGGTCGACGGACCGTCCGCGATGATCTCGCCGGCCTCGACCGATGCACCGACCTTCACCAGCGGACGCTGGTTGATGCAGGTGTTCTGGTTCGAACGCTGGAACTTCATCAGCGTATAGATGTCGACGCCCGATTCACCCGGCTTCAGCTCGCCCGTCGCGCGAACGACGATACGCGCCGCGTCGACCTGGTCGACGATGCCCGAGCGGCGGGCCGCGATGGCGGCGCCCGAGTCACGGGCGACGGTCTCTTCCATGCCGGTGCCGACCAGCGGCGCCTCGGCACGGAGGAGGGGGACCGCCTGCCGCTGCATGTTCGAACCCATCAGCGCGCGGTTGGCGTCATCGTTTTCCAGGAACGGAATGAGCGACGCGGCGACCGAGACCAGCTGCTTGGGGCTGACGTCCATCAGGGTGATCTGTTCGCGCGGGGCGATCAGAAATTCGCCCGCGCGGCGGGCTGAGATGATGTCCTCGGCGAAGGTGCCGTCGGCGTTGATCTCGGCGTTGGCCTGAGCGATCGTGTGCTTCGCCTCTTCCATCGCCGACAGGTAAACGACCTCGTCGGTCACCTTGTTGTCGACGACCTTGCGGTACGGCGTCTCGATGAAGCCATACTTGTTGACGCGGCTGAACGACGCGAGGCTGTTGATCAGACCGATGTTCGGGCCTTCCGGCGTCTCGATCGGGCAGATACGGCCATAGTGCGTTGGGTGGACGTCGCGGACCTCGAAGCCCGCGCGTTCACGGGTGAGACCGCCCGGCCCGAGGGCCGAGACACGGCGCTTGTGCGTCACTTCCGACAGCGGGTTGGTCTGGTCCATGAACTGCGACAGCTGCGAGCTGCCGAAGAATTCGCGGACCGCGGCCACCGCCGGCTTCGCGTTGATGAGGTCGTTCGGCATGACCGTCGACACGTCGACGCTGCTCATGCGCTCCTTGACCGCACGCTCCATGCGAAGGAGGCCGACGCGGTACTGGTTCTCCAGCAGCTCACCGACCGAGCGAACGCGGCGGTTGGCCAGGTTGTCGATATCGTCGATATCGCCCTTGCCGTCCTTGAGGTTCACCAGCTCCTGCACGACCGCGAGGATGTCTTCCTTGCGGAGCGTCGTGACGGTGTCCTCGACGTCGAGGCCCAGGCGCATGTTGAGCTTGACGCGTCCCACGGCCGACAGGTCGTAGCGCTCCGGATCGAAGAACAGGCCGTAGAAGAGCGCATCCGCGGTCTCGCGCGTCGGCGGCTCGCCGGGGCGCATGACGCGATAGATGTCGGCCAGCGCGCTGTCGCCGTCTTCGCTCTTGTCCGCCTTCAGCGTGTTGCGGATCCACGGGCCCGTGTTGACGAAATCGATGTCGAGCAGCTCGAGCTGCTTGACGCCCGCCTTGTCGAGCTTCTCGAGGTTTTCTTCGCTGACCTCGTCGCCAGCCTCGATGTAGATCTCGCCGGTCTTCTCGTTGATGAGGTCGTAGGCCGAATAGCGGCCGAAGATTTCCTCGGTCGGGATGATCAGGTTCTTGAGACCGTCCTTGGCCGCCTGGTTGGCGCGGCGCGGCGTGATCTTCTCGTTCGCCTTGAAGGTGACTTCGCCAGTGTCGGCGTCGACCACGTCGTGGTTCGGCTTCTGGCCGCGCCATGCTTCGGCAGAGTAGGGGATTTGCCAGCCGTTCTTGCCGCGCACATAGCTGACGCGGTTGTAGAAGGTGTTGAGGATTTCCTCGCTCGTCATGCCCAGCGCGTGCAGCAGCGCTGTGACCGGCAGCTTGCGCTTGCGGTCGATACGGACGTTGACGATGTCCTTGGCGTCGAACTCGAAGTCGAGCCAGCTGCCGCGGTAGGGAATGACGCGCGCAGCAAACAGGAACTTGCCGCTGGCGTGGGTCTTGCCGCGATCGTGGTCGAACAGCACGCCCGGCGAGCGGTGCATTTGGCTGACGATCACGCGCTCGGTACCATTGATGATGAAGGTGCCGTTCTGCGTCATGAGCGGCATGTCGCCCATGTAGACGTCCTGCTCCTTGATATCGATCACCGACTTGGCCTCGGTCTCCGGATCGATCTCAAAGGTGGTCAGGCGCAGCGTGACGCGCATCGGCGCGGCATAGGTCAGCCCGCGCTGGCGGCACTCGTCGGTGTCGTACTTCGGCGGCTCGAGCTCGTAATGGTCGAAGTCGAGGTGGGCAGTGCCGGCGAAATCGACAATCGGGAACACCGAACGGAGGGTCTTCTCGAGACCGGAGACGTAACCGATCGCCGGGTTCGAGCGCAGGAATTGCTCGTAGCTTTCCCGCTGAACCTCGATAAGGTTCGGCATTTCCGAGATTTCGTGGATGTTGCCGAAGATCTTGCGGATACGCCGCTGCTTGGTCTGGAGCCCGCTCGAAGTCTTGCGAGGCGCGTCGATCGCTTTGGTGGCCATGTGCTTCCCTGCGCTGTGGCGAAGACGCACGAAGTGCGCGCCCCCACCGAGATTCCCGGCCGCGGCCGGGATGAATGTTGGAGCGCTGCCCCGCTACCCTCTCCAATGCGTTCGGTCCGTGCGCCGTTTCGGACCCTGTCCCGGAGAGGACGGGAAAAGCCCCGAGGCGCACGTCACCGTGCGGCGGAGCCGTCTATTTGTTGGATTGGGCCGATATAATCCTATTTCCGCGCTTGTGAAGGGGTACGCGCAGTAATTCTTCAGGGGCGGCCCCTCTCGACAGAACGTCAGATAACCCGGCCCAAATCATTAACATCCGTATATTTCTGGGCGTCCTCTTGTTGTATGAGGTGCGCGAAGGGGCGCGGATGACTGCTTGGGGGCAAACCAGGGTCAGCGAAGCCACGGCGGGGCCGTGCGCGCACCTGCGCTGCTGGGGTGACTTTGGCCTGACCGACCCTGCGTCGGAATTCGATTTGAAGCCTCGCGGACGAAAGGCGCGAGCATTGCTCGCCTATCTCGCATTTCATCCTGGAAAGCCGGTGAGCCGGGAGCGCCTGACCGGGCTGTTGTGGGGTGACCGGGGGGAGGAGCAGGCCCGCGCCAGCCTGCGCCAGGCGATCCTCGAATTAAAGCCGTTATCGGGCCCGGATCGCGCGGCGATCGTCGTTGAACGCGACCACTTGTTGCTGCGGTCGTGGTCAATCTCGACCGATATCGATCGCCTGCGCCAGGCTTTCGAAGCCGGCGATTACGCAGAGCTTTCGGCGTTGATTCCTGAAAGGGACGAGCGTTTGTTCGCAAACCTCGAAGGCCTCGATGAGGCTTTTGACGACTGGCTTTTGCTGGAACGAGCGCGGCAGACCGACGCACTTATCACCCTGATCGCGGACGCCTCGGCCGCGGCGCTTTCGCAAGGTCAGGTGCGCGCGGCCCGGGCGCTTCACGCCCGACGGTGCGAGTTCGATCCAGCAGCAGAGAGCCTGGTTGCCACGTCACCGTCAGCACCGCCGATGCCATCAGCTCCTCAAGCGGTGGTACAATCCAGCCGATTGTCGCGGCGATGGCCGATCGTCGCCGTCGCTTTCGCATGCCTTGTGGCAGTTGCCCTGGGACTTTGGATCATGCGCCCGCGCGGTGATGGCGGGGTGCCAACGGTGGCAGTGCTGCCGTTCACCGGTGTTGCAGCGGAGAACAGCTCGTTCGCCAAGGGACTCTCCGAAGAGATTACCTCCCAGCTTGCGCGCCAGCAGGGATTGCGGGTTGCGGGCAGGGCGTCCGCGGCACAATTGCGAGCCCAGAACGCCGATCTTCGTCAGATCGGCCGCCGGCTTCATGTCGGCTACGTCCTCGAGGGAAGCGTTCGGTCGGTCGGCGACCGAGTCCGCGTTAATGTCGCTCTGACGAAGACGTCTGATGGAATGCAGTTTTGGTCGGAGGCCTTCGACGGCACTTTGGATGACATCCTCGCGATCCAATATCGGATCGGTGCCAATGTCGCCAAGGCGCTGACACAGAGGCTCGTCAGCAATCGGATCCCGACGGGCGCCTTGGCGACCAATGGCCAGGTTTACAGCCTGTACCTGACCGCCCGTGGACTGATCCGGGAGCGTAACCCTGAAGCCTGGGTTCGGGCCCGTACCCTTCTCGAACGCGCGGTGAAGCTGGATCCCAACTTCGCTCCTGGCTGGTCGAGCCTCGCACAGGCGGAGTATCCCGGCGACAATTCCCCGAATGCGGTAGCGGCCCTCCGGCAGGCCACCGCCCATGCCCAGCGGGCGCTCGAACTCGCTCCCGATCTTGCGGAAGCGCACGGCGTGCTCGGCATGATCCGCGGCTTCGACGATCCGGTCGGCGGGCAGCATATTAAACGGGCCGCGGAGCTCGATCCCAACAACGCCGAATATCAATATTGGCTCGGGAATGTGTACGCGGAGCAGGCCAATTTCAGGCCGATGCTGGATGCCTATCGTCGATCCTTTGCAATCGACCCCCTGTTCACCCGGTCGCACGAATATCTGGTGATGGCGACCTGGAGCATGGGTTACCAGGATGAGGCTCGCGCGATCGTTCGGCAGGTGGAAAGCGACGGTAGCGCTGCGCAGGCGCACGAAATCCGGGCGATCTTTGCACGGGCGAGGGGCGACCTGTCCGAAGCTGCCAAGGAGTATCGCCTCGCTCGCAACGTCGCCTCCGATGCCGGCCGCCGGGCGTCGCTGGATTGGCGCCGCGGCATGCTGCTTGAGCAGCTAAGGTTGTTCGACGCGTCTTACGCGCTTCGCCGGCAGGCGGGGGAGAAGCTGCCGCCCGCCTGGACTGATCCCTACGTGACCATCATGACCGGCAGTCTTCCCAGCGGTGGCGACTTCCAGAAGCGCAACCGGAATATTGCCTACTCCTGGCGAGATCTCGGCTTCGTTGGTCGAGCGGCCAAGCAACTCATCAACGCCGGACGCGCGCGGGAGGTGGCGGCCGAGTATGACCATGGCGGCGTCCTGCAAATCTCATCCTCCGCGCCCAAGATGAGCTCCCGCTTTTTCGAAGACGGCCCCGTCGTTGCGGCGGCCCTTCGCAGCGTCGGCCGCGAGCAAGAGGCGGATCGTCTGCTCAGCCGTCTGGATCGGGAGATTGCTTTTGCCCAGCGCCAGAGCGGAGGTCAGGTACCGGCTCGCTTCCTGGCCGCTGCCGCCGGCACATGGGCAATGCAGGGCAAGGCTCATTTGGCATTGTCCGCGTTGGAAAAAGCACGCGGCCTTGGCTGGGACTATGTCTCCGACATGGATGACTCGTCGCTGCCCGACATTGGCGATGAGCCGGCCTTTCGATCGCTCCGCGGGCAATCTCGTTTCGAAGCTTTGCGCGCCAGCCTAAATGCGGAGTTGGCGCGCGAGCGGCGCGAGACGATCGCGGACGGAAGCGCCACGACGAATTAACGATCCTTTAACGCTGTTCTCACGCTCGCGTTGACGCCCTGCGCGCAAAGCGGCCCGGCACCCCCAAGGGCACCTCGCCCGGGGCAACGGGAGGTTCGAGTATGAAAAGGCTGTTGTCATCCGCCGCAATTGCGATCGCCGTAACCAGCCTGATGACCGGGACTGCGGCCCAGGCAAACATCAACAACATCAATGCCTCGAGCAATCCAGTGCTTTACTGGAATACCTTCGTGCTGGGCTTGCCGGGGTCCCCGCCGGCGCAATCGCGAGCAGCAGCGATGGTCAACATCGCGATGCACGATGCCGCCAATGCTGCGCTGGGCAGTCCGAACAAATCCTATTTAACGGGGGTGTCGGGCAGCGTCGGGGACCCGAATGTGGCTGCGGCTCAAGCGGCGCATGACGTGCTGGTGGAACTGAATAAAAACAACGCGGCCGCAGTGACTTCCTATGACAATGCGCTCGCAAGCTATCTCGCTACGATCCCGAACACCGTCGCCAAGACGAACGGCACGGCCACGGGATCGGCTTATGCGGCGCGAATGCTCACCGTCCGGTCCTCGGATGGTTCAGCGACTGCGCCATTTCCCGCTACGCCCTATTCGTTCGGCAGCAATCCGGGCGACTGGCAACTGACACCGCCGCCGCAGGGTCAAGTCGCAACGCCGGCGTTGCCTGGCTGGGGCAACGTCGCTGAGTTCGTGATCGGGAATTCGGACAATTTCGTCCCGGGCCCCCCGCCTGCACTCGACAGCGCCGCCTATGCGGCCGCGTACAACCAGGTGAAGGATATCGGGGCGTCGGTCGGCAGCACGCGATCGCTCGACCAGACGAACGCCGCAACCTGGTGGAACGCGGCGACGGGAACCACGTGGCTACAGTTCGGCCTTGATGTCGCCGAAGCCAAGAATCTCTCCACGCTCGAAAATTCAACGCTTTTCGCGACGTTAACATCGGCATTGGCGGACGCCTTCATCGTCGGATTCGACACGAAATATACCTACAATTTCTGGCGACCCATCACGGCGATTCAGGCAGGTAATGCCGACGGCAATGCTTTGACGACCGGCGACCCGAACTGGACTTCGTGGTTGATCGCGCCGGAGCATCCTACTTATCTTTCGACCCATTCGATCGCGTCGGGATCTGCGTCGAGCGTCTTAGCGGCTTGGTTTGGAAACGAGCCGTTCGGCGGCAATCAATTTTGTGAAACGCTGATCAACACGCAGCGGTGCTACACCAGTTTCTCAGGGATGGCGGAGGAGGGCTCGATTAGCCGCGTGTGGGGCGGGATACATTTCTCGTTCGATACGGAAGCCGGCCTTGCTGCGGGACGGAGCGTTGGCGCCTTCACGCTGGCACAAAGTGCCTTCGGCGCGGTGCCCGAACCTTCCACCTGGACGATGTTGCTGGTCGGTTTCGCCGCGATAGGACTGCGCCAGCGCCGTCGCCGTCGGCAGGACGCTACTGCTCAGGTTGCTTGAGTGGCAAAGCAAAGGGGGCGCCCGCAAGGACGCCCCCAATTCTTCGCGCGCCCAACGCGGACGCTTAGAAGTTGAACGCGCCTGACAGCCAGACCTGGCGCGGGTTGCCGTAGAACTGCGTCGCAACGCCGGTCTTGCCGAGCGTTGGAACCGGCGATCCGTTGACCGTGGTAAGGGCGCCGGTGATCGCGCTTCCGGCCAGATAGCTATACCCCGACACGACGTACTTCTTGTTCGTCAGGTTCTTGCCGTGAAGGCCGAGCTCGAAGCGGTTGCCCGTCGACCGCCACACGAGGTTCGCGTCCCAAAGCGCGAATCCCGGCTGATCGAGGAATGGGCTTGCGACCTCGAACTGCTGACTGCCACTGCGGTAGGACAGGGTCGTGTTCGCATTCAGCCGGCCACCGAACGCCGGCGTATCGTAGTCGACCGAGCCGCTGAGCGTCCACTTGGGGGTGTTCTGGATCTTGCGGTTCTTCGCCACATCGACCGGGCCCTGACCCGCAATGTTGGTGATGAACTGCTTGTACTTGCCGTCCAGATACCCAAGCGTTCCTGCCAGCGACAGCCGGTCGCCTGCTGTTGCAAGATCGTTGGCAAGGCGAGCGTTCGCCTCGACCTCGACACCGCGCATCCGCGCCTTGCCGGCGTTGGTCGTGATACCGCAGAAGCCCGGGACGAACGCCGTTCCGACCTGCGTCAGGCAGGCCTGCGAACCCGGCACCTGAACGTCCTTGTACTCCGCGTCGAACACGGCAGTCGCGAGTTGCAGTCGGCGAGCGAACAGCGACGCTTTCCAGCCGAGTTCGTAGCTATCGACCTTCTCCGGATCGAACGCCATGAAATCGTAGATCGCCTGCGGCGTCTGCGACGGCGCGTTGGTGCTGTTGCCGCGCGGGTCGAAGCCGCCGCCCTTGAAGCCCTTCGAATAGCTTACGTAAATGTTGTGATTGGGCGTCGGCTTGAAGTTGACCGAAGCGCGGGGCGTGAACGCCTTGTCGGTGCGCTTGCCATCGAAGTTGGACAGCGTCGCGACCGGTGTGCCGACGCCGTAGCCGGACGATCCGCCGAGGCCAGGCTGCCCACCGTTGAGGAAGTTCTTCTTGGTGATGATCGCGTGGCGCTTGTCGTTGGTGTAGCGACCGCCGATCGAGGCCGACCATTGCGGCGTGAAGTCATAGGTCAAGTCGCCGAAGATCGCCCAGGTCTTGGTCCGGACGTCGCCAGTCGTCCCCTGCGTGAACCCGGGGAGCGTCGTGTAGAGGCGGACGTCGAAGATGTTCTCGGCTTTGGCGTTCAGATAATAGAAGCCTGCGACGCCCTGCAGCGGGCCCTTGTCGGCCACCAGTTGCAGTTCCTGGCTGAACTGCCTGTTCCGATAGATCGCCGGGACGTCGACGTCGACGCGCGGAGTCGCGTCGAAATCGATCGGCGTGTAGTTCACATCCTTGCGATAGGCCGTGATGTTCCGGAACTTCAGCCAGTCGGACAAGGCGATTTCGCCCCAGATGGAGCCGCCCCAGGCGCGCACCTTCTGCTTGGGATCATTGAGCCCGCCCTGAGTGTCGAACACATTATTGAGGACCGGGAAGCTTCCGGCCGCCGTGCCGCAGCCGCCGGCCGAGTTGGCGCAGAGGTTCGGGTAATAGCGATGCCCGCCACGAGGGTTGCTGTCGTCCCAGGTCTTGTCGCCTGCAACGCGGACGAAGACGCCGTCGGAAGGCGCGAACTCGATCGTGCCGCGCGCGGCGAACACGTCCTTGTTATAGTTGCGCAGCCCGTTGGTCAGGTTCTTGCCGAAACCATGATTGCTGAGCCGCGCCGCGGCTGCGCCGATGGCGAAGCCGCCGCCAAGGGGCGTCGATACCGAGGTGATGAGGTCTGCCTGTCGGTAAGTACCCAGGTTGCCGCGAATGCTCATGTGCGGGCCGTCCATCGGGATACGCCGCGTCACATACTTGATCGCGCCACCAATGGTGTTGCGACCGTAGAGCGTACCCTGCGGACCACGCAGAACCTCGATGCGCTCGACATCATAAATGTTCAGCACCGCCGCCTGGGGACGGTTGAAATAAACATCATCAAGATAGAGGCCGACGCCTTGCTCGAAACCCGCGACGGGGTCCTGCTGGCCGATGCCGCGGATGAAGGGAGTCAGCGTGCTGTTCGTGCCGCGGCTGACTTCCAGCGTCACGTTCGGCGTCGTGTCGGCGATGTCGGTGATATCGAGCGCGCCCTGGCGATTGAGCTGCTCGCCAGAATAAGCAGTGACCGCGACCGGCACGTCGAGCAGCAATTCGTTGCGGCGGCGGGCGGTGACGACGATCTGCTGGTCACTGCCCGTGGCGGCTTGCGCCTGTGTTTCCACGTCATTCGTGGACGGCGTTGGAGTCGGTGCGGCAGGGGCAGCGGGCCCCGCCGGAACGGGCGGCGTCGCATCCTGCGCGGCGGCTGGCGTGGTGCAGAAAGCCGCTGCGGCGACAGTGCCGAACAAAGCGGCGCGAACGGAAGTGACGCGCATTCTCGGTTTCTCCCCCTTGCAGGCACGTGGTTGCGCCTGAAGCAATTCCGATGGCATAATGAAACATGAACCGTGTTTCAACTTGTGATGAAACACGGCGGCGTTAGGGGAGCCGAATGGGGGCAGAGGGTGACAGTGCGCTGCTTGGCGCGACGGGTGCGACCAAGGCTCCACGGACCGCCCGCGGTCAGCGCACGATGCGCAAGATACTCGATGCCGCACGTGAGGAGTTCGGCGAGCGCGGCTATGCCGAAAGCTCGATCGTTGGGATAACCCAGCGTGCCGGCGTCGCGCTCGGCACCTTTTACACCTATTTCGATTCCAAGGAGGCGCTGTTTCAGGCCCTCGTCCGCGACATGTCCAACCAGGTGCGCGACAATGTCGGTCCGGCATTGTCAGGAGCGGCCGATGGCCTGGATGGCGAGCGACGGGCGCTCGAGGCCTTCCTGCAGTTCGCGCGCGAGCATCGTGACATCTACCGGATCATCGATGAATCGGAATTCGTCGAGCCCGCCGTGTATCGCGAGCATTACGAAACCACCGCGGTCCGCATTGCGGCGCGTCTTGCGGCTGCCCGCGGACGGGGCGAGATTGATCGGGGCCTGACCGATGCGGATCTGGACGTGATCGCTTGGGGAATGATGGGCGCGAACGTCTTTCTCGGTCTTCGGTTCGCCGTTTGGGACGAGAGCGATGCCGCGAGTGTCGCCAATGCAATGAACCGCGTGTGGCGGCAGGGGATGAATGGATGAGCGGACTTTTCGACGACAGGTTTTTCACGGTCCGCGACGGTCTCAAGCTGCACTACCGCGATTATTCGGGCAGCAGCGACCGGCCGCCTTTGCTGTGCCTCCACGGCCTAACCCGCAATGCGCGCGACTTCGCCGAATTGGCGGAACGTTATTCGCCGCGTTTCCGCGTGCTCGCGCTCGAATTTCGCGGCCGGGGGGCCAGCGACTACGATCCGCAGCCGATGCGGTACAACCCGCTGACTTACGCCTCGGACGTGACCGAGTTGCTCGACCAGCTCAGTATTCCGCAAGCGATCTTTGTCGGAACATCCCTCGGCGGCCTCGTGACCATGACGGTGGCGGCCATGGCGCCGCAACGGATCGCGGCATCGATACTCAATGACATCGGCCCCGACGTGCATCCGGGCGGCATCGACCGCATTCTGTCCTATGTCGGAAATGATGTCCGCTTTGCGGACTGGGACGACGCAGCGCGGGCAATCGCCGCCAATTATGGTGCGTCGTTCGACCGCTATTCACATGAGGATTGGGTGAAGATGGCGCGGCGGAACTGCCGGGAAATCGATGGCCAGATCGGCTTTGATTACGACATGGCTATCGCCGAGCCCTTTCGCGTGAAGGGCCCTGCGCCGAATGTCGATCTTTGGCCGCTGTTCAAAACGCTCGCGCAGAAGCCCTGCCTGGTGATTCGCGGTGCAGAGAGCGATCTGCTCACCGCGGAAACGACGCAGAAGATGCAGGAAGCGGCCCCCGGCACGAGGGTCGCTGTCGTCGAGGGCGTTGGGCATGCGCCTGAGCTCAATGAGCCGGAAGCGCTCGCGGCGATCGACGACTTCCTGGAAAGTTTGGCCTGACTCACCACCTTATGGTGATGATCAGGGATTTCCACGCGCATATCTATTTCGATCCTGAAGAGGTCGAGCAGGCTCGCGCCCTGGGCGCTGCTGCCCGCGCGCAATTCGGCGTGCCCGAGGGCCATTACCATCTGCGTCCGATTGGCCCGCATCCGCGTGGCAGCTGCCAGCTGACGGTGCCCGCCGACCGCTTTGGCGAGGTTGCGCAGTGGCTGACGCTCAATCGCGGGCCGCTCACCATCTTCGCGCATGCAAATACTGGCGATGACCTGGCCGATCACACGCAGCACGTGATTTGGTTCGGGCCTAGCGAGACCTTGAACCTGTCGATGTTCCGATAACAAAAAGGGCGGCCCCGAAGAGCCGCCCTCCCTGTTTCAGCGAGAAGCTGAAGTCGGTTGCTTGAACGAGCTTACTTGAGCTCGATCGTGCCGCCGGCTTCCTCGATCTGCTTCTTGATCTTCTCGGCTTCGTCCTTGTTGACGCCTTCCTTGATCGGCTTCGGCGCGGCTTCGACGAGCGCCTTGGCTTCGCCCAGGCCGAGACCGGTGATGGCGCGGACTTCCTTGATCACGTTGATCTTCTTGCCACCGTCGCCGGTGAGGATCACGTCAAACTCGGTCTTCTCTTCGGCGGCCGGAGCGGCAGCGCCGCCAGCGGCCGGGCCCGCAACCGCAACCGCGGCAGCGGCGGAAACGCCCCACTTCTCTTCGAGCGCCTTGGCGAGGTCCGCCGCCTCGAGGACGGTGAGCGCCGAAAGATCGTCAACCAGCTTCTGAATATCAGCCATTGTAAACTCCTAGTGCGGGGCTGCTGCCCCTTGATGTCGTGCGTTGATGAAAAACTGTCGCTTACGCGGCGTCCTTGGCCGCGTAGGCGCCGAAGACCCGTGCCAGCTGGGCACCCGGCTCGTTGATCGTGCGGGCGATCTTGGTCGCGGGCGCCTGGATGAGGCCCACGATGGTCGCGCGCAGTTGATCGAGCGAGGGAAGCTCGGCCAGCGCCTTGATCCCGTCCACGTCGAGGATGGTGTCGCCCATCGCGCCGCCGACGATCTCGAACTTGTCGGTCGTCTTGGCGAAATCGACGGCCACCTTGGCCGCCGCAACGGGGTCGCTCGACGTTGCCAGCGCGGTCGGGCCTGTAAGCAGGTCGCCGATCGGCTTGTAACGCGTATCCTCGAGCGCAATCAGGGCAAGTCGGTTCTTCGCAACTTTGAACTGGGCGCCGGCGTCGCGCATCTTCAGTCGCAGGTCCGTGGACTGCGCCACGGACAGGCCGAGATTGCGGGTGACAACCACCACGCTCGTCTCGGAGAAGACGTTCTTCAGCTCGTCGACCAGATCGGCTTTTTGCGAACGATCCATGCCAACTCCATAATCCACCCGGTGCGCGAACGCGCCGGATGAGGTTCAACAAAACTCAGTCGCCAGGCGTCTGAGCACTTAAGGTCCGTGGGGAGTTGGAGAGCGCTGCACAGGCAACGCACGACGAAGCGGCGGGCCGCTCCGAAATTTCCTGTCCCCGTCTAGGCTGCGAATTAAGAGGCGAACCTCAGCAACTGTCTCGGACGGCTGCGCCGGCAGAGCCGACGCGAGCCGCGCCTATAGCGAAAAACGCCGATCGATCAACCCGCAGGATGCGCCGCCAGCCACGCCGCCGTCTCCGAGCGAACGCGAGGCAGCTGGGTCGATTCCGACCGTAGCCTGTCGATGACCTGCTGGATCGGCTTGCGGTCCGTCGGTTTCAGGTTCTTGCTGGCGTAATCCTCCAGGATCGGAATGAACGCCGGATCGTGCGAACCTTGCACCAACCGCTGCATGAACCGCGACCGCCCCGAAATGTCGATCAGCTGATTGACCTGCGCGAGGTGGCTGAGAACGAAATTGACCGCCAGCTTCGGATGGGCAGCGGCTACCGACGTGATGATCGCGGCGCTGGTCGTCTTCCCCGGCTCGGCCGTCAGCGAAAGATCGAGCGCGCGGCGGGCCAAAGCTTCGTCGCGCGTGCTGCCAAGCAGGCGGTACAACGCGGTGCGCTCAAGATTGCCTGAAGTCGACAGCGCTTTCTGGTGAATCGCCTCCCATGTCGCCGCGTCCGCATTGCGCGCGATCACGCTCAGCCACGTCGTCTTCAATGAGCCAAAGATCGCATTCGGGTTGGCCTTCCAGGCGCCGAACAGCCGGTTGGCTTCGGCGGCAACACGCGGATCCTGGACCTTGCCTAGCGTGTCGATCAGCCGCGGTCGCAGCAGTGCGTCGGTCGACGCTTCACCGGTCCGCGGTGCGAACCCGAGTTGCGTCAGCCGCGGACCGTAGATTGCGCGAATACGTGTCGCGAGTGCTGTCTGGGCGGCCTTGTCGCCCTCCAGCAGATCGTAAAGGTCTGTCCAATAGTTGGCGGCATATTGAGTGACCTTCGCATTCGCATCGCGCGGAACGGCGCCAAGGAGGTCGAGACCCGCGGCCATTGGCTGGTAACCGGCTAGCGACATCTCGAAGCCGTTGGAGAACAGGCCATACTGATCGACGCCGGAAAGGCGCGGCAGGACGCCGACGAGGGCATTATTTTGCTGCGGCGTGTAGAGCGTGCGGAAATAGCCATACTGGCCCGCATTGACGAGTAGCGGTCCGCAGCCCGGCACGCTCAATTGAGCAGTGCGTCCGGAGGTTACGAGCTTGGCCATCGCGCCGCCCGCGCTGGCGCTGACGGGGACATGCCAGCTCAGCGGGCGTGCTGAGACCTCGGCACGGCGGTCGACCGAATATTGACCTTGAGTCAGTGTGGCGACCGTATTGCCGCCGACGCACCGCGAAGCCCCGACCGTGATCAGCGGAACGCCAGGCTGGGTGGTGAAGTCGGTCGCAACGGTCGTCAGGCCCCGAGCGCCAGCCGCTTCGGCGGCCGCCCACAGATCAGTTGTTCGCGTGTTCTGATACGCATGGGTCGCGACGTAGCGGCGGATGCCCGCGCGCCAGACGTCCGGCGTCGCGAACGCCTCGAGCATCGAAATGACCGACTCGCCCTTCTGGTAGGAGATGGTGTCGAACGCCTGGTTGGCCTGCTCCACTGTACGGACCTGCTGCACGACCGGGTGGGTGGAGTTGAGCGAGTCCAGCCCCATCGCCGCTTCGCGCGAGCCGACGCGATCGATGTCGGCAGCCCAGTCGGGATGGAAATGCTGGGTGGCCTTGTTCTCCATCCAGCTGGCGAAGCCTTCGTTCAGCCACAGGTCGTCCCACCAGGCCATAGTGACGAGGTCGCCGAACCATTGGTGCGCCATCTCGTGCGCTTCGGTCGAGAAGATGCCGTGGCGCTGGGCCTCGGAAGTAATTGCCGGATCGTCGAGCAGGACGGACTCGAAGGTGAAGATCGCGCCCCAATTTTCCATCGCGCCGAAGAATTGCGACTGGCCGGGACCCGCGACGTTATCGAGCTTGGGCAGCGGGTAGGGCGTGCCGAAATAGTCGTTGTAGAAGGGCAGGATCTGCGCCTCGGCGTCGAGCGCCCAGCCGGCCTTGTCGCCGTTGCCGCGGGTGGTGACGATACCAACCTCGCGACCCGCCGCCTGCTTGGTGACGCGGTCGAGATCGCCGGCGCCGAGGAACAGCAAGTAGGACGACATGGTCGGCGTCGTCTGGAAACGGACTTCCTTCAGGCCGCCCGCGATGTTGCGGCTGGACGCGGCGGGCATGTTGCTGACCGCCATCTGCGCCGCGGGGACGCGAACGGTGAGGTCGAAGGTGGCCTTGTAGTCGGGCTCGTCCCAGCTCGGCATGAAGCGCCGGGCGTCGGCCGCTTCGAACTGGGTGTAGATGGCGCGGGCGTCCTTGCCCTCCCTGTTCTTGTAGTCGAGCGCGAAGAGGCCGTTGGCCTGGGTGTTGATCTTGCCGGCGTAGGTGAGCTCAAGGCGATACGTTCCGACCGGCAGCACCTTCGGGAAGGTGAAGGTCGCGGTCTCCGAGTCTGCGTTGACGGCGGAAGTGCCGGTCAGGGGCGCTCCGCTCGCCGGCACGAGGCGGGCCGAGGAGAAGGTCAGGTCCGCGGCGTTGAGGGTCAGCTCGCGGGTCGGCTTGATGATCTCGAGGTCGATGGCGGCGGTGCCGTCGAAGGTGAGCCGCTCGGCGTGCGGCGTGACATTCAGCGCGTAGTGATGCGGGATCGCGGTGCGCGGCAGCTGGGTCGGCAGGCTGGCATCGACGGTGTCGACGCGGGCGGCAGTCTGGGCGGGGAGGGTGGCCGGGGCAACGAGGGCCAGCGCGGCAGTGGCAAGCAGCAGTACTGAAGACTTCATGGACTCTTCCTTGAGGACGCGGTGGAACCGCTAGCGCCCACCGCGCCCCAAGGAAAGAGACGTAAGTTAACCTTCGTTAGGCGCCGGCAACCTCGGTGAGGTCAACCTTCACGCCCGGGCCCATCGACGAGGACATCGACAGCTTCTGGACGAACTTGCCCTTGGCGCCCGACGGCTTGTTGCGGATGATCGCGTCGACCAGCGCGGTGAAATTCTCCTTGAGGTCGCCCTCGGAGAAGCTCGCCTTGCCGATGCCGGCGTGGACGATGCCCGCCTTCTCGACACGGAACTCGACCTGGCCCGACTTGGCGTCGTTGACGGCCTTGGCGACGTCCATGGTGACGGTGCCGAGCTTCGGGTTCGGCATCAGGCCCTTGGGACCCAGCACCTTACCGAGGCGGCCGACGACGCCCATCATGTCCGGGGTCGCGATGACGCGGTCGAAGTCGATCGTGCCGCCCTGGATGGTTTCCATCAGGTCTTCGGCGCCGACGACGTCCGCACCGGCGGCCGTGGCTTCCTCAGCCTTGGCGCCCTTGGCGAACACCGCCACGCGCACCGACTTGCCGGTGCCCTTGGGCAGGTTGACGACGCCGCGGACCATCTGGTCGGCGTGGCGCGGATCGACGCCGAGGTTCAGCGCGACTTCGACGGTCTCGTCGAACTTGGCGGTGGCGTTGGTCTTCACCAGCGCGATCGCTTCATCGACGCCGTACAGCTTCTCGCGGTCGACCGCGGTGAAAGCCTTCTGCTTCTTGGTCAGCTTTGCCATGTCGTTAGCCCTCCACAACCTGGAGGCCCATCGCGCGGGCGGAGCCTTCGATGATCTTGGTCGCCGCCTCGATATCGTTGGCGTTGAGATCCTTCATCTTGGTCTCGGCGATCTGTGCGAGCGCCGAACGCTTGATGGTCCCCGCGGAGACCTTGCCCGGCTCCTTCGAGCCCGACTTCAGGTTCGCGGCCTTCTTCAGCAGGAACGACGCCGGCGGCGTCTTGGTGGTGAAGGAGAACGACCGGTCGGCGTAGACGGTGATGACCGTCGGGATCGGCGACCCGCGCTCCAGCTCCTGCGTGGCGGCGTTGAACGCCTTGGTGAATTCCATGATGTTGACGCCGCGCTGACCCAGGGCCGGGCCGATCGGCGGAGCCGGGGTCGCGGCGCCAGCCGGGACCTGCAGCTTGATGTAGCCGGTAATTTTCTTTGCCATGTCTCACTCTCAGTTTCGCTCGAAGTGGTATTTCAAGCGAGATTGCAGTTTAGCGGTGCTAGCGAACGCCGAAGCGCCCTCCCGCAATGGTTTCCAATGACTTGGAAGCGCGGGCCCTTAGCGGATGTCCGGCGAGAAGTGAAGGGCACCAACGTGCGCCTAATCGGGCTTAATTAAAGTGCAATCTGCGCCAATTGACGCTCAATCGATGCTAAACAGCGGCGCAGGCGCGTGAAACGCCGCTGCAAACGCCCTCTGAACGCGGGCGTGGAACAGGCGTAAAGTCACTAAGTTCACGCCGCGCAGCACCTTTTGCGTGAACTTAAGCGGCCGTGGCCGCGGGCGGCGGAAGGTTTGACCAGAAGCAAACGATGGCAAAGAGCCGGGCAGGCAGATGCCGCCGAGGGCGATCATCGCATGACGGGCGGGGTGTAGGACAGCCCTGAGATGCCGAGCGCAGGTGAGCGCTTTGCGAAGCAAACGGGAGCCGGCGCGAAGAGACATCGAAGGCCGGCCGGCGTGCGGCGAAGCCTACGCTGCTGCTGCTCGGGGCGGAGGGTGCGTGACCAACAAGCTGTTTTACGGCGACAATCTCGATGTGCTGCGCGAGCATATCGCGAGCGAGAGCGTCGACCTGATCTACCTCGATCCGCCGTTCAATTCGAACGCCAATTACAACATCTTGTTCAAGTCGAAGACTGGCGACGGCGCCGATGCGCAGATCGAGGCCTTTGAGGATACTTGGCACTGGAACGACCATGCCGAGGAGGCTTTCGACCAAGTGATCCGCAGCGGCAATACGGCGGCCGCCGAGCTGCTGCGCGCGATGCGCGGCTTCCTCGGCGAGAACGACATGATGGCCTATCTTGCGATGATGGCGATCCGGCTTATCGAGTTGCATCGCGTGCTGAAGCCGACAGGGAGTTTGTACCTGCACTGCGATCCCACTGCGTCGCACTACTTGAAGCTACTGTTAGATGCAGTGATCAATTCCGTTCCGCCAGTCCGGTCGGCGAACGGGTCGTGTTCAATATCGCGGGCAACAAGTATCGGCTTGTTGCCTACATCAATTATGATTTCCGCGTGGTGTATGTACGCTTCGTCGGCACCCACAAGGAATATGACGAACTGGATATCGAAAGTGTCTGAGCCAGTCACAGTCCGGCCAACACGGACAGAAGCGGATTACCAGGCTGCGATCGATGAGGTCGACGGGCTGATGATGGCGCGCGCCGGAACGGCCGAGGGCGACCGGCTCGACGTTTTGTCTACCCTGATCGAAGCTTATGAGGCGGAGCATCACGGCATCGATGCCCCTGATCCGGTAGCATTGATCGAGTTCGTCATGGAACAGCGCCGACTCGATCGCGCCGACGTCGGGAAATTCATTGGCGCGCGCGGGCGCGTGTCCGAAGTACTCTCGAAGAAGCGCGCGCTCAGCCTACCTATGATCCGCAAATTGCACGGGGGGCTCGGGCTGCCCGCGTCGGTTTTGGTCAGGCCATACCGTTTGCGTCGAAAGACCGCTTAGGGGAATTTCGCTTAGGGGCTGGAGCCCCGCCTTCGCGGGGATGACGGTGGGGTGGTGCGAGCGGCCTAATCGCCGCCTTCAGCTTGCCACCTTTCGCTGCTAGGGCGCGGCCATGCTGACAATCAACGGGATTACGGTCCGCCTGGGCGGGCGGCCGATTTTGCAGCGCGCGAGCGCGTCGATTCCGCCGGGGGCTCGCGTGGGGCTGATCGGGCGCAACGGCGCGGGGAAGTCGACGTTGATGAAGGCGATCATCGGGCAGATCGAGCCCGACGAGGGGGCGATCGAGCTGCCTCGGCGGACGCGGCTGGGCTATATCGCGCAGGAAGCGCCGGCGGGGTCTGCGAGCCCGTTCGAGACGGTGCTGGCCGCCGATGCTGAGCGGGCGCGGCTGATGGTCGAGAGCGAGACCTGCACCGATCCGGACCGGCTGAGCGACGTGTACGAACGGCTGCTGGCGATCGACGCTTACACGGCGCCGGCGCGGGCGGCGCGGATCCTGCTGGGGCTGGGCTTCGACGAGGAGATGCAGGAGCGGCCGCTCGACAGCTATTCGGGCGGGTGGAAGATGCGCGTGGCGCTGGCCGCGCTGCTGTTCTCCGCGCCCGATCTGCTGCTGCTCGACGAGCCGTCGAACCACCTCGACCTGGAAGCGACGATGTGGCTCGAGGATTTCCTGAAGAGCTATCCGGGGACGCTGGTGGTGATCAGCCACGAGCGCGACCTGCTCAACAATGTCGTCGACAATATCCTGCACCTCGAGCGGGGACAGATCACGCTCTACGCGGGCGGCTACGACAGCTTCGAGCGGCAGCGGGCCGAGCGCGCGGCGCAGCTGGCCGCGGCGCAGGCGTCGCAGGATGCGCAGCGGGCGCGGCTGCAGGACTATATCGCCCGCAACAGCGCGCGGGCATCGACGGCCAAGCAGGCGCAGTCGCGGGCCAAGATGCTGGCGAAGATGCAGCCGATCGCGGCGATGGCCGACGATCCGAGCCTGTCGTTCGATTTCCCCAGCCCGACGGAGCTGAAGCCACCGCTGATCACGCTGGACATGGCGGCGGTCGGCTATTCGGAGACGCCGGTGCTGCGGCGGCTGAACCTGCGCATCGACCCGGACGACCGGCTGGCGCTGCTGGGGCGGAACGGCAACGGCAAGACGACGCTGGCGCGGCTGCTGGCGGCGCAGCTGAAGCCGATGGAGGGCAGCGTGACCGCGTCGGGCAAGATGCGGGTCGGTTACTTCACGCAGTACCAGGTCGAGGAGCTGCACGGCGACGCTACGCCGCTGCAGCATATGACGCGGGCGATGAGCGGCGCGACGCCGGGCTCGGTGCGGGCGCAGCTCGGGCGGTTCGGCTTTTCGGGCGACAAGGCAACGACTCTGGTGGGCAAGCTGTCGGGCGGGGAGCGGGCCCGGCTGGCGCTGGCGTTGATCACGCGGGATGCGCCGCACCTGCTGATCCTCGACGAGCCGACCAACCACCTCGACGTCGATAGCCGCGAGGCGCTGGTGCAGGCGCTGAACGGCTATGACGGGGCGGTGATCATCGTCAGCCACGACCGGCACATGATCGAGCTGACCGCCGACAGGCTGGTGCTGGTCGAGGACGGCGGCGCGACTGAATATGCGGGCAGCGTCGACGATTATATCGACCTGGTGCTGGGCCGGAACCAGCCGGCGGTAGAGGCGAAGGCGAAGGCGCCGAAGCTTGACCGCAAGGCGGCGAAGGCGCGAGAAGAGGAGCGCCAGCTGAAGAAGGCGGCGGCCGATGCGGAGGCGGAGAGCGCGCGGCTGACGGCGCAGCAGTCGGCGATCGAGCGGGCGATGTTCGACCCGGCGTCAGCGCCGGCGGAGCTGGGCAAGCTGCCGATGAGCGAGCTCAGCCGGCGGCGCGCGGAGATCGCGGCGAAGCTGGAGGCGGCGGAGGCGCGGTGGATCGAGGCGAACGAGCAGCTGGAGACGCTTGCGGCCTGAGCCAGGGGCCGGCGCATTTGTCACGAGAATGCGCGGCTGTTTCCTGCTATGCGGCGCGGCGGGAAGGTTTGCATTTGGGGGTACTTATGCACCGCTTTCTGTTGCTTGCCGCTGCTGCCGCTTTCGTCACCGGCGCACCGGCCCAATCCAAGGGAATGAAGTGGATGGACGCGACCGGCGTGGGGCTTCCCGCCGGGGGCCAGATCGCCGTGGTGAAAGGAGACCCGAGCAAGGCGGCGCCGTTCACCGTGCGGATCAAGATGCCGGCGGGTTACACCGTGCCGCCGCACAAGCATCCGGGCGACGAGACCGTGCGCGTGGTGACGGCGGGAACGCTGTCATATGGCATGGGCGACAAGCTGGATAAGGCGAACGTCGGCAGCCTGACCAAGGGCTATCACGTGACGATGATGGCGGGGATGAACCATTATGTGTTCACCGCCGATCCGCTGGAGGTCCAGGTCGATGGCATGGGGCCCTTCGCGATTACCTATGTCGATCCGAAGGACGATCCGCGGACGTCGAAATAGCTTTATGAAGAAGGGTCACGGGAGAGAATCCCGTGACCTCGTCGGACGGGCTTGCTCGGCTTGGCCTCACGCCCCGCCGGCCGGTCAGTAGCGTCTCTTCGACGCAGCTGACGATCGCTGCGCAATCGCTTCGCTGCGCTCGGCGCTACTTGACGCGTTCGACCTGTTCGAACTCAAGCTCCACCGGCGTGGCGCGGCCGAAGATGCTGACGCTGACCTTCACGCGGCCGCGGTCGAAGTCGAGTTCCTCGACGACGCCGTTGAAGCTGGCGAATGGGCCGTCGAGCACCTTGACCGCATCGCCGATCTCATAGTCGACGTTGATCTTGGGCTTGGCGCCGTGGGCGGCGGCTTCTTCCTTGGTGTCGAGCATGCGCGCGGCCTGCGCGTCCGGGATGGCCTGCGGCTTGCCGCCGTTGCCGAGGAAGCCGGTGACCTTGGGCGTGTTCTTGACGAGGTGGTAGACCTCGTCGTTCATCTCCAGCTTCGCGAGCACGTAACCAGGCATGAACTTGCGGTCGGTCTGCACCTTCTTGCCGCGCTTGATCTCGGTCACCGTCTCGGTCGGGACCTCGATCTGCTCGACATAGGGCGTCAGGCCCATGCGGTTCGCTTCGCTCATGATCGCGTCGCGGACCTTGTTCTCGAAGCCGGAATAAGCGTGGA
This sequence comes from Sphingomonas flavescens, assembly GCF_030866745.1. Classification (NCBI taxonomy): domain Bacteria; kingdom Pseudomonadati; phylum Pseudomonadota; class Alphaproteobacteria; order Sphingomonadales; family Sphingomonadaceae; genus Sphingomonas; species Sphingomonas flavescens. Next base: position 1,034,881 of record NZ_CP133016.1, on the reverse strand, counting down.
TGATGTACCAGCGGGACATGTGTCGGATCTCTTGTCTGTAAGGGCTAGCCGAGGAGGCTCAGCAGATATTTGACGACGGTCGAGAAGAAGGCGTCGACGCCGAAGAAGAAAAAAGCGAGGACCATGGTCATGATGATCACCATGATGCCGGTCGCGACGGTTTCCTTGCGGGTCGGCCAATGGACCTTGGAGGTCTCGACACGGACCTGACGGATGAATTCGCCGGGGGAGACTTTCGCCACGTTTGCCCTTGCTCGCTTGCGGATAAAAAACCGCCCCGCGGACCTGACGGCCGGCGGGGCTGAGGCTCACTTAGCGGCGGCGACGTGAGTCTTCAAGGTTGCCCGGCAAGAAGGGTTCGGCCGGGCGCATCACAACATCATCACAACATCATCATCGAACGGCGGGCCGGCGGGCCGTAGGCGGCAGCGTCCGCTAGTTAACAGGGAGTTTACGATGATGATGCGAGGCTTGAAAAGGGCAGCGCTGCCGCTGGCGGTGATCGGAGCGGCCGCGCCGGCGCAAGCGGCGGATGTGGCATTCAGTGGGTCGGTAATGAATGCCGTCAGCAATGTTGGCGATCCGTCCGTCTGCGCGTCGGGGTTCTTCCATACCTACGTCTTGCCAACCGCAGGCACGTCCCCGACGCTGGGAGGCTTCACCTACAGTTCCGACGTCTGCCAAGCGGTGGGGCAGCCGATTACCGGCACCTTCAATATCGTGCTCGCGGACGGATCATTTGCAGGCACGCAAGTTGGCTTGGCGACACCAGTCCCGGGTCAAATCGGGCGTCCGACCTTGTTCGATCTCGTCTCCAATTACACGATCACTGGAGGCACTGGCGCCTATACCGGCGCGACAGGGAGTTTTGTTGGTACCGGCACTGTCGATCAGAGGTCCGGAGCGACTCTGATATCCCTCAATTTTCGCGCGGTGCCGGAGCCGGCAAGTTGGGCGATGATGCTGGTCGGCTTTGCGGGGATCGGCATGACGATGCGGCGCTCGCAACGCCGACGGGTCATGCCGCAGTTGGCGTAAGGGCAGCGGCTTGCGTCACGGGAGCGATCCCGTGACGTCGGTCCTGTCGCTTCGCGCAGGCCATCCGGCCTTCTCCGTCTCTTCGCGCTGCTTCGCCGCGCTCCGCGGATCAAGCTTTGGCAGGGGCAGAGGGACTCGAACCCACGACCCTCGGTTTTGGAGACCGATGCTCTACCAACTGAGCTATACCCCTAGGCCGCCGGCGCAGGTAGCTAGGCAGCGCGCCCGGCGCAAGGCTCAGGATGCGGGAGCGGCCGACGGGTGCCGCCCTGCGCGCTGCGGGAGCAGCAATATCAGGGCGACGATGGCAACCGCGAGTACGGCTGTCGCGATCGGGCGGCTGAGCTCGAGGCCGCCCTTGGCGACCGGCTTGTCGAGCCAGTCGCCGACGGTCGCGCCGAGCGGTCGGGTCAGGATGAAGGCAGCCCAGAAGAGGAAAACGCGCGACACCTTCGTCGAGAAATAGAGGATCGCGAGTATCGCGAGTCCGGTGCCGAACACGAGCGCACCCCCCGAATAACCAAGTCCCCAGCCGCCTTCGCTGAGCGGATCGGCGCTCCAGTCGGCAAGCGCGGTGCCCAGCGTCTGGGAGAAGGTGATGGTGATCCAGTAGAAGATCTCCTCCCGCGGGGTGGCGACGGTGTTGACGTCGACGGTGCCGATTGTCCGCCACCAGACGAATAGCGACAGCAATACACAGGCGAGGAGCAGCAACGACCCGCCGGGATAGCCGATGCCGAGCGATCGATCGGCGAAGTCGGCAAGGGTGGTCCCGCAGGTCGTCGAGGCGATGATGGTCGCCCAGTAGAGCCAGGGATTGAAGCCGCGCGCGCGGACCTGAGCGACGACAAATGCAATCAGAAGCAGGCCGAAAATCCCGGTGCCGATCAAATAGCCGTAGGGGGCGGGGTGGGCCGTCGTCTCGCCCAGCCAGGTCATGGTGACAGTGTCGCCGCCGGTCTCGCCGAGCGTCGTCGCGAGGATTTTGACGATCCAGAATCCGAGCGTGACCGCAGGGACCTTGCTGAGCGTGTCGCGGGTCGTCATCCGAGGCTTCCTAACAACGTCGGCAGGGCTTCCGAAATCCAGCTTATGCCGGCGGAGCCGAGAAATCCGAGCGTGAGCGACGAACCGACCAGCTCCCGCAAGGCGCGAATTGGGTGATGACCCCGCATGTCGGCGCGGCACAGCGTCACCCAGGTCATCGCCGAAGCAAGCGCAAGTCCGTTGGGATCGTATCTGCCGACCCTGTTGTTCGCCTGCCGCAGCCTTTCGAGCCATTGCTGCGCCCAATCCATCATCTCGCGAGATTGGGGCTCGTTCTTCGGAGCGCCAAGCGTGACGTGGCGATCCAGGTCATCGGGCGTGAAGGCTAGTTGCAGATCGGCGAGTTGGGAGGCCAGCAGCTTCCGCTTGCGGTCGCGGACGAGATCGCCTTCGCGCCGCCCGATCTGGCCGGGGTGGATGGTGCGGTCGACAAGGACGTCGTGCATGTTGCCGACGCGGTGCCGGACGCTGAGGCGAATGAACATGTCGAGGTCTTCGCAGACCGAATACTCTTCCCGGTAAAGAAACTGCTTCAGGATCGATGCGCGGCCCATGACGGTCGATTGCTGGAAAGGCGACCGGAACAGCAGCGCGGGTGCGATGGCGCGATGATCGAGCAGCGGCATGCGCACGCCGCGCTTCCGCCGTCCGTCCGGTCCGATGCAGCGGGCGGCGGAACCCACCATGGCCAGGTCGACGCGACGGTCGAGAAAGCGGACTTGACGTTCTAGCCGACGGGGGTTTGCAATGTCGTCACTGTCCAGCCACGCGACGTAGCGGCCTTGCGCTGCCTCGAGGCCCGTATTCCGCGCGGCCGGGATGCCACGGTTGCTGCTGTGGCGGAGAACACGGACCTGGCCGGGTGCCGCACGCTCCGCGGCTTCAGCCGAATTGTCGGTCGATCCGTCGTCGACGACGATGATCTCCATATCGTCAAGCGTTTGCGCGGCCAGGCTAGCGACGGCCCGGCTGACCCGGCCCGCCCGGTTGTGGACCGGCACTATCGCGGTAACCGTTGGCGCGCGCATGGTTTGGCTTTGCGTCAGTCATCACGACGGCGAAAGATGAATCGCGTGACGATCGCATGAAAAGATTGTCATGACGCCGATGAATTCGCGCCCGAGTTGAGTTCAGTCTTCCCCGCTATCGTCCACGAACTTCGCGCCGGCGCTGCCCATGAGCGCCCAGCGGATTTGCGCGCTGACGCGACCTACGTCAGGAATGGCGATCTGCACGCGTTGTCCGATCCGGAAATCGCGATCACCCTCGATCCGGCAGCCTTCTTCGGAAATGTCGGTCAGACGGACGTCGGTCGCGGTTCCGTCATCTTCATGCACGGTTGCGTCGACGGCAACGGGTTGCCGGTCCTTGCGGCCGACCCAGCCTTGCATCCGGTGCACGATCTTCGTCTCCACTCCCGTTCCTATCACATAGATTGTTGTAAATCGGGATTTAATACAAGTACGCAGGGACTTGCCCTTTGGCCCAATAGTGCGCGGCGGGAGACCTGCTAAATAGCGGGATTGGGCGGGGGAGTTCGCGTGCGTTCGATTCGGGTTTATCTGTTCGCGCTGGTCGCGATCTGCCTCATCCTCGCGACAACCGCGTTCGGACTGGTCATGGCGCAGGCCAATGCCGTTAACCGGCAGCGCGCCGAGGCGCAGACGCGGGAGACCGCCAAGGCGCTGTCCATCGCCGTCGATGGCAAGATTGGCAGGGCCGTCGGCGTTCTGCGCGCGATCAGCGCGTCCAATGCTGCGGCGACGCACAATTGGGCGCGGCTCGACAGGCAGGCGCGCGTCGCGCTGGGAGACAGCGACGCCTGGGTCGTCATTCACGATCGTAACGGGCAGCAATATGTGAACACGCTGTTGCCCGCGGGCGCGCCCTTGCCCCGCTCAACGCCGCCCGCGGAAATGTGGCGGGCGTTCGACCGGGGCAAAATCCACATCTGCGACCTGTCGCGCGGCGCGGTCGAGCCGAACATCGTGTGCGTCGATGTGCCGCTCGGAACGGAGGCGAGGCCGGAATTCGCGATTTCGGTGCTCTACCGGCCGCGGTCGTTCGATCACATCATCACGCGCGAGAGTACCGCAACCGGGAATATTGCGACGCTGGTCGACACGTCGGGTCGCGTGATCTGGCGTAACATCAAGCCCGACCAGTTTGTCGGTCACCCCGCGACGGGCCCGTTGAAGGCGGCCTTGTCGCGGTCCAATTCGGCGGTGCTGCAGACAAAGAGCCTGGAAGGCGTGGCAATGCTGTCCGCCTTCAATCGATCCCCGTTGACGGGCTGGTCGGTGATCGTCGGGTCTCCCATTGAGCAGGTGAACAACGCGACGCGGCTCGCCGTCTGGCGGGGATCGTTGCTCGCACTCTTCATCCTGCTCGCAGGGGCTGCACTGGCGGCGCTGATCGGTGCCAAGCTCGTCGGGTCGGTACACGCGCTGGTCGACGCTTCCCGTCCGGGCGGCGGTGGTGACGGGATCAGGCGGACGGGGATCCGGGAAATCGATGAGGTTGGCGATACGCTGCGCCAGTCGTTCGCCGCGCGCGCGGAGGGCGAGCGTCATCAGCAAATCCTGATCGGCGAACTCAATCACCGCGTGAAGAACACCCTCGCGATCGTGCAGAGTCTGGCCCACCAGACGTTCCGCGACCAAGCGTCGCCCGGGGAGGCGATCAAATCGTTTGAATCGCGGCTGACAGCATTGGCAGCTGCACATAATCTGCTGACCGAGCAGCGGTGGGAGGCCGCGTCGATGAAGCAGATCGTCACCGCGGCGCTGCGGCCCTTCTGTCACGAGCGCCGTTGCGCGATGGACGGCCCCGACTTCAAGATCGCCCCGCAGACGGCGGTGACGCTGGCGCTGGCGATCCACGAGCTTGCGACCAACGCATCCAAATATGGCGCGCTTAGCACCGACGGCGGAACCATCGATCTATCGTGGACGGAAGATAATGGCCGTTTCGACCTGACATGGCGCGAGGTTGGCGGGCCAGCAGTCACGCAGCCCACGACCGAGGGTTTCGGAACGCGGCTGATTAAGCGCGGCCTGGCCGCCGAATTGCATGGGACCGTCGATCTCGACTTCCAGCCGGACGGGCTGGTGTGCCAGATCTCCGGCCGGCTGAAGAAAACCGTGCCTCCGAAACTGCCGAGTTAGCGCCGCGCTCGTTGCGTTCACGCGAACTGCGCGGCGCGCGAACGTTGAGCTAGGCGGCGATATCGTAGGGCTGGATCTCGCCGGACAAGTAGAGATTGCGCGCTTTGGTGCGTGAAAGCTTGCCGGAGCTAGTACGCGGCAGCGTGCGCGGCGGGACGAGCTCGACCACCGGCGTGATGCCGGTGATGGCCCGGACGCGCTCGCGGATCTCGTCGCGCAGGCGGCCACGCTCGTCATTGTCCGAGATGCGGCAGTGCACGAGCACCGCGGGTGTTTCCTCGCCGGAGGGACCGGTGATCGCAAAGGCGGCAATGTCACCGGACTTGAAGCCGGGCAGCTGCTCGACGGCCCATTCGATGTCCTGCGGCCAGTGATTGCGGCCGTTGATGATGATCATGTCCTTCGCGCGGCCGACGATGAAGATGTAGCCCGACGAGAGGTACCCCATGTCGCCGGTATCGAGCCAACCGTCGGCGCTGAGGCAGGCGTCGGTCGATTCCGGATCGCGGAAATAGCTGTGCATGACGGATTTGCCGCGAACGAACACCTTGCCGATGCCGCGGTCGGGCAACAGGTCGCCGTCCGGCCCACGGATTTCGATCTCCATGCCCTCGACCGCGCGGCCGCAGTTAACGACGGCGCGGTAGCGGCGGGGACGGCCGGTCTCCTGCGCACCACCGGACAGTTCGCTCTCCTCGACCAATTCGAGGCGGATGCCTTCACCCGGGGGCATCAGCGACACGGCGAGCGTGGCCTCGGCGAGACCATAGCTCGGGCAGAAGGCGCTGGCCTTGAAGCCGGCGGCGTCGAAGCTGTCGACGAACGCCTGCATCACTTCGGGCCGGATCATGTCCGCGCCATTGCCGGCGATCCGCCAGCGCGACAGATCGAAGCGGTCCTCGGCGCGGGTCTGCGAACTCATGCGGCGCGAGCAAATGTCGTAGCCGAAGGTCGGCGAGTAACTGACGCTGTTACCCGGGTTGCGCGTAATCATGTCGAGCCAGGCGAGGGGGCGCCGCGCGAAATCCTCGGTCTTCAGATAGTCGACCGACATCTGCATCGCGACCGGCGAGAGAAAGCAACCGACCAGGCCCATGTCGTGATACCAGGGGAGCCAGGAGATGACGCGATCGTCTTCGGTCACCTGAAGTCCGACGCCATGCGCGTGAAGATTGTCGAGCAGCGCTTCATGCGTGACCGCGACGCCGTGCGGGAAGCGAGTCGAACCGCTGGAATATTGCAGATAGGCGATGTCGTCGGGATTGGCCGACGGCAGGTCGCCGGTCGCGGGCTCAAGACTTTGAAGCGAGTCCCAGTCGCGCGATTGAACGCCCGAGCGCTCAGCCGCCTGCTGGCAGAAATCCGCAAGCTCGGGCGGATAGAGGAGGAGCGCCGGATCGGAGCTGTTCAGCTGCACGGCGAGCTGGTCGACATAGGCGTCACGGCCGCCAAAGCTGGTCGGCAGCGGCAAGGGAACCGGCCAGGCCCCGGCATAGACGGCGCCGAAGAAAACGGCGGCGAATTCCGCGCCGGTCTCGGCAATCAGGGCCACGCGGTCGCCGGGCTTGATGCCGATCGCCATGAGACGGCGCGCGGCGACCAGCGCGTCGGTGCGCAGTTCAGAATAGGGATAGTTGCGCGTCAACGTCCCGCGCGCGTCGTGGAAGTTGAGTCCGCGCTGGCCCGTAGCGGCATAGTCGAGCGCCTCGCCCAAAGTCCGAAAATCGGCCAGGCGGCGTGGCAGCGTGTCGCGCGTCGCGGTGGCGCCCGGCGGCGCGAGTTGCTCCGACATCGAGGTGTTTCGCTCGAGCAAGCCTTCCATCCCTTCATTCCCGATCGGCTGTTGGGCCGCACAAAAGCCGCAGCCGCTATTCCCTTGGCCGGTGACTGTGGCACAAATCGGGCGTGGAGCGATCTCAGCGACCCCGCCGCGTGCCGCCGCCGCTCGATCAGCAGCGTCTGCAGGAACTCGCGCTGCGCTATGTCGGCAAATATGCGACGACGCAGGCGAAGCTGGCCGCCTACCTCAACCGAAAGATCCGCGAGCGGGGGTGGGCGGGCGAGCGGCCGTCGGATGTCCCTGCACTTGCCGCGCGCTTCGCCGAGCTCGGCTACGTTGACGACGCAGCATATGCGCTGGGCCAGTCGCGGTCGCTGACCGCGCGCGGCTATGGCAAGCGGCGGCTGACGGAAAAGCTAAGGCTGGCCGGGGTCGACGACGATGATGGTGCCGAGGCCCGGCGACATGCGGATGAGGAGGTCGTCCGCTCGGCGGTGCGGCTGGCGCGACGGCGCCGGATGGGGCCCTTCGCGGACGCTGAGCCAGACCGCCCGCAGCGCGAGAGGTGGATCGCCGCCATGATTCGTGGCGGCCACGGTTTCGGATTGGCGCGGGTCATTGCCAGCATGCCGCCGGGCGCAGACGTTGATGAGGATCAATTACGTGAGTTCGTTCGGTCTACCGACGATTAAAGTCGGTTTGCCGACACACACACCCATGTTAATAAGGGTCATGGCACTGAGCGCTTTGCAAGTCGCCGAGGAAGGGGATCGGGCCGCGATGGAGCCCGCTGAAGAGTCGATTCAGGACGAGCTGGAACCAATCACCGGCCGGGTGAAATGGTTCGATGCGACGCGTGGCTTCGGCTTCCTCGTGAGCGACGACGTGGAGGGGGATGTGCTCCTCCATTTCAGTGTCTTGCGCGAGCATGGGCGCCGCAGCGTGCCCGAAGGGGCGTTGATCGAGTGCGTGCCGGTCCGTCTCGACCGCGGACTGCAGGCCAAGCGAGTCATTTCCATCGATACCTCATCGGCCTTGCCGCAGCAGTCGCGCTCGTCCATGCCATCGGGTGAGCGCGCGGATCGCAAGGCCCTTGCGGAAAATGCCGGTGCGTTCGAGCCGGTGGAGGTCAAATGGTTCAACCGCGTGCGCGGCTATGGGTTCGTCAAGCGTCCGGACGAGGTCGGGGGCGAGGACGTCTTCGTGCACATGGAGACGGTCCGCTCGTCGCATCTGCCGGATCTGGAGCCTGGCCAGTGGTTGGAGGCGCGGATCGCGCCCAGCAACAAGGGCCTGACGGCGATCGAGTTGCGCGACTCAGAAGTACCGGCCTAGCCGCCGTAGCCCTGGCGGGTCTGCTGGCCTGCAGTCCGCAGGCGCCGGCTCAGAACGCGCCTCAAAATACGACCGAAGCTGCCCAGCCGGGCGCGCAAACGGGGCTCCGCGAAGTGCCGCTGACCATTCATTCGAAAACCGGTGTCCACAAGTTCACGGTGGAGGTCGCCGCCACCCCTGAGCAGCAGGAGCGGGGCCTAATGTTCCGCACCGATGTGCCGCCCGATCGCGGCATGATCTTTCCCTACGAGCCGGCACAGGAAGTAGCGTTCTGGATGAAGAACACGCTGGTGCCCCTCGACATCATCTACATCCGTCCGGACGGCAAGATCGGGCGGATCACCAAGGCTGAGGCGATGGACCTGACGCCGCTGCCGTCGGGCGAGCCGATCTCGGCAGTGCTGGAGATCCGCAGCGGCCGCGCCGCGGAGCTGGGCATCAAGGAAGGCGACACGGTTCGCTGGTCGCGCTGACATCCTTCGCTTGAAGGCGAGGGCGGTTTCCGGCAGAGGCGGCGGCCATGGGCATTCTTGCGAAGATCTTCACCTGGTGGAACGGCGCGACGGTGGGAACATCGCTGTTCACGCGCCGCTTCGGAAACGAAGTCGGACGCGATGACGCGGGCAACGTTTATTATCAGAGCAAGAAAGACCCTGCGCGTCGCTGGGTGATATACGCGGGCAACAACGACGGCAGCGTCGTGCCCCCCGCCTGGCAGCTGTGGCTCCGTGGCACGATCGCCGACCTGCCCGAGAAGGCGCTGCCGCCGGTACGCAAGTTCCAGCAGGCGCCGACTCCGAATTTGACCGGCACGATGGCGGCATTCCGGCCCGACGGCGCGCTTGGCTCCGGCAAGCTGCGCCCCGCGTCGACCGGGGATTACGAGCCCTGGATCCCCGAATAGACGTGCGGATCGCGGGCGTCGCGCTGACCGCGCTGGCCCTCGCCGCCTGCGGCAAGGGCGACAAGCAGCAGGGAACGCCGCTGCCTCAGGCACGGCAGGCGCCGGCGACGGCCAGCGGGCAGGGCGGCGTCACCCCGATGGCGCAGCGCGTCGCCGTGCTCGGCATCCTGAACAAGCGCAACGGCATTACCCAGACGGTGGCCCTGCGGCCCGGCCAATCGATGCGCTGGAAAGATGCGATCGTCCGGCTGCGCGCTTGTGAGGCGACGGCGCCGTGGGAAGCGGAGAAGCTGACCGGCGCCTTCGTCCAGCTAGACGTGCAGCAACCGGACAAGCAGTGGAAACGCGTGTTCTCGGGCTGGCTCTACAAGGAATCGCCGTCGCTCAACGTCGTCGAACACCCTGTCTATGACGTGTGGCCCAAGAGTTGCGAGATGACGTATCCGGCCGGACCGTCCGCGCCCGCTTCCCCGGCAAGCTCCAGCAACGCATCGAATGCAAAGAAGTCTGCTTCGTCGCCCGCCCGAGCCGCTGCGCCTGCGACGGATGCCGCCCCGCCGCCACCTTCGACCGAGGCCACGCCGCCAAGCGCGGCGGACAATAACGCCACATAGTCGTCACGGCTGACGTTCACTGCGCCGAGCGAGGCCAGGTGCTCGGTCATGAATTGGCAATCGAGCAGGGTGAAATTCCCTGCCTTGAGCCGCGCGACCAGCCAGGCCAGCGCCACCTTCGAGGCGTCCGTCGCACGGCTGAACATACTCTCGCCGAAAAAGGCGCGACCGAGATTTACCCCATAAAGGCCGCCGACGAGTTCCGCACCTGACCACACCTCGATCGAGTGCGCATGGCCGGACGCATGGAGCGCGAGGACAGCCCGTTCGATCTCGGCATTGATCCACGTCTCCTCCCGATCGGCGCAGGCGGTGATGACTTCGGGAAAGGCGCGGTCTCGGGTGACTTCGAACCGCCCGGAGCGGATCGTTCGTCGCAACGAGCGCGACAGGTGGAAGCCGTCGAGCGGCAGGATGGCTCGACTGCGCGGTTCGACCCAGAACAGTTCTTCGGCATCGCGGCTGTCGGCCATCGGGAAAATGCCGCTGGCGTAGCCCTGCAACAGCAGGCGCGGGTCGAGCCGGCTCATGCAGCGCGCCTACAGGATCTCGCGGACCTTGTCCTGCGGGCGACACAGGCGGACCCCGTTGCTTGTCTCGACAAGAGGCCGCTCGATAAGGATCGGGTGCTGCACCATCGCGTCGAGGATCTCGCCGTCGGTCACGTCGGGCCGGTTGAGATCGAGTTCGGCCGCCAAGGGTTCCTTGGATCGGAGTCCGTCGCGCGGCGTGAGCCCGGCCCGACGGTACAATGCGACCAGTTCTTCGCGCGTGGGCGGGGTCTTCAGATATTCCTTAATCCACACATCGCATCCCTCGTTGCGCAGGATTTCGAGTGTCTTGCGGGAAGTTCCGCATTTGGGATTGTGAAAAATCGTCGCTTTCATGCTCTAATTCTTCCCGAACGGATTCAGCCAGTTAAACGCTTGGTAAATGCCGCCACCGCGTTTTTGAATCGCTTCGTCGTCGCGGCGGCGGAACGATGAGCCGAAGTCGTCGTTCCCGCATCTGTAACATGTACCGTCGCTCGCGGTAGCGGCGGCGTGCGCATGTTCAAGCAGCTCATCAGAACGGGAGAAAGAGCGATGCGTAAATCATTTCTAGCCCTGGCGCTTGGCGGCACTGCCATGCTCGGTGCGTGCGCCCAAAATCCGCGCGTTGCACAGGACGCCGCGATCGGCGGTATCGGCGGCGCGGCTGTCGGCGCCGTGGTTCCTGGCGTCAGCGTGATCGAAGGCGCAGCGGTCGGTGCGGCCATCGGTGGCCTGGCCGGTGCTGTCTGGTCGGACACGAACAATGACGGTTACGTCGATGGCTATACCTACAACGGCCAATATTATGCCGGTACCCCGCAGGGCTATGATCCGTCGACCCGCAGCGTTCTGGGCAGCGCGGCCACGGGTGCTCTGGGCGGCGCGGCGCTTGGCGCGGTTGCCGGTGCGGTCATCCCGGGCGTCAGCGTCCTTCAGGGCGCAGTCATCGGCGCCGCGGTAGGCGGTCTTGCCGGCGCGGTGTGGGCCGACCGGGACAACGACGGGCGGGTGGACGGATACGTCTACAACGGCCAGTATTACGCAGGCGGACCGGCTTCGGCGGCTCCGGCACCGGCTCCGATGCCGGCCCCGGCTCCGTCGCGCAGCGGCGAACGCGGCTAACAAACGGGTCCCGTCAAGGCGGGTCCGTGACGGGACATCCGATTGGAAGAAGCGTGAAGAATATGCGTATCGAGTGCACCGGCCGCGCGCCGGTGCACTTTTTTCGAAAGTTGACGATGGCTGCCGCCGCGTTCGCGGTCGCGGTTCCTACGATTGCGGCGGCCGCGCCGCCGCTTCCGGCGGTCGCGCAGACTCAAGGCCAGGGCGTCGCCGACTTCTACAAGGCGCGGAACGGCTATCCACTCTGGCTGGCGCCGACGGCCGGGGACGCCGCGCAGCAACTGCTTAGCCTTCTGTCCACCGCCAGTCTCGATGGCCTATACCCCGACAAATACAACGTGCCGGCCCTGCAACAGGCGCTGGCCGCCGCCCGCAATCCGCGGGCGAAGAAGAAAGACGTCGACGCTGCCGAGCAGCAGATGTCTGCGGCGTTCGTCGCCTATGTCAGCGACCTGATGCGCGATCCCAACATCGGGATCATTTACGTCGATCCGCAATTGCGTCCGAAGCCGCCCTCACCGCTGGCCGCGCTGCTTACCGCCTCAGCCCAACCATCCCTGCGCGAATACATCCGCAGCATGGGCTGGATGCACCCCTATTATGCGCAGTTGCGACAGGCACTCGCCAACCATCAATATGCCGACGAACATCAGCGCCAGTTGCTGTCGCTGAACCTCGAACGAGCACGCGCGCTGCCGGCGGGCAAGCAACGGTACATCGTCGTCAATGCGGCCCAGCAACGCCTGTACATGTTCGAAGACGGCAAGCCGGTCGATTCGATGGTCGTGGTGGTCGGCAAGCCCAAATATCCGACGCCGCTGATGACCGCTTATATCCGTTTCGCGAGCCTTAATCCTTATTGGTTCGTGCCGCCCGACCTCGCGGCCGAGCGGATCGCACCAAACACCGTCAGGCGCGGCACGAAATACCTCGACGACCTCGGCTATCAGGTGTTGTCGGATTGGGACGAGAACGCCCAGATCATCGATCCCAAGACGATCGACTGGAAAGCCGTCGCGGCGGGCAAGGTCGAGGTACGGATCCGCCAGTTGCCGGGACCGCATAATTCCATGGGGCGGATGAAGTTCATGTTCCCCAACGAGGCGGGGATCTACCTGCACGACAATCCGGAGCGCGAACTCTTCACCGAGGCGTCGCGCCTTTATAGCGGCGGCTGCGTGCGCCTCGGCGATGCGGCGCGGCTGGGCCGCTGGCTGTTCGGACGCGACCTGGACTGGGAAAGCGCAGGAACGGAGGAGCGGGTGCCGCTGCAGATGCCGGTGCCAGTGTACATCACGTATCTGACCGCCTTGCCCGACGGTCAGCCGAACTCGTCAATCGCCTATTTCGATGACGTGTACGGACGCGATGCGGCGCGGCTGGCCGCAACCGGGACGGCAGCAACGACTGGGGCCGCGGCAACGGCGAGCCGCTAGGGCCGGTACCAGTTCGGAAAGAAGGTGATGTCCTGAGCGACGGGACGCCCGAGATTGTCGCGCGCGGGATCGAACCGCACATATTGCAGGGTGAGGCGGCACATAAGGCCGTCGATCGATGGATCGCCGCTGGAACGGGCGACGCGGCAATTGCTGACGGTGCCATCGGTGTCGACCTTGATCGTTACGCCTACGCTGCCGCTCCGGATGCCGGTGCGAGAGAGAGCGCGATACTCGCTATCGGGTATTTTCGAGATGCGCCGGGCGGGCGTGTAGCCGCTCGTATCGCCGCCGCCGCCGGCGCCCAATCCCTGGCCCCCCGCACCGGAGCCAGTGCCTGACGCCGCGGCGCCCGAATTGGACTGCGCGCCCGTGCCCGCAACTTTGGCCGCAGGTATGGGGGTCGGCACCGGCAGCTTCGCTTCCGGTGCAACAACAGGTGTGGGATCGGCGCGTTTGGACGCTGCCCCTTCTGGCCGCTTCGCGGACTCGCGCTTCGGGATGGGTTTGGGCGGTGGCTGGACAGCTGGAGGCGCCGACTCGATAACGATCGTCGTGATTCGTTCAGCCGCATGTCGGAAGATCGGGACGCTGAGCCCGGTCAGGATGATAAAGGCTAGCGCGACGTGGACCGCAGCAACTGCGGCGAGAGCGCCGGCCCGTTCCCCGCGATCTGCTGTTCCCCGATAACTGGCCACCTGCCGTCCTTCGACCGGATGAAGCGCCCACGTCAAACGGCCGGGCGGTCCGTTGGTTCGACGCTGCCAGGCATTGTACCCTTAACTAAAGTTCATGGAACGCGCCTTTGCGACGCGGAGTTGGCGCTTCCTCAGAGAGGAGAAAGTCCATGAAATTGGCAATCGCACTTGGCGTAGTGTCCGCAGCGGCGCTGACCGCTTCGACGCCAGCCGTCGCCCGCCAGGGTTGCGGCGTCGGCTTCCATCGTGCGCCAAACGGCCGCTGTGTGCCGAACCGCGGCCAGCGTTGGGTCGTGGGCCGCTACTATCCGGGCCGAGGGTACTGGTACAACAACCGCTGGTGGCGCCACCGCTACCGGCACCAAAACGAATGGCGTTATCGCTAAGGACGGGTGGGGCGGCTTTCTTGCCGCCCCGCTCCTAGCTGGCTTGGTGGCTACGCTCGAGCCACTGCTCCAGCCATTTGATGGTGTAATTCCCGGCCAAAAATTCCTCGTCGCGGACCAGCTTCTGGTGCAGCGGGATGGTGGTCTTCATTCCTTCAACAACAAACTCTTCCAGCGCGCGGCGCAGGCGGCGGATGCAGCTGTCGCGGTTGGAGCCGTAGACGATCAGCTTGCCGATCATGCTGTCGTAATAAGGCGGGACCTTATAGCCTGTGTAGAGGCCGCTATCGACGCGGACGTGCATGCCGCCCGGCGCGACGTAGTTCTTCACCAGGCCCGGTGACGGCGCGAAGGTCTCGGGATCTTCGGCATTGATGCGGCATTCGATGGCGTGGCCGTGGAGATTGACCTGCTCCTGCGTGCACGACAGGCCCTCGCCGCAGGCAACGCGGATCTGTTCGCGGACGAGGTCGATGCCGGTGATCATCTCGGTCACCGGGTGCTCGACCTGAAGCCGCGTGTTCATTTCGATGAAGTAGAACTCGCCGTCCTCGTAGAGGAATTCGATGGTGCCGGCGCCGCGATAGCCCATCGCCGACATGGCATTGGCGACAGTGGTGCCCATGGCGAAGCGCTGTTCGGGCGTGATGATGGGTGAGGGCGCTTCCTCGAGCACCTTCTGGTGGCGGCGCTGAAGCGAGCAGTCGCGCTCGCCGAGGTGGATCGCGTGGCCGTTGCCATCGCCGAACACCTGGAATTCGATGTGGCGCGGGTCGGCCAGATACTTTTCCATGTAGACGGTGTCGTCGCCGAACGCGGAGCGGGCTTCGGACGCCGCCTGGCTCATCAGGCTTTCGAGTTGGTCCTCGTCGGGCACGACCTTCATGCCGCGCCCGCCGCCGCCCGAGGCGGCCTTGATCAGGACCGGGTAGCCGATTTCGGCGGCGAGTTGCTTGGCCTGCTCGACGCTGGTGATCGGGCCGTCCGAGCCGGGGACGAGCGGAAGGCCGAGCTTGGCCGCGGTGCGCTTGGCCTCGATCTTGTCGCCCATCGTCCGGATGTGCTCGGGCTTGGGACCCACCCAGATGATGTCGTGGCTCTCGACGATTTCGGCGAACTGCGCGTTTTCGGAGAGGAAGCCGTAACCGGGGTGGATCGCATCTGCATGGACGACTTCGGCCGCCGAGATGATGTTCGGGATGTTGAGGTAGCTGTCGGTCGCCGCGGGCGGGCCGATGCAGACGGTCTCATCGGCCAGGCGCACGTGCATTGCATCCGCGTCGGCGGTGGAGTGCACCGCGACGGTCTTGATGCCCATTTCGTGGCAGGCGCGGTGGATGCGGAGCGCGATCTCGCCGCGATTGGCGATCAGCAGCTTCTGGATGGTCATCAGCCGATGATCACCAGCGGCTGATCGAACTCGACCGGCTGGCCGTCGCTGATCATGACCTTCTTGATCGTGCCCGCTTCCGGCGCGGTGATCGGGTTCATGACTTTCATCGCCTCGACAATGAGCAATGTGTCGCCGGCCTTTACGGTTTTGCCGACTTCGACGAACGGCGCGGCGCCGGGCTCGGGCGAAAGGAAAGCGGTGCCCACCATTGGGGATTTAACGGCGTTACCGCCGGCATCCTCGGCCGGTGCCGCGGGGGCGCCGAGGTCTTCCTTGGCGTGCATCGGCGGCGCGGTCAGCGCGGGCGCGGCGGCCGCGGTATACATCGGCGCGGCAGCGGCGGCGCTGATCATGGCCGGCGCTTCGCGCTTCACGGTTATACGGCGGTCTCCGTCCTCGACGGCGATCTCGGTCAGCGAATTCTCGCTCAGCAATTCGGCAAGCTCACGCACCAATTTCGTATCGATGCGCATGTCGCCTTTCTTCTCGCCAGCGGCGCCGGGATCTTTCGCTTGAGCCATGGTCTTCCTGTTATTCCTGTCGGCGGTGCGCTCTGTCAGACGAGCGGTGTTGCGTCCAGCCTTCGCACGACTTGGCGAGGGGGAGCGCCGCTCCTATTGCGGTTCCGCATGGACCTCAAGGAAAGCATCGGCATCCAGCTGAACGGCGAGCCGCGCCGCGTTAGCGCGGGGACGACGATCGCCGGCATGCTCGGCGAGCTTGGGCTCGATCCGCGCAAGGTGGCGGTCGAGCGCAATCGCGAGATCGTCCCGCGCGGGACGTTCGATGAGGTCCAGGTTAGTGAGGGCGATGCGTATGAGATCGTCCATTTCGTCGGAGGCGGTTGAGTGAACGTCGCGAATTCAGTGCAGTCGGATACTTGGAGCGTTGCGGGACGGACCTTCACGTCACGGCTGATCGTCGGCACCGGCAAGTATAAGGATTTCGCGCAGAACGCGGCGGCTGTGGAAGCTTCGGGCGCCGAGATCGTCACGGTCGCCGTGCGGCGGGTGAACATTAGCGATCCGAACCAGCCGGTGCTGATGGATTATATCGACCCGAAGAAGATCACCTACCTGCCGAACACGGCGGGTTGCTTCACCGCGGACGATGCGATCCGCACACTGCGGCTCGCGCGCGAGGCGGGGGGCTGGGACCTCGTGAAGCTGGAGGTGCTGGGCGAGGCTAAGACGCTCTATCCCGACATGCGCGAAACGCTGAAGGCGACCGAGGTGCTGGCGAAGGAAGGCTTCGCGCCGATGGTCTATTGTTCGGACGATCCGATCGCGGCAAAGCAGTTGGAAGAAGCGGGCGCGGTGGCGATCATGCCGCTGGGCGCGCCGATCGGGTCGGGACTTGGCCTGCAAAACAAGGTCATGATCCGCCTAATCGTCGAGGGCGCGAGCGTGCCGGTGCTGGTCGACGCCGGCGTCGGCACGGCGAGCGATGCAAGCGTCGCGATGGAGCTGGGCTGCGACGGTGTGCTGATGAACACCGCCATTGCGGAGGCCAAGGATCCCATCCTGATGGCACGGGCAATGAAGCTGGCGGTCGAGAGCGGGCGGATGGCCTATCAGGCGGGCCGCATGCAGAAGCGGCGTTACGCGGACCCGAGCAGCCCGCTCGCGGGGCTTATTTAGTCGCGGTCACGATGTGCGCCGACATCGGCGCGTCGAAGCCGTCCGGGCCTTCGAATTTCTGTGCCGCTTTCACGAGCTTGGCGAACACTTCGTCGAGTGCATCGGCGCCATATTCTTCAAGTTCGAGGCGCATCGGCGAACCGTAACAGAGGCCGCGCGCCGCTTCCTCGGCGGAGTTGCTGCGGCTTTCGAACACAATCGTCTCGATCTCGATACCATCGAAGCCCGCTGCCCGAAGATCGCGCTCGATCCACTCGGGATCGTGATAGCCGAACGGGCCGCGCGCCATGAACATCGGCGGATTGTCGGGGAACGTCTCGACCATGATCTGCTGGGTAAGGTCGGTCATCGGGTTGCACTCGATCGCGTCCCAGATGGCGAGAAGGTAGGTGCCGCCGTCGCGGAGGACGCGGCGGGCCTCGGCGCCTCCCGCAACCTTGTCGGGAAAGAACATCGCGCCGAACTGGCAGACGACGAGGTCGAAGCTGGCGTCCGCAAAGGGTAGTTCGAGCGCATCCGCCTGGCGGAAGGTGACGTTCGGCAGCGCGCGTTTCGCGGCAACATCGAGCATCGCCTGGTTCAGATCGGTGGCAGTGATCTCAGCATTCGGCAGCGCGGACGACAGCGCTTGCGTAACCACGCCGGTGCCGGCTGCCGTCTCGAGGATGCGCTTGGGTTGCAGCGCGGCCGCGCGTTTCGCCAGCTCGTCGGCGTAAGGCTGGAACAGCAGCGGCACCATGTAGCGCTCGTAGTTTTCCGGTATCGCGCCGGAGAAGCGCACGTCGACTGCGACCATCGGATGTCCCTCCGTTGTCAGGCCTTCGCTTTTTCCCGCAGCTTGGTGATCGTCGTCTGGTTGCTGATCACTTCGACGTCGGTTTTGCAGTGTAACAGGCGGATGCCTTTGCGGCCGAGCGCTTCGTCGAGCGCGCGTGTGAAGGCGTCCGTGGTCTCGACGGTGGCCGCCCATCCGCCAAACGCTTGGGCCAGCACCGCGAAATTGGGATTGCGCAGTTCGGTCGCCGACAGCCGCTCGGGATATTCGCGTTCCTGGTGCATGCGGATGGTGCCGTAGGCGCCGTTGTCGACGAGGATGACGAGCAGGTCGGCGTCATATTGCGCGGCCGTCGCCAGCTCTTGGCCGTTCATCAGGAAGTCGCCGTCGCCGGCGACGCAGACGACCGGCCGGTCGCGGAAGCGGATCGCGGCGGCGACGGCGGCGGGGAGGCCGTAACCCATGGTGCCGCTGGTCGGCGCCAGCTGGGTCGGCATCTTTCCGTAGCGCCAGTAGCGGTGCCACCAGCCGGAGAAATTGCCGGCGCCGTTACAGATGATGCTATTGTCGGGGAGCCGCTCGCGCATCGCGGCGACGCAGGGGCCGAGGTCGAGCTTCACGCCGTCGCGCGCCGCAGGCTCCGACCATTCGAGCCATTCGCGATGGGCTTCCTCACCCGCGGAGAAGCGAACGAGGTCGGGGTCGATCCACTCGTCGACCATCTCGGCGAACTCGCCCATGTCCGAGCAGATCGGCAGGTCCGCATGATAGACGTGGCCGAGCTCGTTGGGGTCGGGGTGAACGTGGACCAGCGTCTGGCCGGGGTGGTCGGGGGTGATCAGGGTGTAGCCGTCGGTGGTGGATTCCCCGAGGCGCGCGCCGACGGCGATGATCAGGTCGGCGTCACGAATGCGCTGCTGCAGCTTGGGGTTGGGGCCGTAGCCGAGCTGGCCCGCGTAGACACCGCAGCTGTTGCAGATCGCGTCCTGACGGCGAAAGGCCGCGGCGACCGGGATGCCGTAGCGGAAGGCGAAATTGCCGAAATGATGCGACGCGCGGGGGCTCCAGTCGGCACCGCCGACGATAGCTATTGGGTTGGTCGCTTCCTTGAGTAGCTCAAACAAGGCCTGCACGGCGCCGGGATCGGGGGCTTCGGCAACCGGTGGGACGGCTGGCCGATCCAGTGTGTCGACCTCATCGCGCAGCATATCCTCGGGTAGCGCCAGCACGACCGGGCCCGGACGTCCGGCGGTCGCAACACGGTACGCGCGGGCGACATATTCAGGAATGCGCCGCGCGTCCTCGATCCGCGCCGCCCATTTAGCGATCGGCCCAAAGAAGGCCGGAAAATCGATTTCCTGGAAGCCCTCGCGGTCGCGGTCGCCGCGCGCGACATCGCCGATGAACAGGATTATCGGGGTCGAGTCCTGCAACGCGACGTGGACGCCCGCGCTGGCATTAGTCGCGCCGGGCCCGCGGGTGACGAAAGCGACGCCTGGGCGGCCGGTCATCTTGCCGTCGGCATCGGCCATGTAGGCGACTCCCCCTTCCTGCCGGCAGACGATCGTCTCGATCTCCGGCGTGTCGTGAAGCGCGTCGAGGACCGCGAGGAAGCTCTCACCCGGCACGGTGAAGATGCGGTCGCAGCCGTTGATGCGAAGCTGATCGACGAGGATGCGTCCGCCCGTTCTGGCGCCGGTGCGTGCGGTCATGCTTGGTGGATCGCCTTCACGACCTGATAGCTTTCGAGGCCTTCCTTGCCGCCTTCGCTACCGAAGCCGGAGTCCTTCACGCCGCCGAACGGCGCGTCGGCAGTCGAAAGCGCGAAGGTGTTGATCCCCACCATGCCGCTTTCGACGAGCTCGCCGATGAGGTTCGCGCGGCGGCCGTTTTCGGTGAAGGCGAACGCAGCGAGCCCATAGGGCAGGCGATTGGCTTGCTCGATCACTTCGTCGAACGTGTCGAAGGCGCGGCTGACGGCGACGGGGCCGAACGGCTCATTGTTCATGATGTCGGCTTCATTGGGGACATCCGCGAGGAGGGTCGGCTGGAAGAAGAAGCCGCTTTCGCCGCGCTCGCCCCCGGTGAGCACGCGCGCCCCCTTCGCCTTGGCGTCTTGCACCAGCTTGTCGATCGCTTCCGGTCTGCGGCTGTTGGCAAGTGGGCCCATCCGCGTATCGGCGTCGAGGCCGTTGCCGACTTTCACTTTCGCGGTGCGCTCCGCAAAGCCCTTCACGAAGGCATCGTAGATGCCGCGCTGGACGTAGAAACGGGTGGGAGAGACGCAGACCTGGCCCGCGTTCCGGAACTTCTGCGGCACGACCATGTCGAGCGTCTTTTCGAGATCGCAATCGTCGAAGATCATCACCGGCGCGTGGCCGCCGAGCTCCATCGTCACGCGCGTCATGCTGTCGGCGCACAGCTTCATCAGATGCTTGCCGACCGCGGTCGAGCCGGTGAAGCTGACCTTGCGGATGACCGGGCTGGCGATGAGCGTGCGGCTGATGACGTCAGCTTCGCCGTGAACGAGCTGGGCAACGCCCGCTGGTACGCCGGCATCGGCGAGCGCGCGGAATAGCTCGGTTGTGCAGCCGGGTGCTTCCTCGGGCGGGCGCGAGATCACCGTGCAGCCGGCGGCGAGTGCGGCGCTGACCTTTTTGGCGAGCAGGTAGATCGGGAAATTCCACGGCGTGAAGGTCGCGGTCGGTCCGACCGGCTGCCGGATCACCCGGCTGACCTGGCCGGCCGGACGGACGAGGGTGCGACCATAGTCGCGCTTCGCGTCCTCAGCATACCAGTCGAACAATTGCGCGGAGCCGAGCACTTCGGCCTTGGCCTCAGCGAGCGGCTTGCCCTGTTCCTGGGTCAGCGTTTGGCCGATGTGGTCGGCGCGTTCGCGCAAAAGCTTGGCGGCCTTATGCAGGATCGCGCCGCGCTTCTCGACATCGGTGGCGCGCCATTCGGGCCAGGCGCGCTCGCTGGCGGCCAGCGCCTGCTCGAGGTCCGCCTTGGTCGCGAAAGGCACATCCGCGATCCGCTGCGCGTCGACCGGGTTCACCACGGTGTGCCCGGCGTCGCCGCCCATCCAAACGCCGTCGATGAAGTTCTGAAGCTCGGTTTCGTATCCCATGGCGGGCCAGATAGGCCTGCCTTGATGCCCCCGCAACGGCCCGCTACGCCTACTGACAAAGGAGAAAGCAAGCGATGACCAAGCAGGAACTCGTCCAGCGCATGCAGGAAAACAGCGCGTGGGTGCCCGGCAAGCGCGTGAAGATCGATTTCGGCAGCGAGGGCGTGGCGATGCTCGACGGCGTCGGTAATCAGGTAACCGAGGAAGACGGCGACGCCGACACCACGATCCGCGTCAGCTGGGATGATTGGCAGCAGCTCGCCGCGGGCCAGCTCGACGGCATGACCGCCTTCATGATGGGCAAGCTGAAGGTCGAGGGCGACATGTCCAACGCCATGCAGCTGCAGGGCGTGCTGGCGAAACTGAAGGGCTAGCACGATGGCAACCCGCGCCGCTCCGCCGATCGACAATCGGCCGTGGGTGCGGAATGCCGTGCTTCTACTGGCGGCGGCGCTGCTTGCGACATGCCTGTTCGGCCTGTTCCGCTGGCTGACCGGCCTCGCGCCGCCGACCCCGTGGGTGCACCGGCCGGCGCTCGCCATCCATATGGCGACGATCATCCCGGCCATTCCGCTTGGCGCGTACGTCCTGTTCGTGAAGAAGGGCGGGCCGCGCCACCGGCTGCTCGGCCGCAGCTGGCTCGGCCTGATGCTGACGTCGGCGCTGGCGACAATCTTCATCAAGAACCTCAACCAAGGTCACTTCAGCTGGATCCACCTGCTGACGTTGCTGACCCTGCTGATGGTCCCGCGGGCGTATCTGGCGGCACGGCGGCGCGATTTCGCGACGCATCGCAAGGTCGTGCTCGGACTTTACGTCAGCGCCCTCCTGATTGCCGGGCTGTTCACCTTCCTGCCTGGCCGAACGATGTGGCAGTGGGCGTTCGGCTGAGCTCGCCTCAGGGATTCTGAATCAGGCGGATCAGCGAGCCGTCGGGGTCGATCATGTAGGCGATGTCCAGCCCGGAGGGTTCGCGCCGCGGAGGGTTTAGGCGGGGCTTGCCCTTGGGCTGCTCTGTAATGCCAGCAGCCACACAGATTGCATAGAAAGCGGGCATGTCGTCGAGCCGGAGGCAGGAACCAAACGAGCTCGTTGCCGGGTCGAGGTCGGGGTATGGGAAGAACTCGAGCGTCAGTGCGCCGCGGCGCAGAATCATCCAACTAAGGTCGCGCCAGCTCTCGGTGAAGCCGAGCGCGCCATAGAATCGCGAGGTTGCCTCGAAGTCGCGCGCGGGAAGGTTCGGCGTTGCATGGTCGGCCATGGCAACCTGCTAGCGAGCGCTCCGCGCCTTGACCATCTCAGGGGTCTTTCTATGGCTCCAACCAAGTCGCTCGGTGAAGTTGAAAGTTGGTTCAACTTTGCCTAGCCGAGCGTCCAGGAGGCACGATGCAGAAAATTCATCCCAATGCCGAGGCGGCGCTCGCCGGCGTCCTGTCCGACGGCATGACGATTGCGGCGGGCGGGTTCGGCCTGTGCGGTATTCCAGAACGGCTGATCGACGCGATCCAGGCGAGCGGGGTGAAAGACCTGACCATCGCCTCCAACAATGCCGGCATCGACAATGAAGGCCTCGGCAAGCTGCTGCGCACGCGGCAGGTTAAGAAGATGATCTCCTCCTACGTTGGCGAGAACAAGGAGTTCGAGCGGCAGTTTCTGGCTGGTGAGCTTGAGGTCGAATTTTGCCCGCAGGGCACGCTCGCCGAGCGCATGCGCGCCGGCGGCGCGGGCATTCCCGGCTTCTATACCAAAACCGGCGTCAGCACGCAGGTCGCCGAGGGCAAGGAGGTCAAGGAATTTGATGGCGAGGAATACATTCTCGAGCGCGGCATCCGCGCCGACCTCGCCATCATCAAGGGCTGGAAGGCGGACGAGAGCGGCAACCTCATATTCCGCAAGACCGCGCGCAACTTCAATTTGCCGGCTGCGACGTGCGGCAAGGTCTGCGTCGCCGAGGTAGAAGAGATTGTCCCGGTCAGCAGCCTCGACCCCGACTGCATCCATCTGCCGTCGATTTATGTGAACCGGCTGATCCTCGGCGCGCCGTATGAAAAGAAGATCGAGTTCCGAACCGTGCGCGAAAGGGAGGCCGCCTGATGGCAACGCAGGTGGAGACGAAGGGCTGGACCCGCGACCAGATGGCGGCGCGGGCGGCGCGTGAGCTGCAGGACGGGTTCTACGTCAATCTCGGCATCGGTATCCCGACGCTGGTAGCCAACCACGTGCCGCAGGGCATGACCGTCACCCTGCAAAGCGAAAACGGGATGCTGGGCATCGGGCCGTTTCCGTACGCTGGCGAGGAAGATCCGGACCTCATCAACGCCGGCAAGCAGACGATCAGCGAGCTCGACCAAACCTCCTATTTCGACAGCGCGCAGAGCTTCGCGATGATCCGCGGCGGGCATATCGACCTTGCGGTGCTCGGCGGCATGGAAGTCAGCGAGCACGGCGACCTCGCCAACTGGATGGTGCCCGGCAAGATGATCAAGGGCATGGGCGGCGCGATGGACCTCGTCGCGGGCGTCAAGAAGATCATCGTCGTCATGGAGCATGTGTCGAAAGACGGCAGCCCGAAATTCATCCCTGCCTGTACGCTCCCGCTGACTGGCAAGAACGTCGTCGACATGATCATCACCGACCTCGCGGTGTTCCAGCGCGCCAACCACATGAGCCCGTTCCGATTAGTCGAGCTGGCGCCGGGGGTGACGGCGGAGGAAGTGCGCGAGAAGACGACGGCGGCGTACGACGAATAAGGTTCCTTGCGGCAGGAGATGAGCATGCGCGTGACCTGGATGTTGCTGGCAACGGTCGCGCTGAGCGCCTGTCGCGTGTCGACCGCTCCGGCTAAAAACCAGTCGACGTCCGAAACGCGGACGACCGAGGCGACGCCAACCGCGAAGGTCACCCTCGCTCGGCTCGATTGCGGCAGCATCCACGTCGACGACATGGACAAGTCGTTCGCCGGCGGCGCGGACGTTTATCCGCCGGGGCCGTACAAGCTGACCGACAGTTGCTACCTGATCCGGCACGGTGACCAGACGATGGTGTGGGACACAGGTTTGCCGGACGCGCTGGTCGGGCATCCCTATGTCGAGCCGGGCCAGACCGCGTCGATGAAGCAGTCCCTACTCGATCAACTCAAGGCTGGCGGCGTGGATCCGGCAAGCGTCAGCATCGTCGGCATCAGTCATTATCACGCCGATCACACCGGCCAGGCGCACATCTTCCCCAACGCGAAGCTGCTGATCGGCGCAGCTGATCTCGACGCGCTTAAGGCGAAGTCGGACGACAGCTTCATGCAGATGTCGCAAAAACAAATGGCGCCGTGGCTGACGGGCGGAAAGCCGGTCGAGGCTGTGACGGGCGACAAGGACGTGTTCGGCGACGGCAGCGTGGTAATGCTCGACCTGCCCGGACATACGCCGGGATCACACTCGCTGATGGTCAAGCTGAAGTCGGGGACGGTGCTGCTCAGCGGTGACCTGTATCACGGCACCGCCGCACGCGAGAAGCGCGGGGTGCCGCCGTTCAACACTGACAAGGCGCAGACGTTGAAGTCGATGGACAAGTTCGAGGCGCTGGCGAAGCAGACCGGCGCCAAGGTCATCATTCAGCATGAGCCTGCCGACATCGGAAAGTTACCGGTATTTCCAAAGGCGGCCGAATAATGCGCGCGCTTCTGTCTGTGCAACCAGGCGGTCCTGAGACCCTGCAGTTGACCGAACTTCCTGATCCAGCACCGCAAAAGGGCGAGTTGCTGGTTCGCATCCGTGCTTGCGCGATGAACTTTCCGGACGTGCTGATCATCGAGGACAAGTATCAACTGAAGCCACCGCGGCCGTTTGCCCCGGGCGGGGAGTTTGCCGGCGAAGTCATTGGCGTCGGCGATGGCGTCGAAGGCTGGGCGGTCGGCGACCGACTCATCGCCGCGACGGGCTTTGGTGGATTGGCCGAGCAGATCGTGATCCGCGCGGGGCAAGCGATCCGCTTGCCGGCCGAGCGTTCGTTCGAGGAAGGGTCGGCGCTGCTGCTGACCTACGCGACCGTCATCCATGCGCTCGTTGATCGCGGCCGGCTGCAAGCCGGAGAGACCTTGCTGGTGCTTGGCGCCGCGGGCGGGATCGGGATTGCTTCGATCGAGATCGGCAAGGCCCTCGGTGCGCGCGTGGTCGCGGCGGTTTCGTCCGAGGAAAAGGCGCAGGCGGCGCGCGAGGCGGGTGCCGACACGGCGGTCGTGTATCCCACCGATACGTCCGACCCGAGGGCGCTGTCGCAGCTTTTCAAGGATGCGGTCGGGCCGGACGGCGCACATGTGATTCTGGACCCGGTGGGCGGTGCGTACACGGAGGCGGCGCTGCGCAGCATCGCGTGGGAAGGGCGCTTCCTTGTAGTTGGCTTCCCGGCCGGGATCGCCAAGCTGCCGCTCAACCTGACGCTGCTGAAAAGCTGCGACGTGTGCGGCGTGTTCTGGGGCGCCTTCGCCGCGCGCGATCCCAAGGCCAATGCCGCGCATGTCGCGCAGCTGTTCCGCTGGTGGAACGAAGGCAAGATCGCGCCGAAGATCAGCGCGACCTATACGCTGGAGCGTGCCGGCGAAGCGATCGAGGCGCTTCGTGATCGCAAGGCCGTTGGCAAGTTGGTGGTTACGCTTTGAAGCTTGCCGACTGGCATGGCAGCCGCGTCGTGCAACTCGCATTTTGGGCGGCGGCGGTCTTTGCTTTCGTGATGGCGGTCTTGCCGCACCCGCCGGCGGTGCCCGGTGAGCCGAACGACAAGATTCAGCATATCACGGCCTTTGCAACGCTTGCGCTGCTTGGCAGCTTCGCGTTTCCGCGGGTGACGCTGGTGCGCATGCTGGTCTCGCTGTCGCTGTTCGGCGCCCTGATCGAGGTGGTGCAGGCGATTCCGGCGCTGCACCGGGACAGCGATATCCTCGACTGGCTGGCCGACACGGCGGCCGTCATCGTCGTCCTCCTTGCCGTCCGGCCCTTCTTCACCCGCCGCTAACGTTGCCTAGCGGCGCGCGCTCACCTATCTCGGCGGCCAATCAATCCGAGGGGAACGCATGAGCCAGTTCGACGACCGCGAGCGCGCATTCGAAGCCAAATACGCCCGCGACGAGGAGATGCAGTTTCGCATCACCGCGCGCCGCAACCGACTGCTCGGCGAATGGGCAGCGCGGCAGATGGGTCTGTCGGACGTCGAGGCAGAATCTTATGCGAAGGACGTTGTGCGTTCCGACTTCGAGGAAGCCGGCGATCACGACGTTATCCGCAAGGTGCTGGGAGACCTGACCGCAGCCAATGTCGAAATCGACGAGGACAAGGTCCGCGAGGCGCTGCGTAACAAAGAAATCGAGGCGCGGCGGCAGATCATCGAGGCTACCAACTGATGCCCATGGCGGCGGACGACATCGAGCGGCTGATCAAGACCGCGATCCCCGATGCGGACGTCACCATTCGCGACCTTGCCGGCGACGGCGACCATTATGCGGCGCGCGTCGTTGCGCGCAGCTTTGCAGGAATGACCCGCATCAAGCAGCATCAGGCGGTCTATGCCGCGCTGGGCGGACGGGTCGGGGGCGAGCTTCATGCACTGCAGCTCGAAACAGCAGTGCCGAACGGAGAATGAAACGTGAGTGACGCCCGGGAACGGATTGCCGAGATCGTCGGCAAGGACGACATCGTCCTGTTCATGAAGGGGACCGCGCTGTTCCCGCAATGCGGCTTCTCAAGCCGCGCCATCGCCATCCTCGACCGGCTCGGCGCCAAGTACGAGACGGTGGACGTCCTGCAGGATCCGGAGATCCGTCAGGGCATCAAGGAATATTCGGATTGGCCGACGATCCCTCAGCTCTACGTGAAGGGTGAATTCGTCGGCGGATCGGACATCATGATGGAGATGTTCGAGAGCGGCGAATTGCAGCAGCTGCTTGAAGCCGCATGAGTTCTGACGCCTGAAATGAAGAAGGGGCGGAACAGCTGGACCAGAGAACCGCTGTGCCGCCCCTTCATGGCGTGGAACCAAGTGGACGCGATATATGTAGCAATCGGCGTGCCAAATTGAATTAGTGGCAGATTTCCGCCGTTTTCTTCCGAGCGAAGCAAGGACAGAACAGCACGTGCGTAAAAATTTCCGACAGATTTGCCCGGATTGTACGGCTGTTGGCACTTTGCCGTGCGTGTGCGGTTGGACAGGCCAGTGAGCCGTCACGACCCCGAACCGGTCCGCAGCGGCGGGCCGAAGCTGTTCTGCGACCTGACCCAAAGCTGGTCGGACGTCGGCGGCGGCGTGCGCACCTACCTGCTCCACAAGCGCCGCCATATCCTGGAGCAGACGCCGCACAGCCATTTGATGATCATCCCCGGCGAGCGCGACGAGGTCATCGAGGAGGACCGCGCGATCACCGTGACGATCAAGTCACCGCACGTCCCGGGAAGCCCACATTACCGTTTCATGCTGCGCAACGGGGCCGTCCGGAAAGCGCTGGAACGCTTCAAGCCCGATCTGATCGAGAGCCAGGATGCCTACAACCTGCCCTGGGCGGCCATCGCGCATCGCCGGAAGCATCCCGACACGGCGCTGATCGCGGCGTACATGACCGACTTTCCGACGGTCTACGTCGAACGCCCGTTCGCCAAGTTCGTCGGCCGGCCACTCGCCAATCTCTGCCGCAGCATCTGCTACGCTTATTGCGGCCTGCTCTATCGCCGCTTCGACAATATGTTCGCGCTCAGCGAGAATGGCGGGGCGGCGAAGCTGCGGCAGTTGGGCATCAAGCGCATCGACGTGGTGCCGCTCGGGGTCGAGATTGGCGAGTTCGGCCGCGATCGCCGCAGCCCGGAACTGCGCGCCAAGCTGGGCCTGAGCGACAGCCAGCCGCTGCTGATCTACGTCGGCAGGCTCGATGGCGAGAAGAAGCCCGACGTGGTCGTCGATGCATTCCGCCGTTTGCCCCGCGAACTGGGCGCCAAGCTGGTGCTGCTCGGCGAAGGTCCGCTGCGCAGTGAGATCGCGGCACTAAACGACGACCGCATCCTGATGCCGGGCTATGTGAAGGGCCGAGCCGAGCTGGCGAAGTGGCTGGCGAGTGCGGATATCTATGCTTCCGGCATGGCGGACGAGACCTTCGGCGTTTCGATCATCGAAGCCCAGGCCTCCGGTTTGCCCGTCGTCGGCGTTGCTGCCGGTGCAATGGTGGACCGGGTTACCGAAGCGACCGGCCGACTCGGCCCGGTGTCCGACGGTGCTGCGATGGCGGCGAACATCCTCGAGGTGTGGAATGGCGACCTCGAGACCATGCGCGAAGCGGCTCGGGCGCATGCGCTCCAGTTCAGCTGGGACAGCAGCATGGAAGCCCTGTTCACCCGCGTTTATCCGGCGGCCTTCGAACGGCGGCGGCTGCAGCATAGCGCGACGCCCGGCGCCGTCGTGGCGGCGGCCTGACGGTTCAACGGCGGTTCACGGGCAGGGGGCGACGGTAGGCAGATGGGATGGGGGATCCGCACACCGCTGGGAATGATTGCGCTGCTCGGTGCGGCGTCAGCGTTGATGAGTGCAGCTCCGCCAACGCAGTCCACCGAAAAAACACCCGCAGCGCAAAATTGCGAAGCCCATCGTTTCGAAACGACCATTCAGCTTCAGGGACCAGACGGCAAGCCGCGTTCGTCCAAGGTCAAGATGTGCGGGACCGAGGGGCAGAGCGATGCCGATTGGATCCACACGCTTCAGGACGCGGTGAAGAAGACTTCGCTCAGCGCACAGATGCCATTGGCCGCGAAGGAGCAGATCATCGCTGCGGTGAATGCCGAAATCACGCGGCTGACATCCTCGTCGCTGTCCCTGCCTGGGGGCGTGGACATTTCGAAGATCGCGAAGTCGAATGCGCCGCGTGCGGCGGACGCGGCGCCCTTGTCGCGCGACTTCGGCGCCTTGCCGCCGCTACCAACGGAAACTGCGGTGGCGCCGCCGAACCTGCTCGGCCCCGGTGGCGCGCTCGGCGTCATCCCCCCTCGGCTGACGCTTCGCTGCGCCTTGGCAGGGGATGAAGACCGGCCAACCGATTGCGACACGATCGACAAGGATACGGTGCTGGTGCTGCGCGCGGACGAAGCCTTTCCGCGTGGCGTCGAGATGCGCTTTGCACGGCACGGCGACCAGCGCGCGGAGCTTGAGCTGCCGGCGCTGCGCGTGGGCCAGACGGCAAAGCTCCGCTTGCCCAAAGCGGTATGCAGCGGCGTTGTGCGGAGCCGTGTGGAAATCCAGGCGCTCGGCGCGGGGGCCCCTGCGGGAACGGTCGCGGGCCCGATCGGCGAATACGACCTGCGCTGCTAGCCCGCGGCGGCTCGGCGTGGCAGAGGCGAAGCGTGGAAGCGCCCTACGCCAAGCTTGAGGAACTGGAGCCCGGCATCGCCCGCGTGCTTGCCCACAATCCATCGGCGTTCACTTACTACGGGACGCAAACCTATCTGATCGGCACCCATGAGATCGCGGTCATCGATCCCGGTCCCGATCTGCCCGAGCACATCGACGCGCTGACCAAAGCAATTGGCGGCCGCAAGGTCGCCGCGATCATGTGCACGCATACGCATCGCGACCATAGCCCCGCCTCGCGGCCGCTGGCCGAGCGGACGGGAGCGCTGATCATCGGTTGCGCGCCGTTGGCGCTAGAGACCGCCGGGCCGCGCGCGGATGCTTCGTTCGACGGCGATTATGCACCCGACGACGTCCTCGGCGATGCCGAGGGGCTGGACATCGACGGAGAACGGCTGACGGCTGTCGCGACCCCGGGGCATACGTCCAACCATCTCTGTTTCGCGTATCGCGGCGCCTTGCTGAGCGGCGATCATGTGATGGGCTGGTCGACGACAGTGGTGGTCCCGCCCGACGGCGACATGGCCGACTATATGGCGAGCTTGGAGAAGCTGCGGCAGCGCGAGGATCGCATCTACTATCCCGCGCACGGGCCTGCGGTGACGAAACCGCAGCAATATGTCCGGCACCTCGTCGGCCACCGGATGCAACGCGAGCGGCAGATCCTGGGCCTGATCGGCGGGCAGGCGCGAACAATCCCCGACATTGTCGCGAACGCTTACCCGGGTCTTGACCCACGACTGACGATCGCGGCCGGCGGTTCGGTGCTTGCACATCTCCGGGACCTTGAGCGGCGCGGGCTCGTTGAACAGCAGCAAGACGCATGGACGACCCGCTGAACACATCGACTGCGCGGCCCGCCGATGGCCAGCGACGCGCGCTGATCCTCGGCGGTGTGCTTATTGCGGTGCTGGCTGCACTGGCGATCGTGCTCGTTATCGGCATGCGTCTAGTCGATCGCGTCACGGGCGGGCCGACCCCGCAGACAATTGCCTCCGCCAGCCTGGAATCCATGCGCGCGCAGAATCGGCTCAATGTCTTCGCCGCGCGCTACGTGTCGGTGACAACGTCGACCGTCAGCCGCTTTGGCTTTTCGTCGAAGCGAACCCTAATTCTCCCGGGCGACGTGCGCTACGAGGTCGACCTGTCCAAGCTGCAGCCCGGCGACGTGCGTTGGGACAAGCAGACCAGCACGCTCAGCGTCCGCTTGCCGGAAGTCGAGATTGCGGGACCGGATGTCGATCTGACCGCGGCGCAGGAATATGGCGAGGGCGGCGTCCTTTCGACGCTGACGAATTCGAGCGAACAACTTGACCAGGCCAACCGGGCCAAGGCCGTGGCCGATCTGCGCAAACAGGCGAGCGGTGGCGTTCCCATGCGGCTTGCCCGCGAAGCTGCCCGCCAGGCTGTCGAGCGCAGCTTCGCAATGCCGCTGCAGGCGGCCGGGTTTGCGGATGCAAAGGTGAAGGCGAGCTTCGCCACGGACGGTGTGCCGCTTGGCGGTGAGCGCATCGAACAGAGCCGCAGCTATAACGAGGTTCTGGAAGAGGCCGCGCGTAAGCGCTGAGCCATTGCGGCAAGGCCTCGCGCTTCATATCTCGCGCATGACGGTTCGGAGGGTGATTTGAACGACCAGCCTGCATCACTGAGGGGGCTCGATCTGCTGGGCGAAATCGCGCGGCTTAAGAAAGAGCGCAACGCAGTCATCCTCGCCCATTATTACCAGAAGCCCGAGATCCAGGATTTGGCGGACTTCGTCGGCGACAGCCTCGATCTGTCGCGCAAGGCGGCAGAGACGGACGCGGACGTCATCGCCTTCTGCGGTGTCCGCTTCATGGCCGAGACGGCTAAGATATTGTCGCCCGAGAAGACGGTGATCCTGCCCGACATGGACGCCGGCTGTAGCCTGGAGGACAGCTGTCCGCCGGACCAATTCGCAGCCTTCCGCACAGCGCATCCCGATCACATCGCGCTCACCTACATAAACTGTTCTGCGGCGGTGAAGGCGCTGAGCGACATTATCGTCACCAGCAGCAGCGCGCACATCATCCTCGATCAGATCCCGAAAGATCAGAAGATCATCTTCGGCCCAGATCGGCACCTCGGCGGCTATCTGTCGCGCACTTTGGGCCGCGAAATGCTTTTGTGGCCAGGCATCTGCATCGTTCACCAGGCTTTCAGCGAGACGGAGCTCCTGAAGCTCAAGGCCGAGCATCCGGGCGCGCCGGTTGCGGCGCATCCCGAATGTCCACCGCACATCGTCGATCACGCCGACCTGGTAGGGTCGACCAAGGCGATCCTCGATTTCGCGCTAACCTCCCCGGCCGACACGATCCTCGTCGCGACGGAGCCGCACATCATCCATCAGATGGAGAAGGCGGCGCCGCACAAGACGTTCATCGGCGTCCCCGGGGGCGATGGGAATTGTAACTGCAACATGTGCCCGTACATGGCGCTGAACACGTTGGAGAAGCTCTACGTGTCGTTGCGTGACCTGGAGCCGCGGATCGAGTTGTCGGCGGAGGTCATGAACCGCGCGCGCGTGCCGCTGGAACGCATGCTCGAAATGGCCGGACGAACCGTCGGGCAGGGCGACGTCGGCAAGCCTCTATTGCCGATCGTCGACCATCCGGAAGAAATCGACCCGGCGATCAGCGGCGATTGAGAACTATCGATTAATAGGCCCGCCTGCGCCGATTTACGACGAATTGAGTCCTTGTCTCGCCGCCCCACTGGATGACCGCTAGCTTGCTGATCCCGATCCCCTAGCTTCGGCCTGGGGAATCTGGGGAGGTACCTTGCTCTTTCGCATCGTCTTCGCGGCGGTAGTCGCTGCGGTACCGGCTGCCGGCCAATCGCAATCATTCGCGTCGCAATTTCCAGCACGGATCATCGCTGCGCACAACGCGGAACGCGCCCGTGCCGGCGTTTCGCCATTGATCTGGGATAGCGCCTTGGGCGCAGCGGCGGCGACTTATGCTCAGCAATTGGCGCGAACCTCGCGCTTCGCACATTCAGACCGCAGAGCCCGCCC
The DNA here is from genome assembly GCF_030866745.1 of Sphingomonas flavescens. Classification (NCBI taxonomy): domain Bacteria; kingdom Pseudomonadati; phylum Pseudomonadota; class Alphaproteobacteria; order Sphingomonadales; family Sphingomonadaceae; genus Sphingomonas; species Sphingomonas flavescens. The sequence goes on along the minus strand of NZ_CP133016.1, from coordinate 1,002,479 downwards.
CGGTGTCGGAGAAAATCTCTGGATGGGGTCGCGCGGAATTTACAGCATCGAGACGATGATTGGGGGCTGGTCGTCGGAAAAGCGCTGGTTCCATGCCGGCGTGTTCCCGAACGTAAGCCGCACCGGGAATTGGGCGGACGTCGGACACTACACGCAGATGATATGGCCAGCGACGACCCGCGTCGGCTGCGCCATCGCATCCACAGCGCTCACGGACTATCTCGTCTGTCGGTACGCAAACAAGGGCAACATCGACGGGCGCCCAGTAGGGTTCGCAAGCCGCTATTTTTCGGACCGGTCGCGCAACGGAACCGTCCGTCAGGCCCTCCGTTAACCGCGCTAGTTACCGTCGTGCGCACGTCTCCGGCGGTGCACGGCTTGTCGATACCATTGCTTCGAGTGGAGTTCGGTTCAGCTTTCACTCGTTAGTCACGCAAAACAGAACAGAAGAGAGAATGACGATGACGAAACTGACGAAGATTTTGGTTGCCGCCTCGGTGCTTGGCACGAGCAATGTGCCAGTGGTTACGCCGGCCCAGGCGCACACGACCTATTATGCGCATCATCATACCTACAAGGGTCAGACCCGCTATGCGCGCAAATATTGCCGCCACTCGTCGGCGACGACCGGTAAGGTTGCCGGCGGCGTTGCCGGTGCGGTGATTGGTAGCAAGGTGCTTGGCGGCGGCCTGCTCGGCGCGGCAGCCGGCGCGGTAGGCGGTGTCGTGGCAGGTGGTGCGGTCGACCGTACGCTGACCAAGGACCGGCGCTGCTATTACCGCTAAGCAGGTGCGGGCAAAGTGCCCGCCTACGCTGAGCGAAAGCAACTGGCGCGGCCGCGGGAGCGCATTCAGGCGCTTGCCGCGGTCGTCGTCGTTCAAGGTGCCATCGCTTTTGCGCTGCTGACCGGGTTGAAAGGCGACTTTCGTCATCCGGTGGACAGCGTGCAACGCCTGGTGGAAATAACGCTGGCCAAACCGCCGCCGCCAGAACCCCAGCCGATCGAGCAGCCTGAACCCGCGAAGCGGCCGGAGTCCGCTGCGCCGCAAACGGCGCCGGCCAAACCTGGTGCATCGCCCGGGCCGAAACCCGCGCACGCGCCGCCGTCCGTAACCCCCGTAGTGGCGGTGAAGCCGACCGCCGCGCCCTCCGGCGGCGGAACGGGCAGCGGACCCGCGGCGGGTGCGGGGACCGGCGGCGGCACCGGTGGTGACGGCTATGGAGGTGGAGGCGGGGGTACCGACCTCGAGCAGATTGCGGGCGAAATTACCCCGCGGGACTACCCCAGGAACCTGCGAGACGCCGGCGTCGGCGGGACCGTGGGTCTGTCCTTCAGGGTCGAGGCGAATGGGCTGGTCAGCCGATGCCGAGTGACCCAATCCAGCGGTGTGCCCGAGCTTGATGCGCTGACCTGCCGGTTGATCATGCAGCGGTTCCGCTACCGGCCCTCAACCGACCGCTACGGCCGCCCGATTGCCGATACTGTAGACGGTGAGCACGAATGGATCCCGCATCGTTAGGAGCGGCGAGATACCGGGGCATCGATGGTCGCTGTCCCGGCGTGATGCTTTTCGAGGTGGCGCTTGATGATCTTCAGGTTGCGGGTGTTCGACCTAAAGAAGAAGTCCGGGATTGCGCCCACCCAGGGAATGAGGCCCAGCAGGAAGTCGACACCGACGTTGCCCGCCATCCGCGTCATCTGGGTCTTCGACATACCGAGATTCTTTGCTTCCCACACGATGTAGGCACCAAGCGCCGCCGCAGCCACGTCTCCGATCCCCGGAATAAGGTCGAGAATGACGTCGAGACCGACGGGTTTGTTGATGCCTGGCACAACGAACATCCGCTCAAGGAGCTTTTCCATCGCCTCCACCCGCTGCCGCACCGATTGCGGGTCGGTGCCCAATTGCGGGATCGGCAAGCGCGGACCTGTATTGTCGACCATCAATTTCTGCCCGGCGGCTGTTGCAGGTCGGTGAGCGTGTGAGCGGCGTAACGGTTCCCGGCGAACCCCTGCACTCGCGCGGAGACCAATGACCATCGAACGGGGGCGGTAATCGGAATGAACAATTGCGCGTCGTCGATCCGGGCTGCGGCCTGGGTCAGCAAGGCATAACGTTGCGCCGGCACCGGGGTCTGCCGGGCGGCATCCATCAATTCGTCCGCTTGCGGATCGCATACCGCAACCGTCGCGCAGCGAAACCGGCGGACGAACCAGGCGGCGGACGTTGAGGGCGCCACCTCATCGACCAGCACGAAATCCGCGTCGCCTTCCTCTTCGGCCCATTTCACCTGGATGCCGAGCGCCCCCCAGTCGCGGGCAATCTCGCGCAGCAATTCCGCGCCGCCTGGGCTCTCGGGTAGCGAGACGTGGATTACCGGTTTCTGCGGGCCTAGCAAGCGATCCGCGTCGGCACGCAGTGCCGCCAATCGGTTGCCGAGCGGCACCCCGAACCACGCCGGCGCGACCGGCGCGGGGACGTCGCTCAGCCCCGGCTCGAGCAGCGTCGCGCGCGCGGTGAGCCCGGGCACGTTCATCCGATCTATGAAATTGCCGCGATCCAGCACTTGCGACAGCAGACGGCGCACCTCAGGTTTATCGAGCGTGCCACCCGATCGCATGGGTACGAGCCCGAAAAGTCCGGACGCCGGGTCGAAACGCAGAGCATTGCGCGGAAGTTTGACCCGTTGCGCGATGGCGAGATCGGCGAAGGTGCCGCCAAGCACGAGGTCGGCCCTACTGTTGGCAAACGCCGCGATCGCCGGGCCGATCGTAGCCGCGGAAAGCGAGACCTGTTCCCGGGTGGCTGGCGCGTCGTCATCGGCGTCGCCGGGCAGGAGCCGCTGAAGCTGCAGGCCCTCCGCGCCGCTCGCCTTGACGGTGAACGGCCCGGTGCCCTCCTTGTCGCGAAGAATCGCGAGCTCGGGCTGTGCCAACAGAGAGAGGAAGTTCGGGCGTGGCGCGACGAGCTGCACTTCGATGACGCGGTCGGTCATCGCAACAACGTCGGCGACGGCACCAAGCGCATCTTTCAGATCGTTGCGGCTGCCCGGCGCCAATTGACGCTTGAGCAGTCGGGCAACTTCCTTGGCGGTAATCTTGCGGCCGTCGGCCCACTGCATGTTGGCCAGGCGAAAGATATAGCTGAGCCCATCGTCGCTGACGTTCCAACGCTCGGCGAGGCCGCCGACGATATTTCCGGCGGCGTCGAAGCGAACGAGACCTTGCGCCACGTTACCCACCAGCACCGCGTCCTGTGGTGACAACGGCCCGCGTGCCGGATCCGCGACCGTGGGCTGCGCATCGCCGATGACGATCGCCTTGATCGTGCCCTCGGGCTGCTGACGACAGCCGGCCGCCCCCAGCATCATGGCTGGCAGAAGCAGCAGGATCGGGACGCGCCGCATAGCAGCGGCTTTAATCGCAATGGGAGGTTCAGCAAGCATCTGGATATATCGCTCGCGCTGTATTACTGAGGTAAGGCAGTTAGTGCGAGTCCGGCGAGGGAAATGAAGCTAGCCGATAATCAGGAGTTCTGGACTCGCAACGGCGTGCCGGTGGAGGAATTGCCCGACCCGTTCGGACTTTCACCCGAGCCAGGCCGCGACGAGCCGGAGGTTGCGCCAAGGAAGCGCCGGCGCTGGCCGATCGTGCTGTACACTGTGGCCGTAATCATGGTCGTGACCTTGATCTGGCTGGTGATTACCGCACCGCTGTCGCGCGCCCTGGAGCCGCTGGCGGACCCCGCAATGTTGATGGTGAGCGACGATGGGCATCCGATTGCGCTGCGCGGCGCGATCAAGGAAGCGCCGGTCGATGTGACCAAGCTCAACCCGCTCACGCCCGCGGCCTTTGTGTCCATCGAGGACCGGCGTTTCTATCGCCACTGGGGCATCGATCCCCGGGGCATCGGCCGGGCGTTCGTGACCAATCTGCGCGGCGGCGGCGTTCGCCAGGGCGGCAGCACGATCACGCAGCAATTGGCGAAAACCAGTTTCCTTTCCGGCGACCGGACCATCAAGCGCAAGGCGCAGGAGGTGATCATCGCCTTCTGGCTTGAGGCATGGCTGACCAAGCAGGAAATCCTGTCCCGCTACCTGTCGAGCGTTTACTTCGGCGATGGCGTCTACGGCCTCCGTGCCGCCTCCCATCATTATTTCAACCGCGACCCCGAGCGGCTGACGCTCGCTCAGTCGGCGATGCTTGCGGGGATGGTCCAGGCGCCGTCGCGGCTCGCGCCTACGCAACATCTTGCCGCAGCGCAGAAGCGGAGCCGCCTAGTGCTCGGTGCCATGGCCGATACCGGCGCGATCAGCGCACCGCGCGCCGAATCGACGGTAATGGCCCGGCCGGTTGCGCAGGAAGCCAAGTTGCCGGCGGGAACTTACTTCGCCGACTGGGTCGCGCCGTCCGCGGCTCAGGCGTTCGAATCCGATTTCGGTGAGGTGAAAGTCCGTACGACGCTCGATCGCGACCTGCAGCGGCTGGCGGTGCGGGCGATTACCCGCGCGCCGCTCGGCGATGCGCAGGCCGCACTGGTCGCCATGCGTCCGGACGGCCGGGTGGTGGCCATGGTTGGTGGCAAGAATTACGCGGCGTCGCCGTTCAACCGGGTCACGCAAGCCAGGCGCCAACCCGGGTCCGCTTTCAAATTGTTCGTCTACCTCGCAGCGATGCGCGCGGGTTGGACGCCGGACAGCCTGATCGATGACGCACCGATCACGATTGGCGGCTGGACGCCGGTCAACAGCGATCGTGTCTATCGCGGGAAGATCACTTTGCGCGAAGCCTTCGCCCGGTCCAGCAACGCCGCCACGGTCCGTCTGTCGGAAGCGGTCGGTCGCAACAACGTCATTCGCGCTGCCAGGGATCTGGGGATTACGACGCCGCTGCCGGACCGCCCGAGCTTGCCGCTGGGCACGGCGGGCGTGAGTTTGCTCGAGCTGACGTCGGCTTATGCGGCGGTCGCCAGCGGGCGCTATCCGATTGTGCCCCAAGGCCTTCCCGACGAGCAGCCTGTCGAAGGCCTCAAAGCCTTTTTCCGTTCCGATGGTTCTCTCAGCCGGAACCGTGACTGGTCGCCGATGCTCGACCTGCTTTACGCCGCCGCCAACAACGGCACGGGCAGGCGCGCGGCGCTTGCCGTACCCACGTTCGGCAAAACCGGCACTACCCAGGAAAACCGCGACGCCGTGTTCATCGGGTTCGCCGGTAACCTGGTCGTCGGGGTATGGGTCGGCCGTGACGACAACAAGTCGCTGGGCAAGATCAGTGGCGGCACGGTGCCGGCCGACATCTGGCGCAGCTTCATGACCTCCGCGCTGGCCGTCGATGGAACGCGTGGTCCGCCGCTTCCCATCGCGTTCAATCGCCCGGAGCCGGTAAGATTGCCGGCCAGCAAAAGTCCGCTGCCGCCCGAATGGAGTGACGGCACGAAGGCATTGCGCGATCTCGCCAAGCAATTGGACGAAATATTCGGCGGGCGTTGAGTGGCTTGCGTGAAGGGTCGGCTTAGCGGCAAATACCTAAGTGTGGCACCGGACAGCGTTTTCGTCGTTTGAGCGAATGATGAGGTGGACGCTCGGGGCTGTTCTACTCCTGACGGCGATGTCGGCGGACGCATCATCGCGCCGTCCCATTCTCTATGATCCTGTCGCACTGAACATCGGCGTCGGCTGTCAGTGGCAGGCGGAGTGCATCGTCCGTCAGCGAACGGCCATGGCCAGCGCGCTCACCTACGTGGCACGGAAAAAGCCGCCACAGGCCCTGGTGCACCTGTGCAACCGAAATGCCTCCCGCGGTGGCGGGCGGGTGGACTGGGTTGGGTACGATCATTGCATTCGCAATCCCAAACTGAAGCGTCGCGTCCGCTGAAGCGCTGCTGACAACCTGCGCAAAGCAGGGCAGAAAGCAAAAGCCGGTTAGCAATGACGGTTAGGGGGGAGGCGCGGAAATCGTGTCTGGGCAGGCACTGGCCCTCATCATTTTGACGGGCGCGCAGGGCGCGGCGGCGACCATGCCCGCCGACCCGGACTCCATCGTCATCACCGGTGAGCGGGCCCGCCGTAGCCTGAAGGAAACATCGTCGAGCGTCGCGGTTCTCACGACGCGCGACATTACCGCAGCATCGGCCGATCGCGTGACCGACATGCTCCAGCTAGTTCCCAACGTTCAGCTTGGTGGCGGAAGCGAGGGTCCCAGCATCCGGGGGCAGGACACGACTGGCGCGCTGCAGGCGTTACCGGCATTCCTGGGTGGCAACCGCCCGCGAACGACGGTGATCGTCGACGGTCGCCGAACGACCTACAATGAATTCGTCTTTAGCACGGTGCCAGCATGGGACCTCGATCGAATCGAAGTGTTCAGGAGCCCGCAGGCGACGACGCAGGGCCAGAATTCCATTGCCGGTGCAATCTTCGTGTACACGAAAGATCCGCGCTTTGAGCCGGAGGGCGCGCTACGGGCGAGTCTTGGCAATTTCCGGATGCGCCAAGTGTCGGCGGCAATAAACGTGCCGCTGTCCAGCGAGATTGCCCTGCGGGCCGCTGGCGATTTCCGCTACGCGCGGACAACCAGCACGATCACCGACCGGATCGAGGGCGGCGATCCAAACCATGATGTTTATGGGGTGGCCCGCGCCAAGCTGCTCGTGCAGCCACGAGCGCTGCCGGACACCCGACTGCTGATCACCTACACGCACAACCAGTCGCAAAAGCCGCAATTGCTCGGCCTCACGTCCCCATTCCGTGAGCGTCGTGACGTGTCCGGCCAATATGGCACCTTCCGCATCAACGTTGACGCAGTCACGGCCAATATCAGTCAACAACTCGCGCGAACCTTGCGGGCAAGTGTCACGCTCACCGGCGGCCACAGCGCCGCGCGGCGACTGGCGCCGGCGCATTTCGGCGAGGCACTGAACAAGGGACGCGACTGGTCGGCGGAAGCGGTCGTCAACTGGGTTTCCGGCGATAATTCGGCGGTACTGGGCATCAGCCGGACGCATGTCAGGCTGCAGCAGACAATCGACTTGTCCCTGCTCGACGGGTCGATGGGACGCTTCCGTGATTGGCAGAAGTCATTTGGTCTGTTCGGGGAAGCCAGCATCCGCGTCATGCCGCGCCTGACACTCACCGCGGGTATTCGCCGTCAGCAGGACCGGCAAGAGCGCGACGGCGTGCTCGCGACCAACTTCGGCGCGATCCCGCTCAACTATGACCGCACCTTCCGCGCTTGGCTGCCCAAGGCGTCCATTGCCTATGATCTAACGCCGGACGTTCGCGCCGGCGTGCTGGTGCAGCGCGCGTACAATCCTGGCGGAACGACCTTGCGGTTCGACATCGCGCGGCCAGACGAGTTCGAAGCCGAGCGATTGTGGGACTATGAGATGTTTGTCCGCGCGAGACTGGGCGCGGGCATCAGCGCGAACGCCAATTTTTTCTATTATGACATGCACAATGCGCAGCGGCTGAAAGCGATTGCGATCCGCACGCCGTTGGGACGCCGGGTTGGTTTCGCCGACCTTTTCAATGCGCCCAAAGCGCGAAGCTATGGTGCGGAGGCGGAGCTGTCGTGGCGGGTCAGTCCGCAACTGTCGGCAAGCGTGTCGGGCGGATACTTGCACACGCGGTTGATCGACGCGGGCTCCGATTATCCCGAGTTCAGCGGGAACGAGTTTGCACGCTCGCCGCACATTAGCGGTGCGGTGGACGTGGACTGGAAAGCGACACCGCGCCTGCGCGTGTCGGGGCAGCTTCGCTATCGATCGGCCTATTTCGGGGACGAGGTCAATTCGGACCTGGTTCGCGTTCCCGGCGCCGCGCTGGTCAACGCGCGGGCGGAATATGCGGTCGGCAAGGCGACGGTGTTCGGTTACGCGCGAAATCTGTTCGACAAGTTCGTCCTGATCGACCGCTCGGGCAATGACAGCGCGGTTGCCGAGGCGCCGCGAGAAGTCGGCATCGGCGTGGAGACCCGCTTCTAGAGCCCTGCGATCGGATAGTCTGGCCGAATGCCGCGCTTCATCCAGTAAGCGGTGAGGCCTAGCCCGTCCGCAAGCGCTCCAAAACGCACATCCGCACGGAGCGGCTCAGTCGGGGGAACGAAAAGAAATGGGACAAAGGCCCAAGCCGTGCTGCTTCCATTGCGTTTGTCGGGCGAGCTCTTGCCATTGATGTTGTAAGCAAACAGGAGCTTGGCGGTTTCGAACGCGGCGTCGACCTGCCCAAGGGCTGGAAGACAGAGCAGCGCTTGGCGCGCAAAATCGCGCGGTGCTCTCCTGACAGCCTCGAGGTTGGCTCTGCGAGCAATTTCGATCTTCGCGGGCGTCGGATCGTCCAAGGCTTCCAGCGACGTGCGCCAAAGAGCGGCAGATGCCGGCGGATACAGCGGACTCACGTCCCTAGTCTCCAGCATCGCGAAGGCGGCCTTCGCTCTGTTGGTAAAGGCGAAAATCGTGAAGCGGGCAAAGCGTACGCCCCGGTGTTCAGGCCATACCCCCAACGCACGGTCTATGATCCGGTCTGCTTCGGCGGTGCGGTTGTTGATCCAAAGGAGCTGCGCCAATGGAAAATTGCATGCCGCCGACAGTGGCGCGATCGCCGTGGCCCGCTGCACAATTGCTAACGCCTCGTGGCTGCGCCCCACCGACTGCAGCAAGTCCCACAGGTGCCGCATGGCGAAGATGTTGTTTGGAGATGCGGCCAGAACCTGCCGCAGCCGATCCTCCGTCTGCAGAAGATCCAGCGTGCTGCGCTGAAGCAGAATTTGCGCAAGCTTTGCCGAAGGGTCGGTAGGATCGAGGCTCAAGGAGACTTTGGCGGCCTCAGCCGCCGCGCCGCTCTGATCTTCCTCATTCCTCGACAGATTGTTGCGGTCGCCGAGACCTACCGCCAGTGCATAAGCGAGCCGCCCCTGGGCAGCGGCGCTTGTCGGTTGCAGGTCAACGGCCTCTTGGAAGAGCTTCGCAGCCTTGCCGTCTCCGGGGTTATACGCAAGCGCGTCATCCCCCTTTCGCATCAGCTCGCTGAAGTGACCTTGGCTGCGACGGGTCGTGGTCCAGACCGCGACCCCCGCCACCCCGGCCAAGCCTAGGGTGGCTGCCCCAACCATGGCATTGCGTCGGGAAATTCGGGGCGTGGAGCCCGACGGTAACGCCTTTTCCGCAATCAGATTGTCGACGATGTCGCCTGTGACGCGGTACCCGGTCCGCGGAATTGTCTCGATCTCGAAGGAGCCTGGCGCCGTTTCCGACGCGATTTTCCGCACGCGCGCAATGGCTCGATTGAGGCTGTCATCACCAACGATGGAACCACCCCACGCTTGATCGAACAAGTCGTTCCGGGTGACCACGCTGCCCCGGGCGTCGAGCAGCAGCAGAAATACCTTCATGACGATGGGCTCGAGATGCGCGCTTCCTGCCGGACCTTCGACCAGTCTGCGCCCGGGACTGACGCGCAACGGTCTGGCATGAAAATCCGCGCGACCTGCCAAATCGACCAACTTCAACACCCGAAGAGCAGCCCCACCGTTCGCGTCAGGACATCATCAGAAGATCATCAGACAATGATCATCGCACATCGTTCGCAACGTTTCTACGCGCAAAGACCAAGGGCAAGGAACGGGGACCGGGCAGATGTTCCGACTTACACGCGGGGCGGCACTTACTGGGCTTGCAGTGGCCCTTGCCGCTTGTGGCGGTGGCGGCGGGACTGTTGCGACCGTCTCCACAGTGCCGCCAGCCCCAGCACCAGCACCGTCGCCCCCAACCTCTACGCCGCCGGTGACCATATTCGCGGCACCCGTCCCCGGGGAATATGTATCGGTCGGGGCATCGACCAGCGACAATCTGAGCCGGAGCACGAGCGCGCGGATCCAATCAATCTCACTTTCCGAAGCCGATTTGCCGCGCATCCGCTACTCTTCTGCCGGATATTACGAAATCCAGATGCCTGGCCGCGAATGGGATCGCCTGACGCACTATAAAGGCATCGGCAATCCCGACTCCGGTAACAACTACTTCCAGCCGGCCAGCGTGCCGATGAATTATGGCTACCTGGTCATCTCGAAGGCACGTGACTCGGGCTACAAATATTCCGAACTGGGCACGTGGGGTAACCTGAACCTCAGCCTGGAAGGTGGTTATGGCGCGGTCGCCTTCGGCGTTCCGACGCCCGCTGGTGCGGTCCCGGTCAGTGGTTCGGCGACGTACTCGGGGAAAATCTCCGGCACGACCGACGTGCTGGAATACGATAATCTTTACGGTGGGACTTTTTCCCACGGGGCTGGCGGAACGGTGTCGCTCGTCTTCGACTTTCGCGCGGCAAGTCTCTCAGGCTTGATGGATCTGATGATCGACGGCGGCATGAATCCGGTGCCGGTCGGGACCTATCGATTTCGAGACACCGTCTTCGGCGCCGGAGCGACGACCTACTCGGGGAAATTCGAGACCAACCTGCCAGGGGCGGCGAACTTTCTGGGCCGCTTCACCGGTCCCAACGCCGAGGAGACTATTGGTGCATGGACGGTACCGTTCGTCGAGCCGGCGACGGGTCAGGTTCACACGGCGATCGGGGCCTGGATTGCCAAGCGCCCCTAGTGTCGATGAAGCGGATGAGCGTTTTCGCTGGAGCCGTGCTTGCCGCGGGAGGCCCGATGCCCCTCGCGGCTGAAGGTGCTCCGAGCGAGCAAACGATAGTGCGCGTCAGCGCGGCGCAACTTTTCGTCATCGCGGAGTCAGCGGCGACCAAGGGCGATACAGCGACCGCCGTCCGGGCCTATGAAGCGCTGGTTCAGGACCCTTCGCAGGAAGTCCGGCTGGAAGCCCGGTTCAGGCTTGCGCTGATTGAGGGCAAGCGCGGGAATCTCACGCGCGCGGCGATGCTGCTGCGGCAGGTCGTCGACAGCCGCCCCGATGCCGTCCGAGTACGGCTCGAGCTGGCGGGCGTGCTCGACCGGATGGGTGACAAGGACGGGGCGTGGCGCCAGGTGCGCGCGATCCGCGCCGGCGCGCTGCCGCCCGAAGTTACGCGGCTCGTCGATCGCTATTCGGAGGCGCTTCGCGCGCAGCGGCCTGCCGGCACCAGCATCGAACTCGCTTTGGCGCCGGACAGTAATATCAATCGCGCCACGCGATCGGACCGGCTGGGAACGATCCTGGGCGACTTTGAAATTGCTGATGACGGCAAGGCGCGCTCAGGCACGGGCCTCGCGATCAACGCCCAAACCTATCGCCGCTTGCCGGTAAGCGACGACATCAGCCTGCTGATCCGGGCCACCGGCATCGCCAACCTCTACAAGGAAGCGCGATTCAACGACATCGCGGCGGACGTTGCGGCCGGCCCGGAATTCAACTGGAAGCGTGACCGTCTGCAGATGGAGCTCGGTGCTACCCAGCGCTGGTACGGGCAAAGGCCGTTCCTGCGCTCCGCCCGCATCGGCGCGACCCTGTCTCATCAGGCTGGCAGCCGGACCATGTTGCGCTTGAGCGGCGCGGCGAGCCTGATCGATAACCGGCAGAGCCATCGCCAAGACGGCCGCGGCTATTCCGCGCAGGTTGGCATCGAGCACGCGCTGACCCCTACGATGGGATTCGCCCTCAGCCTTGGCGGTGACCGTCAAAGCCTCAAGGAGCCCGCTTACTCGACCACGGGCTGGCGCGCGGGTGTCGTCGGCTGGCGCGACCTGGGGAGGATTACGCTAACGCTGGGCGCGGAAGTCGGCAGGCTCAAGGCCGACCAGCGCCTGGCGCTTCTGCCGGGACGGCGAGAGGATAGGTACTCGCGCTTCTCGCTCGGGGCAACGTTCCGGCAGCTTGCTTTTCGCGGCTTCGCCCCACTCCTGCGCGTGTCGCGCGAGCGCAACCGCAGTACCGTCGCTTTTTACGACTATCGCCGGACCCGAACCGAGTTCGGCGTGTCGCGCGCTTTCTAAAGCCCGCGCTCCGGCGCGGGGGGCGGTGGAGGCGGCGGCGGCGGCGGCGCTGGACAGGCTGCCGTGGCGTCGATCACCGAGCCGTCGGGGCAAGTTTGCGTGGCCGGAGGCGGCGGTGGTGCGGGGGGCGGTGGCGGCGGTGGGGGCGCTGCAACGATCCCCAAATTGTACCGCATGCTGAACAAGACGCTGTGCGACTGGAACTGCCCGCGCAGCCGATATGGAGCGATGCCCGGGCAGGTGGTGACGCAGAAGTCGCCGAAGTTCAGGTTGGCGGTTCGAAAATACCGATATTTCACCCCGACATCGAAATTGGCGGACACCGGCGCACGCAGTTCGGCGAGCCCCTGGAAGGCGATCGCCCGATCGGAACTGGTGAAGTTGAGGGCGCGCTGCTGGGCACCAGGCCGGCACGATAGCGCGCGCGGATCGCACCGACGCCGGCGCCGATCGATCCATTGACCCCGTCGCTTGGCCCGAGATCGACGAGCGCATTGATCATTCCGCTCCAGAATGAGCCGCGGCCCGTGGCATTGACGCGCGTCGGAAGATTGGGCGTCGAGACTCCCCAGAGCGCGGCCGGATCGAGAAACGCATCTTTCAGCGAGGCGCGCTTGTAGCCGAGTTCACCCTCGATGCGGAGCATGCCGAAGTCGTACCCGAATACGCCGTCGACATCGTAGCCGACCTTGTGCCGCAAGCGAACGCCGTCGCCGACCGACAGATTTGCGCTGGTGTAGCGAAGGTCGAAGGTCCGGGGCTTCATGATCCCTGCGTCAACGCCGACGTATGGCAGTCCATCGCGCGCCGCGGCCGGTGCCGCCACGCCGGCAATCAGCGCCGCTCCCAAAACCAGCTTACGCATCGCTTTCCCCTTGTTCTATTTGCTCGACTGTGGACGAAACCGCGGTTCGCGGGAAGGCACAATCACTGTCGCAAGGCCGACATTAGGTGATCGGCGGGCAACCGTGTATACCCCCCCTCATTGCCGCCACTTGCCTCAGCGCAGCGGTAACCGAGAGACAAATGAGAGCTCCCGCTGTTCGAAGAGCTGTTGCGTGTCCCAACCCAAAAACACTTATAAGATCTACCGCTACGACGCGGCGTCGATGAATGTCAGCGCCGATTCCGTCGAAGCGAGCAATCACGAAGAAGCGATCGCGCTGGTCGAGGCGATGGGCTTTGGCTCCAAGTGCGAGATCTGGGACGGTCGCGACCTCGTCGCCACGCTCAACGCCGAGCGCGCGGCCTAGGGCTTTCGACCCGGGCGGGAACGGGTGTTAGCCTCGGCGGGTTATTCCGCCATGGCCTTCACCCAACTCGATCCGCCCATTCCGCTTCACGTGGTCGATCGGGGTTCTGGGTTCGCCATTGCCGTCATCGACTATGGGCAGGAATTCGACCTGCTGTGGGTCGTGGGCATGGATGACGGCGGCGAAATCTGGTGCGTGCCCAATCCGCAGGTCCGTCTCCAGGCCAATTGGTCGATGGGCCGCAAGAAGAGCGCCCCGCCGCCTCCAGCACCGAAGATCGCCGCGCTACGCGGTTAGGCGTCGTCGGATCGCGGCGCTTTACCCCTCAAGCTAATCCCTCGACGCGGCCTCTCGCCTGCCATATCTTGAGATGGCGGCGTAATCGCGAGTTGGTCTGATGCGGGGGCAAAAGCATGACCGAAGGACGCGTAAGCGCCGGCGAAGGCGAAGGTGAGCGGAGCAGCAGCGACCGCCGTCGTGAACGCCGGCCAGTCAGCATGCGTGGGTACATCATTCGGCGCGGCGGAGAGACACACGTCATCCAGATCATCGACTTGAACTATGGCGGTTGCGGAATTCAAACGCCCGTCGCGCTCGATCCCGGCGAGGCCATCCAACTTTCCGTGCACAACCGCGGGGCGATTCCTGCCGAAGTGCGCTGGTATCGGAGCGGCAAGGCGGGGCTCGATTTCGAACCGGCGCCGCCGCGGGCGCAGGTCGAACGCCAGGCGACACGCGTGGAGGTCAGCGCAGAGGTCGGGCTTCGCTCGATCGGCCGCAACAGCTTCCGCGTCCGCGTGTTCGATCTCTCCAGCCAGGGCTGCAAGGTAGAATTGGTCGAACGGCCGCTCGTGGGCGACGCGATGTCAGTGAAGTTCGACGGGCTCGATGTGCTGGAGGCGACCGTCGCCTGGGTCGAAGGTGCCACCGCCGGCCTGACGTTTCGGAACGCAATCCACCCCGCCGTTCTCGACCTGCTGCTGCAGCGAATGAGTGTCTGACCTAGCAAAATGGGTTAACCAACAAAGGCAGTAGGAAAGTTAAACAAACTGCTGCAGTCTCCACCGGCTCGCGGGGGCGAGCGTGTTTCAACAAGGGGACTTTTTTCGATGACAATTTCGATCTTTGCGCTCGCCGCTGCTGCGGCGGCGCAGGCTTCTTTGCCGTCCAATGCAACGGCCTTGCAACCCGCCGCTGTTGCGCAGCCGATGCTGGCTCCGGCCGCGCCTCAGGCAGTAATTTTGTCCGCCCCAACTCAGTCGGTGCTGCGCGCTGGGACCGAGGTGCCGCTGCGGATGGAAGAAGGACTCGATTCCAACAACAAAACACTTCGCGAAGGCCAGCAGGTACGCATGTCCGTCGCCAGCGACGTGCGCGCAGGCAACATGGTCGTGATCCCTGCCGGTAGCCCGGCGGTTGCTGAAATCACGGATCTTCGCCGCAAGGGGATGTGGGGCAAGTCTGGTCGGATCGCTGCGCGTGTCCTCAACGTTCGCGTTGGTGATCGCCTGATCCGCCTGGCCGGCACTTTCGATGACAAGGGCGTTACGGGCACGGCGGGCGTCGTCGCGGCAATTGCGTTCGTGCCGATCGCCGGGTTCTTCATGACCGGGACCAGCGCGAAGATACCCGCGGGCGGGAGCGTCAAGGGCTTCTTGGATGAAGACCTTGCAATCGCTTCCGCACCCGTCGCTGCTGCTCCAGTCGCCGCACTCCTGCCGGCTGCAGCACCGGTCGCGCAGCCGAAGTAACACACTGATTGTCGTGAGGCAGTCCGTCGAACGCGGGCTGCCTCACCTCTCTATAGATACTCCGCAAATTCCGCGACGACGCGGCAGTAAAGCTCGCGTTTGAATGGCACGATCAGCTCGGGCAGCCGCGCCGGCTCCACCCATCGCCAGTCGCGAAATTCCGGATGCGCGGTCGCGATGTTTACGTCGCTGTCGCGGCCGAGAAAGCGGGTCAGAAACCAATCCTGGTCCTGGCCCAGCCACTTTCCACCCCAAAGCTTGCCGCGCAGTTCTTCGGGCAAGTCATAGCGGATACGCTCCGGGGCCGCGGCCACCGGTTCCACCAAATGCGGCGCGATCCCGGTTTCTTCCTCGAGTTCGCGAAGCGCGGTCGCCCACGGCTCCTCACCCTTGTCCATGCCGCCCTGCGGCATTTGCCAGGCGTCGTCCGGATTATCGATCCGCGCCCCGACCCACACCTTGCGCTCCGCATTGAGCAGCATGACGCCGACACCGCGGCGGTAGAGATGATCGGTCTGGGCCATGGAGCCGATGTAGCCCCATGGCCAAGGTCCGCAATGATCTAGAAGGCTTTGCCGAGCGACAGCGTGAGCCGGTACCGGTTGTCCGGGTGCGACGCGCGGATGTGCTGCCAGACCGGCAGCGCGAGCGCCGCGCCGGCCGACCATCCCGCCGCGGCGTTGTAACGCAGCCCCGGGGCGACATAGGCCCATGAGCCGCCGCTCTCGGCTTCGATTTCGCCGGCAACCTTCTGGCGGCCTTCCCACTCGCCGCCGACCTCGACGAACGCGTCCCAACTCGAGCCGGCGACGCCGTGATGCTCGTCCAATTCATCGCCGTGATGATGATTGACGCTTGAATGCGGTGCATGAACCCCGCCACCGAAGCGATGTGAGAGCGCGAGCCCGCCCTGGAAGCGGTCGCCGAGCCGGGTGCGCTGCGCGCCCTGCGTGGAAAGTTGATAAAGGCCGCTCACCGCCAGTTGCACCGCACCGAGATTCGCCGACCCGGACGCGCCGAAGATCGGATCCCAGCTTCCGGTGCCCGGCTGATGCTCGGTTTCCAGCCGCTCGCCGTCCAAACTCCGCCGGTGCGTGCTCCCTGTCGGCAGCTTGATCCCGCCGATGATTGCAAAGCCAAAGCGCTCATCGTCGGTCAGGCGATATTTCGCGAGGATGTTCGCGTCGCCGATGCCACTGACGCTGCCTAGCTGCTCCACCGCATTCACGGCGACCCCGCCCGAATGGGCGTGCGTGCCCTCACGCAAGCTGTCGCGGCGGACGCAGGGCAGCTCCGCGGACAGGGTCAGATGATGATTGATTCCGAACGCCACGCCCGCGGACGCGTTGAGATTGTGATCGCTATTGTGCGCGTGGACGTGTTGCGCTGCCAGCGCAGCGAGTTGCGCGTCCGACCGCTGTTCGGGCCGGGTGTAGGTGAGCCGAAGCCCTGCGGCCCACTGCCCTGCATCGAGCGTGTCGGGAGCGAACACGCTGATCCCGCCGCCCGCACCGAAACCGCTTGGGCCGACATGGTCAGCGAACGCCGGAGACGCGACGGACATGCTAGCAGCAAGCCACACATAACGACGCCCCCTGAGGCCCCCAAAGTACTGATATTTCATAATAACCCTCATCGCCCCCGCGCAGGCGCGGACGCATAAATTGTCGTTGTTCGGTTTAGATGAGGATTGGCGGACCGGTTGGCGGGGGCCGAAGCCGCTGCGCGCCAAACGGCGCAATCAGGCGCGGCGCGAACGTCCAGACAATGGGAAAGAAGACGAGCGCGAGCAGCAACCCGGGCGCGCCGCCGAGCGCGCCCAACGCGGCACCCGCGGCATACGGGCAGGGCTGGGCGCTTTTTTGCTTATCATGCTCCTGATGACCTCGTGCGGGGCCAGCTTCCGGGCACGCGACAATTGCAATGCCCCCGTTCGCGAACGACGGCATGAACCCTGCCGGACTGAGCAATCGCGCGCCGACCACAAGCGCGAACAGCATCGCGAACAGCGATCTTGTGGACTTTCGCCGGAGCACGGGGCGGCACTAGCGGGCCGCAGCCAGGCTGTCAGCATCACACGCTATGCGAAAACAGCCGTGTCGGGCAAAGGAGGCGGATGAGCCCCACCCAGACCGTCGAAGTTGTGCTCGGCTTGCTTGGCATGGTCATCGCCCTCCACTGGGCCGCGCGACGGCTGCATCTTCCGCCCGCAGCCGCCTTGCTGGTGGGGGGCGGGGCGCTCGCCTTCATTCCGGGCATTCCGTCCATCAGCCTCAATCCCGAACTGGCCCTGGTCTTCTTTCTCCCTCCGCTGCTGATGGACGGCGCTTATTATACGGCGCTCGGACGTTTCCGCCGGCACTTGCCGGGCATCATCGGCCTTGCGCTGGGCGCGGTCGTGTTCACGACGCTGGTCGTCGGGCTCGTCGTGCACTGGTTCGTGCCAAGCCTGCCGATGGCGGCATGCTTCGCACTCGGGGCGATCGTGTCACCGCCCGATGCTGTCTCGGCGCGGGCAATCCTGCAGCGGGTCAACCTGCCGCGCCGCCTGACCGCACTGCTGGAGGGCGAAAGCCTGCTCAACGACGCAACCGGCCTGGTCCTGTTCCGCTTCGCCGTGGCGGCAACGCTCAGCGGCGTGTTCGATGCGGGCGCTGCGGCGCAGAGCTTTCTTTTCCTGGCCATCGGCGGATGTCTGGTTGGTCTCGCCGTGGCGGTGGCCTGGCTATTCGTTGTCAAGCGGCTGCGCGATCAGACACTGATTGTCGCCACCACGACAATGCTATGCTGGGTTGCCTATCTTGCCGGAGAGGCGCTGCACGTGTCGGGCGTCATCGCGACCGTTGCCGCTGGACTGGTGCTCGGCTGGTATCAGCACATCGTCTTCCCTGCGGCCGTGCGCCTGCGCGGCAATGCCTTCTGGCAGGTGATGGTGTTCGTGATCGAGGCGCTGGTGTTCATCCTCATCGGCTTCTCGCTCCGCGACGCGATCGAGCGTGTCGGTGGGTTCGAGGCCTCTTTCGCTGCGAGCTTCTGGCCGGTTGTAGCCGTCGTGCTTGCAGTGATTCTTGCGCGCTTCGCCTGGATCGCGGGCAGCGAAGTCGTCCTCAAGCTCTTGCGCGGCATCGGCCTCGCCCGCGCCCGGCCCTTGGGCTGGCGGCAGTCCGCCGTGCTCGGCTGGGCGGGCATGCGCGGCGTCGTCACGCTGGCCGCGGCCCTGTCGCTTCCCCAGACCATGCCGGGACGCGATCTCATGCTGATTGCGGCTTTTACCGTCATTTTCGTGACGGTGGTCGGCCAGGGGACGACGTTGCCGTGGCTAATCCGTCTTGTGAACCCGGAGGACAAGGAGCCGGAGGCGCCGCTGGACTTGCCGGCATCGGAAGCCGCCGTCGCCCGCGCGCGGCTCGCTGCCGTCGAAGCGCAGGCCTATGATGCCGACGGCAAGCTCATCCATCCGCAACTGCTGGAGCAGTATCAGAACCGCGCCCGCGCGACCGAGCGTTACGCCGCGGACGCGGACAAGTTCATGGAGGGCCTGCGCGAGCATTTCGGGGTGATCCTCGCTTCAATCGCCGCTGGTCGGGCCGAACTGGTCCGGCAGCATCGCGCGGGCCTCATCGAGGATGAGACGCTGCACAATCTCGAGCGCGACCTCGACCTTGAGGAAATGGCGATGATCTTTCAGCGCGAGGGCGATCCCAGTGCGTAGGGCTTGGGCGCTTAAGAAGGTGGCGCAAGGCGGGCGAGGGGATTAGAGGGCAGGGCATGGCCACCGCCTCGCATCTGCTCACCGAAAAAGAAGCCACTGCCCACCCGCCGCAGGAAGCCGTCGTCGTCCGTTTCGCGGGCGACAGCGGCGACGGCATGCAGCTGACCGGAGGACAGTTTACGCTGTCGACCGCCCTCGCCGGTAACGACCTGGCGACCTTCCCCGATTTCCCGGCCGAAATCCGCGCGCCGCAGGGCACGACGTTCGGCGTTTCCGCCTTCCAGATCAACTTCGGCTCGACGGCGATCGATACCGCGGGCGACCAGCCCGATGTGCTGATCGCGATGAATCCGGCGGCGCTGAAGGTGAACGCGGGCCAGCTACGCGACGGCGGGTTGATCATCGCCGACGAAGGCGAATTCAGCGCGCGCAACCTTGCCAAAGCGGGTTACGAGGAGAATCCGCTGGAGGACGACAGCCTGTCGCGTTGGCAGGTCGTGAAGTTCAACATCTCGCAGTTGACCCTCGATGCCGTGAAGCCCTTCGGCCTCGGCAACAAGGAAGCCCTGCGCTGCAAGAACATGTGGACGCTGGGGCTCGCGCTCTGGATGTTCGACCGTGACCGCCAGCCGATTGTCGACTGGCTCAACACCAAATTCGCCAAGGCGCCCGAGCTCGCGGAAGCCAACATCGCGGCCCTGAACGCCGGCCACGCTTATGGCGAGACGGTCGAGATCGGCGTGCCGTTCAAGCAGCACCACATTGCCGCGGCGCCTGCCGAGCCGGGTCTCTATCGCACCGTGACTGGCGCCGAAGCGCTGGCGCTTGGCCTCGTCGCCGGCTGCCAGCTGGCGGGCTTGAAGATGTTCTTCGGCGGCTATCCGATTACGCCGGCATCCGCGCTGCTGCACCATCTGTCGCGGCTCAAGGAATATGGCATCACCACCTTTCAGGCGGAGGATGAGATTGCCGCGATCTGCTCGGCGATCGGCGCCAGCTACGCAGGCCAGCTTGGCATCACGTCGTCGTCCGGTCCGGGCATCGCGCTGAAGACCGAAGCGATGGGCCTCGCGATCATGACCGAGCTGCCGCTTGTCATTGTCAATTCGCAGCGTGGAGGGCCGTCAACCGGCCTGCCGACGAAGACCGAGCAGTCCGACCTCTACCAAGCAGTCTACGGCCGCAACGCCGATGCGCCGCTGCCGGTGATCGCGGCTCGCTCGCCCGCGGATGCCTTTGACTGCGCAATCGAGGCCTGCCGCATCGCGACGAAGTACATGACGCCGGTCATGCTGCTGACCGACGGTTACATCGCCAACGCTGCCGAGCCGTGGCGCGTGCCGGACATGAGCGGTTATGCGCCGTTCCCGGTGAAATTCTTCGATACGCCACCCGCTGAGGGCCAGCCTGTGCTGCCGTTTGCGCGTGGCGACGGCTTGGCGCGACCGTGGATCAAGCCCGGCACGCCGGGTCTCGAGCACCGCATCGGCGGCATCGAGAAGCAGCCGGGCACCGGCAACATCGATTATTCGCCTGCCGCGCACCAGGAGATGACCGACACGCGCTTTGCCAAGGTCGCGGGCGTCGCCAACTCGATCCCCGATCAGGAAGTCTGCCTTGGCCGCGAAGGCGCGAAGCTGGCTGTCGTCGGCTGGGGCTCGACCTTCGGCCCGATCCACCAGGCGGTGCGCCGAGCGATAGCTCGAGGCCAGGACGTCGCCCACGTCCACGTCCGCCACGTTTGGCCGATGCCGAAGAACATGGCTGTCCTACTCGACAGCTTCGACCATATCCTGGTGCCGGAAATGAACATGGGCCAGTTCAAGACGGTGCTGCGCGATCAGTTCCTGGTCGATGCGCAGTCGCTGACCAAGGTCAGCGGCCACCCGTTCCGCATCGCCGAGATCGCTGCGGCGATCGACGCCGCACTCGATGAAAGCGTGGCGGCATGAAGCAGCTCAACGTCTTCCCGCTGATCATGCTGCTGATCGCAGTCCTGTTCCTCGTATATTGGCTGAGGCCGCACTGATGAATGACATGACACCCGTCACCACCGCCAAGGACTGGGCGAGCGACCAGGAAGTGCGCTGGTGCCCCGGCTGCGGCGATTATGCGGTGTTGAAGGCTGTGCAGCGGACGATGCCCGACCTCGGTGTCGCGCGCGAAAAGACCGTGTTCGTCAGCGGGATCGGCTGCTCCAGCCGCTTCCCTTATTACATGGCGACATACGGCTTCCATACCATCCACGGCCGCGCGCCGGCCTTCGCAACCGGCATCAAGCTCGCCAATCCCGAGCTCGATGTGTGGATTATCACCGGCGACGGCGACGCGCTGTCGATCGGCGGCAACCACACGATGCACGTGCTGCGACGTAACCTCGATTGTCAGATCCTGCTCTTCAACAATGAGATCTACGGCCTGACCAAGGGCCAATATTCGCCGACCAGCCGCGTCGGTACCCGCTCGCCGTCGACGCCGTTCGGCTCGGTCGACCGGCCGGTGACCCCATGCATGGTGGCTCTAGGTTCCGGCGCCCGGTTCATCGCCCGCGGCATCGATGTGCACAAGAATTTGCCCGACGTGCTCAAGGCGGCGCATGCGCATCGCGGGGCCAGCTTCGTCGAAATCTACCAAAATTGCGTCGTCTATAACGATGACGTCTTCGCCAGCTTTACCGAACGCAGCGTCGCGCAGGAGAAGCAGCTCTGGCTGAAGCCGGGCGAGAAGATGCTGTTCGCCGGTGGTGCCAAGGGCATTGCACTCGATGTCGCCACGCTGAAGCTGAAGGTTGTCGACGGCGACGATCCATCGGTCATTGTCCACGATCCGAAGAACAAGGGCATCGCCGCGATGCTGATCGAGATGCCGCAGGGTTTCCCGGTCGCGCTCGGCGTGATCTACGAAGATCCCGCCCCGACCTTCGAGAGCGCGGTCATTGAGCAAAACGCCGCCGCTGCCTCCGGCAAACTGGCCGACCTCCAGGCGCTGGTCAGCAAGGGCCAGACCTGGCAGGTCGAAAAGGAGCCGCACCAGCTCTGACCTGCATGACTTAAGTGGACAATCTCACGCACAGCCTCGCCGGCGCCGTGCTCGGGCGCATGGGCTTCAGGCGCCTTAGTCCGCGCGCGATGCCGGCGATGATCGTCGCGGCCAATCTGCCGGACATCGACAGCTTCGTGGCGCCCCTGTTCAACGTCTCGGCCCGGACTTTCCACCGAGGCTTCACCCACGGCATCGGCGGCCTGCTGGTCATGCCATTCGTTACGTTGGCAATCATTTGGCTGTGGGAACGGTTGCGTCCCGGCAAGGATGGACCGCTGAAGCTTGGTGGCCTGTTGCTCGCCTGCGCGGTCGGGACGCTCAGCCATCCGCTGCTCGATTTCATGAACACCTACGGCGTCCGCTTCCTCGAGCCGTTCTCCAAGCGCTGGTTCTACGGCGACATGATCTTCATCGTCGATCCCTGGATCTGGATCGCCTTTATCCTTGGCCTTGAAATGTCGTGGCGTGCCGAGCGTCGCGGTCGCAATTGGCAGATGCCGGCCATCGTCGCCTTTGGTGCGGTGCTTACCTATGTCGCGTTCAACGCCGGCATCTCCGCGCGGGCGGTCGAGACTGCGCGTCCGCAGATCGCGCAGATCGAAGCGCCGCGCATGATCGTTGCCGGCGAGGTTCCGCTCACGTTCTGGAAACGGCAAATCATGTGGCGCGGCGACAAGTTCGGTGGGACTGCCGATTACGATGGCCTCACTGGCGCACTGACTTTGAGCGCCAAACCCTATCCGCTGCGCCTCGACGACCCTAGCTTCATGCGAGCAGTTCAGACGAGCTCGGAAGTCCGCGATTTCCTCTTCTGGTCGCGGATGCCTTACGTCATCGAGCGGGATGGCCGCGCTTATCTCAGCGACCAGCGTTTCCCGGCGTTGCGCCGGACGACCTTCATGGTCCCGCTCGACAATCGCTGAGGGACTTCATACCTCGCCCGCGATGGGCACGCGAGGCGAGCATCTAATCCGCGCCGACCGCGGCTTTTCGACCGGGGGGAGCCTGATCGGGCGTGCGGTTGCGCCAGCGTTCGCCCGGCTGCTCGACGCGCTCGACAAGCGTCTCGAAGCCGGCGGGATCGACGCAACGCTTCCCGATGGCAGCCACCGCCGGATCGGTTTCCATCGTGCCGGCTTTCGTGCCGAAGTGCGGCTCAACAGCTGGATGGCGCTGGTCAGGCTGGCGACGGCAGGCAGCGTCGGCTGGTACAAGGCTTGGGCGAATGGCGAGTGGGAATCGCCGGACCCGGTGCCCTTGTTCGCCTTGTTCATGGCGAATGCGGAAAGTCTCCGCGGCGCCGCGCGCGCGAAGGGCCCGTTTCGGCTAATCAACGCCATCGCGCACCGCCTGCGCGACAATGACCGGGCGGGCGCGCGGGAAAATGTCAGCGCGCACTATGACCTTGGCAACGATTTCTACGCGGCCTGGCTCGACCCGACCATGAGCTACTCCTCGGCCCGCTATGCCGGGACTGACGACCTGACAGCGGCGCAGATTGTGAAGGTCGCTCTGTTGCTCGACCGGCTGAACCTGAAGCCCGGCGATCGCCTGCTCGAGATTGGATGCGGATGGGGCACACTGGCAATCGAAGCTGCCAAGAGGGGCGCGTCTGTGGTCGGGCTCACGCTGTCTTCGGAGCAAAAGGCCTGGGCCGAGCGTCGCATTGCCGAAGCAGGGTTAGGCGATCGGATCCAGATCCGTCTGCAGGATTATCGTGACATCGCCGAACGGTTCGACGCCATCGCTTCGGTCGAGATGGTCGAAGCGGTCGGCGAGCGCTGGTGGCCTGCGTTCATGGACAGCGTCACGCGCAACCTCAAACCCGGAGGGCGCGCCGCCCTGCAATATATTCTGATCCGGCCGGAGTTGTTCGACTCCTATGCTGCGTCAGCCGACTTCATTCAGACCTATATTTTCCCGGGCGGCATGCTGATCAATGAGCCGCGATTTGCCGAACTGGCGAGCGGTCGAGGCCTCGCGTGGCAGGACAGAAGCGAAGGCTTCGGCCTGGACTATGCGCGAACGCTGGAAGCTTGGCGACATCGCTATGACGATGCGGTCGAGCGCGGCGACCTGCGCGATTTCAGCGAAGAATTCCACAATCTGTGGCGCTATTACCTGATGTACTGCGAAGGCGGGTTCCGGGGCCGGGGGATCGATGTCGCGCAAGTGACGCTGGGTAAATCTTGAAGGCAATCCACGACCACGCCCACGCACTGGCGACGGGCCTCGCTGCCATCCGCGAGCAATATCATTTGCCGCAGGCGTTTCCGCCCGCCGTACTGGAGGAAGCGGAGCGCGCCGCGAAGCGGACCTTTCCGACGCACCGCGATCGCTCGGACCAGCCGTTCGTCACGCTTGACCCCACAAGCTCCACCGATCTCGACCAGGCGTTCGCGATCGAATCCAGCGGTTCGGACATCTTGCTCCACTATGCGATCGCCGATGTCGCGAGCTTCGTCGATCCGGGTGGGACGATCGATCGCGAGGCTTGGGCGCGCGGCGAAACGGTCTACCTGCCCGATGGCAAGGTAGGCCTGTACCCACCGATCCTTAGCGAGGGCGTGGCAAGCCTGTTGCCCGACGGTCCACGGCCAGCGGTGGTGTTCACGGTCCGGATCGATCCCGCCGGCGCGGTGAAACTCGACGCTGTCGAACGGGCGATCATCCGGAGCCGGGCCAAGCTCGGCTATGCGACCGTGACCCCGGAGCAGCTCCCAGGCGAGTTTTTCGAACTCGCCCGCCGGATCGCAGCTAATGAGGCATCGCGCGGCGCGTCACGAGTCGACCCGCCGCAACAGGAAGTCGTCGAGCTCCCAGATGGCTCGTTTGCATTGCAGTTTCGGACGGTAAGCGAGGCCGAGATCGCCAACGCGGCGCTGTCGCTGGCCGCCAACATGGCGATCGCTGACACGCTCTATGCGCATCACACCGGCCTTTTCCGGGTGATGCCCGATCCCGACAAGCGCGCGCGGCGCCGCGTGGCAGAAAGCGCCAAAGCGCTGGGGATCGATTGGC
This sequence comes from Sphingomonas flavescens, assembly GCF_030866745.1. Taxonomy (NCBI): domain Bacteria; kingdom Pseudomonadati; phylum Pseudomonadota; class Alphaproteobacteria; order Sphingomonadales; family Sphingomonadaceae; genus Sphingomonas; species Sphingomonas flavescens. The sequence continues at coordinate 977,771 of NZ_CP133016.1, read as the reverse complement.
CGAAGGAGGAATCGCTGCAGGATCTTCAACGGCGGCTCAACCCAAATGACAAGGCCCAGGCGGCACTGATGCTTGCGATCCGGCGCTCCGGCGCGCACGCCGCTTACGAGGCTTACAAAGACGGCGAGCGACCCTGGCACTGGGCGATGGCGGCAACTTACGTCCACGCCACCGCGCCACTACGCAGGCTTGCCGATCGTTATGTGATCGAAGCGGCTCACGCCGTCGCAAACGGACTTTCGGTTCCAGAATATGCGCAGCAAGCGTTCCGGGAACTTCCTGCGGCGATGGCCAAGGCGGATGCGAAAGCGGCGCAGGTCGGTGCTGCCGCTGTGGAGCTTGCCGAGGCCGTCGAATTGCAGTCGCGGGTCGGGCAAACCTTCGATGGACAAGTGACGGATATCGACCAGCGTGGTGCGCGAGTTCAGCTGTGCGGCGAAGCGATCATCATCCGCGTATCGCTAAATGCTCCGGCGATCGGTGATCGCCTGCGGCTGAAGCTCGTCGCGAGCGATCCCGCACAGCGCCGGACGCAGTTCGTATTGGCCTGAAATTTAGGGCTTTCGTCGGGGTTTGGACCCGTAGCCACCCGACTGACGTTTGAACCTCGAACAATCACGAGGAGCGAAACCATGGGCGACCTCAAGCTCAGCGATATTTCCGAGAAAATGCGCGACATCGACTTTGCCATTCTGTCGACGCGGACCGCCGGCGGCGCGATTTCCGGCCGACCGATGAGCAATAATCGCCAAGTCGAATATGACGGCGACAATTTCTTCTTCACCTGCGACCACCACGGCGCAGTGAAGGACATCGAGGGCGATCCCAACGTCGCCGTAAATTACCAGTCTAAGTCGGGTATGCTCGGCATGAAGCCCTTCTTCATCACCATCGAGGGCCGTGCCGAACTGATCCGCGACAAGGCCCAGTTCGAAGAACATTGGACCAAGGATCTGGACGAATGGTTCAAGGAAGGCACGGACACGCCCGGCCTCACCCTGATCAAGGTGAAAGCACAGCGGCTTCACTATTGGGACGGATATGACGAAGGCGAAGTCGTATTAGAGCATGAGGCGGCGTTGGAGACCGCGCGTTGATCGAGTCGAGTGAGCTCTGCCGACCGAAAGGTTTGGCAGAGCTCACTCGTGCCCGGCACAGGGGCAACGTTGCACCGAGCAATCTCTACGCACTAGCCCCTGCTACCTTTGTGAGGGCGCCGGCCAATGGCTCCACAGCAGCCATGCCAGAGGTTTAGGTCCGCGACAAACTGATAAGTATTTACCACGATTCGGCAATCAGCGTTTAACGAAAAATCTATCCGACAGTTCCGCGTTCTGGATCAACGCGAATGTGGTCGCTGCTCGCAGCGCCTGACCGGATGGTATCAACGATTGCCGTTGCGACGACTTCCGGTGTCTTGAGTTCGTCAGGGTCTTCGCCCGGAAAAGCCAAGGCACGCATCCGCGTCCGAGTCGCGCCGGGATCTATGATCTGCACGCGAATGCGGTTCGTGTAGGCAGTTTCGTCGGCATAAGTGCCGAGGAGATTTTCGAGCGCGGCCTTTGACGAACCGTAGGCGCCCCAGAAAGCGCGAGGCGTGCTTCCCACCGAGGATGTCAGGACGACGACGTCCGCCGTCTCAGCCTTGCGTAGCAATGGGTCAAAAGCGGCGATCAGCGCCTGGTTCGCGAGCAGGTTGAGACTTAGCAGCCGCGAGTATTCTTTTGGATCAATGTCCTGCACGGGCGTCAGAGAGCCGAGCATCGCGGCGTTGAGCACCATGATGTCGAGTTTCTGCCACCGCTCCGCAATCGCGCTCGCCAGCTTGCCGATGCTCTCGCCTTCCGTGAGGTCCAAAGGAGCGATGGTCGCGCTGCCGCCAGCGGCGTGGATGCGGTCTTCAATCTCTTCAAGCGCGGTGGCGCTGCGGGCGACGAGGATCACGTGCGCGCCCTCTGCAGCAAGGGCTTCGGCCGTGGCCGCGCCGATGCCACGGCTGGCTCCGGTGACAAGCGCAAGCTTGCCGGCAAAACTCTTCGAATCGTTCATGCCGAGGCTGTTAGCCGCTTAGCGGCTGGCAACCAATGAAAGCGCTGACGGTCCTTCGCGCTCGACCAGATCGGTCAACGTCGTCGGATAAGCACCGGTGAAGCAGGCATCGCAACGTTGCGGCTGCGCGGCATCCCGTTCCTGACCCAAAGCGCGATACAGTCCCTCGATCGAAATAAAGGCAAGGCTGTCGGCGTTGATGTAGTCGCGCATCTGCTCGACGCTCATCTGCGCCGCGAGCAACTTGGCGCGCTCCGGCGTGTCGACGCCGTAGAAGCAGCTGTTCTTGGTCGGCGGCGAGGCGATGCGCATGTGCACTTCGCGGGCGCCGGCGTCGCGCATCATCTGCACCAACTTCACGCTGGTGGTGCCGCGCACGATCGAATCGTCGACGAGCACGATGCTCTTGCCGTCGACCAGCGCGCTGTTTGCGTTGTGCTTCAGCTTCACCCCGAGGTGGCGGACTTCCTGGCTCGGCTGGATGAAGGTGCGCCCGACATAGTGCGAGCGGATGATGCCGAGCTCGAATGGGATTTGGCTGGCTTGAGAAAAGCCGAGCGCCGCCGGGACGCCGCTGTCCGGCACCGGCACGACATAGTCGGCCTCGACCGGCGCCTCGCGCGAAAGCTCGGCACCGATGTTCTTGCGGACTTCGTAAACGGACATGCCTTCGGCGATCGAATCCGGTCGTGCGAAATAGATGTGCTCGAACACGCAGGGCCGCGGCGCCTTCGCCTCGAAGGGACGGAAGGAACGAATGCCCGAACCGTTGACGAGGATCAGCTCGCCTGGCTCGACGTCGCGAAGGAAGCTGGCACCGACTACGTCGAGCGCCACGGTTTCACTGGCGAAAATCGTCGCTTCGCCGAGCTTTCCCATGACCAGCGGACGGATGCCGAGCGGATCGCGGCAGGCGACGAGACCTTCCTCGGTGAGAACGACCAGCGCATAGGCACCTTCGACCTGCTTCAGCGCGTCGGTCAGGCGATCGAGCGTCGTCGTTCGCTTCGATGTCGCGACCAGGTGAATGATGACTTCGGTGTCGCTGGTGGACTGGAAAATCGACCCGCGGCGGTTGAGCGTGCGACGCAACTTCATCGCATTCGAAAGATTGCCGTTGTGCGCAACGGCAAAACCGCCTTCGGACAATTCGGCAAAAAGAGGCTGCACGTTACGCAGCGCCGTCTCACCCGTGGTCGAATAGCGGACGTGACCGATACCGGAACGCCCGCCCAACCGACGCATCACCTCATCGCGATCGAAATTGCCCGCGACATGACCCATCGCGCGGTGCGAATGGAAATGGCTGCCATCGAAGGTGGTGATGCCCGCCGCTTCCTGGCCGCGATGCTGCAAGGCGTGAAGGCCCAGCGCGACGAAGCTCGCCGCATTGTCGGCGCCCCAGATACCAAAGACGCCGCACTCCTCGCGCAGCTTGTCGTCATCGAACGGATTGGTCGTCAGCATGTCTCCGGCCTCTGCTGGCGGCGTGGAATCGCGATATAGGGTGGACGGGCGGACTTGTCGCCCCCAGCCAACCCGGCGTGAAAACTTTTCGCCGCGCTAAGCGCGGTAGAAAGCGGGAAATTTCTTCTTGAGCGCGACCACCTTCGGGCGATCGTTGATCACGATGTACGGATAGGTCGGGTTCTTGCGCGCGAAGTCCTGATGATAGGCTTCCGCCGGATAAAAACCACCCTTTTCGATTTTTGTCGCGATGGGCGCCTTGAAGATGTGCGCGCCGTTGAGCCGGCTGATGAAGGCGCGGGCGAAGGCGGCCTGTTGCGGCGATTGCGGGAAGATGGCCGATCGGTAGCTGGGGCCGGTGTCCGGGTCCTGCCGGTTCACCTGCGTCGGATCATGCGCGACGGTGAAATAGATTTGCAGCAGCTGGGCATAGCTGACCTTCGACGGGTCATAGGTAATCTTCACGGCCTCGGCATGGCCGGTGCTTTCGCTGCTGACCTTGTCGTAATTCGCGTCCTTCGCACTGCCCCCGGCGTAGCCAGACACGACGTTGGTGACGCCCTTCACGTGCTCGAATACGCTTTCCATCCCCCAGAAGCAGCCGCCGGCCAGCACGGCGGTTTCGGCTTTCGCCTGAGCGGGGGCGGCGGCGCCAAGCGCAAGAATGGACAGCAGAATGAAGCGCGATTTCATAGGGAATCTCCTGGCTGCCCGTTTATCTTCTCGTCGATTAACGGCGTCTGCACCTGCCGATAGCCGGTGGCTGCGTGTTACCCAGAATGCGTGAAACCGAAGGGTCCTCTACTTCCTCCACTTTGTGACCTTTGCCGGAATGACAACGCAAATCCCCCTGATCGCGCACGCTGCTAAACAAGGGGCGAGGAATTAGGCACAGAGCTTGCCCTGTAGGACAGCATTTTTCACCGACCATCGTCCCGCTGGACGTTGTGCAAATCGCGCGGCAAAGACGCTGCTGACACGGAGGTAAGCAATGCCCACCTACACCGCGCCCGTTCGCGACACGCAGTTCATCCTTAACGACGTGCTGGACATTGGCCGCTATTCGAACCTGCCGGGCTTCGCCAATGCGACGCCGGACCTGGTCGACGCGATTTTGGAAGAGGCGGGCCGCTTCGCCGCCGAAGTGTTGCAACCGCTGAACCGCGTCGGCGACGAGGTTGGGTGCAAGCGTAACGATGACGGCTCGGTCGTGACCCCGCCGGGATTCAAGGAAGCGTACGATCAGTTTGTCGAGGCTGGCTGGCCGACGCTGACAGGTCCGGAGGAATATGGTGGGCAGGGGCTGCCGCAGGTGGTCGGTACCGCGGTCACCGAATATATCCTTTCGGCTAACCACAGCTTCGAGATGTACCAGGGGCTGACGTCTGGCGCGATTGCCTCGCTGCTGGTCAAGGGCAGTGACGAGCTGAAGCAAAAGTTCGTGCCGACGATGATTACCGGCAAATGGACCGGAACAATGAACCTGACCGAGCCGCACTGCGGCACGGACCTCGGCCTTCTCAAGACCAAGGCCGAGGAGAATCCTGACGGCAGCTACTCGATCACCGGCACAAAGATCTTCATTTCGTCGGGTGAGCATGACCTGGCCGAAAACATCATCCACCTCGTCCTCGCCAAGCGGGCCGGGGCGCCGGACAATGTGAAGGGCATCTCGCTGTTCGTGGTGCCGAAGTTCTTGGTCAACGACGACGGGTCGCTGGGCGAGCGCAACAAGCTGAGCTGCGGCGCGCTCGAAAAGAAGATGGGCATTCACGGCAACGCGACCTGCGTCATGAACTACGACGGCGCCAAGGGCTGGCTGGTCGGCGAGCCCGAGAAAGGCCTGGCGGCGATGTTCATCATGATGAACGCGGCGCGGCTCGGTGTCGGCCTGCAGGGCCTCGCGCAGGGCGAGGTCTCCTACCAGAATGCGGCTGCCTACGCGCGCGAGAGACGGCAGAGCCGGGCTTTGAAGCAGAGCGACCGCGAGGAAGGCGCCAAGGCCGACCCGATCATCGTCCACCCGGACGTCCGCCGAATGCTGATGGAAGCCAAAGCCTGGAACGAGGCGGGGCGCGCGCTGGTGCTGTGGGGCGCGCTGCAGGTCGACCTGATGCGTCGCTCGCAGGACGAGGCGGAGCGGCAGCAGGCCGATGACCTGCTCGGGCTGATCACGCCGGTCATCAAGGGATACCTGACGGACAAGGGGCTTCAGGCGGCAGTATACGGCCAGCAAGTGCTGGGCGGCCACGGCTACATCCGTGAATGGGGGATGGAGCAGTTCGTCCGCGACGCCCGCATTTGCCAGATTTACGAGGGCACGAATGGCATCCAGGCGATGGACCTCGTCGGCCGCAAGCTGCCGAAGGACAACGGGCGCGCGGTTCGTGCATTCTTCGAGCTGGTCGGACGCGACATTGCGGAAGCCAAGCAGGGCGGTGACCCGTCAGGTGTTGCCGCTGCTCTAGAACCCGCTCTGCAGGATCTACAGGCCGCCACGATGTGGTTGGCGCAGAATGGCATGGCCGATCCGAACAATGCCGGCGCAGGCGCTTATGCCTATATGGATCTGATGGGTCTTGTCAGCCTCGGCTGGATGTGGGTGAAGCTGGCAGCGGCGTCCAAGCGGGCACTCGATGCGGGCGAGAGCGACAAGCTCTTCCACGAGGCCAAGCTGGTGACCGCGGAATTCTATGCGAAGCGCGAATTGCCGATGTCCGGCGCGTTGCGAAAGAAGATCGAGGCCGGCGCCGAAACGCTGATGAAGATCCCCGCCGAAGTTTTCTAGCGCGGGGACAGCGGCTCAGTCGAAGACAGCGACGGGTGCCGAGGTTGCCCAGAGTTCGAGCATCTTGCGATCGGCTTCGCTGAGTGGCTGGCAGGCAAGACCCGGCCGGCGGAAATTCGCGTCGAACTTCTGTCTCGGCTTGGGCACCTGGCGAAGCAGTTCCTCGCGCTCGAGCTCCCGATCAAACGCGACTCCGGCAAGCCGTCCCTGAACCCAGACAATTCGGCCGCTGACCGTCAGGTCGTTGCGGCGGAAGGTGGTCAGCGTTCCATCATGCGGAAGCTTGGCGCCTTCGATCAATGCGCCTTCTGAGGAAAGATTGCGTACCACGACGGACGCGGGCGCTCCGTCAACTTCGATCTGCGCGCTTAACAGCAGCGGAGAGCGCTTGGAACGCCGGTTCTGTGAAATGCTGCTCTGGTCCATCACGGACTTACTTAGTCGAAATGAGTAAACGGTTGATTTAAGCTTCGCCTCACATTTCGCGCGCTGGGCTGAACCGCTACGCTTAGCGCGTTCTTTACCGTCCACGCGCTTGAATAAGCGGTTCGGTAAATTTCGCGTTTCCTCTCGCCCATGCATGCACCCGCGTGCTCGCGCGGACTATCCGCATGGCTCGGCAAGTACGGACGAAGAAGGTAAATTTTTCGGCAACCACAAGCTTTCAAGCCGTGTGAACGGGCTGCGATGCAAAGGGGCCCTCTCATCCTTCGATAGTGGGGAACCAAGATGCGTTTGAATGTTTGCCTCGCGGCGCTTGCCGCTACCTTTGTTGCTGCGACGCCGGCCATGGCCGCCTCGACCGCGACCGCGACCGCCAATGCGAAGGGCGTTGTGCTTCAGTCGCTGACGCTGAACTGGGTCAAGGACCTGGATTTCGGCACCGTCGCTTCTGACCCGTCGACCGGCGGCACCGTCGTCGTCAATTCCGACACCGGTGCTCGTTCGACGACCGGTGCGGTCGTTGCGCTCCCGGGTGCTTTCAACCGCGCCCAGTTCGACGGCTTTGCGTCGCCGAACGTCAACGTCCAGCTCACCCTGACGCAGCCCGCTGGTGGCGTGATCTGTAACGGCACGGGTTGCGTGAACACGATCGGCGCGGCGCTGTCGCTCGACCAGGGTGGCCTTACGACGCGCAGCACGGGCGGCACCGGTGCCTTCACCGTCAACGTCGGTGGTACGTTCACGCTGGCGGCTGCTCAGCCGGCCGGCCTGTACACGTCGCAGTTCGATCTGACGGCGGTCTATCCGTAAGTCGATCAAGACCAGAGGAAAGGGCGGTCGCGACTTGGTCGCGGCCGCTTTTTTTATGCGCGGTTCATCTCCGAGCGGTGAATCGATAGCCTAGCGCGGTGGATGCTGCGCCGCCCCGCCCACCCAAACGTTTTGTCGACAGGTCCTCCAGTGGAGAAGAATCATGTCGATGATGAAGAAACTAGCGATCCTTGGTGCCGGCGCCGCGGCGATTGCGGCAACCAGTCCTGCTTCTGCGCAATATTACCAGCGCGGCTATGCGCAGCCCTACGGCTATGCTCAGCCCTATGGCTATGCCCAGAACTACGGTTACATGAACACAAACGTCGCCACACAGCAGTGCACTGCGGCGGTGCAGAGCCGTCTTTATAACCGTCAGAACATCGGTGGCATCCTAGGCGTCCTGCTCGGTGCCAACACCAGCGGCCGGGTGCTGTCGGTGACGCAGGTAACGCCACGCAACAATGGCCTCGTCCGTGTCCGCGGGCTCGCCAGTAGCGGGCGCTATGCGAACAACGGTTATGGCCCTTATGGCGTCGGAGCGTATGGCGCCGTCGGTTACGGCTATGCAAATGCCGCTGACCTTAGCTTCCGCTGCGACGTGGCGCCCAATGGCCAGATCTATAGGGTGGACATCAACCGCCGCTAAGCGGTTATTTTAGCAAAAGAGACGGAGCGCCGGCCCCGCCGGCGCTCCTCTTTGCATGCGGTTCAGCCGCCGGTCAGCGGCAATGGGGTGTAACCGCGCGACGACACGTGCGTTGGGCACGTTGCGCGGAGAGAACCGCGCCCATAACAAGGGATCCAGATGGTTAAGTTCACGCGCGGCCGGATGCCGCTTCGCAACATCGTGGCCGGTCTGGGGATCGCGCTTGCCGCCGCTCCGGTGACGGTTGCGACGACCGCCAGCGCTCGGACGGCGGACCCGTCCGCTTCGAGCGAGATTGCGAATTTCTACCGGGCACGGGGCGGGGCCTCGCTGTGGTTCGCTCCCAACTCCGGAAATGCCGCGCCCGCGTTGATTCAGCTCCTCGCGACGGCCCAGGCGGATCGGCTGAACCCGAAGAACTACAATGTTCGGGGACTAACCCGCGCTTTGGCGGACGCGCGGTCCGGCAACCCTGCGGCCCGCCAGCGGGCCGAACTCCTGTTCAGCCAGGAATTCGTGAGTTACGTGCGCGACTCTCGCCACGATCCGCAAATTGGGATCGTCTACGTCGACCGGGAGCTGAAACCCGCCCCGCCGAGCGCAATCGAAGTGCTCAATTCGGCGGCGCAAGCCCCGTCCTTGGCCGACTATGTCCAGCAGATCGGGTGGATGAACCCGATTTACGCCAAGCTGCGACAGGCGATTGCGAGCCGGCTGTATCGCAATCCGGCGCAATACCAGGTCCTTCAGCTCAACCTGGAGCGGGCACGGGCGCTGCCGGCCGGCAATGGGCGCTACGTGATCGTCAATCCGCCCGCCGCGCGCCTCTATATGTATGAAGATGGCCGCGTGGTGGACTCGATGCGGGTTGTCGCGGGCCGGCCCGACCTGATCGCCCAGACGCCGATGATGAACGCTTTCATCCGGTACGTGGCGTTGAACCCCTACTGGCATGCACCCGAGGACATCGCCGCGCGGAAGCTCGCGCCGAATGTGCTGAAGCGCGGCCGGGCCTATCTCAACGAAAAGGGCTACGAAATTTTGTCCAGCTGGGACAACCCGAAGGTAATTGACCCGATGTCGGTCGACTGGAAGGCCGTCGTCGCGGGGCGAGAGAAAGTTATCATGCGGCAAAAGCCGGGGCCGGCAAATTCGATGGGAAAAATGAAATTCATGTTTCCCAATGGCCAGGGAATCTGGCTTCACGATACGCCAGAACGCGAGAAGATCGAAGACGCCGGACGCCTTGAAAGCAACGGCTGCGTGAGGCTTGAAGACGCTGCCCGTTTTGCGCGCTGGCTGTTCAATGGCCATCCCCCGAGCGTCAAAGGCGCCCGCCCCGAGCAAAAGGTCAACTTGCCGGTGCCCGTGCCCGTCTATCTGACTTATCTGACTGCGGTTCCGAGTGGTTCGTCGATCGTCTATTTCGACGATTTCTACGGCAAGGACCGGGCCCAGGGCCGGCAGATGGCGACGCGCTAGCGAGTCAGCCGGCGCGCCGCTCGGCGTGCCAGGAGGGCAGGGCGTTCGACGGCTTCGCTTCCCTTCTGGGTGCGAGGCGGCCGAGGTCGAATTGGCCTTCGAACTGAATGCCGAACTGGTCGGCTTGCGACCACCGCACAATGCCCCGAACCGGGCCGACGCCTACAATATCGATGGTCAGCTCATCGCCAGGCGTCACCGGGACCTTGCATTCCGCAAGCGCGCCCATGGATGAAATGTTGCGGAGACGGAGTTCCACCATCTCGCCCTCCAGAAGAGCGATCGCGCGTCGCATCAGGCGGTGGCGCGGTTCTCGGACGCACGCGAAACCGGCAGCCTCCATCGTCACATTATTGGCGATGTGGCGCGCCGTCTCGGCGGGCTCCGGCTTACTGAAGATGTAGCCCTGCACCATGCTCACCCCGAGTTCACGAATGAGCTGCAGGTCGTCGTGGGTCTCGACGCCCTCGGCGCAGGTGTCCATTCCCAGCGTCTCCGCGAGCGTGACGATCGCTCGGATGATCGCCGCATTGCGGTTGGTGCTTGAAGCGGCGCCGCGCACGAAGCTTTGGTCGATCTTGATCTTGTCGAACGGTGCCTTCTTCAAATAGCCGAGCGAACTGTATCCCGTTCCGAAATCGTCGAGCGCTAGGCGCACCCCGATCGCTTTGAGCTTGGCGAAGGTTTCGTCGGTGGAGTCTCCATCGGCCAGGAAAACGCCTTCGGTGATTTCCAACTCGAGGCGCCCGGCGCGAACGCCTGTTTCCTTGAGTGTCGCCCGGACGAAATCGACGATCGCCGGATCGTTGAACTGCAGCGGTGACAGATTGACGGCGACCCGCACGCGGTCCGGCCAGTGCGCGGCTTCCTCGAGCGCTGTGCGCAAGACCCACGAGCCGATGGTGCCGATCAGGCCTGCCTCCTCGGCAAGCGGGATGAACTTTGCGGGCGAGATGGCACCGCGCTTGCCGTGGTTCCACCGCACGAGCGCCTCAAAGCCCGAGACCTCCTCGCCGGCCGCGTGGACGATAGGCTGGTAGTGGACTGCCAATTCACCGCGCTCGATGGCCTGCCGCAAATCGTTCTCGAGCAGCTGCCGCTCGGCGGCCTCGCTGTGCATCGATGGCTCGTAGAGCCGGTGCTTGCCGCGGCCCGCGCCCTTGGCGGCATAAAGCGCAAGGTCGGCGTTGCGGACGAGGGCGTCGGCGCTGGCGCGTTCCGGATCGCCAATCGCGATGCCGACCGACGCGCCGATCGTCACCTTGTTGCCTTCGATGCTGTAGGGCCGGGAAACCTGCTCGATCAGCGTCCGGGCGAGGGATTCCAGCAGGCCGATGTCGACCGCGCCCGGCAGCACCGCCTGGAATTCGTCGCCGCCGAGACGGCCGATTTGGCCGTGGTTGCCCATCACGGATTTCAGCCGCTCGGCGACTTCGCGCAGCAAGGCATCCCCAATGGGATGACCAAGCGTGTCGTTGACGTTCTTGAAGCGATCGAGATCGATCATGAACAAGGCGCAGCCCTTGCGGCGGTGCGCGGCGTTGCGCAGGGCCTCGTCCAGCGTCTGCCGCATCATGGCGCGGTTGGGGAGGCCGGTCAGTGAGTCGAAGCGGGCGAGACGCGAGATCTCGCGCTCGGATTTCCGCTGTTCGGTGAGGTCGGTGCCGATACCGCGGAAGCCGAGGAAGCGGCCACGCACGTCGAAGATCGGATTGCCCGACAACGACCAATGGACGTCCTGCTCGCTCGCCGGGCGAACGACCACGTCGGAGAATGGGAAGCGCGCCGAAAGATGGAAACCGAGGGTCTTGCGCTCCTCCATCACATCCGAACCGGTGTCGACGGAGAGCAGGTCGGTGAATTGGCGCCCAAGCAGTTCCGCGGGCTCGCATTCGAAATCGTCGGCAAGCTGGCGCGATACGTAGGACAACGTGCCCTGGGCATTGGTTTCCCAGAACCAGCCGCGCCCGCTATTTTCGAACTCGTTGATGAACTGAAGCGATTTGCGCGCCAGCGCGTCGAGCTTCATGCGCTCGCGGCCCGTCGCGATGATCTGCCGCGTCCCGGCAACACTGTAGGCGACCAGCACCAGCGAGAAGATTTCGACCCCGACGGCGACCAGCGGCGTGTCGGCGAGGACGACCGCCATCATTGCCGACACGATGGTATTGACCAGCGCTAAGGGGGGAGAACTGATCGAGACGATCGCTCCGATGCCGATGCCCGCGCACAAGATAACCTGGGTCGCTGAGATCTGTGCGGCGAACGCATCGTCGGCGACCGTCTGGCCGAACCACGTCCACAAGAGGCCGGCGACGACAAGATAGACGCATAGCCCGCGGACCATGGTCTGAGTCGCGATTTCGAAGCGCTCGCGGGTAATCAGCGCGAACGCCGCGGCGCCGTCGACGCAGAGCACAAGCGCGGCGGGAAGCAAGGGGTTATCGAGCGCGGGCATCCACTGCAGCGACCTCGAGAGGCAGAGGTAGCCGATGGTTACCAGGAGATGGGTGAACCCGAGCAGCAGCGCGAGGTGGTCGAGGCCGGCCACGCGCCATTCGGCAAGCTCGACCTCGTCGCTATGCTCTGGATTGCGGACGTCGAACCACAAGGTGTCGCGAATCGAGGGCCGCTCGCTAACCGAGTTGCTGGCTTCGATTTCGTTAGCGAACCTTGAGCGACGCATGATTTCTCGGATCTCCCGGCTCGCCCGAAACGCGCGCGAGCCCAGTAATCCAGAGTGTTTAGCATTACGCCGTTAACAGGCTCTTGAAGAAGCAGGGTTAAGCGCAGCTTAGCTTTCTTCGGGCAGGAAGTCAGGCACCGACAGATAGCGCTCGCCCGTGTCGTAGTTGAAGGTCAGGATGCGCGGCTTGTCGGCGAGTTCGGGCAGCTTTTGCTCGATCGCTGCCAAGGATGCGCCGGACGAAATACCAATGAGGATTCCCTCTTCGCTCGCAGCGCGGCGAGCCATTTCCTTCGCCTGACCGGCGTCGACGTCGATCACGCCGTCCAGCACCTCGCGGTTGAGGATGCTCGGGATGAAATTCGCGCCGAGGCCCTGGATTGGATGGGGCCCCGGAGGACCGCCTGTCAGCAGCGCAGACAAGGCCGGCTCCACCGCGAACACCTTCAGGTTGGGCCAGGCCTTCTTCAGGACTTCCGCGCAGCCGGTGATATGTCCCCCGGTGCCGACACCGGTGATCAAATAATCGGGCGGATTATCAGCGAAATCTTCGAGAATTTCCTGAGCGGTCGTGTTGCGGTGCACTTCGACGTTGGCGGGATTGTCGAACTGCCGGGGCATCCAGCTGCCGGGGTTCTCCGCGATTAGTTGCTCGGCCCGCTCGACCGCCCCTTTCATGCCCTTGGCCTTGTCCGTCAGCTCGAACTCGGCACCATAAGCGAGCATCAGGCGACGCCGCTCGACGCTCATGCTGTCGGGCATGACGAGGATCAATTTGTAGCCCTTGACCGCGGCGACCATGGCAAGGCCGATGCCGGTGTTGCCTGAGGTGGGCTCGATGATCGTTCCGCCGGGCTTGAGCTTGCCGCTGCGCTCCGCGTCCTCGATCATCGCCAGTGCGATGCGGTCCTTGATCGAGCCGCCGGGGTTGGCGCGTTCAGACTTGACCCAGACTTCCGCGCGATCGCCGAACAGTCGATTGAGCCGGATAACCGGAGTCTTGCCGATCGTCTCGAGGATGTTGGCGGCCTTCATGCGCTGATCTCCTTTGCGGGGGTGGCGTCCAGATTGGGGGCCTCGAAGGTCCGTGCAAGGCGCAATTCCGGGAATATTCGCGACCAGGCAATAACAACGAGGATCGCGCCGATGCCGCCGCCGACCACCGCCACGACGGGCCCGACTAGAGCGGCGAGAAAACCGCTTTCGGCTTCGCCCATCTCGTTCGAGGCGGATATGAAGAGCGTCGACACGGCCGCCACGCGGCCGCGCATGGCGTCGGGTGTGTAAAGCTGGATCAGCGACTGGCGGACGTACACGCTGAGCATGTCGGCGGCGCCGAGCAGCGCCAGGCAGAGGAGACTGAGCGGCATGGATCTCGACAGCCCGAATATGATGGTCGCCCCGCCGAAGACGCCGACGGCGGTCAGCATCTTCACGCCGACATTGTGCTTGAGCGGCCGGAAGGCGAACCAGATGGCGGTGAGTGTGGCACCCACGGCAGGCGCGGCACGGAGGTGGCCAAGCCCCTCTGGCCCCGCATGAAGGATGTCGCGGGCGAATACCGGAAGCATGGCCGTGGCCCCGCCCAACAGCACCGCGAACAGGTCGAGGCTGATCGCGCCGAGCACGAGGCGGTTCTGGCGAACGTAGTGCAGGCCATCGACCACCTGCTTCCATGGAGAGCGGGTGCGGTCGATCTCCGGCTTGGCGATGACGGGCAGTAGCAAGAGGCAAAAGAGCGACGTCGCGAACAGGACCGCGCTAGCCTCGTAAGGCGTCTGCGGGCTGACAGCGTAGAGATAACCGCCGAGCGCTGGACCGAGGATCGTGCCCACCTGCCAAGCGATCGAGGACAATGCGATTGCGCGGGGCAGAATGTCGCGCGGAACGAGGTTGGGAGCGAGCGCACCGAGCGCAGGTCCGGCAAAGGCACGGGCGACGCCGAGCAGCGCGGCGATTGCGTAGAGGAATGGCAGGCTGTTCCATTGGGCATGCGCGTGCCAGGCCAAGGCGACCGCGCAAATCAGCTCCAGCGAGACCGAGGCGCGCGCGATCCAGCGGCGGTCGACGCGGTCGGCGGTCCAGCCCGCGATCAGGCTTAGGGCGAACAACGGCACGAACTGCGCGACGCCGATCAGGCCAAGCTGGAGCGAGGCGTCGCGCACGCTCATTTGATGAATGGACCGGGCGATGTCGTAGACCTGCCAGCCGATGACGATGACCATCGCCATTTGCGCGATCGTCGCGGAAAAGCGCGCTACCCAATAAGCGCGGAAAGCGGGAATTCGCAGCGGTTCGGGGAGGAAGCTCACCCTAGCCGCGTAGCCAGCGGGTCTAGCCGGAGCAACGCCCTTCCTGGTCATTGACACCACATTCGATCCCGAGCCTACGGACCAGCTTGGGCATCGTGAGGCCCTGAACGAAGAGGGAGAAAGCGACCACGATAAAGGTCGTAAGGATAATCGCCGTGCGCTCGGGAACCGGGGGCAGCGCAAGTGCTAGGGCAAGGGCCAGCGCCCCGCGCAGCCCTCCCCAGAACAGAATGTGCTGGTAGCGCATTGGAACGGCGAGGTGCGTTCGCGTGAACACGGCGGAAAGCGGGTAAACAGCCGCGACTCGACCGAGCAGGACAAGAGCGATCGCGACGGCCGCCGTCGTGAAATTCAGCAAACCGAGAGGAGTCGTTGCCTCGTTCATGCCGATCAGCAGGAAAACGAACGAATTGGCAAGGAACGCGAAGAAATCCCACGCGTCCATCAGATGCTGCCGCCCTTTGTG
This sequence comes from Sphingomonas flavescens, assembly GCF_030866745.1. Lineage (NCBI taxonomy): Bacteria > Pseudomonadati > Pseudomonadota > Alphaproteobacteria > Sphingomonadales > Sphingomonadaceae > Sphingomonas > Sphingomonas flavescens. The sequence goes on along the minus strand of NZ_CP133016.1, from coordinate 962,618 downwards.
CGAAATTGCGCCCATCCATCCAATGTTGCCGATGACCAGACCGGCCGTGAGCGACGCCAGCACACCTGATGCGTGAAGATGTTCGGCTAGTAGAAACGACCCATAAGCCGCAATTGTGCTCAGGGTGATCTCGACCAGATGATCGCTGGTGCGTCCCGCCATCATCAAGATCGCACCACTCGTGGCGGCGCCGATCAGCACACCGCCGCCCAGCGTCCAGGCAAAATTTCCCGCGATCGAAAGCGCCGAAGTAGTCTCGCTCGACGCGACAATTCCGAGCAGCACCGAGAAGGCGACCGCTACCACACCGTCGTTGAGCAGGCTTTCCGACTCGACCAACAGGCTGAGCCGCGGCTCTACCTTCATCTCACGGAATGACGCGATGACGCTGACGGGGTCAGTCGCCGCGATCAATACGCCGAACAGCGCTGCGCCCAGCCAGGACCAAGAGAGAAAATAGTGCATCCCGCCAGCGACGACGGCGGCGGCAAAAGCTACTCCGAGGAACGCCAATAGCAGGGTAACGGGCATTTCCCGGCGAAACTCCTTCCACCGGAGCTGCAACGCTGCTTCAAAAACCAACGGCGGCAGAAAGATATTGAAGATGAGGTCGCGCGATAGGGGGACCGTCGGCACATTCGGCAGTGACGCGATGCCGATGCCGGCTGCCGCAAGCCCGACCGCGTAGGGCCAGCCAAAGCGCCGGGTCAGCATGGCGATCAGGCAAGCGATGATCAGCAACGCACCGATTGGCGCGAGCGCGTTGCCACTCAGTTCCATGAGGGCGGAACCGGAATTTTGGCCCTTGGCGAAGAAGGCTTCAAGAGAACGGCAACGCCTAGCAGAGCCGAGGCCACGGAGCCGGCGAGGACGCCGAGCTTCACCCCACCCTGGAGCTCCGCCGCCTCCGGAAACGCGAGGAGGCCGATGAACAGGCTCATGGTGAAGCCGATCCCGCAGAGGACGCTGACGCCATACAGCTGCCGCAACGAGGTTCCTTCGGGACGCGGCGCCCAGCCCAGCTTGATCGCCCCCCAGGTCATTGAAAAAACGCCAAGCTGCTTGCCGACGAAAAGCCCGATGGCGATGCCCATTGGCACTTGGAGGGCAGCTCCCTCCAATCCGGCTACGCTCAACCTTACCCCGGCGTTGGCAAACCCGAACAGCGGCACGATGATGAAGCCCACCCACGGCTGCAGGAAGTGCTCCAGCTTGTGCAGTGGCGACGCGGCGTGATCCGGTTTCACGGGAATGGTCAGCGCCAGCAACACCCCTGCAATAGTCGCATGGACTCCAGATTCATGGACGAGGAACCACAAGACAGCGCCAAGCACGAGGTAGGGCGACAGGCGCGTGACGCCGAACCGGTTCAAGCTCCACAAGACGGCGATGACGAGTGTCGCGGAAGCGAGCCACAACGGCTGCAAGCCGGCAGTATATAGCAGCGCGATGATCGCGACGGCGCCAAGATCATCGATGATCGCCAGCGCGGTGAGGAAGAGTTTCAAGGATTTCGGTATCCGCGACCCCAACAAGGACAGGACGCCGAGTGCGAAAGCGATGTCCGTGGCCGTCGGCACGGCCCAACCACTTACGTTTTCGGGATAGTGCCGGTTGAACATCAGATAGATTGCGGCCGGAACGACCATGCCGCCGGCAGCCGCGAGGCCCGGCAGCACGCGTTGCGGCCAGGCCGAAAGCTCACCGCCAACGAATTCGCGTTTGATCTCCAGTCCGATGAGCAGGAAGAAGACGGCCATGGCGGCATCGTTGATCCAGTGCAGAAGGCTGAGCGGCCCCGCATGATGTTCAAGCGCCGCGAAGTAGGCCGGCGCTAACGGGGAGTTAGCAATAAGCAGCGCCAATGCGGCGGCGCCGATGAGCACCAGCCCGCTACCGCTTTCGCTTTCCAGCAATGAATGGACGAAGCGTTTCACGGGTGCGGGTTAGCCACCACGCACCGTCGGGAAAAGAGGGGGGAGCGATTTCTCGCTCCCCTCGCGATCGACTAGTAAGCGGCTTCGTCCTGGCGCTGTTCGGCCTGCTGGCCGACGGAGCCGGAGCCGGAGCCGCTGAGGAAGCTGACGAGGTCGTCGCACAGCCGTTCCTTGTCGGTGGCGAACAAGCCGTGCGCGCTGCCGTCATATTCGATCAGCTGGGCACCGGGCACCTGGTCGGCGACCACGCGGCCCGTGGCATTGATCGGCACCGTCTTGTCCGACGTCCCGTGGATGACGAGCGTCGGCACGCCGTCGAAGCTTTTCAGGTCAGGACGGAAATCCGTCGTCGCGAAGGCCTGGGCCGCGGCGAGCGTCGGACGCAGGCCAGCCAGCATCGATTGGCGCCAAGCGTTCATCAGAACGCCGTCGCTGACCGGATGCGAGACGACGCCAACACCGAAGAAGTCCTTGAAGAACGACTGGAAGAAGTCCTCGCGGTCCTTTTTCATGCCCTCGGTCATCTCGTCGAAAGTCGATTGAGGCACGCCGTTCGGATTGTCGTCGGTCTGCAGCATGTAAGGCACGACCGAGCTGATCAGCACGGCCTTGCTGACGCGGTTCTTGCCCTGTTTGGTGAGGAAGCGCACGACCTCGCCGCCGCCCATCGAGAAGCCCACCAGCGCCACCGGTTCCTGCACGCCGGCATCTTCGAGAACCGCCGTGACGTCGTCGGCGTAGGTGTCGTAATCGTGGCCGTCCCACGGCTGGTCCGAGCGGCCGAAGCCGCGACGGTCGGGGATGATGCAGCGCTTGCCGGCTTCGACGAGGCGCATGGCGGCGTCATCGAACGTGTCGCCGGTCAGCGGCCAGCCGTGCATCAGGACGACGGGATCGCCGCGGCCCCAATCCTTGTAATAAAGCTTGGTGCCGTCCTTGGCCTTTGCATAGGGCATTGAAAAAACTCCTGGATTGCCCGCCCCGCCGGACTGCTGAACGGATGGTATCGAAGGCGGTTGCGACCGTTGCTCAACCGTTTAGACCAGCTGCACGATGGCGAAGCCCAAGTCCCGATACGTCTGCCAGGCCTGCGGGTCGGTCACTTCCCGCTGGCAGGGTCAGTGCGCCGATTGCGCCGAGTGGAACACCTTGGTGCAGGAGAGCGCCGAGGTGTCGAGCATCTTCGCCGCCAAGCACAATCTGCAGGGCGGCGGCCGCGCAATTCCGCTGGTTGGGCTGGATACGCCGGCGGCTTTGCCGGAGCGGATGCCGAGCGGGCTCGCGGAATTCGACCGGGCGATCGGCGGCGGAATCGTGCCGGGGTCGGCGATGCTGGTCGGCGGCGATCCGGGGATCGGCAAGTCCACGCTGCTTCTGCAAGTGGCGGCGAAGCTGGCAAGTTCGGGGCGCCCCGTCATTTATGTCTCGGGCGAGGAATCAGCGGAGCAGGTGCGGTTGCGCGCGGTGCGGCTGGGGCTTGGCAGCGCGCCGGTGCGGCTGGCGGCGGCAACCTCCGTTCGCGACATCCTGACGACGGTGGGTGAGGGCGAGGCGCCCGCGCTGCTGATCATTGATTCGATCCAGACCATGCATTCGGACCTGATCGAAGGTGCGCCGGGCACGGTCAGCCAGGTGCGCGCGTCGGCGCAGGAGCTGGTGCGCTTTGCCAAGGAGCGCGGCGTAGCGATGGTGCTGGTCGGGCACGTCACCAAGGACGGGTCGATCGCGGGCCCGCGCGTGCTGGAGCATATGGTCGATACGGTGCTCAGCTTCGAGGGCGAGCGCAGCCACCAGTATCGCATCATGCGGGCCATCAAGAACCGCTTCGGCGGCACCGACGAGATCGGCGTGTTCGCGATGGAAGGGCAGGGGCTGACCGAGGTGCCCAACCCGTCGGCTTTGTTCCTGACGCACCGCGGCGAGCCGGTCAGCGGCACGAGCGTGTTCCCGGCGATGGAAGGTACGCGCCCGGTGCTGGTCGAGATTCAGGCGCTGACGGTGCGGCTGGCGACGGGCGCCACGCCGCGGCGTGCGGCAGTCGGCTGGGACAGCGGACGGCTGGCCATGATCCTGGCGGTGCTGGAGGCGCGCTGCGGGCTGAGCTTCGCGACGGCGGAGGTCTATCTGAATGTCGCGGGTGGTTATCGGCTGAGCGATCCCGCGGCGGACCTGGCGGTGGCCGCCGCGCTGGTGTCGGCGATGTCCGAGCGGCCCGTGCCAAGCGAGAGCGTGGTGCTTGGCGAGATCGCGCTGTCGGGCGAAATCCGTCCGGTCGCGCACATGGGGCTGCGGCTGAAGGAAGCGGCGAAGCTGGGGTTCGAGCAAGGCTGGGTGCCGAAGGGCGCGAAGGGTGCGGATGGTTTGCGGCTCAGCGAGTTCGCGAACTTGCGGCAGTTGGTCGATCAGATTCTCGGGCGCTAGCGAAACAGCTCCGATTCAATGCCCACGGTGTCGCGCACGACATAAAGCGGGCGCTGCTTGGTCTCGGTAAGGATGCGGCCGACATATTCGCCGAGCACGCCGAGCGAGATGAGCTGGATGCCGCCGAGGAACAGCACCGAGGTCATCAGCGACGCGTAGCCCGGGACCGGGTTGCCGAAGATCATCGTCTGGATCGTCAGCCACCCCGCGAAGCCAATAGCGAACAGGGCGACCAGCGCGCCGATATAGCTCCAGATGCGCAGCGGCACGGTCGACGCGCTGGTGATGCCGTCGAGGGCGAGTGTCCAAAGCTTCCAGTAGTTGAACTTGCTGGTGCCGGTCTCGCGCTCGGTGCGGTCATATTCGACGGCGGCCTGGCGGAAGCCCGCCCAGGCGAACAGTCCCTTCATGAAGCGGTTGCGCTCGGGCATTGCGCGGATGACGTCGACGACCTTGCGGTCCATCAGCCGGAAGTCGCCCGCATTCTCCGGGATTTTGTCGGTGGCGACCATGTTGTGGGCGCGATAATAGAGGCCGGCGGTGAGGCGCTTGGCGAAGCTGTCGCTCTGGCGGCAGCGGCGGACGCCGAACACCATTTCATGGCCTTCGCGCCATTTGGCGACCATCTCGGGCAGCACCTCGGGCGGGTCCTGCATATCGACGTCCATTGGGATGACGGCGTTGCCGCGCGCGTGGTCGAGGCCGGCGCTGAGCGCGGCTTCCTTGCCGAAGTTGCGCGACAGCGAGAGCGCGCGGACGCGGGGGTCCTCGAGGTTGGCGGCGACGATGGCGGCGAGCGTGGCGTCGGTGCTGCCGTCGTCAACGAACAGGATCTCCCATCCGGCGCCCTCGGCCGTTTCCTCGAGGATCGCACCGACGCGCTCGACGAAGGGCAGGATCGCCATTTCCTCATTCTTGACCGGGACGACGACCGTGAGGAGCGGCGCGACCATGCCGCGCTTGACCAGTTGGGCATGCAGGTCGCCCATCGCCGGTGATGGCGCGATCGCCAGTTTCTTCCGCTGAGCGGCCAACTTGTCCTCCCCTGTTGCTGGCGAAGCTAGGGCGGAATGGTTTACGAGACCTTTACCTGTTGTCGCGAAAGACGGAGCGGCAACGGGGGGAATGAATGGAACGCGCCGTCTTCGATCGCATGGCTGAACTGGACCAGCATCATTGGTGGTTCATCGCCCGCCGGCGCATCCTCGACAACCTGATCAGGCGGGTGGTTCGCCCGCCGCAGGACGCGCGCATCCTGGAAGTCGGGTGCGGGACCGGGCACAACATCCCGATGCTGAAGGCGTTCGGCTCCGTCGAGGCGAGCGAGCTCGACCATTCGGCGCGGACGCTGGCAAACGCGCGGCATCCGGGAACGGTCAAGGAAGCCAAGCTGCCCGACCTGTCGATGTTCGAGCGCAATGCCTACGACCTCATCGCCCTGCTCGACGTGCTCGAGCATGTGCCGGACGACCTCGCCTCGCTGCGAGCGATCCACCGACGGCTGAAGCCAGGCGGCGCATTGCTGCTGAGCGTCCCGGCAAACCCGTGGATGTGGAGCGCGCACGACGCGGCCCACCACCATTTCCGCCGATACACGCGTGCGCAGCTGGCCGACCTGTTCCTGCGTGCCGGGCTGGAAGTGCAGCTGCTGAGCTATTTCAACAGCCTGCTGTTCCCGCTGATCGCCGCCGCGCGGGCAGTGGGAAAGATGACCCGCCGCGAGAGCGCCGACGACCAGCTGCCGAGCAGGCCGGTCAACGGTGCACTGAAGCGGGTATTCGGCGCGGAGGCGGGACTGATCGGCCGGGTCCCGCTGCCGTTCGGCGTGAGCTTGGTCGCGGTGGTCCGCCGCCCGGCCTAAGCCGCCCTATTGATAGCCGCGTTCGTCCTTTCGTTCTTCGGTGGCCTCTTCCTGGGCCTGTTCCATCGCTTCTTCCTGTTCCGCGTCGGCGGGCTGTTGTTCATCGTCTTCGGGCGGGCGGGTGCTCATGCCGTGGCCTCCTGGTTCGTGGGGAGAAGTCGTCCAGTGTCGCGGTCGAGAGCGCGCGCGGTGAGGATGTCGGCGATCATCGCGCCGCCGACGAAGCCTAGCGCACCAGCCACCGCGCCTTTGCGGTCTGAGTCGCGCAGCGCGAGCCCAAGTGCAGTCGCATCCATGACATCGCCCGCCACACGGTTCCACATGGCCTTGGAGTCCGCGGGCTGACGCAGCGCCAGCACGCCCGCCGCAATCTCTCGAGCGCCGAAGGCCCGCAGCGTCTTGCGCGCTGTGCCACTGTCTTCAAGGCCGAGCCAGCGGGCAATCGGCCGTGCCGCGGCGATCTCGGCTAGTCCGAGCCCGATGCTGAAATAGCCCAGACCTTTGCTGGTGCGCTTGGCGCCAACCGCGCCGGTTTCTTTGTCCTCTGCCATCCCAAATCCTTTCGCGGGAGAAACCCGCGTGGCGGAGGGCGCGTTCCTAATGCTGTTGTGGTTAGTCCTCCGTCCGTCCCGGTCCCTCGCGATTGCCGGCGTAGGAGTGGGCGACACGGAACGGCGGCAGCCACGGCTCGCGGCGGACGGTCCAGCACTCATAAGTTGGCGTAAAGCGGCCGGGTTCGTCGAGCGCGCCGAGATGCACTTCCACCTCGTCGCCGAAGCGATTGAACACAGACCCGCCGCAAGTCGGACAGAAGTGTCGGCCCTCGTAGGCGCGCGTTTCGCCGGTGATGGTCATCGCATTCGCAGGGAACATCGCGGCGGCAAAGAATGTGGCGCCGTGATGCTTTCGGCAATCGAGGCAATGGCACAGGCCCACCCGGTTAGGATCGCCGGTGGCGACCACTTGAAGGCTACCGCAGAGGCAGCCACCAGTTACCTGAGCCGCCATGGTAATGGTCCGCTAGAGCAGCTCCACCGCCACCGCCGTGGCTTCGCCGCCACCGATGCAGAGGCTCGCTACGCCGCGCTTCAGGCCCTTGCCCTTTAGCGCGTTGATCAGCGTGACGAGGATGCGCGTGCCGCTCGCGCCGATCGGGTGACCAAGCGCGGTCGCGCCGCCGTGGACGTTGATCTTCTCGTGCGGGATGCCGAGGTCCTTCATCGCGAACATGGCGACGCAGGCGAACGCCTCGTTCACTTCCCACAGGTCAACGTCCGCAGCCTTCCAACCGGCCTTGTCGAGGACCTTGTTGATCGCGCCAATGGGGGCGACAGTGAACTGGGCGGGCTCCTGCGCATGCGCCGCGGTGGCGACGATGCGGGCTATGGGTTGGAGGCCCTTTTCATTGGCCTTGGACTCGCTGGTCAGCACGACCGCAGCCGCGCCGTCGGAGATCGATGATGACGTTGCCGCCGTGATCGTGCCTTCCTTGGCGAAAGCGGGCTTCAGCTGCGGGATCTTGTCCGGACGGCCGCGGCCTGGCGCCTCGTCGGTGTCGACCTGGGTCTCGCCGGCGCGGCTCTTGATCGTGACCGGCACGATCTCATCCTTGAAGCCGCCATTGTCGATGGCGTCCTTGGCGCGGCGCAGGCTTTCGATCGCGTAATCGTCCATCTGCTCGCGGGTTAGTTGATATTCGTCGGCGGTGCACTGGGCGAAGCTGCCCATCGCGCGGCCTTCCTCATAGGCGTCTTCGAGGCCGTCGAGGAACATGTGGTCATAGGCGGTGTCGTGGCCGATCCGCGCGCCCGAGCGATGCTTCTTGAGCAGGTAGGGCGCGTTGGTCATCGATTCCATGCCGCCCGCGACGATCACGTCGGCATTGCCCGTGCGGATCGCTTCGTCCCCCATGATCACCGTCTGCATACCGGAGCCGCAAACCTTGTTCACCGTCGTCGCCTGGACCGACTTCGGCAGGCCCGCCTTCAAGGCCGCCTGACGCGCCGGGGCCTGGCCGAGGCCGGCGGGCAGCACGCAACCCATGTAGATGCGATCGATGTCGTCGCCGCTGACGCCCGCGCGCTCGACCGCCGCCTTCACCGCCGTCGCGCCCAGCTCCGTCGCCGACACGCCGGCCAGCGAGCCCTGCATCGCGCCCATCGGCGTGCGGGCGATGGAAAGAATGACGGTGGGATCGGTTGCCTGGGTTGCCATGTGCTGAGCTCCGGAGTCGATTTGTTGCAGTGCACATAGGACCGCGGGCGCGGTTGTTCAAACGCGGCCCGCTCTGCTAGCGGCGCTGGTCAGGAGAGAAGACCAATGACCGAAGCAACGCTCGATTTCGACCTGGGCGAGATGGCCGACACGATCCGCGAAACGACGCGGCGGTTCACCAAGGACAAGATCGAGCCGATCGCCGCGGAGATCGACGCGACGGACGAATTTCCGCGCCAGCTATGGCCGCAGATGGGCGAGCTTGGCCTGCATGGGATCACGGTTGAGGAGGCGGATGGCGGACTTGGCCTGGGCTATCTCGAGCATGTCGTCGCGCAGGAAGAGGTGGCGCGCGGCTCGGCATCGGTGGGCCTCAGCTACGGCGCGCACTCCAATCTCTGCGTCAACCAGATCCGCCGCTGGGCGAACCCCGAACAGAAGCAGAAGTATCTGCCCAAGCTAATCAGCGGCGAGCATGTCGGCGCGCTGGCGATGAGCGAGGCGGGAGCGGGCAGCGACGTGGTCAGCATGAAGCTGAAGGCCGACAAGAGTGGCAACGGCTATCGCCTCAACGGCACCAAGTTCTGGATCACCAACGGGTCGGAGGCGGACACGCTCGTCGTCTACGCGAAGACTGGTGAGGGCAGCCGCGGCATCACCGCCTTCATGATCGAAAAGGGCATGGACGGCTTCTCGATCGGGCAGAAGGTCGACAAGCTCGGTATCCGCGGATCGCCGACCGCGGAGCTGGTGTTCGACGACTGCTTCGTGCCGCCCGAGAACATCCTCGGCGAGGAAAACAAGGGCGTCGAGGTGCTGATGAGCGGGCTCGACTACGAACGCACGGTGCTCGCCGGTTTGCAGCTCGGCATCATGCAGGCGTGCCTCGACACGGTCCTGCCCTACGTCCGCGAGCGCAAGCAGTTCGGCAAGCCGATCGGCAGTTTTCAGCTGATGCAGGCGAAGATCGCCGACATGTACGTCGCGCTGAATTCGGCGCGGGCCTACGTCTACCAGGTCGCGCGGGCTTGCGACGCCGGCAAGACGACGCGCTACGACGCGGCGGGCGCGATCCTGCTGGCGTCGGAGAATGCGGTGAAGGTCGCGAACGAGGCGGTGCAGGCGCTGGGCGGTGCCGGCTACACAAAGGACTGGCCGGTCGAACGTTATTACCGCGACGCCAAGCTGCTCGACATCGGTGCGGGGACGAACGAGATTCGCCGAATGCTGATCGGGCGCGAGGTCATCGGAGCTTAGGCGCTCAAAATATCGTCCGCATCGAACGATGCAGCCGCGCCGCCTAGAAGATTGTTTGGCACTTTTGGTGTGACCGGAACGCCATCGTCCAGGTCGCGACGACGTGGCTTTGGTCGGTCGAAGGTATCAAACCATATCGGCGGGGTGACTCCTCGTTTGAATAAGTACCACCGTCGTCGTGGCCTGCCGGAAAGGTCTGGCCTGGGCATTCCTCTTTCTTAACGGATGGTGCCGACGACGTCACGGGAGCAAATCCCGTGACTCCGCTTTGTCGTGGCGACCCAGCCAGCCTAGCCCCAGATTTTCACGCGCTTGTCGGGCGCGAGATAGAGTTTCTGCCCCGGCTTCACTTGGAACGCCGGATACCACGCATCCAGGTTGCGCACGGTCAGCGCACGAAATTGCTCCGGCGCGTGGCCATTGGTGAGAACGATCTGGCGCAGCGTTTCCGGCCGCGACTTCGTCGCCCACACCTGACCGTAAGCCAGGAAGAAGCGCTGGTCGCCGGTCAGCCCGTCCTTTGCCGGCAATTCTTTACCGCCAAGCGATGCGCGATAGGCGTCGTAGGACGCGCCAAGTCCGGCGACATCGGCGATGTTCTCGCTGAGCGTCAGCTTGCCGTTCACGTGTAGCCCGGGCAGCGCTTCATACTGGTCGAATTGCTGCGCGAGCGCGTCGCCGGCGGCGGTGAACTTCTTCAGGTCGGCCGGCGTCCACCAATTGCGGAGCGCGCCGGTAGAGTCGAACAAGGCGCCGCCATTGTCGAAGCTGTGGCTGATCTCGTGCCCGATGACGCTGCCGATTGCACCATAGTTGAAGGCGGCATCGGCGGCCGGGTCGAAGAACGGCTTGACCAGGATCGCGGCGGGGAAGTTCAGCGCGTTCTGGACTGGCAGGTTGACCGCGTTGACCAGCTGCGGCGGCATCCACCATTCGGCGCGGTCCATCGGCTTGCCGATCTTCGCGATCTGACTCTTATACGTCGCCAGCTGCGCGTTCTTCTGATTGGCGTAAGCGTTGTCGGCGGACAGCTGCAGCCCGGCGTAGTCGCGCCAGGTGTCGGGATAGCCGACGCCAACCACGATATTCTTCACCTTTTTCAGCGCCTCTGCCTTGGTCGACGGCGCCATCCAGTCGATGGCCTCAACGCGCTTTGCGAAAGCAGCCTTGATGTTGTCGACCATCTTCTGGATTTCGGCCTTCGACGAGGCCGGGAAATATTTGTCGACATAGGCCTTGCCGACCGCATCCTGCAGCTTGTTGCTCGTCTCGTTGAGCGCGAGGAGGTCCCGCGGCCGTTGCTGCGGCGTTCCGGCGAGCGTGGTGCCGAAGAAGGCGAAATTCGCGTCGCGGAAGGGCTTCGGCAGCACCTGCGCCTGCTGGTTGAGCTGGTGGAAGGCCAGCCAATCCTTCCAGTTCTGCAACGGCTCCGACCCCACCAGCGCGGCGAGCTTCGGGATCGAAGCAAAGTGATAGGCGTCGAACTTCTGGACGCTGCCGAGCTGCGCGGCGTCGAGCAGTGCCGCCCAGTCAAGGCCGGGGGCCTTCTGCTCCAGCTGCTGTCGGGTCCAGACCTGCGCGCCGTTGGCGAAGTCCTCGCTCTGCTCGCGCGGCTCGTGCGCCTTCGCGATCTTGGTCTCGAGATCCATGATCCGGCCCGCTGCCGCGTCGGCGTCGGCGTAGTTGGCGGCCTTCAGAATGGTCGCGATGTAGGCACGATACTTCGTGCGCGTGTCCGTCATCTTCGGATCGGCGGAGAGATAATATTGCGCGTCAGGCAGGCCGATGCCGCCCTGCATCAGGTAAGGCAGCGTTTCACCGGGCGTCGCGAGACCTTGGCTGACGAAGATGCCGAACAGGTTTTCTGTCTTGTAATTAGTCGCGTTGAGCGGGTCGGTGTCGGCGCGAATGTTGCTGCCGATGGCCGCGCTCAACTGCTTCTTGTCGGCAATGCGCGCGATGGCGTCGAGATCGGCCTTTGCGGGCGCTAGGCCAGCTTTGTCGATGGCGTCGGTGTTCAGGTAGGCGTTGTAGTAATTGGCGATCAGTGCATCGTTTCCGCTGGTCGGCTTCGCCTTCAGAATGTTGTCGAACAGCTCCTTGGTGTTCTTCTCGCGGATCTGGTCGGCCAGCCAGAAACCGCCAATGCGTGACCGGTCGGCTGGAATCTCCGTCTTCCAATTGCCGTTGGCATATTTGTACCAGTCGTCGCCCGGCACGGCGGTCTTGTCCATCCAGCCGAGTTCAAGCCCGATCTCCGAACCCGGTGCCTTCTGCTCAGTCGCGGCATTGCCCCCCGACTGCACGTGGCAGGCACTTAGTGCGAGCGCGGATGCAACGATGAGCAGGAGCGGCTTGGTCATGCGAAACCCTTTCAAGAGCGTGATTGCTGTTCCCTCAAGCGGCTGCTTTGCAAGGGCGCAAGCAGCGGCTAGGCCAGCCGCACGGCTTTTCGATGAACGGACCCAATAGCGGCATGAGCGCACCGCGTATCGACAGCAAGATTGACACCGGCAGCGACGAGTTCCGCAATCGCGCGGCGCATAATCGGGCGCTGGCGGGGAAGCTGCGCGCGGACGTTGCGCAGGCAGCGCTTGGCGGAAGCGAGAAGAGCCGCGAGCGCCACGTCGCGCGGGGCAAGCTTTTGCCGCGCGATCGCGTCGAGCATCTGCTCGATCCGGGCTCTCCGTTCCTCGAGATCGGGCAGCTCGCGGCGTGCGACATGTACGAAGGCGAGGTGCCGGGCGCGGGAATGATCGCGGGCATCGGGCGCGTCAGCGGGCGGCAGGTGATGATCGTCTGCAACGACGCCACGGTCAAAGGCGGCACTTACTATCCGATGACGGTCAAGAAGCATCTCCGCGCGCAGGAGATCGCCGAGCAGAGCCGTCTGCCGTGCGTCTATCTGGTCGACAGCGGCGGCGCGAACCTGCCGCATCAGGCGGAGGTGTTCCCCGACCGCGACCACTTCGGCCGCATCTTCTTCAACCAGGCGCAGATGTCTTCGAAGGGCATTCCGCAGATCGCCTGCGTCATGGGAAGCTGCACGGCGGGTGGCGCCTACGTTCCGGCGATGAGCGACGAGAGCGTGATTGTCCGCAACCAGGGCACGATTTTTCTTGCCGGGCCGCCGCTGGTGAAGGCGGCGACGGGCGAGGAGATCAGCGCCGAGGACCTCGGCGGCGGCGACCTGCATGCCAAGAAGAGCGGTGTCGTTGACCACCTTGCCGAGAATGACGAGCATGCGCTGAGCATCGTCCGCGACATCGTTGCGACGCTGCCGCCGAGCAGCATCGGCGACATAGAGATGCGCGAACCCAAGCCGCCGCGGTTCGACGGCGAAGAATTGTACGGCATCATCCCGGAGGACGTTCGCGCGCCGTACGACGTGCACGAGATCATCGCGCGGATCGTCGACGGATCGGAATTCCACGAGTTCAAGGCGCAGTACGGCACCAGCCTCGTCTGCGGCTTCGCGCACATTTGGGGCATGCCGGTCGCGATCCTCGCCAACAACGGCGTGCTGTTCAGCGAAAGCGCGGTGAAGGGCGCGCACTTCATCGAACTCGCCTGCCAGCGCCGCATCCCGTTGCTGTTCCTGCAGAACATCAGCGGCTTCATGGTCGGCGGAAAATATGAAGCCGAGGGCATCGCCAAGCATGGCGCGAAGCTGGTCACCGCTGTCGCCACTGCAAACGTGCCCAAAATCACCGTGCTGATCGGCGGCAGCTTCGGCGCCGGCAATTACGGGATGAGCGGCCGCGCTTATTCGCCGCGCTTCCTGTTCACCTGGCCGAACAGCCGCATCAGCGTCATGGGCGGCGAGCAGGCGGCGAGCGTGCTGGCGACCGTGCACCGCGATGCCGACAAATGGACGCCCGAAGAGGCGGAAGCTTTCAAACAGCCCATCCGCGACGATTACGAAGCGCAGGGCAATCCATGGCACGCGACGGCGCGGCTGTGGGACGATGGCATCATCGACCCGGCCCAGACCCGCGGTGTACTTGGCCTCGCCTTTGCCGCAACGCTGAATGCGCCGATCCCCGAGCGGCCGCGGTTCGGCGTTTTCAGGATGTAACAATGTTTACGATTTTACTTGCTCTTGCCGCTCAATCGCCGTCGACGAAGCTCCCGCCCGCTCAAGCGCTCCCACCGCCAACGGTCGACCAGCAGGCGGTGCTCGCGCCAATCAATGCCGCGTTTGCCGCCTTCGAAACGGGCGACAGTGCCGCAATGCTGCGCTATGTGGTTCCCGAAGGTCGGGTCACCGCCGTGGGGAAAGTCCCGGACGGAAGCGATCGTGTCAGGCTGCAGAGCTTCACCGAATTCGCAGCGCGGCTGAAACCGGGAGAAGGTTTCAAGGAGCGCATCACCGATCCGGCGATCGAGATCGACGGCAACATCGCGATGGTCTGGGCGCCCTTTACGGTCGAAGTCGGCGGCAAGCTCGAAACTTGCGGCACCGACCATTTCGATCTGATCCGTCAGAACGGCGAGTGGAAGATCATGAATGTGACCTTCTCCTCGCGGACCACCGGTTGTGGCAAATGATCGGTTCGCTTCTCATCGCGAACCGGGGTGAAATTGCCTGCCGGATCATTCGCACGGCGCGCGAAATGGGCGTGCGGACAGTCGCCGTTTATTCGGACGCCGACGCCAACGCGCTGCATGTCCGGGAAGCGGATGAGGCGGTACGTATCGGGCCTCCGGCCGCGCGCGAAAGTTACTTGGTCGGCGAGAAAATCATCGCTGTGGCGAAGGAGTCCGGCGCCGAGGCCATCCATCCTGGGTACGGCTTTCTCAGCGAGAATGCGGACTTCGCGCAGGCGGTGATCGATGCCGGTCTTATCTGGGTCGGGCCCAAGCCGGACAGCATTCGCGCCATGGGCCTGAAGGACGCCGCCAAGAAACTCATGGCGGATGCCGGCGTGCCGGTGACGCCGGGCTACCTGGGTGAGAACCAGAATCCGGCTCACCTCAAGTCCGAGGCCGGAAAGGTGGGTTATCCAGTGCTCATTAAGGCGGTGGCCGGCGGCGGCGGGAAGGGCATGCGCCGCGTCGACGATGCCGCTGGATTTGACGACGCACTGGACAGCGCCAAGCGAGAGGCCGCGTCGAGCTTCGGCGACGACCGCGTGCTGATCGAGAAATACATCCTGTCGCCGCGGCATATCGAGGTGCAGGTGTTCGGCGACAGCTTTGGCAATGTGGTTCACCTGTTCGAACGCGACTGCTCCCTCCAGCGCCGTCACCAGAAGGTGATCGAGGAAGCGCCCGCGCCCGGGATGGACGAAGAGACCCGGGAGGCTGTGTGCGGCGCCGCGGTGCGCGCGGCCAAGGCCGTGAACTACGAGGGCGCCGGGACGATCGAGTTCATTGCCGACGCGTCCGAGGGTCTCCGCGCCGACCGCATCTGGTTCATGGAAATGAACACTCGGCTTCAGGTCGAACATCCCGTCACCGAGGAGATTACCGGGCAGGACCTGGTCGAGTGGCAGCTTCGCGTCGCGTCGGGCGAGCCGCTTCCGCTGTCGCAGGCTGAGCTTTCAATCAACGGCTGGGCGATGGAAGCGCGGCTGTATGCCGAGGATCCCGCGACGGGATTCCTGCCCAGCACCGGCAAGCTGGATGTGGCCGAATTTCCGGACGAGGTCGTGCGGGTCGAGACCGGCGTGGAGGAGGGGGACGCGATCAGTCCCTATTACGACCCGATGATCGCAAAGCTGGTCGCGACCGGGGAAGACCGCGGCGAAGCGATGATGAACCTCGCTGCGTCCCTGTACGGGCTACGCATCTGGCCGGTGAAGACGAACGCAGCTTTCCTGCTCGCCTGCCTGCAAGACGCGGATTTCCAGAGCGGCGACGTGACCACCTCCCTGATCGCGGATCGCGGCGACGCGCTTTCTGCCGCGCCCGAAGCGGAGGACGCCGACTGGAAGCTCGCCGCGCTGCAGAGCTTTGCGCCCTTCTACGCCCAGTCCGAAGCGCCGATGGCCGGACCATGGACGCAGAACATGGGCTTTCGGATCAACCGGGAAGACAATTCGCACATCACCCTGCAGCACAAGGGGGAGCGGCGGACACTCGATCTGGAGCAGTGCACAGATGCTTCAGGGTTCAGCCTGCCGTTCGACGACGGCGCCTTGGTCTTCCGCGACGCGCAGCCGCTTCTGTTCACGCCGCCCCGCTTCGGCGACGGAGCCTCGCGCGGCATTCACGATGGAGAGATCGTCGCGCCAATGCCGGGCAAGGTGACGTCGGTCGACGTTTCGATCGGCGACAAAGTTGTCAAAGGGCAACGCTTGCTAACGCTGGAGGCAATGAAGATGGAGCATGGCCTGATCGCTCCATTCGACGGGGCAGTGACTGAGCTCAATGCGACGGCCGGAGCCCAAGTGCAGGTGGACGCGTTGTTGGTGAAAGTCGAAGGCAATCCGCCCGCGTCCTGATGGCGCGGCATCGGTTTCGAAGGAGGAAGCAGATGCGCAAACTAGCTATCGTCATTCCGTTGCTAATGAGTGCCTGTGCCTACAATGAACCGCGGGGCGGCGCTGCGATGCCGCTGATTGGCGCCAGTGGCCAGACAATCGGCACTGTTCGCGCGTGGCAGACTGCGGGCGGTGTCAGCTTTCGGATTGACGCGCGCGGGCTTCCACATGGTGTGCATGGCATCCACGTCCACCCGATTGGCCGGTGCGATCCCCCGGATTTTTCGACTGCGGGCACGCACTGGAACCCAAGTGGCCGTGAGCATGGGATGAATAATCCCAAGGGCCCGCACGACGGCGACATGCCCAACGTGACGGTCGCGGCGAATGGGGTCCTGCAGGAAACGGTTGTTCTTCCCAAGGCGACCATGGGCCAATTGCTTGATGCCGACGGCTCGTCGATCATGATACATGCTGGCCCCGACGATTATGTCAGCCAGCCTGCAGGAAACAGCGGTGCGAAGATCGCTTGCGCGGTGATCCGACCGTCGGCCGAACTCCGGTAGCCTTAATCGCTTCTTAGCCCAGCGGGCGTATCGCGCCCGCCATGTTGAAGTTCATCGTTGGCCCGGCCCTGGTGGGCGCCGGATATCTTACCGGCAGCATTTATGGTGCCGATGCCGAGCAACTCGTGCACAAGAGTCCCAGCGCGACGTATGACGGCGTCTCTCAGGCTATCGGCAACATCCGGTCGAGCGGAACGACGTTCTTCGATGGAGGAACGCCGGTGCCCTACGAGATCAAGGTTGAGCGCGATGCCGACAAGCATTTGCTCGTGAGGCTTTATTTTGACGGCAAGCCGGGCGCGGCGGCGGACTTCACGTTCGTACCGCAGAACGACGGCAAGGATACGCTCGTCGTGGCGAAGCTTGACGCCGACCGTGCGGTACTGCGACCGGTGCTCGCCGGAACCAGCAAGGCGCGGCTGGCTTATGCGCCAGACTGGATGCTGAACCTTACCGCCAAACCGCTGTTGCAGCAGCTTGCGACCCAAATCGAGCAGGGTCAGAGAACTGACCTCGGCATGACGTCGGGAGAAGCGCAGGCACAGTGGGAGTCCGGCCTTAGTGAGGAGCAGCGGGCCCAAGTGAGCGAGTGGCGCCAGTACGACGCCACTCGTCCCTCGGTCGATCCAAGTGCCGCCGCGAACGGCGGCAGCGCGAATTAACGCAGCGCGGCAATCTGCCGGTCGCGTCCGTAGACGTCGTCAATGAAGCTTAGCTGATTGCCCTTCACCTGGGCCGTCAGATAGGTCAGGTAGATGGGGACGGGGGCGGGCAGGAGCACGTTTTGCTCGGGCGTGCTTGACGCGGTCTGCGGATCACGGCCCATCAGCCAGCGACCGAGACGCTGGGCATCCTCGAGTCGAATGCACCCGTGGCTAAGGCTCCGATCGTCCGATGCGAACAGGTTCTTGTTCGGAGTATCATGGAGATAGAGATCCGAGCCGTTGGGGAAGGGGATCTTCATCTTGCCCATGGAATTGGCCGGTCCAGGCAACTGGCGGACGCGAACCGTCTCCGTACCCGCAGCTACGGCGCGCCAGTTGACCTTGGCCGGATCGAGCTGCGTGTCGCTGTCGTCTGCAGCCATCACCTGGTAGCCACGAGCCTTGAGATAGCCCGTACCCATGGAAAGTACGTTCGGCGCAATCGTCGAACGCAGGATCTCGCCCGACACGTGCCAATACGGATTTAACGTCGCGTAATAGATCGTGCTGGCGATCATCGGCGTCTGGGTGGAGGGATCGGCCTTCCCGACGATGACCTTCATTGAGTCAACGATCTGACCGTTGTCAATCATGTAGAGCTGCGCGCCCGCGGTATCGACCATGATGTAGCGGCCTTGCGGGGGGTCATCTCGCACTCGGTCGAGGCTCGCCAGCGCGCGGGGATCGATCGCGCCGCCATTGGCTTGCGCGGCTGACCAGGCCGCGTCGCGGATGCGTGCGTAGAGAGGGTTCACCGCTGCAACTTGCGCGACGTGCGTTGCGAGTGACGGAGCTGCAGCCGCTTGGGCCAGGATCGTCCCGGCCGACAGCATGCGCGGCGCGACCCACTGGTCGGCGTACGTCATGCCGGCGGGCGGCGTGCGCAGCGCCTGAACGTACTGGACCCAAGCAGATGATAGCAGGCGGTCCGCATCGTTGCGGGCAGCCCCGTCCCCCGCATTAGCCCGAGCCATCAACGCACGTGCCTGGGCCGCGAGGGCCGGGCCGGTCGAGAGACCGTCGAGCGGTGCGCGCTCTAGCGTCGAAATCAGCGCGGAAGCGGCCGTCGGCGACCACAACGATTTGCCGCCGCGCGACGCATAGAATGCATTGACCTCATTGTCCGCTGGAGCGCGGAAGGTCGCATCGGGGAGTTCGGGAGAATTTGCGGCATTCGCCGGCATGGCGAAAGCCGTCAGCACCGCAAAAGCGGCGCCGGCCAGCATCCGGTTTTTCACGTCTAAACTCGCTTCTTTTTCAGGCTCTTGCGAGCCCACCTGAAGTCCACAACGCTCTTGGCGGGACGAGGTTCAACCGGCCGTTGTGCCGTATGTGAAGCTGTCCCGCCGAAGAACAATTAGGCGCCGATGTAGATCGGAGTGCCGAGGTCGGTGACGGAATACAGCTTCTTGGCGAAAGCGCTGGGCAAGCGCACACAGCCGTGGCTGGCGGGCTGTCCGGGATTGTACCCGGCGTGAAGCGCGATGCCGTACTGATCGATGCGCTGCATCCAAGGCATTGGCGCGTTGTCGTACTTCTTCGAGCGGTACATCGGACGTTTGTCGAGGACCGAGAAAATGCCCGTCGGCGTGTCCTTTCCGGCCTTACCGCTGGAAATGGTCGAGGCAGCAACGATCGTGTCGCCACGGTAGAGATACGCCATTTGATCGGCGAGGCTGACCACGACCCGTTCGGCACCGGCGGATGCCGGCACGTCACGCCAGACATATTGACCCGGCTTGAGGAAGTTGGGGCCGAACGCTTCCATCATATCCAAGCGGGCCTGGCTGGCTGCGTCGGCGGCTTCCAACTGGGCTTCGGGGGTCTCAAGGGCGAGGGCGGGGGAGGCTGCCAAGCCAAGAGTGCACGAGCTCGCAAACGCGAGCGCAAGGGCTATACGCTTCATTTCACACCTGAATTTATTTGTTGACTTTTGACGCAAAAATGCACCGGGCCCGATTCGGGTTCCGCGTTTCTGTCGTTTTAAGAGGGAGAGAGGGCCCTCAGGCGGCGGTGACGAAGCTGTCGAGCACCTTCTTGCGACCGGCATGCTCGAAGTCGATTTCGAGCTTGTTGCCTTCGATTGCCGCGATGATCCCGTAGCCGAATTTCCCGTGAAAGACGCGCTGGCCGAGCGTCAAATCCGTACGGCCCTGGTTACCGAGCGATACGGCGGATGCCCGCGCTTCAATCACCCGCTGCGGCTCGGCGTTGAAATTGCCTCGCGAGGCGCGTTGCCAACCGGGTCCTCGGGTAGAAGCGCGCATCGATTGGGCCGGGCCGAGATGGGCGAAGGGGTCGGCGCGTTCCGACCATTGAGCCCGCCACAAGCTCTCGCCGCCGGTCATCGTGGTCTCTTCATCAATATGCACTTTTGGCAATTCGGCGATGAAGCGGGAGGGGATGCTGCTTGTCCATTGACCGTAGATGCGACGATTGGCGGCGTGGAAAATCGTCGCGCGGCGGCGGGCGCGGGTGATCGCGACGTAAGCCAGGCGGCGCTCCTCCTCGAGGCTGGCAAGGCCCCCTTCATCGAGCGAGCGCTGCGACGGGAACACGCCTTCTTCCCAGCCGGCGAGGTAGGCGATGTCGAACTCCAGGCCCTTGGCGGCGTGGATCGTCATGATGGTGACGCGGTCGCCCTGGCGGGATTCATCATTTTCCATGACGAGGCTGACGTGTTCCAGGAACGCGCCGAGCGATTCATATTCTTCCATCGCGCGCGTGAGCTCGGCGAGGTTTTCGAGGCGACCGCTGCTTTCCGCCGAGCGGTCGGCCTGGAGCATCGCGGTATAGCCGCTCTCGTCGAGCAGGATGCGGGCCAGCTCCGCATGCGGAAGCTCGCCGGCCATCTTTCGCCAGCGTGCGATGTCGGCGACGAAGTTGCCGAGCGACCGGCGGGCTTGTGGCGTCAGTTCATCGCTATCCAGCAGTGCAGCGGAGGCGAGGAGCAGCGGCTGCTGGGCGGCGCGGGCGTGGCGGTGGATCGTCGCGACCGCCTTGTCGCCGAGGCCCCGCTTAGGCTGGTTGACGATGCGTTCGAAGGCGAGGTCGTCGGCTGGCTGCGCGATGAGCCGCAGGTAAGCGATGGCGTCGCGGATCTCGGCCCGCTCGTAGAAGCGGAAACCGCCGATGATCTGATAGGACAGGCCGATCGCGATGAAGCGCTCTTCAAATTCGCGGGTCTGAAACTGCGCGCGGACGAGGATGGCGATGTCATCGAGCGATCCGCCCGAGCGCATGTGCGATTCCGCTTCCTCGCCAACGCGGCGCGCTTCTTCGGGGCCGTCCCATACGCCGATGACGCGCACCTTCTCGCCGTCCCCGGCGTCGGTCCATAAGGTCTTTCCGAGACGGCCGGCATTATTGGCGATCAAGCCGTCGGCGGCGCCGAGGATGTGGCTGGTCGAGCGGTAGTTTTGCTCGAGCCGGATGACCTTGGCGCCCGCGAAATCCTTTTCGAAGCGAAGGATGTTGGCGACTTCGGCGCCGCGCCAGGAATAAATGGACTGGTCGTCGTCACCGACGCAGCACAGGTTGCGGCGCGGTTCGGCGAGGAGCCTGAGCCATTCGTACTGGCCCTGGTTGGTATCCTGATATTCGTCGACGAGGATGTAGAGAAAGCGCTCGCGGTAGCGTTCCAGCACGTCGGGCTGCGTGCGGAAGATGACGAGCATGTGCAGCAGAAGGTCGCCGAAGTCGCAGGCGTTCAACGCGCGCAGGCGATCCTGATACTGGCCGTAGAGCTCGGCGCCGCGGCCGGCGGCGAAGCCTTCGGACTCGCCGGCATCGACCTGCGCAGGAGTCCAGCCGCGGTTCTTCCATCGGTCGATCAGGCCAGCGAGCTGACGGGCCGGCCAGCGCTTTTCATCGATGTTCGCGGCCTGGATGAGCTGCTTGAGGACGCGGAGCTGATCGTCGGTGTCGAGGATCGTGAAGTTCGACTGCAGGCCGACGAGCTCGGCATGGCTGCGGAGCATGCGCGCGGCAACCGAGTGAAAGGTGCCTAGCCAGGGCATGCCCTCGATTGCGCCGCCGCTGATCCGGCTGATCCGCTCCTTCATCTCGCGCGCGGCCTTGTTGGTGAAGGTGACGGCGAGAATCTGGCTTGGCCACGCCTTCCGAGTCGCGATCAGATGGGCGAGGCGGGCGGTCAGTGCTGAGGTTTTGCCAGTTCCTGCGCCGGCGAGCACAAGTACCGGTCCCTCGGTGGTGAGGACGGCGTCGCGCTGCGGTTCGTTGAGCCCCTGCAAATAGGCAGGCTCGGTATTCAATGCAGAGGATTCAGGCACTTGGCCGAAGTAGGGATAAGGGAACGAAACGGCAACTCGTCAGTATCGGCGAAGCGCTGCGAACGGTTGTTACCAATATCCACATTATCCACAGGCCGCGCGTTGAAGATTCCGCTTCCCCGACTCGGAGGCGAGGTGCATTGTCATCAGGTGATCGGGACGGCGGTTCCGGCCTCTGACAAGAACCCGCAAGGGTAGGCGACAGCGGCAGGGCCTAAGATCCGATCTCCGCCGGCAGGCAGTGATCGAATTCTTCGGATTTCGATTGAGGCCAGCTGGTAGGAGGCGCCGGAAGAGAAAATCTTCCTGTCGCGCGACGCGGCTCCCGCGGTTCTTCGGAACCGAGGTGAGCAAAGCGGGACGCGAGAGAGATTTTCCCAAGAAGGGCCGCGGAACATCGGGCGGTTTTCGCTGGGACTTCGGTCACAGCAGGCTGGTTAGATCAGACGACCAGGGAGCCTTCGGGCGAGCTGGACGGCAGATCGGACGGGCTCCTCCTAGAGGGAGCTGCAAGATGGAATGCGACGCCTGAGCTGGTGAGCCAGGATCGAGAAGCGGGGTTACAAACTCATTCGTGAGGGCGGGACCAAGGTAGATCGAATACCGGCAGATCCTTCGCTCGGCGCATTGGGGGCTGGCAGCAATGCCGGCCCCCATTTCGTTTGGGCCTAGCGAGACGAAGGCCTCACCCGGCACGCCATCGGCGCTGCACTCTGCCGCTGGGTCTGCCCGGCAGCGAACTCGATCAAGAAACATGCCCGAAAGTTCAGTCGCTTACGGCTGTTGTCTGCGGTATGCCCTGTGCATCGGCAGCAGGGGCAAAGGCATGCGACGCATCATCGGGGCACTTTTCGGTATCGTTCTGTTCGGGAGCAGCGCGCAGGCGCAGCGCGCGGGCCAGCTGATCGCGGCGGACCCGGTGGCGAGCCAGGTGGCGGGCAGCAACGCCTGGCGCATTCGCTACTGGACCACCGACGAGAATAACCAGCCTTTTCAGGCGACCGGCATGGTGGTCGCGCCGGCGACGCCGTCCGCGCGGCCGCGGCCCGTGCTGGCGTGGACGCACGGGACATGGGGCATCCAGCAAGCCTGTTCTCCCTCGGCCAGCCCGAACTTCTGGGTCCAGACCCCAGGCCTTGGCGCGCTGCAACAGGGCATGACGGTCGTCGCGCCCGATTACATCGGCCTGGGCGGGGGCGGCGGGATGCACCCGTTCCTGGTCGGGATCGCAACGGGCCGCGCGGTGCTGGACGCGGTGCGGGCGGCGCAATCGGTCAATGGCGCGAGTGCCGGACGGCGGTTCGCCGTTTGGGGCGAAAGCCAGGGCGGGCACGCGGCGTTGTGGACGGCGCAGGTTCAGCCGACATACGCGCCCGAACTGCAGCTGGTCGGCGCGGCCGCCGCCGCGCCGCCAACCAACCTGCCGGCCAATTTGCGGCAGGCGCCGAATGCCGGCGCGCGGACCTTCTTCACGGCGCTGATCGCCGCGAGCTGGTCGCAGCATTACGGGATTCCGTTGACCTTCGTCCGGCCGCTGTCCCGCGGCATCATCAACAACCTCGCGAACAAATGCATTTCGGTCGACAGCAAGCCGAACGTGATGACTTTGCTGGGCATCGCGACGTTGCAGCGCAACCTGCGCGACGTCGACCTGGCGTCGACCCCGCCATGGGCGGGCTATGCGGTCGCCAATAGTCCGCAGACGGGCGGCTTCGGCGTGCCGTTGCTGATTGCGCAGAACAGCGGCGACCAACTGGTCGCGCCGCAAGTAACGCGGACCTATGCGCAGGCGCTGTGCCGCAGCCGTCAACGGCTGGCGTGGATCACGCTCAACGGCAGCGGCGGCCATGTCACGAGCGGCAAGGATAGTGCGGGGCAGACGCTCAGCTGGGTCGCGGACCGCTTTGCCGGTCGGCCGGCGCCCAGCGATTGCGGGCGTTTTTGACGGGGTTTTGACAGGGGCTGGGTCCCCGCCTTCGCGGGGATACGCATGGTCCGGAATGGGACGTGTCAGACGGCGCGGGCGCCTTGCGACGAACCGACGGATATAAATTCGCGACCGCCCGTTTGGGCCTTCAGGTGGCAGCGGCGATCGGGCCGTTGGAGCGGCGGGTGCGAAGGAGTGAAACGTGTTCCGCGCGATTGCTGCTTTGGCTTTGGCCACCACATCCGCCCAGACGATGGGCGCCCAGTCTCCCGCCGCCCTAAACCCCGCGAACAGCTGGTGGGAGCGCGTCACTGTCACCGTCAGCGACGACGGGACCACGCATAGCTGCATGTATCAAACGAGCCGCGAAGCTGCCGGCCAGGATTGCTCGACCGAGGGCGGCGCCAACGCCAAGATGCTGGGCGCCAGCGTGTCCGGCGGCCAGCAGAGCGCGAAGGATCAATATTCGCGGATCACGTTCGAGCGGCGCTTCACGCCCGGCGTGACGCCGCAGACCCAGACCCTCGAGCCCGGTGAGACCTTGCTAGGGGGCCAGGTGATGGCGCTGGCGATCGACGCGCGCGGCGCAGTCAAGCATTGCAAGATCGTCGCCACGTCCGGCGCGGTCACGCCGCAATATGGATGCGACGAGGCCGCCGCCGAAAAGTTCGAAGCGAGCGTCGGCGGCGCGAAGTCGAGCGCCGGCTCCCGCGATGGCTACATGACTATCCTGGTCTACGGCCATTCGGAGCATCTGGTCTAAGCAAGCCGTTGCAGTTCCGATCGAGGCGGGCCCGCTGGTAAATCCGGCGGGCTCGTCTAATGTTGCTCCATGGACGAAATAGCGACCGAGGCCGTAGCGCAGGGCGACGACGCCCGCCTGCGGGCGATCCTTAGCGAAGTCTGCGAATTGACCGGCATGGGCTTCGCTGCAGTCGCGAGGGTGACGGAAGACCGTTGGATCGCATGCCAGGTTCTGGACGGCATCGAGTTCGGCCTCAATCCGGGCGAGGAACTGAAGGTGTGCGAGACGATCTGCGACGAGATCCGCGACAGCGGCGAGGGCGTGGTGTTCGACGACGCGAGCACGGACATCAAATGGTCGCGCCACCCGGTCCCGGTCATCTATGGGTTCAAGAGCTACTGCTCGTTCCCCGTTTACTTGGACGACGGAAGTTTCTTCGGGACGCTATGCGCCATCGACCCGGAGCCGCGGAAGGTGAACGACGAAGTCATCGTGCAGACGTTCACCGGACTGGCCCGGCGCGTCGGGAGCATCCTGTCGGAAGGCCAAAGGCTAGGGTCCGCGGCGGTCGCCTAATCCGCGCTCAGTCGACGATGATCTGATTGGTCATGCCCATCTGGGTGTGGAAGAAGTGGCTGCAGTGGGCGGTGTAGGTGCCGCGGGCGGGAACGAGCGTGATCGTCTTCGTCTCATGCCCCCGCAATTCGATCTCCCCGCCCGGCGCCGCGCCGGCGGTGATGCGCGAGGCGCCGAAGAAGGTCTTCGCCGTGAAGTCGTGGCTGCTCCCCGAGCTGTTGACGAAGGTCAGCGTGACCGGCTGACCGGCCGTGAGGTGAACCGGCTTGGGCGCAAAGCTGAAGCTGGAGACGGTGATGGTTTGGGTGGCGGGTTGGGCAGACGTCACAGTTGGGAGGGTAAGCAAACTGACAGCTACGGCTGCGATGCGGAGATTGAGCACGGCGCGACTCCTGTCTGGCGGTGGGGCATAACACGACACGCGGAGTCCAACGAAACAGGTGATTTGGCATCTGGCCACATAGCGAAACGAGGCAGGGCCGTGGTTGAGATTTCTCCGCAGCCATTGGCGCGTTTTCGGCGTCCGCCTGACGTTGCTCGATCCTCATTGGAGTTGCGGAAGGTCAACGATGGCACTCAATCCTAAAACTGGTCAGCGGATGGGCCGTGCTTCAATCCTCACAGAACTCAAGAGCCTGAGCAAAGTGCGGGTGAAGGCGGTTGAAATTGAAGATCATATCGCGCGTCTAAAATCCGAAAGCGATCGCGGCGTTATGATATTGGCCGCCACTCTAATCGAAGATGCGCTGCGCACCGTGCTAGAACGCTTGACGAGATACTCAAACAGCGAAACTCGGGAGGCGATCTTCGGTCCAGACGGCCCTCTTGGCTCTTTCTCGAGGCGCATCGATTTCGCGTTGGCAACAGGGCTAATCATCAAGGAGCGAGCCAACGGCCTTCACACCATTCGATTTATTCGCAATGCTGCGGCCCACGCTCACATAGAAGTCAATTTCGATACTCAAATCGTCAAGCAAGCCTTGGGCACCATGCTTCGTCCCGAACAGGCAGATGATCTAGAGACGTGGCCGCGAACTAATATCCGAAACTTCTACTTACAGATCTGCGGACTCCACGCGGATCAGATCATCGGATCTGTAGAGGGGCCGGAAAGCATTCAAGCATTCTTCAGGACAATGAAGGCTAGCGATCTAAACGCGCTGCATCCGTCGCAGTGAGATTGCGGCGACATAATAGTAGACTCATCGGTCGCTGATACATGGGGCGGACGTCAACAGCACCCAATGGAACGCCGTTCAAGCAATCAATAGCGAAAAACTAACCAAATAGGCAAAATAGTTCTTGACATCGTCACGCTGTTTGGGTACACGTCAGGAACAGTCGAGAAATGCGCCGCGGCGGAGCGGTGGCGTTTAGCGGGTCGCTCCCCTGCGGGAGGCGGCCCGTTTTTGTTGGGGGTGTCGGGAAGCATTCTGCCTGCGTGCAGGGGAGGGCCCGCTTCCGCTCGTTTTGGGCAGTCGCGGGCCCATCGGTTGCGGAGGTCTCAAGCCGAAACCGACGGCGACTCCATTAACAGAATTAACATGGATTTAACAGCCGGTTTCGGTGGCTGGGTCGCGGGTGCTTCGTTGCGCGATCTGTGTGCTGCGCGGGGTTTGAGGATTAGGGCTGGGTCCCCGCTTTCGCGGGGATGACGAGAGGGGTGGGTCGCCGCTTTCGCGAGGATGACGAGAGGGGTGGATCCTCGCCTTCGCAGGGATGACGAGCGGGCTGGGTCCCCGCTTTCGCGGGGATGACGAGGAGGCCGGGTGCGTGCCTTCGCCGGGATACAAACGAGGAGGGCGCCGTGGGGCGGAAGAGGGAGCTGACGCTGGTGGGCGGCAGGGAAAGGAAGCTGCGCAAGCGCGCGGTGCGGGACTGGTCGGCGGCGAAGGCCAGGGCCTTTCTGGGCGTGCTGGCGGAGACTTGCAACGTGTCCGAGGCGTGCCGGCGGAGCGGGGTGCCGATGACGGTGGCCTACCGCCAGCGGAAGCTGGACGCCGGCTTTCGCGCTTCGTGGATCGAGGCGATCGGCGTTGCCTATTCGCGGCTCGAGCTGATCCTGCTGGAGCGGGCGTTCAGCGGGGTCGAGCGGGTCATCCGGCACAAGGACGGCAGCGAAAGCCGGATGCGCGAATATTCGGACGCGCTGGGCCTGAAGCTGTTGCAGATGCACCAGCCGACGGCGGCCGAGGCTAATGCCGATCTGCCCCCCGAAGACGTCGACGAAATTCGCGAGCGGCTGGTCCGCAAGCTGCAGCGGTTGAAGAAGCGCAATGAGCAAGAGCAGGAAGCGGAAAGAGCCCAATTACGGAGTGCTGCGCGAGGAAATGGCGATGCTGTCCGATGCGACGCCGGAGCAGCAGCACAAGATCATCAAGGGGATGACGATTGAGCGGCTGGCGTGCCTGGACGCGGAGTTCGAGCATTGGGCGCACAAGAACCAGCTGCCGCCCGACGGGGAGGGCTGGCGCACCTGGCTGATGATGGCCGGGCGCGGGTTCGGGAAGACGCGCGCCGGGGCGGAATGGGTTTACAGGTTGGGGAAGAACCGGCCGAACAGCCGGATCGCGTTGGTCGGAGCGACGATCGCCGAAGCGCGGAGCATCATGGTCGAGGGCGTGAGCGGGTTGTTGAGCGTGGCGCGGCGGCACCGCGTGAACCTGCGGTGGGAGTCGAGCCTCGGGCGGCTGCGCTGGCCGAACGGGAGCGAGGCGCATCTGTTCTCGGGCGACAATGCGGACGGATTGCGCGGACCTGAGCATCACTTTGCCTGGGCCGACGAGCTGGCGAAATGGCGCCAGGCGGAGGAGGCGTGGATGAACTTGCAGATGGGCCTGCGCGGCGGGCATCGGGCGCGCGCCCTCATCACCACGACGCCGCGGCCAGGGCCGCTGCTCGAGCGGATCCGCGACGATAAACATACGGTGACGACGACGGGGCGGACGAGCGACAACATCAACCTGGACGAGCGGTTCGTGGAGATCATGACGTCGACCTACGGCGGGACGCGGGTGGGCGCGCAGGAGCTCGACGGGGTGCTGCTGAAGGATGTGCAGGGGGCGTTGTGGACGCGGGAGATTTGCCAGCGGTCGCGGGTGGAACGGCCGGCGACGTTCGATCGAATTGTGGTTGGCGTCGATCCGCCAGCGGGGGCTGGCGAAACGTCCGATGCCTGCGGGATCGTGGTGGCGGGCGCGCGCGGCGGGCGGCTGTTCGTAATGGAGGATGCCAGCGTGCGCGGTCTGTCGCCTGAAGGCTGGTCGAACCGCGTGGCGGCCGCGGCGGCGCGCTGGGACACGGCGCAGGTGGTGGCCGAGGCCAACAACGGCGGGGCGATGGTGCTGAGCGTGCTGCAGGCGGCGGACCTGGGGCTCAACGTGCGGCTGGTCCATGCGTCGAAGGGCAAGAGCGCCAGGGCGGAGCCGGTGGCGCTGAAGTTCGAGAGCGGGAAGGCGGCGTTCGCCGGGGAGTTTCCGGAGCTAGAGGGCGAGCTGTGCGGAATGATTGCCGGCGGCGGGTACGAGGGGCCCGGGCGGTCGCCCGACCGGGCCGATGCAATGGTGTGGGCGATGACAGCGCTGAGCGTGACGCGCGGCGGGCTGCCGCGGGTGCGGCGGCTTTAGCATCCAAATAGGTTCAGGAGTGACGAGCGATGGGGTGGTGGTTTGGCCGCAAGTCTGCGGCGCCAGACGCGAGGCCGTTTGTGCCCGCGTGGTTGGCCAGTGAGCCGACGGAGGTGGGGTTCGCTCGTTCTTACGCGGAGCAGTTCGAGCAGGTGTACCGGCGCAATCCGGTCGGCCAGCGCGCGGTGCGGCTGGTCGCGGGGATGCTCGGCGGGCTGGCCATCGACGGCGATGCGCGGGCGGTGGCCTTGGTCAAGGAGGGCGGGCTGCTGGAGACAGTGGCCGCGAACCTGCTGCTGCACGGCAATGCCTATGTGCAGCTGATCGCCGACGGGAGGGACGCGCCGGCGGAGCTGGCGTCGTTGCGGCCCGAGCGGGTGCAGGTGATCAGCGACGAGCGCGGGTGGCCGGTCGCGTACCTTTATCGGGCTGGCGGCAAGGCGGTGCGGATCGAGCGGCGCGACGGGCTGGAGCGGGCGCAGGTCGCGCACGTGAAAGCGCTGCATCCGCGCGACGACCATTACGGGATGGGCTGCGTCGAGGCGGCGATCGCGGCGGCGACGGTGCACAATAAGGCGGCGCGATGGAATAAGGCGCTGCTCGACAATGCAGCGCGGCCGAGCGGGGCGCTGAGTTATGAGCCGGCGGACGGTGCGGCCTTGTCGGCGGAGCAGTTCGCGCGGCTGAAGGACGAACTGACGAGCGAGTTTTCCGGGAGCGCGAACGCCGGGCGCCCAATGTTGCTGGAAGGGGGGCTGAAGTGGCAGGCGATGAGCCTGACGCCGGCGGACATGGATTTCGTCGCGCTGAAGGAGGGGGCGGCGCGGGATATCGCGCTGGCGTTCGGGGTGCCGCCGGTGCTGGTCGGGCTGCCGGGCGACGCGACTTACGCCAATGCGCGGGAAGCGGGGCGGGCGCTGTACCGGCAGACGATCCTGCCGATGGCGGAGCGGGTACTCCAAGAATTGG
Organism: Sphingomonas flavescens; assembly: GCF_030866745.1. Taxonomy (NCBI): domain Bacteria; kingdom Pseudomonadati; phylum Pseudomonadota; class Alphaproteobacteria; order Sphingomonadales; family Sphingomonadaceae; genus Sphingomonas; species Sphingomonas flavescens. The sequence continues at coordinate 933,095 of NZ_CP133016.1, read as the reverse complement.
GGCGGATGCTGAGCGACTGGCTGGGGCCGGTGCGGCTGGCGGTGGATACGGATCAGCTGAGCGAGCTTGCGGAGGACCGGGCGCGGTTGTGGGATGCGGTGGGGAAGGCGGACTTCCTCAGCGATGCGGAGAAGCGCGACATGCTGGGGTTTTCCCCTTCGACAAGCTCAGGACAGGCAAATGACTGAGCGGGTCTTGAGCGCGGAAGGGTTGCTGGCGAGCTTGATGGCGCAGGCCGAGGGGCGCGGGGTGGATCTGGTGACGCTGCGCGCGCTGGTCGAGGAGTCGAGTCAGGCGGGGGCGCGGCGGGCATTGGCGTCGTTAGGTTTGGATGATGCGAGCGCGCGGCGCGACATGGATGAGCTGCGCGAGCTGCTGAGCGCTTGGCGGGACGCGAAGCGGAGTGCGTGGCGGGCGGTGGTGACGTGGGTCGTGCGGGTCGCGGGGGCGGCGGTGCTGATCGGAATCGCGGTGAAGCTGCGGCTGACCGACCTGGTGGCGCAGTGAGGTTTGCGGGCTACGCGGCAGTGTTCGACCGGCCGGACAAGGGCGGTGACATCATTCGCAAAGGCGCGTTTGCGCGGGCGCTGCAACGTGCGGGCGAGGTGCCGTTGCTGTGGCAGCACAAGGCTGGCGCGGTGGTCGGGCGGATCGAGCATTTGAGCGAGGACCGGCGGGGGCTGCGGGTGATTGCGCGGGTCGCGGACTCGCGGGCGTCGCGGTTGGTCGAAAGCGGGCGGCTGGACGGGTTGAGCTTCGGCTATCGCGTGCGTGAGGCGAAGAGCGCCGGGCCGCATCGCGAGTTGGTCGAGCTGGATCTGGTCGAGGTGAGCCTGGTCGCGAACCCGATGCAGCCGCGGGCGCGGGTGCATGCAGTCGTAAAGTAGGAGCAGGGTCTCCGCTTCGCGGGGATGACGAAGGTGGTGAAGGTCGCGGTTTTCGCGGCCCTTTTTGTTTGCGGATTTCACACGGGAGAAGAGTGAATGCTGGAATTTAAGGCCGACGCGCTCGAGCAGTCGTTCGAGCAGTTCGAGGATGATGGCGTCGCCGCGCTGAAAGTGGAGCTGGAGACGCTGAAGGCGAAGATCGCGAGCGGCGCGATCCAGGCGCAGCGGCCGATGCTGGACGGCGTGAAGTCGGCGGAAGCGGTGAACTTCGTCGACCAATATGTGCGGCGCGGGATCGAGTCCGGAATGGAGACGAAAGCGATCGGCGGCTCGAGCGATGCCATCGGCGGCTATGCGGTGCCGGAAGAGATCGACCGCGTCATCGACGAGACGCTGGTGGCGATTTCGCCGATCCGCAGCATCGCCAATGTCGTGAAAGTCGGCAGCGCGGGTTACCGCAAGCTGATCACCACGGGCGGCACGCCGTCGGGCTGGGTGGGATTCGAGGCGGCGCGGCCGGAGACGGGGACACCGACTTTCAGCGAGATCGTGCCGGCGGGCGGCGAACTGTACGCCAATCCGGCGGCGTCGCAGCAGATGCTCGACGACGTCGCGTTCGATGTCGAGAAATGGCTCGCAAATGAGATCGCCACCGAGTTCGCGCGCGCCCGAGGGCAAGGCGTTCGTCAGCGGGACGGGCGTCAACCAGCCGCTCGGCTTCCTGACGTCGCCGAACGCGACGACTTCAGACGGGGCGCGGGCGATGGGCACGCTGCAGGTTCTCGGGACCGGGGCGGCGGGCGCGTTCCCGGCGAGCAATCCGGCGGACAAGCTGATCGACCTCGTCCAGACGTTGCGCTCGCCGTACCGTCAGGGCGCGGTGTTCGTGATGAACTCGGCGACGGCGGCCGCGGTGCGCAAATTCAAGACTGCGGACGGCGCCTTCATGTTCCAGCCGAGCCTGGCGGCGGGCCAGCCGGCGACGCTGCTGGGCTATCCGCTGATCGAGGCGGAGGACATGCCGGACATTGCGGCGGGCAGCCTGTCGATCGCGTTCGGCAACTTCAAGGCGGGCTATGTGATCGCCGAGCGCAATGCGACGACGATCCTGCGCGATCCCTACACCCACAAACCGTACGTCCACTTTTACGCAACGAAGCGAATCGGCGGCCAGGTCGTGAACTCGGAAAGCATCAAATTGCTGAAGTTCGCCTGAGCCTGTCGCGGGGGCTGGGTTGCCCCTGATCCCAGCCCCCCAATTCTTTCCCGATCTTTGCAAGGAGCCGCGATGGCGGAGCTCTTCCAGCCCAAGTTCGTCGATCTTGTGCGCAACAACACGACCACGACCGGCACCGCCGATTTCGTGGTGGGCGCGGCGACGATGGGCTTCACCAGCTTCACCGCCGCCTGCGCGGTGGGCGACCAATTCTATTATTCGGCCATTGGCATCGACAAGCCGACCGAGCGCGAAGTCGGCCGCGGGACGATGCTGTCCGGGGGCGTCATCCGGCGCGACCCGATCGGCGGTCCGCGAACGGATTTCAGCAACGGCGCCAAGTCGATCGCGCTGATTGCGGCGGCCGAATGGTTTGCCAAGGTCCAGGCCGACGCTGCCGCACCGAGCCGCGCGGCACTGGCTGCATCGCCATCCGCGAAGATGGCTGCGATCCTGACCGAGCCCGGGCATGAAGGGCTTTTCACGTGGACAGGCGGAAATCAGTCAGCCCTCGTCGCAGCCGATAGCGCGCAGGGCGTCGTGGTCGCGCCCTTCAGCGATCCAAGCGGCGCGTCAGGCGTCTGGGTGCGCAAATATTCGGGACCGTTGAATGTCCGCTGGTTCGGCGCAACGGGCGACGGCGCGACGGACGACGGCGCAGCCTTTCTCAGTGCGATCCGCTGGCTGGCCGCGATGACGGTCAACAGCACCGCCTATAATCGCGCCTCCGCCAGGCTTTTCGTGCCTACCGGTCATTATTTTCTCGGCACGACGACGCTCGACATCACGCAGACGCTCATCGTTGAGGGCGAAAGCAGCGGGATGATGGGCACGGCGCAGGGTACGAAGTTGCGGTGGGCGGCCGGTGCGACAGGCATCCGCGTGCAGCGCTATAACACGTCGCTTGCCGGTACCGTGGATGCGACGACCCACTTCGGCGGCGATGGCGCCGTCCTCCGCGGGCTTGCGCTGTCCGGCGGCTATTCGGGCGTCGAGGGCGAATTCCATGGCATTCACGCGAAGGCGCGAGTTCGCATCGAGCATTGCGCGGTCGAGAACTTCCAAGGCGACGGCCTGTTCGTCGAAGCCAGCGCAGGGGCTGGAGCGCCGACGGAAGGCAATGCCAACCTTTGCCACATCATTGGCGGGTCGTTTCGCGGCAATCGCAACGGACTTTTTCTGTCCGGCGCGGATGCGAACATCAGTTCGGTCATCGGCGTCGACGCGAGCGTCAATCGGCGTTGGGGCATCTTCGACCGATCGTTCCTGGGCAACAGCTATTTCGGTTGTCACGCCGAAGCGAACGGCATCGTGCCGGGGTCGTTGGCGACCATCGTTAGCTACAACGGGAACCGGTATTGCGTTCGCAAGGATCAGGGTGCGGGCGCATCGACGAATGCGCCGACCGGCAGCGCGGCGGACAACAGCTGGTGGTACTATCTTGGTGCCGGCGGGCCATCGGCGGGGCTGAACATTCCCGCCTGGACGTCGGGAGCGTCCTATCGCGACGGCGGCGCCTATCGGTCCGACGGCGGCGGCAACGCGAACAATTTGTGGTCGGGCTGCTACATCGAAGGCGGGCAAGGCTTCGCGCAGATCGACGGGCCGGCGCTGGTGTGCGGAGGCTCGATGCGCCCGAACGTTAGGGGCGTGCCGGTGCTGTTCGCCACCTCCAGCGCCATCGCGTCGACCGGCAATATCGCGGGAACGAATGGTAATTTCGCCGGTACCGATCATAGCTTCGGTAACGACAGCGCGATCGACCCCGTCATCAATTTGCGCACCGGCGCTACGGAGAGCGGCTTCTATTCGTGGCGCAATGGCGCGCTGGACGGTTATTTCCGCAACGTCCTCGGCACCTATTACATCAACGGCGTGAACGGGGTTCGCCTGCGTTGCGGCGGGCTGGAGATCGCGGAGATCAGCGCGGCAGGGATGAGCGTAACCGGCGGGCTGCTGGGTTACGGCAGTGGTGCCGGCGGAACGGTCACGCAGGTGACGAGTAAGTCGACCGGCGTATTGCTGAATAAGGCGTGCGGCCAGATCGTCACGAGCGGAGCGTCGCTGGCGGCCGGCGCGTCGGTGTCTTTCACGGTGAGCAACAGCCTGGTGGCGGGCAGCGACGTTGTGACGCTGGCGCTGGCGGGCGGCGCTGCAGCGGCGGGCAGCTACGCTTACCAGGTCGACAAAGTGAGCGCGGGTTCATTCGTGGTTGCGATCAAAAATGTGTCCGCCGGGTCCTTAGCCGAGGCGCTGACCTTCAACTTTGCCGTTGGCAAGGCGGTAGCGGCATGAGCCTGAGCGCTTACCCGATCAGTTCAGCGGCAATTTCCGCCCAGGCCGACGCGACCACCGGCGGCAAGAGCAACCCGCCGCCCAAGCGCATCATCATCGCGGCCAGCGACCCGGTCGTGCTGCCAGAAGCGCGCTGACCCATCACGGCGAAGGAACGTCATGACATTGCTTTTGAAGGATCCGGCGGCTGCCCTCGATTATGCGATCGACTGGGGTGCCGATTACCTTGGGGAAGGGGACGCGCTCAGCGACAGCAGCTGGTCGGTCGAGCCTGACGAACCTGGCGGGGTGATCATCGCCGGCAGCAACATCGGCGGCAGCCTGTCGAGCGTCCAGGCGAGCGGCGGGATTGCCGGCCGGGTTTACCGCTTGTCGAACCGCGTAGTCACGCTGGCAGGGCGAACGGACGAGCGGTCGATCGTCCTTCGCGTGGAGAAGCGCTGATGCTGGCAGAGCCGATCATCACGATGAGCGAGGCGCAGGCCTTCGTCCGGATCGAAACGGGAGAAGAAGAGGCCCTGCTTGCGGGGCTGATCAGGACGGCGAGCGCGTTGTGCGAGGCGTTCATCAACCAGGTTGCGGTGGCGCGCGATTTCGAACTCGATGTGCCGGCAAGCAGCGCCTGGGTGCGGCTCCCGGTCACGCCGGTACGCGCCATCACCAATGTGGCAATTGTCGATGCCGCGGGAGCGACGCCGATCCCGTCGGACCAGTATGCCGCGGACATCGACTTCAACGGCGATGGCTGGGTGAGGATGCTGTCGGGAGATGCCACGCGGCTAAGGGTTGCGGGCCGTGCCGGAATGGGGGAAAGTCAGAACGGGATTCCCGAGCCGATCCGGCAGGGAGTCCTGCGCTTGATCGCGCACATGTTCACGGCGCGCGATAACGCAGCCGGCGGGGAGCCGCCGGCGGCGGTGACCGCGTTGTGGCGGCCGTATCGCCGAATGAGGTTGGCGTGACGGAGTTCGCGGGGACGCTGCGCGAGCGGATCGTGATCGAGCGGCCGGTATCGTCGCGCAACGCGATGGGGCTGCAGGAGCCGGGCTGGGAGACGGTCTGCCGGTGCCTAGCCTCGGTCGTGCTCGAAACCGTCGGTCCGGAAAGCGAAGCGCAGGCGCTGAGCGCCATGCCGCGATATCGCGTGACCATTCGTCAGCGCGACGGCGTGGAGCTCGACCAGCGCGTGCGCTGGAACGGGCGCAGCCTCGCGGTGCGGCAGATTCTCGACGATCCGCGCGCCAGAGACCGGATCGTCATGCGATGCGAAGAGGTGCGGGGATGATGGCAGATCTTGTATCGCGCGGCGCTCGGCTCGCGGCGCAGCGGCAACGGCAGCGGATCGATCGTGTGGCGGCCGAATTGCGAAAAGTGTTTAGCGACGCAGCCGTCGTGATCGATGAAGCTCACGTGCTGGTGCGCGGCAAGGGGCTGATCAAACGATGGCTGGTCGATCCGAACCTGCGCTTCCTGCAGCGGTTCGCACGATGAGCGCGGGCGGCAATCTGCAGTCGGCGATCGCGGAGGCGCTGGCGGGAGTCGATGGGCTGACAGGGGTGTTCGACGGTCCGCCGGCTCGCGCGGCATTTCCGTATGCGGCGCTCGACGCGACGACGGAGACCGACTGGAGCCACAAGAGCGCTGAGGGGCGCGAGGTGCTGGTCGCGATCACCTTGTGGGACGACCAACCGGTGCGGCTGCATGCGTTGGCCGATGCGGTTGAGACACGGCTGCAGGCGCTTGGCGAAGTGCAAGAGTGGCAGCTGGTTTCGATGCGGCTGATGCGGCGGCGGGTGGTGCGCGATGTGGCGGGACCCTGGGCCGCGGCGGTCGATTTTCGCGCGCGGATGCTCGCGCTTTCCTGACTTTAGAAATCTGAAGGAGAAGCAAATGGCGGCGGAACGCGGCAGCGCATTCCTGCTCAAGATCGGCGATGGCGCGGCGAGCCCGAGCTTCGCGACGGTCGCGGGCCTCAAGACCACGCAATTGTCAATCAACGGCGATGCGGTAGCGATCACCAACAAAGGCAGCGGCGGGTGGCGCGAGCTACTGTCTGGTGCGGGCGTGCGGTCGGTGTCGGTGGCGGCGAGCGGCATCTTCACCGGCAGCGCGGCGGAGGCGCAAGTGAAGAGCCTTGCGCTCAGCGGCGTGCTGCAGAGCTATGAGCTGAGCTTTGAAAGCGGCGACCGGATGCGGGGAAGCTTCCTTGTCACGCGGCTGGAATATGCCGGTGATTTCAACGGCGAGCGCAATTACACGCTCGCGCTGGAAAGCTCCGGCGAGGTCGCTGCGCTGTGAGTGTGCACGCCAATATTCACCGAGGGGAGGCGAGCCTCGACGTAGGCGGCGAGCGATTGCTGCTGCGGCCGAGCTTCAGCGCGCTGGTGGCCGCCGAGGAGGAGCTTGGGTCGCTGTTCGCGCTGGTTGAACGAGCGGCCGAGGGTGGGCTGAAGCTGCAGGAGATTGCGGCGCTGTTCGATCATTTGTCGCGGGGACGCGCCGCGGGGATCACGCGAGAGCGGATTGGCGATGCGGTTGTCGAGCGCGGCCTGGCAGGCGTGACTCCGACCCTGAAGCTGGTGCTGACACAGGTTTTGCAAGGGCGCTGATGCTTGAGTTTGGCCAAGGCGCGGCGCGGCTGAGCGGCGCCGCGGCGTTGCTGCTTGGCTGGCGGCCCGAAGAATTTTGGAATGCGACTCCGGCGGAGTTGGCGCTTGCACTGAGCGGGCCGGGCCCAGCGGCCGATGGGCCGGAGCGAGATGTGATTGACGCGCTGCGGAAGCGCTTTCCTGATGATGAGATAAGCCATGGATGAGGAAATCGAGCGGCTGGTGGTCAGCGTCCGAGCCGACACCGCAGGCTTCGCGCGCGACGTGCAGTCGATGCGTGGACAACTGGAAGGACCGCTGGTCGCCGGTGCCGGCCGAGCCGGGCGGATGATCGACAATGCGCTGGCGCGCGCCGTAACCACAGGCAAATTCGGGTTCGACGATCTGAAGAAAGTCGCGCTATCGGCAATGAACGAGATTGCGCAGGCGTCGCTGCGCGGCTTGTTCGGTTCGATTGGTGGAGGCGGCGTCGGATCGAGCCTGATCAATGGATTGAGCGGCCTCGTATCGTCGCTGCTCGGCTCACCGGGACGAGCAACGGGTGGGCCGGTTAGCGCGGGCCGCAGCTACGTCGTTGGCGAACGCGGACCCGAGGTCTTCGTCCCCTCGACCGGCGGCCGCATCGAGCACGTCAGTGGAGCCGGCGGGCGCGATGTGCGCGTGGGCATCACGATTCAGTCACCGACACCAGGGGACCCGCAGATTTTGCGGCAGTCGAGCCGACAGGTTGCGCGCGCGATCCGCGCCGCGGTGGCGGACCAACGATGAATCTTTGGTTCACGCAACGCGACGCGAAGATTGTGCAGACGCATGTGAAGCGATTTGATCCGCTGCACTGGTCAGTGGATTTTCCGCGCGGCACGATCGCAAGCCTTGTGACCGCCGCGGATGCCCATGGCCTGACGGTCCACTGCGAGTTTCTCGGCAAAGGCGATCTGGTCGGTCTGATCTGGGACAGCGAGGACAGGCATTCCCATCCTGCTCATGCACGACAGACCAGTCGCGACTATTCGCGGTGCCGGCTCACCTTTGATTGGCAGTCGGAAGGTGTCGTTGCGCTGGACGAGGCGAACGGACCGACGTTGACGATCGAGGGCCGGGATAAGGACGGAAACCCGCGGTCCTGGTTCGTGCGACTGTGGAATTATGCCGAAGGCACGGCAAATTCGGCGACGATCGCGCTGGATTTCGATGCCCTCGACGGCGGTTACAGCTTGCCGGCGGATGCCGACCGTGTCGATCCAACCCGCATTGACCGCATCTTCATCAGCCTGGTGGCGCCGGGTTATCAGGAAGGGTCCGAAGAGCGATTTGCCGAGCCCGTATCAGCAGCAGTTAGCCTGAAGAACATCAGGTGCGACGGGTCGGGCAGCGTGCTTACGCTGAACGACGCCGTTGTTCCCGAGCACGGACTTCGGATCGCCTCGGCTTACGACGATCTTTACAATCTGGCACCCGAGCGGATCGTCGATGCGATCGAGCGGCTCGGTTATCGCAAGGTCATCAGCCATTATATTGGGATGAGCCACTTCTTCGGGCTTACCGGCGCTGGCAAATTGGATGCGGCGCGAACCTTCAACCAGCCCGCGCTACAGTGGCATCGCGACCTGGCGCGCGCCTGTCAGGCTCGGGGATACGAGCTGATCTGGTCGCTGTCCTACGAGATCCTCGACATGTTCTGCCCGGAGGCATGGAAGCAGCGTGCTTTCGACGGGGCTGCGGCGCTTACCGGTTGGGAACCGCCGTCGGTGTTGCTGTCGCCGGCAAATGTCGAAGCCATTGCCTTTTTGCAGGCCGTCGCGAGCACGTTGGTCGGCATTTCGCAAGAAGCTGGACTGCGTCCCCGAGTGCAGATCGGGGAACCATGGTGGTGGGTTCGCCCGGACGGTTCGATCTGCCTTTACGATCCCGCGGCGCGGGCGTCGCTGGGAGGCGCGCCGATTGAGATTGCCGACGTGCGCGAGCCGTTGAACGGCGCCCAACGTGATTTGCTCGACGCGGCGGGGGCCGTGCTGGCGGCATCGACCTCGGCGATCAGTGAGGCAGTGAAGACTGCCTCGCCCAACGCCGAGACGCTGCTCCTGGCGTATTTGCCCACTGTACTCGATCCTTCGATGCCCGAAGTGCGGCGCGCGAACCTGCCCCTCGGTTGGGCGAAGCCGGCGTTCGACGTGCTCCAGCTAGAGGATTACGAATGGGTCACCGCACTAAGCGCTGCCAAGCGTGCGGCCGCCTACGCGGTGGTCGACGCGCGGCTCGGCTATCCGATCGGTGAACGTCATTACTTCGCGGGGTTCGTGGCCAACCGAGCCGACCGCGCCCAGTGGCGTGAAATTGCTCAAGCCGCCGAGGCAGCCAAGCAGGCCGGAACGGGCGAAGTGTTTCTGTGGGCGCTTCCGCAAGTGATGCGCGATGGCCTGACCATTTTCGGAAAGGAGCAGGCGGTGGCGCCCTTCGAGGATGTAATCTTCCCAATTGAGATCGGCCAGGACGCAAGTGTCGCGCCGAGCTTTTCGACCAATGTCGTGACGAGCGCGAGCGGATTCGAGACACGCAATGCCAATTGGGCCCAGGCGCGTCTCCGCTTCGATGCCGGCCCCGGGGTAAGAAGCGAGGCCGAACTCGAGACGCTGCTCGCATTCTTTCGGGCACGGCACGGATCGGCCGTGGCGTTCCGCTTTCGAGATCCGTTCGATCATAGTTCGAATGGAATGACGGGCCTTCCCGGCGCGTTCGATCAGCAGATCGGTAGCGGAGATGGATTTACCCAGCGTTTCCCGCTCAGCAAGTCCTACGGTGGCGAGGAGATCCGACGGATTACACGTCCTGAACCTGGCTCCGTTCGCGTGGGGGTAAACGGCGTCGAGCAGGCGAGCGGGTGGACGCTCCAGGAGGGCGGCGCGATCGAATTTGCTACCCCGCCGGCCGCCAGGGCATCGGTCACGGCGGGGTTTTCGTTCGATGTTCCCGTCCGCTTTGCGCAGGATCAAATCGAGATAAATCGCGCGACTTTCATGGCGGGCGAGGCCCCGTCCGTACCATTGATCGAAGTGCGCGAGCGCTGATCATGAGCATTGCCGATGGGGAACTGACGAGCATCGCCTTTTGCTGGGCGTTGGAGCGGAGTGACGGCGCGGGTGTGGCGCTGACTAGTCACGATCGGGTGCTCGCGCGGGCAGATGTAATCTACGATCCTGCGCCGGGAATGGTGCCGGCGTCGATCAAGCGGACACTGGGACTGAGCCCGGACAGTAGCGAGATCAGCGGTGCTTTGAGCGCAGACGCTTTGGATGAAGCAGATTTTGCCCTTGGGCGGTGGGACGGCGCGAGGATTAGCGCGACCGCCCATGACTGGGAGCAAATGGACCTTGGCCCGTTAGCGTTGCTGAGCGGCGAGATCGGTAGCGTCTCGATCGAGGGCGACGGCTTTTCCGTGGAAGTCAGCGGAGCAGCGGCCCAACTCGACCGGCCGGTGTGTCCATCGACCTCAGCTGAATGCCGTGCGGATTTTGGAGACAAAAGTTGCCGCGTGGATTTGGCGGGCCGGACACTTCGCGCGGCGGTCGCGGGCGTTGACGGGACGAGCTTGAGCCTCGATCGCGTTGTCGAGGATCGGTTCTTCATGGGCCGGCTGCGATACCTAAGTGGGGACAATTGCGGTGCCATCACGACCATTCTTGGCGTGGACGAAGATCGCCTAATCGTTCGCGATTTGCCCCGCGGCGCTTTGGGCGAGGGTTGCGTCGTCGAACTTCGTGAGGGGTGCGACAAAAGGCTCGCGACGTGCGCAACGCGTTTTGACAACGCCGCCAACTTCCGCGGCGAGCCGCATCTGCCCGGCACCGACCTGCTGACCCGCTACCCGGGAGCCTGAACATGACCATCGATTATGCGGCGCGCGCGCAGGCACTCGTCGGCGCGCGCTTTCGCCCGCAGGGCCGCGGCGCGGAGGGGTTCGATTGTATCGGCGTTGTCGCCGCGGCGTTCTCGATACCGGCGGGGCAAGTCCGTGCGGACTATTCCCTGCGCGCGCAGGACCTGTCCAAGGTCAAGGCCGGCTTGCTGCATCAATTTCGCCGCGTGGGCGCGGACGCCATGCAGCCAGGCGACGTTCTTTTGCTTCAGCCGGGTAGCCGCCAGTTCCATCTCGCCGTCCGGACGGCGCGCGGGTTCGTCCATGCGCACGCGGCACTGCGGCGCGTCGTGGAAGTCCCCGGCCTGCCTGAGTGGCCGCTACTCGGCGTCTTTCGCAAGCGGAGGCGCTGAACCTTGGCGACATTAGTTTTCAGTACGATCGGAACCGCCCTTGGCGGGCCGGCGGGAAGCGCCATCGGTGCGCTCATCGGGCAGTCGATTGACCAGCAGCTGCTGGCGCCGCCGAGGCGAGGTCCGCGCGTTGGTGATCTCGCCGTGCAAACGTCGAGCTACGGCACGCAGGTGCCACGCATTTACGGCGCGATGCGCGTTGCCGGCAGTGTGATCTGGTCAACTGATCTCGTCGAAACGGCGGCGATCGGCGGCGCCAAGGGGCAGCCGGATGTGGCCTACACTTACTCGGTTTCACTAGCCGTCGCAGTGTCGTCACGACCTGTTTCGTCCATCGGCCGAATCTGGGCGGACGGGAAATTGCTTCGGGGAGCGGCAGGCGACTTCAAGGTCGACACCAAGTTTCGCTTTCACAATGGCGATGAAGATCAGGACGTCGATCCGCTGATCGCGGCCAGCGAAGGGATTACGACCACGCCGGCCTATCGCGGCATGGCCGTTTGCGTGTTCGAGGATCTGGCGCTTGCCGAGTTCGGGAATCGGCTGCCGTTCTTGACCTTCGAGGTGGTGGCAGATCCCGAACCGCCGGCGCTCGGAGATGTGCTGAACGACGCCTCTGCTGGGCGAATTTACAGCAACAGCCAGCGATCGCTGCCAGGCTTCGCCGCTTATGGGCGTTCGATACGTGATGCCGTGGAACCGATCGTCTCGACGTTCGACGTCGACCTGTGGGACGATGGCGAGGTGCTTCGTTCGCCGCCTCCGTTCGAAGCGCCGGTGCGCATCGAAGAGCTTGGAAAGGGGGCGGAAGATCGGGCAGTGGCCCAATTCAAGCGTGAGCAAGTGCCGGCACGGTCGCTGCCGAGCTCGCTTCGCCTGACCCATTACGATCCAGCGCGAGATTACCAGACTGGCGAGGCGCGTTCGAGCATCGGGGCGCCGGGTATGGACGAGCAGCGCGAAATTACCGCCGCGCTCTCCGTGAAGGAAGCGAAAGGACTGGCGAACACGATGCTGGCGCGGGCCTGGGCGGAGCGTGATCACCTGACGCTCCGACTGCCCACCGCCAGAATGACCCTAGGTCCGGGCGCGATTGTCACACTGCCGTTGGCGCCGCCGCGCTGGCGGGTGGAAAGTGTGACACTCGAGGCTTTGGTTACGGTCCTCGAATTGCGTCCCGCGTTCAGAAGTGTCGGCGCTTTGCCAGCCGACGGTGGCCAGATCGCGGTGAATTCAGACAATTTGACTGGGCCTTTGACGATTGCGCTGTTCGATGTTCCTGACCCCTTTGAGGCTTCCGACGAACCTTCGCTGTTACTCGCGGTATCGGGCACGGGAGACTGGAAGGCGCGCGTGATGGAACTGCGAGTCGGGGCAGCCGAAAGGGTCGTCAGCACCCCACGCAGGAAGAGCATTCTCGGCCGCTCGCTTGGAAGCCTGCCGACTGGTACGCCGCATCTGCTGGACCTGATAAATGGGGTCGATGTCCAGCTCATCGACGAGGAACAGGTCCTTCTCAATTGCGACGATGACGCGCTGGCAGCGGGTTCCAACGCCGCGATATTGGGACGCGAGTTGATCCAGTTCGGACAGGCCGAAGCTTTAGGCGGCGGCCGATACCGTCTCAGCCGCCTCCTGCGCGGCCGCGGCGGTACCGAATGGGCGGGCGCGACGCACGAAGCGGGCGAGCCTTTCTGCTTGCTGCAGAGCGGTGCCGTCGAGCGCGTCGGACTTTCACGGGCGAACTTGGGAGCGATGGTCGAAGCCCGCATTGGGGAGGCGAGCGCAAGCGCGAAACTTCTCGGTGAAGCGCTACGACCGCCGAGCCCGGTCGGATTAAGCGTCGAAAAATCGGCTGGCGAGGATGTGCTGATCCGCTGGACAAGGCGGAGCCGCACGGGTTTTGGCTGGGCGGATGGCGTCGACACGCCGCTGGGCGAGGCGAGCGAGCAATACCGGATCATCTTGTCGTCGCCGACGCAGCGGCTCGAGCTTTCATCAACCGAACCGCGGTTGGCGGTTGAGCGGATGACGATGGCGTTGCTGGGCACTGGTCCTTTCACTGCCGAGGTTCAGCAGGTCGGCGACTATGCGGTTTCGCGAGCCGTCCAAATCACTTTCAGCTAATCGGAGAACGACGATGGCAGCTACGCCGCGATTGAGCTTGCCCTTCCTGACCGCCGGCCAGGCGCAGAAGGAGACGACCGTCAACGAAAGTTTGCAGATACTGGACTTTGCCGTCGCGGGATCCGCGGTTGCGCCACCGCAAAGTGACCCACCCGAAAATCCTGAAGTGGGCGATTGTTATATCGTCGGTGCTGAGCCCAGTGGCGCATGGGCGGGGCGGGCGGGAGCTCTTGCCGGTTTCTCCGAGGGAGGGTGGCGCTTCATTGCTCCTGCGGACGGGATGTCCGTCTATGTTTCATCCTTGGCGCAATGGGCCAATTATGCGGGCGAAGCCTGGGAGATTGGCAGCGCGCGAGCCGCTAGACTTCTCATAAATGGCGTACAAGTCGTCGGCGCTCAGGCGGAAGCGATCGCAGCGCCGAGCGACGGCGCGACCGTCGACGTCGAGGCCCGCGCAGCAATCGGTCAGATACTCGCCGCGCTCCGCATTCACGGCCTCATCGCCGCCTAACCAAATGTCGTTTCGGTTCGGAGGCGGTTCGACTGCGGCATTTCGGCAACAGCAGCGGCCACGACCACGCTTGCACGCTCCCCGGCCCTCTCATAATGTATGGTTGCGCTTTAGTATTAAAACGCACGTGAAAGGGGACAATTATGCGCAAGCTGGCCATTGCGATGGCGCTCGCATCGACTGGTCTTGCGACGCCTGCCGTCGCTAAGGATCATTCGGTGTATGTGGGCCTCGAAGGCGGCGTGATGTGGGTTGAGGATTCTCAATTCAACGTCACAGATGCCGCGACCAATCCGCAGTATGTGATCGATCATAAGTCTGGTTACGACGTCGATGCGGTCGCCGGCTATGATTTCGGTGCTGTTCGGGTCGAAGCGGAATTGGGCTGGAAGCGGGCCGGTAATGCCAGCCTGAACTCGGTTACGACGGTGTATCCGGTCAACGGTCATGCCAATGTGCTGTCGTTGATGGGCAATGTTTTGCTCGACTTCGGCGACGAAGGCTTGAGCGGTTATCTTGGCGGCGGCGTCGGAATGGCGCGTGCCAAGTACAGCTTCAGCGCCGCCTCTCTGCCGCCGTACATCGGCGCGGTTGGCTTCTCCGATTCCGATAGCCGTTTGGCTTGGCAAGGTATCGCCGGCGTGCGTTATGCGGTGACGCCCAATGTCGACATCGGTTTGAAGTACCGGTTGTTCAACGTTTCGCGTCTGCGGTTCAACGGCGCGTTCCCGATCACGGGTGGCACGCGCACGGGCGACATCAGCGCGCGGTTCCGTTCGCACAGCCTGCTGGCGAGCGCGATCTACAACTTTTACGCGCCGCCACCGCCGCCTCCACCTCCGCCGCCACCGCCGCCACCTCCGCCGCCTCCGGCGACGCAGACGTGCCCGGATGGCTCGGTGATCCCGGCTGACGCAGCGTGCCCGGCTCCGCCGCCGCCGCCGCCGCCGCCGCCACCGGCGCCGGAACGCGGCTTCTAAGCGAAGTTCATACGGAACGATTGACCGGCTCGGGCTAGCGCCCGGGCCGGTTTTTCTTTGCGTGGAAGCTTATCGAGCGATGTTGCCCGGAGCGGCAGAGGCCCAGCGGGGAGCCGCCTTATCCCAGCCGTAGAAATCGTCGGTGTAGACGAGCTTTCCATCCTTCACCTGAGCAGTGAAATAGGTCAGCACGACCGGGACGCCTTGCGGCAGCTGCGAGCGTAGTTCCGGCTCGTTGGACGGAGCGACCGGATCCTGGCCGATCAACCAGCGACCGAGGCGGCGGGCATCTTCAAGCCGCACGCAACCATTGCTCAGGTTACGCCTCGCCTTGGCGAAGAGATCCTTGCCCGGGCTGTCGTGGAGGTAAATTCCTTCGGGGTTGGGAAAAGGAAATTTCAGCTTCCCCATCGAATTGAGCGGGCCGGGATCCTGCCGCACGAACAGATGGCTCGTGCCTGCCGCGGCGCCTTTCCAGTCCACCGTCGAAGCATCGAGGACTGTCGGATTCTCGCTCCACTGATCGATCACGCGGTAGCCGTGGGACTTCAGGTAGCCCGCGCCTTGCTTGAGATACGTCGGGGCGATGGTCTTTCGAACCAGATGATCGGGAGCATGCCAGTAGGGATTGTAGGTGACGTAATACATCATGCTGGCGATTAGCGGCGTCGGGAGTTCGTTGGTGCCAACGATGACCTTCATTCGGTCCACCGGCTGCCCGTTTTCGAACATCGTCAGCATTTGCGAACCCGAATCCACCAGCACGAAGCGGCCGCGTGCGGGGATCGAGCGCGCTCGGTCGAGGTTAGCGAGCAAGCGCGGATCGGGAGCGAGGTTGCCACTGCTTTGCGCAGCCGCCCAGCCGGCATCGCGGAGTTGCTGATAGATCGGGTTCAGGTTCGACGTTGTCGTCAAGTACTGACTTAGCGACGGCGCCGCCGCCGCAGTCAGCAAGATCTCATCGGTCTGCACGCCCTGCGGGCGCAGGACAGGATAAGCATAGATCATGCCATCCGTCGGCCGCTTCAGCGCTTGCACGTAGCGGACCCACGCGGTGGACAACGTCTGCTCGGCGGTCGCCAACGCGGCCGGATTTGCAGAAGCAGCCGAGACCGCTGCTTGAACTTGCGCGGCAAGCTGAGGACCTTCGGCGAACCCGTCGAACGGCGCACGCTGAAGGATCGCAACAAGTTGCGCGGGCGCTGGGTCCTGGGCGCCGGCGCGAAACCAGATTGGCTTGAAATGATATCGGCCGTACGCCGCGCTGACGTCGGGCCTGACAGCGGGCGTAGTATTTACTTGGGCGGAAACGGGGCTGGAGGCCAAAGCAAGGCCGCCAAGACCGGCCAGCAAAAGCGCCTTCAATTTCCGTTGCACAGCAGCTCCCCTCAAAATTTGCCCAGAGTCTAGCGCACCTTATCCGATAACCAAGCTGCATCGACGATGAATCGTCCGGTCTCCATCTTGAACGTGGGCCCGCCGGCGCATAGGCCGAGCCGAAAGCTGCAGCAGGATAGAGCACGATGGATATTAACGGCGTGGCGGCGGTCGTCACCGGTGGCGCTTCAGGGCTTGGCGAAGCCACGGCGCGCGAATTGGGGCGGCGCGGCGCAAAGGTGGCAGTATTCGATCGCGACACCCAGCGCGGTGAACAGGTCGCCAAGGACATTGGCGGGGTGTTCTGCGAGGTTGACGTAACGTCGGACGAGAAGGTCAAGGTTGCTTTCGAAAAAGCTCGGGCGGCGCACGGCCAGGAGCGCATCCTCGTCAATTGCGCCGGCGTCGCCAACGCAGCGAAGACGGTTTCACGCGACAAGGAAACCAAAGCCGCCAAGGCTTACCCGATCCAACAGTTCGAACTGGCCATCCAGATCAACCTAATCGGCAGCTTCCGATGCCTGGCCACAAGCGCTTTCGGCATGGTTGACCTAGAGCCGCTCGCCGACGGCGAGAAGGGCGTGATCATCAACACGGCCTCGGTCGCCGCGGAAGACGGGCAAATCGGCCAGGCCGCCTATTCCGCGTCCAAGGGCGGCGTGCTGGCGATGGCGCTGCCGATCGCGCGCGACCTCATGAATGAAGGCGTGCGCGTCAACACAATCCTTCCGGGCGTGTTCAAAACGCCCATGGTCGCGATGATGCCGCCGAACGTGCAGGATGCGCTCGGCGCGCAGGTGCCGTTTCCCAAGCGGCTTGGACAGCCTGAAGAGTATGCGCGGCTGGCCTGCTTCATGATCGAAAACGTCTACATGAATGCCGAGGCTGTGCGGCTCGACGGCGGTATCCGGATGGCCCCGCGCTGAGATGGACCGCGCGCGCTTAGTCGAGGCTTTAGCCGAGGCGGCGCGCGAGGCCGGAGAGGCGATCCAGCAGATCGTCCGGCGCGGTTTCGATGTTGAGACTAAGGCTGATCGTTCGCCAGTTACTGAGGCCGACCGCGCGGCCGAGCTAATCATTCTTGCTGCACTCGCGCGCGCAGCGCCGGGCGTGCCCGTGATCGCGGAGGAAGAAGTTGCCGCGGGGCGGGTACCGACACACGGCGATACGTACTTTCTGGTCGATCCTCTCGACGGCACGAAAGAGTTCGTTCGCGGTGGGACGGATTACACGGTCAACATCGGGCTTATCGAACATCGGCAGCCAACCGCGGGCGTCGTCTACGCGCCTGCCACGCTCCAATTGCACGCTGGTGTCGTGGGGACAGGCGCTTGGCTTGAGGCCGACGGAAAGCGCGAGGAAATCCGCACGCGGTCGAGAAGCGAATTGCTAACGGCCGTCGCGTCCAAGTCTCACCTTAACCAGGCGACGATCGACTATTTGGAACGGGCGGCCGGTGGTTGCGGCTATGCGGCCGTCGGGTCCTCGCTCAAATTTTGCATCGTAGCCGAGGGCGAAGCGGACATTTATCCGCGCGCTTCCCCGACCAGCGAATGGGATACCGCCGCAGGGCACGCGGTATTGCTGGCCGCAGGCGGACGGGTCGACGGGCCCGATGGTAACTCGCTTCATTACGGCAAGACGGCTTTCGTCAATCGAGCCTTCGTGGCGACCTCAGGGTGGAAGCCGCCGCGGCTGGAGCCGTATCTCGAACCATTTGCGGGCGGCGGAAATCTACCCGAGGGCCTCTGAATCGAACAAATTGCTCCATTATGGATGCAATCTTCGTCCAGTGATCGATCGGCTAAGTCGCAGTGAGCGAACTTCGAACCGGGCTGCCTCGATTCTTTGATAAAGTTCGCTCGCGAGCTGACGGTCAACGAGCCGCGCTTCCAAGCCGACGAGCGTATCCCGGGCCGCATCCAGAGCTTCAGAAATCTCCGCGAGCCAACGAGCGTTTTCCGCCGCTGGATGTTCGATCGGTACGCTGCACATCTGCTCTCAGGGCCCCCTCGAGCGCTGTAAAACAAGAAATGCAGACTTCCATGTCGATAGGTCCATTTCGGATTTAAAACCGACTAACTTCCATCCAAAATGCCGGTTATCCAGGTCTTGCTCGGACCCGCTCGCCACTAAGGGGCATCCATGGACGCGTATTCGAGCAGCTCAGACGATCTCAATTATTCCGGTGGGTCGGCCCCCGTCTTAATCGCTGCGAGCAGCGGTCGGGCAATGCGCGAAGCAGCGTCGATCATGGATGCCAGCGGGCTGCGAGTCGGCGCTCGGCTTCCTGTCGAAGAAGCGCTAGCACGCATCAGATCGCAGCCGACCACCGCCGCTGTCTGGCTTGAACTGGATCGCGACTGCGGAGAGCCGATGGATGCGCTTCTCAAGCAAGTCGATCACGATGTGTCGCGGGGCTTCTACGCAGCAATCGTCTCCACTTCATCGGAGGTACTCGACGCCGTTAGTGCGAAGATTGGCGATAGCGCTGTCGAACTTATTGTCGACGCCAATGAGGTCGAGCGGACGACTGCGCTGTCTTTGGCATTAGCGCAACGGGGGCGCACGTCTCGCTACGGCGATATAGGGTCGGATCGTAATGCCGAGCGCTTGAGGCAACTGAGTGAGGAAGTCAGCCGGATCGCGAGTACGCTCGCGCGTCTGTCCGTCGGACCAGATACAACGCGTCCTCTCGTCCAACCCATGCCCGCTGGGGACATGCCGGCAGTTTCAATCGAGACGGTACGGCAGGTGATCCGGGCGCGCCGACTTCGGAGCCGCTTTTTCTCTGAGGAGCTCTTCGCGGATCCTGCCTGGGATATGCTTCTCGATCTGTTGCAGGCGGAGATCGCTCAATTGCGCGTGCCCGTGTCCAGCCTGTGCATTGCCGCGTCCGTGCCTGCGACTACTGCGCTTCGCTGGTTGAAGACGCTCGTCGACCAGGGCCTGTTCGTGCGGCGCCCCGATCCTCACGATGGCCGACGTGTCTATGTCGAGCTAGCGCCCGACGCGAGTCACGCAATGAAGCGCTACTTTGCGGAAGTTGGACCGGTCGCGGCGATCTGAGCGACTTGCGGCCCGGCGGCCCGCATGGCAGGGCAGCTCCCGCGGGCGGTTAGCTCAGTTGGTAGAGCATCTCGTTTACACCGAGAGGGTCGGCGGTTCGAGCCCGTCACCGCCCACCAGGTGGCTGGCGATCACCCGCGGCCCTTCGCGCGGTTGAACGCAATCGCCTCGCGAACAAGGTTTGCGAGCGCTCCTTCATCGATCT
This sequence comes from Sphingomonas flavescens, assembly GCF_030866745.1. Lineage (NCBI taxonomy): Bacteria > Pseudomonadati > Pseudomonadota > Alphaproteobacteria > Sphingomonadales > Sphingomonadaceae > Sphingomonas > Sphingomonas flavescens. The sequence continues at coordinate 913,553 of NZ_CP133016.1, read as the reverse complement.
TGTCGCCTTCCGCAAAATCGATGGCTCGCCGCGTGCCGCCGGCAAGACTCGCATTGAACAGTTTCGCCGGGTCATCGAGTGAGGCGCCGTTGGCGAAGGTCAGCTTAACCGCGCTTTTGTAGACCTCGCCGGTGCAGATCATTCCGTCTAGCGACCAGACGGGCACGCCTGACGGATTGCTCGGCTTCCGCCATTTGATCTCTTCAACGATGTCAGGATCGGCGGATCGGATGACGCTGCGTAGATCGCCCAGCATCGTTCCCCGCCAGTCGCCGATGCCAGCGATCTTACGGTCAATCTCTTCCGATGCTTCCGTCATGTAGCCATCCTGATCAAAGGGTTCGAACCAGCTTTGTCGCCACGGCTAACCAAGGCGGACTTGCCACGATCTGCTGCCGGCCGCCGGCTTCGAGCGGTAGGATCTGCAGCTTGTCGTCGTCACGATTGATGAGGCGCCCGAAGAGAAAGCGGCCGGCGGGGCGGGGGACGAGAACGTCGCGGTTCATCGCTTTTCCATAGTTGGCGGCGTCCAGCGTCTGGCACCATAGCTCGTCGCCAGCGCGATAATCGCCGACGCTTCCGCCGACCAGGACCGCAACCTGCCCTTCGTCGGTGCGCGGAGACACCACGATCGATTCCCTGCGGGGGGCCAGCGCGCCGCCAGCGCCGAGCACCGCCACGACCTTGAGCTCGGCCTTGTCGCCGCCCTCGACCAGGTCCTGTGCCTCCACACCTAATGCTGTCGCGATCCGGTTGAGCCAGCCGACCGACACCGTACGCGTGCCGGTTTCGAGGCGCCCGATCGTTTGCGCAGTGGTTGGGGGCGTGCAGCGCGACGCGACGTCGTCCAGCGTCATCCCACGGGCGCGGCGGACTTCACGAATACGAGTGATCATTGGGCTTCGGTCCAACTAACCATTTAGGTTTTATGACTGTCCTACAGTTTTGCCGATGTGGCAAGCGGGGTTCGTACCGAGGAGACGCGCATGTCCCAAAAACAAACACGGATATTGGAAGAACGTAGAGTCGAGCGCGATGTGGTCAGTGATGGGCGGGGAGACGCATCCTCGCGCTCGGTAACGGTCAACGTCACGGAATCGCCGCTTGGCTGGCTGTTTGCGCGCAAGTTCATCACCCGGCGCGAGTATGAAGCGGGAGAGCGGCTACGCTGCGATTGGGAGCGCGCCCAGCTATCGGAGCGGGTCACCATGTCGTGGGATGCTGCGCCCGTGGCGCGGGGGCGCGGTGGAGCAGCTGGACAGCCTGATCTCAGCGGGAGCCAGATCGATGCCAAGCGCCGGTTCGACAGCGCGATCGCGGCCGCAGGACCCGGACTGACCGACATCTTGTGGCGGATCGTTTGCGCAGGTGAGGGGATGCGCGATGCCGAGACGGCGCTGGGCTGGCCGGCACGGTCGGGCCGACTAGTCCTGACGTTCGCACTCGACCGAGTGGCGGATCATTATGCGATCCGCTGAACAAGAAAGCGCCGCGCCCCTCGCGAGGCGCGGCGCCGTGTTCCAAGACTTGCGCCCTTAGAACGAGCTACCCGAACTGCCCGACCCATCGGTCTGGTTGCTGTCGGAATTGCTGTCGTCTTCGTCGAGGGCGCCCTGGCCCTGTTCGGCGAAGTCGCTGCCGCCAGTCGCGTTTCCGGACGATCCACCTTCCTGCAGATAGTCGCCGGAGCCCGTTCCCTGCGAGCCGATGAAGTTTTCATCGGACGAGCGCGACGAAGAGCCTTCAACGTTTCCGTTGCCGCCAAACTGATCGGCGATCATGCTGTCGCCATCGCCGCTAGACTGCGTCTGGCCGCTGGAGCTTTGACCGCCTGAGCTTTGGCCACCGAAATCGGCACCCTGGCTCATCGTGGTTCCCGAACCGCTTTCGCTGTCGTTTCCACCGATCGGTTGATTGCCCTGGCTCATATTCTGCTGCGAGCCGAGTCCACCACTTTGCTGGCCCTGTTGCTGGCCAAATTCATTCTGCTGGCTCTGTTGGCCTGTCGTCGTCTGCTGGTTCTGCTGGCTTTCGCTGCCGCCGAAATCCTGATCGTCCCGTTCTTCAGCCATTGTGATTACTCCACACGGCCCCCGCATTGCTCTGACCGTTAAACAAGCGTTGGCGAGCAGACGTTCCTACGGCTGATAGGCCTATGCGACGAACGGCTCGGCGCACGAAAAAGGGCCGCCGATCATGCGACCGGCGACCCTCATTTTCTTAGCCGCGGGCGAGTCAGGCCTGCCCGGCTTCGCCCTCGGCCGCAGCCGGCGCTTCGGTCGGCGTTTCCGCCGTCGCGCCCGGTTCGGCGTTCGGATCGTAGGCCTCGGTGAAGCCGGCGTCGTCGCGCTCGAACATCTGCGCCATGACGTCGACGCCCTGCGCCTGCAGCTCGGCTTCTTCCGGCGAGCGAGCGACGTTCACCTTGACGGTGACGGCCACTTCCGGGTGAAGCGCGATTTTCACGTCGTACATACCGATCGCCTTGATTGGACGATCCAGGACAACCTGGCTCTTCGTCACGTGCGCACCTTCGGTTTCCAGCGCCTCGACGATGTCGCGAGCGCTTACCGAACCGTAGAGCTGGCCGGTGTTCGACGCCTGGCGGATGAGCTGAACGGTCTTCCCGTCGACGCCCTTCGACGCCTTCTCGGCATCGCCGCGGCGGTTCGCGTTCTCTTCCTCGATGCGCGCACGATTGGCCTCGAAGACCTTGCGGTTGGCTTCGTTGGCACGCAGCGCCTTCTTGTTGGGCAGAAGGAAGTTGCGGGCGAACCCGTCCTTGACCTTCACCACGTCGCCGATGGCGCCGAGCTTCTCGACACGCTCAAGCAGAATGACTTCCATTGTGAGCGCTCCTTACTTCACGACGTAGGGAAGCAGGCCGATGTGGCGCGAGCGCTTGATCGCCTTCGCCAGCTCACGCTGCTTCTTGGAAGAGACGGCGGTGATCCGCGACGGCACGATCTTGCCGCGCTCGGACACGAAGCCCTGAAGCAGGCGCACGTCCTTGTAATCAATCTTCGGCGCGTCCTTGCCCGAGAAGGGGCACGACTTGCGGCGGCGGAAAAATGCGCGGGCCATTATTCGACCTCCTCTTCACGGTTGGCGCGATATTCGCTGCGGTCACCGCGGTCGTCGCGGCGCGGGCCGCGCTCGCGGTCCTTTTCGCCACGGCGCATCATGGCCGACGGGCCCTTTTCATGCTCGTCAACGCGCAGGGTAAGGAAGCGGATGATGTCTTCGTTGATGTTCGACTGACGCTCCAGTTCGGCGATCGCCGCGGCCGGGGCATCGATGTCGAGCGCGACGTAGTGCGCCTTGCGGTTCTTCGCGATCCGGTACGCGAGGCTGCGCAAGCCCCAGGTCTCGGTCTTGGCGATCGATCCGCCATTGTCGGTGATGATCTTGGTGGCGTTTTCCGCGAGTGCATCGACCTGGGCCTGAGCCAGATCCTGACGCGCAAGGAAAACATGCTCGTAGAGCGGCATGTGTTCTCGTCCATGTTGGCCGATCGCTGACGCCGCCCAATGCGGACGCCCCTCCGGCTGTCGTTCAAAATAAACAAGCGCGAAAGGCCAAGCCTCTCGCGCCAGCGGTGGGCCCATTGCCGCAAAGTGACCGAAATGGCAAGGCTTGCAGCGATGGCGACACAGCTGAAGCCGGTGAGCACGAGCTCCGATCCGCTCGACGGCATGAGCCTGCCTGGTTGGCTGTATCGTGATCCGGAATTTCTCGAAGCGGAGAAGGCGGCGTTCCTTCGAGCGGCGCCTCAGGTGGTGTGCCATGAGAACGAGATTCCGCAGCCGGGAGAATGGCGGAGTCTGGAATATCTTGGCGAGAGCGTCATCGTCATCCGCGGTGACGACGGCCAGGTCCGGGCTTTTTCGAACGTCTGCCGGCACCGCGGGTCGCGGCTGGTCGATGGCAACGGCGGCTGTGCTCGGGTGTTGACCTGTCCGTACCACGCGTGGAGCTATGCGCGGGACGGGCGGCTGGTCGGTGTACCGCATCGCAGTGAGTATCCCGACCTTCGGACCGAGGAACTCGGGTTGGTGCCCGTCGCGCTGGAGAAGTGGCACGGATTTCTGTTCATCTCGCTCGAGCCGGGCGCGCCGTCGGTCGCGGAGATGATGGCGCCCTACGAGGCCGAGGTCGCGCCATACCGGTTCGAGCACCTGCGAGCGATTGGGCGGGTTACGCTGCGTGAGCGGCCGCTCAACTGGAAGACGATCGCGGACAACTATTCTGACGGGCTGCACATCCCCGTCGGGCATCCGGGACTGACGCGGCTGTTCGGACGCAATTATCGCATCGAAGCGCGTGAGAATGTCGACCGGATGGAGGGCGATCTGGTCGAAGCGGCTTCGACGAATCCGAGCGAGCGTGCCTACCAGGAGCTGTTGCCGGCCGCGGAACATCTGCCGGCGAGCCACCAGCGCAAGTGGCTCTATTACAAGCTGTTTCCAAATGTCGCCTTCGACATCTACCCCGACCAGGTCGATTTCATGCAATTCCTGCCGGTCAGCGCGACTGAGACGGTGATCCGCGAGATCAGCTATGCTTTACCGGACGACCGGCGCGAGATGCGCGCGGCGCGCTACCTGAACTGGCGGATCAATCGCCGCGTAAATGCCGAGGACACCGAGCTGATCACCCGCGTCCAGCTCGGCATGCAGTCGTCGAGCTATCGGGCGGGACCGCTGGGGACGAGCGAGGTCTGCCTGCGGAGCTTCGCGCAGAAACTGCGAAAACTCATCCCCGAGGCGCGGTTGGACTCGCCTCCGCCGACCGGCTGGAGCCGTTTAGCCAACGCGAGATAGCGCGGATTGGCAAGCCGATCAGCGCCAGCCCGAAGCCCCATAACGTGGCTTCGAGGCCCGCCCCGATGAACATCGCGATCGAGTAAAAGACGCCAATCACCGCGATGATCGCCCAGCGACCGACCACCTTCAGCTTGAGCGCGGCGGCCGCGCAGACGATGTAAAGCACCAATGCGGCCACGGTCGAAACCAGCGTGATGAACACGTAAAGCGCAACGAAGTTTTTCGACGAGCTCGCCAGCACCAGCAGTGCCGAAATCGCGGCTACGATCAGGATCGCGCCGACTGGCGCACCAACCCGGTTCGTCTTTCGAAAGACCGGAGGAAGGTCCCGGGCGCCGGCAATGGTCCGGCTGATCTCAGCAGCGAATAGCAACAAGGCGTTGGCCGTCCCGAACGCGCTGATCGCCGCGATAACGGCCACGACGGCTCCAGCCAGGGGCCCGAGGATCGGCGCGATTGCATCGGCGAACGGTGCGCCGCTTTTTGCTGCCAAAGCGCTGGGCAGGAGCATCAGAGTCGCCACGGTCGAGAGAAGATAGATTACCGCCGTAAAGCCGGTCCCGACGATGGTCGCCGTGGGCACCGTAGAGGTTGAATCACGCGTGACGTTCGCGGTGACGGCAGCGGCTTCGAAGCCTGTGAGCGAGAAGAGCATTAGCGCGCCCGCGATGGTGATGGCGCTGACGTTGATCGGCGTAGGCTCCAGTGGTTCGAGCGGCTGGCCGGTTCCCAATCGCACGAGCACGAACAAAACGACCGCCAGCAGCGGCACGATTTTGATCAGCGTCGCGATGACCTGGAGCACGCCGGCCGAACGGGCGCCGCGAAGGTTCACGAGGCTAAGGATCACGATCGAGCCTAGCGCGACCGCGATAAGGCCCGGGCCGGAGCCGACCTGTGGAACCACATGGCTCAACGCCCCGGCGATCGCCACCGCAACACCTGCCACGCCGGTAATCTGCGAGACGACGTAGCTCCACAAGGTCAGGAAGGCTGCGGTCTCGCCAAAGGCTTCCGTCACATAGGCGAAAGGGCCGCCCGGGATCTGCGCCGCGAGACGGGCGAGGCAGAAGGCGAGGCACATCGTTCCGAAGCCGGTCAGCAGGAAGGCGATGACCAAATTGTAGCCGTAGGGCGCGAGCGTGGTCGGCAGTAGGTAAATGCCCGACCCAACCATCGTCCCGACCACCATTGCCGCGCTCATCCACTTGCCGAGCATCCGCGATGCGGGCTCGGGATGGGTGTCGATGCTGATGCTGTGGTCGGTCATGCGCGTCCGCTTTGCACCCCCGGGCAGGGTTGGCAATCCAAGCCCTTGGGCCTAGGCCGCGCGCCAAATCAGGGGAGTAAGATGCGCGCTTTCATTTTTCCGGGGCAGGGGAGCCAGGCCATCGGCATGGGCGCTGCGCTGGCCGAAGCGAGCCGGCCAGCCAAGGACGTCTTCGCGGAGGTGGACGAAGCACTCGGTCAGAACCTGTTCCGCCTGATGCGCGAAGGACCGGACGACAAGCTGAAGCTCACCGAGAATGCGCAGCCGGCGATCATGGCGCATTCGATCGCGGTGCTCAGGACGCTGGGCGTCGATCTTGCGGGCGTCGCAAACTTCGTCGCGGGCCACAGCCTTGGCGAATATTCCGCGCTCTGCGCCGCGGGCGCGTTCGATCTTGCCACGACGGCCAAGCTGCTGAAGCTTCGGGGTCAGGCGATGCAGCAGGCGGTGCCGGTCGGCGAGGGCGCGATGGCTGCCCTGCTGGGCGCTGATCTCGTTCTCGCTCAGAAGATTGCCGACGCGGCAGAGCGAGGCGAGGTCTGCACCGTCGCCAACGACAACGATCCGAGCCAGGTGGTGATATCAGGCCACAAAGCCGCGATCGACCGGGCGATCGAGATGGCCAAGGACATGGGTGCGAAGCGCGCGATCGCCCTGCCGGTTTCGGCACCTTTTCACTGCCCGCTGATGCAGCCTGCGGCCGACGCTATGCAGGATGCATTGAGCTACGTCGTCGTCGAGACGCCTGCCGTTCCGCTGTTCGCCAATGTAACGGCGCAGCCGACGACCGATCCTGACACTATTCGCACGCAGCTCGTCGAGCAGGTCACCGGCATGGTCCGCTGGCGGGAAAGCGTCGCCAACATGTTCAACGCCGGCGTCCACGAGTTCGTCGAGGTCGGCGGCAAGGTCCTGGGTCCAATGGTCAAGCGCATCGCGCCCGACGCCAAGGTGACGAGCGTCGTCACCATCGAAGATATCGAAGCGATGGCGAAGGAGATTGCATAGATGTTCGATCTGACCGGCATGACGGCGCTGGTGACGGGCGCCAGCGGCGGCCTCGGCAGCGCCATTGCGAAAGCGCTTGCGGGGCAGGGTGCTCGTCTAGCGCTTTCGGGGTCCAACGCGGAGAAGCTGACGGCATTCCGCGCGGAGCTGGGTGGCGATCACATCGCAGTCCCAGCCAACCTCTCGGATCCGCTGGCCGTCGACAACCTCGTCCCAGCAGCCTTGGCGGCACTCGGCGGCAAACTCGACATTCTCATCAACAATGCCGGCGTCACCCGCGACAATTTGCTGATGCGAATGAAGGATGAGGAATTCGAGGAGGTCATTCGCATCAACCTCGAAGCCGCGTTCCGGCTGATGCGCGCGGCGGCCAAGCCGATGATGAAGGCGCGCTTCGGCCGCATCATCTCGATCACCTCGGTCGTTGGCGTCACGGGCAATCCGGGTCAAGCCAACTACGTTGCGTCGAAGGCCGGTCTTATCGGCATGACCAAAGCGGTGGCGCAGGAGCTTGCCAGCCGCAACGTTACCGCCAACGCGATCGCGCCGGGCTTCATGACCTCGGCCATGACCGATGCGCTAAACGAGCAGCAGCGCGCGGGCATTCTGTCGCGCATCCCGATGGGGTCCATGGGCAGTGGCGACGACATCGGCGCGGCGTGCGTCTACCTGGCCTCGAAGGAAGCCGGTTACGTCACCGGCCAGACACTTCACGTCAACGGCGGGATGGCGATGCCGTAAGCGCAATTTGCGCTTCGTTGCGGCGCTCCTTGTCGCTCATTTCATCGCACCTATATCCCTCTCACAAAATCAACATTTCGGCCGCCTTTAAGGGGCCGAGTGGGGCTGAAGAGAGAGGGTAGAGAAAACATGGCCAAGGTCATTGGAATCGACTTGGGCACGACCAACAGCTGCGTCGCCGTCATGGAAGGCGGCAAGCCGAAGGTCATTGAGAACAGCGAAGGCGCGCGCACCACGCCTTCCGTCGTCGCTTTCACAAAGGACGGCGAACGGCTGATCGGCCAGCCGGCGAAGCGCCAGGCGGTCACCAATCCCGACAATACGATTTTCGCGGTGAAGCGCCTGATCGGGCGCCGGTTCGACGATCCCATCACCAAGAAGGACACCGAGCTGGTGCCCTACAAGATCGTCAAGGGCCAGAACGGCGACGCATGGGTCGGGGCCGGCGGCAAGGATTATTCCCCGTCGCAGATCTCGGCCTTCATCCTGCAGAAGATGAAGGAAACGGCCGAAGCCTATCTCGGCGAGACGGTCACCCAGGCGGTCATCACTGTTCCCGCTTACTTCAATGACGCGCAGCGCCAGGCGACCAAGGACGCCGGACAGATTGCGGGTCTGGAAGTGCTGCGTATCATCAACGAGCCGACCGCGGCCGCGTTGGCCTATGGTCTGGAAAAGGACGACGGCAAGACGATCGTCGTTTACGATCTTGGCGGCGGCACGTTCGACGTGTCGGTGCTTGAGATTGGCGACGGCGTGTTCGAGGTGAAGTCGACCAACGGCGACACCTTCCTCGGCGGCGAAGACTTCGATGCCAAGATCGTCAATTACCTGGCCGACAAGTTCAAGGCGAAGGAGAACATCGACCTTCGCACCGACCGGCTCGCGCTGCAGCGGCTGAAGGAAGCTGCCGAAAAGGCGAAGATCGAACTGTCGTCGGCGCAGACGACCGAGGTCAACCAGCCGTTCATCACCGCCCGCATGGAAGGCGGCGCGACGACGCCGCTTCACCTCGTCGAGACCATTACCCGCGCGGACCTGGAGAAGCTGGTGGCGGATCTGGTCGAGCGGACGATGGAGCCGTGCAAGAAGGCGCTCAAGGATGCGGGCATCGACGCCAAGGGCGTGGACGAAGTCGTCCTGGTCGGCGGCATGACCCGCATGCCGCTGGTCCGCGAGAAGGTGAAGGAGTTCTTCGGCAAGGATCCGCATACCGGCGTGAACCCGGACGAAGTCGTCGCCATGGGCGCGGCGATCCAGGCCGGCGTTCTGCAGGGCGACGTCAAGGACGTGCTGCTGCTGGACGTGACCCCGCTGTCGCTGGGCATCGAAACGCTGGGCGGCGTGTTCACCCGGATGATCGACCGCAACACGACGATCCCGACCAAGAAGAGCCAGGTCTTTTCGACTGCCGAGGATAATCAGAATGCGGTGACCATCCGCGTCTTCCAAGGCGAGCGTGAGATGGCGGCCGACAACAAGGTGCTCGGCCAGTTCGATTTGGTCGGCATTCCGCCGGCGCCGCGCGGCATTCCGCAGATCGAAGTCACCTTCGACATCGACGCCAACGGCATCGTGAACGTGTCCGCCAAGGACAAGGGCACGGGCAAGGAACAGCAGATCCGCATCCAGGCTTCGGGCGGGCTCAACGATTCCGACATCGAAAAGATGGTCAAGGAAGCCGAGCAGTTTGCTGAAGAGGACAAGAAGCGGCGCGCTGCGGCCGAAGCCAAGAACAATGCGGAAAGCCTGATCCACTCAACCGAGAAGCAGCTCGCCGAACATGGCGACAAGGTTTCGACCGAGGTCAAGGAAGAGATCGAGAAGGCGCTGGCCGAAGCGAAAACTGCGGTCGAGAGCGGCGACGCCGATGACATGCAGCAGAAGACGGCGGCGCTGACCCAGGCGGCGATGAAGCTCGGCCAGGCGATGTACGAGCAGCAGCAGGCGCAAGCCCAGCAGACCGGCGGTGAAGCCGGCGCGTCGGGCGAAGCAGGCGGCGAGCAGCCGGGCCAGGAAGAAGTCGTCGACGCGGAATTCTCCGAAGTCGACGAAGGCGAGAACAAGGCCTGATGACCTGGCGCGGTCTCTCGGAGAGCGGAGAGGCCGCGCCTCGTCCAGTTGCGCGTAACGGGGAATAAAGATGGTCGAGCAGGACTATTATGAACTGCTGGGTGTTGCCCGCGGTGCGGACGACGCCACGATCAAGTCCGCGTACCGGCGGATGGCCAAGGAATGCCATCCGGACCGGCACCAGGGCTGCCGCGACCAGGAAGCGCGGTTCAAGTCGATCAACGAAGCCTATGACGTCCTGAAGGACCCGCAGAAGCGCGCCGCCTACGACCGATTTGGCAAGGCGGCGTTCCAGAACGGCGGCGGCGGGCATGATCCGTTTGCCGAAGCCGGGTTCAACGGATTCTCCGATATCTTCTCGACCATTTTCGGCGAGTTCATGGATCCGCGGGCGCAGCAGAATGCCGCGCGCGGTGCCGATCTTCGCTACGACCTCGAGCTAAGCCTGGAAGATGCTTTCACGGGCAGCGAGCAGACGATTACAGTCCAGGCCAACGCGACGTGCGAGCAGTGCGGTGGGCGCGGGTGCATGAAATCGGACAGCTGTGCGAGCGCATGTCAGACATGCGGCGGCATGGGCAAGGTACGCGCGCAGCAAGGTTTCTTTGTAGTGGAGCGCGGTTGCCCGACTTGCCGGGGTTCCGGCGAAGTGATCGCGGATCCGTGCACACATTGCCATGGCGAAGGCCGGGCGATGACCCAGCGAAAGCTGGCCGTGAAAATCCCGGCTGGCGTCGACGAGGGTACGCGCATTCGCGTCGCGGGCGAGGGCGAGGCCGGTGTTCGCGGTGCTGCCAGTGGTGACCTTTATCTCTTCGTCCACATGAAGCGGCATCCGATCTACGGCCGCGAGGGGACGACGCTGGTTGCCGATTGCCCAGTCAGCTTCACGACTGCAGCGCTCGGGGGAAGCATAAGCCTTCCGGGGATCGATGGTCATAAGGTTGATCTAAAAATCCCCGCCGGCATTCAGTCTGGCGAGCAATTGCGCCATCGCGGTGCGGGAATGAGCGTTCTGAACGGCCGCGGCCGCGGCGATTTGGTCGCGCGCATTCTGGTCGAGACGCCGACGCGGATGAGCGCGAAGCAAAAGAAGATACTCGAGGAGTTCCGCGCCACCGAGACTGGCGACGAATGTCCCGCGTCGAAGGGTTTCTTCGGCCGCGCACGGGATATGTTCGGCTAACGCGCTAGCCGTCTATCTCGAGTCGCAATCCGAACATCTGGGCGAACAGTTCCGCGGCTGCATGGAGTTCGAGGCTGCTTGGCCGTGGCACCCGGCTGTCGCAGCGAAATTCACCGTAGAGGCCCCGCGCCTCGAAAGGCAGGCGCATCGCGGCGCGAACGCCGGAGCGGGCGAGACTTGACCGCGTCCCGTCGCCAAGGCCGGCCATCAAGGCATGATCTGCAGCCGCGCTCTTTGTTTCTCGGGGAAAAAGCCTGACTGTCGGCGCATCTGCGTCGGCCATGATAGGCGGAATATCGGCAACGTCCTCCGCGGGGCCGGGAAACAGGCCGCGGCTGCTTTCAGCGTAGCTGTCTCCCAAGCGCAGGATCACCCGATCGTAGCCCGTCAGTGCCCGCATGCGTCGTGCACCGCCATCCAGCAAAGCCTGTCCATGAGCGCCTGACAGTCCGGCGATCAGGCCGCCCACCGTGCCGAAATGCTCGCCGAACGTCCCCTCGGTTGGGACTGCTTCCAGCAATACGCGGCCTTGCGCCAACTGAAACGCTACGTCGACGAGGTCCGGATCATCCGTCAGCCGGATCGCGTAGGCGCGCCCAATGCCCGTGGTGCCGCTCAGTCGTGAGAATAGATTGCGGATGTCGTGGAGCGCCTGGCCGTGCACGAACCGACCGAGCGGTTCATCGATTAGCGTGACGTGAGATTCGCCGAGAAGATGATGGATGTTTTCGGACGCTCGCCGGACGATCCAATCGGGCGACAGCTCGAGAAAGTAAGTGCCCGTCTGCACTCCCTCAGGCGTCGGCATGGCCGCAGCTACTCGCTCTATCGTCTCGTCAATCGCGTTCATCGGCCCCCCGGCAGATTCGGCGATCCGATTAGACCCCGATTCCTGCTCCGCGGTCAAGAATCTTGCTTGATGCTAGGCACTTAGGCCGTCGGTTTGAACACCCGATCGAAAATCCCATCGACGTTCTTCAGGTGGTGTTGAAGATCGAACAGCTCTTCGAGTTGCGCGTTCGACAACCGCGAGGTCACCTCAGCATCGCTCTTGAGCAATTCAAGCAACGACAGCTGGCCGTCCGATTCCCATACCTTCATCGCATTGCGCTGGACGAGCGCATAACTGTCCTCGCGGCTCATCCCGGCCTGAGTGAGCGCAAGGAGGACACGCTGGGAGTGAACCAGACCACCCATTCGGTCCAGATTCTTCTGCATCCGCTCCGGATAGACGAGCAGCTTGTCGACCACGCCGGCTAGGCGCGCCAAGGCGAAGTCGAGTGTGATCGTTGCGTCGGGGCCGATGAAGCGCTCGACCGAAGAGTGCGAGATATCCCGCTCATGCCACAGAGCGACGTTCTCGAGCGCGGGCGTCACTGCGCTGCGCACCATGCGCGCGAGGCCGGTCAGGTTCTCGGTCAGCACCGGGTTCCGCTTGTGCGGCATGGCCGAGCTGCCCTTTTGCCCGGGCGAGAAATATTCTTCCGCTTCGAGAACCTCAGTCCGCTGCAGGTGACGAATTTCGGTCGCCAGCCGCTCGATCGATGACGCGATAACGCCCAATGTTCCGAAGAACATGGCGTGGCGATCGCGCGGAATCACCTGGGTGGAGATCGGCTCCGCGGTTAGCCCGAGCTCGGCAGCGACATGCTCTTCGACCGCGGGGGGGACGTTGGCGAAGGTACCGACTGCACCGGAGATCGCGCAGGTCGCAACATCGTCCCGCGCCGCAATGAGCCGCTCGCGATTGCGCGCAAACTCTGCGTAAGCCTGGGCCAGCTTAAGACCGAAGGTGGTCGGTTCGGCGTGAATGCCGTGACTGCGCCCGATGGTCGGCGTCAGCTTATGTTCGAAGGCCCGCCGTTTCAGTACCTCAAGCAACGCATCGAGGTCGGCGATCAGCAGATCTGCGGCCTGCTTCAGCTGAACCGCGAGGGCCGTGTCCAGCACATCGGAGCTCGTCATGCCCTGATGCAGCCAGCGCCGCTCCGGGCCCAGCTTCTCGCCGGCCCAGGTCAGGAAAGCGATGACGTCATGCTTCGTGACCGCCTCGATTGCGTCGATTGCCTCAATATCGATCTCGCCCAGGGCATTCCGGTCGTAAGCGGCCCGGATCGTCGCGGCATCGTCGGCGGGAATCATCCCGATCTTGCCCATCGCCTCCGCGGCAAAGACCTCGATCTGCCACCAAATCCGGTAGCGGTTTTCGGCTGACCAGATGGCGGTCATGGCGGGGCGGGAATAGCGAGGGACCATGGCTAGGGCGGCTAGCAGAGGGGCCGCAGCGCATCAAACCCGCTACATCAGCCCCATCGCGCGCATGCTGGTCCGTCCTTGGGTGCCGACGACGACGTGATCGTGGACGGTAATCTTCATATGCCGGCCAGCGTCGACGAGGTCGCGCGTGAGACGAATGTCTTGCGTCGATGGCGTCGGGTCGCCGCTGGGATGGTTGTGAACGATAATGAGCGCCGTAGCGCCCAGCGCGATGGCGCGGGCGATGACTTCGCGCACATGGACTGACGCCTCGTCCACGCTTCCCTGCCACAACGCTTCATTGGCAAGGAGCATGTTCTTGGCGTTGAGGAAGAGCACGCGAACCTCCTCGGTTCGCCGATGGGCCATTTGCGCGTGAAGATAATCGTTAAGGGCGTCCCAGCTCGACAGCACCGGCTGCCCCTCGATCCTGGTTTCAAGCATGCGAAGCGCCGCGGCCTCCGCGATCTTGAGCGCCGCAATCGTGGCGTCAGAAAGCCCCTCGCGCCGTAGCACGTCGGCATTGGCCTGGAGCAACGGTCCGATTCCACCGAAATCCCCGAGTAACCGTTTCGCCAACGGCTTCGTGTCGACCCGCGGGATGGTGAGGGTAAGCAGATACTCCACCAGCTCGTAATCGTGGAAGCCGCCAGCGCCGGCACTCAGCAGGCGGTCGCGCAGACGCCCGCGGTGGCCGCCGACCTTGCTGTTTCGTGAAGTGGGGACGTGCTCGTTCATGCCACCGATCGCTGGTCCGTCCGAGCGTGACCATAAGACCACAGAAAGCTGCGGGTTGGCTAGGGGTCATGCCGGTTCTGGAACGGTCAAGCTTGGGGATGGTTAGTTAGACCCGATGGCGGAGCGGCCGAACGAAGACAGCGTGCACGATACGATCGTCGTGCGGCGCAATGGGCGGTGGGGCCGCATTGCCAGCCTCGTCGCGCTTGGTCTGTTAATCGCCCTCATCATCGGTGTCGCGATTGTGTGGACGCAACGGCGGTCGATCGCCACGCATTATCTGAAAAGCGAACTCGAACGACGCGGTGTCGCCGCGACCTATCATCTCGACCGCGTCGGTCTGCGGACGCAAGAAGTTAGCGATCTTGTCATCGGCGACCCGAAGCGACCGGATCTCATCGCCAAATACGCGCATATCGAGACGCGGCTGAAGTGGAACGGAAGCTTCGAAGTCTATAGGATCGTCGCGCGCGGCGTCCGCCTCCGCGGCAAGCTGGTCAACGGCCGGGTCAGCTGGGGCCAGATCGACAAGCTTATGCCGCCGCCGTCGAACAAGCCGTTCGCACTCCCGGACTTCGTCCTGAACGTCGCTGACAGCACGATCTCCCTCAGCACGCCGTTCGGCCCGCTCGGATTCGCGCTTGCGGGGAACGGGAAGCTCAGCGGTGGCTTCAAGGGCAATGCCGTGGTCATCAGCCCGCAGCTGGTTCCGGGTAAATGTGCGGCGGTCAACATGCGGGCGGCGGTGGCGGTCTCGGTGACCGCCCGGCGCCCACGCATCGACGGCCCGGTCACGCTGGATCGGTTCAGCTGCCCGGTAAGCCGCTTCGACATCGCAAGCCCGCGTTTCGACGCGAAAGCGACCTTCAACGAAAGCTTCACCAGCATCGACGGCAGCGGCCGCATGGCGATTGCGACGCTGATCGCTGGGGCTAACGGTCTCGCGAACTTCGTTGGCGACATCAGCTATAAAGGTTCGTTTGGCGCGGTTGCGGGCAAGGTGAAGCTGTCGGCGCAAAAGTCGCGGGTCGGCACCATTTACGCGGACCGCACCCGTCTCGCCGGCGACTATGCGCTCGGCATCCGGAGCGGTGAATTCCGGTTGGCGGGCCAATATGGCGCGGATAGCGGCGCGCTTGATCCGAGCATGACCGCGGGCGTGACAGGGCCGCTCGCGGCTGCTGCCAAGACGCCGATCGGGCCCGTGACGACGGCGATCGGCAATGCCGTGCTGCGGACAGCGCGCAATTTCAATTCGGCCGGCCATATCAAGGTCGTCAACTTCCCCGGCGGTGGTGCGGTGCGGATCACCGACGCGAACATCATTGGACCGGGTGGCGCTCGGGCAAAGGTTACCGGCGGCAGCGGCGTTACCTATTATTGGCCGTCCGGTGGCCTGCGGATCGATGGCGATCTCGCCATGAACGGTGGCGGCTTGCCCCAAGCCGAAGTTAGCCTTCGCCAGCCGCGCGCTGGCGCGCCGATGAGCGGCGTCGCCAATCTCGCGCCCTACGCCGCGAATGGCCAACGGCTGGCACTTACCCCCATTCGTTTCGGTCCAGGACCTGGCGGCGTCACCACCGTCAGCACCATCGCCCAGCTCGACGGGCGCTTCCCCAATGGGCGCGTTCAGGCGCTGCGGCTGCCGATCGACGGGCAGGTCGGCAAGGCAGGCAGCTTTGCGGTCGGCACCTCCTGCGCGGTGGTCAGCTTCAACTATTTGCAGGTCAGCTCGCTTCAGCTTGGCACTACCAGATTGCCCGTTTGCCCAATCGGGACCGCGATGATCCGGAAAAACGGCGACGGGCCGGTGATCATGGCCGCGAACCTCGCCCATCCGGTTTTGAACGGCAGCATCGGCAAGTCGCCGCTCCGCTTGCAGGCGGCAAATGGCCAGCTCACCGGGCAGCAGTTCGTTTTCAGTCGCATGGGGATGAGCCTGGGCCGCTCCGCTTCGCCGGTGCTCTTTAATGCGGCGCGTCTCACCGGCAATTTCGGTGGCAAGAATTTAAACGGCGCTTTCGCCGACGCGGGTGGTACGATCGGAAACGTTCCGCTGCAGCTCAGTGACGCCAGCGGCAAGTGGCAGCTGGTTGGTAACAAGCTGGGGATCACCAGCGCGCTGACCGTCTCCGACCGCGATGCCAACCCTCGATTCTATCCGCTGCGCAGCGATAATATCCGCTTCTCGCTAGCCGGCGACTACATCCGCGCCGATGGCCTGCTGCGCCATCCGGCATCCGGCACGCCGGTCACGTCGGTCGACATCGAGCATCGCTTGTCCAATGGTGCTGGCCACGCCGACCTCAACATACCGGGCCTGACCTTCGGACCCAGCTTCCAGCCTGCGGAACTGACCCGCCTCACCGAAGGTGTCATCGCGCTCGTCGAGGGTACGATACAGGGCCACGGCCGGATCGACTGGAATTCTTCGGGCAAAGTGACTTCGACCGGCGACTTTTCGACCGCCGATCTGAACCTTGCGGCCCCCTTCGGTCCGGTGACCGGCATCAAGGGCAACATGCACTTCACCGACCTGCTCGGACTGACAACGGCGCCGGGCCAGACCTTCACGGTAGCGAGCATCAACCCCGGCATCCTCGTCGAGAACGGCGTGATCCGCTATCAATTGCTGCCGGGCCAGTTGGTGAAGGTGGAACGCGGCGAATGGCCGTTTATGGGCGGGCGCCTGATCCTTCAGGAAACAGTGCTCAACTTCAATCACCCGACCGCCAAGCGCCTGACCTTCCGGGTCGAGGGACTGGATGCCCACACGTTCGTGTCGACCCTCGGCTTCAAGGAAATCGACGCGACCGGGCGGTTTGACGGCGTGCTACCGATGATTTTCGACGAAAATGGTGGCCGCATTGTCGGAGGCCGCCTCGACAGCCGTCCGGGCGGGGGTTCGCTCGCTTACGTCGGCACGGTCAGCAAGTCGGACCTGGGAATCATGGGCAACATCGCCTTCAATGCGCTTCGGGACATCCGATTCAAGGCGATGACGATCCGTCTCGACGGCGATCTCGCGGGCGAATTCGCCGCACGCCTGAACGTCGATGGCGCGGGACTGGGCCAGTCGACGGGCACCCAGCGGCTGATCAAGCGCCTGTTGAAGAAGATCCCGCTGCATCTCAACGTGAGCATTACCGGCCCATTCCGCGCGTTGATCGCGACTGCCAAGTCCATGCAGGACCCGCGTACCGTCATCAGCGACGTGCTGCCGCGGCCGCTCGGCGACGTGCCCGGCATCACGACCGAAGTCCGCAAGCTCGAGGACGAGCAGCAGCAAACGCAAACCCCGGTGCCGGAGCAGGTCAATGTCGCTCCGCCCAATCCCACGCCAACCAAGACGAAGTGAGAGTGCCCATGACCAACATACCCAGGCTGCTCGGCGCAGCGATTATCGCGGCCCCGCTGGCGGGATGTATCTCGCTCAAGACGCCGGAAAAGCCGATCGACATCAACCTCAACGTTACCATCCGGCAGGAGGTCGTCGTGCGCCTGCAGCGCGACGTCGAGACCCTCATCAACCAGAACCCGCAGGCCTTCCCGCAGCAAAAGAAGCCGTGATGCGTCGCCTCTGGATTCTTCTGTTGCTTGCATCGCCCGCCGCCGCCCAGTCGCCCGCGGTCGATGCGGCTATCGCGGCTGGCCAGGTGGGAGAGCGCTACGATGGCTATCTGGGCGTCGTCTCGGCCGTCAGCCCCGCCGTCCGGGCCCAGGTTGCGCGCATCAACATCGAGCGGCGCTCAATCTATTCGAATTTCGCGACGAGCCGCCGCGTTAGCCCGCAGGATGTGGGCATAACCGCGGGCTGCCAACTCCTCGGGCGCGTTGGCGTGGGCCAGGCTTACCTGCTCTCTGACGGCAGCTGGCGGCGGCGCGGGGTTGGTCAACCCGCGCCAGTGCCAAATTACTGCACCGGGGGCTGAGCTTCGAACGAGAAGCGATACTCCGGCTTCAGCCGAGCGATCATTGCCGCGGTGATCGGCAGTTCGATGTCGTATGAACCTTCGACATAGGGTCCGGCTACATATGGATCGGCGGTCACCTGGATATGGTCGAAGCGCCCGTTGCCGTTTTTGTCGGCGATCACGACGGTCACTTCCGTGTAGGCAGGACAGCCGCTGAACATCCCGCCTTTTTCGAGCGGGCCGCCGCGGCGTTTTATTCTCTCACGGTCCAGCAGTATGCAGAATGGCTGGCGGATCGCTCCGGTCCAGCTTTGACCAGCGATCAGGAGTTTTTGAATGTCGCTCCGGACGTTCCGAACACGGTCCCACAGAAGCGCTGTTGTTGATCCGTTGCCGTGCGCGCCGCCGGTGAAGCCCCAAAAGCTGCCTTCGAGCGACAACAATCGGGCGGACTGTCCAGCAGTTTCCCAACTCATCTGAATCTCGTGCTGGTGAAACGGATAATTGCTCTTATCCGCCTGGCGCGCATCGCTGGTCGCTGAAGCCGCTTCACGCTTAAAGATCTTCTCTGCGTCCGCCTGCATCCAGCGCCTGAGAGCCGGTATGGCAGCTGCCTCAGTCGACCACGCGTAGCTGAACTTCAGCGTAGAGGTGTTGCGGACGATCTTCACCGAGGTGGCGTTGGCGGGTGATGCCGCCGCGGCGACAAGGCAAGCCAAGACCCATGGGTGTCTCATGGCCGCTGAGCTTACAGCGGTGGCGCGCGGTTGACTATCGCCGGTGCGGTTCATAAAGGAGCGGCGCCTTGGCGGTATCGATTTCCGCCATGCTTCTCGTACCCGTCTGACCCTGGGATTTCAGCCGGGGCGACGCACAGGGGAGACGCATGGCAGAGGACGAGACTGGCGAGGTTCCGAAGCTTCCACCAGACGCGCGGCTCGAATCGCTCGATGAGCGGCTCGAGCGCTTGCAGCAGGCGGAAGCGAAGCGGACCGAAGTGCCGCAGGTCAGTCCGGGGACCCGGATTGCGCAGCAGGCCTTCGGGCACCTGATCGGAGCGCCGGTTGGCGGCGCGGTGATCGGGTGGGGGATCGACTCACTGGCGGCGATGGCCGGCTACAAGACGTTCCCCTTGTTCCTGTTGCTGATGCTGTTCTTCGGATTCGGCGTCGGCCTACGGAACGTGGTCCGGATTACGAACACCCGGTCTGAACCGGGCAATTGAGGCGAGAACAGCGTGGCGGCCGAAGGCAAGATCGACCCGATGCACCAGTTCACGGTGGAACCCCTGGTTCCGCTGCACCTGGGCAAATATGACATCAGCTTCACGACGAGCTCGGCGTGGCTGCTGGTCGCGCTGGCGCTGATCATCGGCTTCATGGCGATGGGCATGAAGCGCGAGCTGGTGCCCGGCCGGTGGCAGATGGCCGTCGAAGGCCTGACCGGCTTCATCGATGACATGGTCAAGGTGAACATCGGTCCCGAGGGCAAGAAGTATGTGCCCTACATCTTCTCGCTCTTCACCTTCATCCTCGTCGCCAACCTGCTCGGCCTGTTGCCGCTGGCGGTAGTGCCGGGGCTTCACGCCTTCACGACCACCAGTCACTTCTCGATCACCGGCATTCTGGCAGTCCTCAGCTTTTCGATCGTCCTGATCGTCGGCTTCTGGCGCCATGGTCTTCATTTCTTCTCGCTGTTCGTCCCGCACGGCACGCCGGCCGTGATGGTTCCGCTGATCGCGGCGATCGAATTCGTGTCGTTCATGGTCCGCCCGTTCAGCCTTGGTCTGCGACTGTTCGTGGCGATGATCGCCGGTCACATCCTGATGGAAGTGTTCGGCAGCTTCATCGTCAGCGGCTTCAACGGCGGCCCGATGGGCTGGGGCGTTGGCGCGCTTAGCTTCCTGTTCATCGTCGGGGTTGCCGCGCTCGAGCTGCTGGTCTGCGCGATCCAGGCTTACGTGTTCGCGCTGCTGACGACGCTTTATCTCAACGACGCAATCAACCTTCACTAAGTTTCACCAAAGGAGTTACCCATGGATTTCGCTTCCGCTCAGGTCATTGGTGCCGGTCTCGCGGCGATCGGCGTTGGCGCTGCCGCCGTCGGCGTCGGCAACGTGTTCGGCTCGTTCCTTGAGAGCGCGCTGCGCAACCCGGCCGCTGCCGACAGCCAGCAGGGCCGTCTCTTCATCGGCTTCGCGGCCGCCGAGCTTCTCGGCCTGATCGCGTTCGCCGTTGCGATGATCATCCTCTACGCCCGTTGAGTTCGACGGCCATTAGGTTCGACAGGGCGTAAGCCAGAGGGTCCGATGCCTCAGATTACCCAGCTTCCGCTGATTTTCTTCTCGCAGCTGTTCTGGCTGCTGGTGGTGTTCGCCATCATCTTCTTCGGCATTGGCCGGGGGATGTTGCCGAAGATCCAGTCGACCGTCGACGCGCGAGAGAACAAGATCAGCGGTGACCTCGAGCGGGCGCAGGCGGCGCGCACGGAAGCGGAAGCGACCGAAGCGGCCTGGCGTTCGCGGATGGATGCTGCCCGGGCCGAGGCCGCGCGCCTCGCCCAGGATGCGAAGCAGGAAAGCGCTCGGGAGACCGAGACGCGGGTGAAGGCGGCAGCGGACCAGATCAACCTGAAGGTCGAGTCCGCGGAGGCGAAGATCCGCGAGGCCGTATCTTCGGCACGCGCGGAGATCGAGACCGTTGCCGCCGACCTGACTGCCGAGATGGTCCAGCGCCTGACCGGTCTGACTGTCGATGCCTCGGAAGCCGCAGCTGCGGTGAAGGCGGAAATGCATGGCTGAGCAGACGCACGCCACGACCACCGGCACCGAAGTGCCATCGCATGAAGCGGAGCCAGTCGCGTTCGGCTTCCTGACGGCACCGATGGCAATCTCGCTGGCGATGATCGTCGTGATCGCCGTGATGATCTGGAAGAAGGTGCCCGGCGCAATCGCTGGCGCGCTCGACAGCAAGATCGCGCTGATCCGTGAGCAGCTTCAGGAAGCTGAGAACCTTCGCAAGGAAGCCGAGGCGCTGAAGGCGGAGTATGAGGCGAAGTCCGCTTCGGCCGATAAGGACCGCGAGGCACTGCTAGAGCGGGCCAAGCATGAGGCCGAGGAAATTGTCGCCAAGGCGAAGACCGACGCCGAGGCGCTGATCGATCGTCGCACGCGGATGGCGGAAGACAAGATCGCGGCCGAAGAGCGTTCCGCGGTCGAGCAGCTTCGCTCGTCGGCAGCCGAGGCCGCGGCTCGCGCTGCCGCCAAGTTGATCGCCCAGAGCCACGACGCCGGCAGCGACGCGCGGCTGGTCGACGACGCCATTAAGCAGATCGCCGGCTAGCCAGCTTCTACAATCGCTTATGAAAACGCCGCGGTTAAATCCCGCGGCGTTTTTCGTTCGTGGTTACTGTTGGTGCTGGCCGCCCGGCTGACTCACGCCCTCAAGCGCCAGCGCAGCATTATTGCCGTCGGTCTCGCGGCTTAGGTCGCCCAAGCTGACGATGCCGCAGAGACGCTCATCGCTATCGACGACAGGCACGCGCCGCACCTGCGCCTCGCTCATGCGGGCAGCCGCTTCGGAAACATCGTCGGTATCGCGGACTGAAACGATGTCGCTGGTCATCAGCTCGCGCACCGAAGTATCGGGTCCACGGCCATTGGCTACGCCGCGAACCGCGATGTCGCGGTCTGTAATCATACCCACCAGCCGGTCGTTCTCCAGCACCGGGATCGACCCGGTGTCGGCGCTCAGCATGAAGCCCGCGGCTTCGCTGACAGGCTGATCGGGCGTGATCGTCTCGACGTTGCGCGTCATCACTTCGCTGACTTTCATGGTGCACCTCCTGCTGTCCGGTGCGTCAACGAACCATTCGGCGCCCCGTTGCGCTTGATCGGTCAGGCGGCGGTGGCCGGCATCGGTGGCGCGACGACAGGCTTCGCAGCGCGATCAAGGGTATCGAGATGCGACCAGATGGCGCTGACCACGACCGATCCCTCACCGACGGATGAGGCGACCCGCTTCACCGATCCCGACCGGACATCGCCGACGGCGAAAATGCCGGGGCAGGAGGTTTCGAAGTCGCTGGTAACGCCGGCTGCGGCGCCCGTCTTAACGAAGCCGCGCTCGTCCAGATCAACGAGTCCTGACAGCCACGCGGTGTTAGGCTGCGCGCCAATCATCAGAAACAGCGCGGAAGCCCCGATCTCCTCCTCGCCCTGCGGAGTGCTGATGCGCACGCCCGAGAGGTGCTTGTCCCCTTCGAGACCCGCCAGCTGGCACCGATAGTGGATGGTGATGTGCGGGTCGGCTTCGAGGCGCGAACGTAGATAGGCGCTCATTGAGCTTGCAAGGTCGGGGCCGCGAACGAGCACATGGACGTGGTTGGCGAAGCGCGAGAGGAACATTGCCGCTTGACCTGCGGAGTTGCCGCCGCCGACAACAACCGCCTCGGTCTCACGGCAGAAACGCGCCTCCATCTCAGTCGCCGCATAATAGATGCCCGCGCCTTCGAATTCTTCGATGCGGGGTACGGGAAGGCGGCGGTATTGAACGCCGGTCGCGACAAGCACTGCCCGGGCGCACAAAGTGTCGCCGCCGTCGAGCGTAGCGCAGAACCCATCCCCGGTTTGCTCCAGCGAGCGCACCTGGCGCGGCATGGCGAAGCGAGTGCCGAACTTCATCGCCTGCACCTGGCCGCGGAAGATGAGGTCAGCGCCCGAGATGCCGGTGGGGAAGCCCATGTAATTCTCGATGCGGCTGCTGGTGCCGGCCTGGCCGCCAATCGCGCTGTCCTCGATGACGATGGCTTTCAGCCCTTCGGATCCGGCATAGACCGCAGCCGCGACGCCCGCCGGCCCGCCACCGACGATAAGCAAGTCGAGTTGGCCGATGTCGCAGCTTTCGAGATCCAGACCGAGTAACGCCGCGACCTTGCGCGGCGTGGGATCTTCGACCTTGTTGCCCCGGCCGAGCAGGACCGCTGGTTGGTGCGCTGCGAGCCGGCAAACCGCTACGCCTTCTTCGCTCTTTTCATCGAGATCGTAGGACTGGAACGGGATGCGATTGCGCGAGAGGAAGATGGCCACTCGCTGCACGGCGGGATCGGCGTCGGCGCCGATCAGCTTGATCGCGCTTTCCCCTTCCTCAAACAAAGCGCGCCGTCGCGCGGCAAAAACGGTCAGCACGTGGTCGCCGATTTCCGGCACGCGCGACATCAGTTCGAGCATCGCCTCACGCGGCGCTTCCAAGGTCACCGTGTCGATCGCCGCGCGGAGCGGAAGCGTATTGTTGCCGGCATTCAGGAACGCCAGTTCGCCGATGAACTGGCCGGGGTTCATGATTGCATCTTCGACCGGCTCGTCGGTGAATGCATCGATCACCTGGATGCGCCCTTCGACGACGACGACGAAGCGATCGTAAGGCTGGCCGACACGCAGGACGTCCTCGCCGGCCTTGTACCTGCGCTCGGTCGAGATGCTGCGGATGGCTTCCAGCTGCTCACCCCCGAAGGGGCGCGGGGTCATGAATTGCAGTTCGCCGCCGATGCTATCCATGGTCTCGGGTGCTCCTAAGGCAGGTTTTCGGTCAGCAGATCGTAGGTCGCAACCAGCTCATCTTTCTGGTTGAAGATTTCAACCGCCCAGCGGACGACGCCGGTGTCCTCGCTCTTGAGCGACTTCGAGCGGACGGTCAGCTCCACCCGCATCGTGTCGCCGGGGTAGAGCGGCGTCAGGAAGCGCAGGTTCTCGAGGCCGGTGTTCGCGAGCACGGGACCAGGATCCGGATCGACGAACAGGCCGGCGGCGAAGCTGAGGATCAGATAGCCGTGCGCAACGCGGCCCTCGAAGATCGGCGAGGCCTTGGCGGCTTCCTCGTCCATGTGGGCGTAGAAATTATCGCCGGTGAACTCGGCGAAATGCTCGATGTCTTCAATGCTGACGGTCCGGCCCGCCGTCTTCAGCGTGTCGCCGACGTTCAGCTCGCTCATGCGGCGGCGGAACGGATGGCCGTCCACGAAATGCTTCGGCCCGCCCGGGATGTACTGCTCGGTAATGGCGGCGATCATGGCGGGTGACGACTGGATCGCGGTGCGCTGCATGTAATGCTTCACGCCGCGGATGCCGCCCATTTCCTCGCTCCCGCCCGCGCGGCCGGGACCGCCGTGGACGAGGACCGGAAGTGGCGAGCCATGTCCGGTCGATTCGGCGGCATTGGTGCGGTCGATGACGAGCATCCGTCCGTGGTAGGCGGCGGCGCCCTGGATGAACTCGCGCGCGGCTTCGGTTGAGTGGGTGAACAGCGACAGCGCGAGGCTACCCTTGCCACGATTGGCGAGCGCGATGGCGTCCGCGATGTCGCGGTAGGGCATGATCGTCGAGACGGGGCCGAACGGCTCGCAGTCGTGGACGGCGTCGGTCGCCCAGGGATCGTCGGTGCGAAGCAGCACGGGCGACAGGAAGGCGCCGCCCGGGATCGGCGGCTCCGCGTTCGGATCGCCGGCGACGACGCGCGCGCCGGCGGCTTCCAGCTCGGCGATCTTCTGGCGGACGTCGTCGCGCTGGCTGAGGCTGACGAGAGCGCCCATGCGGGTGTCGTGCGCACGTGGGTCGCCGACCTTGGTCTTGGCCAGCCGTTCGCCGAGCGCCTGCTCGACCGCATCGAGATATTGGGCGGGGGCCATGGCGCGGCGGATCGCGGTGCATTTCTGGCCCGCCTTCACCGTCATCTCGGTCGCGACCTCGCGGATGAACAGGTCGAACTCCGGCGTGCCAGGCGCCGCGTCTGGGCCGAGCAGCGAGGCGTTGAGACTGTCCTGCTCGGCCACGAAGCGGACGGACTCGCGCATCACGACCGGGTGGGTGCGGAGCTTGAGGGCGGTCGAGGCCGAGCCGGTGAAGCTAACGACGTCCTGACCGGTCAGGTGATCGAACAGGTCGCCGACGCCGCCGACGATCAGCTGCACCGCGCCCGGCGGCAGCACGCCGGCGTCGATCATGATCTTGAACGCGGCCTCGGTGAGGTAGGAGGTTGCCGACGCGGGCTTCACGATCGCCGGGACACCCGCGAGTAGGGTCGGCGCCAGCTTCTCCAGCATTCCCCAGACAGGGAAGTTGAAGGCGTTGATGTGCACCGCCGCGCCCTGCAGCGAGGTGTAGATGTGCTGGCCGACGAAGGTGCCTTGCTTCGACAAGCCCTCGAGCTGACCGTCGAGGAGTACGTGCGCGTCGGGCAATTCGCGGCGGCCCTTGGAGGAGAAGGAGAGCAGGGTACCCGCGCCGCCCTCGATATCGATCCAGCCGTCCTTGCGGGTCGCGCCGGTCTGGTAGTTCAGCTCGTACAGTTCTTCCTTGCGGGCGAGGATGGCGAGGCCGAGCGCCTTGATCATCCGTGCCCGCTCGTGGAAGGTCAGCTTGCGCAAGGCCGGGCCGCCGACCTCGCGAGCGTGGCGCAGCATGCCGCCGAAATCGAGTCCGCCCGAGCCGGTGCTGGCAACCGGCGTGCCGTCGATGGCGCTGGGAATCTCGACTGCGTTATCGCCGGCCACCCAGGAATCGCGTTCGTAATTGAGAAGTTGCGGCGTTTTCATGCGTTTCACCCGTTCAATTCGCCGCCAATCGACGCAAATGGACCGTGAAACAAGGGCGTCTGCACAGCGTGAAACAGGCTTAGGTTCACTAAGTTCACGCCGGGCAGCAGCTTACCCGTGAACTTAGCGCACCGCAGGTGGCGATGGGTTGCCGCCACGGGCCCAAGGCTGGCACACCAAACCCAACATTGAAAGGCGGAGGCGCTGGTGATCGATCCGGTACGGCCAATTGCGATCGAAGACATCGAGGCGGCACGGGCGCGCATCGCTGGCACGGTGCTGCGGACGCCACTCGTCCGGATCGACCTTGGCGACGGCCGCGACATTCGGCTGAAGCTGGAAAATCTGCAGCCGACCAACGCCTACAAGATCCGCGGCGGGGCCAATGCGGTGGCTGCATTGTCCGACGAGCAGCGCGCGCGGGGCGTGTGGACGATCAGCGCCGGCAATGCGGGGCAGGGCGTCGCTTATGCCGCGCGGGCGTTCGGCATTCCCTGCACGGTGGTCGCGATCGAGAGCGCGCCGAAGACCAAGCTCGATCGCATGCGCGCGCTGGGCGCGAAGATCCTGCCGGTGTCGTACGAGCAAGCGTGGATTGCCGCGGAAGCGCACGAATTTGCCGGCGCGGAAGGAACGTTCGTCCACCCCTTCGACAGCCACGACTTCATCGCCGGCCACGGGACGATGGGCCTGGAGATCCTAGAGGATTGTCCGGACGTCGGCACCGTCATCTGCGCCATTGGCGGGGGTGGGCTGATCACCGGCGTCGGCAGCGCCATCAAAGCGCGGCGGCCGGAAGCGCGGGTCCTTGGTGCGGAGCCAGAGACGGCCGCGCCTTACGCGCTTTCGCTGACCAAGGGCTCCCCGCAGAAATTCGCGGAGTGGCAGGCAAGCTTCGTCGACGGCGCCGGCGGCCAAAGCGTCACGGGGCGCATGTGGCTCCGGATGCAACCCGTGGTGGACGGCGCGATCACCGTGACGCTCGACCAGACGGCGGACGCTATGCGCCTGATCGCCGAAAAGACGCGCACGATCGCGGAGGGTGCAGGGGCACTGTCATTGGCCGCGGCAATCAGCGATCAGACGCTGGAAGGACCGATTGTAGGCGTGGTGTCGGGGGGCAATATCGATCTTCGAAAATTTGCCGAGCTGATCGCCCCTTAACTCCGATAGGGGGCAATTAGTGGCGCAGAGTTTTGCGTTGTGGTGGCTACCTCGGCGGCATTCCATCTGCTAAATAAGGTTGTTGCCTCATGCTAAGCTTTGGCTGTGGGAGCTGACCGGTGGCAGACATTAGCGGAACGAGCGGCGACGACGTCCTCAACGGCACGAGCGATCGTGACCTTATCTTGGGCCAAGAAGGTAACGACGTCATCGACGGCGGTGCGGGCCAGGACCGAATAGACGGTGGTCCAGGTGACGACACGATTCACGGCGGTGCGGGCGGCGATACGATCACCGACGGACCGGGGAACGACCGGGTCTACGGCGACGCCGATCAGGATGTTTTTTACTCGTCACCCGGCAATGACTATTACGATGGCGGAACGGGATTCGCCGAGGACACTTTCGAGTTCGACCAGATCCTGTACCGATATGCCGGCGCCGCCATTGTCGTCGACCTGCGCTTAGCATCCGGACAGGTCCAGTCGACCGGAACAGGGGATGCCGCAAACATCGGGATCGATACGCTCGTCGGCATCGAACTCATCGGCGGCAGTGTGTTCAACGACACAATGATTGCCGGTGACGCCGGTATTCTGTTTGCAGGTGAGGGCGGAGATGATTCCCTGGTCGGAGGGGCCGGTTCGGACCAGCTGACTGGAGGATCCGGAAACGATTTTCTCTCCGGAAACGGCGGCGTGGACGTCCTATACGGCGAGGAAGGCCAGGACGTTCTCACCGGCGGCGCTGGCTTCGATTCACTGACCGGGGGAACGGGCAACGACATTTTCCGAGACAGCGCCGCAGGATTGGCTGGCGACACGATTACGGACTTTAGTTTCGGCGACAAAATTGTCCTGACCGACGCGGCCGTCGCCGAGTTCGCGTTCAGTCTTTCGGGCAGCATCCTTACCTATACCGGCGGGTCGTTGACGCTGCAGAATGCGCCCACTGGCCGGATAGCCGCACATGCAGCGTCGGGTGGCGGCGTGCAGCTTGAGATCGCCGATCCGGCTTTGCGAAATGATTTCAATGGAGACGGTCTCAGTGATCTGATGTGGCGCAATACGGACGGCACATTCGTCAAATGGTCAGCAGTGGGAGACGGTCGTTTTGTGCCCGCTGGTTCAGCGTTAGTCCCGAGCGACTGGAAGATTGCCGGGACCGGCGACTTCAACGATGACGGTCGGGCAGATATTCTTTGGCGAAGCGACACCGGTGGCTTGGCAATCTGGCAAAGCTCACCATACGGCTTTTTCACGCCAGTGTGGGGAACGAGCGTCGCGGTCGACTGGAAAGTTGCCGGGATTGGCGATTTCAATGGCGACGGCAGAGACGATGTGTTGTGGCGGAATAGCAGCGGCAGCATCGCCACGTGGCTGGCGGCGACGGACGGCAGTTTCGCGCCTGGCTCGGGGACGACGCTTAGCGCTGACTGGATTGTCGTCGGCACTGGCGACTTCAACGGTGATGATCGCACCGACATCTTGTGGCGCAGTACGCTGACAGGTGATGTTTCGACCTGGCTGGGGGCCGCCAACGGCGGCTTCAACGCCGCTTGGGGAACTGCACTTTCAACCGATTGGCATGTTGCTGCGACAGGCGACTTCAATGGCGACGGGCTCGAAGACATCGCCTGGCAGAGCGCGAGTGGTGCGTTTGCCGAGTGGAATGGTTCGCTTGGCGGAGGCTTCGCCGCTGCCTGGGGAACAAATCTCCCCTCGAATCTGCACATTGAGTCCGTTGGTGATTTCAACGGTGATGGTCGCAGCGACATCATCTGGCAGTCCGACGTAGGTCAGCTCAGCCAGTGGTTGAGTACGGGCACCGGCTTCATCCCCAACCCTGCATTCGGGGGGGTCGCATCGGGCGGCTGGAGCATCGAGGATTTGTTCACCCAATCCGCCCAATCTGGCGCGGGCGCCTGGGATTACTGAGTCCCTGGACGGCGCCGCTCCGCGTGCGCGTTCGCGGCGTCACGCCTCAGCGGAAAGCACGAGTAAGGAAGGACCGATTGTCGGCGTGGTGTCGGGGGGCAACGACCAGATCAAGCGGCCGTCAGCGCTCCTGACGCCACGACGGGTCCCGTGGGTGAACCCGTCGGCGAGCCTCCTCGCGGCTCGACCGAAATGGCGATCGTCGCTCCTTGCTGCAGCAAGGTTGCGAGCGTGTCGGCCAACCTCTTGTGCGATTGCTTGTCGGTGCCGAGCGTACCGAGCGAACGCGGCGTGCCATCGGCGGGGATGACCCACAGTTCATGCGAGTGACGAGCGTCGCCCGGTAAATTGCCGGCGACCGCCATGATCATCTGTCGTGAGGCGGGGTCCCAACTGATCATGACCTTGGTCGCCTGTTTGTCGCCGACCATGGCCACCATTGGCGTGGATGTGATTGCAGAGGGCTGAGCCGTCGACGGAGCGGAAGCTGGCGGCTGCAGCGCGCGAATTATCAGGGCAAACGCCAGGCTTGCAGCAAGCGCGCCCATCACGCCTGTGGAGATACGCCACAGACCGACCGATCGGCGCAGTGCCGCAATGTTGTCGTTAGCCGCCGGCGCAGGGCCGAGCGCTTGCTCAATACGCGTCCAGACTGAGCGCGGGGGCGCGACCTCGGCAACTTCGCGGTACAGCGGCGCCAGCCGGCCGCGCCAACGAGCAACCTCCTTGGCAAACGCGGGGTCGCTTGTCTCACGCCGCCGTGCCTCAGCCAGCGCGTCGCCCTCGAGCACGCCTGATGCATATTCTGCGGCCAGCGCAAACAGTTCGTCATCGTCACGATTGTCGGTCATCGTTCCATGCACCCCCGCAAGCGCAGCAGCCCGCGCCTGATCCAGCTCTTCATGGTCGACAATGGTACGTCTTCTCGGCGCGCGAGCTCCGGATAGGACGCGCCGTCGAGGAATGCGGCACGGATCATGGCCTGCTGCCGCTCTTCCAGTTCATCCAAGCATTGCACTAGCCGTTCACGATCCTGCGCATCCTCGATCACCTGAGGCGCCGAGGGATGCTCGTCCGGCACGTCGACGGCAGCGTCCATCTTCTCGAAGATCTGCCGGCCCTGACGCAATCGATCGATGGCGCGATTGCGCGCCATGGTAGCAAGCCACGTGATGGGGCTGGCCTTGGCGGCATCGTAGGCACCCGCCTTCTGCCAAGCGCTCAGGAAGACGCTCTGCAGGACGTCCTGCGCGTCGTCGGGATTGCCCAGCATTCGCAGGCAAATCCCATAAAGCTTCGCCGAAGTTCGCACGTACAGCGGCTGCAGCGCCTTTCGATCGCCATCCGCGAGCGACCGCAACAGGGTGACGAGTTCGCGCTGGTCAAACTTGTCGGGCGGCCCATCCATCGCACCCTTCATGCCCGTGCTCGCCAGACTTGAGAAGGGGATGACGAGAAAGGAGTCCTTGGTCGGACGGGACGACATGGCGCTCCTCTCTCGCCCGGCTGCGCATGGGCGCAGGGGGTAACACCCATGCGACAGCAGTTCGTCAGGGCATCAGGACGGCGTCGATGACGTGGATGACGCCGTTGGACTGCATGACGTTGGCAATGGTGATGCGCGCCTTGCCGCCCTTCGCGTCAACGACCGTC
Source organism: Sphingomonas flavescens (assembly GCF_030866745.1). Lineage (NCBI taxonomy): Bacteria > Pseudomonadati > Pseudomonadota > Alphaproteobacteria > Sphingomonadales > Sphingomonadaceae > Sphingomonas > Sphingomonas flavescens. The sequence continues at coordinate 883,200 of NZ_CP133016.1, read as the reverse complement.
CAGCCGCCGGCGCTTTTCATGAAACGCAGGTCTTCACCTTCGACCGTTTTGAGGGTTGCGGTTCCGTGATGCTTCGCGGCCATGGCGGCGATCTGACCCGCCGTGATCCGGCCGGGAACTACGTGATAGGTCAAGATCTTGGTCAGTGTGTCTTTGTTCTCAGGCTTCACAAGGCTTTCGACCGTTCCGGCCGGTAGCTTTTCGAATGCCGCGTTAGTCGGCGCAAAGACCGTGAAAGGTCCGTTGCCCGACAAGGTGTCGACCAATCCAGCCGCCTTTACCGCCGCGACCAAAGTGGTGTGGTCCTTTGAATTGACAGCATTCTCGATGATGTTCCTAGTTGGATACATGGCAGCGCCGCCGACCATCGGGTTGCGGGCGTTCGCGGGGCCTTGGATCAGCATGGCTCCGCTCAGGCAGGCCGCGACGATCAACTTCCGCATTCAATCCTCCTCTTGGTGTTCGTGGTGCTGGAGATACGGGAGACGGCGGAGGTCGGATGCACTTCCGATCCGGCAACTCGAAAGATTGCGGGGGGATTAAAATATCGCCGCGGACGCTGCGTCCGGCGGCCAGTGGCGCTCGTAGCTTATCAGTGGCCGCATTCAACGCGCGGACCACCGATCAGGAGGAAAGCATGCGTCTTAAATCCCTTACCATGTTCGCCGTCGTTCCCGCGCTCTTATTGGCCAGCGCGTCGCAAGCCGCTGCGCCGAACCGCGGTGCGCCGACGCGGCAGCCGACGACGACCATGAATTGCTGGGGCGTCGTGAGCTCGCAGTTGGCTCAGGTCGAAGGCGGTATTGGCGAGCATTCTTCGTCGCAGGCCACGCCGCGGCTAGGCCTTGGCAATGTGGCGCGGCTGTTTTTTGAGATGGGTCTGATCGACAGCCCTAACGTTAGCAGCCTCGGCTCCCTGCTCGCGCAACTCGATGAGTACGACGAGACGGTCTGCCCCATTCAGTAACGCAAGACGGCGGCGGCGCATTTGCAATTGCGCCGCCCCGATACCCGCCCCGACGTCGCCCGACGATCTAACGCCCGCAATGGGTGGATAGCGGACATTCGACCGAATTCGGGAGTTGCTCTGATTACCGTTTGGCGGTCCTCGCTAGCTGCCTTATGCATGGGGCGAACACTTAACGAACGATATGCCGGTCGGTCCGGTCAGTGGGGGTGCGTATGGCGGTGATTGTGGGGACGGCGGGCGACGACGTTCTTTTCGGCAAGGACACTGCCGACGATATTTCCGGGCTGGAGGGCAACGACGTCATCTACGCCGGCGCGGGCGACGACACCGTTTCCGGCGGCGCGGGCAATGATACGGTCTACGGCCAGGGCGGGAACGACACGATCGATGGCGGGGACGGCATCGATTCACTCTACGGCGACGATATGTTTGCCGGTTCGGCCGACGGCAACGACATCCTCCGCGGCGGAGCGGGCGCCGACAACCTCCACGGCGGCGGCGGCAATGATGACCTCGACGGCGGCGCGGACCGGGATTCGCTGGAAGGCGGCCTCGGTGCCGACCATCTCGACGGCGGCGACGGGGATGACAGTCTGAATGGTTACCTCGGCAGCACCAATCAGGACGATTATGCGACGGACGTCCTGCTGGGCGGCGCGGGGGACGACAGCCTCGCTGCCCAAACGGGCGATATCGTCGACGGCGGGATCGGCAACGACACCCTGTATTTCAACGCCTGGGGCGCGAGCGCCGGGATCAACGTCGACTTCCGCACGCTGACGAGCGGGAATTCGATGACGGTCGCGGGCGCGTCCCTGACCGGCATCGAATATGTCATGGGCATCATGGGGTCCAATTTCGACGACGTCATCGTCGCCGGGGCCGTGCAGGGCGTGAAGGGCGCCAACATCCAGGGATTTGGCGGCAACGACACGATCACCGGAAGCGCGGGCGTGGACTGGATCTACGGCGGCGCCGGGAACGACGTCATCTACGGAGGGATCGGGTTCGACCCCTCGACCTCCGCCAACCGGGACAATCTGAACGGCGATGATGGCGACGACATTATCTACATCGGGGCGGACGGGGCCATTGCGTCGGGCGGAAACGGGAACGACCAGCTCTTCGGCGGCAGCGGAAGCGACGAGCTGCGGGGCGATGCCGGCGACGACATTTTGAGCGGCGGCGCGGGTGTGGATGGACTTAATGGTGGCGAAGGCAACGACACCTACATCGACACCGCCGCGAACCTGAACGGCGACTACATCGGCAGCATCGAGATCGGCGACAAGATCATCATCACCGATGCGAACATCAACAATTTTACCTTCAGCCTGACCGGCAAGACGCTGAACTTCACTGGTGGCTCGCTGAACTTCAACGTTGGCGAAATCCAGGGGACTTTCATCGCCGCCGCGGCGCCGGGAGGCGGGGTGCAGATCACGCTGCGTCAGCCGCCGCTGGCGACCATCGACGCGATCGCGCAGCAACTGGTGACCGGGTACTGGAACGGCGATGCCCATCACTTCGCGGTGCAGCCGGGCGGGTCGATTTCGGTCGACATCTCGACGCTCTCGACAACGGAGCAGAACCTGGCGCGGGCTGCGCTGCAGGAATGGACCGACATCATCGGCATCCGCTTTCAGGAGGTCGTCGGCAACGCGCAGATCACCTTCGACCACAGCGAGGGTTCAAGCGGTTCGATCGCGGCGACGGATGCGACCTGGGCGAACGGCATCACCAGCCATGCGCACATCCAGATCTCAAGTTCATGGCTGACGCAGAACGGCGGGAATATCGGCAGCTACGGCTTCCAGACGTACGTGCATGAGATCGGGCACGCCCTCGGCCTCGGGCACCCCGGCACGTACAACTTTGACGGCAGCTATTATTCGGACGCACTCTTCGCAGACGACGCGTGGTCGACGTCGGTCATGTCCTATTTCAACCAGCAGGAAAACCTGTACTTCTACAAACAGAATTTCACCGTCAGCTATGCCATGTCGCCAATGCAGGCGGACATCATCGCGGCGCAATCGATGTATGGCGCGGCGACGGACACGCGCACGGGCGACACGGTGTACGGGTTCAATTCGAACGCCGGCGGTGTCTATGACGCTAGCAAGTACACCGGCGCACTGACGATCTACGATAGCGGCGGGATCGATACGCTCGATTATCGATATGGCAACAGCACGCAGATCATCAACCTCAACCCCGAGACATTTTCCAGCGTCAATTCGGGTCGGGGCAATCTGTCCATTGCACGCGGCGTCGTCATCGAGAACGCAATCGGTGGCGGTTCCGCCGATTTCATTATCGGCAATGGCGCAGACAATGTTCTGACCGGGGGCAGTGGTTCGGACACGCTTACCGGCGGGGGTGGCAACGATACCTTTAGGGACAGCAAGGTCGGTCTTGGCTACGACAAGATCACCGATTTCGGACCAGGCGACAGGATCGTCGTCACCGACTTGAACATCAACGACGCCACATTCAGCCTGGTCGGCGACGTGTTCACTTACACTGGCGGCTGGATGACGCTGCAGGGCAATCTGGTCGGCCACCTGTCGGCGAAGGCGGCGGTGGGCGGCGGCGTGCAGTTCGCGCTAAGCCTGCGCGAGACGCACAATGACTTCAATGGCGACGGGCGCAGCGACATCCTTTGGCGCAGCGGAAGCGGCGCCATGTCGTCGTGGCTCGCCAATGCCAGCGGCGGTTATACCGCGGCCTGGGGAACCAGCGTCAGCACCGACTGGAAGATCGTCGGATCAGGCGATTTCGACGGGGACGGCCGCGCCGACATCTTGTGGCGATCGGACAGCGGCGCCTTCGCGGACTGGCTGGGCGCGAGCAACGGCGGGTTTTCCCCGGCGTGGGGAACGACGGTTTCGTCTGAGTGGAAGGTGGCCGGCGCGGGCGATTTCAACGGCGACGGACGCGACGACGTCCTGTGGCGGAGCGACAGCGGGGCCATGGCCAGCTGGCTGGGCGCAGCCAACGGCGGCTTCTCGCCCGCGTGGGGGACGAGTGTCGCAACCGAGTGGAAGATTGTCGGGACCGGCGACTTCAACGGTGACGGGCGCGACGACATGCTGTGGCGCTCGGACGCCGGTGCTTTCGCGACGTGGCTTGGCGCCCCTAATGGCGGCTTTACGCCCACTTGGGGGACGACTGTCGGTACCGAATGGGAGATCGCAGGCACGGGCGATTTCAACGGGGACGGCCGGTCGGACGTGCTGTGGCGCAGCGACACAGGCACGCTCGCAACCTGGCTCGGCGCCGCCAACGGCGGTTTCGCGCCGACCTGGAGCGCAAGCGTTGCGGCCAACCTCGCCCTCGTCAGCATCGGCGATTTCAACGGCGACGGCCGCGACGATGTCGTCTGGCAAAACGACAATGGCCAGCTAAGTGAGTGGCTCGGCGCCACGAATGGCGGTCTGGTCGAAAATGCGAGCTGGGGTTTGTCGGCGCCCACCGGATGGGCGATCCAGGACGCCTTCGCTTAAGTTCCCGATGCCCGCATCGTCGACGAATGCGCGTCATCGCCGGCAATAGCAATTCTTGAAAAATCGCGAGCTCGTCAGCGGCTGATAGCAAGAGTCGAGTAAGACCATTCGGCCGCAATGCCCATGATCATGTCATGATCACGAAATCATCAGCGCCTCCGAGCCGAGAACATGCATAATCCTCGACTGTGGTTTTGCTTAAACTCGGCAGAAATGGGGGGTTCTCATGCGTAGCTTAACCGATCGCATTGGCGAGACTATCACGGCGCATGCTGGAAGTGGCAACTTTGCCTCTAATTCTGTTCCGCAAACTGTAGCTCTACGAAATGGCGGGTTTGCCATCGGATGGCTGACGCCAACTGGCACCAGCGAATCTCCCACTCAGCTCATAGTCGAAATCTATGACGCTGCCGGGGCGCTAAAGAACAGCAACATCGTAATCAACCAAGTGGGAGAATTTCGGTTAGCTGACCTCGCTTTTGGCGGATTGGCGGTCGCCTGGACCGATGCTGGTAATCTGAAGCTTCAGAGCTTCACGGATCAAGGGATTGCTATTGCCGCGAGCAGCATTGCTGCCACTAACGTTGGCTCGCTGCTGACCACATTTTCGGTTGCAGGCGATAATTTTGGCAATGCGGTCCTACATTGGGCAGGGCAGCAATCGTCCGAATCGAAAGGCTTCGGGACTTTCTCACCCTCCGGGAAACCGCTTTGGGTCAGTCCTCCTCCGGCAGGCCAGTGGTCTGCGGACGCGGCGGTAAACGACAATCGTCCCGTCTTAGCTTGGGTCGGGGACACCGGGCAGCAGGATAGCAACGGACTTCCGATCTACGACGTCGGCACCACGTCTTACAACGCTGACGGCTCAGTCTTCAGATCCTTCTCCATGACGCTCCCGACAACCATCTTAGAAACCACAAGAGGGACCATCGTCGGTCGGCCTGATCGAGTTCAAGCCGCTCCTCTGCGCAACGGCGAGGTGCTTTTGACGTGGGTTCTGAGCCCAGGTGACCCCGGCAATCATGTGCAGGCGCAAATCTTCTCTTCGGATGGAACGCCGCAAGGAAAGCTTATCGATATCGTGGCACCGGCCAATACGGTCTTCGAGAACACATCGGTGACAAAGCTCCCGTCAGGCGGATTTGCTTTGGCTTGGGATCGCCATGACGGAGATATCAACTCTGACGTATATGCGCAGTTTTTCGACCGATTGGGCGGGGCGACAAGCGCTGCCTTTCAAGTGGCAAGTCAGCCGTCCTGGGAGTCGATGCCTTCGATCCTATCGACGCCGAGGGGTCGACTGATTGCTGCCTGGGCCGACGAGGGCAGTACGCGCTTTCAGATCTTTGCCGGCGAGTCTCCCCCTACACGCGCCAATGATCATAATGGTGATGGCGTCAGCGATGTGATCCTGCGCCACGACGATGGCGCGATCTCTCTATTGGTCTTCGACAAAATAGCCTTCAAGGCAATCTGGGACACGCCCCTTTCCAATGAATGGAAGATGGCAGGAGCAGGGGACTTTGATGGTAACGGACGAGCCGACATTCTTTGGCGAAGCGTTACCGGTACGCTTGCCCAATGGTCGGGGGCCGCAAATGGTGCATTTACCCCTGCGTGGGGCACGAGCGTTGACCTGTCGTGGAAAGTTGCTGGGACTGGTGACTTCAACGGCGATGGCAAGGACGATATCCTATGGCGGAGCACCTCAGGCGCGCTGGCTGATTGGATAGCCTCTGCGAACGGCGGATTTAGCTCCGGTTGGGGCACCATCGTCGACCTATCCTGGAGTGTTGCTGGCACAGGTGACTTCAATGGCGATGGCAAAGACGACATCTTGTGGCGGTGCACCGACGGCTCCCTCGCCACGTGGCTAGCCTCAAAAGATGGCGGCTTCATTCCAACGTGGGGTACGGTTCTTTCGAGCGAGTGGGACGTCGTCGGAACAGGTGACTTTAACAGGGACGGCAAGTCGGATGTGCTCTGGCGCAGCACAGACGGCTCCGTCTCTTATTGGATCGGAACAGGAGACGGTGGTTTCATTCCGGCTTGTGGCACGAATACTTTGTCGCATTTCGATGCGGTCGGCATCGGCGACTACGATGGCGATGGGTTTGACGACGTACTTTGGCAGGGCGAAAGCGGCCAGCTACTGGTTACGTTCGGAACCGACGGCGGCGACGGATACTTCGCCGGCTGGCCGGACGTCGGCTCGGTGCCAACGGGATGGCAAGTGCAGCAGGAATTATTCGCGTAGCTGCCAGTCTCACGGACCCTGGCCAGTTCCCTGTTGCTCTTTCGCGCCACCGCCGATCGGGCCCAGCGTCAGCTGATAGGTCTCGAAAAGCATGTATGGCCTGGCATCGTTAGGTGCCGGGCTCGCACATCGCGGATAAGGGGTGCGGGGCAACCACTGAAGATCAGCAAGTAACCCAAAGATGCCCGCACAGAGGAGCGGGTTCATACCTCATCATCAGAAGTATCGTGAATGTCCGCAATGGGTCGAAAGCCGACGGCAGCGACCAGCATTTCAGGTCTGAGCTTCGCCGCCCATCAGTTCCATAAAGTTGCGGGCCGCGTCGCGTTCGCTCGAGTCCTTGAACACCGCGTCGAGGTCGGGCGAAGCGCCGAGAGTCTGGAGGATCGCCCACAAGGCGAAGCGCTCGCCGCGGTCCTGGGCAAGGCCGAGGTCGACCTGCATGCGCTCGATACCCGCTTCGAGCGCGGCGGGCGGGACGGCGGCGAGGTCCGCGGTCCCGAAGTAGCGGCGGATCTGGTCGTCGAAGTTCATGCGGTGAGGTTGGGCGGGCCGAGGTGTTGGAGGAAATCGGGCTTGCCTAGCGCGACGCCGGCGTTGCGCAGGATCGCGTAGGCGGTGGTCGCGTGGAAGTAGAAGTTGGGCAGCGCGAAACCGGTGAGATAGGCGGCGCCGGGCCAGCGATAACCCATGCCATTGGGGAAGCGCAGCTCGACATCGCGCGTCTCCGCGTCTGCGAGCGATGCGGCGTCGAATTGCTGCAGATAGGAAATGGTCTTGTCGCACCGCTCGCGAAGCTCGGCAAAGCTTTGCTCGGTGTCCGGCATGGCGGGCGCTTCGGTTCCCGTGAGGCGGGCGAGCGCGTTCTTCGCCGTGTCCGAGGCGATCTGATATTGCGCGGGCAGCGGCTTCATGTCGGGGGCGAGCGCTGCCGCCAGGAGCGCGGCCTCGTCCCCTTCGGCCGCAGCCTTATCGAGCCAGGCGCGCATGTCGGTGAGGGTGTTGACGAACAGCGGCACCGAGGCTTCCCACAATCCGAAACTCATCGCTTTCTCCCGTCGATTTCGCGCGTGGCATGAGCGCTTTGCCGCCTCGCCGCAATGCCGGTAAGCCGCGGCGATGGAATTTGCCGACTTCATCGCGCCGATGGCCGTCGAGACGTTCGTTGCCGACTATTTCGGCAAGCGACCCGTGCACATCCGTGGCGCTTCGCCGCGTGGCGGGCTGCTCTCGATGGAGCGGCTGGAGCAGTTGCTGGCGGTGCGGCCGCACTGGACCGAGCAGAACATCAAGCTGATCCTCAACAGCCGCCCGGTGGCTGGCGAGCATTTCCTGGATGCGAAGGGCGCCACGCGGCTGGCGGACCCGGCGAAGGTCGAGATGTTCTTGCGCATGGGCGCCAGCCTGGTCGGCGATCATGTCGAGGCGATCGAGCCGGTGGTGCGCGGCGCGACGGCCATGCTGTCGCGGCAGTTCGCCGGGACGGCGGGGGCCAACGTATATTGCTCGTTCCAGGGCGTTCGCGCCTTTGCGAGCCACTGCGATTTGCACGAGGTCTTCGCCGTCCAACTTGAGGGCGAAAAGGTCTGGCAGATCTACGAGAACCGCGCCGATGCGCCGGTGGAGACGATCCAGGGGCCGGATGCGCAAGGCACGATCGACCGCGCCAAGGGTCGGGTGATGATGACCGTTACGATGCAGCCGGGTGACCTGCTGTATATCCCTCGCGGGTTCTTCCACGATGCGCTGGCGAGTAGTGACGCATCGCTGCACCTGACGTTCGGCGTCGAGCCGATGAACGGGCTGGCGCTGTTCAGCCTGATGGAAAGATTGGCGAAGCGGGACCCTCGCTTCCGCGCTTATCTTCCCGATGGGCGGGATGATCCGGCGGCCTTGCGCGCGCGGTTGCAGGAACTGGGCGCGGCAGTGGGCGAGCTGCTGGGTTCGCCATTGCTGGAGACGGAGGTTATCAAGCAACAGCGTGAGCGGGTGCTCGGTGATCCGGCGCTGGCGCTGCGCGACCGTCAGCCGCTGGAACACTTTGCAACCACGGGGCAGCCGGGTGCGGTGCTATGGACTGAGGCCGGCGCATTGTTGCGACACTCGGGCGGGACGCAGACCGTGGGCATTCTCGGCGAGCTTATTGAGTGGACGCTCGGTCAGCAGACGTTTTCACGAGAGCAACTCCAGGCGCGATACGCGTGGCTGACCCCCGAAGAGGTCGACCATGTCATCAGACTCCTCCGCGATGCTGGTTTGTTCATGTCTTACCAGCCACAAATTTGATCAACCTTCGCGTTAACGCAGATCGTTATACTAAAAATTAATCAGCACGCGATTAATCGGCCTCTCGCCGCGATCCCGCGGTGGAAGGGGACAAGATGTACAAGCGTATAAGCCTGCGGCTGACGGCCGCGTTGATCATGAGTTCTGCCCTGGTCGCGCCGGCCGCGGCGTCCGTGACCGTTGGCACGCCGTCGATCGGCGGGAATTGTTTCCCGTTCAGCTGCAGCTACACTGGGACCTACCAGCAGGTTTACGGCGCATCGGCGTTCTCGGGTGTGACGACGATCAACACCGTCGACTTTTTCGCCGCGGCAGGGTTTGGCGCGCTGACGAGCAATCTCAGTTCGTACACGTTCTCATTTTACCTGACGAACCTGCCGGTCGATGGCCTGACGACCAACCCGGCGCTCAATCGCGGCACGTTGCTGTCGAGCTTCGGCACGTTCACGCCGGGCACCAGCTACACGTTCGTGGGCAACAGCTTCACCTACAATCCAGCCCTGGGCAATCTGCTGCTCGACATCCAGACCGCGGGTTCGCCCAACGACTTCAACGCCTGGAGCTACAGCTCGACGGTCGGGGACCAGATGTCGAACATGTACCGCACGAGCGGTACCGGTCCCTATGCCACCGGGTCGAACGGCCTGGTGACCCGCTTCTCGACGACGGCCGTGCCGGAGCCTTCAACCTGGGCGATGCTGCTGGTCGGGTTCTTCGCGATCGGCGCCATCGCGCGGCGGAGCCGCCGTGCCGAGCACGCATTTCCCCAGCTAGTCTGAGCGCAAGCGCTTCAAAGCATTCTTATGTCGAAGCGGCGCGTGGTCGGGTGGCTGCTCGCGAGGCCGCCGTCGACGACCAGCGCGGTGCCGTTGACGTAGCTGGCGTCGTCGGATGCAAGGAAGAGGGCGGCCTGCGCGATCTCGCTCGGTTCGCCGCCGCGGGCGAGCGGGTTGAGCTCACCGATGCGCTTTTCCTGGCCGCGGTCGCGGGCCATGTCGTAGATCGGCTTGGTCATGCCGGTTTCAATGAGGCCGGGGCAAATGGCGTTGACGCGGATGCCGCTTCCGGAGAGCTGCTGCGCGGCGGTCTGGACGAGGTTGATGACGCCCGCCTTGCTGGCGGAATAGGCTGCGCCGCCGGCGCCGCTGCGCAGGCCCGCAACGCTGGCGGTGCAGATGATCGAGCCGCCGCGCTCGCGCATCAAAGGCGCGGCATATTTGATGGCGAGGAACGGGCCGATCAGGTTGACGCGGAGGATCTCGGCCCAGTCCTCGGCGGTCTGCTCGGCGATGGAGGAAAAGCCGCCGGAGACGCCGGCGTTGGCGAACATGATGTCGAGCCGGCCGTATTCCGCGGCGACTTCCTCGATCAGGCTTTTGACGTCCGCTTCGTCGCCGGCGTCCGAGCGGCGGTCCGCGCCATCGCCGACGTCCGCGCCGATGACCGTTGCGCCCTCGCTTCGGAACAGTTCGACCGTCGCCTTGCCGATGCCCGATGCCGCGCCGGTGACGATCGCGACCTTGCCTGCCAGTCTTGCCATGCGGCCCTCATAGCCAACCGACACTGTTGCTGATAGGCCGCGGCCATGGACTTCAGCCTCAGCTCCACGGAGACCGGTTGGCGCGACCGCGTCCGCGATTTCATGAACAGCGAAGTACGGCCCCGCGCCGGCGATTACGACGCGCAGCAGCGCGAGGGCGGGCGATGGAAAGAGCTCCCGGTCGTCGAGGAACTGAAGGAAAAGGCGCGGGCGCAGGGGCTGTGGAACCTGTTCATGCCCCCGTCCCACGGCGCCACCCCGGTGGACGACAGCTTCAAATTCGACGGGCCGGGTTTGAGCAACCTCGAATATGCGCTGTGCGCCGAGGAGATGGGGCGCATCCTGTGGTCGTCGGAGGTCTTCAACTGCTCCGCGCCCGACACGGGCAACATGGAGGTGCTCAACCGCTACGGCACGCGCGAGCAGAAGGACGAGTGGCTCGAGCCGCTGATGGAAGGCCAGATCCGCTCGGCCTTTTTGATGACCGAGCCGGACGTCGCCTCGTCCGACGCGACCAACATCAAGTGCCGCATCGAGATGCGCGGCAACGAATATGTCGTGAACGGACGCAAATGGTGGTCGAGCGGGGCGGGGGATCCGCGCTGCAAGGTCGCGATCCTGATGGGCAAGACCGATCCGGAGGCCGAGAAGCACAAGCAGCAGTCGATGATCCTGCTGCCGCTCGACGCGCCCGGCGTGACGATCAAGCGGCACCTGCCGGTGTTCGGCTATGACGATGCGCCTCACGGGCACATGGAAATCGAGCTCGACGACGTGCGCGTGCCGCCGTCGAACATGCTGCTGGGCGAGGGCCGCGGGTTCGAGATCGCGCAGGGGCGGCTTGGGCCGGGGCGCATCCACCATTGCATGCGGACCATCGGCGCGGCCGAGGAGGCGCTCGACGCGATGGTCAAGCGGCTGATGTCGCGCACCACCTTCGGCAAGACGATCGCCGAGCAGGGCGTGTGGGAAGAGCGCGTTGCCAATGCGCGCATCGACATCGAGATGACGCGGCTGCTGTGCTTGAAGGCGGCAGACATGATGGACCGCGCCGGCAACAAGGCCGCGCAGGGCGAGATCGCAATGATCAAGGTTGCGGCGCCGATCATGGCGCTGAAGATCATCGACGATGCGATCCAAGCCTTCGGCGCGGCAGGTGTGTCCGAGGATGCTGGGCTGGCCCGCAGCTATGCGTCGATCCGGACGCTGCGGCTGGCAGACGGGCCGGACGAGGTGCACCGCCGCGCGATCGCCCGGCTGGAATATAAAAAGCATCGATGAGCGAGCAGGCGATCGACGAAGGCGCCCTAGCGGATTGGCTGGAGGCCAATGTCGAGGGGTTCGCCGGGCCGCTTACGCTGACCAAGTTCCCGTCGGGGCAGTCGAACCCGACTTACCGCATCCACGCGACGTCCGGCGATTATGTGCTGCGGCGGAAGCCGTTCGGGCCGTTGCTGCCTTCAGCGCATGCGGTCGACCGCGAGTATCGGTTGCTGTCGGGGCTGTATCCGCTGGGGTTTCCGGTGCCGGAGCCGCTGGCTCTGTGTGACGATCCGGAGATCATTGGCGCGATCTTTTACGTGATGGAGATGGCCAAGGGTCGGCCCTATGCGAACGGCGCGCTGCCCGATTTCGACTCGGCGACCCGGCGTCGCATGTACGAGCAATTGGTCGACACATTGGCCGAGCTCCACACGATCGATCCGGAGAAAGCCGAACTCGGCGACTTCGGTCGGCCGGGCAATTATTTCGAGCGGCAGGTCGCGCGCTGGACGCGGCAGTATCGCGATTCCGAGACCGACTATATTCCGGAGATGGAGCGGCTGATCGCCTTCCTGCCGGGCACGCTGCCGGAGCAGTCCCGGGTGTCGGTGGTGCATGGCGACTATCGCATCGACAATGTCGTGTTCGACGGCGACGGGACGCTGACCGCGGTCCTCGACTGGGAGCTGGCAACCTTGGGCGATCCGCTGGCGGACTTTTCCTACCTGGCGATGCAGTGGATGATGCCGGCGGATGGGGCCGCTGGGCTGGCGGGGCTGGATTTGGCGGCGCTGGGAATTCCGACCTTGAATGAAGCGGCCGAGCGTTACGCGGAGCGCTCCGGCGTGCCGGTTGCGGGCCAGCTCGACTGGTATTTCGCTTACAATCTCTTCCGGCTGGCGGGGATCGTCCAGGGCATCAAGAAACGCGTGATCGACCGGACGGCGAGCCATGCGCAGGCCGCGGAAATGGCGAAGCGCGTGCCGATGCTGGCGCAGACGGCGTGGAGTTTTGCACAGAGGGCGGGCGCTTAGCGCTTTCGCGTTGCAACGATCAGCAGCGCGATGCCCACAACCGATAGGATTGCGCCGCGCGTTGCCCAAGGGCGCTCGTCGATCATGAAGCTCGATGCCGGCCAGTGGATGATCCCGAAACCCTGCCCGACCCACAGCAGGCCCATGAGCACGCAGAGAATGCCTAGAATCATCAGCGCGCTGCGCATCGTCAGCGCCCCGTGAACGTCGCCGGACGCTTTTCGAGGAAGGCGGCGACGCCCTCGCGATAGTCTTCGGTGAAACCGAGGCGGCGCATTTCGTCGCGCTGCAGCGTGAGTTCTTCATTGAGGCTGCGGTCCCAGCTGGTGCGGATCATGCTCTTGATCGCGGCGAGACCGAGCGGCGGCATGGCGGCCAGCTTTTCGGCGAGCGCGTCGACCGTGGCGTCGAGCGCGTCGTCGTCGACGCACCTCCAGATCAGGCCCCAGTCCGCGGCCTGCTCGGCTGTCAGTGGTTCGCCAGTGAGCGCAAGGCCCATCGCGCGGGCCTGGCCGAGGTGGCGCGTCAGGTGCCAGCTGCCGCCAGTGTCGGGCACCAGGCCGATGGCGGCGAAGCTCTGGATGAACTTGGCAGAGCGGGCGGCAACGACAAGGTCGCAGGCGAGCGCGAGGCTGGCGCCTGCGCCAGCCGCGACGCCGTTCACGCGGGCGATGATGGGCTGAGGGGCCTCGGCGAGCAGCCTGACCAGCGGATTCCAGGAGACTTCCACCGTGTCGCCGAGATCGACCGCTTCGCCGGGCGCCACCGCCCGGTCGTTGAGGTCCTGCCCCGCGCAGAAGCCTCGACCCGCGCCGGTGACGACGATGACGCGCGCGGTCTCAGCCTCGGCCATCGCCGCGCGCAATTCCTGATGCATCGCCTTGGTGAAGCTGTTGAGCCGGTCTGGGCGGTTGAGCGTGATGCGGGCGATCGCGCCGTCCGCCTTGAAGTCGATGGTCTCGTAAGCCATGCGAAAGCGTAGCGAAGGAGAGGGTGTGGACGCAAACTCACTTGCGCGGCGCGTGGCCGATCACATGCTGGCGGCGGAGGGAACCGGGCCGGCCTGGGACCTGAAGATCGAGGACGTGCGCGAGGATTATGCGCGGGTGTCGATGGTGGTGCGCGCGGACATGCTGAACGGCCACGGCTTTGCGCATGGCGGGATGATCTTCGCCCTCGCGGACAGCGCCTTCGCCTACGTTTGCAACGGCGCCAATAACGCCAGCGTCGCGGCGCAGGCGTCGATCGTGTTCCTCGACAAGGTGCAGGAGGGCGAGACGCTGATCGCCGAAGCGAGCGAGATTGCGCGCGAGGGAAGAGCGGGCGTGACGCGCGTTGCGGTAAGTGCAGGAGATGGCCGCAAGGTCGCCGAGTTCACCGGCTATTCGCGCACGCTCGGCGGAGCGGTCGTCGAGGTTTGAACGTTACGCCCTCAGGAGCTACATCGCAGCCATGTACACGACGGAATTGCAGAAGACCGCGAAGATCGAGAGTCTCGAGGACCCGAAGCTGCTCGAAGCGTTCGAGGCGCGGGTTGCGGCGGATGAATTCATCGAGCCCAAGGACTGGATGCCCGAGGCCTATCGGCGGACGCTGACGCGGCAGATTAGCCAGCATGCGCACAGCGAGATCGTCGGCATGCTGCCTGAGGGTAACTGGATCACGCGCGCGCCGTCGCTTCGGCGCAAGGCGATCCTGCTCGCGAAGGTGCAGGACGAGGCGGGGCACGGGCTCTACCTCTATTGCGCGGCGGAGACTTTGGGCACGAGCCGGGATCAGATGACCGAGGCGCTGCTCAGCGGCAAAGCGAAATACTCGACGATCTTCAACTATCCGACGCTGACCTGGGCGGACATCGGCGCGATCGGCTGGCTGGTCGACGGTGCGGCAATCATGAACCAGGTGCCGCTGCAGCGGACGAGCTACGGCCCCTACGCCCGCGCGATGGTTCGCGTGTGCAAGGAAGAGAGCTTCCACCAGCGCCAGGGCTACGAGATCATGATCGCGCTGGCGAACGGGACGCCCGAGCAGAAGCGAATGGCGCAGGACGCGCTGAACCGCTGGTGGTGGCCGAGCCTGATGATGTTCGGCCCGCCCGACGAGAATAGCCCCAACACGGCGCAGTCGATGCGCTGGCGAATCAAGCGCGAGACCAATGACGAGCTGCGGCAGAAGTTCGTCGACATCACCAAGCCGCAGGCGGACTTCCTTGGCCTGACCGTGCCGGACCCGGATCTCGCCTGGAACGAGGAGAAGGGCGGCTACGATTTCGGCACGATCGACTGGGAAGAATTCTACGCGGTGGTGCGCGGTGAAGGGCCTGTCGCCAAGGAGCGCATGAAAGCGCGCCGCGATGCCTGGGAGGATGGCGCCTGGGTCCGCGAAGCCGCGGAGGCGCACGCCGGGAAGCGCCGTGCGAGGAAGGCGGCGTGAGTGGCGATTGGCCGCTCTGGGAGGTCTTCGTCCGCGCCAAGGGTGGCCTTGCGCATCGCCATGTTGGCAGCGTTCATGCTCCTGACGCGGAGCTCGCACTCGCCCATGCGCGCGACACCTACACGCGGCGGCAGGAAGGCGTGAGCCTGTGGGTCGTGCGGTCGGCGGACATCGTCGCGTCCGATCCTGACCAAGCCGGCGAGCTGTTTGAGCCCGCCGAGAGCAAGATCTACCGCCACCCGACGTTCTACGACATTCCGGACGAAGTGAAGCACATCTGATGGCGCCGTCATTGCCGCCGATCCGGCCCGAGGATGAGGCCGTGGCCGCGAAGCTGCGCCCGCGTGGCGCGTTCGATCCGAAGGCGCAGGATGACCATGAGCCGGTGCGGCGGGACCTGCTGCTTCGGCTGGGCGACGATGCGCTAATCCTGGGGCAGCGGCTGAGCGAATGGTGTGGGCATGGGCCGGCGCTGGAGGTCGACATCAGCCTTGCCAACCTGGCGCTGGACCTGGTCGGGCAGGCGACCTTGCTGTTGGGCGAAGCGGGGGACGGCGACCAGCTGGCGTTTCACCGCGACGTGCTGGACTTCAAAAATTGCCTGCTGGTCGAGCAGCCGAACGGCGACTTCGCGCAGACGATGGCGCGGCACCTGCTGTACACGACGTGGCAGCACATGCTGCTGCAGCGGTTGACGGGGTCGAGCGACAAGTTCCTGAGCGAATTCGCGCACAAGGCGGTCAAGGAAGTCGCCTATCATCGCGAGCTTGCCGCCGACTGGGTGGTGCGGCTGGGCGACGGGACGGACGAGAGCGCGCGGCGGATGGCCGAGGGTCTCGACTGGTGCTGGCGCTTCGTGCCCGAGCTGTTTGACGTCGACGAGCCGATGCGGGCGGCGATTGATCGCGGGCTGGTACCAGACCCGCGGACATTCGAGGATGAGTATCGCGAGGCGATCGCGGCGGTGCTCGGCGAGGCGCAGCTGGTGGTGCCGGACGACCAGCGCGCGATTCTCGGCGGGCGGACAGGTCACCACAGCGAGCATCTCGGCCATCTGCTGGCGGTGATGCAGTTCCTGCCGCGCACCTATCCCGACGCGGTCTGGTAATGAGCGTTCGCTTCCACGCGCTGAAGGTCGCGGAGATCGTGCCCGAGACCGCCGATGCCAATTCGATCCGCTTCGAAATCCCGGAAGAATTGCGCGAGGAATTTGCCTTCAAAGCGGGGCAGCATCTGACGCTGCGGGCGACCATCGATGGCGAGGAAGTGCGGCGGAATTATTCGCTGTGCACGGCGCCGGTCGAGGGTGACTGGATGGTCACCGTCAAGCGGATCGGTGGTGGGCTTTTCTCCAACTGGGTGGGCGACCAGCTGAAGGCTGGGGACACGGTCGAGGTGATGGTGCCGCATGGCAGCTTCACGACCGATTTTGACCCCGCGCGGAGCCGGCACCTTGTCGGCATCGCGGGCGGCTCCGGCATCACGCCGGTGATGTCGCTGGTGAAGACATTGCTGCGCGAGGAGCCGAACAGCCGCTTCACCTTGTTCTACGGCAACCGCGACAGCAGCTCGGTGATCTTTCTCGAAGCGCTCGCAGGGTTGAAGGACAAGCATCTCGGGCGGCTGGAAATCTACCATTTCTTGGATGCCGAGGACCAGGACATCGACCTGTTCAACGGCATGCTGAATCGCGAGCGGCTTGACGCGGCCATCGCGGCGCTGGTGCCCGAAGCGGCGAGCGTCGACGGCTGGTTCATCTGCGGCCCGGGGCCGATGATGGACGCGGCGGAACAGGCGCTGCTCGACCAGCACATTCCGAAGGACCGCATCCACATCGAGCGCTTCACCGCCGGGCGCCCCGCCGGTGCGGTCGCGCAGGAGATGGCGCAGCTTCAGACGCGTGCCGAGGGCGTGCAGGTGTCGGTGACGCTCGACGGACGCACGCGGCGCGTGCCGTTCACCGCGGGCAACATCCTCGACAGCGCGCGTGAGGCGGGGTTGCCCGCGCCGTTCGCCTGCAAGGCGGGAGTCTGCGCCACCTGTCGCGCGAAGGTGACCCGCGGCAAGGTCGAGATGGCGGTGCATTACGGCCTCACCGACGAGGAGGTGGCGGAGGGCTATGTGCTCACCTGCCAGTCCGTCCCGGTCGGGGATGGGGTCGCAGTGGATTACGACGCTTGAACCCGCTAATTGCCGTTTCATGCTGACGCAGTCGAAGGCGAGAGGGCTCGCCGATCTCCCGCCCGTTGTGAACGACTCGCTGCTAGCGCTGATTGCGCTGTGCGATGCGGACCCGCGGCCGGAAAAGATCGACGTCGGCGTCGGAGTTTTTCGCGACGCGGTCGGCAATACGCCGATCCTGAAGGTCATGAAGGAAGCCGAGCAGCGGCTGGTCGATACACAGGAGACGAAGGCGTATCTCGGCAGCGCCGGCGACAAGCGCTTTGCCGAGCTGTTGCGCCCGGTCCTGCTTGGCGAGCATGCCGGAGATGAGCGTATCCTCGGGCTGCAGACGCCAGGCGGTTGCGGGGCGTTGCGACTGGGCTTCGAACTGCTGGCACGGGCCAATCCCGGTGCGCGGGTGCTGGTCGGTACGCCGACCTGGCCGAACCATCCGCCGATCATCCGCTCGGTCGGGCTCGAGCTGGTGGAATATCCCTATTACGAGCGCGGGCAGGGCGCGATCCGCTTCGACGACATGCTGGCGACGCTGCGCGAGGCGCAGGCGGGCGACATCGTGCTGCTGCACGGCTGCTGCCACAATCCGACCGGCGCCGACCTGGACGAGGACCAGTGGCGCGCGGTGCGCGATGTGGTCGTCGAGCGCGGGCTCGTGCCGCTGGTCGACATTGCCTACCAGGGGTTTGGGCGCGGTCTGGACGAGGATGCGCTCGGTGTCCGGTTGATGCTTGAGGCGTGCGACGAGGTGATCGTCGCGCAGAGCTGCGACAAGAATTTCAGCGTTTACCGCGACCGCGTCGGGTCGCTGTGGATCAAGACTGGATCGCGCGCGACAAGCGAGACGGCGATGAACCACGTACACCAGATCGCGCGCGAAATGTGGTCGATGCCGCCCGATCACGGCGCAGCGGCGGTGCACATCATCCTTGAGGACCCGGCGCTGCGTGAGCGGTGGCTCGGCGAGCTGACGGCGATGCGCGACCGCATCAACAGCGTTCGTCAGCGGATCGCGTCGGCCGACCCGCGCCTGGCCTTCATTGGACGGCAGTTCGGGATGTTTTCGATGCTCCCCTTAAGCAAGGAGCAGGTGCTCAAGCTGCGCGAGGACAGCGCGATCTACATGGCCGATAGCGGCCGCTTCAACGTCGTCGGTCTGGGCGACGATCAGATCGATCGATTTGCCGCCGCCGTGGTCGGCGCGCTGGACGCCTGATCATGGCCGATCGCGACCCGGGCCGCGTCGCTGCGGACGTCGACTGGCGTGAGGTCGCCCGACTGGTGCTCACCAGCCGCGAGATGGACCGGCTGGAGGAGCAGGAGCTCGTTCCGGCGAAGAAAGTGCTCTATCAGTTCAGCGCCCGCGGTCATGACATGGCGCAGGTGCTGCTGGGCATGCACCTTAAGGATGGCGACGCAGCCTGTGGCTATTACCGCTCGCGGCCGCTGCTGCTGGCGCTTGGCGTTCCGCTGGCGGATGCGCTTGGCTCGGGGATGGGGTTGGCCGGAGGCTATTCGGACGGGCGCGATATCGGCGTCGTCTTCAATTACCCCAATCCGGGCGGTGCTCATGCGCTGCCGATGTGCGGCGGGGTCGGCGCGCAATACACGCCGGCGGCCGGCTGGGCGCAGGCGATCAAATATAAGGTCGAGGCGCTGGGCGAAGGGCCGGATGACGCCATTGCGCTGGTGCTGGGCGGCGATGCGAGCTGCGCAACCGGTGGATTTTGGTCCGCGCTAACCATTGCCACTACTCAACAATTGCCGCTTCTCATCTATGTCGAGGACAATGGCTACGGCATCTCGGTGACGTCGGACTATCAGACGCCGGGGCAGGACATTGCGGCGAACCTGGCGAGCTTCACCGGGCTGACCATCTTCAATGGGGACGGCACCGATCCGGTCGAAGCTTCGCGGCTGATCGACGAGGCGGTCGGGCATGTGCGGACCAAACGCGCGCCGGTGCTGCTGCGGCTGCGCGTGCCGCGGCTTGAGGGGCATAGCTACCAGGACACGCAGACCTACAAGAGCGAGGCGGAGATCGAGGCCGAATGGGCGCGCGATCCGCTGCCGAAGCTGAAGGCGCATTGCGCGCAGCGGCAGATCGGCGACGATGCCTGGGCCGACCTGGAGCGCGAGACGGCGTGGCAGGTGGAGGCGGCGCGTGCCGAGGCGGAAGCGCGGGGCGTGTCGTCGCCGGAGACCGTGACGCGCAACGTCTTCGACGAGGGCGAGCCGCAGCAGGTCGGTGGGCGTGCGGGGCTCAGCCTCGACGGCACCACCGACGAGCCGAAGCCGGAAGGCCAGCGGATCAATATGGTCACGGCCATCCGCCGCGTGCTGGAGCAGGAGCTCGATGCCAATCCCAAGGTGCTGGTGTTCGGCGAGGACGTGGGGCCGAAGGGCGGCGTGCATGCGGTGACGCTCGGGCTGCAGGAACGCTTTGGGCGCGAGCGGGTGTTCGACACTTCGCTGAATGAAGAAGGTATCGTCGGTCGCGCGGTGGGGATGGCGCTGGCAGGGCTGATGCCGGTGCCCGAAATCCAGTTCCGCAAATATGCCGAGCCGGCGACCGAGCAGATCCATGATTGCGGGACGATGCGCTGGCGGACGAACAACCGGTTCGCGGCGCCGATGGTGCTCCGCGTGCCTGGCGGCTTCTTCAAATGCGGCGATCCCTGGCATTCGATGACCAATGAGGTGGAGTTCGTCCACAATCCCGGCTGGAAAGTCGCGGTGCCGTCGAACGCGGAGGATGCGGTCGGATTGCTGCGCGCGGGGCTGCGCGGGAACGACCCTGTGCTGTTCTTCGAACATCGCGCGATGCTGGACGATAGCTGGGCTCGGCGTCCGTGGCCCGGCGATCGCTATGTGCTGCCGTTCGGGCGGGCGAAGAAAACGCGCGAGGGCGACAAGATCACGATTGTCACCTGGGGCGCGATGGTGCCGCGCTGCGAGGCGGCGGCGGAAGGCGTCAGCGCAGACCTTATCGACCTGCGCACCTTGCAGCCGTGGGACAAGGATATGGTGCTCGACAGCGTCCGCCGCACGCGGCGCTGCCTGATCGTGCATGAGGATCTGCGGACGGGTGGTTTCGGGGCGGAGATCGCCGCGGTCGTCGCCGACGAGGCTTTCCTCGACCTCGACGCGCCGGTGGCGCGGGTTACCATGCCGGACATCCCGAGCCCGCATCATCCCAAGCTGATGGAGTGGGCTTTGCCGAGTCCCACAAGCATCCGTGCGGAGATCGACCGCCTGGTGGGTTTCTGACGTGATCGAAGTCCGCGTTCCCGACGAGCAGGAGGGCACCAAGGCGGTCGTCCGCGCCTGGCTGAAGCAGATTGGCGAGGAGGTGGCGGAGAACGATCCGCTGGTCGAGCTGGAAACTGACAAGGTAACGCAGGAAGTGCCGGCGCCGGCTGCGGGCGTACTGGCCGAGATTGTTCTTCGGACCGATGATGAGGCGGTGCCGGGGGCCCTGCTGGCGCGGATCGAGACTGACGCCACCCAACCCGCCGTTCGTCCTGAGCCTGTCGAAGGGCTGAGTTCTTCCAGCCCGCCTGCCGAAGAAAAGCAGGGCTTCGACAAGCTCAGCCCGAACGGGGGCGGGGAGACGCGCTTGAGCCCCTCGGTGCGGCGCGCGTGCTTGCAGAACGGGATCGATCCTTCCCGGATTCAGGGGACGGGGCGGAATGGGCGCGTCACTCGCGAGGACGTCGACCGGGCGGTAGCTTCGGCGACCGTCGTCAGCGTCGGCGAACCGACGACCGCTCAGCCGCGGCAGTTTTCGGCGCAGGACATCCCTCACGACCGCATGCGGCTGGCGATCGCGGAGAACATGACGCGCGCGGTCAGCGACGCGCCGCATGTCACGGCGGTGTTCGAAGCCGATTTCTCGGCCATCGCCGCGCACAAGGCCGCGATGACAGCTCGGGGCACGAAACTCAGCTACACCGCCTATATCGTGAAGGCAGCTGCCGAGGCGATGGCGGTCGCACCCGCGATCAACGGGCGGTGGGAGCAAGACCGGATCGCGGTATCGCCGACCATCGACATCGGCGTCGGCACTGCGCTTGGCGAGAAGGGGCTGGTCGTTCCCGTCGTCAAGGACGCCGGCTCGCTTAGCCTCGAGCAGATTGGCGCCAGGCTCGACGACCTCACCCGCCGTGCCCGCGAGGGGAAGCTGGAGCGGTCGGACGTGTCTGGCGGCAGCTTCACCATCTCCAACCACGGCGTTTCCGGGTCGCTGCTCGCGGCGCCAATCATCCTGCACCAGGGGCAGGCGGCGATCCTTGGCATCGGCAAGCTGGAAAAGCGCGTCGTCGTTCGCGAGATCGGCGGGCAGGACGCCATCCTGGTGCGCCCGATGGCCTATGTCACGCTGACGATCGACCACCGCGTGGTGGACGGTCACCAGACCAACGCGTGGCTGTCGCGCTTCGTCGAAATCCTCGAGAATTGGCAACAGCCGTAGGAACTTAAGCCCTCCTAATCCGCTTGCTCGGCAGACGCGACGGAGGCCCAATTGGCTGAAAATACAGAGAATGAGCGCAGCGATCGCTCGGGTGCGTGGATCGGCGCGGGACTGGCGGCTGCGACGATCGGCGCCGCGTTCCTGTGGGGACGGAAAGGCGCGACGGGCGACGCGGATGTGATCAGCGACGCGCCGCCGCACGTGCTTCGCGGCGATGCTGCCAGGCAGGTGCAAGGGGACGAGGCGGTGGTCGGACGAACCGTGACCATCGGCCGACCGCGGCAAGAACTCTACGACTTCTGGCGCGGCTTCGAGCGGTTGCCGCAATTCATGGACAATGTCCGCAAAATCGAGCGCGTGGACGACGAGACGTCGCGCTGGACGATAAAGGGACCGGCCGGGACGGACGTGGAGATCGTCAGCAAGCTGGTCGAGGATGTGCCGGGATCGAAGCTGGCGTGGGAAAGCGCGCCGGACAGCGACATCGATACGTCCGGCGTGATCGAGTTCACCGACGCGCCGGCCGACCGCGGGACCTACGTGCGCTTCCTCATGGCCTACGACCCGCCGGGCGGCACGGTCGGCCGCGGCATTGCCAAGCTGCTGCAGCGCGAGCCGACCGTTCAGGCCCGCCGCGACCTCCGCCGGTTCAAGCAACTAATGGAAACGGGTGAGGTGACCAAGAATGCGTCGCCGTCGGCCCGTGAATCCGAATCCCCCACTGAAGCCCGAGTTTAGGAGTACCCCGATGCGCGCAGTTACCTGGCACGGGCGCCACGACGTCCGCGTCGACACCGTTCCCGATCCCGAAATCGTCAACCCGCGCGATGCGATCATCAAGATCACATCGACGGCGATCTGCGGATCAGACCTTCATCTTTATGACGGCTACATCCCCGGCATGCGCGCGGGCGACATCCTGGGCCATGAGAATATGGGCGAGGTGGTCGAGGTCGGGCCCAAGAGCACGCTGCAGAAAGGCCAGAAGGTCGTCATCCCCTTCACCGTCAGCTGCGGGCAGTGCTTCTTCTGCCAGAAGCAGCAGTATAGCGCCTGCGACAATAGCAACCCGGCCGAGACCTCGGACGCGTCCGAGATCCTGATGGGCCACCCGATGGGCGGTGCCTTTGGCTACGCGCACCTGACCGGCGGCTACGCGGGCGGGCAGGCCGAATATCTGCGCGTGCCCTATTCCGATGTCGGCCCGATCGTCATCCCGGACGGGGTCGACGATGATCAGGTCGTGTTCCTGTCCGACATCCTGCCGACCGGCTGGATGGCGGCGGAAAATGCCATGATCGAGAAAGGCGACACGGTCGCCGTCTGGGGCTGCGGCCCGGTCGGCCTGTTCGCGATCCAGTCCGCGCTGATCATGGGCGCCGAGCGCGTCATCGCGATCGACCATTTCCCGACGCGGCTGCAGCTTGCGAAGCAGCTCGGCGCGGAGATCCTCGATTATAACGAGGTCGACGTGCGCGCCGCGCTTGCGGAAATGACCGGGGGCATCGGGCCGGACGCGGTAATCGACTGCGTGGGCATGGAAAGCCACGGCATCAGCATCGACAATATCGCCGACCAGGTGAAGCAGACTTTGTTCCTTGGCACCGAGCGGCCGCACGCGCTTCGCCAGGCGATCCTGGCCTGCCGCAAGGGCGGACGCGTTTCTGTCCCCGGCGTCTACGGCGGTTTCGCGGACAAGTTTCCGCTCGGTCAGATGATGGAAAAGGGGCTGACGGTGAAGACCGGCCAGACCCACGTCCAGAAATATACCGGGCTGCTGCTCGACATGATCCTTCAGGACAAGATCGATACGACCTTCCTGATCTCGCACCACGCCAGCCTCGAGGATGCGCCGGACATGTACCGGCACTGGCACGACGAGCAGAACGAATACACGAAGATCGTCTTGAAACCCGAGCTGCAGAAGGGCGACGTCGAGACCCTCAAGGAGTATGCACATGAGCCAGCCTAAACTCGCCGTCGTCACCGGCGCTTCCAGCGGCATCGGCTTGGAACTTGCCAAGCTCGCTGCCGAAGATGGCTTTGACCTGATCGTGGCGGCGGACACACCTTTCGTGGAAGCAGGCCCGGCGTTCGAGGATTTCGACGTCGGCGTCGAGCAGATCGAAGCCGACCTGTCGTCGCAGCAGGGCGTGCAGCAGCTGCTCGACATGATCGGTGACCGGCAGGTCGACGTGCTGGTTGCCAATGCGGGTCACGGGCTCGGGCACGGCTTCCTCGACCAAGCGCCTGACGAGTGGCAGCACGTGATCAATACCAACATCACCGGCACATTGTTGCTGATCCAGCCGATCGTGCAGCGGATGGTTGAACGCGGCGAGGGGAAGGTGCTGATCACCGGTTCCATTGCGGGCCACATCGCCGGCACGTTCCAGGCCGTTTACAACGGATCGAAGGCCTTCGTGGACAGCTTCGCCGCCGCGCTCAACGAGGAGATCAAAGGCAGCGGCGTGACGATCACTTGCCTGAAGCCCGGCGCCACGGACACCAACTTCTTTCACCGTGCCGAGATGGACGACACAAAAGTCGGGCAAGCCAAAAAGGACGATCCCGCCGATGTCGCGAAGGTTGGCTGGAAGGCGATGAAGAGCGGCGAACCCGCGGTGATCTACGGCCTTAAGAACAAGATGCAGGTCGCGGTGTCGGAGGTGCTGCCTGATGCGCAGACCGCCAAAATCCATCGCAAGCAGGCAGAGCCAGGCAGCGGTCTCGACTAGAGGCTAAACGCTGCCGACGAGCACGGCGCGGCAGCCGCGGTAGGCGCGGTCATATTCGACCGCGCTTTCGAGGCTTTGCGCCATCGCCGCGATGAGGCGCGTGCCAAGGCCGGTGCCACGCGGGCCGTCATCTGTCAGGCCGCAACCATCGTCCTCGACCTCGAGCATGAAGCGATCCGGTCGCGGCGCCGAAGCCTGCCCGAAACGAACGCGGATCTCGCCGGGCTCGCCCTCGCCATAAGCATATTTGCAGGCGTTGGTGACGAGCTCGGTCACAATCACGCCGAGCGACACGGCCTTGTCAGTCTTGAGCTTCAGCGGTTCCGCGTTGAGCAGAATCGTGCGCGGGTTGATCGGCGACGACAGGGTCGCCTCCAGCTCTTCCACGATCGCGTTTAGATATTCGTCCATCGCGACGCTTTCGACGTCGCCCGATGTGTAAAGGCGACGGTGCACCTGCGCGATCGCCTGAATGCGGCGCTCGGTGTCCGCAAGTGCGGCCTTGGCGGCCGGATCGGTCAGGACGCGCGATTGCATCATGACCATCGTCGTGACCATCTGGAGCGAATTGGCGACGCGGTGATTGACCTCCCGCAGCAGGGCAGCAAGGCGCTCGTTGGCGGCGACGAGCTTTTGCTCGGCTTCTTCCTTGCCCTTGCGCATCTGCTCGCGGTCCAGCGCATGCTGAAACGCGCGTTCCAGAAGGTCGACGAAATCGTCACCAACCGACTTGACGACATAATCGGCGGCGCCCGCCTTGAGCGCTGCAACCGCGACCGAACTCTCTTCGGAGCCGGTGACGTAAATGACCGGTGGCGGGGCCGGCAGCTTGTTGATGGCGTTCAGCGTGGCGAGACCATCCATGCCCGGCATGTAATGGTCGACGGCGATCAGGTCGAACCGATCCTTGGTCGCGAGGTCCAGACCTTCGGCACCTCCCTCGGCGGTGACGACGTCGTGACCACGCCGGCCCAGCAATTTCTGGACCAGCCGCCGGGTGCCGGCATCGTCATCGATGTACAGTATACGCCGGGGAGACTTCATCAGCCGGCGTTATCCGGAACCTGGATCACCGACAGGAACAAGCCAAGCTGGCGGATGGCGTCGGCGAAGCTTTCGTAGTTCACCGGCTTCGTGATGTAGACATTGCAGCCAAGGTCGTAGCAGCGTTGGATCTCGACCTTGTCGTCGGTGGTGGTCAGGACGACCACGGGGACGCGGTGGAGCTTCTCGTCACCCTTGATCCTGGCGAGAATGTCGGTGCCGCTCATGTCCGGCAGGTTGAGGTCCAGCAGGACAAGGGCGGGCCCGTTGTGCGCCGGTCCTTCGGGCGAATTGAAGAGATATTCGAGCGCTTCCGTCCCATTCAGGAAGTGACGCAAGTCGTTCGAGATGCCCGCGCGGCGGATGTTTTTCTCGATAAGGCGCGCATGGCCCTCGTCATCTTCGATCATGACGATGCCGACGGGTTGCTGAGCGTTCACTGATCGCTTCCTTCTTTTGCGTAAGTGATTGGCAGATCGACGATAAATGTCGAGCCTTCATCGAGCGCGGACCGTATCGTTACGGTACCGCCAAGGCGGTAGGCAAGGGCACGGACGTGGGCAAGGCCAATGCCCTCGCCTCGTTGGTCCTGCGCACCGGACCGTCGGAAAAGCTCGAAAATGCGCTCGTGATCATTGGGATCGACGCCGCGGCCATTGTCCTCAATTTCGAAGATGGCGCGTTTTCCGGACCGCTGCCCGCGAACCTTGATGCGGCCCGGAACGCCGGGTTTCAGATATTTGGTCGCGTTCTCGATCAGGTTCTGGAAGATCTGCTCGACCGCCAGGCGATCGTGGTGAAGGTCGGGCAGGGCGCCCTGGACTTCCACCGTGGCCGACCGCTCGTCCATTTGCGTCGCGAGGCTGTTGACGATGTCGTCGACGACCCGCCGCATGTCGAGATGCTCTGGAGACAGTACGCGCCGGCCCTGCCGGGACAGGTTGAGAATGGCATTGATGAGCCGGTCCATCTTCTCGGTCGACGAACGAATGAACCCGATCGCCTCCGGCAGATCCTCGCGTGCATAGCGCGCTTCGGTGGTCACGAGCTGCGGCGCTTCGTTTTCGGCGCGGTCGAGCAGGTCGCCGACCGCCTTGTTCGCCGCTTCGAGCTCGGCGGTGAAACCCATCACGTTGACCAGCGGCGAGCGAAGATCGTGGCTGACGATATAGGCAAAGCGTTGGATCTCATCGTTGGCGCGCTGCAGGTCGGCTGTGCGCTCGGAGACGGCGGCTTCGAGGTCCGTATTGAGCAAATGCAGGCGATCGCGCGTGGCCGTGAGGTCGAGCGTGTAACGGCGCACGAGCCAGTAGGTCGCCGCGCCGACGAGCAGCAGTAAGAGGCCAGTGACGGCAAGGATGATTGAAAATTGCGTGCGGCGCCCGCTTTCGACAGACTGACGCCAGTCGAGCAGGCGCAATTCCTCGTCGCGTACGGCCTTTTCGAGGTCGCGGATCTGGTCGATCTGGCGGATCTTCACACGCTCGACGAATTCGGCGCGGGCGCTTTCGAGCTGGCCCGCTTCCGCGCGGGCCATCATATCGGTGGTAGTCGCGACCTGATCTTCAATCTTGGCGCGCAGTATCTTCAACGTTGCCTGCTGGCGCTGGTTATCGCTGGTGATGGACCGCAGCCGATCGAGGCGCGCCGGTATCTGGGCGGCATAGCGTCGCCGCGTCTCCGACCGGATGGGGCTGGGCGAGAGCAGGTAACCGCGCGTCGCGGTTTCAACGCGCTCAATGGCGAGTGACAGCGCGTCCAACTCATCGATAACCTGATACGTATGGCGGACCGCCGTGGTCGCGCGCTGGTTGCTGATGGCGCTGGTAATGATGACGGCGAAGGCGATCAGCAGCAGGCTGAACCCGACGATCATGGCGAGCAGCGCCAGCTGGTTGAAGCGCCGCGTGTCGAGGCGCAGGTCGATCGGCATTAGCTGTGGAACTCCCCGCGCTTGATGCGTGCCCTAATCGGGCGGGCACCGGGCAGCAATAGCGGGCGTTAGACCTCGATCAGCGCGTAGGGACGGCCGAACTTGGGCCGCACCACGAACTGCGCGCAGTTGTAGACCGGCTTCCCAAGCGGGGTGCGGCCTTCGTAGGTGCCGTGGTGGGCGTGGCCGTGCACGACCGCCTTCACGTGGTCGAAGCGGTCGATCGGCTCGGCGAGACGCTGAGATCCAAGATATTGGAAAATCTCCTCGGGCTCGCCGTCGAGCGTGTCGGGGACCGGAGAATAATGGAGCACCGCGACGCTACGGTCGGTGCGGATCGTGCGAAGCGCGTTTTCCAGCTTGCGCGCTTCCTTTTGCGCTTCGTCCACGAAGGCCTTGACGATGGGTTCGCCGAACGGCGCGAGCTCGCCGCGGCCGTATCCGCCGAGAAAGCCTTTCACGCCCGCAAAGCCGACGCCGTCGATTTCGTGCGCCTGCTCGTCCAGCAGGGTCATGCCGCCTTCGCACAGGATCTCTGCGACTTTTTCAGGCTGGCCGCATTCGTAATCGTGATTGCCGAGAACGCCGAGAACAGGGACCCCGCACGATTTGATGTCGTCAGCGAGAATCTCCGCCTCGCGCGTCTTGCCGAAATTGGTGAGGTCACCGCACAGCAAAAGCACGTCCGCGTGATTGGAAATCTCCACGAACATGTCACGATAAGGAGCTTCGTCCGTCTCCTGGACGTGCAGGTCGCCGATTGCCGCTACACGCATGATCTATCCGTATTGTTCTTCGAGATTGCCGACCGCCTCGGAAAAGCCCCATTTTTCGACGTCCATCGCATAATCGCGCGGCGAGAAGATGCGGCCGCGACAGACCTTCTTGCCCGGCCCCTTCACGTCAGACTGGTCGCGCAGGCGTTCGAGCAACTCGTCCATTAGCCATTTCGGGATGACGTTGCGCTCGCTGGGATAGACGAAGCGGAAATTGAGAAGGGCAATCAGCAGCACTTCCCAATAAAGCTCCATGTGACTGAGCAACTGCTTCCAGTCGATCGCCTCATGACATTTGAGGATCATGTGTGCGACGTCGGCCATGTCATAGCGGTGATGGTCCTGGACGAAGATCTTCGACCAGATGAATTGGGTAACCGGAACGAGCTTCACCGTGGCGCCGAACAGTTCCGTCTCGGGCGCATTGACGAACCATTCATCGGTGACGTGCGTGGTGACCGTCGGCATGTTGGTAATGACGTCGACGAACAGCTCGCCGCGGGTGATGCGGCTGAGCCAGCGCTCGTCGACGATCTCAACGTCGAAGCCATGCGCCTTGCAATGGTGGAGCATCTTGAGGGCATCGCCGGCCTTGGCGAAGACGTCGACGTCCTTGGTCGGACGGTCGAGCCCGGTGTAGCTGGCGAGCGCGTAGGTGCCCGACACCAGGAACGGGATGCCGGAGTCCGACAGGAGCTTCAGGACTTCCGTGTAGAAAGCCTCGGCCGCGGGCGGCGGGGTGATGAGCGGCGGCTTGCGCTCGAGCGTATGCACATTGTCCACGCGCACTGAACGGAGGGGATGAGGAGGGGGTTCCGCTAGTGGCGTGTTCACTTTCATCCGATTGTCGCGCGGTGTAAGAGACAATCGTTCCGCTGAGTGCCGCGGACGGGCGTACAGACGCGGGGGCGCTGTATGATCGATGGGGCAGGTGGGCGCGCGGTGCGCGTCCGATGATCTTCAATTCGCTGACCTTCGTGGTCTTCTTCGCGATCGTGATGGCAATGCATCATGCGCCGCTGTTCTCGTGGCATCAGAAGAAGATCAACCTGCTGATCGCGTCGTACCTGTTCTACGCCGCGTGGAACCCGCCCTTCGTGGTGCTGCTATGGATTTCGACGGTCGTCGACTGGTGGGCCGCGCAGTGGATGGTGCGCGCGAAGCACGAACGGACGCGCAAGTTGTGGATGGTGACCAGCGTCGTCGTGAACCTCGGCATGCTCGGCTACTTCAAATATGGCGGGTTCCTTCTGGAGAATTTCGTCGAGCTGATGAAGGCGGTGGGCGTCGCCTATCAGCCGCCGAAGTGGGACATCGTCCTGCCGGTCGGCATCAGCTTCTATACGTTCGCGACCCTGTCCTACACGCTGGACGTCTATCTGCGGCGAGCGAAGCCGGCGGCGCATTTTCTCGACTACGCGCTGTTCGTAACCTTCTTCCCGCACCTGGTCGCGGGGCCGATCATGCGGCCGACCGAGCTGGTCCCGCAGTTCGAGCGGCAGCCGAAGACCAGCCTGCATCAGATTTACTTCGGGCTGGCGCTGATTACCCTCGGCCTGTTCCAGAAGGTCGTGCTCGCCGACGGTTTCCTCGCGCCGGTGGTCGAGAAGGTCTACGATGCTCGGGAAGGCGTGCCGATGGCGCTCGACGCCTGGGTCGCGACACTGGCCTTCAGCGGGCAGATTTTCTGCGACTTCGCCGGCTATTCGAGCACCGCAATTGGTGTCGCCATGTGCCTGGGCTTCGCGATGCCCGACAACTTCCGCTTCCCTTATGCGGCGGTCGGCTTTTCGGATTTCTGGCGGCGGTGGCACATCACCTTGTCGTCGTGGCTGCGCGACTATCTGTACATTCCGCTGGGCGGCAACCGGCACGGGCCGGCGCGGACCTATTCCGCGCTGATGGGGACGATGCTGCTCGGCGGGCTGTGGCATGGCGCGTCGTGGACGTTCGTCGTCTGGGGCGGGTTGCACGGCACCTATCTGGCGATCGAGCGGTGGCTGCGGTCGCGGTTCGGCGGGTGGCGGCCGGGGCCGTTGGCGATCGTCGGGCTGGGGCTGCTCACCTATTTGCTGGTCAACATCACCTGGGTGTTCTTCCGCGCCAAGAACTTCACCATCGCGTCCAACATGCTGCAGTCGATGGCCGGCATGGCGGCGAAGCCGGTGCCGATGATCGCGCTGCTGCCGATGATTTACGCAATCGTCATCGTGACGGCGATCGTCGGCACGCACTGGGCAATGCGCGACAGGACGCTGGAGATTGCCGTCGAGCGGACACCGTCATGGGTGGTCGGCGGTCTGCTGGGGCTAATGGCGATCACCATCGTTGCTGAACAGGGGAAGGGCAGTGCCTTCATCTACTTCCAGTTCTGATCCGCCCAAGGGCGTCCTTCGCCGCGAAGGTGCGCTGCCCGCGGGGCTGCGGCTGACCGCGTCGGACCGGCCGGGTGAAGCACAGCCGGTGCCCACGCGCGATGTGCCGCGTCATCCCTGGGGCGGGATCGCACTGTCGGCACTGATCATCGTGACGCTGGGAGTCACCGCGATCGAGGTGAATGCGCGGCGGATTGGCCTCCATGCGGGCGATATCGACAATAGCGAGGTCGAGTGGGTGAAGGAGCGTGCGCGGTCGGAAGGCGCGGCGGTCGCGATCGTCGGGGATTCGCGCATCCTGTTCGATACCGACCTGGCGCGGTTCGAGCGGCTGACGGGCGTGCGCCCGGTCCAGTTGGCAATTCACGGCACGTCCGCGCTGACCTTGCTGGAGGACGTCGCCAGCAATGAGAATTTCCATGGCCTGCTGATCGTCGGGCTGGCCGACACCATGTTTTTCCAGCCGTTCGACGGCTACGGCGGCTACGTCCGCCACCGCAACGACTTCAAGTCACCGTCGGGGCACATCGGGATCGAGATCGATCACTTTCTACAGCGCCGGCTGGCGTTCCTGGATTCCAATTACCGGCTAAGCGTGCTGGCGCATCGGCTCGATCCCGATTTCCGCAAGGGCGTCGAGGGGCCGAAGGACGACATATGGAAGATCCAGGAAGTCGGCGAGCGGCGCCAGACCTGGATGTGGGACCGGATCGAGCAGCCGGGGGCGCTGCAGGACCATGCGCGCTGGGCCTGGAAGGGTTTCAAGGAGAAGTTCCCGTACACGCCGCAGCTGATCGCCAAGGGTCAGGCGCGGGCGAAGGCGGCCGTCGACAAGATTCGCGCGCGGGGCGGCGAGGTCGTGTTCGTGCGGCCGCCGTCCGGGCCACAGCTGCGGGTCAACGAAGAGGCGCAGGTGCCCAAGGCGAAGGGTTGGGATGTCCTCTTGCGAAATACGCGAAGCGTCGGTGTGCACGTCGACGATCTGCCGGCGAGCGTGCAGAACTTAACGCTGCCCGAATATTCGCACCTCACGCGCAAGTGCTCCGTGGTGTTTACCGACGCCTATGTCCGGCGGCTGACCGAGCTCACGCACCGGCTCAAGTTGCGGGCGGATGCACCACCGCCGCTCACCCGCGCCAACTGCGTTTCGCCGTCAAGCTGACGCGGCGCGCAGTTCTTCCGTCAGCGCACTTGCGGCGGCGGTCGTTGTGCAGGCAATGAATATCGTGTCGTCGCCGCAGATCGTGCCGACGATTTGCGGCAGGCTTGCCTCGTCGAGCACCACGCCGACGAGGTGCGCCGAGCCTGGCGGGGTCTTGATGACGACGAGATTGCCGGCCGGATCGATGGAGCGGACGAAGTCGCGGAAGACGGTGGCGAGGCGTGATCCGGAGGCGGCGCCATTGTCCGGCAGTACGTAGCCGAGTTTTCCATCGCGGCGCACCCGGACGGCGCCAATCTGGTCGAGATCGCGCGAGATGGTCGCCTGCGTGACCGTGAAGCCCAGCCCGGCGAGTTGCTCGCACAATTCGTCCTGACTGGCGCGCGGTCCGGAACGGATCACTTCCGCAAGCGCTTTCTGACGACGTTCCTTCAACTCGGTCATCGCATGAATATGCATTGGGTTGCATAAATATGCAATCGCGTGAATAGGGCGCCGATGATTCGGACAGCAATCCTTGGAGCATCGGGCTATGTCGGCGGCGAGCTGCTGCGGCTGATCGCCGCGCACCCCGAACTGCGCGCGACGACGCTGTTCGGCGACAGCAAGGCTGGGCAGGCGCTCGGGGCGGTCCATCCGCATCTGGCGGCGGCTTATCCCGATGCGGTTGTCGAGAAGTTCGGCGAGGGCTCGCTCGACGATGTCGATCTGGTCTTCGCCGCGCTCCCGCACGGCCACAGCCAGCGGCTGGCGGCGACGATCCTCGACAAGGGTATCCCATTCGTCGACCTCGGCGCGGATTTTCGGCTCGACGATGGCGCGACCTATGAGCGCTGGTATGGGCATGCACATGAGGCGCCGGAGCTGCTCGGACAGTTCGTCTATGGCATTCCCGAGCTGCATCGCGACGCCATCAGGCAAGCCAAAGCTGTCGCCGCTGCAGGCTGCTACGCCACCGCCGCAATCCTTGCACTGAAGCCGCTGGTCGAGGCCGGCGTGGTCAAGGCCAACAGCCTGATCGTCGATGCGGCTTCGGGCGTCAGCGGTGCCGGCCGCGAGGCGAAGGAAGCGACAGGCTTCAGCACGGTCGACGGCAGCTTCTCCGCTTACGGCCTGCTCAGCCACCGCCACACGGCCGAAATGGAGATGGCCACCGGCGGCACGGTTCTGTTCACGCCGCACCTGGTCCCGATGACGCGAGGCATCCTGGCGACCTGCTACGGCGAGGCGACCGGCACATCCGACCCTTTGCAAATCTTACGCGACGCTTATGCCGCGGAGCCCTTCGTGCACGTTACGGACCAACCGCCCGCGACCAAGTGGGTGAGCGGCTCGAATGGCGTGCAGTTGACGGCGCGCTATGACGAGAGGACCGGGCGCGTGGTCGCGCTGTCGGCGATCGACAATCTCGGCAAGGGCGCGGCGGGTCAGATGATTCAGTGCGCAAATTTGATGCTCGGCCTCGACGAGACGGCCGGGCTGACGACGATCGGAGTTTACCCATGAGCATTACCGCGGCGGAAGGCTTCGTCGCTGCCGGCTGTCACGCCGGCATCAAGCGGCGCAAGTTCGACATGGCGCTGATCGCGACCGACGACCTGCAGCCCGTGCCCTGCGCGGCGGTGTTCACGCAGAACAAATTTGCCGCGCCGCCGGTCGAATTGGACCGTGCGACGCTGGCGGCCAACGGCAACAAGGCCGCGGCGATCATCGTCAATTCGGGCAACGCCAATGCCGGCACCGGCAAGCCCGGTTACAAGGACGCGCAGTTGATGGCCGCGGCGACAGGTGAAGCGCTGCAGGTCGCCAACAGCCATGTGCTGGTCTGCTCGACCGGCATCATCGGCACGCCGCTGCCGATGGAGCCGATCCTGACCGCGACGCCGCGTCTCGCGAAAAAGCTGTCGGTCGAGGGCGCGCACGATGCGGCGCGCGGCATCCTGACCACCGATCACGAAGCCAAGGAAGTCGTCGTCCGCGGTTCGACCTTCACGCTCGGCGGCATGGCCAAGGGCTGCGGCATGATCGCGCCGAACATGGCGACGATGCTCGCCTTCCTGACCACCGACGCCGACGTGCCGCTGGCGGTGATGCAGAAGGCGCTGAAGGCGGCGTCGGACGCGACGTTCAATACGCTCAACGTCGACGGTGCGACCTCAACCAACGACACGGCGATGCTGCTGGCCTCGGGCAAGCGCGGCAAGGCCGATCCCGACGAGTTTGCCAATGCCCTGCTCGCCGTCTGCCGCGACCTGACGATGAAAATGGCGCGTGACGCCGAAGGCATGACGCGGATCGCGCATCTGACCGTCACCGGCGCGGCGAATGAGCAGGAGGCTCGGATCGCCGCAAAGAACATCGTTGAGAACAATCTCGTCAAATGCAGTTGGTACGGGGGTGACCCCTATTGGGGTCGGCTCATGGCCGCGGCAGGGTCCGCCGGTGTGGACATGAACGTCGACAAGAGCTTCGTCGCTTATGGCGGCATCAAGGTCGCCAAAAGCGGCGTCGGCATCGAGCATGACGGTCAGGCGCTGACCGAGCACATGATGGGCGACGAGGTCGAGATCGAAGTCTTCCTCGGCGCGGGCAAGGGGTCGGCGCGGATGATCGGGATCGATCTCGGCCCCGGCTACATCAAGGAAAACAGCAAGACGTCATGAAGATTGTCCTTCTTCCGTCAGAGATCGCGACCGTGTTGGTCGAGGCACTTCCCTACATTCGCCAGTTCGCCGGCAAGTCGGTGGTGGTAAAGCTGGGCGGCGCGGCGATCGACCGCGAAAGCGACCTTGCGCTGGCGCAGGACGTGCTCCTGCTGCGAAGCGTCGGCGTGCGGTGCGTGCTTGTGCATGGCGGTGGGCCGCAGGTCGACACCATGCTGCGCCGGGTCGGCAAGCAGCCGGAGTTTCGCGACGGCCTCCGCGTGACTGACGCCGAGACGCTGGAAATCGTCCGCATGGTGCTGGTCGGCAAGATCAACCGCGATCTGGTTTCGACCATTAACAGTCAGGCGGGTGAGGAGCCGGTCGCGGTGGGGGTGTCGGGCGAGGACGCCGGCCTGTTGACGGTGACGCCGGCCGACCCCTCGCTCGGCTTCGTCGGCAACGTCACCGACGTTCGCGCCGAGCTGATTCACCGCCTGCTCGACGATGGGCTGACCCCTGTCATCTCGACGATCGGTGCGGACGCCGACGGCCAGCCCTATAACGTCAACGCCGACGAAGCCGCGCGGGCGATCGCGGTGGCAATGAACGCGGAGAAGATCGTTTATTTGACCGCGGTGCCCGGGCTGCTCGAGAACCCAAAGGACGAGACCACTTTGATCCAGCGCCTGACTGCCGAAGAGCTGCGGGCACGGCTGGGTAGCGACAGTATCGGCAAAGGCATGATCCCCAAGCTAAAGGCCTGCGCCGACGCGGTCGAGCAGGGGGTCAATTTCGCCCACATCATCGATGGCCGCGTCAATCACTCGCTGCTGATCGAGCTGCTTACCGACCATGGCGTCGGCACCATGATCACGCGGGAGAAAGTGGCGTGAGGCACCTGCTATCGATCCGGGACCTCGGCCAGAGCGACCTCAACCGCATCCTCGCGCTGTCCGAGCAGCAGCCGGCGCCCAAGGTGCTGACGGACAAGGGCGTCGCGCTCTATTTCGAAAAGCCGAGCGCGCGCACGCGCAACTCGATGGAACTGGCGACCGCGCAATTGGGCGGTCACCCCGTCTACATCCAGAAGGATGAGCTTGGTTTCGGAACGCGCGAGAGCGTGCCCGACCTGACGCACACGCTCGCTTGTTATCACGCGATCATCGCGGGGCGGGTGTTCGACCACGGCCTGCTCGAGGAAATGGCGCGGGTGAACGCGGCGCCGGTGCTCAACATGCTGTCGGCGACCGACCATCCGCTGCAGGCGCTGGCGGACCTGCTAACGATCAAGCAGCTGCTCGGCCGTATCGAAGGCGTAAAGGTCGCCTTCATCGGTGAGGCGAACAATGTTTCGCGCTCGCTCGCGGAGGCTAGCGCGCTGGCGGGTGCTGAGTTCGTCATCGCCAGCCCCGAAGGCTACGGCTTCGGCAACGCCGACGTGCAGGAAGCGCGCGACCCGGCGGACGCGGTCGAAGGCGCAGACATCGTCTACACCGACGTGTGGGTGTCGATGGGTGGCGACGACAGCGACGAGCGCCGCGCGGCCTTCGAGCCCTATCAGGTCGACGAAGCGCTGATGGAGCGTGCGCCGTCCGCCCGGTTCCTCCATTGCCTGCCCGCGCGGCGCGGCGAAGAAGTCACCGCGCCGGTCATTGACGGATCGCGCTCAGCCGTCTGGCGGCAGGCGGAAAATCGCATGCACACGGCGCGCGGCGCCATGCTCTGGATGCTGGAAGGCTAAGAATGAAGGCTATCAAACCCAAGGTCGTGCTCGCTTATTCGGGCGGGCTCGACACCTCGATCATCCTCAAGTGGCTGCAGACGCAGTACGACGCGGAGGTGATCACCTTTACAGCCGACCTCGGCCAGGGCGAGGAGGTTGAGCCGGCGCGCCGCAAGGCTGAGATGCTGGGCGTAAAGCCGGAAAACATCTTCATCGAAGATTTGCGCGAGGAATTCGTCCGCGACTTCGTCTTCCCGATGTTCCGCGCCAACACGCAGTACGAGGGCGACTACTTGCTCGGCACGTCGATCGCGCGCCCGCTGATCGCCAAGCGCCAGATCGAGATTGCGCGGCAAGTGGGCGCCGATGCCGTCTGTCACGGCGCGACCGGCAAGGGCAACGACCAGGTCCGGTTTGAACTCGGCTATTACGCGCTGGAGCCGGACATCCGCGTCATCGCCCCGTGGCGCGAATGGGAGTTCCAGAGCCGCGAGCAGCTGATCGACTTTGCCGAAAAGTACCAGATCCCCATCGCCAAGGATAAGCGTGGGGAGTCGCCCTTCTCGATCGATGCCAACCTGCTGCACTCGTCATCCGAAGGGAAGGTGCTGGAGGATCCGAGCGCGGAGGCGCCCGAGTACGTCCACCAGCGCACGATCTCGCCCGAGGAAGCGCCGGACAAGGCGACGACGATCACCATCGATTTCGAGCGTGGCGATGCGGTGGCGATCGACGGTGAGGCGCTATCGCCGGCCGCGTTGCTGACCAAGCTGAACCAGCTCGGCCATGACAACGGCATCGGTCGTCTCGACCTCGTGGAGAACCGCTTCGTCGGCATGAAGTCGCGCGGCGTGTACGAAACTCCGGGAGGCACGATCCTGCTAGCGGCGCATCGCGGCATCGAAAGCATCACGCTCGACGGCGGCGCGATGCACCTCAAAGACGAGCTGATGCCGAAGTACGCGAGCCTGATCTACAACGGCTTCTGGTTCGCGCCGGAACGCGAAATGCTGCAGGCCGCGATCGACAAGAGCCAGGAGCGGGTCACCGGCCAGGTCACGATGAAGCTCTACAAGGGCAATGCGACGGTCATCGGCCGGTCGAGCCCGCAGTCGCTCTACGACCAGGACCTCGTCACCTTCGAGGAAGGCAGCGGCAGCTACGACCACCGCGACGCGGCGGGCTTCATCCGCTTGAACGCGCTCCGCCTGCGCACGTTGGCGCAGCGCGACCGGCGGTCACCGGCCTAGTTCGGCCTTCGCCTTCGCGATCTGTTCACGGACGCGGGCAGGGGCGGTGCCGCCGTAGCTGGTGCGGCTGCGGACCGAGGCATCGACGCTGAGTACGTCGAACACGCGCTGGTCGATGCGGGCGTCGATCGCCTTGAGGTCATCAAGCGGAAGCGCGTCGAGTTGACAGCCGCGCTCCTCGGCCAACTTCACGGCGCGACCGGTGATGTGATGCGCTTCGCGGAACGGAACGTCGGCCTCGCGCACCAGCCAGTCGGCGAGGTCGGTCGCGGTTGAATAGCCGTGCTCAGCAGCGGCGCGCATCCGCTCGGGCACGAAGGTAATCGTCTCGACCATGCCGGCCAGCGCTTCCAGCGACAGCATCAGCAGGTCGAAGGCTTCGAACACCGGCTCCTTATCGTCCTGCATGTCCTTGGAATAAGCGAGCGGCAGGCCCTTCATCGTCACCATTAGCGAGGTGAGGCAGCCGAGGATGCGGCCGCTATGGCCTCGCACCAATTCCGCGGCGTCCGGATTGCGCTTCTGTGGCATAATGGACGAGCCGGTGGAGAATTGGTCGGAGAGCTTCACGAAGCCGAACTGCGGGCTCGCCCAGATGATCAGTTCTTCGGCGAGGCGCGATAGATGCAAGCTGCACTGCACGGCGGCCGAGAGGTAATCAAGCGCGAAGTCGCGGTCGGAAACGCTGTCGAGGCTGTTGGCAGTCGGCCTTTCAAAGCCGAGGGCTTTCGCCGTTGCTTCGCGGTCGAGATCGAAGCCCGTGCCAGCCAGCGCCGCCGCGCCGAGCGGATTCTCGTTCATCCGCGCCCGCGCGTCCGCGAAGCGCGACACGTCCCGGCGGAGCATTTCGTAATAGGCCATCAGATGATGGCCCAGCGTCACTGGCTGTGCGACCTGAAGGTGGGTGAAGCCCGGCATCACCGTTTCGGCATGCTCGTCGGCGCGAGCGACAAGTACGCCTTGCAGCCCCTGGATGGCCTGAACGGCGGTTTCGCAACTCGTGCGAACCCAGATTCGAAAGTCGGTCGCGACTTGGTCGTTGCGCGACCGGGCTGTGTGCAAGCGGCCAGCAGCTGCGCCGATCAATTCACCGAGCCGGTGCTCGACGGTCATGTGGATGTCTTCAAGCTCGGCGCGCTCGGGCACCCCGTCGCGCTCATATTCCGCCGCGATCTGGTCGAGGCCATCGAGAATCGCCGCGGCGTCGTCGAGGCCGATGATCCCCTGATCGCGAAGCATTCCCGCATGGGCCTTCGACGCGGTGATATCTTCACGCCACAACCTTTTGTCGAAGCCGATCGAGGCATTGATCCGCGTCATCAGCTCGGCGGGACTGCCGCCGAACCGGCCGCCCCAGGTGCGCTGTGCTTCGACTTTGGAGGTCTCGTCGCTCATCCGGTGCCGCATGGCGCAAGGTCGCCTTCAGGACAATCGCTTCCTTGCGGACACGATTAACCATTCCGCATCTGCGAATGCCTTTTTCGCAATTGCAGCAAAATGGGCTGCGGCTAGGTTGGGGATGTCACGCGAGTGACTCTCTCCAAGTGACGCGTTACCAAGGAGCCTTCCCACTCTCTCTCCCGGGAAGGCTCCTTTTTCGCTTGCGCTACGCGCGAAACGGTCCCTACGATGTTGCACTGCACAACGTCGGAGGTCGACTCGGTGCGAAGATTGCCGCCCCTCGGATCGATCCAGGCATTCGTCCAGGTCGCGCGCCTTGGCTCGCTGAAGGCCGCCGCCGACGCACTGGCGCTGTCGTCCCCCGCGCTGACCCGTCGCATTCAGTCGCTGGAGCAGTTTGTCGGCGCTGCATTGTTCAGTCGGCACCACAATGTCGTTGAGCTCAATGAGCGCGGCCTCGCCTTCCTCGAGGAAATCGGGCCGCACCTCGATGCCATCGCCACCGCGGTAGAGCGGGTCAGCGAGGACCAGCGTTCTACGCGGATCCGGATCGCGGTGCCGTCGCTGTTCGCCGCCCAGCGGCTGGTTCCGGCGCTCCCCTCGCTCCGGCAGCTGCACCCGCAGTTGATCGTCGACGTGGATACCGGCGCCAATCGCCTTCCGCGTCTCGATAGCGACGTCGATGCGGCGATCGTCATCACCGATGCCATCCCGGACCGTTACTACGCCCGCGCACTGGAGCAGGGGCGAATCGTCGCCATCGGCTCGCGGGAATTGCTCGAGGAACGCGAGCCAGTCAGATCGCCAACGGACCTGCGACGCCTGCCGATCCTGCTGCACCGCGAAATGCCGGGCGCGTTCGACGAATGGTGCCGGGCGGCGGGTTTCCCGGGCGTCCGTCCGGCCAGCATCACGCATTATGACGCAGGCCAGCTCATTCTCGATGCTGCTGCCGCTGGCTTGGGCGTGGCCTTCATGCTGGAGAGCCACCTCAATTCATCTTCCGACGATCGGTTGGTGCGCATCTTCAACCAGACTGCCGCAAGTCCCTACGCCTATTGGTTCGCCTGCCCGCCAAACGCGCTTCAGCGGCGGGGTGTTCGCCAGTTCCACGATTGGGTCGTGAGCCATTTCGCGGCACCGGAGGAAGCTGCGGTCGTCAACGGCTGATTGCATCGACGGCGGGGGCTCCTTGGTGATAGGCAGCCGCATGCGGCCGACTCCCTTGATCCTGCTGAGCCTGATCGCTGGTTGTACTGCGCCAGCACCTGAACCGTTCCCCGGACCGTCACCAGAGCTTGCAGGTCGCACCGCGGGGCCGGCGCAGCAATGCATTTCCGTCGAACCTTCGTCCGGTCTGCGGACCGCAGAAGGCGATCGGCATACGTTGCTTTCCGGCAGTGGCCGCGTGATCTACAGTAATTCGCTCGGCCCGCATTGCGGCTTCGGGTGGAACGACATTCTCGTCTTCCAGCCGCTCGGCACGCAATATTGTCGCGGCGACATCGTGCGCTCGGTCGACCGGACCAGCGGCATCCCAGGACCAAGCTGCGTCCTTGGGGACTTCGTCCCGCACACACGTATCTGACCGGCTGGCGCACCCGGCACGAATATGATGGGCACTCAAATCACTGGGAAATTTGCGTCCCGCTGCCATCCTAACGTCAGGTTTGCGCCCTTCGCGGTCATTCGGCGGCGCAGTTGGTGATCCCGAAAACGGCGATTCGTTCAGGCAGGCGCTAGTGTCCGCTTTCGACCCAAATTGGACATTAGGTCAGGCGCACAGGATGTGATACTTAGCGCTATCGGACGTGCCTGTTGTTAAGCATCCGTCCGGCTGAGAGACCTAACGGCGCTCCCGCTTGCTCACGGGAGAACCGAAATGAATCTAAACTACCTTTATGATCGACGTGGCACATCCCTTGGAATGGCCGCTAGCGCCGGCCGTGACCCAAGCCGAGCGGCTGACGAAGGTTCAGTCGCGGGATACTATTCGCAAGATGCAATCTCGGCCGCACAGCGCAGAGAAAAGAGACCAGTTTATCGACTCGAGACATCGTTGGCTTAGTAATAGACGTTCTGGTGCTTCTGGTGCCCGCGATCACAATCGCTTTTATCGCGATCAGAAGAAGGGCTCCGAGCCGTTCTCCTCGCCACAAGGGCTAATTAAAATGAGTTGTTAGAGCCGGCATGTAAAACGGACCGCGGAAGATGCCGCGTCCTAGCTACTTCTGTCTGCCTTACACGCGTCGGGGTCGCCTCCACTCTGGTCGATCATGGACTCAACGCGCTCTAGATGTTCTTTGAACTCAGCGGCCTCCCGGTCATCCCCGCGACGCTTGGCCTCTTCCATGAACGCGACGCAATCGCGTTTCATCCGATAAAGATTGTTCAGGAACTCTTCTTTTGTCGGGGAGGTCATCGTCGCAGTTGCCCTAGCGCTTCTCTGGTATAATCCGGATCGCGTCGATTGGGCTGGGGCTGGCGTGCATCATGTCGGTCGCATCAGCAATCAACACGTCCAACTTGTCGCTATCAAAGCCTGGAAAACCCGGACGAAGCTCTAACGCGGTTTCGACACACAGGACGATGCGCCTTTCGCCCTCCTCGACGTCCCATTCATGCCAGGATTGTAGAACGTACCGGTCATTGTCGGCTCTTGCCGAAGCTTCGAGCTCGGGGTTCACGACGTCCTCCCCTTGGGCGAATCCCTAAGCAGGTCTCGATTTGGGCTCTCGTCGGATTTTGACACGCTCAATTCTCTGTCTCGCTCAAGGGCATCAACGAGGTCGGAGGCGCGGACCTGCCGAGACACCGTCCCAGTTTTTGTTGGAATAATCAGCGTCGTTGATGCCCGCACATAAGCTGTCGAAATACCGGCCTCTAAAGCTCGCTCTGCCGTTTCGACTTCATAGCATCCGGCGGGATATACGTCCGGGTCGTTGCCTAGCTTGAATGGCTGACCGAGAACTATGTGTCGCGATGAGTAACGCTCCGGCGCTTCTAAGGCGTTTCGCCGATTGCCGACCGGTCTTGCGTGGAAGTCACTCATAAGTGCCACTCGAAGGCTGGATCGGCATACGCCCAATGAGGGCCGTCACGAGTGAAAGGCCGCCATCGCTCCCCACCGCAACCTGGAAAGGCCGCCCGCCCAGTTCATCATTCTCCGTATTGAGAAACACTATGCCTGCTTCGGTGGTGCCGAAGCGCAACCAAGCGCACCTCAGGACTAGGTCTCGGCGTCTCTTTTCGTCTCTCGACAGCAACCGAACGACGCGTAGCTTCGGATACCGGTGCGCTCGCGCGTTGCCGCTTCTCGGATTCTCGGAGGCCATGTTCGATGCTCCCAATTCAGCGGGAGCTTTCCAAGCACTCTCTGTCACCGTCAGGCTGAGACTGAAGACGGCAATAGATGCTCATTACGCCCAATTTCGGGAATCTCCTAACGTCAGCTTTCCACCCGAAGCGCACAATTACTGCCTTGCTCTCCGCCGCTTGGCGGGATCGATTCAGTGTATCTAAAGGCGAACTGGATGCCGCGGGGATTCACCCTCACTGGTCAACTTCTTTTTGAAAACCCAACCAGTTTCTAGCGTTGCACCAGCGCACCACGCCTGTTGCGAATGGTGTAGCACCCAGAGACTCCCTGGATCACGCAAATCGTCGATTGACCGTTCCTAACTTCAAAGGGCGACGAAAGAGCCCGTTCGATCGCCCACGCATATTTAGACGCCCCGGCTTCTTTCAATTTTGAGTTGGTAGACTATGTAGGGTTCTGCTGAACGTCGCCTGCGACGGATGATGGGCCGCCTCGGCTCCTCCCTTTGTCCCTTTCTAGCTTCAAGACGCCGGGATGCGCCGCTTTTGGCGCATGCCCGTCACATGGGATAAAAGGAAACCCATCATGATCACCGGAACCGTCAAATTCTTCAATAATGACAAGGGCTATGGATTCATTGCCCCAGAAGACGGCAGTAGCGATGCTTTCGTCCATATCTCGGCGGTCGAGCGCGCGGGCATGGCAACGCTCAACAAAGAACAACGGGTCTCCTATGAACTGGAGACTGACCGGCGGGGCAAGACATCGGCAGTGAACCTGCAGAACGCATAACAAAAACTGGCGGATGCCCGTCATCCGCCCTTACCCCTCCGGCCTGAGCCATTCGGTAAAGGGCTAATGCATTCGTGCCGCTCTGTCGGCTGCGAATTGTCAGCCCATTATGAGAGGTTGTTATGTCCAGAACCCCCGTAGCACCATTCCTGATCACCAAGGACGAAGACGGAATGTTTCGGATCACCATCAGGACAACGCGGTTCAATTCGCAGAACTATCCTCTCGTAACTTCAAGTTTGCAGCCTGAGCTGTTCAAGAGCGCGATGGCGGCACGAGCGCATGCCAAGCAGGAGTTCGGCGCGGAGACTGATCAGTTCGCGTCCAAATGACATGAAGGAGAAGCTTGCGTGAGCGAACGGGAGCATGATCTCACCGCGCAGCAGATGTTGGAGGCGCAGGAAGCGCTCGATGTTGCTGCATTCAACGGCATCCTGAGCTTGGCCATCGTTCTACGCAAGCGAAGGCTGCTCACAGACGGTGAGACGAAGGGCTTGCATGACATCATGAGCAAACCGCTTTCGCTCGCAGGCAATGCAGATAACCCGGTTGTTCAAGATGCCCAGCACAATCTTGATCAGCTGTTTGCACTCGTAGTTGAGCGTCGCTGAGCGCCTGCCTCGGAGTACGGCATGACCACTCAGAACCGGCCAGACGAAATTACGTGCCTTCGGGTGCTCCTTGGCAAATTGAAAACCGGCACAACGAGCCATTTTGACGATAACGAAAAAGGCCAGCTTACACGGCAGACGACCGCCGAGAACATTGAACGGATAAGGCTCCGTATCGCCGAGCTAGAATTGAGGCAGGACGGTCTCTAGAGATTACGCGAGGACGCATCGACTCTCGTTGAATAGTCAGCATTTCCACCCGTTGCGGGAAAACAGTCGCATATATCGGGTACGCCAAGAACGAGCCGGTCACGACCAAAGTCTGACCTTTCTGGTCGCCTGCCACAGTTCAAGAGGCCGAACGCGTGATTGCTCGACGATCGTTGCGGCATCCGCGTCGTTGATTGCGCTAAATTCCGAAACCAAGTTGAAATTACCGCCACCGTCGTGACCGAAGAGACGATAATGAAACATTGTTGGCTCCTGACGAGACCGCGCTTGCGTGTGCAGCACAATACGAAGGTACAGCGCTAACCTTTCGAATGTGTGTCGCTACCGGTCTAGCATGTCGGCGCTTCCCTCATCCGGCAAATCAGCGAAGTGTCGGCTTTCAGGCTCTTCGAGTTACGGCGAGCAATAATCAGGGCGGAGACAAGCATGACATTCGGCCCTGGTGGCATCCGACGATTTCGACACTGAAGATGAGCCGGAATGCATCAGTTAATGAGCTGAGCTTCCCTTAAATGACGGACGA
Organism: Sphingomonas flavescens; assembly: GCF_030866745.1. Classification (NCBI taxonomy): domain Bacteria; kingdom Pseudomonadati; phylum Pseudomonadota; class Alphaproteobacteria; order Sphingomonadales; family Sphingomonadaceae; genus Sphingomonas; species Sphingomonas flavescens. Next base: position 838,733 of record NZ_CP133016.1, on the reverse strand, counting down.
GCGTGCGGTTAGCCACTGAAATAATACCGACACGCTTATTGTCCGACATTTTCTGTTGCTATTGTCAACGCCGGGCCTAGCCTGTGACGAGTTTCTGTGGAGAGACTCGAATGATTGCTTGGCGTTTTCGGCTGATCGGCGCGACTGCGGTGTGTTTGGCGCATGGGATCGCCAGCGGTGCGATGGTTCCCGTGGCTGGGGACCCCGTTCGCACAACTTCTGGTCTGGTGTCAGGGACGCAAGTCGCTCCCGAAGTAAAGGCTTACCTCGGAATCCCTTACGCAAAACCACCGGTGGGCGATCTGCGGTGGAAGGCGCCGGAGCCAAACAGCTGGACCGGAACCTGGAACGCCGACCGCAAGGGCGCTGAATGCATTCAGGTGCTTCGCCCTCACGATATCAATCACTATTTTGGTGAGGAGCCGAGCAGCGAAAACTGCCTGTACCTGAATCTATGGACGCCGGCGGGTGCGAAGGCCGGCGACAAGCGGCCGGTCGTCGTGTTCATTTACGGTGGGGGTGGCACCATCGGCTCTTCCGGGATGGCCAATTACGATGGCACCAACATGGCCAAGCGCGGCGCGGTATTCATCAACTTTAACTACCGCGTTGGACTCCTCGGCTTCATGTCTCATCCGGAGCTCACCGCCGAGCAGGGGGGTCATTCGGGGAACTACGGCTATCTCGACCAGAATCTCGCGTTGCGCTGGATCCGGGACAATGTCGCGAAGTTTGGCGGCGATCCCGACAAGGTGGTGCTGACCGGCCAGTCGTTCGGCGCGGGATCGGTCGCTGCGCAATATACCAGTGCCCTATCCAAAGGGCTGTTTCAGGCCGCGATGTTCTCCAGCGCCTGTGGATTTACGACGCAGGGGCAGAACACGCCGCAGACGCTCGCCGAGGCCGAACAAGTTGGGCTCGAGGCGCAGCGCCGGTTGAAGGTCTCGAACCTGGCAGCGATGAGGAATGTGCCGGCGGACAAGATCCTCGCACTGCAGGCCGAGACGCAGGTTGGGGCCAACGTTCAGGGAATTCGTTCGAGGCCGATGATCGACGGATACTTCTGGACGGGCACCAAGGAAGACGCATTCGCCAAGGGGCAGGCCAGCGACGTTCCGATCATCGCGAGTTCAAACGGTGACGATCTCGATTCCGGCCAGTCGCCGCTGACAAAAGCTAAAACGGTGGCCGAGTATGAGGCGACGGCCCGGCAGATGTACGGCGCGGATGCCGACGCATTCCTGCGGCTGTTTCCCGCAAAGAGCGACGCCGACGTCCCGGCAATGGCGCATCGCGCCGCGATGGAAAACGGTATGATGAAGGCGAGCCGGACCTGCGCGGCGGTGAAGGCGAAATACAATAAGTCGCCGACATTCATCGATACCTTTACGCACAAGCATCCATACGCGCCGGGAGTCGTGCTTGCGGATCAGAACGTCGCGACCGTAGGGGCTTATCATACCGCCGACGTTCCATACTGGTTCGATACGCTGGACAGTTACAATTCGCTGCGCACAACCCGCGCACCGATGGCCTGGGATCGGCAGCTGACGAACATCATGGCCGGCGCCTTGATCGCTATCGCCGAGAAGGGGACTCCATCGACAGACCTGTTTGCGTGGCCTGCGTTCAGCGAGAGTCGACCGAGCTACGCATTGTTCGGCAACAGCGCGAAGATCGAGCAAATGAACCTGAAGCGCATGGATTGGCTGGCTGCGCACCCGGCGAAATCGATTGCCCCTGCCGAGGCTCCGCGCCCGCGGGACTGAAGGCCGCGAGCTTCGACACGGGCCATACGCTGAAAGGAAAATCCGACCATGAAAAAGATCGTCTGCTTTGTCGCGGCGTTGATTTCTCAGTCCTCACTTCTGGCGCAGCCGCTGCCGCCGGCTCCAGTGCTAGGTGCAGAAAAGGACGCCGACGGGCGCCCGCTTCCGTTCGGACGCCAGCCGGTCGAACCTTACGGAAAGGCGCTCGGCACGGGAGCCTTCAAGGCGGTGATGGCAACCGATCAGGGGCTTCCGGCCCACGTTCTTTATTATCCCAAGGATCTGCAGCGCGCTGGCAAGCTGCCGATCATAGCTTGGGGCAACGGGGCTTGTATCAATGCCGGAAACCGCTTTCGCTTTTTTCTTACGGAGATCGCGAGCCACGGTTATTTCATCGCCGCGAATGGGGTCATGGCCAACGACAAGCTGGAAGTAGGCCCGCAGGAGAACCCGGCGGTTCGCGCACCAGGAACGCCGCCACCCCCTCCACCAACGGCAGAACAGCGCGCGGCAAGCGCGCGCCGGGCGCCGGGAACGACGACCAAGGAGCAGCTGGTCGAATCTATCGACTGGGCAATCCGGGAGAATGATCGAAAGGGAAGTCCTTATTACCATCGCCTCGACACCTCGAAGATCGCGGTGATGGGCCAATCCTGTGGCGGCGTGCAGGCCTTGGGCGTGGCTGCAGATCCGCGCATCAAGACGATGATGATCTGGTCCAGCGGGGTCGGGATGATCCCGAACAACCCGGCCGATCCCGCCGCAGTGCTGGCCAGCATTCACACGCCGGTGGCCTATATTTTTGGCGATCCGCAAAACGACATTGCCCACCTTGCCAGCGTCGACAACGTGAAGCGCTTGGGTGAACGGGGAATTCCTGTTTTTGGCGCATGGCAGGACAAAATGACTCACCTCGGCACCTACGGTCAGCGCAATGGGGGCTTCTTCTCAGATATCGCAGTGGCTTGGCTTGATTGGCAGTTGAAGGGCAGGGCCTCAGCGGCAACAATGTTCAAGGGACGCGCCTGCACGTTATGCCGGGCTCCGGACTGGCACGTAACGAAAAGCGGCCTTGATTGAATCGCGCCGTCCGTTGGGGCGTCCTCGGGACGGCGAATATTGCGGTCGAGCGCACGATCCCTGCACTTGCGCAAGCATCGGGGGCTGAATGCATCGCCATTGCCTCGCGCGATCTCGCACGCGCGCAGGCTGTGGCGGAACAGTTCGGGGTTCCGAGAGCCTATGGGACCTACGCTGAGCTTCTCTCCAACCCTGATGTCGACTGCGTATACATTCCTCTACCCAACCAGCTTCATGTCGAGTGGGCAGGGCAGGCCTTGCGGGCGGGCAAGGCGGTACTTTGCGAAAAGCCTTTATGTCTCACCGCCGATGATGTTCGAAAGCTCATTCGCTGCCGCGACGAGACGGTTGGTCTGATTGAAGAGGCACTGGTTTTCCGCAGTCATCCGCAATGGGGCTTCATAGCCGACCAACTGAATGCTGGATCGATCGGTGTGCCGCTCGCGGTCCAAGGCACAATCGCAAAGCAATTCCTCGACCCGCAGGATATTCGCAATCAGCCTGGGCTGGGTGGCGGCGCGACGTACGATCTCGGCGTATACGTCATCGCCGCCTGCAATGCGGTTTTCCGTCGTGCCCCCACGCGCGTTAGCGCTGTCATGGATCTTGATCGGGTGTTCAAGGTGGACCGCCTTGTCACGGCAACGCTCGACTATGGGGATGCCCAGGCGAGCTTTGTTGTGAGCTCACAAGGTGGCACATCGGCCTGGGCAACTCACCAGCACTTTTCGGTTCTTGGCAGCGAAGGCTGGATGCGCGCGGATTTTCCCTATGCGCAAGCCCGCCCCGCGGGCTGCAGCGTAACGATCGGCGACAGCAGCAGCGTGGCCAACTTTCCGACGAGCACCAAGATCTTCGAGCCGGTCAACCAGTACCGGCTTCAGGTCGAGCGCTTTTCAGCCCTATTCCGGCAGGAACCCGCGCCGCACTGGCCCATCGAGGATGCGCTGCTCACCCTCCGAATTATTGAAGCGCTGTTTCAATCGGCGCGCGAATCGCGGATCATTGAACTGGACTGATCGACGAAGACTGCACCCTCCGGGCGGACGCCACCAACGCCTTGGTGGCATCGAGCGCATCGCGGACACGCTGCTCGACGGGCATCCTGCTCGCGAGGCCCGTATTAGGAATTTCCACGGCCACAGGAATGTTCTCGGGCAACGTCCTGAACAGACCCAGTAGGTCCAACTCCCCTTCGCCGGGGTTGAGCCGCTCCCCGCGGGCGGCACGGATCAGACCCTCGGTCGACGAAGGCGCGCAAGCGGGAGCGTCGGAGACCTGCACGAAATGCAGCAATTCAGGAGGTACGCGCTGGAGATCGTCCAACAAACAGCCGGACCGATAGAAGTGCAGCGTATCGACGGTGACGCCGACATTCGTTTTGTCTACTTTTTCGAGCAGGCGGAGGACGTCGTTCACGCCTTTCATTTTCGTCCAGGTCAGAAACTCTAAGTCAGCGGTCAGGCCATAGCCGGCGAGCAAATCGCACAAGCGATCGAAGTTATCGCACAGGCGGCCCCACTCGTCATCGTGCGCTTGCGTCAGGATGTGCCGTGCACCCAGGTCGGCGGCAACTTCGATCGTGGGACGCAGAGTCGAGACGTCGACATCAGGCGTGAGCCGCACGAGTTCGACGTCAAGCACGCCAAGTCCGAAGTAGCGCAGCGCTTCTTTCGTAGATCGTCGCAGATGCTTGTCGGTCGTCAGCGGCCACGCGTCTCCACCGGTCACCTCAAGCAGACGTAACCCCACGAGGTCGTAGCCGGCATGCGCTGCGATCTTGATCAGCTCGGGCGGTGACGCTTCGAGGACGGTCAGTTGAGCGAGAGAATATTGGGTCACGGCTGTGCGAACAGCATCTCGAGCCTGACCCCATCGGGATCCTCAAGATTGAACTGCAACAGCTTCGCGGCCTCGAATGACATTTCTCGGAACGGCACGCCGAGTGCGGCCAGCTTTTCACGCCAACCTTCGGGACCAGTGCAGTTCAGCGCGACATGGTGCACACCCGGGCCATCATTGGGATCGCAGCCCTGTGCGGTGAGGGCTCGCTGCAGGTGGATGCAAGGACTGCCCGCGTCGTCATGCATCCAGACGTGATCGGCTGAGGTCGGGCGGGTCGCTGCAGGCCCCGGCCGGAGTCCGATAACATCACGATAGAAGCATACGCTGGCGTCGAGATCTTGCGTACGAATGTTGACATGACCCAGGCTCGTCATCGCACCTCCGCATTCAACTTATCTTATAATGTACGACAAAATACTTGACCACCCTGCTGCCGGGTGCGAGCAATCGACCCGCACTGATCAGTGGGAGAGCGTCGGCACCAGGTTACGGTGGCGGCGATGAGATTGTGAAGGGCGCTGAATGAAAAGTTTTGCCGGTCCCGGTTCGTTGTTGCGCGCCGGAAGCGTCTGCACCCTGGCGTGGGCACTTTCGGCCTGCGCCACCATGTCCTCGGCGCCGATTGCAAACGCGGACTGGCCGACGGTCGGTTTCGATAGTGGCGAAACCCGTCACTCTCCAGTCAGCCAGATCACGCCGGCTAATGTCGCGCAACTGCAGCCGGCTTGGACGTTCCACATGAAGCCGGCAGGCACGACGGCAGCAGCGCCGACTTCCGCCGAGCGACAACAGGCGCAGGCCGAACAGATCGGTGGCCCGGGGCAGGGTGCGGGCGTGCCTGGGCCAGCGGGCGGGCCGGGCGGAGCCGGCGGTGGTCTCGGCTTCAATCCTTTTTCGAACGGCCGCTTCAACGCATCCGAGACGATCCCATTGGTGATCGGCGGTGTGATGGTCGTGGGAACGCCGTACGGGCGGATCGTCGCGCTCGATGCTGCCAATGGTGCGGAGCGTTGGGCGCACGAACTTCCGAAGGGTGTGAACCCGGCGACGCGCGGCATGGAATATTATCCCGGCGACAAGACATCGCCGCCGGCACTGATTTTCGGAACCAGCGACGGAAAGCTGCGGTCGATCCGGCTGTCGGACGGCGCGCCTTCAATTGGGTTCGGCGAAAACGGTGTCGTGAATTTGCGGACGCCCGACGTCATGGTCGGTGGTCTTAACAAGCCTTATTCGCTGACCTCTCCACCGATTATCTATCGCGACATCGTAATTACCGGTTCAGCGGTTGGCGAAGCAATCGGAGGATCGCGCGGTGACGTGCGAGCCTGGGATGCACGGACCGGCAAGCAGTTGTGGAAGTTTCGCTCTTCGCCGGACTCCAATGAGCCAGGCGGAGACACTTGGGCGAACAACAGCGGCCATAATCGTTCCGGCACCAACGTCTGGGGATTGATGACGGTCGACGCCCAGCGCGGCATTGTGTACCTGCCCTTCGGCGCGCCGACGAGCGACCGGATCGGCGTCGATCGTCCCGGCAACAACCTGTTCAGTTCTTCGATCGTCGCCCTGGACGCCAGCAACGGCCGCTACCTCTGGCATTTCCAGGTCGCGCATCACGATATCTGGGATAATGATTCAGAAGCGCCGCCGACCCTCGTCGATGTCCGGCACAATGGGCAGACAATTCCGGCAATTGTCGTGGTCACCAAGAACAGCCTTGTTTTTATTCTCGACCGCCGCACCGGAAAGCCCATTTTCGGTGTCGAAGAGCGGTCGGTCGCGGCAAGCGATGTCCCCGGAGAAATCGCATCCCCGACGCAGCCTTTTCCGGTCGCGCCGGAGCCGCTTTCCAGGATGGCGATGACCGCCGCCGAAATCTCCAAAGTAACGCCTGAACACGAACAATTCTGCCGCGACCTTGTCGGCAAGCTGGCGCTCGGCGGGCCGTTCAACCCGCCAACCTACAATCGGCCCGGCCTGTATTTCCCAGGCACGCTCGGCGGCGTAAACTGGGCCGGCGGATCGTACGATCCCAAGCTTGGCCTTTATGTCGTTAATGCTTTTGCCCTTGGGCAGATTCAGCAAATTGTTCCCGACGGCAAAGGGTTCTTCGCCAATCGTGGTCCGCTCAACGGGCGCTTCTGGGACGCGAAAACCCGCATGCCTTGTCAAAATGGTTTGTGGGGAGAAATGGTTGGCATCGACGTCAACACCGCAAAGATCGTGTGGCGTTCGCCGCACGGTATCTCGGACAATCTTCCGAGCGGCCAGCAAGCGACGGGCCGGCCATCGATCGGGGGCCCCATCACGACGTCAGGCGGCGTGACCTTCATTGCCGCGACGGACGACGCCCGTTTCCGCGCCTACGATACTAGAACCGGCCGCGAGCTGTGGACGTACAAGCTTCCCGCTTCCGCCCACACCAATCCGATTACGTATGCGATCAACGGCCGGCAGTATGTAGCGATCGTTTCTACGGGAGGCAGCTTTCTCGGCACGCCCATCGAAAGCGATCAGCTGACCGTGTTCGCGCTGCCGCAGGGGAATTGATCATGAAGGCGAGCCTGTCGGCGATTGTGACCGCTTTAGCGATTGCCGCTCCAGCTTGGGCGCAGAATGGAAATCCGGGCGGCTCGATCAACGACAATCTTGGCAATCCGGATTATGGCGTTTGCCGCGGTGTCGACGCGAAATGCTTTCACCAATGGAAGCGTGAGCCCACCAGCAAATATCGGATACTCCTGTTCACCCGCACTGCGGGTCCGCGGCATGCAGCCTTGGGCAAGGCCTTGGGAAGCGGTCTTAACCCGATGCTTGGACCGGACAACATTATCCAGCGCGAAATGCAGCGCATTGCTGCCGATAACGGCTGGGCGATAGATTACACCGAAGATCCGGCGCAGATGGTGAATCTGAGCGGCTATAATGCCGTGGTCTTCGTCTCGACCTCGCGCGATGCACTCGACGACAATGGCAAGACGGCACTGCGGCAATATCTACGCGCCGGCGGCGGCTTCGTCGGCATCCACAATGCGTTCGGCACGATGTACAATTGGCCTTGGTATGAGGGGCTTCTCGGGGGCACGAATTTCTACGATCACGGCCCATTCCGGAAAGCTGACGTTGTCATGGTCGATAAGAACGATGCGTCGACTCGAGGTCTGCCCGCGCGGTGGGAATTTGGCGACGAATGGTACAACCTCGTCCCGTTCCCGACAAAGGTGCGCTTCCTCGCCACCGTCGACGAGAAAAGCTATGGTGCGACCTTGGAACAGCCGCGTCCTCCTGGCGGTGCATTTCCGCTGGGTTTTCCGCCGCGATTGCCGTCGGTGGTCGGGCGCCATCCGGGCCATGGCAGCTTTCATCCGGTGGCCTGGTGCCAATATTATGATGGCGGCAAGGCGTGGCTCACGACCCTTGGCCATGACGCGCGCGCATATGAGGCGGATGGCGGCTTCATGGGTGCGCAGCAGTTCCAGAAGCTGATCGCCGGCGGCATCGCGTCGGTGATGGGCGCAAAGCCCTTCTGTCGCTGAAATGTCCCACAATTGTTCAGCGGTCGCTCAGGCGCCGATCAATAGATGCCCAGCCAAGCGATGAGGTTTCGATAGTGCGCGTATCAAACATTCTGTTCGCCGTGACGGCGATTTTGTTCGCTAACTCGCCGGCTGCGGCCCGGGAATGGCGCGTCGATATGGTCAACCGCGGCGCCAACGGCTCGATGGATTTCACGCCGGCTTTCCTGAAGATTGCGCCAGGTGACACGGTGCGTTTCGTGGCCAAGGACAAAACGCACAATGTTGAGAGCATCAGGAACATGATGCCTGCCGGGGCATCGCCGTTTCAGGGAGCGATCAACCAGGACGTAACCGTCAAGTTTTCTCGTGCGGGCCTCTACGGCTACAAATGCTTGCCCCATACCGCGATGGGCATGGTGGGGCTCATTCAAGTCGGCAGCGCGGTGAACCGCCCCGCCATCGTCGCAAATCTGGGAAGCTTGCCGCCGCTAGCACGCGCCCGCATGACCAAATTTCTGCAGTTGGCCAAGTGAACGACGGAAGAGCTACGACATGCGCCTGACCCTCTCCATTCCCGCGGCTTCGGTTGTCGCTTCTCTTCTTCTGCTGGGATCGGCGGTCGCGCATGGCACCGTAAAGGGCTCATCGGCAGCGCCTGCAAAGGCGGCCGCTGCTTCTACGAATGACGACACGTCGCTGCTCGAAAAGCACTGTTCGTCATGCCATGCGGTCGATCAGGTCACCGCCGCGAATAAGAATGCATCCGATTGGGCTGAAACCATGGATCGGATGATCGATCACGGAATGCAGATCACGCCTGAAGACAACAAGCGGATTCAGCAATTTCTCGTGGCCCATTACGGCGCCAAATAGAGCTACTTCCTCACACGCTTCGGCCTGATCGAATCGGCAGTTTCAGTGTCCTCGCGGGCATGCGCGATCAGGCGTTCCATCGCATTGTGCGCCTGGCCAGACCGACGCGCCTTAACGGCGTCGAAGATGGCTTTGTGGTCTGGCCACGTGTCGCGGTCGATGTGCTGCTCCCGCTTATATTCGGCAATGAACTTCACCGAAGCGGCAATGATGCTTGCGAGACGGCTTAGGACGTCGTTTCCAGCCGCCGTGAACAGCGCGGCGTGAAAGCGTTCGTCCGCCTGTTCCGCGCTTGGGCTATCGGGTTCGTTGACTCGCATTTCCTCCAGCGCGCTGGCCATTGCGGCAAGGTCCTGATCGCTCCGCCGCAGCGCAGCAAGGGACGCCGCGGCCGGTTCCACAATCGCGCGTAGTTCGTACAGGGCGGCACGAAACTCGGGCGTCGGATCATTCGATAACGCCCAATCCAAAACGTCCGGGTCGAGCAGGTTCCAGCGGCTCCGCTCGGTCACCAGCGTTCCAGCCTTTTGCCGACTTTCGACCAGTCCTTTTGCGGCCAAAATTCGCACGGCTTCGCGATAGGCGTTGCGTGACACTTGGTGTTGCTGGCTCGCAGCGATTTCACCGGGCAAACTCTCGCCGGGCGAGTATTCACCGGACAGAATTTTCGAGCCGAGGTCGCGCGCGAGCGACTGATGGAGCCGGGTCTTCAGTTCCTCAGTCGGACGCCGGGTGATTTTCCGGGGACGGCTGCCTTGCACGCGAGAAGTGGCCATATCTTCCTGCTTTATGAACCCGCCGGGTTTGTGTCGAGAATTCCGCACACGCCGCCTAAAAAGCAAAATTCCGACTCGACAGAAATAATGTACTACAATATCCGTAGGGGTGAGGGAGAGAATGTCAGCAACGGTTAACTCGCCAACGGGCGTCGATGGCGCGACGCATGGGGCTGCGTCGCGGCAATATGGTGCCTACATCGACGGTCGCGAAGAGGCGCCCGCCAGCGGCGAGTATTTCGCTACGCAGGACCCCTTTACCGGCAAGGATTGGGCGCAAATTGCGCGCTGCACTTCCGCCGACGTAGACGCGGCGGTCGCTTCATCGAAGGAGGCCTTCGCGTCGTGGTCACGGCTGCGGCCCTCGCAGCGGGGAAAGGTGCTGCGCAAGTTCGCTGACGCGATCGTGGCCAATGCCGACCGGCTGGCTGAAATCGAACGGCGAGATAACGGCAAGCTTGCTGCTGAGGTGAACGCGCAGGTTCGCTATCTCGGTGACTATTTTCATTATTACGCGGGCCTTGCGGACAAGGTCCAAAGCGCCGTCATCCCGACGGACAAGGACGGGGTGTTCGCTTACACTGTCTTCGAGCCCAAAGGCGTGGTGGCGATCATCACTCCCTGGAATTCGCCGCTTACACTGACGAGCTGGAAGCTGGCGCCTGCGCTGGCCGCTGGCTGCACCGCGGTGATCAAGCCCTCCGAATTTACGTCCGCATCGATGATCGAACTCGCCGCGATCGCTACCGACGCGGGAATCCCGCCAGGGGTGATCAACGTCATAACGGGGCTCGGACAGGAAGTCGGCGAGCCGCTCGTTGCGCATCCCGGCGTCGCTCACATCGGCTTCACTGGCGGCGAAGTTGCGGGTCAGAAAATCTACGAGGCTGCCGCGCGCGGCCTGAAGACCGTGACGTTGGAGCTCGGCGGCAAGTCGCCGAACATTGTCTTTGACGATGCTGACCTCGATCAGGCCGTAAAGGGCATCGTTTCCGGCATCTTCGCTGCCACGGGCCAGACCTGTCAGGCCGGATCGCGCCTCCTCGTACAGGATAGCATTCACGATGAAGTCGTGCGGCGCCTGATCGACTTCATCAGCGATGCGAAGATCGGAGACCCCGCGGATCTGACGACGCAGATCGGGCCCGTCGCCACGAAGCCGCAGTTCGACAAAATCATGTCGTACATTGAGCTTGCGAAGCAGGAAGGTGCGACGCTTGCCTATGGAGGCAAGGCGCGGTCGGAAATCGGTTCCGGCCAATTCATCGAACCGACGATCTTCACCGGCGTCGAAAACAGCATGCGGGTGGCGCAGGAGGAAATCTTCGGTCCGGTCTTATCGGTCATTCGGTTCACCGATGAGGAAGATGCAGTGCGCATCGGCAATGACATCGCATACGGGCTCGCGGCCGGCGTGTGGACGCAAAGCCTAAAGCGCACGATGTACGTCACGGACCGCCTCAAAGCCGGAACGATTTACGTAAACAACTATCGCGCAACGAGTTTCACATCCCCCTTCGGGGGATTCAAACGCTCGGGTATCGGCCGTGAATCCGGCCCCGACGCGATTAAGGATTATTTGGACGTCAAGACCGTCTGGCTGTCGAGCGATCTCGACGTGCCGAACCCGTTTATCAGGCGCTGACGATGCTTGAGGGGGTGCGCGTTCTAGATCTGACCAATGTCCTGGCCGGGCCGTTTTGCGCCTATCAGCTGGCACTGCTGGGCGCGGAGGTCATTAAGGTCGAGACTCCGGGAACGGGCGACCTTGCACGGCAACTCGGGGCTTCACCTAAACTCAGCGCGGAGCTGATGGGCGCGTCTTTCCTCGCGCAAAATGCCAACAAGAAATCGGTGACGATCAACCTGAAGGCCGACGAAGGCAAAGTCGCATTCCGCCGCCTAGTGGAAACGGCGGACGTCCTTGTCGAGAATTTCCGGCCCGGGGTGATGGCCAGGCTCGGCGTCAGCTATGAAGAATTGAAAGCAGTCAGCCCCAAGCTGGTCTACTGCGCAATCTCCGGCTTTGGGCAGGAAGGCCCAATGCGCGCCGCCCCGGCTTACGATCAGATTGTTCAAGGCCTTTCGGGCGTCATGAGCATTACGGGCGATGAGGAAAGTGCGCCGCTGCGTGTCGGCTATCCCGTGTGTGACAGCATCGGAGGCATTACCGCGGCTTTCGCCATCGCCAGCGCGCTGGTTCGGCAGGGCAGAACTGGGGAGGGCGCCTTCATCGACGTGTCGATGCTCGACTCCACGCTCGCCACCATGGGCTGGGTCGTCTCCAATTATCTCATCGCCGGTCAACGACCCGTGCCGATGGGGAACGACAATTTCACCGCCGCGCCTTCGGGCGCGTTCGAGACCGCCGACGGTCTGCTTAATATCGCCGCAAACAAGCAGGAACAGTTCGTGACGCTGATGAGCCTTCTCGACCGTGCCGAACTGGTTGAAGATCCGCGTTTTGCTCACCGCGAGGAACGCAAGCGCAATCGCGCGGCGCTCACGGCGGAGATCGCAGATAGTCTTCGAACGCGGTCCGCCGCCGATTGGGAGACGATTCTCAATGCGGCGGGTGTTCCGGCGGGCCGCGTGCTGGACGTGCCGTCTGCACTTGATCTGGAGCAGATCAGGTCGCGCGCGTTGGTCGAGCAGCTCGAAGATTTTGAGGTCCTGGGCAGACCGCTGTCGCTTGTGACGGCCGGTTATCGGCTGGCCGACCAAACGCGCAGGATTCATTCGGCACCGCCACGCCTCGGCGAACATACTGACGAACTCCTCGGCGAGGTTGGTTACTCGTCCGAGGAGATCGCCGAACTTCGGAAGGTTTCTGCGATATGAGCGATACGGCGGAAGACATCGTCGCGGGCGCCGAGCGGTGGTGGAGCACGTCGATCATCGACATCCATCCCGGCGAAATCGATATTCGCGGATACCCGGTCCAGGACTTGATTGGTGCGATCAGCTTTCCGCAGATGATCTGGCTGATGGTTCGCGGCGATCTGCCGACCCCGGGGCAGGCAAGGTTGCTCGAAGCCGCGTTGGTGGCCTCGGTGGACCACGGTCCGCACGCGCCGTCGATCGCGATCTCGCGAATGGCCATCAGTTGCGGCGCGGAGCTGAACAACGCCATGGCTTCGGCAATCAACGTGCTCGCGGACGTGCACGGCGGTGCCGGTCAGCAATGCATGGAATTCTACCAGATCATCCGGTCGCACATGACCACCGGTAGTGACCTTGAGTCGGCAGTCGAAGCAGCCCTTCCGGAATATCGGGAGCAGCACGGCAAGATCGTCGGCGGCTTCGGGCACCGCTGGCATCCCGTCGATCCGCGGACCGAGCCTTTGCTCGCAATGGTCCAGGATCTGGCGGATGCCGGAGAAATCACCGGCGAGTACATTGCGATTGGCCGCGCCGTCGAAGCGGTCCTGACCCGCCACAAGGGCAAGCCGATTCCGATGAACATCGATGGCTCGACAGCGGTCATCTTCAGCGAGCTGGGGTTTGAGCCGGCAATGGGCCGCGGCCTGTTCATCCTTTCGCGATCGGTCGGCATTCTATCTCACGCCTGGGAGCAGATGCAGCAAGGTGGCCGGATCAAAGGCCCGATGCCGAAGAACATTCCATTCACTTACACGGGCCCGCAGCGTCGGTCGCTCGAATCCTCGAAAACCGCTTCGGCGGCCGGACGGAGCAAATCATGAAGGACCTCGTCTCCCATCAACTAGTCAGATATCTCGAGCACCGCGGCGTCGAACATATTTTCGGACTTTGCGGTCACACGAATATTGCTGTCCTCACCGCGCTGACCAACAGCCCGATCAAGTTCATCAATGTCCGCCACGAACAGATCGCGGCACATGCGGCAGATGGCTACGCGCGCATCAAGAAAAAAGCCGCGGTTGTCCTGTCACACCTCGGTCCGGGTCTCACCAATGCTGCGACAGGCGTTGCCAATGCGGCGCTCGATTCCATCCCCATGGTGGTTATCGCGGGCGATGTCCCTAGCCACTATTATGGCAAGCATCCGCACCAAGAAATCAACCTGCACGCCGACGCCGCGCAATGGGAAGTTTACCGTCCGTTCGTGAAGCGAGCCTGGCGGGTGGATCGGCCAGACCTCCTCCCCGAGATTGTCGCCAAAGCCTTTCAGCTCGCCGAGAGCGGGCGCCCGGGACCCGTCCTCGTGTCCGTGCCGATGGACATCTTCTCCGCGGAGATTGACGTCGACCTCTTCGAACGTGTGAAGCCTCACACGACCGAAGTCGCGAAGCCAGCTCTCGACGAGGAAATTGCCAAGCGGATCGTTGTGGCGCTTGGCGATGCGGAGCGGCCGGTCATCTACGCCGGCGGCGGAGTCCTGATCGCTGACGCAAGCGAAGAACTCGCGGCGTTTGCCGACCATATGGGCATGCCTGTCGCGCATTCTCTGATGGGCAAAGGCGCAATCCCCGACGATCATCCGATGACGCTTGGCATGACCGGTTTCTGGGGCACGCAGTTCGTGAACGACGCCTGCCGCAATGCCGATGTCCTGCTCGGCCTCGGCACCAGCTTCAAGGAAGCGGACAGCAGTTCATGGGAGAGCGACTATACGTTCGACATTCCGCGAACGAAGCTGATCCACATCGACATCGATCCGTCAGAAATCGGCCGCAACTATCCGGCTACGATCGGCGCGATCGCGGATTTGAAGCAGGCGCTTATCGCGCTCAATCGTGCGGCCCGCCAGCTGTATCCGGCTGGACGCGACAATCCTGAACTGCGTGATTCAATTCAGCGGTACCGGCGGGAATTTGCGGCGACCAACGACGAGGCTTCTTGCAGCGATCAGTTCCCAATGCGTCCCGAGCGAATCCTGGCCGACGCGCGCGCTGTGCTTCCGCGCGACGCGATCATCACGACCGACGTCGGCTGGAACAAGAACGGCGTGGGCCAGCAGTTTCCGATCTACACCCCGGGATCAATCCTTACACCCGGCGGCTATGCGACAATGGGCTTCGGTGCGCCGGCGGCACTGGGCGCGAAGATCGCAGCCCCCGATCGCGTCGTCGTGTCACTCGTCGGGGATGGCGGTTTCGGGCAGAATCCTTCGTTGCTCGCGACCGCCTTTGAAGAAGACATCCCTGTTGTCTGGGTGGTCATGAACAATCGTGCATTCGGTACCATCGCCGGGCTTCAGAAGGCGCATTTCGGCACGACGTTGGGCACGGTATTCGAGAAGGACGGCTGTCCTTATTCGGCGGACTTCGCGGCAATGGCCAGGGCGTACGGGGTCGAAGGCGTCACCATCGAAAGCGCTGATCAATTCAGACCGGCGCTCCAGCAGGCAATCGCAAGCAACCGTCCGGTCGTCCTGGACGTCGTCATGGAGAATGCTCCGGTGCCGACTACTGGTCACTGGAACATCATGGATATCTACTCGCCAGGACAAAAGGTCACTCACGTCACGACGTGACGACAGAGTTGACCGAAGTCTGCTTGGTGTAGCGCAAATCAATTTGAAGCTGGAGAGCGTCTGCTCGCGGGCCTGTGCTTGCCTTGCAACAGCTCAACTCCGTCAGCCGCTGATTACGTTTTTTGTTCTACATTTTCGTTGCACGACCGATGAATCGGGATATGGTCGATTCGTGGCGGAATGAGAGTTTCGTCGCATGGGGAGAGAGACTTTGGATCGTAGTGAGCGCGCCGAGCCGGCGTGTGCAAACGCGACCGCATCGCGCCTGCATCAGCTTCGGGTTGATTGCCTGTGACAGCTGTTTCTGGTGATGCACAGAGGTCTCGGCCCGACGGGAAATCTCGCGTTCGCTTGATTGTTCTCGCGCTCGTCACGATCGCCACCATGCTCAATTACCTGGACCGGTCGGTGATGAGTGTGGCGAAGCCCGCCATGGCCGATGAGCTGCACATTTCCGCGGCGACGATGGGCTTCATCTTTTCCGCCTTTTCCTGGACATATGCGTTCGCGCAGATCCCCGGCGGAGCCTTGCTTGATCGATTGGGTGTTCGGCTCACTTATGCCGGCAGCTTGATCCTCTGGAGCCTCGCGACTTTCGCCCACGGACTCATGTCGAGCGTCGCCGGATTGTTCTCGATGCGCCTGGCACTCGGGCTTGCGGAGGCGCCCTGCTATCCGTCGAACAGCCGCATTCTCAACAACTGGTTTCCGCAGACCGAACGGGCGCGCGCGACCGGGGTCTATTCCGTCGGGCAGTATGTCGGCGTCGGCTTCATGCTCCCGGTGCTGGTATGGATCGTCGCCAGCTGGGGATGGCGTTCGCTATTCTTTATCGTGGGCGGATTGGGCGCGCTCTACGGGGTCGTCTTCTGGGCGCTCTACCGCGATCCGCAGCACAGCCGGCGCCTTAGCGAAGCGGAGCACCGGGTCATCACGGAGGGCGGAGGGCTGACCGAGAGCGTAAACCGCGTTCCCTTCACGCTGGCCAACATCATGAAGCTTTTGTCGAAGCGGCAGATCCTCGGGGCGTCCATCGGCCAGTTTTGCGGAAATTCGACGCTCGTTTTCTTTTTGACCTGGTTTCCCAGTTATCTCGCCGAAGAGCGGCACATGGACTGGATCAAGTCCGGCTTTGCGGCATCCTTGCCCTATATCGCGGCGTCCATCGGCGTGCTTTTTGGCGGTTTCGTTTCCGACAAAATCATTCGCAGCACAGGCTCGGCAACGCTTGGACGCAAGCTACCGATTGTGGCCGGACTGCTGATGTGTTCGACAATGATCGCGGCCAATTACGTGACCGACAACAATGTCGTTATCGCGATTATGTCGATCGCCTTTTTCGGCCAAGGCATGGTCAATCTCGGCTGGACGCTGATCTCCGACGTGGCGCCTCGTTCCATGATCGGACTGACGGGCGGCGTGTTCAACTTGTGCGCCAATCTTGCGGGCATCATCACGCCGATCGTCGTCGGTCTCGTCGTCCAGAACACCGGCTCCTTCTACGGCGCGCTCGCCTACATTGGCGTGCTCGGCCTGGTGGGCGCCGGGGCCTACATTTTCATCGTCGGTGACGTTCGCCGGGTCGAACTCGAGGGGGTTTGAGCGCCGGTCAGTGAATTCGTTTTACAGGAGGGACTTGTGAAAAAATTGAACCATGCCCTGGCATGCGGGTGCTCCGTCATCTCGCTCGCCTTTGCATTTTCCACACCGGCATTTGCACAGGCCACGATTGCACCCCCGCCGCCGGTACCATCAGCGTCCCCCACGAGCAGCGGCGTACGTCCTGCGACCGCCGGCGACCGAGCCCCCGAACAGTCCAGCGACGCTGTCGAGGCGGCGCAGACGGCCGCGCCCGCAGCAGCTGCCCAGACCAATGCGCCCACCGATGCGATCGTCATTACCGGAACGAGCATCCGCGGCGTGGCGCCTGTCGGTTCAAATCTGATCAGCGTTGGGCGCCAGGCGATCGAGCAAACTGGCGTGCAAACCGTCCAGCAGATCTTGAAAACGGTGCCGGCCGTGGTCGGCCTTGGTAGCGCCGGCCAGGGTGCGTTCGGTTCCGCGGATGCGTCCGGCACCAATGCGCCGACAATTCACGGCCTTGGCGCGAGCGCGAGCAATTCGACGTTGATCATCATCGACGGCCACCGCTTTCCTCTGGCGGGCGTCAACCACGCTCTGGCCGATCCGAATATCATTCCGCCGAACGCCATCGAGCGCGTCGAGGTCCTCCCCGACGGCGCATCATCGGTTTACGGGTCCGATGCGGTCGCCGGCGTTATCAACTTCATCACGCGACGCCGTTTCAACGGAGTGGAAGTCAGCGGGCAGGTCGGTTTCGCGAAAAATTATCGTACCCAGCAGGGCGGCATTGTTGCCGGCCGCACTTGGGACAGCGGGTGGCTCCTTGGGGCTTACAACTATTCGCATCGCAGCGCGCTTGCTTACCGGTCACGTAGTTACCTCGACGCGTTCAACGCCGACGAAGCTCAGGCAGCCGGAATCGATTTGAGCTCCGTCACTGCGCAAAATCGCGCCAACCTCGGCAGCTTCAATTGCGATCCGGCGACGATTCAAATTGGTTCGACGGTATATCGGTCTGACGGCACCACGTACGGCAATCCGGTGTCGAATGCCCAGGCCAACGCCTTTTGCGACGTGAACCAATATTCGGACCTGCTGCCTGACGAAAAGCGAAACAACTTCCTGCTCAAGGGAGAGCAACAGGTCGGCGACAGTCTCACGGTTGGCGTCGACTTCGTCTACTCCAACCTGACGGACTACACGCGCACGTCGCGGGCGTCCGGCGGCACCGCGGTCCAGACCACCGTTTACGGCCCTGGCAGCACGCCGCCAGCGGGCGCGAGCATCAATCCATTCTTCGTCACCGTGCCGGGAACGACGGCCACATCGTACACCGTTCGCTTTTCCGGTGATCAATTGCTCGGCCCGGGCGCCTACAACCGCGCCGGCGAGAAGATCTGGTACGTTTACCCGCACGCCGAATATAAATTCTCGGAGAATTGGCGGGCGAGCGCCGGACTTGTCATCGGGGAAAGTGACAGCATTTCTCGCGACGTCGGTCGGCTTTGCACAAGCTGCGCTGTCCTCGCCTTGAACGGCGGCCCGGTTTCCTTGCCTTCGGGCCAGTCAGTTACCGCCAGCCCGCTTACCGCGGCAAACGCTTTGGATGTCTGGCGCCTTGGCGGCGCCAATCTGACCTCGGCGACGATCCGTCAGGCGCTGACGGACTCGACCGTGGACCAGGATACCAAGCAAGGTTTCGAGCAATTCCGCGCACAAGTGAACGGCGATGTTCTGCAATTGCCGGCGGGAATGCTGAAGCTCGCCGTCGGCGGCGAATATATGCACTACACCATCGGTCAGACGCGCACGGGTCCTAACGGGCTCGGTCGCGCCAGCACCAATTCGACCTACCTGCACCTCGATTACAAGCGGAACACGAAGTCTGCCTTCGCGGAGGTCTACATCCCGGTCATCAACGCCGACATGCACGTGCCGGGCGTTTACAGCCTGGATCTCAATCTTGCTGGTCGGTACGACAAGTACAGCGACTTTGGATCGACGAAGAATCCCAAGATCGGCGCGAACTGGGAAGTCGTTCGCGGGGTGCGGCTCCGCGGCAGCTGGGCGAAGTCATTCGTTGCCCCGGCCCTGACGAGTTACGGCGCCGACAGTCTCGGAACGACGGCGGAAACGAACGTCGCCAATGGCCCGACCAACCTGGCCGTTCCGATCGCTACCTACCCCAGTGTCACCAGCATTCCGGGTGTGGTCTGCAATACGACTACATGCACCATCGGTACTGCCGCCATCCGCGGACTGCAGCTCAATGGCGGCAACGCCGCGTTGCAGCCGCAGAAGGGACGGACGTGGTCTCTCGGTGGCGACATCCTTCCGTCGCTGCTGCACGGACTTCGACTGAGCGCCACCTGGTGGCATAACGAAATCAAGGGTGGGATCACGGCGCCCCAGGCAGCCTTCGCGGTGCTTGGTGATCCGTCACGACTGACGCTGTTCCCCGGCGGCGTGACCGGCTCGTCGCCAGCGCTCCAGGCCCTGCTCGCGGGTCGGCCGATCGCGACAACGATCACCGGGACCTACTATTACGTCTACAGTTTCCAGCAAGGGAACGTGCTCAACCTGACGGCCGAAGGCATCGATGGCGAAGCTTATTACCGGCACAATACGCGTTGGGGTGGCGTCGATGTTGACCTGTCGGTTTCCTACAAAACGAAGTTTGACCAGAGCTTCGGGTCAGGTCCCAAGTTCAGCGTTCTGAACACTACCGGCTTCAACACGACGTTCCCATCGATCAAGCTTGATTTGCGCGGTAACGTCGGGGTCGACGTGGGGCCGGTCCGCGGCGTGCTCTACGTCAATCACACCGGAAAATATAAGAACTGGAGCGGCAACGCGATCAACCCGGTAGTAATCACCGGTGGTGTGCCGAGCGGTGGCGACCCGGTGAAGGCGTTTACGACCTTTGACGGCCACATCGATTTCAAACTTCCGGGAGACCGGCTGACGTTCTTGCCGAAAGCGACGATCTATCTGGACGTCGTGAACATCGGCAACAAGAAGCCGCCGTTCTATAACAATACGAACGGCGGGTACGATCCGTTCTCCGGGAATCCGCTGGGCCGTGTTGTTAGTGTCGGCCTGCGGTCGCGCTGGTAGTTGGAGGTGGGCCCGGCCAACCGGCCGGGCTCAAACCCGCTAGTGCCTGACTTGCAAACTCATCATGCCCCGCGCGATCGTTTCCTCACAGGACTGGTGGGTGAAGGGATAGGAAGTTCACGATCGCCTTGGCTCCATGAAGGCGAAGCCGACGCCCATTCCGCGCGCCTCATCTATTCCCTGTTTGATCTGGCGGGGAGGGGCATCGCGGGCCTTAAGCCGCTGCTGGATGCAGCCATCCTGACAGGCTTTTCCGGCCTCAACGTCACGCATCCTTTCAAGCAGGCCATTATTCCGCTGCTGGATGAACTCAGTGCGGAAGCAGCGATGATCGGCGCGGTGAATACCGTCGCTTTCCACGATGGCCGTTCAATCGGTTACAACACCGATTGCGCGGGTTTTGCGGAAGGTCTGCGAAGGGGGCTGACCGGGGCGAGTGTTCGCCAGGTTGTTCAGATCGGTGCGGGCGGAGCGGGGGCGGCAACCGCCTTTGCGCTCTTGCAGCAAGGCACGATGCACCTCGAAATCCACGATGTTGATGCGGCGAAGGCGGACGCGTTAGCCGCGCGCCTGCGAGAAAATTTCGACGCGCAAATTGCGGTCGTCCAGAATCTCCGTAGCGCCGTCCAGACAGCTGACGGCATCGTGAATGCCAGCCCCGTTGGAATGGTTGGTCACGACGGACTGCCAATTCCGGCCGAATGGCTTCGGGAAGAAGCGTGGGTCGCGGATATCATCTACTTTCCCTTGCAGACCGAACTTCTTCGTGAAGCGCGCCAAATCGGCTGCCGAACCGTGGACGGGATCGCGATGGTGGTTTTCCAAGCAGCGGCAGCGTTCGAGATCTTCACGGGGCTGGAGGCGGACAGGGAAAGGATGCTCGCCCGCGCGCTCGCTCACTGGCAACCGGACAAGAAAGATGCGCCATCGTGAAACGTTCGCTGAGGTCCGCAGTCTGCGAGGTGATTTATGCTCAACCCGGGTTGACGCAGACCGATGTCGCCAAGGCAATTTACGGGTCGGCCGCATACCCCGGACAAGTTGCGCGCGTTTGCGCCGAATTGCTCGAAGAGGGGCTCATTCAGCGCCACGGCCGCGGCGGCCCGGCCGATCCCTTCGTCTATTTTTGGCGACTGCGGCACCAAGTTTGTGACGGCGCCGGCCAAGAACGTCCCGCACTGTAGAGAGGGAGAAGGTTAATGACGCACCTCGACTTGCCGAAATTGGCCCTGATGGCGGCTACTGCGGCATTCGGCCTTTCTGTTGCCAACGCGCAGAGCCCCGCGCCCTCCCGCGCACCTGAGATGCCGGCGCCGAGCAATTTGCAGTTCTTCCCCAAGGATATTCCGCGTCCTGAGCTCATGGCCAACATGCGGTCCTTTACGCAAGCGCTCGGCGTGAAATGCTCATTCTGTCATGTCGAGAATTCTCAACCGGCAACCGGACTAAACTTCGCTTCCGACGCAAACCCCGAAAAGCGCATCGCAAGAAAAATGCTCGCAATGGTCCAGGGCATCAATCAGCGGGATTTTGGCGTGCCTGCCCACGGAGCGATCAAAGTATCATGTTTCACCTGCCATCGCGGTGCGACCTTGCCGCTGACGACACCTGCGGTGAATCCGCAGGCAAAGTCAGCGGCGCCGCCGGCGGGGCCAGCAGGAACCGGGAGAGAATAAGAAGATCGGCATGAAACGGCTTCACTACGCGTTCCGCCACGTGTGGGGAGCGGTTGCATTGGCGGCCTTGTTGGCGTGGCCTCAAGCCCTCGCGGCTACGCCGAACCGTTTGGAGTTGTGGCGACTGGATTGCGGTTCGGTCGATATCCCCGATGCTGATTTCCTGAACGACAGCTTCGCCCTTGCCGGCGTGCACAAGACTGTCGTGGTCAGTTGCTACCTGATCAGGGACGGAGATCGCTTCCTGCTCTGGGACGCGGGCCTGCCACTGTCTCGGCTGGGTGCGGGACGGCGCAGCGTCGGCGGCGGCCGCGCGATCTTGTCAAAGACGATCCTTGCTCAGCTTTCGGCGATGAAGGTCGACCCCCGACAGGTGAAGCTAGTCGCGCTCAGCCATTATCATTCCGATCATAGCGGTCAGCTTGCGACTTTACCTTGGGCGACGCTCATGATCGGTCAACAAGACCTTGAGGTCGTCAGAAGCACCGCAGCCGCCTTCAACCTCGAGCGGTCGGAATTCGGGCCATGGCTGACCGGGGGTGCGAAAGTCGACGGCGTCGTCGGCGACCGAGATATATTCGGCGATGGCCGCGTCATCATGCTCGCTACGCCCGGGCACACGCCGGGACATCATTCCTTGTTGATCAAATTGTCATCCGGGTCAGTCATTCTCACCGGCGACCTGTGGCACTTCCGAGAGCAAATTCGGATCCATGGCGTGCCGAAAATCAATACGAGCCGAGCTGACTCGTTAGCCTCGATGGACCGAATCGAACAGATTGCGCGTAATCTCAGCGCATCCTTTATAATTGGTCACGACGATCGTGACACGAAAATGCCACCATCAGCGGCACGTTGATTGCCATTTTATCAATCTGATCAACCGACCTGTGACACTTAACTCGGCCATTACAAACCTGCGTCCTTTCTTTTTGCAGCCTCGTCGGAGTTGTCATACTGATTAGCGACGTCGAGCAAATTAGCGATTGTTTCAATGTCTTTGATGCGATCAGCCAGTTAGCGGCGCAATTGAGATTGCTCGCGATAAGCGTCTGACGCTCGGCTCATTACGACCGATCCCCGGCTGGTGCGGTCATTTTTCCATCATGTCTAATGTCGGCAAAGGGTCGAAAGCTGACATTAGCCGAGGCCAATGACCAACCCGCGCCGCGCTTAGCCCCGCGCCTCGCCCGCCTACTTTTCATATCGGTTTTCACTCAACTGCTTCCTCTCTGCGATTAGAGGGCAGAGGGATCCACTCGATTTCACTCAAGGTCGAGCGTGTCGCGCCGCGCTTAGCCCCGCGCCTCGCCCGCGTGCTTTTCGTGTCGGTTTTCACTCACCTGTCTCCCCTCTGTGACGAGAGGGGAGGGCGATTCACTCGATTTCACTCAAGCTCGCGCGTGTCGCGCGGCGCGCTTGTCCCCGCGCCTCGCCCGCGTGCTTTTTATGCCGGTTTTGGCTCACCCTTTTTCTCTCTGGCGTAAGCGGGGAGGGCGATTCACTCAATTTGGCTCACCTGGACCGGGTCAGCGCTATTGCCAGCTCTGGGTGGAAAGCAGACACTGACACCGGTGGTTCAGTTCACCAGTCGCAGGCGAAGTTCTGAAGAAATGCATCCGATTGACGGACATGTCCGCATCACCCGGAACTTCCTCGATTAATTTTCGTTAACCATCGCAAAACTGTTCCAGATCAAAGCTTTGCAGCAGCGGCGTAACCTCGGCGCCTCGTATCTTGCTGCGCGTTTGCGAGGCAGGGAAGGAACATCTTAATGATGAACAGCTTGAAGGGCGCGCTTACGCGTCCGGCAGCAATCGCGTGCGTTCTTGCTGCAGCGGCAACCCCGCAAATCGCCTCGGCGCAGGTCTATACGGGGACCTTTACGGCACTCAACGGGAGCAGCGCGAGCGGAACAACCACGCTAACCCTCGACGCAAATGCAAAAACACTCAACGTCATGATCCATGTGATGGGTCTTGAACCCGGCGGCGTCCATGTCGGGCACATTCATGGTCGTGTCGACGCGAATGGCATGCCTTTGGACTCAACAACGCCGACCCTCGCCCAGGACACGGACCGCGATGGCTACGTCGAGCTTGCCGAGGGCCAAGTAACCTATGGGCCGATCCTCGTCGATTTCATGAACACCGACCCCAACATGGACGGCGTGGTCGACTTCAATCGAACGTTTAATTTGCTCGATCCCACCATCTACGGTGCCGGTTTCAACATTATGAGCTTGCTCGGCCCCAATCTTGATGAACTTAGCTTACGCGAGATCGTCCTCCACGGATTGACGGTCCCTGCGGGCCCGGGTGCGGGAACGCCGGGTGAGGTCAACGGCACTAACGGCTATCTGACCGTGCTACCGGTAGCGTCAGCTGAACTCGTTCGCGCGGTTCCCGAGCCGGCGACGTGGGCCATGATGCTCCTCGGGTTCGGCGGGATCGGAGTGGCCATGCGCCGAAGCCGCAATCGCAAAGGTTCACTGCAGATCGCGTAAGGTCATAAAGACAAAACACGAGTATTGGCACCCGAGCGGCTTCCTGAGCTGCTGACGGCATTTCTGGAGAAGAGCGACGAGTCTGACAAGCGCAGACGTGAGGAGCTGGCGTTGCTCCGCGGTGCCAGGACGAACAGCGAGGGTGCGCTGAACCGGCTTTATGAACTGGTGGAGTCCGGCCTAGCGTCACCTGGCGACCGGGACTTCGCCGAGCGCTTGACCCATCATCGTCAGCGTATCGCGGCTCTCACAGCGGACATCACGTCGCTGGAGCGACAGCTCACCTCCAGCCAGCGTCGCATTACGCCTGATGTAATTGGGCGGTTCGGCAAGCTGCTTAGAGATGGTCTTCGGGCGGACAATCCAGCTCTGCGCCAAGCCTACACACGTCTACTCATCGATGAGGTGACGGTCGAAACTGACAAGGTCCATATCGGAGGCTCGCGGAAAGCCTTGGAAAGAGCCGTAATAGCGACGGCTGCAAGCGGTGGCACGAAGGTGCCCAGTTTTGCACGGGAGTGGCGCACCCGACAGGATTCGAACCTGTGACCTCTGCCTTCGGAGGGCAGCGCTCTATCCAGCTGAGCTACGGGTGCTTCGCGGCGCGGCTTAGCGAGGCCTGGGCCTAGCGGCAAGGCGTCAGGAATTCGCGGAGTTCTTCGTGGAGGCGCTGGCGGGCTGAGCCGACGATCATGCCGACATGACCGGACGGGATGACAACGTTTGGACCGGTTGCGGCGGTTTGCGGCGGCGCGATGAGGTCGCGGTCGGCGGTCAAATGGACCGTCGGCACGTCGGGTTGGCCAGACACGGTATGGCCGGCGACCTGCCACCTCCCACTTCCCGGCAAGTCGTCGCTGAACAGGCCTTCAACCAGTTCCTGAGCGGCGGGGTAGGGCAGGGGCTCACCCTCATTGGCCCACTCCTCCAGCTCGACGAAACGGCGTGCGTTCGCGCTGGCTGGATCAAGCCGACCGAACTCGGCGAACTTGCGTACAGTCCGTTCCGGGTCGAGCGACCAGAAAGCCGCCTGCAGAACCTCCATCGGCAATGCGCCGAGGGCTCGGGCCGCCGCTTGCGAATGGCGCCACATGTCCTGCAGCGCCTGCTTCGACTCATCAGGATAGCGCGCGAAGTGCCATGGCGCGGCAAGCGTCGCGACGCGTTCGACTTCCATCAATTCAGCGGCGGCGATCGCCATCGTGCCGCCGAGGCAATAGCCGACCAGCGACACGGGTTCGCCGATGCTGCGCAGCAATGGCAGCAGCAATTGTTCGATGTGGCCCGCGACGCTGAGTTCCTTTCGCTCGCTTGCGACCCCCCAATCGAGCAGCATTACGCGGCGGCTCATCCCCGCGATCGCGCCGGTCAGCGACACTTCCTCGTCGAGGTCGAGAATGCGGGGCGGATTGATCAGCGACGGCAACAGCACGACCGGCAGACCGTCGCCGCCGTGATCGCGGAGCGTTGCACCGTGAACGCGCGCGAGCTCCGCTCCTGCCGCAGGGCGATCGCGCCGGGGTGAATGCTCATAGGCGCGCAATCCCGCGAGTGCGTCGGCGCCCAGTTCCGGATCGCGCATCGACACTTGGCGGACAAGGTCGAGGAACAGCGGCAACGGCCGCGGTGCACGGTGCGTCACCGGTTCATGTTGCAGTGCACACTGTTGCGGTAGTAAGCCGCGTCTCGCGTCTGGAGAGCTGTTCATGACCAAGGCATCGGGCAAGGTAACGATCAAGAAATATGCGAACCGGCGTCTCTACGACACCGAGAGCTCGACATACATCACGCTCGACCGCCTCGCGCAAATGGTTCGCGAGGGCCGGGAATTCGAAGTGGTCGACGCGAAGAGCGGCGAGGATATCACTCGCTCAGTGCTGACGCAGATCATCGTCGACGAGGAAGCGCGCGGAAGTACGATGCTGCCGACCAACTTCCTCAAGCAACTGATCGGCCTTTACGGCAACTCGATGCAGAACTTCGTGCCGTCGTATCTGGAAGCGGCGATGGACGCATTCCAGCGCAACCAGAGCGCGGTTAAAGACGCCTTCAGCGGCAACGTCTTCGCGGATCTCGCGAAGCGCAACATGGCGATTTTCGAGGACGCTGCGTCGGCCTTCGGCGGCAAGCCCAAGGCCAAGGCGGAGGCGCCATCGGCGAACAGTGACGTCGATCAGTTGAAAGCCGAGCTCGCGGCCTTGCAGGCGAAGGTCGATCGCCTCAATCGCTGACCGCATGACCAAAACGTTTGCTGCCGCAGTCGCGCTTGCCACAGCGTCGCCCCTCGCCGCGCAGGATCTGTCGACAATCCAGCCTATCGCGGGAAATTGGGTGTACGCGCCGACGACTGCCGGGACCGAAGCGCGCTTTCAGGATGCCGCGGGCAATCCGCAATTGTGGATCCAATGCACGCGAGCGACCCGGGGAATTAGCATTGCCCGCGCCGCAACAGGCGCCGCGCCGTTTCTCATGGTTTGGACCAGCTCATTGACCCGGCAGGCACCGGCAAGCTTCAATCCGGCGACGAACCGGCTGACGATAAGTCTGGCGGCGTTCGACCCGCTACTCGATGCCATCGTCAGTAGCCGGGGCCGCGTGGGCTATACGATCGGGACTCAGCCGGCGCTCGTCGTACCGCCATGGCCCGAGCCCGCGCGTGTAATTGAGGATTGCCGCTCCTGAGCCGTCTTGCTTCCGGCGCGAAGCCAAAGAGTTTGACGATATTTCACCTGAGAACAAGTCTTGTTTTAAGCGCCAAAGCGACTCATCTTCGGTCCTGCAATTACGCAGCGAAAGGAGGTGATCCGATGTCTCATGGTTCAGCTAAGAGGTCGGAAAGGGGTGTTCGTAAGCTCTAATCGCTGACGAACGGCCGTCACTTCCGGCCGCTGACCATGTCGAAGGGCATCGCTGCGACACGCAGCGGTGCCCTTTACATTTTTCCGGCGCGCAACTTTGAAAATGTCTCGCATTTCGGGCATCGTTCGGGAACCGTTACGGGCTCCATGTGTCTTTCCCGCAACCTTGGGAGATTAAAGCGATGGCCAAACAACCTTCACAGAAATCATCCACACGCAACGAGACGGTCGACAAGCTGGCCAAGGCGGCGATGAGCAAGGAAATGCTCGCCGCCGGTCTCGCTGCCGCGGCCGCCGCGATCAGCGCGAGTCCAAAGGCGCGCCGCGCGATCCGCGATGCGGGTCTCGATGCGGCCGACACCGCGTCGCAGGCGGCGACCAACATGATGGCCAGCGCAACCAAGCTGGGCTCGCTGATCGCCGAGGCGGTGGCCGACGCCGCGCAGCGCGTGATGTCGGGCAAATGGACCGACGACGACGCGACGCCGCAGCGTGCAGCGTCCACCGGCGGGACTTCGCGCGCGAACTCGGCGAAGCGTAGTACGGGCGCCAAGCGGGCCACTGCATCGCGCGCCGCAACCGGTGCGACCCGCAGCACCGCTGCTCGCAAGCCGGCAGCCGCCAAGCGGACGACCGCTAAGGCAGCAACTGGGACCGCCAAGCGTTCGAGCGGAACGCGCAAACGGAGCACGACGCCGCGCAAGCCAAGGGGCGGCGGAAGCTCGGGCGGCAGCTCCTCGAGCTAAGCCAGAGCGAAGGTCAACAGGACGCCGCCGGCCCTCAAGCCGGCGGCTTTGTTTTACCAGATGCGGACGCGGTCCTTTGGCGCCAGGTACAGCTTGTCGCCCGGCTTCACGTTGAACGCCTTGTACCAGGGGTCGAAGTTGCGGACGACCGCATTGACCCGCGCTTCCGCGAGCGAGTGTGAGTCCGTCTGCAGCAGCTGGCGCGCGAAGGCATCGCGATACTTCCAGCGCCATGCCTGGGCGTAGCTGAGGAAGAAGCGTTGATCGCCGGTCAGCCCGTCGATGACCGGCGCGGGCTTTCCCTTCAATGATAGCTTGTAAGCCTGATAGGCCATCGAGATGCCGCCGAGATCCCCGATGTTCTCGCCGAGCGTCAGCTTGCCATTATGACAAGTCTTGCCGTCGTCGTACGGACAGATCTGATCATATTGCGCGGCAAGTTTCGCGCCGAGCGCGTCGAAGGTCTTGCGATCGGTATCGGTCCACCAATTCCGCAGCTTGCCCGTGCCGTCGTAGCGCGAGCCCTGGTCGTCGAACCCGTGGCCGATCTCATGCCCGATCGTCGCGCCGACCGCACCGTAATTCACGGCCGCGTCGGCCTTCGGATTAAAGTAGGGCGGCTGCAGGTAGGCGGCCGGGAAGACGATCTCGTTCGCCGGCGGCATGTAATAGGCGTTCACCGTTTGCGGCGTCATCAGCCATTTGGTCTTGTCGACCGGCTTGCTGAGGTCGTCGAGTTGGTCCTTCCAGGCCCAGTCGGACGCCGACACATTGTTCGCCAGCGCCTGCCCCGGGGTGATGACCAGTCCATCATAGGTTTCGAACTTCACCGGGTAGCCGATCTTCACGCCGAAGGCGTCGAGCTTCTTCCGCGCTTCGACCCGGGTCGCGGGCGTCATCCAGGCAAGATCCTTGAGGTTGCTCGCCAGCGCGAGGCGCAGATTCCCGACCAGCGTTTCCATCGCTGCCTTGCTTGACGGCGGGAAATGGCGCTCGACGTAGATCTTGCCGACCGCTTCGCCCATCGCACCTTGCACGAAGTCTAGCGCGCGCTGCCAGCGCTGCCGCTGTTCGGTGCGGCCGGTAAGTAGCTTGCCGTAAAAGCCAAAGTTCGCATCGTCGATGTCGCTCGGCAGCACCGCTGCCTGACTCGACAGGAAGCGGGCCGCAGCCCAGGCTTTGATGTCGTCCATCGGCGCCGTATTCAGCAGCGCGAACATCGCGGGGACGCCGCCACCCAGCTTCTTGAGCTGGTCGGGAGTGAGACCAAGCTTGGAGATTTCCTCCTGCGTCGGGGGCACCTGTGCGACGATGAAGCTCGGCTGGGTGCCAAGTTGAAGGTCATTGAGCATCGCCGCGACTGGGAAGCCGCCCGCCATTTGCTCGAGCTCGGCGCGCGTGACCCGATTGGTCGTCAGCTCCGGGTTCCGCGCAAGGGCACGATCCCATCCGATTTCTGCGAACTGCCGCTCGAGATCGTAAACGCGCTCGGCCGACGTCTTAGGATCAGCGTAGCCGGCTTTGCCAAGCAGGAACGCGAGGTACTCCTTGTACTTGGCGCGGATCTCGAGGTTCTTCGGGCTGTCGACCAGGTAATAGTCGCGGTCGGGCAGGCCGAGGCCACCCGCTGCGGCATAGACGGTGTTCGCATTGGGATCCTGCCGGTCGATCGAGACGAACGCGCCGATCGGCGATGGAATCCCGGGTTGCGCGAACAGATGCGCGAGGTCTTCACGGCTCTTCGCCGCCCCAATTCGGTCGAGATAGGGCTTCGCCGGCGCGAGCCCGGCTGCGTTGATCGCATTGACGTCGAGGAAGGCACGATAGGCATCGCCGATGCGCTGCTCGAGGCTGCCGGCCGGATATTGGCGTGCCGCCATTTCTTCGACGATCGCGCGCACATCGCCTTCGGCGCCGAGGCGGAGCTGCAGCGCGGCGCCGCTGTAAGGATATTGCGGCGGGATGACCTCGTTCGCGAACCACTTGCCGTTGACGTATTTGAAGAAATCGTCGTTAGGCTTCACCGACTTGTCGAGGTCAGCCTTGTTGAAGCCCCAGCCGGGGAAGGTCATTCCCTTATATTCCTCAGGCGCCGCAGCCGTCTGCGCCACCGCGGCGTGCGGCACGAGCGCGATAAGCACTGCCGCGCCGGCGAGCAGCGTGAAATTCTTCTTCATGATTTGCCCCATTTCCCAACTTAGAAAAGAAAGCCGATCGAACGGCTTACGGATGATTTCACCACCCGTGTTTCGACGGGCGGCTGCTAACGGTCTGCCAAGGGATGCTCAGGCAGCGCGCTCTTCGAACTGGAGCCGCGCCAGCCGCGCATAAAGACCGCCGTGGCCGCTGAGGCTGGCATGCGTGCCTTCCTCGACGATGCGCCCGCCGTCCATCACCACGATGCGGTCGGCGGCGCGGACGGTCGCCAGGCGATGCGCGATGACGATGGTGGTGCGATGCTCCATCAGCCGGTCGAGCGCGTCCTGCACCAGTCGCTCGCTCTCCGCATCGAGGGCCGACGTGGCTTCGTCGAGCAGCAGAAGCGGGGCGTCGCGGAGCAGCGCGCGCGCGATCGCGACGCGCTGTCGCTGGCCACCGGACAGCCGGGCGCCGCCTTCCCCCATGTAAGTGTCCAGGCCGTCTGGCAGCGCGCGCAGGAATTGCTCGGCATTGGCGTCGCGTGCGGCCTGCCAAAGCTGGTCCTCGGTCGCGTTCCAATTGCCGTAGCGCAGATTGTCGCGCGCCGACGCTGCGAAGATGATCGTGTCCTGCGGCACCATCGCAATGCGCTGGCGGATGTCGGCGGGGTCAGCGTCCTTGAGGTCAACGCCGTCGAGCAGCACGCGCCCGCTATCGGGATCGTAGAAGCGCTCGGCGAGCTGGAAAATCGTCGTCTTGCCGGCGCCCGACGGGCCAACCACGGCCAGCCGTTCCCGGGCGCGCACGGCGAGGGAGAAGTTCTCGAGCGCCGACGTTTCGCGCCGGGTCGGATAGCGAAAAGTGACGTTCTCGAACGTCAGTTCGCCGCGCCCGGGTTCCGGCATCGCGGCGGGCTGCGCGGGTGCGCGGATATCCGGCTCGGCATGGAGCAATTCTGCCAGCCGTTCGGAGGCGCCGGCAGCCCGCAGCAGGTCGCCATAGACCTCGGAAAGTGCGCCGAATGCGCCGGCAAGCAGGCCGCCATAGAGCACGAAGGCGGCAATAGTGCCGCCGCTCATCCGGCCAGTCGCAACGTCCAGCGCGC
Organism: Sphingomonas flavescens; assembly: GCF_030866745.1. Lineage (NCBI taxonomy): Bacteria > Pseudomonadati > Pseudomonadota > Alphaproteobacteria > Sphingomonadales > Sphingomonadaceae > Sphingomonas > Sphingomonas flavescens. The sequence goes on along the minus strand of NZ_CP133016.1, from coordinate 807,680 downwards.
CTTGCCAGATGACCCACACGATCGCGCTGAAGAGCAGAAAGATGACCATCGCCGTCATGATCGCGCGCAACATGATGCGCTTCTTGGCGGTCGCGAAAACGCGCTCGACTGCGTCGGTGAACCGGCTGGCTTCGCGACCCTGCTGGTTGAACGCCTGGACGATCTTCATCGCGCCGAGCACTTCGCTGGTGACGGTCCCGACGTCGGCGATGCGATCCTGACTGCTGGTCGAAACGCTGCGTACGCGGCGCCCGAGGATGATGATCGGGCCGATCACCAGCGGCACGCCAAGCAGCATCATCCCCGCAAGCTTTGGCGAAAGCGCCAGCAAAATGACGAGGCATGCGGTCCCCATCACGATGTTGCGCAGTGCGACGGATACCGTCGTGCCGACCACCTGCTCGATGATCGTCGTGTCGACCGTGATGCGTGATGTAATTTCCGCGGGCCGGTTTTCCTCGAAAAAACCGGGGGACAGCCGCAACAGGTTACGGTGCACGGCCAGCCTGATGTCCGCGACCGTCCGTTCGCCAAGCCACGATACGAAGTAGAAGCGCACTGCGGTGGCGATGGCCATGACCGTGACGAGGATCATCAGATATTGGAACCAGCGCGCCAGATCGTGCGAGCCCGCGCCGCTGGCGAAGCCCTTATCGATGATGAGCTTGAAGGCGTAGGGCACGCCGGACGTCGCGCCCGCCGCGAATAGGAGCGCGATGGAGGCGACGAGGATATGGCCCGGATAACGGGTGGCGAAGCCCCACACCATGCGCAGGCTGCGGAGCGAGCGCCCCTTGGGGCGGTTGGGAGCAGTGGCCATAGCGCCGTCTAACAGCCGCTCGGCGCGCTCTCAATTGTGTCCCGAATTGGGTATTTTGCTTTGGCGATCCAGGCATTTGCTCGGCGGGGCCGAGAGCGTAGTAAACGCCAGATTAACGAATCGAGGCTAAGCGTACATGGCAACCACCGACACTGGCGCTCGCGGAGCCGACGTAACCGACCTGTTGTCGGACCTGACGGACAGCGACGTCGTGGTAGAGCTGGCCGCCGGATCCGCGGGCCGGCGCATTCCTGATGCTGGCCCGGCACGGCTGGTGCAGGATGCGATCGAAGCTTCCTATCGCGCGCTTGCCGGAACGTCGCTGCGGTTGGAGACTGTTGCGGTTCTGGAAGAAATCACGCGGAAAAGCCTTTCGCTCTGGCTACGCGTGAAGCAGGACCACGAGGGCGCGCCCGCCTCCAGTAACCCTGCTCAGCTGAAGTTTCTCGCACGTGGCACGCTCGCCATCCTTGCGTGGATGGACGGATCGTCCACGCATCAGTTGGCCGATTTACAGCAGGCCATCCGGGTGCTCGCCTGGGGCACTTCGATGACCACGCCGTCGCAGCCCGTTCTGCCCTCGTCCGCGCAGCTGATAGAAGCGGTGTCGGCATGGCAGCGCGCAAAGGAAGCGCTGTCGTCGAACGACGAAGCGCGCGTGATCACCAACAACGGCTCGGCCAGGATCGATGCCTCGAAACGCATCGCGGAGCCGCGGACGCTGCTGCAGTCGCGTACGCTCGTCAACCAGTCGGCAGACATGATCTTCGTGGTCGAGATGCCTGATTACCAGGCCACATCCCACTGGCATCTGAAGCACGGCAACACGCGGACCACGGCGATCGCCGAGCCGGGCACGTTGCTCGACAAATTTTATCGCCGCGAGCTCGACATTCGGCCCGGGGATGCACTGCGCTGCCGCGTGGACGTCGAGACTTCCTACGGCCCTGACTATGAGGTGCTGGCCGAGCGCTACCGCATCGTCGAAATCCTTGAGGTGCTGCCGGCCAACCATGCGGGTAGAGAAGCCCATTTGCCTCAGGGCGAAGGGGAGAACCGAGGGCAACCGCAGTCAACCCCCGACGAGGTGCTGGACCAGATTCTCGAAGAAGCAGGCTCCTAGCGCGCATCTGCTGCGCCGCAACATTCGCTTGCCAGCCGCGTTGAGGAGCGCCACACCTTCGGCCAAGTCCGCTGCTGCGAGGTTCGATGCTTTACGATGCTTATGAGGTTCAACGCTCCTTCCTCGCAGGTGCAAGCAAGCTAGCCGGACTCGGCGCCGGCTGGCTCAACAACCCGTCGAATCCTTGGGGATACAGTTCGCTGGGCCCGATGGCGGCCGCGAGCCTGGAGGTCTTCGCCCACGCGACGGCGCCCCACGGCAAGCCCGAGTTCGGTCTTAAGAAGACCCGCATTCGCGGCAAGGACGTCGCCGTCAACGAAGAGATCCTGCTTCGCAAGCCGTTCGGGCAGCTAAAGCATTTCAACCGGGAAGGCGTGGAGGGCGGTCCCCGCCTGCTGATCGTTGCGCCGATGTCCGGCCACTATGCGACGCTGCTCCGCGGCACGGTCGAGCGACTGCTGCCGAGCTTCGATGTTTACATCACCGACTGGCGCGACGCGAAGATGGTGCCGACGTCGGAGGGCTCATTCAACCTCGACGATTACATCGATTATCTGATCGAGTTTCTGGAGCTGATCGGCAACAAGACCGGCGAGCGCCCACATATGCTCGCCGTCTGCCAGCCGGCCGTGCCGGCCTATGCCGCGACGGCGCTGATGAACCAGGATAAGAATCCATGGCGGCCCCGGTCGCTGACGATGATGGGCGGGCCGATCGACACGCGCCAGGCGCCGACGGCAGTCAACACGCTCGCGACGCAGCGCCCGTTCGCGTGGTTCGAGCAGAACGTCATCGCCACGGTACCGATGCTCTATCCGGGCGCGGGGCGGAAGGTGTATCCGGGCTTCCTGCAGCTCGCCGGCTTCATGACCATGAACCTCGGCTCGCACCTCATCAGCCATTGGGAGATGTTCAAGCATCTCGTCGTCGGCGACGAGGAAAGCGCCGCGGCGACGCAGAAGTTCTACGACGAATATCGCTCGGTCTGCGACATGACCGCGGAATTCTACCTGCAGACGATCGACGTCGTCTTCCAGAACCATCTGCTGCCCAAGGGCGAGATGGAGCATCGCGGGCGGCGCGTCGATCCGACCGCGATCCGCGACACGGCGTTGCTGGCGATCGAGGGCGAGCGCGACGACATCTCGGGCCTGGGTCAAACCCGTGCGGCCCTAGACATTGCGACCAAGCTACCGGGTTCGATGAAACAATATCTGATGGCCAGGGAAGTCGGCCATTACGGCATCTTTAACGGCCGCAAATGGCGGGAGAAGATTGCGCCCGTGTTCGAGAAGTTCGTCGCCGCGCACAACGGCTGACGCACGACGCTAGCTCGCGGCGCCCTTCATCTTCACGCCGCCGAGCATCGTCAGCGCGACGATTCCGCCCGCCGCCGCGACGGCCGCCGCGACCATCATTGCGGTATGGAAACCGGCGAACATCGTCGAGCCCTCGCTCGCCAGCACCGATCCGAGCAGCGCAGTGGCGATCAGGCCGCCGGTCCGCGCGACGGCACTGTTAAAGCCGGAGGCCATCGCGACATGCTGTTCCTCGACCGAGCCAAGGACGGATGAGGTGAGCGGGGCGACAGCAATGGTCATGCCCAGCGCCATCACCAAAATCGCCGGGAAGGTGCCGGTCCAATAGCTGCCGTCTTCGTGGATCAGCCACGACAGCAGCATGCCCACCCCGACGATCAGTGGCCCGACGGTGAGTGGGATGCGCGGCCCGATCCGCGCCGCGAGACCACCCATCGTCGGCGACACGGCGGTCATCAGGATCGGCAGCGGCAACATCGCCAGGCCTGCCTGAACCGGCGAAAAGCCGCCGCTGGAAATGAGCACGTAGGGGATGAGCAGCATCGCCGCGCCGAACGCGCCGTAGAGCAGGAACGTGAGCAGGTTCAGGCCCGAAAAGCAGCGGTTCCGAAACAGCTGGATCGGCATCATTGCCAGCTTGCCGCGGTGGTGCTCAACCCACAGGAACCCGGCCAGCATGACTGTCCCGACGATCAGCGTGACGACGGCAGGCGTGCTGAACTGTCGCGTGGCGGACCACAATGTGAGGGCGTAAGTTAGCCCACCGAGCCCTGCCGTCGCGAGCAGAGCGCCGGCGTAATCCGTGCGCCCAGCGCCGGATTCCCGGCTTTCGGTCACGAAACGGAGCGCCAGCAGGATTGCGCCGATTGCAAGGGGCAGGTTGATGTAAAAGATCGCCGGCCAGCCGACCGACCCTACCAGCCAGCCTCCGATTAGCGGCGCGACCGCCGCCATTGCCGCGCCGGAGGCGGCCCAGATACCAACGGCCCGTCCGCGCTTTTCACCCTGGAATGCCGCATTGAGCAGCGCGAGACTGTTCGGCAGCAACAGCGCAGCCCCAATCCCCTGCGCAGCCCGCGCACCCAGCAGCACGGGCAGGCTCGGTGCCAAGGCGCAAACGAGCGATGTCACGGCGAAGATGGCGGTCCCGACGACCAGCAACCGCCGTCGTCCAAAATGATCGCCGAGTGCGCCGCCGAGCAAGAGCAACGCCGAAAGGGGCAGCAAGTACGCGTTGACCACCCACTGCACGTCCTGCGCATCCGCACCGTAGCTGGCGCGGATCGCAGGAAGCGCGACGTTCAGCACCGATCCTTCCACGAAGGACAGGCTCGACGCCAGGATACAAGCAATTAGCGTCCAGCGCGGGTTCGCGCGGTTCTTGCTCGCCGCGCCGCTATCGCGCGGGCTCAATCGACGCGTTCGGCGATCGCGGTCTCGACCATCTTACGCCACACGTCGGGATCGCCGGCCTTCGCCATGTCCTCGTCGGGCTCGCGCATGGTGTGCAGGACGGCGAGCGCCTGGTTCACATGCTCCGGCCAGACCTTGTCGATCTTCTCGCCCGCCGACGGGTCGCTGCCCTCGGCATTGCTGCTGTGCGCAGCACCCGCCAGCACGCGCGCGATGCGCTCGACCAGCGGCTTTTCGGAAACGGCCATGTTCGCTCCTCCCTTTGTCAGAGCGTTCAACCCGCCGGCCGCCGTTTGGGTTCAAGCAGCCGTCGCAGGAACCGCCGCGCCTTCATCACCAGCCAGACCGACAGGCCGACAAGCAAGAGCGCGATGACGGCTGCAGCAATGGGATTAGCGATGGCCAGCGCGAGCAGCCCCGCGGTGGCGATGTCCTCGCCGGTGGACACGACCATGTTTGACACCGGTTCGGGACTGGCGTTGACCAAAGTCCGCGCGCCTGCCTTGCCGGCGTGGGCGACGAGTGCCGCGCCGCCGCCGAGCAGGAAGCTCGCCACCTGCCACTTGGGATCGCTACCATCGATGATCGCCATCGACAGCAAGGCGCCGCCGATCGGCCGGACCACCGAGTGCACGGCGTCCCAGGCGCTGTCGACCCACGGCACCTTATCCGCGAAGAATTCCGCCAGCGCGCCGACACCCGCGATCCCGATCAGCCAGTTGCTGGCGAGGATATCGAGCGCTTGCAGCTGGTCGGGCAGCGCAATCCAGCCGAACTTCATTGCGAGGCCGGTGACGAAGCTGACGAGATAGAGCCGCCAGCCGGCGAGCAGGCTGACAGTCGAGGCGAGGGCAATGAGCTCGACCGCGGACATGGCGGGAAGTGTAGCGCCGAGCGGGCGGAGGTCCAGCGCTTGTTGATGTCATACTCCGCTGGCATGTCACACGCATGAAATTGCCGTCGTTCGAGCATCGTGCAGTGCCCATCGTCCTGATGGCGGTGACGATCGACGTGATCGGCTTCGGCATCGTCATGCCGGTACTGCCGGGGCTCGTCACGCATCTCGCCAAGGTCGATCTGGCATCAGCGACGCGGATCGCGGGCTGGATGCTGGCGGTGTTCGCCATCGCGCAATTCTTCGCTGGGCCAGTCATCGGCAATCTCGGCGATCGCTTCGGCCGCCGGCCGGTGCTGGTCGCGACGATGACTGCTTTCTGCATCGATTACTTCCTGATGGCCTGGGCGCCGACCATCGGCTGGCTGTTCGTCGGCCGCGCGGTCGCCGGTCTCGCCGGGGCGAGCTTCGGGCCTGCCAGCGCCGTGATCGCTGACGTGACCCCACCGGAAAAGCGCGCGGCTACCTTCGGCATGCTCGGCGCGGCGTTCGGGATCGGCTTCATCATCGGCCCGGCGCTCGGTGGGCTAGTCGCGGGCTTCGGCCTACGCGCGCCGTTTATCGTCGCCGCGGTGCTGGCCGGTATTAACGCCTTGCTGATGATGTTCCTGCTGCCGGAAACGCTCGCGCAGGAAAACCGCCGCCGGTTCCGGCTGCGCGACGCACACATCGTCGGCGCCTTCAAGCCGTTGTTCGAAGCCGGCAACGCGACACCGCTGCTCGTTGCCTGGTTCCTCTGGCAGCTCGGCGGCATCGTCTATCCCGCCGTGTGGGCGTTCTGGGGCGCGATCCGCTTCAACTGGGACGCGCAGGCCATCGGCCTCAGCCTCGTCTGGGTCGGCCTGCTCAGCGTCATCGTCCAAGGCATGCTGACGCAGCGGTTCGTCAAGGCGATCGGCGAGCGCACCACCGCGTTGATCGCCCTCGCCATGGGCGCCGCGAACTTGATCGCGCTCGCGTTCGTCACCGCCGGATGGCAGGTCTACGCCTTGTTCCTCGCCGGCTGCCTTGGCCAGATGGCCTGGCCCGCGCTCAACGGCCTGCTGTCGCGCATGGTCGACGAGACGCGCCAGGGCGCGTTGCAGGGCGGGATCGGCAGCATGAACTCGGTCGCCCAGATCATCGGTCCGCTGATCGCCGCGCAAAGCCTCGCCTGGGGCGTCCGTCAAGGCTTCGACGGCACGGCGTTCCTCGTCGCGGGGGGTCTGATCGGCCTTGCCGCCGCGATCGTTGCCCTACGCACGCCCCGCTTCCCGCACACCACCGATAATCCGCAACCAGCAACGGAGTCCGCATGAAAAGGATTGCCCTGACACTCGCCGCCTTCAGCCTGTCGACCGCCGCCTCCGCCGCGTCGCCACTGCTCGGCAGCTGGAGCGTCGATGTCACGAAATTGCCGGTGCCGCCGGAAGCACGGCCGAAGAGCGTGACGATGACCTTCAGCGATGCGGGCGCGGGCAAGTGGCGCACCAATGTCGATATTCTCGGCGGCGACGGCTCGGTGCGCCAGATGACCTCGACCTACGCGCTCGACGGGTCGGCGGCGCCGATCGAGGGCGACCAGATGGAAGCCGACACCTCCGCCGTAAAACTGCCCGCGCCGAACGTCATGGTTCTGGCGCTAGGGAAGGGCGGCATCCCGGCCTCGACTCGCATCTACACCGTCGCGCCCGACGGCAAGACGATGACCGAGACCGCCGTCTATTTCGGTGCCGACGGCAAGCCGGTGATGCGCACCAACAGCTTCAACCGCCTGCGCTAGGGGCGGCCTACAGGACCTCGAACAGCCCCGCGGCGCCCATGCCGCCGCCGACGCACATCGTCACGACGACGTACTTCACGCCGCGGCGTTTGCCTTCGATCAGAGCATGGCCGGTCATGCGGGCGCCGCTCATGCCGTAGGGGTGGCCGATGGAGATCGAGCCGCCGTCGACGTTGAGCCGATCCTCCGGAATGCCGAGCTGATCGGCGCTGTAGAGCACCTGCACCGCGAATGCCTCATTGAGCTCCCACAGGCCGATGTCGTCGACCTTGAGGCCGAAGCGGTCCAGCAGCTTGTTGACCGCATCGATCGGGCCGATGCCCATCTCGTCCGGCTCGGTGCCGGCGACGGCCATGCCGATATAGCGACCCATCGGCGTGATGCCGCGACGTGCCGCTTCCTCGGCTTCCATCAGGATAGAGGCCGAACTGCCGTCGGACAACTGGCTGGCATTGCCGGCGGTGATCGACGTATCCGGGCCCAGCACCGGGTTGAGGCTCGACAGGCCTTCCAGCGTCGTATCCGCGCGGTTGCCTTCGTCCTTAGACACGGTGATTTCGCGCTGCGAGACTTCCTTCGTTTCCTTGTCCACCATGTTCATCTTCGTGGTGACCGGCACGATTTCGGCATCGAAGCGGCCCGCGGCCTGCGCGGCGGCAGTGCGCTGCTGGCTCTTCAGCGCATATTCGTCCTGTCGCTCGCGGCTGATGCCGTAACGGCGCGCGACCGTCTCGGCGGTCTGCAGCATCGGCATGTAGACATGCTTGTGCATGGCCATCAGTGACGGGTCGGGCTGGATCCGCATCTCCGGCGTCTGCACCAGGCTGATCGAATCCTGGCCTCCCGCGGCGACGATATCCATCCTGTCGACGATGATTTGTTTGGCGGCGGTGGCGATCGCCATCAGCCCCGACGAGCATTGGCGGTCGATTGTCATGCCCGACACGCCGACCGGGCAGCCGGCGCGGAGCGCGACCTGACGGCCGATGTTGCCGAACTGCGTCCCCTGCGTCAGCACCGCGCCCCATACGACGTCGTCGATCTCGCCAGGGTCGATCCCTGCGCGCTCGATCGCCGGCTTCAGCGAGAAGGCGCCGAGCGTAGGGCCGAGCGTCGCGTTGAACGCACCCTTGTAGGCGCGGCCGATGGGCGTCCGGGCAGTCGAAACGATGACGGCGTCGCGGGGCATTCGAATCTCCTCAGGTGAAAATCAGACCGAGCCACTGGGCGGTGAGGGCAGGCTTCTCCTCGCCCTCGATCTCGACCGTGACGGTGTGGCGCATCAAAATCTGTCCGGGCGCTTTCTCGTCGACCGAGTCAAGCGTGAAGCGGCCGCGGACGCGCTTGCCCGAGCGCACCGGCGCCAGGAAACGCACGCGGTCGAGGCCGTAGTTCACGGCCATCCGAACGCCCTCCGGAATGAGCATGGCTTCCGCGCCCATGCGCGACAGCAAGGACAATGACAGGAAACCATGCGCGATGGTGCCGCCGAAAGGCGTTTGCGCGGCCGCTTCCGCATCGACGTGGATGAATTGCCGGTCCTCGGTAGCCTCCGCGAAGGCGTCGATCCGCCCTTGGTCGACGGTCACCCAGCTGGACACGCCGATCTCCTGGCCCACGCGACTGCGGATGTCCTCAAGGGTGGCGACAGGCATTCAGGCTTATTTGCAGCCGTGTAGGTAAGACGCAATGGCTTAGGTTGTTGCAGGCTTTCCGGGCTTCGCTTGGTCAAGGGCGACGACGGGCTGAACGGATGCGTAAGGCATGATCATCGTGCCGTCCGGCGCTGCGGTAAAGGTGGTTTGCGTCGGGTAGGCGAACTGCAGATCGTGCTCTTCGAATGCGCGCATGACGGACAAGGCGACGGCCGTCCGGTCGCTCGCGATCTTGTTCGCGTCGGTTCCTCGGCAATCGAAGAGCAGTTCAAAATCGATGCTCGATGCGCCGAAACCCAGCATGGCGCAGCGCACCAGCGTGCAACCTTTTCGGGATTCGACGGCGGCTTTCACGATCGGCATCACCTTCTCGAGCTTTTCGATCGGCGTCTGGTAGATCAGTCCGAACGGTAGGCTGGCGCGCCGCGTTCGTCCCCCGGCGTAGTTGTGGATTTCCCGCTCAAGCAACTTCGTATTGGCCATGACCACCTGTTCGCCGGTGATCGAAATCAGCCGCGTAGTTTTCAGACCGATGCGCTGCACCGTCCCCGTTGTCTGGTCGAACTGGATCGTGTCGCCGCGTCGGAATGGTTTGTCGAACAAGATCGCCAGGGCGGCGAAGAGGTCGGAAAAGATGCCTTGGGCAGCAAGACCGATCGCAATGCCGCCAATGCCAAAGCCGGCGATCAACGCGGTCACATTGACCCCAATATTGTCGAGGATCACCAGAGTGGCGATTGCAAACAGCGCAACGCTGATGAGGACACGAATGACCGAGAGCGCATTGCCGACGGTGGTCTCCGCCGGATCCTCGCCGGCCTTACGTGCGACTACCCCCAAGATCAGCTCGCGCGCCCAGATCGCACCCTGAAACGCGAAAGCGATCGTGAACAGAATGTCGACCAGCCGCTCGATGCGCGCGGGCACGGCGGTGTAGGTTGCAACCATGTCCAGGGCGGCCGCCACCATGAAGGCTATAGTTGTCTTTTCCAGAACTCTGCCGATGACACCGCGCCAGCGCTGACAATCGGGATCGCCACCCACCAACCATGTGCCTGCCCGTCGGATCCCCAGCATCAGGAACACGATCCCCGCGGCAACGACAAGCCCGATCAGCAATCCCTTTTGATTAAGCGCGAACCACTGAACCAGCGATTCAACGCCTTCGCGCCCGCTGTTGATGGCGGCGCCCGCATTCTCAACGATTTGCATGCTCCGTTAATTGCGGCTCGTGGCCAGCCAATCAACCTCAGGCAGCGGCGTCCGCCTGCTGAGCCTTGCGCTTCACCGCTGATAGACCGCTCTTTTCGGCCGCTTCGACCGCTGCGTCGGCGGTCTTTTCGACCTGCTTCGCCTTCTTTGGCCGCCGCTTCTTGCCCGCGATAAAGTCGAGCAGGCCAACCTCCGCTGACGACAGCCACTTGCGCCCGCGCGGCCGTTCCATGCCGCCGAGCGGATCGCGCGGATGGTCGCGCGCTGTTTCGATCAGCTTGGGATGGACATAGGACTTGCGGCTGATCGCCGGCGTGTTGCCTAGCGCCTCGGCAACCGGCTCCAGCACGGTCTTCAGGCTGATCCGCGCCTTGTGATGCTCCTGCGCGGTCAGCATCTGGTCGAAAGCGATGACGCTTGCGCCCCAAGTGCGGAAATTCTTGGCGGTGAAGTCGCCGCCGCTCGCCTCGCGGATATATTCGTTCACGTCAGCGGAGGTGATCGGGCAGGCCGTGCCGTCTTCCGTGATGTACTGAAAAAGATGCTGACCAGGCAGGTCGTCGCACTTGGCGACGATCCGCTTGAGGTTACTGTCCGTGATCGGGACTTCGTGGACGATGCCGTGCTTCCCGGCAAAGCGCATCATCAGCTTGTTTCCGCGCCGCTTGACGTGTTTTGAGCGGAGCGTGGTCGCGCCGTAGCTCTTGTTCTGCTTCGCGTACTGCTCGTTGCCGATGCGAAGATATTGGGTGTCGAGCAGCCGCACGACGGCGGCGAGAACCGCCTCTCGGCTCAATTTCCGCTTTTTCAGATCGGCGGCGACCTGTCGCCGCAGCTTGGGTAGGGCAGCGCCGAATTCCAAAGTGCCTGTGTACTTCTTCTTGTCGCGCCGGGCACGGAAGTCAGCATGGTAGCGATATTGCTTGCGGCCCCGCGCATCAATCCCCGTCGCCTGCAAGTGGCCATTCGAATATTTGCAATACCAGGCGTTCTCATAGGCCGGAGGCAAGGCGATGGCATTCAGCCGGTCGATCTCGTCGCGGTCGGTGATCCGCTTTCCATTTTCGTTGAAATACTGCCAGTAGCGCCCGTGACGTTTGCGCGTGTAGCCGGGCTCGCTGTCGCTGCAGTGCCTCAGCCTGCCGCCATTGCTCTTCTCATCAGCCATTGCCGCGCATAAGCGAGTGGCGGGGGGGCCGGTTCCTATAGGAGGCCTAAATGCCGTCTGTCGCCAATGCCCGTATCCTAATCGTCGCCACCGACGGGTTCGAAGAAAGCGAGCTGTTCGGCCCGCGCGAGATCCTCCAAGGGCGCGGCGCCAGGGTCACCCTGGCGTCTTTGAAGCGGGACCCCATTCAGGCGACCGTTCACGACGACCCCGGCAAGACGATCCGCCCCGACCTGCTGATCGAAGAAGCGCATGCCGACGAATTCGACGCGCTTCTCCTTCCGGGCGGCGTCCGCAATCCCGATCAGCTCCGCACGCATGCCGAGGTGATCGACCTTATCAAATCGTTCGACCAGCAGGGCAAACCGATCGCCGCCATCTGTCATGGGCCGTGGCTATTGGTCGAAGCGGATCTCGTCCGCGGCAAGACGGCGACGAGTTGGCCTTCCATTCGCACCGACCTGCGCAATGCCGGCGCCAACGTCGTCGACCAGGAAGCGGTCACGGATGGCAACATCGTCACCAGCCGCAATCCTGACGACGTTCCGGCATTCACCGAGGCGCTGATTGCGCTCGTCGAGCAGGCGCCCGAGGCCGAGCCAAGGACTCAAAGTGCGGAATTGACCGCCTAACCTGCTGGAAAGAATTTTGCCGTATCGCCCTTCTGGATGGACGGGAAACGGCTCAATCGACTCGAACTGATCGCCGAACGCGGCGCCGCAGCAATCTTGGGCGCCGCCGCCGGCTTTGCCGTGTTCGTCGGCTTGTTGGGCTTTGCTGGACAGCCGGAGCGCGCAATTTGCGCAGCCGCCGCGGCAATTATTGCCAACCTCCTTTGCACCCGTGCCCTGCAGGCGTGGGCAGCAGCGGGTCCACAGTTCATCGTTCCCGCGTTCGACCAGGTTCCGGTCGAAGTGCAGGATGAGCTATTGCTGACCGAAGCTGACATTGTTCATCCCGAGCTGGTGCTTACAAACGCCGATCGGCTGCCAGCCGAAGAGCCGCTGGAGTTGGATGACGTGCTGGCCGAGTTGCGGCCGGATTCGCGTGTCGTGCGGCTCTTCGATCCGGCCAAGATGCCCACGCCTGGCCAGCTGAATTCCCGCATCGAAGCCTACAAGGCGCGGTCGGAGGCAACGTACCCTGACGCATCGCAGCAGCTTTCGGAAGCGCTCGCCGAACTGCGGCGCTCGCTCCGTTAGTCGGCAACAACGGTCAACGCTTCGATCATCACGCTCGTCGACCCGTCGAGCGCGCGGGTAGGTGATCCAACGACGTTGATGTCGGCGACGATCGCTCCGGGAATGCTGAATTCGGCATCCGCAAGTCCGTCGCACATGCGTCTGACAATATCCCACGACAGCGGCCCTGGAATCCTAAGCTCCAGAATGTGCCGTTCTCCGTTGAAGGTGAGGGAGCGCCAGTCGACCGATTGCACATCGGTCAACAGTACGGCTTCACGGGGCATGCCGCTGCGCGCAATCAGAGCCCGCAACAGGGCACTTGCCGCGGAGGACATGGGAAGACGGTTCATTGGGCAGTCTCCAGATAAGCGCGGACGCGTGCCTCTGTACTTGGCCGCGGGTCGCGCCCGTTGCGAAGGTCGAACACGAAACGCGGATCGCCGACCACATCGCGTCCGAAACGGGTCGGAGCGGTGTCGTTACTGCGTAGGAATTTTTCTATTTCTTTGAGCAAATTCACTTTTGAATCCTATGGTCTTCCCGACTCGGCGACCGTTAACTTTCCAATCCAATTCCTACTTGTCTAGGCAGTTTCCTATCACTACTAAAGGCGCATTAATGATGAACGACCCCCGCAAGGTTCTCGAGCGATTGTGCGCGGAGCACGGCGATGATTTCGCCGGGCTGTCGCGCATGCTCGGGCGCAATGCGGCGTACATCCAGCAATATGTCCGGCGCGGCACGCCCAAGCGCCTTCGGGAGGAAGAGCGACGCAAGCTGGCTCAGCATTTCGGGATTGCCGAGGCATTGCTCGGTGGCCCGGTCGACGACGCTGCCGCCGCCGGGGACCTCGTCACGGTTACTCGTCATCCCGTCGCCGTCTCGGCCGGCCCGGGTGCCATTCCGGCGAGCGAACTGGGACGCCCGTACTTCGCGTTCGACGAGCGGTGGCTAAAGGCGCTGACGGCCAGCGGGCCGTCACGGCTGTCCATTGTCCGCGTCGAAGGCGATTCCATGGCGCCGACTCTCAATGCCGGCGACGATATCCTCGTGGATCTCGGCGATGGCGCGGATCGCCTGCGCGACGGAATCTATGTGCTGCGCATCGACGACGCGCTGGTCGTGAAGCGGATCGCGCTCAATCCGGTTGGACGGAGCATTACCGTGCAATCCGATAATCCGGCTTATCCGGACTGGCCCGACTGTACGTTAGGAGACATCAGCCCGATCGGGCGAGTGATCTGGTCGGGCAGGAGGATCGTCTAGCCGTTGCGGCGCCGGTCGAGCAGCCAGACGGCGACCGCAATCAGTATCCCCGCGGCCGTGCCAATGAGGATGCCCTTCATCGGGTCGCCGATTGCCAGGCCGAGCGGAAAGCCGGCGATGATGCAGACGGTCAGGAAGCAGCCGCCGGCTTTGCTGTTACTTGGCATGGCGGCGCCCATGGCAGACCCGTCGCCGGACGCCAATCGGCAAGATGGTCAATGCTTCGTTGACGACGTTTGTCGGCAGTCGGGAAACAGGGCTGGGTGTAGGGCCACGTCATGGACAGCCCATTCATCCATGGCCGTCTGGCGCTGAGCGATGCGTCGGACCTGATCGAGCGTTTCGGCGATGATGCGGGCTTCGAGGCCGCAGCGCGCGCCGAGCGCAGCCGCGACGAGGGCAACGTCGCCAGATTTTGCCACTGGCGGCAGATCGAGCGGGTGATCGCGACCCTCAGCAGCGACGAAGCCTACGGAACTATTCACTAAACAGCGCTAAGAGTCTGGCGCCGTTCAGGGGCGCTGGCTAAGCCTTGGCCGGGATGATCGGGCGGGGACAAAGGTTGCGGACCGCGCGGCTGCTATGCGCGGCGGCGGCCACTGGCTTGTGGTCGGCTCAGCTTGTGGCGCAAATCTCGCCGGCAGCGCTGCCGCCTCCGCCAGATCCCACCGAGCTGGATCCGAATGCGCCGCTCGCGCCCTTGCCAGATCTCGGCGTCGCCTGGCCCGACCTCAATGCGCCCGATGCGCCGCAGCCGCCGGCCACAACTCCTGCTATCGCGCCCAAACAGGCCGAGCGAGCACCCGCGGATGCCAGCGGGAACATCCGTTATTCGATCGCCGTGGAAGGCCTCGCGCCCATTGGTGATGCCGAGGATTTGCTGGCAGCCTTTCGTAAGGCCTCGACCCTGGAGGCCGAGCGCAAGCGCCCGGCTAACGCGGCGCAGATCGGACGGCGCGCCAGTGCGGATGCCGATTTGCTCGAAGAGCTGCTTCGCTCCCAAGGCTATTACGACGCCAACGTGGAGCCCAGGACCGAGAATGCCGGCGATCAGCTGCGCGTCGTTCTGACGGCCAACCCCGGTCAGCAATACACATTCGCTTCGGTCGAGCTGCCGGGCCTCGATGCCGCCGGACCCGACGCGGCGAAATTGCGGGACGTGTTCGCTGTGAAGGAGGGCGACCCCGTGATCGCCACCGACGTAATCGCCGCGGGCACTGCGCTCACGCAGGCGCTGGGCGAGCTCGGTTTCGCCAGCGCCAAAGTTGGCGAACAGGACGTCGAGGTGAACCACCAGACTCATCTGGCGACATTAACCCTGCCGGTTAATCCGGGGCCCGCGGCGCGCTTCGGGGCAATCCATGTTATCGGCAAACCGCCTTTCGGTGTTCGGCACCTGCAAACCATCGCCCGCTTTAAACGCGGCGAGCGCTTCGAGCGCTCCAAGGTCGACGATCTGCGCCGCGCGCTGATCCAGACCACCTTGGTGGCCACCGCGGACGTCCAGCTCGTTCCCGTGGACGGGGGTCGAACGGTCGATATCAACGTTCGCCTGGAGCCCGCGCCGTCACATACGATCGCTGGCGAACTCGGTTACGGCACTGCCCAGGGCGCGCGGGTCGAGGGCAGCTGGACGGACCGCAATTTCCTCAACCCCGAGGGGGCGCTAACGCTGCGCGGCATCGCTGGCACCAACGAACAGCTGGCGGGTGTCCAGTTCCGCCGCTCGAACTTCATGCGCCGGGACCAGACACTCAACCTGCAGCTCTCGGCGTCGCATCAGAAATTCGACGCCTACGACGCGCGAACGGTGCTGCTCGGTGCCAACATCGAGCGGCAGAGCAACTTCATCTGGCAGAAGAAATGGACCTACTCTTACGGGTTGGAATGGTTGGCAACCGATGAGCGTGGTGTGTTCAACAGCGCGGGCCAGAAGGACACGCGCACTTTCTTGATCGCCGCGGCCCCGCTTACACTCGGCTATGACGGCAGCGACAATCTTCTCGATCCGACACGAGGCTTCCGCCTTAGCGGTCGCCTCTCGCCAGAAATCTCCTATCGCGGGCGCGCCTTCACCTATGCCCGGGCGCAGATCGACGCGAGCACCTACCGGCCGGTGTCCGACAATGTGGTTGTCGCAGGGCGCGTCCGGGTTGGTACGATCATCGGTTCGGGCGCGTTCGACATCGCCCCGTCGCGGCGCTTCTATTCGGGGGGCGGCGGGTCGGTGCGCGGCTACGGCTACCAGCAACTGGGGCCCAAGGATCAGGACGGCGATCCAATCGGGGGGCGCGGCTTGGCCGAGTTCGGGCTGGAAGCGCGTGTCCGCCTCAAGCAGTTGGGCGGCAACCTCGGCGTCGTGCCATTCATCGACGGCGGCTCGCTAAGCACGGAGGCACTCCCGGACTTCAAGAACTGGCGTATCGCCGCCGGAATCGGCGTCCGCTATTACTCCAGCTTCGGCCCCATCCGCGTCGACTTCGGCGTACCGCTGAACCGGCAGAAGGGCGACGGTCCGTTCGCCGTTACCGTGTCGCTCGGCCAGGCGTTCTGATGACGGAATCCGCCGTCGATAGCGACAGCCCGCCGCCACCCGTCAGGTTGCGGCAGGACTGGGGCCGGCGGCTGCTTAACGAGCTGTTCGCGCTGTTCATCGCGCTACTGCTGGTTTTCGCCGGGCTACTCATTCTCCTCGACAGCGCGCCAGGCCATCGCTGGATCATCGACCGCATCGCGGGGCTGGAAACTGCATCCGGCCTGAAGATACGCATCGGCCGGATCGATGGCTCGATCTTCGGCAAGTCGCAGCTGCGCAACGTCACGGTATCGGACGGGCAGGGCGTCTTCCTCGTTTCGCCCAACATCAAACTCGACTGGGCACCCGCGGCGTGGCTCAACAACCGGCTGAGCATCGACAGCCTTACCGCCGAACGCGTCGCCCTGATCCGCGCCCCGAAACTCAAGCCCAGCACCAAAAAGGGTCCGATCCTCCCCGGCTTCGACATCCGCATCGGCGAACTGCGCATCGACCGGCTCGATATCGGCCCACAAGTCGGCGGCAAGTCGCGCAGCGGTTCGCTCCACGGCAAGGCCGACATTCGTTCGGGCCGCGCGCTGGTTGAGCTCCAGGCACTGATCCGCGGCGGCGGCGACCGCATCGCGCTGCGCCTCGACGCCGAGCCCGACCGCAACAAGTTCGACGTCGGCGCGCGGGTCATTGCGCCGGCCGACGGCCTCGTCCCCGCGCTGATTGGGACCAAGCGCTCCATCAACTTGTCAGTCGGCGGCAACGGCAGCTGGACGCGCTGGCGGGGCGCCGCGGCGCTTGACATGTCCGGCCGGCCCACCGCGCGTCTGGCGCTTGGCGTCGACCAGGGTCGCTACCGGTTGCAGGGCACCTGGGCGCCGGCGCAATTCCTGACCGGCAAGCTGCAGCGCCTGACCGTTCCTCGGGTCGCGATCCGCGGTGATGCGACGCTCAAGGGCCGACAGCTCGACGGTCGGCTCACCGCCGCGACGCCGGAGCTTCGTGCAGTCGCGAAGGGTCGGCTCGATCTCGCCAGCAATGCCTATCGGGGCATGCAGGTCGGCGTCGACCTGCTCAAACCAACGGCCCTGTTCCCCAACATGACCGGCAAGTCTGTGCGGATGGTCGGGACGCTTGACGGCCCGTTTGCGACTGCCGTTTATTCCTACCGCCTGACGTCGGACTTCGTGCAGTTCGACGACACGGGCTTTACCGCCCTTCGCGCCGAGGGCCGCGGCAAGCTGTCGCCCTGGCCGATGCGCGTTCCTCTGCGGCTGTCAGCGCGGGCGATCACCGGGATCGGCGATGTCGCCGGCGCCATGCTTGCCAATCCGCAGATCGAGGGCTGGCTCTCCGTCACGCCCAAGCTCGTTCAGGCGCCCGATCTTCGCCTGACCAGCGCAAAGTGGAACGGCAAGTGGTCGTTGCTGCTCGACCTCGTCAGCGGGCGCTTCCAGGTCACCTTGTCGGGCGCGCTGCAGCGTTACCTGATCCCGGGTCTCGGCATCGTCGACGTCACCACCGACCTTCGCGTCGAGCCGGGGCCGGGCGGGAAGGGGACGCACGTCGTCGGCACCGGCAAGGTGTGGGTCCGCCGCCTCGACAACAGCTTTTTCCGCGACCTGACCGGCGGGCTGCCCTCGCTGACGACCAACCTCGAGCGCGGCGCCGACGGCATCGTCCATTTCACCAACCTCCAGCTATACTCGCCGAAATTGCGCCTTTCCGGCGCGGGCGAGCGGCTCAAGGATGGCACCTTCCACATCGTCGCCAGCGGTCGCCAGGCCAAGTACGGCCCGCTCAAGCTCGTCCTCGACGGCCATATCGAGCGGCCGAAGGTCGACCTGCTCCTCGCACGCCCGAACGAGGCGATGGGCATCACCAACATGCGGCTGCTGCTCGATCCGATGGCGACCGGGTACAATTACCGCGCCAGCGGCGGCTCGCGGCTCGGCCCGTTCACGTCCGACGGACAGATCCTGCTCCCCCAGGGCGCGCCGACGACCATCGCCATCGCTGCTCTCGATGCCGGCGGCGCCCATGCAACGGGCAGCCTGACGTCGCTGCCGGGCGGCTTCCGCGGCCGCCTCGCACTCGCCAACGGCTCACTTGTCGGCACGCTCGATTTCGCGCCCGCCGGCACTGCCCAGCGGATCGACGCGCACCTGACCGCGAACGGTGCCATGTTCCAGGATGCTTTCTCGGTCCGCAGCGGCCGCGCCGACGGCACGATCATCCTCGCCGACAATCGCACCACGGTCGACGGCACCATCGACGGCCGCGGCATTTCCTTCGGCGCGGTTACGCTCGCCCGGCTCACCGCCAACGCCAAGCTGGTCAACGGCGTGGGCCAAGTCCGCGCGGCATTCGCCGGCCGCCGCGGCGCCGCCTTCGCTTTCTCGACACTCGCCAATATCGAGCCCGACCGTATCCAGCTGACCGGCAACGGCCGCATCGAGCGCCAGCCGCTGGTGCTCAACCAGCCCGCAGTCCTTACTCGTTCGGGCGACGGCTGGGCGCTCGCGCCGACCAGCGTCAGCTTCGCCGGCGGCAACGCAACGGTCTCGGGCCGCAGCGGCTCCGCGCCCGAAGTCCATGCCCAGCTTGGCGGCATGCCCCTCCAAATGCTCGACCTGTTCTGGCCCAACCTCGATTTATCGGGCTCGGCGACCGGGCGGGTCGACTATGCGTGGAAGAGCAACCGCAGCGGCAGCCTTAACCTCAAGATCCGCGGGCTCAGCCGCGCCGGCCTCGTGCTGGCGTCCAAGCCGATCGACGTTGGCATCGCCGCGGTCATGAACGGCGGGCAGGCGGGCGTCCGCGCCGTTGCCGCCAGCGACGGTGCCGTCGTGGGCCGCGCCCAGGCGAAATTTGCGCCGCTCGGCAACGGCCCGCTCGTCGCCGAATTGATGAACGCGCCGCTGTTCGCCCAGCTTCGGTACACCGGCCCAGCCGATACCCTGTGGCGGCTGACCGGAAGCGAGATCCTCGACATGTCCGGCCCAGTCGCGATCGGCGCGGAGGTCGGCGGCCGGCTTGCCGATCCGGTCATCCGCGGTGCGCTGCGGACGTCGACCGGCCGCCTTGAAAGCCAGGTCACCGGCATGGTCATCGACCATCTCGCAACCAGTGCGCGCTTCTCCGGCCCGCAGCTCATCTTCAACCAGATCAGCGGGCAGACCAGCGGCGGCGGCAGCCTCTCGGGCAGCGGCAACGTCACCTTCTCCGGCGGAAAGACGCTGATCAACCTCAGCTTCAACGCCAACCAGGCGCTGCTTCTCAATCGCGACGACGTTGCCGCCCGCGTCACCGGCCCGCTGGCGATCAAGTCCGATGCCAACGGCGGCACCATTTCCGGCGACCTGAAGCTCAACAAGGGGCGCTTCCAGCTTGGTCGCGCGAGTGCCGCCGCCGCGGTGCCGCAGCTCAACGTGCGTGAGACCGGGCTCGACGAAGAAGACGTCATCGAACCCGCACAGCTCCATCCTTGGAAGCTCGATCTCAAGCTCGCCGGAAGCGACCTGACGGTGACCGGCCTCGGCATCAACAGCCGCTGGACCACCAACCTCCAGATTGGCGGTCTTGCCGATCAGCCGCGCTTCACGGGTCGCGCCGATCTGGTCCAGGGCAATTACGATTTCGCGGGCCGCAACTTCCGCCTCGACCGCGGCATCATCCGCTTCCGCGGCGAGAGCCCGCCCGATCCCCAGCTCGACATCCATGCCCAGGCTGATGTGCAGGGTCTCAGTGCGACCGTGAACGTGCAGGGGACGGGTCTCCGCCCGGAAATCACTTTTGCCAGCACCCCGCCGATGCCGCAGGACGAACTGCTCTCGCGCATCCTGTTCGGCACCTCGATCACCAACCTGTCCGCGCCCGAAGCGCTCCAGCTCGCCTCCGCCGTCGCCGCGCTTCAGTCGGGAAGCGGCAGCCTTGACCCGATCAACGCGCTGCGCCGCGCGATCGGCCTCGACCGCTTGCGCATCGTCCCCGCCGACGTCGCGACCGGCCAGAAAACCGCCATCGCCGCCGGCAAATACATCACCCGCAAATTGTTCGTGGAGGTCGTCACCGACGGTCAGGGCTATTCCGCGACCCAGGTCGAATATCAGGTCACCCGCTGGCTTTCGCTTCTCTCGACTGTCTCGACCATCGGCCGCTCCAGCGCGAGCGTGCGCGTCAGCAAGGATTATTGACCCGGGCACGTTCGGCGGTTGGTCGATGGCAACAGCCTGACTGCCGAACGGTACGCGGCCCTGCCGGCCTCGCTCGTTCATTGGAAATTCGCGTGGGCCGCCTTACACGTCGGCGTCGCTCGCCCGTCGAGGTTGCAACCAGGAAGCGTCTGATCCGCCCATGAATTTCCGCAACATCTCCTCCTGGTGCATTCGCAACCCGGTTGCGCCGATCGTTTTGTTCGTTGCGTTGATGATCGCGGGGCTTGTCACCTTCAGCCGGATGACGATCACCCAGAACCCCGACATCGAATTCCCGGTCGTGGTCGTCGGCGTCAGCCAGCCCGGCGCCGCGCCCGCGGAAATGGAAAAGCAGGTCACGCAGCAGATCGAGGCCGCGGTCCGCGGTGTCAACGGCGTCGACGAGATCGATAGCTCGGTCAACGAAGGCTATAGCCAGACCATCGTCCAGCTGCAGATCGGCACGCCCGTCGACCGCGCCGTCAACGACGTTCGCAACGCGGTCGCTCAGGCGCGCAGCAACCTGCCCGAAGGCATCCTCGAGCCGACCGTGCAGCGCTTCGACACCTCGGGCGCGCCGATCATGTTCATGGCCGTCCAGTCGACGGGCATGAGCCTCGAGCAACTCAGCTGGTACATCGACAACACGGTCGCCAAGCGGCTGCGCGGCATCAGCGGCGTCGCGGCGGTCACCCGCGAAGGCGGCGTCAACCGCGAGATCCGCGTCACCCTCGACCCCGCCGCGCTTCAAGCGCAGGGCCTCACCGCCGCGCAGGTCAATCAGCAGCTTCGCCAGTCGAACATCAACGCCGCCGGCGGGCGCGCGGAGATCGCGGGCTCCGAACAGTCCGTTCGCGTCCTCGGCAATGCGGCCACCGCTTACGACCTGTCGCAGACGCAAATCTCGCTGCCGGGCGGCCGGTTCGTGAAGCTCGCCGACATCGCCAATGTCTCCGACGCTTATTCGGAGCAGCGCTCGCTCGCCAAGCTCGACGGGCGCCAGGTGATCAGCTTCAACCTGCAGCGCGCCAAGGGCGCGTCCGACGTGTCGGTTTACGACGATGCGATGAAGGAATTGCACAAGATCGAGAAGGAGGATCCGCGTGTCCACTTCTACGAGATCAACAATTCGGTCGATTACACGAAGAACCAGTACAAGTCGGCGATGGAGGGCCTCATCGAGGGCGCGATCCTCGCCGTCTTCGTGGTGCTGCTCTTCCTCCGCGACATCCGCGCCACGGCCATCTCGGCGCTGGCCATCCCGATGTCGGCGATCCCGGCCTTCTGGTTCATGGACATGCTGGGCATAAACCTGAACGGCCTGTCCCTGCTGGCCATGAGTTTGGTCGCGGGCGTCCTCGTCGACGACGCCATCGTGGAGATCGAGAACATCGTCCGCCACATGCGCATGGGCAAGTCGGCCTATCAGGCCGCGCTCGACGCGGCGGACGAGATCGGCCTTGCCGTGCTCGCAACGACCATGTCGATCATCGCGGTGTTCCTGCCGGTCGCCCTGATGCCCGGCATCTCGGGCCAGTTCTTCAAGGCGTTCGGTTTCACCGTCGTCATGGCGGTGCTGATGAGCCTGCTCGTCGCCCGCATGATTACGCCGCTGATCGCCGCCTACTTCCTGCGCTCGCACGGGGAACAGCCGCACGCCTCGGGCAAGGCGATGAACCAGTATCTTGGTGTGCTCGACTGGTCGCTCGATACCTCGAAGGCGCACGATTATGCCGCGCGGCACCCGGGTAAATGGGGTAAGCTCAAAAGCCTGCGTTACGACCACCGCATGCTGATGGTTATCGCCGGCTTCGTCGCGCTCATCATCACGGGCGGGCTCGTTGCCACCCTGCCGATGACCTTCCAGCCGCCGATCAACGTCGATACCTCGACGGTTCAGGTGAACCTGCCCCCCGGATCGACGCTCGAGCAGACCGAGGCGGTCATCGACCGCGTCGCCAACATGGTCCGTCAGGATCCGTCGGTCGAAAGCGCCTTCGAGCGGATCAACGTCGGCAACGGCACGGTCGAGCTCAAGCTCAAGGGAAACCGCAAAGTCACCAGCACCCAGTTCGAACGCAATTTCTCGCCCAGGTTCGCGTCGATCGCCGACGCCCGCGTCAACTTCCAGAGCCAGAACGGCGGCGGGCCGGGCGGCGCGGCGCGCGACATCATGCTGTTCCTGGGCGGCGACGATCCCGTGAAGCTGGAGGCGGCGGCCAACAAGATTGCCGCCGACATGCAGAAGCTGCCCGAGCTCCGCGCGCCGCGGACGGCGGGCGATCTCGCCACGCCGGAAATCGTGATCAAGCCGCGCTTCGATCTTGCCGCCGACCTCGGCGTCACCACCGCCGCGCTCAGTCAGGCGATCCGCATCGCGACGCTCGGCGACATCGAGCAGAACAGCGCCAAATTCTCGCTGTCCGACCGGCAGGTGCCCATCCAGGTCTCGCTCGCGGAATCGCAGCGCAAGGATATTGCCACGCTGGAGAATCTGCCCGTCCCGACATCGAGCGGCGGATCGGTGCCCTTGAAGTCCGTCGCCGAGATCAGCTTCGGCGCCGGCCCGGTCAGCATTCAGCGCACGGCGCAGCAGCGGCGGATCGCCGTCGGCGCGGATCTCGCGCCGGGCTTCGTCACGGGCCAGGCGTGGAAGAAGATCGAAGCCTTGCCGTCGGTCAAGAACCTGCCCGACGGCGTGCAGCGGCTGAACCTCGGGCAGACCAAGTGGCAAGGCGAGATGATCCGCAACTTCGTCATCGCGCTCTTGGCGGGCGTGCTGCTCGTGTTCGCCGTGCTGGTCCTGCTTTACCGGCGGTTCCTCTCGCCCTTCGTCAACATGGGATCGTTGTGGCTCTGCCCGCTCGGCGCCGCGCTGGCGCTGCACATCGCCGGACAGCCGCTGTCGCTTCCCGTGTTCATCGGCATCCTCATGCTGTTCGGCATCGTCGCCAAAAATTCGATCCTGCTGGTCGATTTCGCGGTCGAGATGATGAACCACGGCATGCCCAAGGACGAGGCGATCCGCGAAGCCGGCCACAAGCGCGCCCAGCCGATCGTCATGACCACCGTCGCGATGGTCGCGGGCATGCTCCCCATCGCGCTGTCACTCAGCGGCGATGCCAGCTGGCGCGCGCCGATGGGCGTCACCGTCATCGGCGGCCTGATCTTCTCGACCTTGCTGACGCTGCTGCTGGTGCCGGCCTACTTCTCGATCGCCATCTCGCTCGAAAGCCGCATCGGCCGCCTCTTTCACCGCGTCATCGGCGAAGACGCGCACCAGGTCAGCACTCCGGTGGCGGCAGAGTAGGCAAAGTACGAGCATATCTCGGTGATGGGTCGAAGGCTTGCGCCCCATCAAAGCGGCAGCGGAATGAGTACCCTCTTATTCCCTTCCTTTGGTGATGTGTCGATCGGTGAGCAAATAGAGGGAGTGAACTTCCCACCAGGCCAAACTTGCGAAGCCAAGTCGCGAAACCCCTTGGGGTCGGGGCTGAAGCCGTATCTCCGGGCCATCGGCAATGTTTGAGCTGTTACGACCCTGATCTCGTAATCGGTAGCTGACGCGTCTTGCAGAGCGGTGCGCAACTCGGATTTGTCCGTCACCGACAACGCCTGTGGCCCTTGTTGTAGGCCGCGCAGGCGTCCCCACAGCAAGCGCTCCTTGAACTGCCATTCGTTGAATTGGCGGATGCGGTTTACCAATGCGCCCGCTCTATACTGCTCGTCACCAGATAAGAGGGCGAGGCGTCCAGCAGAGTTGGCACTATCGTAGCGGCTGGTCTCGACCTCGATTACCGGCGCTTGAGCAACCCACGTGGGCGTTGGAAACGTCCCAGTCTGCTCCCATCGGAGTAACAGCGCACGCAACTCATTGAGGCGGCGTTCGATGCATGGTTCCGCTCGGCTTCGCAGCAGCATGCTCATGAGGTCGCTATTCAGCTCTTCGCTGACTTCCGCCCGCGTCTGGGCGGCGGTGCTTCGGTCGTGGAGCGCTTCGACGATCTGTTGCGCCCCCAGCGCAATAACGACGCCGAGAGTCACGATAGCCAGCTCCCAAGCGACCGCGTTCCATCCGTGCGGCGGCTTCATTCTGATCAGCCTGAACATGGCGCCCCCTGTCGAGCGCATTAGCTATTCAGAGCACGGATGTCTGCAATGGGTCGGAAGCAATCACTGCAAAAGTGCTGTCCTACAGGCTGATCGCCATGGAATAAGCCGAATGCTTCGGCGCGCCGGGGCAAGCTCTTTCGTATCGTCGATCTGGCGGAGGTTGTTACCCTCGCTGTCACCCTGAACGGGAGCCCGGTGTCACCCTGGGGCGCCGACCGCGCTCTCTGTCAGCGTTCGCCTCAAGGTTACAAAGTGGAGGAAGTGGAGGACCCCCCGTTTTCACTCGGTCAGGGTGACAGATGGTGGTCACTCGGCATGCCGGGCTTGACCCGGCACCCGCCTTCTTTTCTACCTGCGGAGCAGGCGGATCCCGGCTCTCGGCCGGGATGACGGAGGGGTCGCACCGAATGAAAAGCTGGAATTTCCGCAAGGCGGTCGTGGCGCGCGAGGACATGCCGGAGGAGCATCGGCTCAAGCAATCCTTGTCCTGGCCGCATCTGGTGGCCTTGGGCGTCGGCGCGATCGTCGGCACCGGCATCCTCACGCTGATCGGCGTCGGGGCCGGGAAGGCGGGGCCCGCGGTAATACTGAGCTTCGCCATCGCCGGCATCATCTGTGCCTGCGCGGCGCTCGCCTATGCCGAGGTCGCAACCATGATCCCCGCATCGGGCTCGGCCTACACCTACAGCTATGTCGTGTTCGGCGAGATGATCGCCTGGATGATCGGCGTCGCCCTGATCCTCGAATATACGTTGGTGGTCAGCGCGGTGGCGGTCGGCTGGTCTGGCTACGCCGCGGGGTTTCTCGATTCCATCGGCATGGGCCTGCCGAAGGCGCTGATTCAGGGGCCGGAGCTCGGCGGCGTCATCAACCTGCCGGCCATCTTCATAATCTGGGTCGTCGCCGGGCTGCTCATGGCAGGTACCCGCGAAAGCGCGACGCTCAACGCCATCCTCGTCGTCATCAAGATGGCCGCGCTGGCGCTGTTCATCGCCGTCGCGCTGCCGGTCTTCAACGCCGACCACTTCCACCCATTCATGCCGAACGGCTTTCCGCGCAGCGGCCCGGCAGGACATGAAGTCGGCGTGATGGCCGCCGCGGCGATTATCTTTTTCGCCTTCTACGGCTTCGACGCCATCGCCACCGCCGCGGAGGAAGCGAAGAACCCCGGCCGCGACCTCGCTATCGGTATCGTCGGTTCAATGGCCGTCTGCGTGCTGATCTACATGGTCATCGGGGCGGTCGCAGTGGGAGCGGTAGCCTACACCGGCTTCGCCGACAGCGCCGAGCCGCTGGCTTTGATCCTCCGCGAAATCGGCCAGCCCTGGGCGGCGAGGGTGCTCGGCGCTTCGGCGGTGATCGCCTTGCCGACGGTCATCCTGGCTTTCTTCTACGGCCAGAGCCGTATCTTCTTCACCGTCGCCCGCGACGGCCTGCTTCCGGCGACATTGGCCCGCGTGTCGTCCCGCGGAACGCCGGTGCGGATCACCATCTTCACCGCTATCGTCTGTTCGGCGTTCGGCGGCCTGATCCCGCTGACGGCCATCGCGGCATTGGCCAATGCCGGTACGCTCGCCGCCTTCGTTGCCGTCTGTGCCGCTATGCTGGTGCTCCGCCAGCGGGAGCCGAATGCGGAGCGTAAGTTCCGGACGCCATTACCGTGGGTCGTTGGGCTCGGCGGCATCTTCGGCTGCCTGTATCTGTTCTACAGCCTGCCGGTCCGCACCCAGCTCTACTTCGTCATCGCCCAGGTGATTGGGCTCATCCTATACGCCATCTACGGCAACCGCGCCGCCGCCCGCTTCCGCAGTTCCGCTTCGACCCGTTGAACCAGCGCCGCACCTTCAACATCCTCGGCGGTTCGGCAGGCAACCTCGTCGAATGGTTCGACTGGTATGTCTATTCGGCCTTCGCGCTCTATTTCGCGCCGGTCTTCTTCCCGAAGGGCGATGCCACCGCCCAGCTGCTGAATACCGCGGCGATCTTCGCCGTCGGCTTCGTCATGCGGCCGATCGGGGCGTGGATCATGGGCATCTACGCCGACCGCCGGGGCCGGAAGGCGGGGCTGACGCTGTCGGTCACGCTGATGTGCATCGGCTCGCTGCTGATCGCCGTGGCGCCGACCTATGCTGCTGCCGGCGTCCTGTCCCCGGCGATCCTCGTGCTGGCCCGCATCATCCAGGGACTGAGCCTCGGCGGCGAATATGGGGCGAGCGCGACCTATCTCTCGGAGATGGCGAGCCGCGAGCACCGCGGTTTCTGGTCCAGCTTCCAATATGTCACAATCATCGGCGGTCAGCTCACCGCCTTGGCTCTGCTGGTACTGCTGCAAGTGACGATCGGCGAAGCCGCGCTGCAAGCCTGGGGCTGGCGCATCGGCTTCGCGGCGGGCGGCGTGTTGGCGATCGTTGTGTTCTTCATCCGCCGCCGCCTCGACGAGACGCTCAGCTATGAGAATGTCGCTGCCAAATCGGACCGCCGCCAGTCGAACCTCGTGACGCTGTTCCGCGACCACCCGCGCGAGGTGCTGCTAGTGATGGCGCTGACTGCGGGCGGTACCGCGGCCTTCTACGCATACACCATCTACCTCCAGAAGTTCCTCGCCAACACCAGCGACTTCGACCGCGCCACCGCATCCCGGATCATGACAGTGGCGCTGACGATCATGCTGCTGATCCAGCCGCTCGCCGGACGCATCTCCGACGCCATCGGCCGCAAGCCAATGATGATCTTTTTCGGCGCCGGTGCGACGCTGCTGACCTATCCGCTGTTCGTCGCCCTGGAGCGGACACACGATGTCGTGCCGGCCTTCATGCTAGTGATGGCATCGCTGGTGATCGTGACCGGCTACACCTCGATCAACGCCATCATCAAAGCGGAGATGTTCCCGGCCGACATCCGGGCTCTCGGCGTGGCACTGCCCTACGCCATCGCCAACGCCCTCTTTGGCGGCACGGCAGAATATGTGGCCCTGTGGTTCAAGAATGCGGGCCACGAGCGCTGGTTTTATATCTACATCTCGCTGCTCGCGGCGGCATCGCTCATTGCCTACATCCGGATGCGCGAAACGAAGCACACCAGTCTGATCGAGGAAGATTGATGGCCGACGCAGCGCCGAAGCCGTCGGTCCTGACCTTGTTCATCGCCATCCTGCTGATCCCGGCGGTGCTGGGCAGCTCAACGATGATCTTCAATGACGGCGACGTCAGCTGGCACATCGCGACGGGGCTTTGGATACTCGATCATCGAGCGATCCCGAACGTCGACCCATTCTCCTTTACCTGGGGCGGTAAGCCGTGGGTGCCGATCGAATGGGGCTCGGAGATGCTCTACGCCAGCGCCTATCGCCTCGCCCATTACAGCGGCGTGGCAGCACTGGTCACAGCGGCGCTGATTGCCTTGCACGCCGTGGTCTACCTCAATGCGTCGCGGTGGATCCGGGGCGCGCTGTTGCCGATCGTGGCGATGGACTTCGTGCTAATTCCAATGTTGCTGGCGCGGCCGCACGTCCTGACTTGGCCGCTGCTCGCGTTCTGGACCGGCCTGATGCTGCGGGCGCGCGAGGAGGACAGGGCGCCACCGCTCTACGCGGCATTGTTCATGACGCTGTGGGCCAATCTCCACGGCGGTTACGTGTTCGGTCTGGCCATCGCCGCCGCGTTCGGCCTCGAAGCGCTCGTCGGTACGCCCAACAAATCCCGTGTCATCAGGCAATGGGGTTTGTTCGGCCTCGCTTGCGCCATTGCCGTCTTCGTCAACGGCAATGGCGTCGAAGGCGTGTTCCACCCATTGCGCTTCACGCAACTGGAAATGCTGCCGTTGATCGACGAGTGGAAGCCATCGAGCCCGGCCAAGACGCCGTTCTTTTTCGGCGTGCTGGCGATCACGCTCGCGCTGATTGTGTGGAAGCGGCCCCGGCTGCCGTGGGTGCGCTGGCTGTTGCTCGCCGCCATGCTCGGGCTGGCACTGCTCCAGGTGCGTCACCAGGCGATGCTTGCGATCCTCGCGGCGATGCTTTTGCCGCAGGGATTTGCAAAACGCGATGCCGTCGCGGCGTCGACCGACCGGACGATGGGCTGGGTCGCGGCTGCCGGCGCCGCGGTCCTGATAGCGCTTCGAGCGATTATGCCGCTGACGCCCGACAACAACGAAGCCAATCCGTGGAAGCTGATCGCATCCGTTCCGCCAGAGCTTCGCGCGCAGCCAGTCCTCAACGGCTATTCGATGGGCGGCCCGCTAATTCTGTCGGGCATCCGGCCATACATCGATGGGCGCGGCGACATGTACGGCGATCAACTCGTCGTCGGCTTCTCACGGATTGGCCAGGGCGACCGTGCGGCGTTCGATGAGACGGTGGCGAAGTGGAATATTCGCTGGGCGATCATTCCCAACGATAGCAGGGCGATGATCCACTTGCTGGACACGACAGCCGGCTGGCGGCGTATCCGTCACGATCAGGTTGGTTCGGTCTACCTTCGCCAACACTAGTGGCGGAGAAAGCCTTCCAGCTCGCGCTGTAGCTCGGCGACGGTCAGGCGGCCCCATTGGTCTTT
This sequence comes from Sphingomonas flavescens, assembly GCF_030866745.1. Lineage (NCBI taxonomy): Bacteria > Pseudomonadati > Pseudomonadota > Alphaproteobacteria > Sphingomonadales > Sphingomonadaceae > Sphingomonas > Sphingomonas flavescens. The sequence goes on along the minus strand of NZ_CP133016.1, from coordinate 778,474 downwards.
GGTCCCCTGCCGATCGATGTCGAGGTAGGCAGGGGGCGTCCAGTCTGCCGTCGCCACTTTCGGACGTGATTCCGTCAGTTTGTTGAGGTCGAACGGCTGGTGGAAGCGCAGACCGACCTGGTCGCCGACTGCCCACTCGACAGTCGCCGCCATCTGAACCTCCTCGCTCAGTTCCAGCAGCGGCTCGGCCCCGACACGGACCTTTGCCTTGGTCTCGATCATGGCGCCCGTCGCGGAGATGTTGCGGACGCGAATGTCGTCACTTTGGTAATCGTGATGAAGTTGTCCGTTCCAGATCAACGGATGGCGTTTCGCGACCCGATGCTCGTCGTCCGCGTCATGCACCGGCTCCGGTTCCGGCTTTTCCGCGCTAACGGGAAAAGCGATGTGCGGGAAAGTGCGCTCGATCACGTGACGAAGCACTGTCGCGACCTGATCGGACGGCCAGTCGAGACGCGTCTCGTGCGCGAACTCAAGCCCGATGCGGCCGTCGCGGATCCACCGGACGGCGCATTCGATCATGCCGTTCGTGCCCAGATGAAGCTCGACCCGGTCCCACATCAACGGCTGAAAGTCACCGCTGATCATCGCGCCGCCACCCGAAAGGTTGAGTAGCTCGACTTCGATTTTGGATTTGTTCCAGGTGACCGTCGCACGCTCGTCCGTCAAACGATGACGGTCTTCGCCGCGGCCATTGGCGGCACGTCGCGCGTTCCGCGTGAGGGCAACGCTTTGCAGCGAGTCGGACTTTGCGCCCTTGGGCTGCTTAGCTTTCAGAATGGGTTCTTCGGAGGCGACAGCGCCGCCGTACACCTTTGCCCTGATGTTCATGCCCTGCTCCGTTATCCTGGAGCGTCATGCCTCAGCGGTGGTTACGGAATCGTGCACTCGTCGAAGGTGCGATGCCGGTGAAGGGATTGGGAAGGTGGGAGGGTTCCCTCCACCGGCGTCTCGAAAGTCGTGATACTAACCTAAATTTATCCAGAATAATACATGTCGAATTCGACCGGGCTGGGCGTGGTTTCCCAGCGCATCACTTCTTCCCATTTCAGCTCGATGTAGCTGTCGATCTGATCGTCGCTGAACACGTCACCGCGCGTCAGAAATGCGCGATCGTTCTGCAGGCTCACCAGCGCTTCGCGGAGCGATCCGCACACGGTCGGGACGCTGACCAATTCCTGCGGGGGAAGATCGTAGAGGTTCTTGTCCATCGGATCGCCGGGGTGGATGCGATTCTGGATTCCGTCCAGACCGGCCATCAGCAGCGCCGAATAGGCGAGGTAGGGGTTGGCGAGCGCGTCCGGGAAGCGGAATTCCACGCGCTTCGCCTTTTCGCCAGCGCCGTAGGGGATGCGACATGACGCTGACCGGTTGCGGCTGGAATAGGCGAGCAGGACCGGCGCTTCAAAACCCGGAACCAGACGCTTGTAGCTGTTGGTCGTCGGATTGGTGAAGGCGTTCAGCGCGCGAGCGTGCTTGATCACGCCGCCGATGAAATACAGTGCCGTCTCGCTCAGGCCGGCGTAGCCATTACCGGCGAACAGCGGCTTGCCGCCCTTCCAGATCGAGATGTGCGTATGCATCCCGCTGCCGTTATCCTGCGCAATCGGCTTGGGCATGAAAGTCGCCGTCTTGCCGTAGGCGTGGGCGACCATGTGCACGACATACTTGTAGATCTGCATACGGTCGGCAGTCTCGACCAGGCGTCCGTAGGTCATGCCCAGCTCATGCTGCGACGCCGCGACCTCGTGATGGTGCTTGTCCATCGGCAGGCCCATTTCGAGCATGGTCGAGACCATCTCGCCGCGGATGTCGCCGGCGCTGTCAACCGGTGCGACCGGGAAGTAACCGCCTTTGGCGCGCGGACGGTGGGCGAGGTTGCCGCCCTCATACTCGCGCATGGTGTTAGTCGGCAGTTCGATGTCGTCGATGCGGTAACCGCTAGCGTTGTACGTGTCTTCGAAGCGAACGTCGTCGAACATGAAGAATTCGGCTTCAGGGCCGATGAACACCTCGTCGCCGACGCCGGTCTGCTTGAGATAGGCCTCGGCGCGGGTGGCAGTCGAGCGCGGGTCGCGGCCATAGAGTTCGCCGGTCGACGGCTCGACGACATTGCAGAACAGGACCAGCATCGGCGTCGCGCTGAACGGATCGACATAGGCTGCGTCCAGGTCCGGCTTCAGGATCATGTCGGACTCGTTGATGGCCTTCCATCCGGCGATCGAGCTACCGTCGAACATGAAACCGTCGGTCAGCATGTCCTCGTCGATCACGCCGGACGCCATGGTCAGGTGCTGCCATTTGCCCTTGGGATCGGTAAATCGAAGGTCGACCCAATCGAGTTCTTCGTCCTTGATCCGCGACAAGATTGTGTCGGCACTGTTCGCCATGAATTCGCCCTTCGCTGTGTCGGCCTCGAGGCCTGATGTCGGAATGCCAGAAACAACGGCCGCGCGGCCGATGATTCGGGCTTGAGGACGAGATTGCCGAGGTGTCGGCCAGAGTCAGGCGGCGGGTTAACTTTTCACTCGGTCGAGTGTCGGTTGTCCAAACTCGGGATTAGGCTAGTCTGCGGCTCAGGCCGGAGGGGAATCCGCCATGCTGATTGCGTTGCTGGTGCCGCTCGCGCTCGCGCTGATGCTGTTCAGCGCGACCCTCGTCAAAGCGGTGGTGAAAGCGCGCGCCCGGCCATCCTGGGAAGCTGTCGGCCTCGGCGTCGTGGTCAATTTCTTCGACACGTTGGGGATCGGATCGTTCGCGCCGACGACAGCATGGCTGAAATTCAGACGCATGGTTCCGGACCGTGTTTTGTCATGCACCATGCTCGTTGGCCTGACGCCACCGTCGATCCTCGAAGGCTTCATCTTCCTCATCCTGCTGGGCGTGAAGGTCGATCCCGCCCTGCTCGTCGGTTGCGTGCTTGCGCTGCTGATGGGCGGGCTGCTTGGCGCGCCGCTGGTCATGCGCACGCGCGTTTGGATAGTGCAGTTGGTGGTCGCGCTGGCGTTGGTCCTGGCCGCTTTCATGTATCTGCTCGCCAACCTGAATCTGATGCCTGGCGGCGGCGTCGCGAACGGACTCCCGGTCCCGCTGATGATCGTCGCCATCGTTGCGAACTTCATGTTCGGAATCCTGCTGAATTTCGGCGTCGGCAATTACGCGCCGACCCTAGTCCTGCTAAGCCTGATGGGGATGGACCCGCGGCTGTGCTTCCCGATCATGGCGGCCGGGGCGGGGCTATGCGGAGCCGGGGCAAGCATTCGTCATATCAGGATGGGAGAGATCACATTGCCGGTGGTGCTCGGGCTTGCGCTGGGCGGCATTCCCGCAGTGCTGGTCGCGGCGTTCGTCGTGAAGAGCATGTCGGTCGAGACCTTGCGCTGGTTGGTTCTCGTCGTGGTTCTCTACGCGGCGGCAATCATGTTTCGCTCGGCGCTAGCGGGTCGTCGCGAACATCGGGCGATGGACGCTACCGCCCACGTCTCCGCCTAGCACCGGGAACCGTTTTCAATGGCGGAGGATTGTGGTCGCGGAGGCGAGCTTATGCGTTCCATTTTGCTGTGGTTTATCGGGATCCCCCTGCCGATCATCCTCCTGCTGGCGGTTTGCACGCACCATTTCTGACAAGGCGACCGATCTGCCTGTGGACGGGGCGCGGCGAACAGCGCTTGAGGCCCTTCACATCGCTTTCACCCCTCGCTATCAGGCCCGCCAATCGCGCTGGGCAGCCGCCCGGCTCGGCGTCGCCTAGGTGCCTCCCGGCACCGCAAAGCAACAAGCGTCACAAAGGGGTAGAATGGCCACCAAGGCACAATCCGCTGAGGTCAACGACACGCAAGCGGTCGGCGGTTCGGACGGCGTCCGGCGCCGCGACTTCCTGAATGTTGCCGCCGTCAGCTTCGCCGGCGTTGGCGGCGTTGCCGCGCTGGCGCCGCTGCTGGTCCAGATGTCGCCGTCCGCCGACGTGCTGGCGCTGGCGACGACCGAAATCGACGTTTCGAAGATTCAGCCTGGGCAGGGCGTGAAGACGACTTGGCGCAAGCAGCCCGTGTTCGTCCGCAACCTGACGCCTAAGGAAATTCAGGAGGCCAATGCGGTCCCAATGGGCGACCTGCGCGACCCGGAATCGCTCGCGCAGCGCACCAAGCCGGGCAAGACGAACTGGCTGATCACGCTCGGCGTCTGCACGCACCTTGGCTGCGTGCCGTTGGGTATCGGCGAAGGCGAGAACCGCGGACCGTACGGGGGTTACTTTTGCCCGTGCCACGGTTCAGCCTACGACACGGCGGCGCGTATCCGGCAGGGGCCGGCGCCAAAGAATCTGGTGGTTCCGGAATACAAGTTCACCGGGCCGACCACGGTCCAGATCGGGTAAGGGGACGGTCGAGCAATGAGTTTTTCCTGGGCTAAGGCCTACGAACCCAAGAATCCGTTCATGCGTTGGCTGGACGACCGGTTGCCGCTACCGCGCCTGGTCTACGGCGCGATCGGTGGCGGCTACCCGGTGCCGCGCAACTTGAACTATTTCTGGAATTTCGGCGTCCTCGCCGGGATTTTCCTGACCGTGCAGATTGTCAGCGGCATCGTGCTGGCAATGCATTATTACGCCAGCACGGGCGGCGCGTTTAATTCGGTCAACCAACTGATCATGCGCGATGTCAGCGCCGGTTGGCTGCTCCGCTACGCGCACATGAACGGTGCGAGCTTCTTCTTCATCGTGACGTACGTGCACATCTTCCGCGGCCTTTATTACGGGTCATACAAGGCGCCGCGCGAGCTTGTGTGGATGCTGGGCCTCGTCATCTATCTGCTGATGATGGCAACCGCGTTCATGGGCTACGTCCTGCCCTGGGGTCAAATGAGCTACTGGGGTGCGCAGGTCATCACCGGCTTCTTCTCGGCGTTCCCGCTGATCGGTGAGCCGCTGCGCGTCTGGCTGCTTGGCGGCTATGCGCCGGACCAGGCCGCGCTGACGCGCTTCTTCTCGCTGCACTATCTGCTGCCGTTCGTGATCGCGGCGGTAGTGATCCTGCACATCTGGGCGCTGCACATTCCGGGTTCCAGCAACCCGACGGGCGTCGACGTGAAGAGCGAGAAGGATACGCTGCCCTTCCACCCGTTCTACACGGCGAAGGACGGCTGGTTCGCCGGTACGGTTCTGCTGGCTTATGCGCTGGTGACCTATTTCGCGCCGAACTATCTCGGACACCCGGACAATTACATCCCGGCCAACCCGCTGGCGACGCCGGCGCACATCGTGCCGGAATGGTATTTCTGGCCCTTCTACGCGATCCTGCGTTCGTTCACGGTGGACTTCATCCTGCCGGCAAAGCTGTGGGGCGTGCTGGCGATGTTCGGCTCGATCCTGCTGCTGTTCTTCCTGCCGTGGATCGATCGTTCGCCGGTTCGCTCGGGAGCGTATCGCCCGGTCTTCAAGCGCTTCTTCTGGCTACTGGTCGCTGACGTCGTCATCCTCGGCTACGTCGGCGGTGCGGAGATCAATGCCTTCAACGTGGCGCTGGGACAGGCGGCGGCGGCTTATTATTTCCTCCACTTCCTGGTGATCCTGCCGTTGGTTTCGGCCTTCGAAACCCCACTGCCGCTGCCGAGCTCAATCTCGGAAAGCGTGCTCCACGGGGAAGCGGCCGAGGCGGCGCCGGCAGGCGTGAACAGGCCTGCGCGCGACACGGTCGTGGCCGGTTAAGGGGACAGGCAGACACATGCGTTTCATTCTTGGATTAATCGGCGCGGTCTTTGCCGGCGTCCTGCTGATCTCTTTCTTCAGCAACCTGGCGACCCATTTCAGTAACCCGCCGGAACCGTTACCCGCGGAAGAATTCCACGTCCCGCCCAAGCCGCTACATCTCGCGTCGGACGGTCCCTTCGGCAAGTTCGACAAGGCGCAACTGCAGCGCGGCTTTCAGGTCTATTCGGAAGTCTGCTCCGCCTGCCATAGCCTGTCGCTGGTGTCGTTCCGCGACCTGAAGGAAATCGGCTACAACGATGCCGAGATCAAGAAAATCGCTTCCGACTGGAAGACCCAGGTTCCGTCGATCAATCCGGACACGGGCGAAGCGGCAACCCGCAAGGCCTTGCCGTCGGACGCCTTCCCAGCGCCGTTCGCCAATGAGGTTGCCGCACGTGCAGCCAACAATAATGCGCTTCCGCCCGACCTGTCTCTGATGACCAAGGCTCGTGAAGGCGGCGCAGCGTACATCCATTCGCTGTTGACCGGCTATGCGGATCCGAAGACCTATCGGAACAAGGAAGGCATGGCGGTGCCTGCGGCTGCGCAGCCGCCGTCGCCGAACCTGCACTTCAACCCGTACTTCGCGAACCTGAACATCGCGATGCCGCCGCCGCTGACGAGCGCGGGCCAAGTGACCTATGCGCCGGGCAACCCGAAGCCGACGGTCGACCAGATGGCGACCGACGTGGCGGCCTTCCTTGTGTGGACGGCTGAGCCGAGCCTCGAGAGCCGTCACGCGGCGGGCATCGCGGTTTCGATCTTCCTGCTGGTTGCCAGCATCCTCGGCTACTTCGCCTATCGTCAGATTTGGTACGAAGCGAAGCGGGCAGTCCGCGTGACGGGTCCGCTCGAGGTGGAAAATCAGGCAAAGTCGAAGCGCGCCAAGACGAAGCAGGGCATCGCCGGCTAACTTGAAGACAAGATGATCAATTCGACCGCCGGCATGCCAACCCGCATGTCGGCGGTTTTCTTTTTGGGGGAAGTTCTGATGCGGAAATGGACCTGGCTGATCTCGGCGGCTCTCATGTCGAGTGCGGCCGGCGCGGCGACCCCGGATACCTCGCGCATTGTCGATGAGGGCTTTAATCGCAGCCAGGTGATGATCAACGCGCATGAGTTGCTCGACCGCATCGGGCCGCGCCTGACCATTTCCACGAACATGCGTCGTGCCCAGAATTGGGCGACCGCCAAGTTTGCCACCTACGGACTCACCAACATCCATCGCGAAGGTTTCGCCTTCGGCCGTGGCTGGGACCTCGTCAGCTCCAGCGTCCGCCTGAGTGGCCCGCGCGCCATGCAGCTGACTGCCATTCCGAATGCGTGGACGCCGCCAGCAAGGGGCGTGACCGGTCCCGTGATCGTCGCTCCGATGAACCGGCCAGAGCATTTCGCCGCCTATCGCGGCAAGCTCGCGGGCAAGATCGTGATGGTTTCTCTTCCGGGCGACGTGGCCGAACCATCCCAGGCGCCATTCCAGCGTCTGAGCAGCGACGAGATCGCCAAGGAAGACAAGTTCAACGTCCCGCATTTCGATCCAGCAGAGCAGAACGGCTTCCTAAAGCGGATCGATTTCTACCGGCAGATGGACAAGTTCCTCGCGTCGGAAGGCGCGCTGGCGATCGTCCGCCGCTCGCGGAACGATGGCAAGCTGATCTTCGGCGAAGGCTATCAGCATGCGGTCGGCGATACCGCGAAGCTGCCATCCGTCGAAGTCGCGGCCGAGGATTACCGCCGTGTCGCGCGCATGGCGAAGATGGGCGAAAACCCGGTGCTGACGATCGACAGCGACGTCCGCTTTCTCGACGACGACAGCAAGGCGTACAACGTCATTGCTGACATCCCGGGGAGCGATCCGAAGGCCGGCTACGTGATGGCCGGCGCGCATTTCGACAGCTGGGTCGCCGGTGACGGCGCCGCGGACAACGGCGCAGGATCATTGGTCGTACTGGAAGCTGCGCGGATCATTCGTCAGCTCGGGGTACGGCCCAAGCGCACGATCCGCTTCGCGCTTTGGGCGGGGGAAGAGCAGGGGCTCTATGGCTCCGCCAATTACGTTCAGCAGCATTTGGCTTCGCGGCCAGGCGCGATCGGTCCGGGAGGCACGTTGCTGTGGGACAACCTTATCCGCAATTACCCGATCACGCCGCTGCCCGGCTACGGCGCGCTGAAGGCGTATTTCAACCTCGACAACGGGTCGGGGAAGATTCGCGGCGTCTATGCGGAAGGCAATGCTGCTGCAGTACCGATGCTGCGCGAATGGCTGTCGCCCTTCGCGTCGATGGGCGCGGGCACGGTCGTTGCCGGTCCCACGACCGGTACCGACCACGAACCGTTCCAGGCGGTGGCTATCCCTGGCTTCCAGTTCATCCAGGATCCGCTCGATTACGAAACGCGGGTTCATCACTCGAACATCGATACGCTCGACCATCTGAAAGCTGACGATCTGCGTCAGGCCGCTGTCATCATGGCGAGCATGCTGCTGTCGGCCGCCAACAGCGACAAGGACTTGCCGCGGCCGCCGCTGCCAGCGCAGCCAACTGCCAGCGACCCGTTCAAGGTCGACTACCCGGAGCCGAAATAGTCGGAACCCACTGAATTCACCGGGCATTCACCCGACGGAGCGCCAATCCCGACGTTCCTCCGGCGTAATGGAGACTCGGATATGCGCGTTCCTCTTGCACTGCTCGCGGCAGCAAGCGCGGTCAGCCTCAGCGGCTGTGCTTACGGCCTCTACGACGATGGTTTCGGTTATGGGGGCTATGGCCCTTACGGCGGAAGCAGCGTCTCGATCGGCGTTGGCTATGGCGGCGGTTACGGTGGCTATGGCTACGGCGGCTATGGCTACGGCTATCCGTACAATGCCTATGGCGGATACTACGGCGGGTACGATCCGTTCGGCTGGTACGGCGATTATTATTATCCCGGCACCGGGTTCTACGTCTACGATCGGCAACGGACCCGGCACGTCTGGAACGACCAGCAGCGCCGCTACTGGCAGGACCGGACCAGCCGCTGGCAGAGTAGCCGCGGCACGACGAATAGCGGTTCCGGCGAGAACTGGTCACGTTGGGACCGCAGCGGCGATCGTAGCTGGCGCGACACCCGCGATGGAACGACGTCAGGCCGACGCAGGCGTCACGACTAGGACTGCTGGTCAGCCGCGGGACGGCGGCGGATCAGCACGATCGAGATGAACGTCATCACGACCTCATCATGTTGATTGGTGACGGTCGTCATGGTGCGGAAGGAACCAATGTCCGGCCTGCTGCGGGACGGGGTCTTTTCCAGCACCTCGCCGCTGACCGTTAGCGTGTCCCCTGGATAAACCGGCTTCTTCCAGCGCAATTCGTCGATGCCAGGTGAACCCAGGCCCGCCTGCTGTTCCGCGACGACCCGGCGCGCGATAACGGCCATCACCATCGCCGCCGTGTGCCAGCCGCTGGCAGCAATGCGCCCGAAGTGCGTCTTGGCGGCCTCCTCGTCCGACAGATGAAAGGGCTGGGGATCATACTTGCGCGCGAACTCCAGCACTTCTTCACGGGTCACGTCGTAGGTGCCGAACACGGCTGGCTTGCCGATCTCAAGGTCTTCGAAATAGATCATCAAGCCGCCGCATAGCGGGCGCCGGCAGTTATCGCTACGCTCGCGTCATGACGATCCGAACGGGGGCTGTTCAGTGCATCCACGACTAATGGAGGCAGCGCTCGCGCTGAACGACAATCGGCTGGAAGTCGCGGAACGTCTCCTGAAGCCGCACCTCAAGGAAGATCCATTCGACGTCGCAGCCATGCGCATGCTTGCCGAGCTCGCAGCTCGGATCGGTCGATGGGGAGACGCCGAGCATCTGTTGCGGCGTGCGGTCGAGCTGGCACCAAGCTGGACGGCGGCGAGGGCCAACCTTGCGCTCGTGCTCGGCCGTACTGGTCGCCCCGCAGAGGCGCTTTCCCTTCTTGATGGCATTTTTGACGAGGAACCGGACGATCTCGGCCATTGGAACCTGAAGGCGGCGACGCTTGGCCGATTGGGAGATTTCGAGGAGGCCATCGGCTTGTATGAGCAAGTCCTCCACCGCGCGCCACACCAGCCCAAAGTATGGATGAGTTACGGGCACATGCTGAAGACGCTCGGTCGTCAGGCAGATGGGGTTGCGGCGTATCGGCATGCGATTGAACTGCGGCCTGCCCTTGGGGAAGCCTGGTGGAGCTTGGCGAACCTCAAGACCGTAACGCTGGACGACGTCGATATTGCTTCGATGAGTAGCGCTCTCAACGACCCGAGTGCCACAGATGCCGACCGGCTTCATCTGCACTTCGCGCTAGGCAAAGCGAAGCATGACGCGGGCAGATTCGATGAGGCGTTTGATCATTACTCGGGCGGCAATGCCCTTCGGCTGGGTTCCCATCCATATGATCCGCAGGAAGTTCGGCGTATGGTCGACCGCTCAATCGGCATTTTCACCCATCAATTCTTCGCCGAGCGGAGCGGAGGGGCTTCGGCTGCGGACCCAATCTTCATCGTCGGGATGCCCCGTGCGGGTTCGACGTTGGTCGAGCAGATTCTCAGCAGTCACAGCGCGGTGGAAGGAACTGCGGAACTGCCGGATATTCCGGTACTTGCGAGGAAATCCGGAAGCTATCCCGAGGGTTTAGCGACCCTGTCCGCCGCAGAGCTTTGGGCGCTTGGCGAGGAGTATATGCGCCGCGCGTCGGTTCAACGGCGAACGGGCAAGCCGCGCTTCATCGACAAGCTTCCGAACAACTGGCTTTACGTGCCTTTCATCCAGCTAATCCTGCCCAACGCCACGATCATCGACGCGCGCCGCCATCCGCTGGGCTGCTGCCTGTCGAACTTCCGGCAGCATTTCGCCCACGGGCAATCGTTCACCTACGATCTTGCCGACGTCGGTCGTTACTATGCCGACTACGTGCACATGATGGTCCACATCGACGATGTGCTGCCGGGTAAGGTGCACCGCGTCATCTACGAGAAGATGGTGGGCGATACGGAGGCGGAAGTTCGGCGGCTGCTGACGCATTGCGGGCTCGAGTTCGAGCCGGCCTGTCTGGAGTTCTACAAGACTGAACGTCCGGTCAGGACAGCCAGCTCGGAGCAGGTGCGGCAACCAATTTACCGCAGCGCGACCGACGAATGGCGAGCCTACGAGAAGCATTTGGGCCCACTCAAGGACGCGCTTGGGTCTGTCCTGGATGCCTATCCGGACGCACCTGCGCTCTTCTCGCAACGCTAGCGAAACATTTTTCGTCGGCTAGCCGACGCTTACATTGACAAGCCGCCCGCCGCATGTCGCAATACCGCTCATCAAATCTGGGGGGTATATGGGCCGCAATCGCGCATTCGCCTTAACTCTACTCGCGTCGACAGTGCTGGCTTCGCCAGCCATCGCGCAGAACGCTCAGCCGCAGACACCGGGCCAGTCTTCCGCCCCAGGCACTAATGCCACGGACGTGACGGCGCCGCCGCCTCAGGTCCAGAAGGCCCAAGATGGGCAGGTCCCGGATCAGAGCGAGATCGTCATCACCGCGACGAAGCGCGAAGAAAATCTGCAGAACGTGCCGATCAGCGTCCAGGTGCTGGGCACGCGCAAGCTCGATCAGCTGAACATCTCGAATTTCGAGCAGTACACTAAGCAGCTTCCGTCGGTGAGTTTCCAGACCGCCCAGCCCGGATTCACCACCGTTTACATGCGGGGCGTCGCCACGGGCGGCGACGGCAACCATTCGGGTTCGCTGCCGTCGGTGGGCACCTATCTCGACGAGCAACCTGTCACGACGATCGGCGGCACGCTCGACGTCCATATCTACGACATCGCGCGCATCGAAAGCCTCGCTGGGCCGCAGGGCACCTTATATGGGGCATCGAGCGAAGCGGGGACGATCCGCATCATAACGAACAAGCCCGACCTCGGCAAAACCTACGGCCGCGTCGACGGGGAGATCAACAGCGTCGCGCACGGTGGGATCGGTGGCAAACTCGAGGGCATGATCAACCTGCCGCTCACATCGCGCATCGCGTTCCGCGCGGTCGGCTTTTACGAGCATGATGCAGGGTACATCGACAATGTGCCGGGTAGCCGGACCTATTTTTACCCGGGCGGCAGCATCGGCTTTAACAACAGCGGCTTCGTCAAGAAGAACTTCAACGATGTCGATATTTACGGCGGTCGCGCTGCGCTGAAGATCGACCTCGACGACAATTGGACCGTGCTTCCGCAGATCATGTACCAGAACACCAAGGCGAATGGTGTTTTCTACGAAAACGAGAATCTGCCCGAGTTACAGACGGTCCGGTTCCAGAAAGAACCGGCCAAGGATCACTTCACGCAAGCCGCGCTGACGATCCAAGGCAAAATCGCCAATTTCGACGTCACCTACGCCGGCGCCTACATGGTCCGCCCGCGCTCCGCCGCGAGCGACTATACCGAGTATACCGACGCGTACGATTCCTACTACCAAAGTCTCGGTTATCTGGGGCTGCTCGACTATCAGACCTATGTCGACAATTCCGGAACCATCATCAATCCGCGGCAGCACATTCTGGGCACCGACAAGTTCCAGAAGCTGAGCCAGGAACTGCGCATCGCGACGCCTGCAGACAAGCCGATCCGGGCGCTCGTCGGCGCGTTCTACCAGGATCAGAAGAACCACATCTTCCAGAATTACATGGTGGATAACCTTGCGACTTCGCTTTCGGTGACTGGTTATCCCGGGACGATTTGGCTGACCAACCAGCGACGGCAGGACAAGGACTATGCCCTGTTCGGCGAGGCGAACTGGGACATTACTCCGCAGATCACCCTTACGGGCGGTCTTCGCTTCTATAAGTTCAACAACAGTCTCTACGGTTTTGCCGGCTTCGGCGCTGGCAACCCAGGCGGCTTCAGCACCGGCCAGAACCGATGCCTGACCGTGAACGGGCTGCAGGCTCGCTTCGACCGCACCAGCGCTTTGGCAACGGGCAACTCAGGTCTGGATATCCCTTGCTATAACGTCGCCGACGTCGTCGATGGAAAGGCCGTCCCCCGGCGCAGCAAGGGGTCCGGCCACATCCACCGGCTGAACGTGCAGTGGAAGCCCAGCAACGGGCTGATGTTCTACGCCACGTGGTCACGCGGTTTCCGGCCGGGCGGCATCAATCGCCAGCCTAACGCACCTCCCTATGCCGCCGATTTCCTCACCAATTACGAGGCTGGCTGGAAGACGACGTTCATGGGTAGCCGGATCCGGTGGAACGGCGCCATCTATCATCAGAAGTGGAGTGGCTTTCAGTTCAGCTTCCTCGGCGCGAATAGCCTGACGGTCATTCAGAACGGCCGCAACGCGAGCGTCAACGGCATCGAGAGCGACATCAACTATGTCGGTGGAGGCCTGACGCTAACGCTTTCCGGTGCCTACACCGATGCCAAGACCAAAGGTGCGATCTGCCACTCGTCGGTCGATACCACACCCAATTGTACGGATGCGGGCGACTATATCGTAACGCCATCGGGGACGCGCCTTCCGGTGACGCCCAGGTTCAAGGGAAGCGCGACAGCCCGCTACAGTTGGCCAATGGGATCAGGCAATGCGCACGTTCAAGGCGTCGTCGCGTATCAGGGGTCGGCGACTGCCGACATTCGTCAGAACGACGGCGGCACCAATCCCAACGATTTCTTGGGCCGGATCAAGAGTTCCACGGTCGTCGATCTGTTCACTGGCTACGATTGGGGGCGCTACAGCTTCGAATTGTTCGGCTCCAACATCTTCGACAAACGAAACGAACTGTCCCGCTTCGTGGTCTGCAGCATCTGTACGCAGACCAAGGTTGTTGTCGGGAGGCCCCGGACGATCGGTCTTCGCGCCGGCATGAAGTTCTAAGCGGAGCGCCGGGCCGGTTTTCGCGTTCGGCCCGCGATGACTGAACGAATGACCACCCGCGGCCAGTGGCGTTTTGCCGCGGCGATCGTAATGCTCGCCAGCATCTGGCTACTCATGCTTGTCGGCGGCCGAGGTCCCCTCGACCGTGCGATCTACGAGGCACTTTATGCGGGGCACCGGCCCGCGCTTGCTGCTGTTGCCAGGGCCTTCACCGCGCTGGGCGAACCGACAGTCCTGATCAGCGCAGGCGTCGCGACCGCGCTATGGCTGTGGTACGCTGGGCACCGGCATTTGCCCTTTATCCTGATCGCGATCACCATGCTCGGACGGGGACTTAGCGAACTGCAGAAATATTGGGTCGGGCGGGCCCGTCCCGATCTCGAGGCGCATTTGGTCGTCGTGAAGAGCCAGTCGTTTCCGAGCGGCCATGCGACCAGCTCCATGATTTTTTATATGGTGATGGCGCTGACGCTTACGGCTGGCACGCGCTGGCATCGCGCCGCTGCTGCCGCCGCATTTCTGCTATCTTTGCTGATCGGCCTCAGCCGCGTAATGCTCGGCGTTCACTGGCCGAGCGACGTCGTCGGCGGCTGGTCGTTCGGCCTGTTGTGGGTGCTGCTTACACTGCGTATCGCGCAGCGCTTCGTTCAGACCGACGTCAAACGTTGAACCGGAACAGCATCACGTCGCCGTCCTGGACGACATATTCCTTGCCTTCCGATCGCAATTTGCCCGCGTCACGAGCGCCGCTCTCCCCGCCGAACTTCACGAAATCGTCGAAGGCAATAGTCTCCGCGCGGATGAAGCCGCGTTCGAAATCGGTATGGATCTCGCCGGCCGCCTCGGGCGCCTTGGCGCCCCGGTGAGTCGTCCAGGCACGCGCCTCCTTCGGCCCTGCTGTGAAGAAGGTGATTAGACCAAGCAACTCATAACCTGCGCGGATCACGCGGGCGAGGCCGGTCTCCTGCAAGCCGAGATCGGACAGGAAGGCTTCTCGCTCCTCAGCCGCTAGCGTAGCGATTTCGGCCTCGATCGCGGCGGAAACGACGACAGCCTTGGCGTTCTCGGCTGCAGCTTTCGCCGCAACCCGAGCGGACAATTCGTTGCCATCGGCCGCGTCACCTTCGCCGACGTTGCAGACGTAGAGCACCGGTTTTCCGGTCAGCAGTTGAGCGCGCTGCAACGCCTTTTCTTCCTCAGGATCCTTTGGCGTCACCAGGCGCGCCGGCTTCGAAGCTCGCAAAAGTTCAAGCGCCTGCCCGAGAACGCTCGCTTCGATCTTCGCTTCCTTGTCGCCCTGCTGCGCCTTCTTCGTGAGGTTCGGGACGCGGCGTTCCAGGCTGTCAAGGTCGGCCAGCATGAGCTCGGTTTCGACGGTTTCCGCATCGGCGATGGGATCGACGCGGCCTTCGACGTGCGTCACGTCGTCGTCTTCGAAGCAACGCAGGACGTGCACGATCGCGTCCACTTCGCGAATGTTGGCAAGGAACTGGTTGCCGAGCCCTTCGCCCTGCGACGCCCCGCGGACCAAGCCGGCAATGTCCACGAACTCGATCTGGGTTTCGATCTCCTGCGCCGACCCGGCGATCTTCGCGATCTGGTCGAGACGCGCATCCGGCACCGCGACCCGGCCAACATTTGGCTCGATCGTGCAGAACGGATAATTGGCCGCCTGCGCCGCAGCCGTCTCGGTGAGCGCATTGAAGAGGGTCGATTTGCCTACGTTCGGCAAGCCGACAATGCCACAGCGGAAGCCCATGATTATCCTATTCGTTTGATGAGAGTGCGCGAGGCGGGGAGCCGTCGGCATCGCTTAAGGGGGGCCCCTAGCGATGGCCACCGTCAAAATCAAAGTCAGGCGAAGTTGAAAGAAACGCTTAGCCGCGCACCGCGGCCGGTGCCGGGCAGGACTTCGTGGCGAAGCCAACTTTCCCACATCAGCACCAACCCCGCATGAGGGTCGATTGTCACGAAGCTATCGCGTCGCGGCGGTGCCGCCATCATCATCGGCAGCCGCGGATCCTCGAACCTAATCGAGCCTGAGCCCGGGGGTACGTCCACATAAAGCGTGCCGGAAAACAGACTGTGTGGATGAATGTGTCCACTGTGATGCCCACCGGCTTTCAACAGATTGACCCACAGGCTGTCGAGGCGCGGCTTGCGGTCGAGGTCGAAGCCCGCATCTCGCGCAAAGGCGGTCACGTGACGCGTCAGGAGCTTGCCCAACGCTGAAAAAGCAGGATCGCGGCGCGGCAGATCGTTGAGGGAAGCGTAGCTGGTGTAGCCGGCGTACCGATGCTCCTTGGACCAGTTACGGCCGGCGATATCGTCGCTGGCGAGCGCGTGGATCGAGTACGCGAGTTCTTCGAGCAGCGCGTTATCGCCAAGCTCCGCTTCGTATAGCTGGGTAGCGAACAGGTGCCGCGTCATTGGTCCTGCTGCAATCGAAGCGCGATCTCGCTCATGAAACGGGCGTCGTCGCCATCCGCGAGCCAGTCCGCCTCGGTTGCAATCGCGGACAGCATGTCACTCAAGGGTTCCATTTCCGACTTTGCGTAATTGCCGAGCACGTGTGGCGTCACGAGGTCCTTTCGCCCGGGGCCGGGGTGGCCAATGCCGATCCGGACGCGGCGGAAGTCGGGGCCGAGCGCCGCGTTGATCGAGCGAAGTCCGTTGTGACCAGCAAGCCCGCCACCAACGCGCACCTTCACCTTGAATGGCGCAAGGTCGAGCTCGTCATGGAAGACCGTCAGTGCATCCTCGTCCAGCTTGTAGAAGCGCAGCGCCTGCTGAACCGCGTCGCCGCTATCGTTCATGAAGGTCTGCGGTTTCAGCAGCAGTACGCGGTGGCGGCCGATCCGGCCTTCCGAAACCAGACTCCGAAACTTCTTCGACCACGGGCCGAAGCTATGCGTCTCCGCCAGAATGTCGGCGGCCATGAAGCCGACATTGTGCCGGTGCAGCGCATATTGCGCGCCCGGATTGCCGAGGCCGACCCAGATCTGCATTCAATTTCCCTAGCGTGCCGCGCGGTCAAAAAGAAACCGCCCATCCTTGCGGACAGGCGGCTCTTTGTTTCCCGAAAAGAAGAGGGCGATTACTCGCCGCTCTCCTCGTTTTCGGACTCTTCGGCGCCGACGGTCGGGACCGCATCGGCGGCCGGTGCTTCGGCTTCGTCTTCTTCGGACTTCATCGCCGACGGAGCGACCACGGTGGCGACCGTGAAGTCGTCGTCGGTGTTGGCCGGCGTCACGCCCCTGGGCAGCTTCACCTGGCCGATGTGAATCGAATCGCCGATTTCCAGGCCGTCCAGCGGCACGTGGATCTCGCTTGGAATATCCGCGGCGTCGCAGACCAGCTCGAGCTCGTGAACGACGACGTTCAGCACGCCGCCGCGCTTCAGGCCCGGCGAGGCGTCTTCATTGTCGAAGCGCATCGGGACGGCGACGGTCACCTTGGTGTGCTCACCGATCCGCAGGAAGTCGACGTGGATCGGCCGGCTGGTCACCGGGTGGAAATCCACGGCCTTCGGCAGCGTACGGTGCGCCTTGCCCGACAGGTCGATCATCACGACCGAGTTCATGAAGTGGCCGGTCGAAAGCATTTTCGACAACAGCTTCTCCTCGACGTGAATCGACAGAGGTTCTTTCTTCTCGCCGTAAACCACGGCGGGGACCCGGCCTTCGCGGCGCAGTTCACGGGAGGCTCCCTTGCCAGCCCGGTCGCGCGCTTCGGCGGGCAGCGTCAGCTGATCGCTCATTAGCTATGCTCCATATGCAAAAAATCCCGCGCCACGCCTCCAGGGATGACCATGACCGGGATGGGCGCGCCCTACGGGACAAGCGCCGGAAAAGCAAGTTGGTCCGTCAGTTCACCCGGCGCGAGGACAGGCCGCGCTCGGCGAGGCGAACGAGGAGCGAATCGGGGCCAGCCAAATGTCCCGCTCCAACAGCAACGAACACAGTACCGGGTGACCGCATGCGCGCCCTGATCCAGTCCGCCCAGCGGTCGTTCCGCTCTGTAAACATCATGCGGTAGGTGTCGGGAGAGGCGGCGCGGAGCTGGGCTAGCATGCTGACGAACACTCTCTGGTCCCCGCGCTTCCAGGCGTCCTGCATGTCCGCCATCGTTTTCGATAGGCTCTGCATCTGGTTGCCGTCCGCGGCATCAGCCACTTTCGATCGGCCAGACGGCGCTGCGGCTGGTAAAGCCGGAGGCATCTTGCTGAACATGTCGAGCTGGAACTGCATCGTTTCCAAGCCCTCGACCTGCTTGCCCTCGGCTTCGGCTGCGTAGCGCAAGATCATGTCCGCGCCATTATCAACCTGAAGACCGCGTGATCGGCCCGCATTGATGGCCATGCGGGTCGTTGCGAGAAAGGAGGCCGAGGGCGTGACCGACGGAGGACGGAAGCCAGGCGTTGCCTGGTAGAGCTGCGGTCGCTCGGGAATGACCGTTTCAAGGACAAGCTCGCCGGACTGCTCGAAGGCCGCGCGGACGCGCTCGTTGAACCACTGGGTCTTGGCATCGAGCGCGTGGAAAGTGCCGAAGACGTAGATGGTAGTGTCCGCATCGCGCACTTCGAACATCGCGGGTGCAGCATCGGGTTCAGCAGCTGGCAAGTCGGCAGGCGTTGCGGCGGCCAATGTGGCGGCGGCGATCACGTTCAGCATCCTTCACCCTCCCGAGGCGAATGGCGCTGAGCCAGTCAGTGCTTGGATAAGGCGGCCACAAAACGCCCGGCGGATCACCCGCCAGCCACCTCATCCGCGCATCAGACCCCCCAGCCCGATACCCAATGAGGATGGTCACCAACAGATTAAGAAATGTCTAGCGGAAAGCCGCGAAAGGTGAACATTTATCGGTGGATAGCTTCCGCGTCGCTACTGAAGCCGGCGCACCTTGTAGCCATTCTTCTGCAAGGTATCGAGCACCGAGCCCTTGCCGGCGAGATGGCCTGCACCGACTGCGACCATGATCGTGCCGGGCTGATTTAGCCGTTGCTCGATCCACTTCGCCCAATGGGCATTGCGAGCCTCGAGCAGGGTCTCGCGGATCTCCTTCGATTCGGACAGCTCGCGATTGAAGGTGCTGGCGATCTGCCTGACGTCCCCGCGCGACCAGGAAGCCAGCATGCCATTGAACTCCTTACCCACGTTACCGCTCGGCTCGAGCGCGCCCTGGAGCAACTGGAGTTGTGCTTTTTCCGGCAGGCGATCGAAGTAGCTGAACTGTTCGAGGTTGGTCTCGAGCTCGCCGATCGGCCGCTTCGTCGAGAGGAATTGCTGCCGGAGAATTTCTTCGGGCCCGTGCGATCCTTGCAGTCCCATCTCCTGAAATTGCAGACTGAGCAGCGTAATCGCGGCCAGCCAGGTCTTCATCTGGTCGAAAACCTGTTCGGGCGCGCCGCTCTTTTTGATCGCGGCGCGGAGCTTGGCGACATCGGCGGCCGGTACGCGCTCGGCGATCGGCTTCAGCCCCTTGGCGAAGCCGAGCTGGAACTTCGCCTGTTGGAGCGCCTGAAGGTTTTGCTGATCGACGATGGTTTCGACGATCAGCTGCTGCGAGTTGGCCACCGCCTCGTCGAACTTGGCGCTACGCCAATTCAAGTCATCAGGCAGCAGGTGAATTGTCCCGAACAGATAGATTTTCGTGTCGGGATCCGACACTTCCCAGAGGGCAGGATGGGCATTCTGGGGTGCGCGCGCGGACGCAGGCACGGCGCCGAGCAAGAGCGGGATGCCGAGTGCCGCAAGGCTGCGCTTGATCCAATGTTTGAAGTTCATGTCCTGTCCTTGGGGCGCCATCCGTTAATTGCAGATGTAGGACGTATCGGCCGTTGGGAAAGGGCCGCTCCCTTGCGAGCCACCCCGTCATGCGCCAAAGCCCGCGCCCGTGGCTGAACCATCTTCCTTGAGTTTCCAGGACCTGATCCTGACGCTGCATCACTATTGGAGCGCGCAGGGCTGCGCGATCCTGCAGCCGTATGACATGGAGATGGGGGCAGGGACGTTTCACCCGGCGACGGTGCTTCGAGCGCTCGGCCCGGACGCCTGGCGCGCCGCCTATGTGCAGCCGTGCCGGCGACCGACGGACGGCCGCTACGGCGAGAACCCGAACCGGCTCGGCCATTACTATCAGTACCAAGTCGTTCTGAAGCCGAGCCCGGACAGGCTCCAAGAATTGTATCTCGGAAGCTTGGCCGAAATCGGCATCGACCCGCTCAAGCACGACATCCGCTTCGTCGAGGATGATTGGGAAAGCCCGACGCTGGGCGCTTGGGGCCTCGGCTGGGAAGTGTGGTGCGACGGCATGGAGGTGACGCAGTTCACCTATTTTCAGCAGGTCGGCGGGTTCGAATGCCGGCCGGTGACGGGCGAATTGACCTACGGGCTCGAGCGGCTTGCGATGTACATCCAGGGCGTCGACAACGTGTACGACCTTCGGTTCAACAACGGTGGCGTAACCTACGGCGATGTATTCCTCGAGAATGAGCGCGAGATGTCCGCTTATAATTTCGAGGTGGCGGATACCGATGCTCTGTTCGACCTGTTTCGGAAGGCCGCTAGCGAGTGCGAACGCTGCCTGGAGGCCAAGTTGCCGATCCCGGCCTACGAGCAGGCGATCAAGGCCAGCCACGTCTTCAACACGCTGCAGGCGCGCGGCGTAATCAGCGTTGCCGAGCGCCAGGCCTATATCGGCCGCGTGCGTGACCTCGCGAAGGGCGCGTGTGGGGCCTGGCTGGAGCGGTCTGCCTGATGGCCGATTTTCTGCTTGAATTGCGCTCGGAGGAAATCCCGGCGCGAATGCAGGCGAAAGCCCGCAACGATCTCGCGCGCCTGTTTGCGGACGCTTGTGAAGCTGCCGGACTGACGATCGGCCCGATAGATACTTTTTCGACGCCGCGGCGGCTGGTTCTTATCGCCCGCGACGTCGCGGGCGCGACTGAAGCTAGCCGAGAGGAGTTGAAGGGGCCACGGTCGCCGGCACCGCCACAGGCGCTCGAAGGATTCCTGCGCAAAACCGGCCTGTCCAAAGATCAGCTACAAGAGCGCGACGGCGTCTACTTTGCCATCATTGAGCGGGCAGGGCGCGCGGCCACCGACGTTCTTGCCGAAGTGGTCAAGCGCATCGTTGCCGATTTTCCATGGCCGAAGTCGATGCGCTGGGGCGACGGCGCAATGCGGTGGGTGCGCCCCCTGCACGGCATTGTTGCGCTGCTAGGCGAGGACATTGTTCCTTTCAGCATTGCGGGGATTGAAAGCGGCGCCACGACGAAAGGGCACCGGTTTCACCACCCCGGACCGATCACCATCGGCAGTGCTGGCGATTACGCCGAAAAGCTTCGCGCCTGCCACGTAATCGTTGATCAGGAAGAGCGTGAACGAACCATTCGTGAGGGTGCTGCTGCGGCGGCAAGCGCGGCCGGCCTTACGCTGCTGCCGGACGAGGGGCTGGTCGTCGAGAACGCTGGGCTGACCGAGTGGCCGATCCCGCTACTGGGCCGCTTCGACGCCGAATACCTCGATGTGCCCCGCGAGGTGATCGTCCTCAGCATGCGGACGAACCAGAAATATTTCGCGTGCAGCAACGACGAGGGTTTGCTGGCACCGGCATTCGTCTGCGTCGCCAACGTCGACGCCAACGACAACGGAACGGCGATCGTCGAAGGAAATCGCCGCGTGCTCGCGGCGCGGTTGGCGGACGCGCGCTTTTTCTGGGAACAAGACCTCAAGGTGCCGCTCGACGAGCAGGCAAAAAAGCTTGGCGGTATCATCTTCCACGAAAAGCTCGGCACTGTCGCGGACAAGGTCGAACGCGTTGCCAAGCTGGCGCGATGGCTGGTCGAGCAAGGAATCGTGAAGGGCACGGATTCCGATCAGGCGGAACGCGCCGCGCGGCTTGCAAAGGCGGACCTCGTCACCGGCATGGTCGGTGAATTCCCCGAACTCCAGGGCGTGATTGGTGGGTACCTCGCGTCGGCGCAGGGTGAGCCGAAGGCCGTTGCCGATGCGATTCGCGACCATTACGGACAGCCGACAGCGCCGACCTCCGTCGCCGTCTCGTTGGCTGATAAGTTGGACACGATCGCCGCCTTCTTCGGCGTCGGCTTGAAGCCGACAGGCTCGAAGGATCCTTTCGCCCTCCGCCGTGCAGCAATTTCATCGATCGAATTGATTATCGCCAACGGACTTCGCTTAAGCCTGACCGATACGTTACGCGGCGCCTTGGCCAACCGCGCAGGCCAAGCCATCGATTCGACGGAAGCACACTCGCTCGACCGTGTCGCAGGCGAGTTGCTCGAATTTTTCGCGGACCGTCTTAAGGTGCAGCAACGGGAAGCGGGCGTCCGCCATGACCTGATCGATGCTGTGTTTGCTATCGGTGGCGAAGATGACCTGGTCCGCCTTTTGGCGCGCGTCAAAGCACTGCAAAGCTTCGTTGAAACCGAGGACGGCACCAATCTGACCGTCGCTTACAAGCGCGCCGCCAACATTCTGAAGAAGGAAAATTGGTCGGCACCGCGGGTGCTGAGCGTTCGCGGCAGTCAAGGCATTCCACAGACCGGCGAGGAAGATCCGCTCGTGCTGGTTGACGACCCGATCCTCGGCGATGCGATTGCGGAAATTGCGTCAGGGCAGGCGGGTGCCGATTTGCCTGAGGAGCAAGCCTTGATCGACGCCTTGAACGGCGCCGATCCGCGTTCGTCAGCTGCTGTGGAAGCCGAGGACTTTACGGGAGCGATGGCGGCGTTGGCATCACTGCGGCAGCCTATCGACACCTTCTTCGACAAGGTGACGGTCAACGACGCCGACGCATCGAAGCGCGAGCGCCGTCTCAACCTCCTTGCGCGGTTCCGCGACGCGGTGAACGGCGTCGCGGACTTCTCGAAGATCGAAGGTTAAAGCGGGCGATCATCGCGCGGGCTTCGCGCAGCGGCGTCGCGCAGGCTGTCCCGCTCCCGCCATTCCTTTTCCTTGAGTTCCCAGTCGCGGACGCGGTCTTCATGCGCCTTCTCGATTTCGCGGCGCCGCGACACTTCGGTGTCGTAGCGTGTCCGCCACTTGCGGCGGCCGCCAGCGGTCAGGAAGATTCCAATCAACAGGCCGAGCAGGAAGACGAGACCGCAAATGGCCCACAGGTTCGGATCGGTCGTGATGTTCATGTCGCGTCCCCAACGAAAAAGGTTCGCGGCGACTACGCCTGAGCGAGCCGCCGCGTTCCCTTATCGCTGCTGCGACGGTTGTTTAGCCATGCAGGAAGCTGTCGTTGATCGAGCAGCTGGCGGGGCCGAGAATGACCACGAACAGCACAGGCAGGATGAACAGGATCAGCGGCACGGTCATGATGGCGGGGAGACGGGCAGCCTTTTCTTCCGCGCGCATCATGCGCTCGTTGCGGAATTCTGCCGACAGCACGCGGAGTGCGCTGGCCAAAGGCGTACCGTACTTCTCGGTCTGGATCATGGTCGTGACCACGCCGCGGACAGCCTCCAGATCGACACGCTCTGCCAGGTTCTCGAAGGCGTTGCGGCGCTCGTTGAGAAAGCCCAACTCGATTGCGGTCAGTCCGAATTCGTCACCGAGCTCCGGATAAGCCTTGCCAAGTTCGCGGGCGACGCGACCGAACGACGCATCCACCGTCAGGCCGGCTTCGGCGCAGATGACGAGTAGATCGAGCGCGTCCGGCAGGCCCTTTCGGATCGCGTGGCTGCGCTTGGTGACCTTGTTCTTCAGCCAGATGTCCGGTGCCTTGTACGCGCCGACGATCATGCCAGCGACGGTCGCGTAGCGGCGGAACCAGGACCAATCGGGAAAATAGTCCATGCCGTACAGCGCGACGACCGCGCCAATCCCGATCACCACCGGCAACACGAAGCGCGCAAGGATCACGAAGAAGGCGAGGTCCTTGGTCCGGATACCGGCCTGCATCAGGCGCGTCTGGGCCTTCTTGACCTGGTCGTCCTGGAGCATCTTGAACTGCCCCAGGAGCTGGCGGACGTTGTCCGCCGCCTGGTTGCGGTTCGTCAGCTTCTTGCGCTTGTTGGTCGATGCGACGATGCCGGCCTTGAGCTGCTCGCGGCGCTCGTTGAGCGCTTTGACTCGGCGGGCCATGGGATCCTTGACCGTCGTTGCCGCGTAGATCGCAAGCAGGACGGCGAAGGTGGCGACGGCGCTCAGGATCGTGGCGATCCAGATGACGTCGAAGCCGAGGATGGTTGGGCCAGGAGGCGGTGCAACTTGCATGATGTCTACGTGCCTCCCTTAGATTTCGAAGTTGATCATCTTGGCCATGATCATGGCGCCGATGCTCATCCAGATCATGCCGCCGATGCCGGCAACAATCAGGCGTTCGTCGGTGAAGAACCCGCCCATGTACCGGGGGTTGATCATGTAAACGAGGCCGAACACGACGAACGGCAAGGCGCCGATGATGTAGGCCGAAGCCTTGGATTCCGAGCTCATCGCGCGGATCTTCAGCTTCATCTGCGCGCGTTTACGCAGCACGTCGGCCAGGTTCGACAATGTCTCGGCTAGATTACCGCCGGTCTCGCGCTGAATGGCCAGCGTGATGACGAAGAACTGGAATTCCGGCGTGCCCAACCGGTCGGCAGTGTCCTGCAACGCGGCTTCCATTGTGCGGCCGATCTTCATCTTATCGGTAACCATCCGGAATTCGACACCGACCGGTCCCTGAATTTCGCTGCCGACGATGCCAAGCGTTTCGGTGATCGGGAGACCTGAGCGAAGACCGCGCACCATCAGTTCGATCGCGTCGGGGAAGTTCACGTTGAACTTATTGATCCGCTTCTTGATCATCCGACCGATGACAAGGTGCGGCGCGCCCACCCCGAAAAACACACCAAGGAGGACCGACAGCAGGATCGGGGCGCCCTTGATCAACAGCGCGACGGTCACAACCGCGAGGATTACTAGGCACGCAATGGCGTACTTGCCCAGCGTGATGTCCTTGCCGGTCTGCTCCAGCCGCTTGCGCAGAAGGGCCGGCTTCGGAATGAGGGTCGATGCGAAGCCTTCGATCCTCGCCGCACGTTCGGTCATCAGCTTGCGGATCTGCGCCTGGGCGTTCCCTGCAAGCACGTCGCCGTGACGCTCCTTGATCAGGTCCATTCGCCGCTTGACGTTCTTGGACGCAGACGGTCCCGAGAACGCCATAAAGACGAGAAACAGCGCGCCGATGCCGCCGACGATGATTAGCCACAGGAGCATATCAGCCTTCGCCTCTCACTTCTTCAGCACGACGCCGCGAACGGCGCCGCGCACCCCCAGTCGATTTACGCAGCCTTGTCTTTGGGCTTCGCGAGCATCGACTTCAGACCACTGACCAACGACTTCGAATTGCCGCCGGCGGCTTCCGGTGCCGAACCTTCTTCCGTCGCGTGGTTCAGAACCATGCCGGAAAGGGTGTTGAACGGCGCGGCGAGCTTCCCCGTCGCGACTTCCGCCATCGGCTTGCCAAGCTTGGCTGCCTGAGCAGCAACCTTGGCGTCGAAGGGGAACACCACGTCGACAGAGCGCTCGATCGACTGCTCGAAGTCCTTGCGGCTGATTTCCAGCGCGCCGCCCGAAGGAACGCCGTTCGCGACGACGATGACCTTGGTCTGCGGTGCGTTCGACTTCAGCCAGGCGAGCACGCGGATGGTGTCGCGGGTGCCGGCCAGCGTGAGCTCGGCGACCACCACGGCAACATGCGCGTCGTGCACCAGGTGCGGATACTGGATCAGCATGTGGCGCGGCAGGTCGAGCACGGTGCTCTCAAAGGCGTTCCGCATTTCTTCCTGAAGCTGGAAGAAGGCGGTGCCGTCGGTCACCAGTGGCTGGTGGATCGGGGCCTCGGCCGACAAGACCGAAAGCCGCTCGTTCGCACGAACCATCGCGCGCTCGATGAACAGACCGTCGATGCGGCTCGGGTTCTCGATCGCGTCGGTCAGGCCGCGGCCGGGCTCGAGGTCGAGCGCAAGCGCGCCGGTGCCGAAGTGGACGTCGAGGTCCAGCAGTGCCGTCGAACGCCGCGACTTCTCACCGAACAACCAGGCGAGGGAGGTCGCGATCGTCGAGGCACCCACACCGCCGCGTACGCCAATGACCGCAGCCATGACATGCGGCTTGTCGGCCTGCGTTTCGCCGCGCGGGCCCGACAGGATCATCTGGGCATGCGCGAAGGTGTCGCGCAGCTGATCGACCGTGAAGGGCTTCAGCAGATAATCATGGATGCCGCTGGCGACGAGATCACGGTACAGGCGCACGTCATTGACGGTGCCTGAAGCGATGACGATCGTGCCCGGCTCGCAGACTTCCGCAAGCGCGTTGATATCATTGAGCGGATCGGCGCTTTCGCTTAGATCGACGAACAAGATGTTCGGGCTGGCCGACACCGAGAGCGACTGGACCGCATTGCGCAGCCCGCCCTTGTTCACCTTCTCCGGCGACCAGCCATGCTCGACCGCAACGGGCCGCAGCATGTCTGCCGTGGCATCGTCGCTTACGAAGGCCGTGAACGGGTCACGCAAACCCGCGCGTGCCTGAAACGGAGCATTCATTAGTTGCCTCCCTTCGAGCTGGCAGCCTTGAGATCGCCGCTGCCGGTCGGTGCCTTTTTGCGATACATGTCGATCGCCCGCGTTGCGGTGACGCCATCGGGAACGCCGGCGCCGTCACGGCCGCGCAGCAGATCTTCCGGGTTGGCGACCATTGCAGCGATGTTGCTGTTCACGCCGCAACCGAAGTTGCTCATCGTCTTGTTGTCCCAGTCGGGCTGCGACGGATTGCGCCAGTTGGGGCAATTCGGAACTTCGGCCCGACGGCGCGCAACGACGACGCGAACGCCGTTGGCTGGCACTGAGCCGGCAGTCACTGGAGCGCCGGTGGAGACCAGCATTCCGTAGCGACCGGCGACGGCGGCCACTTGCTGACGGGCAGCAGGCGCATAGCCGGCGTCGACGTAAACCGTGTCGCCATAGCCGAGGCCAAGGCCCTGGAACCAGCCGTTCAGGCGATCGGCCTCACCGGGGGCGAGAGTGCCGCCGGGCGCAGCAGCGTCGAACACATAGTCCGTGCTGGTGACGACCGGGACGTTTACCGAAGCGAGGCCCTTCGCCGGATTGTCCGGTGAGCCCGGCGTCTGGCAAGCTGCCAGCGCGCCGCTGCCGAGAGCGATGAGGAGAAACTTCGAACGCATCGTCGATTCCTTCCTGAAGAGGCCGCGCATCACAGCTTGAACCCAGGGGCCGGAGCGGCGGCGGTCCCGGCGGCGGCCGGAACGGTGGCTGCCGGGACCGCGGTCGGTTCACGCGAGCCGCTGACACCGCTGAATGACTGGCCGCCGAAGTCGCGCTGCAGGTCATTCGGCACACGATAGCCATCGACCGGAGTCGCGAGCTGGGTCGAGACCGGGCGGACGAGGTACGGCGTCACGATGACCACCAATTCGGTCTCGTTGCGGCGGAACTGCGTCGAACGGAACAGCGAACCGAGGATCGGCAGGTCGCCAAGGAATGGCGCCTTGTCGATGTTGTTGGTCGCCGTGCTGCGGAGCAGGCCGCCGATCATCATCGACTGCCCCGACCCGAGCTCGACCGTCGTTTCCGCGCGGCGTGTCGTCAAAGCGGGAACCGTGAAGCCATTCAGCGTCACCGCATTCTCGTTCGACAGTTCGCTCACTTCTGGGCGGACGCGCATCGAAATGCGGCCGTCGCCCAGGACGATCGGCGTGAAGGCCAGGCCGACGCCATATTGCTTGTACTCGATAGTAACCGAGCCAAGTGCTTGGCTGACTGGAACGGGGAACTCACCGCCAGCAAGGAAGCTCGCCGTTTCACCCGACAGCGCCGTCAAATTTGGCTCTGCGAGGATCGATACCAAGCCGTCTTGAGCAGCAATATCCAAGGACGCGGTTAGATCCAGGCCCAGGAACTTGGTCGCAGCACCGAAGGTCGAGCCGATTGTGCTGCGGATGATCTGACCCGATCCGGTAGAAGATCCACCGGGCGGAGGCAGATAGATGCCCTGGCCCTGAAAGGCGCCGAACTTGAAGCCGCCGGTCGGGTCGCTGGTAAGCAGGTTGATACCCCACTTCTTCAGCATCGAGCGGTTGATCTCCGCGATCCGGACCTTGAGCATGACCTGCAGCGGCGTGGCCGAACGCAGGCGGCTGACCACCTGAGTGTCCGAGCCGACGTAAGCCTGGACGAGGCGCTGCGCTTCCGCGACATCTTCCGGGTTCGCAACCGTGCCCGTCAGGAGCACGAGGTTGTTCATCGGCGTCGCCTGGACGCTGGCCTCCGGCATCGCGAGGTGCAGCATTTCGCCGACCGAGCTGATGTTGTTGCCGACGCGGACGTTGGCGGCGTAGACGACCCGACCGTTCTTGGCCGTCGCGTAGACCGTCGTTTCGCCCGAGCCCTTGCCGAAGACGTAGAGCTGAGTGGACGAGCGGACCTGGACGTCAGCAACCTGGTCGTTGGCGACGAAGACGTCGCTCATCGGCTCAGACAGGCGAACCAGCGTGCCAGTGCCCTTGCTGAGGTTGACCGTCTCGGCCGGCTTGGCTGCGGTCGGCTGGGCAACGGCCGGAGCCGCGGCGCCCAAGGTGCCGAACGCAAGGGCCAGGGCGGCCACTGCGGTGCCGAGGCGAGCCCGGCGATTGATCGACTGAGTTTTCATCTTAGCGAGCTCCCACCGGAACAACGGTGACATTATTGCCGCGAGCGACACGAACGACCGGACCTTCGGACGAAGCCTGGCCCGAAATTGCCTGGCCAAGGCCCTTGCCAAAGCTGCCCATAGCTTTGGCGAGTGTGTCCGACTTGTTGGTCCGTGCAGGGACGGTGCGGCGCTGGAAGCGCGACACGTCGCCGCCGGTCGAGTAGGTCGTGTTGGTGTCGATCGGCCGGTTGGCCATCGCCAGCAACATCTGCTTCTCTTGGGCGGGATCGGTGCCGGCCGGAACCTTGACGTTGCCAGCGGCCACCGCCCGTTCGATGTCGGCCGTATTGTCGGCCAGCGAGCGGAGCGACAGCGACAGCGAGCCGAGGCTCTGCGCAACCGCGATCTTCTCGGCGATCCGCGGCGTAACCTCCAGGGTCACGTTGGCGAACACTTTGACCGCAGTCTTGCCGTCGTCATCCTTGCTGGTGATGCGCTGGTCGGTAGCGAGCACGCGCAGGTTGCGGATGATCGTTTCCGAGACCTTGAGGGCAGGCCCATCGCCGCCGCCTTCAACCTGCTGCGTCAGCACCAGGTCGATGTGATCGCCCGGGAAGACGAAGCCGGCAACGCCCGAGGAGACGTTCACAGGCACCGTGATGGCACGCATTCCGGCGCCCAGCGCGGCGGCGAGGAAGCCGCGGTCCTGCGGGCCGACGAGGGCGCCGCGAGTGACTGGCTGACCGGCCGTGATCGGATTGCGCACCACGGTACCGAGCAGCTTCTTGGCATCGCCGTCAGGCTGTCCGTCGACGTAGTAGGCGCTCTGCATGAGCTCCTTCGGCCACGGCTGATAGGTGAAGCTGTCCGCATCGATAATCGTACCGACCGGAAGTGCCTTCTTGGCAACCAGCACCTTTGGCCCCATCGGCACAGGTGCCGCCGCGGCCTGCTGGGAACCAGCACCGGTGAACATATTTTTTGCCATGACAGCGGTGATCACTGCAATGACGAGCGCTCCAA
This sequence comes from Sphingomonas flavescens, assembly GCF_030866745.1. Taxonomy (NCBI): domain Bacteria; kingdom Pseudomonadati; phylum Pseudomonadota; class Alphaproteobacteria; order Sphingomonadales; family Sphingomonadaceae; genus Sphingomonas; species Sphingomonas flavescens. Next base: position 749,162 of record NZ_CP133016.1, on the reverse strand, counting down.
CGAGCAGCGCGAGCTTCTTCACATCCATGGCGTAGTCGCCTCCCCCTTGCGGGCCCCTTGAACAGCCTCACACATCAGACAAATTGGTTAAGAAACCGTTGGGTGAGAATCGGCGCGAGCACGAAAAGCGCTCCAGCGGCGATCGCCACACCATAAGGAATTTTCGGTCGCCCGGCGTTCTTCCTCGCTCGGTGCCAGACCAGGATGCCAAAGGTCAGCAGGCCGCCGACAATCGCCATCAGCATCAAAAACTTTAGTGTGTTGGCAGGCGTGAACCACAAAGCGAGGGCTGCAGCGAGCTTCACGTCCCCTCCGCCCATCATGCCCGTGTAGAAAGCGACCGCCAGCACTGCGAAAACGATTGCGCCAGCCGCGACCTGGATCGCCATGCCGGGAAACGGGTCGACGCCAAGCGAAATCCAGTAGAGAGGAGCTCCAAGAGCGACCCCAGCGGTAATTCGGTTCGAGATGGTGAATGTGCGCGTGTCGACGACCGCCGCAACGACCAAGGTCGCGGCAAGTGCAAGCAACAGCAGCGCGGTGAACCCCCCGTTCAACATATTGTTCGGTCTAGACGGCGGGGCTTTCCAATTCGTAACCAAGATCAAGAATGAACGATTTTGACGTCATCATAATTGGCGGCGGCATCGCCGGCTCGAGTCTCGGCGCGGAGATTGCGGCACACCGGCGGACGCTGATTGTCGAAGGCGAGAACGCTTGCGGCTACCATTCAACCGGCCGCTCGGCGGCTTTTTACCTGGAGAGTTACGGTGGGCCCGAAGTTGCCAAGCTGACGCTGGCTTCGCGTGACTTTCTCGAGTCGCCGCCACCGGAATTCGCCGACCATGGCTTCCTGCGACAGCGCGGCGATCTCCATCTGACGAAGGGTGACCTTCCTGAACTTCCGTCCCAGGTGGCGACGAGGATCGTCGAGCGGGAAGAACTCGAACGGCTGGTGCCCGGGGTCCGTGCCGATTGGAAGCGGGCACTGTTAGAGCCAGGTTGTGCCGATATCGACGTGGCCGCGCTTCACGCGGCCTTTCTGCGCAGCTTTCGCCGAAATGGTGGGCAGATTGCCACCGGTTCGCGTGCAGTTTCGGGCGTTCGAGAAGAAGGTGCTTGGCGGTTAGCGCTGGAAGACGGCGCCGAACTCCGCGCGTCAATCGTTGTGAACGCGGCGGGGGCGTGGGCCGACCACGTGGCGCGGTCTTGCGCGGTTGAACCGCTCGGAATCGCGCCGAAGCGGAGGACGATGGTCCAACTGCGCGTCACTCAAGCGGGCCTCCGCGATCTGCCGCTGGTCGATGACGCCGAAGGTAGCTTCTATTTTAAAGGGGAAAGTGACCAGACCGTGTGGCTCAGTCCACACGACGAGATTGAAACCGAAGCCTGCGACGCCGCGCCGGAGGAGATCGACATCGCAACAGCGATCGACCGCTTCGAGCGGGTCGTCGACTGGCCGGTGGAGCGGGTCGAGAGGAGTTGGGCCGGCTTACGCAGCTTCGCGCCGGACCGGCTGCCGGTCTACGGTTATGATCCTGATGCGGAAGGGTTTTTCTGGTGCGCCGGACAAGGGGGATTTGGTATCCAGACCTCCCCGGCAGCGGCTAGGCTCGCTGCGGCAATGCTGTTGCATCAAGAACCGCATCCGAGTGTCGCGGCGATCGACCCGGCGATTTTCTCGCCTCGACGATTTCAGGTTTGAGGGAGTGGGGAGGCGCGGGTCACGCCTCCCCTCACCAACCATCCAACAGGGGGAACGAGAGAGTCGGTGACAGGTCGATTTTTAGGCTCCCGAAGATGACATCCCAAGTGAACTCTAGTTCATTCTAAAGCCGGTGATGTCGGCGCTGGTCGTCCGCCTCGGCGCAGGCCAGCGCATCGACCCGATCGTTCTCCGGGTGCCCGCTGTGCCCTTTGACCCAATGCCACTCGATGCGGTGCGGGGCCGCCGCCTTGATCAGTTCCTGCCAAAGTTCCGCGTTCTTAACCGGCTTCTTGTCCGAGGTCCGCCAGCCGTTCCGCTGCCAGTTGTGAACCCACTTGGTGATACCGTCGCGGACGTAGATGCTGTCGGTGTGAAGCGCGACGCGACAAGGCCGTTTGAGGGCTTCCAGCCCCCTGATCGCCGCCAGGAGTTCCATCTTGTTGTTAGTCGTTAGCGGCTCGCCACCCGCAAGTTCACGCTCCCTGTCGCCCATGCGCAGCAAGGCCGCCCAGCCGCCTGGTCCGGGATTCCCGCGGCAAGCGCCGTCGGTAAACATCTCGACTTCAGGAAGCTCGTTCAGGCGACAAGCTCTCGCGGAAGCTTGAACACCATGCGTTCCGGCGTGTGATCGACCTGCTCTTCAATCACCACGAATCGCTCGCGGAGTGCCTCGACGACCTCACGGACCAGGATTTCCGGGGCGGACGCGCCGGCGGTCAGACCCAACGTCTGTGGCGTCCCGAGCCAATCCCAATCGATATCCTTCGCCCGCTCAATAAGTCGCGCAGGAACGTCCATCCGCTCGGCAACCTCCGCCAGCCGAAGGGAATTGCTGCTCTTTGGCGAGCCAATTACCAGCATCTTCTCGCACTCGGAGGCAATCGCCTTCACCGCCGCCTGGCGGTTCGAGGTCGCGTAGCAAATATCCTCGCTGCGTGGCGCGCGGATTTCCGGAAACCGCGTCTTGATGGCGGCCACAATGGCCGACGTATCGTCCACCGACAGGGTGGTTTGCGTCAGAAATGAAAGATTGGCCGCTTCTGGAACCTGCAACTCGGCCACATCCTCGACTGTCTCAACCAAAGTCATCGACCCCGGCGGGACCTGGCCGAATGTCCCGATCACTTCGGGGTGGCCAGCATGGCCGATAAACAGGATATGCCGCCCTTCTTCGATCAGCCGCTGCGCCTGACGATGAACCTTGGACACCAGCGGACAGGTTGCGTCGAGATAGCTCAGGCCCCGGTCCCGCGCTTCCGCCGGCACGGACTTGGGAACGCCGTGCGCGGAGAACACGACCGGCCGGTCGTCCGGGACGTCTGTCAGTTCCTCGACGAAGACTGCGCCTTGGTCACGAAGGCGATCGACCACGAAGCGGTTATGCACGATCTCGTGCCGAACGTAGACGGGGGCGCCGTATCGCTCGAGCGCAAGCTCGACGATTTGAATGGCGCGGTCGACGCCAGCGCAGAAGCCGCGCGGAGCGGCAACCAGCAGGCGGAGCGAAGGAAGGGAGGGATCGAATTCAGCCACGATGCAGGCCATGTAAGGCATCGCTTGCAGCCATAGAAGGCCCTTCCTATGAACGCGGGCCTGCTGACCGCTGTAAGGATTGCGCCCAAGTGAAGCTTCGTCTCACCGCTCTTCTCGCCCTGACTGCACTGAGCGCCTGCCGCCACGCCGGCGAAATCACTTCGGACAATGGGGGCGGGGTCTACGCCGTCCGGAGCAATTGTCCGATTGTCGGCATTCCGACCGGAACGGGCGACATCACGTTGTTCAATCCTCAGGGCAGCGTCGTCGCTAGCGCGATTGATGTCACGGCCGCCATCAGTCAGCTTCGGTCTACGTGCACCAGCGGTGATGCTGACGTGGTTTCGACCGTCACCTTTACGGTGACCGCGCTTCGGCGCGATGCGGGCCCCGCTCGCCAAGTCATTCTACCTTATTTCGACGTTGCGTTACGCGGAGGGCAGACCATTGCCGCCAAACAGGTGGGCGCCGTCGCGCTGAATTTCCCGGCGGGCAGTCAGCACGCAATGACGAGGGCGCAGGCCAGCATCAAGGTCAGCCGCTACGCCGCGACGCTCCCTACGAATGTTCGCGCAATTCTGACGCGCCCGCGCAAGGCCGGCGATGCTGACGCGGCAATCGATCCGCTGGCTGACCCGGCGGTGAAGTCGGCCGTCGCCAACGCGACCTTCGAGCACCTGGTCGGCTTCCAGCTGACGCAGGATCAGCTGAAGTACAACGCAACCCGCTAGATTCTCACCGCAACTTGCGTTGACTTGGGGGAGCGGCGCGGCCAAGGCCGGCGGCGTCACCGGTGGTGAAAATCAACGGAATGGACGCGCGGGAGAGTTCGCACGCAAGTGCGGCGCCGAAGGAGCAACCGCCCCCGGAATCTCTCAGGCATCAGGGACCGCGCGAGCCTGACAGTCTGGAAAGTGCCTTGGCCGGTGGCCGGGGCCGCCGAAGGGGCAAAGCTCTCAGGCGCTAGGGACAGACGGGGGCGGCAGCCGAGGCGTCCGATGTTGGCGCGCGGGAGTCGCACCTTTTGCCGGAGCGCAGGGATGAGCAGGGAAGTTCACAACGGTCCGACCGACGACACGCAAGCGCGTGGCACCCCGTATAGCGGCGACCCCGAGGGCGGCGAGAGCAAAGCCCCGACGCTGGAGAAGCTGCCGCTGGACGCCTGGCACCGGGAGCACGGCGGTCGAATGGTGCCCTTTGCCGGTTACGAAATGCCCGTCCAGTACGAAGGCATCATGGCTGAGCACCTGTGGACGCGAGAAAATGCCGGCCTGTTCGACGTCAGCCACATGGGCCAGCTACTCGTCCACGGCCGTGACGTAGCGACGGCGCTTGAGAAGCTGATGCCCGGCGATTTCCAGGCCGCCAAGGACATGACGCCCAAATATTCGCTGCTGCTTGATGAGAATGGCGGGATCATCGACGACCTGATGGCGACGCGGCGGGGCGACGATTTCTACGTGGTTGTCAACGGCGCCACCAAGCACGGCGACATTGCAGTGATGGAGCGGCGCCTGCCTAGCGGTGTCGTCGTGGATTACATGAAAGAGCAGGCATTGCTGGCCCTTCAAGGCCCGCGCGCCGTCGAAGTGCTCGAGAAGATCATTCCGGGCGTCAGCGAACTCGGCTTCATGCAGGGCGCGCCGTTCAATTGGCAGGGCCGCAACCTGTGGATCAGCCGATCGGGCTACACCGGCGAAGACGGGTTCGAGATTTCCGTGCCGGCGAACGCTGCAGTCGACCTTGCCGATGCTATCATTGCCGATAACCTTGCTAAGCCGATCGGGCTGGGCGCTCGGGATTCACTGCGGCTGGAAGCCGGTCTCCCCCTCTACGGGCATGATATCGACACCCAGACGACGCCGGTGATGGCGGGCCTGACCTTTGCCATCAAAAAGCGCCGACGTGCCGAGGGCGGCTTCGCGGGCGACCTGCGTATCCTGGCCGAGCTTGAGAAGGGCGCACCACAAACCCGGGTTGGCTTTGTTATAGAAGGCCGTCAGCCTGTTCGCGAGGGCGGACTGGTGCTCGACAGCGAAGGGAATGAAATCGGTAAGATCACCAGCGGCGGCTTCTCGCCCTCGCTGCAACGCCCGATCGCCATGGGCTATGTCGCCAGCCATCTCGCCGAGACCGGCACCGAGCTGAAGCTCAGCCAGCGCGGCAAGCTGTTCGACGCCCGCGTCGTCGCGATGCCCTTCGTTCCGCACCGCTATCACCGCAAGGGAGCCACTGCATGACCGTCTATTTCACCAAGGAGCACGAATGGATCCGGGTCGAAGGCGATACCGCGACCATCGGCATTTCCAATCACGCGCAGGAACAGCTGGGCGACATCGTGTTTGCCGAAGTGCCAGAGGCCGGGCGACGCGTGAACAAGGGTCAGGAAGCGGCGGTCGTTGAATCGGTGAAGGCAGCGTCGGACGTGTACGCGCCGGTCTCCGGTGAGGTGGTCGAGGGCAACCAAGCGGTCGCGGACGATCCCGCGCTGGTGAACAGCGATCCCGAGGGGCAGGGCTGGTTCTTCAAGCTCAAGCTCGACAATCCGGGCGAGCTCGCCGGGCTGATGGACGAAGGCGCCTATCGCGACTGGGTCGCTACGCTTTGAGCGCAGTCGCTGCCTCGACCAGCAAGTGGGACGCGGCGGACTATGCCCGCGTGGGCGGCTTTGTGGCCGAACTGGGCGGAGCGGCGCTCGACCTGCTCGACCCGCAGCGGGGCGAGCGAATTCTCGACGTCGGGTGCGGCGAGGGGACGCTGACCCGCAAGATCGTCGAGCGCGGCGCGACCGTGCTCGGCATCGACAATTCGCCGGAGATGATCGCGGCGGCCCGCGCGAGTGGCGTCGACGCCGTCCAGCTCGCAGCCGAGGACATGCAGTTCTTCGCGGAATTCGACGCCGCATTTTCCAACGCCACGCTGCACTGGGTCGTGCAAAAGGAGCAAGCGGCGCGGGCGATCTTCCGAGCGCTAAAGCCTGGCGGACGCTTTGCCGGTGAAATGGGCGGGGAGGGCAATCTCCGGAAACTGCGCGACGCCCTCGACGAGGAGCTGATCATCCGCGGCTACGCGCCGCCGCTTGAAGCCAGCAATTGGTACGCCTCACCGGAGGAATTCGCCGCGGTCTACGAAGCGGCCGGGTTCCGTGAGATCGACGCGCGGCTCATCGAACGCCCGACCAAGGTCGAGCACGGCATCGCCGCCTGGGTCACGACGTTCCGCAAGGGATGGCTCGACCGGGCAGAGGTGCCGGAAGGGGAGCGCGCGGAGATTGCCGCCGCCGTCGCCGACCGCGTCGGATCCAACATTGCCGATTATGTCCGCCTTCGCTTCATCATGAGGAAGCCCGCCTGATGCGTTATTTGCCGCTGAGCGACGCCGACCGCAGCGAGATGCTGCAGGTAGTCGGTGCCGGCTCGATCGACGAACTGTTCAAGGACGTGCCCGAAGAGGCGCGGCTGACCGGCCCGATCCACGGCCTGCCGATGCATGCGTCAGAACTCGCGGTCGAACGGCACATGAGCGCATTGTCGCGAAAGAACATGGTCGCGGGAGACGTGCCGTTCTTCCTCGGCTGTGGCGCGTATCGGCATCACGTGCCGGCTAGCGTCGATCACATCATCCAGCGCGGCGAGTTCCTGACCAGCTACACGCCCTACCAGCCCGAAATCGCCCAGGGCACGCTGCAGATGATGTTCGAGTTCCAGACGCAGGTCGCGCGTCTGCTCGGGTGCGAAGTCGCCAATGCGTCGATGTACGACGGCTCGACCGCGATGTGGGAAGCGATCGTCATGGCGCACCGCATTACGCGGCGCCGCAAGACCATCGTCAGCTCGGGTGTCCACCCGCATTACGTGAGCGTGGCCAGCACGATGGCGAAGTTTACCGAAGACGATCTGCGGACGACCGTGCCGGAATTGACTGCCGAGCCGGATATGGACCGGCTGCTCGGCGCGATCGACGGCGAGACCAGCGCCGTGGTCGTCCAGTATCCGGATATTTTGGGCCGGATCACCGATCTGACGCCGATCGCCGAAGCGGCGCATGCAGCGGGCGCGCTGCTGATCGCGGTGGTGACCGAGCCGGTGGCGCTCGGCGCGATCCGCTCGCCGGGTGAGATGGGCGCGGACATCGTCGTCGGCGAAGGCCAGTCGATTGGCGTCGGCCTGCAGTTCGGCGGCCCGTACGTCGGCCTGTTCGCGTGCCGCGAGAAGCACGTTCGCCAGATGCCAGGGCGTCTTGCCGGCGAGACGGTCGATGCTGAAGGCAAGCGCGGCTTCGTGCTGACCTTGTCGACGCGCGAGCAGCATATCCGGCGCGAGAAGGCGACGTCGAACATCTGCACCAGCTCGGTGCTTTGCGCGCTCGCCTGGACGGCGCACATGACGCTGCTGGGCGAAAAAGGGCTGCGCCAGCTCGCGGCCTTGAATCACGCGCGCGCGTGCGAGGCTGCCGACCGGCTGAGCGCCATCCCGGGCGTGCGGCTGGTCAACGACAGCTTCTTCAACGAATTTACGCTGGAGCTTCCGGTCGAGGCGCGGCCCGCGGTGCACGCGATGGTCAAAAGGGGCGTGCTCGGCGGCGTTTCGCTTGGACGGCTTTATCCCGGTGAGGACAGTCTGAAGAACGGCCTGGTCGTGGCGGTCACCGAGACGGTGACCGACGAGGATATTACCGCACTGGAAGCCGCGCTGAAGGAGGTCGTCCGATGACCGTCAATCCGTCGGGATGGCGCCCGTCGACGCCCACCAACGAGCAAGGCGAGCAGCAGACGGTCACCGGCAATCGCGCGCTGATGCTCGAAGAGCCGCTGATCTTCGAAATGGACGGTGACGATGCGACGGGTGTCGACTTCGCGCCGCTGCCCAAGACGGCCTCGCGGCTTGGTGGGCTCGAGCGATCGCAGGCGATTGGGCTGCCCGGCCTCAGCGAGCCGGAGACCGTCCGTCATTACACGCGCCTGTCGCGGCAGAATTACGCCATCGATCTGGGACTGTTCCCGCTCGGATCGTGCACCATGAAGCACAATCCGCGTCTGAACGAGAAAGTCGCGCGGATGCCCGGGTTCGCCGACGTGCACCCGCTGCAGCCGCAGGAAACGGTGCAGGGCGCGCTGGAGGTCATCAATCAGCTGGCATTCTGGCTGATCGACCTGACCGGCATGCACGGTGTGGCTATGAGCCCAAAAGCCGGTGCGCACGGAGAGCTGTGTGGACTACTCTGCATTCGCGCGGCGCTCGAAGCGCGCGGCGACAAGCGCGAGGTCGTTCTGGTGCCAGAGAGTGCGCACGGCACCAATCCCGCCACTGCCGCCTTCGCGGGCTATCGCGTCGAGAACATCCCGGCCAATGCCGCCGGCCGCGTCGACCTCGACGCGTTGAAGGCGCGGCTCAGGCCCGACGTTGCGGCGGTGATGATCACCAATCCGAACACTTGCGGGCTGTTCGAGCCCGACATGAAGGCGATCAGCGACGCCGTTCATGCCGCGGGCGCGTTCGTCTATTGCGACGGCGCCAACTTCAACGCGATCGTCGGGAAGGTCCGCCCCGGCGACCTCGGCATCGACGCGATGCACATCAATTTGCACAAAACCTTCTCGACCCCGCACGGCGGCGGCGGCCCGGGTTCGGGCCCGGTCGTCCTTTCCGAAGCGCTGTCGCCCTACGGCCCGCTGCCATTCGCGGCGAAATATCCGGACGGCAGCTTCCGAATCGTCGAGGAAGAGACGGCAGGCGACGAACATCCGGGCGCGTTCGGGCGCATGGTCGCTTTCCACGGCCAGATGGGCATGTTCACGCGGGCGCTGACCTATATCCTCAGTCACGGCGCGGACGGTCTGAAGCAGGTCGCCGAGGACGCGGTGCTCAACGCGAATTACGTCCTGCGCAGCCTGAGTGACGTCCTCGACGCGCCGTTCGCCGGAAGCGGGCCGTGCATGCACGAGGCCATCTTCTCCGACAAAGGCTTCGCGGACGGCGTCAGCACCATCGATCTCGCCAAGGCGCTGATCGACGAGGGCTTCCACCCGATGACCATGTATTTCCCGCTGGTCGTCCACGGCGCGATGCTGATCGAACCGACCGAGACGGAGTCCAAGGCGAGCCTGGACCAGTTCATCATGGCCATCCGCTCGATCGCCGAACGCGCCAAGGCCGGGGACCAGAGCCTGAAGTCGGCACCGGTCCATGCGCCACGCCGTCGACTCGACGAGACGCTGGCCGCCCGCAAGCCGGTGCTGGCGTACAAAACGCCGGCCCCTGATGGCGCCGAGAACGGCGCGATGGCAGAGGTCGGGGGCCGCTGATGGAGCCGAGGCTGCTGCAGGCCCTGATACCGATCCTGATCATCGGGGTCGTGCTCGCGTTCCGGCTGAGGTCGATGAGCCGCCGGCAACCCCTGAATGTCGCGCGGTTGTGGCTCGCGCCGCTGATCCTGATGGTGATCGCAATTTCGACCATTGCCGCTCATCCGCCGGGGACTCTCGGCCTTGCAGCCTGCGCCGCCGCACTAGCGGTCGGTGGGCTGTTAGGCTGGCATCGCGGCAAGCTGACCCGGATCGAACGCGACCCAGCGACGGGCGCGCTGTTCCAGCAGGCCTCGCCGGGCGCGATGATCCTGCTGATCGCCATCATCGCGATCCGCTTCGCCGCGCGCTATTATCTTCAAGGGCAGACAGCGCCCGGCAAATTCGACCAGCATACGTTGATCGTGACCGATGCCTTGCTCTGCTTCGCCGTCGGCTTGATCGCCATGACCCGGATCGAGATGGGCCTGCGTGCGCGCGCCCTGCTTGCCGAGCGTCCGGCGGCGTGACCGACGAGCGGCGCTTTTACGAAGCGCCGGTCGATGGAGGTTTTCGCTCGGCGCCAGCCGCGCTCCGCAACCGAGAAGTCATCGCCGACGTGCTTGCCGAGTGGCTGCCCCAGACCGGCGTTGTCCTGGAGCTTGCCAGCGGCACTGGTGAGCACGCCGTCCACTTCGCCGAGCGCTTTCCTCAGCTGGACTGGCAACCCAGCGACATTCATCCCGAGGCCCTCGCGTCGATCTCGGCGCGTCGGGCCTACGCCGGATTGCCAAATATTCGGGAGCCAATCGCCCTCGACGCTTCGTCGCCGATGTGGCCGATCGATCATGCCGATGCAGTCCTGAGCATCAACATGGTTCATATCAGCCCGTGGGCAGCCGCATTGGGCTTGCTGCAAGGAGCGCAACGGGTGTTGGCGTCGGGCGCGCCGCTTGTCCTTTACGGTCCGTGGTTGCAGCGGGACATCGAGCCGGCCCCGAGCAACGTGGCGTTCGATACCGATCTCAAACGGCGAGATCCGGCCTGGGGATTGCGGACGGTGGAGGATTTTGCGGCGGCAGCGACGGCGCGCGAATTGCAACTGGCCGAAACGCGTGAAATGCCCGCGAATAACCTGATGCTGCTCTTTCGCCGCGACTAGGCGACGTTGCGGCGTTCCGCGGCTTCACGCTGCTGCATTTGCAGGAACTGCATCAATTCGGAGATGGGGTAGACCCGATTGAAGCCGATCCCGTAATAATCGCCGTCGCGCCACTTCACAACGCCGGCCGCCGCATGAAGTCCCGACAGCGTGACCACAATGTCGCTGCCAACGGTCAGGTCGACGGGAGAATTCACGCAAATGCCGCCCTGGGAGATGTTCGCAACAGGCGCGCGGAATACCGTCTTCTCGTGCCGCAGGGTCGCGGTGCAGTTCAGCTCTATCCGCGGCATACGCGGCCGCGGCTGGCCTCCAGGCGCATTGAGCAGCGCAAGCACGTCGATCTGCTCATCGAACACGACGCCGACCAGCCCGTTGTCCGACCATTGGGCCTGACCGCTGACGGACTCGCCGTGCTTCAGTTCGATCGTGATCCGCGCACCGACCGGGATTGGCGAATAGGGGCGGATCATCATGCCACCGGCGGAGACGTTACGAATGAGGCATAATTCGCGCCGGCCATCGACCGTTATCGCGCCGACCCGCAGCAAGCTGACGTATCGTTCGCCGCTCCGACGGTCGGGACAGGATGGCGCATCGGTGGACAATGAATAGAGGGTCGTTTCGACAAGCTTTTTCTTGGGCAAATCCTGGGCTCCGGTCTCTCGATCGTTCCTCACTTGCTTTTCCCGCCACGGCTTTCGTCGAAGCGGTCCCACTTGCTGCAGATTTTTAGCAGCCAAGGCTTACCCAACTCTTTCATTCGGGCCGTTCAACTTAGTCCGTTCTGGCGGTTTGCCGATCGACGCCGCCAGGCGTAGACTGATGGCGACGGAGAAGGGGCATGCAGAAGCGGCGATGGGTCTTGGCGATGGCGGCAGGAATGTCTGCCCCGCTGTCGGCGCAAACCACAACGACGACACTCGATTCCGTGGCAGGCGTGCCGGTCATCGACAAAACGACCCAGACCGAAGACATCCGGTTCAAGTCCCGCGACAGCCGGATGACGGTTCCAGTCCGTCTATCGGGGGCGGGACCTTATCAGTTCCTGGTCGACACGGGTGCAGACCGGTCCGCTGTATCGACCGATCTCGTCAGCAAGCTCAACCTGCGAACAGAAGGCGGAACGCAACTCCATAGTCTTTCCGGGATCAGCGAAGTGAAGACGGCGCGGATCAGCGATGTTCATCTGACGCGCCGTCCAGAGCGGTCGGTAGATGCCGCGGTGCTGAGCGGTGCCAATATGGGTGCCGACGGCATTGTCGGCGTGGACCTGCTTCGATCGCAGCGCGTGCAGTTCGATTTCGAAAAGCAGACCATGTCGATCGTGCCTTCGACAACGCCCGAGTTCGTTCGGGGGCCGGACACCATCGTCATCGAGGCCCGAAGGAAGAACGGCCGCCTGATCGTCACCGACGCCTATGCAAATTCGCAGCCGCTGACGGTGGTGGTCGATACCGGGTCGCAGGTCAGCATCGGCAACCAGGCCCTGCGCGCGAAGCTGCTGCGGAACAACCTGGTCGACGTTGCGCACGAGGTTGAGCTGGAATCGGTGACCGGGCAGAAGATCATCGGTGAATATATGATCGTCCGGAAGCTGGAAATCGGGGGACTGAACCTGACCAACCTCGCCATCGTGTTCGCCGATGCGCATACCTTCAAGCAGTTGAAGCTGAATGATCGGCCGGCGTTGCTTCTGGGCATGAACGCGATCCGCGCATTCAAGCGCGTGTCGATCGACTTCGCGAACAAGAAGTTCCGCGTCATGCTGCCTGAGGAAAGCGCGCTGGACGTGCGTTTCGCAGCGGCCGGCCAGCCCTGACCGGGAAACCATCTGCCAAAGTGAGCGGTGTTGAGTTCCTCGGTTAAGCTGTCGCTTGTCAGCTTCGGTGACGACGTGCGGCGGGCTTACGCGCGTCTGTTCGCCGGCGATCCCGACAAGGCGCCCGCGCTGCTCGACTGGCGCTTTGCCGCGAACCCGCACGGCGCGGCGAAATTCGCCGTCGCGATGGATGGCGGCGAGGTGGTCGGGATGATCGCGCTGGTGCCAACGAGGCTGCGGTCTGGAGGCAAGGCAGCTCTTGGGTACCAAGCCATCGATACGATGGTGGACGAAGCTTACCGTGGGCATGGACTTTTTGTGAAGTTGGGTGCCTTGGCACAGGTTGCGGAGCGGCTGGGCGGATCGGTCCTTTGGGGATTGCCGAACGCCAACGCAGCACCGGGTTGGTACGGCCGCCTCGGCTGGCGTAATTTCGGGCCGGTCCCGATGTTGATCCGACCCTTGCGCAGCGGGTTTGTCCTGGGCCGGATGCACAAGGCATTCGGTCGACTGGATGTGCCGATGGTCGGACGGCCGAGCGAGACTTTCGACACTCTCGGCCCGGCGGATCTCCAAGGCTTTGACGAGTTATGGGGGGATTTCGCGTCGTCGTCAGGCACATCGGTCGATCGCTCGGCGGCGTGGCTTCGTTGGCGGCTGTTCGACAAGCCGGGGACGGACTATCGTGTCGTCGGTGCACGGCAAGGCTCGCGGCTTGACGCGCTCGTTGCCACGCGCATCGCGGACAAGCATGGCGCCCGGCTCTGCTATGTCATGGACGCGCTCGCCAGGCCTTCGGACGGAGAATCGCTGACAAGAATGCTGCGCAGCGAACTGGCGGCGGCCGCCGCAGCTGGCGCGGGCGCGGCACTGGCATGGTGTCCGGCGCATGCGCCGGCTTATCGCAGCTACCGGAGGGCAGGGTTCCTGCCGTTTCCGGCGAGGTTTCGCCCGATCGAGATCAATTTCGGGGCCCGCCCGCTCGACGCGAAGGCGGGCGAGATCGTGGCCGCGCCCTGGACGCTCAGTCTGCTCGGTTCGGACACCAACTAATGCCCGCGAAATTCATCCTGAGCCTGGATTGCGAGGGCAAATGGGGCGTGGCCGACCGGTTGACGGCCGTGCATCGTGAGCGGCTGGCCGACGATCCGCTGGCCGCCGCGTACGGGCAAATTCTGGGCCTGCTGGATCAGCACAACGTGCCGGCGACCTTTGCCTTCGCTGGCCTGTTTTCGCAGAGCGCGGCGCAATTCAACGTGTTGCGGCCGGAGGTGGAGGCTTTCGCCGCGCAGGCGCCGGGTTTTCTGCGCCCGGCGCTTGCCGACATCGACTCGGCGAACGGGTCGGGCTGGCATGGCGCACAGCTGGTGCAGGCGGTCACGCACGTCAAAACCCCGCACGAGATCGCGCTTCACGGCGTCACGCATGTGCCGTGGACCGACATGGATGATACGCTGGCGGCGGCAGAGATGGCCTTGTTCGCGCGGCTCGAAGGGCCGGTGCGCAGCAGCCGAACGTTTGTCTTTCCGCGCAATCTCGTCGCCCACGAGACTTTGCTGGCGTTGGCTGGAATCGTCGGATACCGCCAGGCGCCCAAAAGCCGCTCGCGTGCGGCGTCTCTGGCGGCCGAATTCAACACTTTGGCAAAAGCGGAGCAGCCTTTGGCGTCGTCCGGGCCTCTAGCCATTCCCGGTGGTTTCTTCCCGTACAACGCACCGTTCCAGGCGGGCCAGCCGGTCACCGTAACCAGCTCATGCAACGCAACATCGACCTGGCTGGCGCAATCTACCAACCCGCCGGCCAATCCGCCCGCGCAGCGCGGCGAGCGCGGCCGCTAGATCAGGCGAAACGCTGGCTCAGCGCGACGAGCGACGGGTCGTGCGTAAGGTCCAGATGTAATGGCGTAACCGCCACAAAGCCGTCGGCCACCGCTTCGAGATCGGTCGAATGCCCCGGCGTTTCGACCATCGGCCCAAGCCCGAACCAGAAATAGTCGTAGCCGCGCGGATCGGTCCGCTCGACGATTCGCAGCCGGCCGTAATCGCGAATACCCTGACGGCAGACGCGGACACCCCGGACGTCGCCGGGCGGCAGGGCGGGAAAGTTGACGTTGATCAGCGTCCGCGGCTCGGTCCCAAACTCGAGCAGCGGGCCGAGAACGCGCTCCGCCCACGCTTCGGCGGCCGCGAAGGGCACGGTGTCGCCCATGCCCTCGCGGGAATACGCCTGGCTGAGCGCGATCGAGCGGACGCCGGCGAGGGCTCCTTCCATCGCCGCCGAAACCGTCCCCGAATAGGTTACGTCCTCGGCCAGGTTGGCGCCTCGATTGATGCCGGAAAGGATTACGTCTGGAGGCGAATCCTTCATGACATGGGCAAGCGCCATCATGACGGCGTCGGTCGGCGTGCCGGTCACGGCGAAGCGCCGCTCATCAAACCGGCGCAATCGCACCGGGGTCGTCAGCGTCAGCGAGTGGCCGGCGCCCGATTGCTCCTCGGTCGGCGCGACGATCCACACATCGTCGCTGAACTTGCGCGCAATCGTCTCCAGCAGCTTGATGCCCCGGGCGTTTACGCCGTCGTCGTTGGTGATCAGGATGCGCATGTGGGGCGCTATGCGGAACCTGCGGGGATGCTGCAACTGCGAAGGCCGAAATCGAAAAATGCGCCATATTCGCAACAGCTTGTCGATTTGTTCACTTGGCCTTCGTCAGTTCTTGTTAACGGTCCGGCGCGTAAGTATAGGCGGCCTTGGGGAAGGACTGCCGTTTCCGGATAAGTCCCGGGAAAGACAGTTCTATTTTGCCTCCGGCTGCACCGGTGGCCCGGCTGCAGCAGGTGGCAGCGTATGGGGCGCTCGAGACTTCACGAAGTCACGGGCTTGTGCGGGGAGGGACTGTCATGGCTACTGCGTTAGTCGACCTTTACGGCAACGAAGACTTCGAACCATTTGATCGCATCATTCTGGCCGAGGGTTATCGCCCTTCGGACGAAGAAGATTTCATGTGCGGGCGTCACCGCGCTTACTTCCTACGCAAGCTCAAAGCGTGGAAGGAAGATATCGTCGAGGAGTCACGCGCCACGATGGCACAGCTCCAGGTCGACAGCTTCCGCGAACCGGATCTTGCCGATCGCGCCTCGAGCGAGACCGACTGGGGCCTGGAGCTCCGCACACGCGACCGTCAGCGCAAGCTGATCGCCAAGATCGATTCGGCGATCCGTCGTCTGTACGAGGGTGAATATGGCTATTGCGAAGTGACGGGCGAACCGATTTCGCTCGGCCGCCTCGAAGCGCGCCCGATCGCCACCATGACGCTCGAAGCGCAGGAACGCCACGAGCGCGTGGAGCGCGTCTCCCGCGACGATTAAAGCTTAATTTGGTCAGTGCGGCTCCGGGGACGCGCCGTGCCCGAAGCCAGATGACGTTCTAGCTGATCAGCGTGATGAATCAGAACGGGAAGAACATCTGGATCGCCACAACGCCGGCGATCCAGGTGATGATGTTGAGCGGCAGGCCGACCCTGACGAAGTCCAGGTAGTTATATCCTCCCAGGCGATAGACGAGCACGTTCGTCTGATAGCCGAACGGTGTTGCAAAGGCCGCGCTGCCGGCGATCATGACGGCGACCAGAAAAGGTCGCGGACTGACGTGCAAGGCTTCGCCAAGCGATACGGCGATCGGTGTGAACAGCACCGCCACCGTGGCGTTCGACAGAAGCTCCGTCGCGAACAACGTGACGCCGTAAATGATGATCAGGGCGAGAAGCGGACTCAGCCCGTCCATGGCGTGGATCAGCATATCGGTGGCCGATTCCGCGACGCCCGAAACGCGCAGCGCGATGCCGAGGACGAGCATCCCCGCGATGAGCATCAAAACGTCGGCCTGAAGTCCGCCATAGGCATCGTCCGCGGTGATTACGCGCAGCAGGACCAGCAGCACGGCACCCGCAAACGCGGCGGCCGCAATTGGCGCGACATTGTAGGCAGCGAGCGCGATGACGGCGAGAAAGACACCGAGCGAGACGACGGCACGTACCGCTTTGAAACTGCGAACAGGAGCGAATGCCTTGACCGAGCCGACCTGGCCGGCGGTGAGCCCGGCATGCTCCGGTAGTCCAGCGGACTCGTGCTGCGGCTCCTCGCTCGTCTCGCGGATTAAGCGGCTGCTAAAAAGCAAGAGATACAACCCGCCAGCAATCGCGACCACGAGGCCCACCGGGGTAATCTCAAAAATGCCGAACTTGGGCTGGCCCGCCACCTTGGCCATATCGTTCACGAGCAGGTTCGTCGACGTTCCGATCAACGTGCAGCAGCCCCCAAGGACGGCGGCATACGACAGGGGCATCAAATATCCCTTTGGGGATAGTTTCAGCGAATGGGCGGTGTCGCGGATCACCGGCGCCGCCAGGACCACGATCGGCGTATTGTTGAGGAATGCGGATGCCGCGCCCGAAATGCCGATCACGATCCACAAGCCTGCGCGCCCAATGCGGCGACACAGCCTGACCAAACCGTTGATCGCCGCGTCGAGCAGACCGGCTTGTTCCATCGAGTAGGCAATGACGAATAACGACGCGAGCGTCAGGATCGCCGGGCTGGCAAACGCGCTCTGAACCTCGATCGGGCGGACGACCCCAGACATCATCAAAACTGCCGCGCCGGCGAGCGCGACAATGTCTGACCTGACCTTGTCCCAGATCATCGCCGCGACGACCGCAACGAGAACCAATATCGTGATCGCTTGCGGCGAGAGCTGGAGCCAATTCATGCGACGGGTAGCAGCCAGACCGCGACCGCGAGCGCAGTCGCGGCAAATGTTATCGCTACGGACACGAAGGTAAAATTCATCGGCCGGGCGTTGGCGACGACGTGCGCATCAAGTCGATGGGCTACGCTCGTGGCTCGGCGCGCCGCGAGCCAGACGATGCTGACCGCCAACGCCAAAAAGAGGGTGGCGATTGCTCGCGGCGCCCACGCCGGCTGCATCATCGAGAAGAGAGCGTGAAACCCGACACCGACGGCGATGCAGCCCAAGCTCGTCCTTGTCCAACTAGCGAAGGTTCGCTCTCCCGCGAGGATCGTTCGGTCTTCCGATAACGCCTTCTTCCCATGCTCTTTGGTGCGTCTCTCGCCCTCAGCCATTACCAATGAACGCTTAATCTTCCTGCTCGTGCCAGCAGGCTGTTCAATCCGGCGTCTTGAATGTCGTTGGTGGAACGCGTCACTGGCTGCCGCCGTTTCCTCTCTTTGCAGGCAGTTCTGATGTTGGAAGAGATTGCGGTCAGCACGGCGCATGGCGTTACCCGTGTCGTCGAACTCACGGGAGTAGCCATTATTGCCGTCGGCGCCTTCGGTACGCTGCTGCTGTTCCTCTATCGATTTGCCAGCGGTTATGATCGCGACCAAGCCGTCAGCAATCTGCGATCAAGCCTCGGGCGAGCGATTCTACTAGGCTTGGAGTTTCTCGTTGCCGCTGACATCATCAACACCGTCGCGGTGCAGCCGACGTTGGGCAGCGTGGCAGTTTTGGCCGGCATCGTGGTGATCCGCACGTTCCTGAGCTTCAGCCTGGAAACGGAGATCGAAGGCCGTTTGCCTTGGCGTCGAGGAGCCGCGCAGCGCGAGGTGTAAACACGCTTGGCCTAAACTGGTCTGGGGCGCGGCAGCCGCGGCCGCCGCGCACAAAAAAGGCCGCCTCAGTGCATGAGGTGGCCGGCCATTTCATCCTTTAGCTTCAGTTTCTCTTTTTTGAGGCGGTGGAGAAGGTCTTCGTCCGGGTGAGTTCGGTGCTCTTCCTGCTCGATCAGGGCATGAAGAGCGGCATGCTTCGACTCGAGTTCCTCGGCCATTGCCTTGTCCATTGGTGCGGTTCCTTTCGGTTCAGCTTGTCACCGTCGCGTAATAAACCACGAAACGCGACCCTTGTCTTGGGGCTTGTCACGCTTCAACGGCAGTTCGCGACGGCCTGCCGTTAAAGCTTCGGCATCTCCAACGAGGTATCTGACCGCTTATGAGCGACATCAACCCGGTCGGCATCCTAGACTCCCTTAAGGCGGAGCACCGCTCGCTGGACGAGCGTATTCAAATGTTGTCGTCGGAACCCACAGGAGATCAACTGGAGCTGGCGCGGCTCAAGCGCCGCAAGCTGATGATCAAGGACCAGATCCAACTGATCGTCGACAGCAGCGTGCCAGACATTATCGCTTAGACCGTCCCGGCCAGAGACAGGGCCGGCAGCGTTTCAACCGGAGCGCAGTTCGGACGTTTTCGCACGGCAAGAAGAGTGGCACTGTGATGACGATGGACGAATCGGACATGCCGGAGCCTGAGGTGCGCATCACGTCGCGCCTCATCGACTCGCTCTATACGGAAGCGATGCTGCTCGCCGACGAGGCGCGGGCATACTTCGACGACGCCGGCCGCGACGAGCGGGCGACGCTCGAGCCGTTCGCGAGGGTCGGATTTGCCTGCGAATCGCTGAAAGTCACAACCCGGATCATGCATATCGTGGCCTGGCTGCTTACCCAGCGGGCGATCGAATCCGGCGAAATCATCCAGGGCGAGGGACGTCGCCCCGAGCGCAAATTGGGGCAAGCGCAGGACAGCGATCCTGTCGTGGTGAACGCGTTGCCGCCCTCGGCGCGCAAACTGATCAATTCGAGCATCGACCTCTATGCGCGGGTGAAGCGGCTGGACGACGGAGTGGTCGAAGCCGATGTTCCGCAGAGTCCGGCGCGCGCGCTGATGGGTCGGCTCGAACGTGGACTCGGCGGCCTGAGCCACTAACATCCCCGGGGTCATGAGACCCTTTACGTTTAATCCCGGACCGCGATTGCTGGCCGGCCCCGACAGGGCTGGGTCACTCGCAGAGAAGCTGCCACCAGGTCCATGCCTGCTGGTGACGGACCGCGATCTCGTTCGCCTGGGCCTCACCGACGCCTATCGGGAGGCAATCGGCGCAACGCGAGACGTCGTCGTTTTCGACGCCGTGGAGGCGGATCCAAGCAAGCAAACGCTGTTAGCTGCGACAGAAGCCGGCCGAGCTGCCGGTGCTGCAAGCGTCGTTGGTCTCGGCGGCGGCAGCCCGATGGATGTGGCCAAGCTCGCAGCTTACCTGCTCGGGTCGGGTGACGTCCTGGACGACATATGGGGCGTCGGGATCGCACAGGGTCAACGGCTGCCGCTGGCGCTGGTGCCGACCACCGCCGGGACGGGGTCTGAAGCGACGCCGATCTCGGTCATTACCTGCGAGGGTGGAACGAAGCTTGCGGTCAACTCCGCGCCCCTGATTGCCGATTGGGCGGTACTCGACGCCACTCTCACGCTTGGCCTGCCCACGCATGTGACGGCTGCAACGGGGATCGACGCCATCGTGCATGCCGTTGAGGCGTACACCTCCGCGCGGCTCAAGAACCCTTTGTCCGATGCGTTAGCGCGAGAGGCGCTTCGGCTACTTACCAACAACCTCATCACCGCGATCGACACACCAGGTGACGTCGAGGCGAGGTCGGCGATGCTGCTTGGAGCTCATCTCGCCGGGCTCGCTTTCGCCAATGCGCCGGTCGCCGGCGTCCACGCCTTGGCCTATCCGCTGGGAGGCCTTCACCATTTGCCGCACGGCCTTTCGAATGCGCTCATGTTGCGTCACGTCCTTGCGCACAATCTGGAGGCAGCGCGGGATCAATATGCCGAGCTGGCGGAGATTATTGAGCCCGACTGTGCGGAGCAGGGGAGTCAGGCACGCGCTGCCCTGCTGATCGAGCGGTTGGATGACTTGGCCAAGCGCAGCGGGCTTGAGTTGCGCCTGCGCGATCATGGCCTGGCGTTCGAGGAAGCGCCGACGCTGGCGCGCGAGGCGATGAAACAGACGCGACTGCTGGTGAATAATCCGTGCGAGATCAGCGAGGCGGATGCCCAGCGTCTCTATGAGGCGGCGTGGTGAGCCGCGAGCAGCCGGCGGCGAGATCTGACTTCAGGGTTTGGCGTAAATTTACGACGCGCTGGGCGGACAATGACGCGTATGGCCACGTCAATAACACTGTCTATTATCAATGGTTTGACAGTGCGGTGAATGCCTGGCTGGTCGAACAAGAGCTGCTGGACATCCAGCATGGCGACCCGATCGCGCTCGTGGTGGAGACGCGCTGCACCTATTTCGCGCCGCTCGAATTCCCGCACGATGTTGAGGTGGGTCTGGCGATCGCCAACGTCGGCCGCTCTAGCGTACGATACCGTATCGGCATCTTCGGTTCCGGAGAAGACACGGCTGCCGCGCGAGGCGAATTCGTCCACGTGCTGGTCGATCGTGCAAGCCGCCGGCCGGCGGAATTCCCCGCGCGCTGGCGCGAGGCTTTCGCGGCGATCAGCTAGCGCAGATGCGCGCCCGCGCAGCGGCATATTGCTCCGCCAGCAGATCGACGAGTTCTGAAGCCTTGCGCACCTGATCGACGGCGCCGATGCCCTGGCCCGATCCCCAGATATCGCGCCAGGCTTTCGATTTGTTCGATCCTTCGGAGCCGAACTTCATCGTGTCGAGACTTCCCGCCGCGAGATTGTCCGGGTCCAGCCCGGCGTTGACGATCGAGGAGCGCAGATAGTTACCGTGCACGCCGGTGAAGAGGTCCGAATAGACGATGTCCGCGGCGCTGCTGTCGACGATCGCCTGCTTGTAGGCTTCGGGCGCGTTGGCTTCTTCGGTCGCAATGAAGGACGAGCCGACATAGGCGAGGTCAGCCCCCGCAGCCTGCGCTGCCAGGATCGCGCCGCCGGTCGCGATTGAGCCGGACAGGATCAGCGGACCGTCGAACCAGCTGCGGATTTCCTGAACCAGCGCAAACGGGGACCACCGTCCGGCATGGCCCCCGGCACCGGCCGCAACCGCGATAACGCCGTCCGCGCCCTTCTCGACGGCTTTGCGCGCAAAGCGATCGTCAATGACGTCGTGCAGCGTAATACCGCCCCAGCCATGCACCGCATCGTTGAGCTCGACGCGCGCGCCGAGTGAGGTGATGACGATCGGCACCTTCCACTTCGCGCAGACCTCGACGTCATGCTCGAACCGATCATTCGAACGGTGGACGATCTGGTTGACGGCGTAGGGCGCCGCGGGGCGTTCCGGATGATCGCGGTTCCAGGTGGCGAGCGCCTCGGTGATCTCGTGCAGCCATTCGTCCAGCAGCGACGCTGGGCGCGCATTGAGGGCGGGGAAGCTGCCGACGACGCCGCTGGTGCATTGCGCGACTACCAGCTTGGGGTTGGAGATGATGAAGAGCGGTGAGCCGATCACCGGAAGACGAAGGTTCTGGAGGATCGGCGGAAGGCTCATAGCTGGTGATACTCCCGATACCATTTGACGAAGCGCGGAACGCCCTCATCGATGGTGGTGCTGGGTTCGAACCCATGGTCGCGTTCGATCGCGCTGATGTCGGCGAAGGTTGCACTGACGTCGCCGGCTTGCATCGGCTTGAGGTCGAGCACGGCTTTGCGCCCGGTCTCCTGCTCAAGCAGCGCGACGACTTTCATCAAATCCTCGCTGCGGCTGTTGCCGATGTTGTAGACGGCGTGTGTGGCGGTGCTGCCGCCGGCTTTGACCTCGCCATCGTCGGCGGGAGGGCCGTCGAGGCAGGCGACGATGCCGCGGACGATGTCGTCGACATAGGTAAAATCGCGCTTCATCTTTCCCCGGTTGAACAGGGGAATTGGATTGCCCGCAAACAAGGCTTTGACGAAAATCCACATGGCCATGTCTGGTCGACCCCACGGGCCGTAGACGGTGAAGAAGCGCAATCCTGTTAGTGGGAGCCGATACAGACTAGCATAGCTCTCGCTGATCAGCTCATCGGCCTTCTTCGTCGCGGCGTACAGCGACATCGGATGGTCCACTCTGTCTTCGACGCGAAAGGGCAGGGTCTTGTTGCCGCCGTAGACGGACGAGGATGACGCATAGACCATGTGCTTCACATGCCTGTGGCGCGCGACTTCGAGCATGTTGCAGTGGCCGACGAGGTTCGACTGCACATAGGCCGACGGATTTTCGATGCTGTAGCGGACGCCTGCCTGCGCGCCGAGATGAACGATGCGATCAAAGTACGCGCTTTCCGTAACTCTGCGCAGCGCCTCAGCGTCGGCGAAGTCGACGCGTTCGAACCGGAAACTATCGCCGTAGGTGTCACGCAATCGCGCCAGGCGCGCTTCCTTCAGACGCGGGTCGTAATAATCGTTGACGCTGTCGATTCCGATCACGGTTTCGCCGCGATTGAGCAGGACATGCGATGTCGCGGCGCCGATGAAGCCCGCTGCGCCGGTAACCAGGACAGCCATGGCCGTTCCATAGGGGGTGCTTCCCGCCGCTGAAAAGCCCTAGGGATGGGCGCGTGAATCTTTCGTGGACCTTTGCGATCGATCGGGGCGGTACGTTTACGGACGTTGTAGCCCGCGCATCGGACGGGCGGGTGCGCGTCGAAAAGCTGCTGTCGGAGAACCAGGGACAGTATGAAGACGCGGCGTTGGAGGCGATCCGGCGCGTGCTCGGGGAGGAAGGGGGCGAGGTCGCCGAGGTCCGGATGGGGACGACGGTTGCGACCAACGCATTACTCGAACGCAAAGGCGATCGCGTTGCGCTGGCGATCACACGCGGCTTCGGAGATGCACTGCGCATCGGCTACCAAGCGCGGCCCGACATCTTCGCGCGGCACATCGTCCTGCCGACGATGCTGTACGAGGAACTTGTCGAGATCGAGGAGCGCGTTGGCGTCGATGGCGACGTCATCGTTCCGCTCGATGAAGTTGCAGCACGCGCGGCACTGCGGGCGCTGCGAGAGCGTGGGTTCGACGCTTTGGCAATCGTGCTGATGCACGGTTGGCGGCATCGGGCGCACGAGACGCGGCTCGCCGAGATCGCGCGTGAGTTGGGCTTCTCACAAGTGTCCGTGAGCCATGAAGTCGCGCCGCTGATCAAGCTGATCGGCCGCGGCGATACGACGGTGGTCGACGCCTATCTGTCGCCTGTTCTGCGCCGCTACGTCGATCGCGTCGCTGCGGGATTGCCGGATGGCACAGACCTGCATTTCATGCAGTCGAACGGTGGATTGGCCGAAGCCATCGCCTTCCGCGGAAAGGACGCAATCCTATCAGGTCCGGCGGGTGGCGTCGTCGGGATGGTTGCCGCTAGCGAGCCGCACGGCAACGCGCGCTTGATTGGCTTCGACATGGGCGGGACCTCGACCGACGTGTCGCACTATGCGGGTCAGTTCGAGCTGGCCGACGAGAGCGTTGTGGCAGGCGTGCGCATCCGCGCGCCGATGATGCAGATTCACACCGTCGCCGCCGGTGGCGGATCCATTTGCCGGTTCGATGGCATGCGCTTTCGGGTGGGGCCGGAGAGTGCCGGCGCGAATCCCGGGCCGGCTTGCTATCGCAACGGAGGACCGTTGACGGTCACCGACTGTAATCTGTTCCTTGGACGCATCGATCCCGCGCAGTTCCCGGCGGTGTTCGGGCCGGGCGGCGATGAGGAGCTAGACAAAGCCGCATCCGTGGCGCGGTTACAGGAGGTCGCCGACCAGCTTGGCGGCAAGAAAAGCCTCGCCGATATCGCGCGCGGCTTCCTCGACATCGCCGTCGACAGCATGGCGGCAGCAATACGCAAAATCTCGGTCGCGCGCGGGCATGACGTCTCGAAATACGCGCTTGCTTGCTTCGGTGGCGCGGGCGGTCAGCATGCCTGCGCGGTGGCCGATGCGCTGGGCATGGAGCGTATCCTGATCCATCCGCTCGCGGGCGTGCTCTCCGCCTACGGGATCGGTATCGCCGACGTGAAGGCCATCCGCGAGATCAGCTGGCTGAAGCCGCTGGGCGAGGATTTCTCCGCGGTGCTGCGCGACCTCGAAGAACGAGCGCGGAATACACTAATCGAACAGGGGCTTCACGGTGAGCGTATCGAGCTGCATCGTCGCGCAAGGCTGCGAACGTCCGGTAGCGATACGACCATCGAGGTGCCGATCCATCGACCGGCGCAGATGCACGCGGAGTTCGCAGCGCTGCATCGCCAGCGTTTCGGGTATTGGGACGCGGCTGCGGAAGTCATCGTCGATGCACTGGTCGTCGAGGCGCTTGGACGAACGAAACTCACGCAGTCCGAGACGCGGATCGAAGCCGGCGAGCGCTTCGAAGGACCCGCGCTGATCTTCGAGCCGACCTCGACCATCGTCGTGGAAGCCGGTTGGCGCGCGGAACGCGCCGCCGACGGGACTTTGGTGCTCACTCGGTCGGTACCGCTGGAGCGAGCACGGGCCATTGGAACAGACGTTGATCCTGTGCGGCTCGAGATTTTCAACAATCTGTTCATGGCGATCGCCGAGGAAATGGGCGTTGCGCTGCAGTCGACGGCGACCAGCGTCAACATCAAGGAGCGGCTCGATTTCTCCTGCGCGATTTTCAACGCCTCGGGCGAATTGATCGCCAATGCGCCGCACATCCCGGTTCATTTGGGATCGATGGGAGAGAGCATCCGCACGATCATCGAGGCGCGCGGCGAAAAGCGTGACGGGAGAGGCATCCGGCGCGGCGACGCCTATGTGCTGAACGATCCGTATCGGGGCGGCACGCACTTGCCCGACATCACCGTGATCGTGCCGGTCTTCTATGATGGTGATGCCCAACCATCCGCATTCGTCGCGGCGCGCGGTCACCATTCCGACATTGGGGGGATCGCGCCCGGCTCGATGCCGCCAGACAGCCGCAGCATTACTGACGAAGGCGTTTTGATCGACAATGAACTGCTCGTCGATGAGGGGCGCTTCCGCGAAGCCGAAATGCGCGCGCTGCTCAGCGCTGGAGAATGGCCCGCGCGCAATCCGGATCGCAACATTTCAGACCTCAAGGCGCAGTTGGCGGCGTGCACGCGCGGCGCTGAAGTGCTGCAGCAGACGGCGCGCGATTACGGCGCCGATGTGGTTGCGGCATACATGCGCCACGTGCTGGCTAATGCCGAGGAGTCCGTGCGGCGCTTGCTCGACCGGCTGGACGATGGCGAGTTCGACTATGAGATGGACAATGGCGCCCACGTCCGCGTAGCCATTCGTATCGACAAGGGAGCGCGCTCGGCCACTTTCGATTTTACTGGAACCAGCGCCCAGCTGCCCGACAATTTCAACGCGCCATACTCGATCGTTCGCGCCGCCTCGCTGTACGTCGTGCGCACGCTGATCGACGATGCCATTCCAATGAACGACGGCTGCTTGCGGCCAATCGAGTTGATCGTGCCCGCGGGATCGATGCTCAACCCCCGCTCGCCGGCCGCGGTGGTCGCGGGCAACGTCGAAACCAGCCAGGCCGTCACCGATGCCTTGTTCGCCGCGACGGGGCGGCTGGCGCCCTCGCAGGGGACGATGAACAATTTCACGTTCGGCAATGAGCGCTCACAATATTACGAGACGATTGCTGGCGGCTCCGGCGCCGGGCCTGATCACGACGGCACCAGCGCCGTGCAGACGCACATGACCAATAGCCGCCTGACCGATCCCGAGATCCTGGAAACCAGGCTGCCGGTGCGGCTCGATCAGTTTGCCATCCGCCGCGGCTCCGGCGGGCATGGAGCGCATCGAGGTGGCGACGGTGTGGTCCGCGCAATGACCTTTCTTGAGCCGATGCGGGCGAACATTCTGGCCAACCGGCGCCGCGTGCCGCCGCGCGGCATCAAGGGTGGCGCCGACGCGATGGCCGGGCGCAACTGGGTCGAACGCACCGATGGCACGGTCGAAATGCTGAGCGCGACGGCTTATGCCGAGATGCAGCCAGGCGATCGTTTCGTGATCGAGACGCCGGGCGGCGGAGGCTTTGGGGGGAAGAGCGAATGATTCACTATTGGCCGCTGCTCGGCATTGCACTTGTCGTCATCGGCTTCGCGCTGCGGTTCAATCCATTGCTCGTGGTAGCGGCGTCAGCAATCGTCACTGGGTTGCTTGGCGGCCTCGATTTTCTGAAGGTGCTGGGGACGCTCGGACACGGTTTCAACGAAAACCGCTACGTGACGGTGATCTGGATCATCCTGCCCGTCGTCGGTCTGCTTGAGCGCTACGGGCTGCAGGAGAGGGCGCGCGACCTGATCGTGTCTATCCGTGGCGCGACCGCGGGCCGGTTGCTCGTCATCTACCTCGGCTTGCGCCAGATCCTGTCGGCGCTGGGGCTTACCACCGTGATGGGGCATCCACAGACGGTGCGTCCGTTGATCGCGCCGATGGCAATAGCCGCGGCGGAGAAGCAGCACGGTGCACTCGATGAAGACACAAGCGAACGCGTCAAGGCGATGTCTGCTGCAACCGACAACGTCGGCTTATTCTTCGGCGAGGACATCTTTCTTGCCGTTGCTTCGATCCTGCTGATCCAGGGATCGCTGGCGAGCTTCGGCATTCACCTAACGCCATTCCAGCTATCCGTCTGGGCGATTCCCAGCGCCATCTGCGCGTTCCTGATTCACGCCACTCGACTGATGCTGCTCGATCGCAAGCTGGGCGCGCGCGCATGATCAACCTGCACTGGCTTTATGTCGTCGCCGGCGCAGTGTTCGCCGGTTTCGCCGCGGGAAGCCTGCGTGACGAAACCAATCCAAAGCGCTTGGGCAATGCCATCTTCTGGTTGTTGCTTACGACGAGTTTCTGGTTTGGCGACTTTTTCGGCAACATTGGCAATGGCGTGCTCGTACTCCTCATTGTCGGCATCGCCGGCTTCAACCTGATCGGGCGCGGATCGAAGGAGATGACGACTTCGGCGGAGCGTGAACTGTCCTCGAAACGCTTCGGCAACTGGCTGTTTTTTCCTGCGCTAATCATCCCGTTCATGGCCTTCGTCGGAACATTGCTCATCAACTACACGCCGTTGAAGGGTCTGAATCTCATCGATCCGAAAGCGGTGACACTGGTGCTGCTTGGCGCCGGCGTCATCGTAGCTTTGATCATCGGTTACATCTGGTTTCGTCCGCCGGCGCTCGCTGCCGTCGAGGAAGGGAGCCGTCTTGCCAACGGGATCGGCTGGGCAATGGTCCTTCCGCAAATGCTCGCATCACTCGGCGTCATCTTCGCCGCGGCAGGGGTGGGCACCACCATCGGGAGCATGGCCGGAAATATCATTCCAAGCGGAAGCATCTTCCTCGGCGTGCTGCTCTACGCGCTGGGCATGGTCGTCTTCACCATGATCATGGGCAACGCCTTCGCCGCGTTTCCGGTGATGGCCGCGGCGATCGGCGTGCCGATCCTCATTCACACGGATGGCGGCAACCCGGCGGTGATCGGGGCCGTCGGCATGCTGGCCGGCTTTTGCGGAACCTTGATGACCCCCATGGCCGCTAACTTCAACATAGTGCCTGCCGCGCTGCTGGAGCTCAAGAATCAGCACGGTGTAATCAAGGCGCAGATCCCAACTGCAATCCCGCTGCTGATCGCAAATATCGTGATCCTTTATCTTGCAGGGTTCCACCTGTGATCACGCTCGATGCCGCAATGGCGTCGCGCATGGCGGGTATCGCGCTCGGCCACGTCACGCTCGAATATCCGCACAAGCTCGATCATGTGATGACGTCCGATGCTGACGCGCAAACGCCGCGCGCGCTGCACCCAATCTTTTTCGGCAGCTTTGATTGGCACAGCTGCGTGCACGGTTGGTGGACGCTGCTGACGGTTCGCCGGCTATTTCCTGACATTCCCGAAGCGGCCGCGATCGATGAGCTTGCACAAAGCAGCTTTACCGCCGCGAAAGTTGAGGTGGAGCGCGCCTATCTCGACCATCCGTCCAGCCGAGGTTTCGAGCGGCCTTATGGGTGGGCGTGGTTGCTTTACCTGCACCTTGAGGCAAGCCGTCACGACTGTAATTGGGCGGGAGACTTAGAACCGCTGGCACGCGCCTTCGCCGCAAGGTGGCGCGACTATCTCTCGGTCATGACCTATCCGATCCGGGTCGGCACGCACTTCAACACGGCATTTGCGCTGACGCTATCCCTGGAATGGGCCGAAGCTTTCGACCCCGGTTTAGCCGATTTGATCAGACGCAGCGCCCATGAATGGTATGGCAATGATCGCGATTGCCAGGCTTGGGAGCCCGGCGGTGACGAGTTCCTGTCATCCGCACTCACCGAAGCACTGTGCATGGCGCGGGTTGATGCCGCAGGCTTTCCGACGTGGTTCGCCGAGTTTCTGCCCCGCGCAGCTCATCGCGAACCTGTCAGCTTGTTTACTCCGGCCATCGTCAGCGATCGCAGCGACGGCAAGATTGCGCATCTCGACGGCACGAATCTTAGCCGAGCCTGGTGCTGGCGATCGATCGCGCCGTTGCTACCGGCTGACGACGCGGCGGTGGCGCGGGAAACAGCGACGCAGCACCTGGAAACAGCACTCCCACACATCGCGGGAGATTACATGGGCGAGCACTGGCTCGCGAGCTTTGCGCTGCTAGCGCTGCTTTCGCCTGGCAGCGACTGACAGACGGGCGTGGCTTGCGACAAGGCGTCGCCGCCGATCGCCTGATAGGTGCTTACGATATTCTGTGCCGCGGTCAGTTTGACCTGCACGCTCGTTTGTTGCGCCGAGTAGTAGGATCGCTGCGCGTCGAGGACGGTCAGGAATGGGTCGATGCCGGCGCGGTATCGAGCTTCGGTAAGGGTGTACGTGTCGGCAGTTGCCGCTTGCTGCCGCGCGCGAGCGGCGATTTCGTCGTTGATCGTGCCGCGCCGGGCGAGCGCGTCGGACACCTCGCGGAACGCGGTTTGGATCACGCCTTGGTAATTGGCGACAGCGGCATCGCGCTGGGCTTTGCTGAGCCGCACGTTGGCCTGCCCCGCGCCCGACTGGAAGATGGTGTACGTTCCATCGGCGCCGGCGCTCCACGCGAAGGCACCCCCGGTGAACAATTTGGTCAGCGCGGTGCTCGCGAACCCGAGCAAGCCAGTCAGCGTGATCCGCGGGAACAACGCGGCGCGCGCGGCCCCAATCTGGGCGTTCGCCGCCTTCAATTCATATTCGGCCTGCAGCACATCGGGACGGCGCAGCAGCACGTAGGAATCGAGGCCGGCCGGCACCGGCGTGATCCGACCGAACGCCTCATCGATCGAACCGGAAAGCAGGCGCTGATCGATCGGTGTGCCCACGAGCAGCTGAAGCGCGTTGATGTCTTGAGCCACCGCCGTGCGCTGTCGCGCCAGATCGGCCTGTGCGCCGCTTAGGATTTGCTCGGCCTGTCGAAGGTCGGTGCGCGGCGCGACGCCGCCTTCCAACCGCGCGCGCGTCAGCCGGACGCTCTTTTCCGCGCTTGCCGCCGTCTGCTGTGCGATGAGCAGCAGGCTGGAGTCGGCCGCATGATCCAGCCACGCGCTGGCGATATTGGCAACGAGGGTAAGTCGCGTAGCACGTGCTCCAGCCTCGGTCGCGAAATAGCGCTGCTGCTGGACATGGGTAAGGGACCGAACCCGCCCGAATAGATCGATCTCGAAATTCGGAACGCTGATGTCTGCCGAATAATTTGCGGATGTGTCGTCCTTCGTCCCGCGCACCGTTGCACCCGCGCCGGCACTGACGGTCGGCAGCTGATTGGCGCGCTGGATGCGGTACTGTTCTCGCGCTGCCGCGATGTTGGCCGCCGCCACCATCAGGTCGCGGTTGTTGACCAACGCCTGTGCGATCAAGGTCTGTAAGCGAGGATCCTGGAAGACTTGCTGATACGTAAGCACCGGCAAACCGACTTCCGCCTGCGCGACATAGGGATCGCCGACAGGCCACGACGAGGGAACCGCGGGAGCTGGTCGCGTATATTGCGGCTCCATCGTCGCGCACGAGGTTGCCAGCAAAGCGATCAGGGAAATTGCGCGCTTCATGCTTCTGCCTGCCGTCGATTGCGAAGCCGTTCCCTGACTGCCTTCAGGCCGTCGCGAACGCCGCGGCGGACCATCACGAAAAAGAACGGAATGTAGAAGATCGCCAGCGCCGTGGCCGTCAGCATGCCGCCAATCACCGCGGTGCCGATGGCGATGCGACTATTGGCGCCCGGGCCGGTCGAGAGCGCCAGCGGCAAGACGCCGAAAATGAAGGCGAAGCTCGTCATCAGAATCGGCCGCAGCCGGATTTTCGCCGCTTCGATGGCCGCGTCGATCACGCGCGCGCCCTCGCGCTCGGCGCGTTCGGCGAATTCCACCATCAGAATGGCGTTCTTGGCGGACAGCCCCATGGTCGTGATCAGGCCCACCTGCAGATAGACGTCGTTCTGCAGGCCGCGCAGGGTGACGAAGAAGATCGATCCGACCAGGCCCAGCGGGATGACAAGCAGCACGGCAACCGGGATCGACCAGCTTTCGTAGAGAGCTGCCAGGCACAAGAAGACGACGATTAGCGCAACGCCATAAAGTATCGGCGCCTGACCGGACGATAGTCTCTCCTGATAGGACTGGCCGGCCCATGCCACGTCAATGCCCGGGACCTGTCGAGCGATGCTTTCGATCGTGTCCATCGCGGTGCCGGAACTGACCCCCGGCGCGCCTTGTCCATTCAATTCGAACGATGGGTAGCCGAGAAAGCGCGAGGAACTGGTCGGCGTCGTCATCCAGCTTGTCTGCGCGAAGGAGGAAAAGGGAACCATGGCGCCCTGGTTGCTGCGGACAAACCACTGGTCGATGCTCTTCGGATCGGCCCGGTACGGCGCATCACCCTGCACGTAGACGCGTTTCACGCGCCCACGGTCGATGAAGTCGTTCACGTAGCGTCCGCCCCAGGCCGTCGAAAGCGTCGTGTTCACGTCTCCAGAACTCAAGCCAAGAGAGGCGACGCGCTGCTGATCGATGTTGACCTTCAAACTGGCAACGTCGGGAAGTTCGCTCAGACGGACGGACGAAAGCTGCGAATTGCCTTCGGCCATCGCCAGGATGCGATCGCGAGCATCCTCAAACTGCTCCTGCGAGAGCCCGCCCGTATTGAGCAACTCCATGGTGAAGCCGCTCGACTGGCCGAGGCCGCGGATCGCGCCGGGGACAAGCGCGAAAACCTGCGCATCGCGAAGGCCCCGGAAAGCGCCGGAGGCACGCTGCACGATGGCGTCGGCGGTGTTGTCCTTGCCGCCGCGATTTTCAAAGTCGGTCAGATTGAGGAACGCCTGACCGGTGTTCTGGCCGGCCGCGCCCTGGCCACCGCCGGCGACCGTGAAGAAGGTCTTGACGTTCTTCTTCTCAGGCCCGCGCAAGAAGTAGTCCTCGACCTGCCGCTGAACCTGCCGGGTGCGCTCCATCGTCGCGCCGGCGGGAAGCCGGAACTGCACCGAGGCGAAGCCCTGGTCCTCGGTGGGCAGGAAGCCGGTCGGCAGTCTGACGAACATGATCATCAGGATCGCAACGACACCCGCGTAGATTGCGAGAAACAGCCACTTGCGGTCGACCACTCGGATGACGGAGTTCACGAACCAATCGCGGAAACGGTCGAAGCTGTCGTTGAACCAGATGCGGCCGCGCTCGACCCGATGGGCAAGGCCCGGCGCCTTGCGGCCAACCCAGGTCTCCTCGACCGTCGCGTGGTTGCGCTTCAGCAGGTTGGCGGCGATCGCGGGGCTCAGCGTCAAAGCGATGAACACGGACAGCACCATGGCCGCGACGATGGTCGCCGCGAACTGCCGATAGATGACGCCGGTCGAACCGCCAAAAAAGACCATCGGAAGAAACACGGCGGACAGGACCAGCGCGATGGCGACGAGCGCCATCTGGATCTGCTCCATCGACGCGACCGTCGCGTCGCGCGGGCTCATGTCCGGATTTTCCTCCATCAACCGTTCGACGTTCTCGACGACGACGATCGCATCGTCGACAAGCAGACCGGTCGCGAGCACCAGCCCGAACAACGTCATGGTGTTGATGGAGAAACCGAGCGCGTAGAGGATCGCGAACGTCCCTAGCAGCACCACCGGCACGGCGATGAATGGGATGAGCGTCGCCCGCCAGCTTTGCAGGAAGACAAACATCACGAGCACAACGAGGAGGACCGCCTCGAACAGCGTCTTCACGACTTCCTTGACCGACAGTTTGATGAAATCGGTGGAATCGTTGGCGAAGGCGTAGGTGTAACCGGCCGGCATGCGCGGGGCGATTTCCTTGACCTTCGCCTTGACCAGATTGGCAGTGCGCAGCGCGTTGGCGCCGGGCTCGAGCGAGATACCGATGCCGGCGCCGGGGTGCCCGTTGGCGCGGATCGTTGCCGAATAATTATCGGCGCCAAGCTCAACTCGGGCGACGTCGCCCAGCAGGACGCGGGCGCCGGTCGGGTCGGACTTCACGATGATGTTGCGAAACTGTTCGGGCGTCTGGAAGCGCGATTGGGCGGTGACCGTAGCGTTCAGCATTTGGCCTTCCGGCGCGGGAAGGCCGCCGATCTCACCGGCTGCTACTTCGGTATTCTGGTTCTGGATCGCGCTAATGACGTCGCTGGGCATCAGGTTGACGCCCGCAAGCTTCTGAGGATCGAGCCAGATGCGCATCGCGTAGGACGAGCCGAAGACGTTGACGTCGCCCACGCCGGGCACGCGCGACAGCTCGTCCTGAATATTCGTCGTCAGCCAGTCCGAGACGTCGACGTTGGTGCTTTTGTCGGTCGTGTCGCTGATGGCGACGATCATCAGGAGATCGGGCGATCCCTTGGTGACGCGGACGCCCTGTTGCTGCACTTGCGTCGGAAGCCGCGAAATTGCGGCCTGGATCGCGTTCTGCACCTGCACTTGCGCGATGTCGGGATCGATCCCCTTCTGCAGGACGACGCTGATCGACACGGACCCGCGCGCCGTCGAGGATGACGAGAAATAGAGCATTCCGTCGATGCCGGTGAGCTGCTGCTCCAGGATCTGGGTGACGCTGCTTTCCAGCGTTGAGGCCGATGCTCCCGGATAGGTGGCGCGAATATTGATCTGGGTCGGCGCGACGTCGGGATATTGCGCAACCGGCAGCTGCACGATCGCGCCGATCCCCATCAGCATGATGATGATGGCGATCACCCATGCAAAGATCGGGCGATCGATGAAGACCTTGGACATCGGCTAGCGGCTCGGTCCCGCGCCGTTCCTTGCGCCCTGAGGCCGCGCCGCGACCCGCTGAGGAGCGGTCGCCGGTACGGGCTTGATCTGTGCGCCGTCCTTCAGGGTACCCGTGCCTTGCGTGATCACCTTTTCGCCCGGCGCCAGGCCGCCGGTCACGATCCAGTTGGGCCCAGATGTCCTGCTCGTCTGCACGGTGCGTTGAACAGCCTTGTTGCCTGGTCCGACGACGAACAGTGTCGCGTTGCCCTGCGGATCGCGTTTGATCGCAGTCTGCGGGACCAGGATCGCATCCGTCTGTACGGCCTGTGCGAATTGGGCGGTCACGTACATTCCGGGCAGCAGGACGCCTTGGCCGTTCGGAAAGCGCGCACGGATCGTGACGGTGCCCGTCGGCTCATCGACGATCACCTCACTAAATTCGACCGTGCCGGTGTAGCCGTAATCGGAACCGTCCGGCAGCTTCAGCCGCACCTGCGCCGACGCAGGCACCGCTCCGCCTTGGGCCAACGCCTGCCGCAGCTTGAGAAGCTCGGCAGCCGATTGCTTGATGTCTACATAGATGGGATCGAGCCGGGTGATGGTCGCCAGCGCATCGGCCTGGTTGGCAGTGACCAGCGCACCCTCGGTGAAGTTGGACAATCCGATCCGCCCCGTGATCGGGGCGGGAACGCGGGTAAAGCGCATATTGACCTGGGCGACCCGCAAGGTCGCGTTGTTCTGCGCGACCGCGGCATCGGCCTGGCGCGCCTGCGCCAAAGCGTCGGTGTAATCCTGCTTGGAAATCGCCTCCATCTCGGCGAGCGGCTTGTAGCGTGAGGCGCGGGTGCGCGCGGCCACTGCGCTGGCGCGGGCGGATTGAAGGTTGGCGGACGCCTGCGCGGCCTGCGCCGAATAGATGCTGGGATCGATTTGATAGAGGGTCTGGCCCTGGCGAACGATCGACCCCTCGCGAAAATAGCGCTTCTGGATCACGCCCGTTACCTGCGGACGAACCTCTGAAACCTGGAAGGCCGCGACCCGGCCGGGCAACGATTCCTGCAGCGGGACGCTGCTTTGCTGAACAACGACGAACCCGACCTGCGCAGGACCGCGCTGGCCGCCGCGGCCACCGCGTTCCTGGCCCTCGGTGGTCTTGCCGCAGGCGCCAAGCAAAAAAAGCGCCGCCAAAGCGGCGCCAAGGCGGGCGCTATTGAAAGTCGTTGATGTCACGAAGCCGGCATTTTCGATAGTTAAGGGGGAATGCAACCCCTCCTAAAGCCCGATTGTGAACGTGCCCGGAAGCAACCTTAACTTTCGATAGGCGGGCGGTGCGCTTCGACGAAAGACTATTTGAGGCGCAGACCTAACCAGAAGGTCCGCGGCGAAGCACGCTCCACCGAGCCGTCTGAACCAAGCGCAGTCTGCACGAGCGAGTTCGTTATGTTCTCTCCGCGAACCTCTACCGCGAGCCTCTTGGTAACGGGCAGCGACCCAAACGCATCGAACGTCACCACACCTTTGAGCCGGCGTTGGTTGAGATCGTCATCGAATTGGCCGGAAAGCGCTCGCGCGGTCATGGACAGCAAGTGTCCCGTTTTCGAATTCCAGGCGAGGGTTGCTGAAACCTGGTGCCGGGGCGTTTGGGCAGGGCGCTTGCCCTGAAGGGCGAACGCCGCGCCGCTGGCATGAACGCGGGCGTCGACGAACGAGTAGGAGAAGTTGAGGTCGAATGGGCCGGCGCGGCCGGCCACGTCCGCTTCGACCCCGGAGGAGCGGATTTGATCGATATTCTGGCGCTGACGGTACGATCCGCCAGCAGCGACGAAACCCACGATCGGGAAGGCGCCCGGGCCCGACCCGAGCGTGACATTGGCGATGGCATCGTGAAGCCGCGCGGTGAAAGCCGTTAGTGACCCGGTCCATGACTTCGCCAAGCTCACGTCGATCCCGGCCTCCGCGCCCGTCATCGTTTCCGGCCTCAGGGCTGCGTTCGGTCCCGTGGCATCGGGCCCTGCACGAAACGGTCGATAAAGCTCGTTCAGCGTCGGCAAGCGCCAGCCGCGATAGGCGGCCGCCCGCAACTTGGTGCGCCGCGTCATCTGATATTCTGCCGCGAGGCGACCGCTTGTCTGCCAGCCGCGGCGATCCTTGAAATGAACATCATCGAGGATGCTGCCAGCGAGCGTCCGTTGGAGAAGATGACCCTCGCTAATAGACCACCGGTCTTCACGAACGCTGCCCGTAAGCCGCGTCGGGCCGAGGTTGAGCGTGGTCACCGCGAACGCGCCGACCGTTGCGGAGCTTCCGCCCGCTTGCCGCAACCGCGTCGGCGACCCGGCAACGAACTGATAGCGTTCGTTCGTCTGGCCGCGGACAAAGCGCCCATCGATTCCCACTCGCACGTCGAACCGGCCGGTGATCGGGGCCGCTTCGGCCCGGAAACCATAGCCACGCGACGGCACGCTATATTGGTCGAGCGTTTCAGTGCTCGCGGTCCGGCCGGCGTTCACGCTGCTGAACTGTGATGCGAAGCTGCGGTTCTGCGCGTAGCCGAGCAATGACCAGCGCTTGCCAACCAGGCGCAGCGAAGTGTCCACGCCCCGACCGCGGTTGGTCGTGAAGGCGACGCCTCGATCCCGACGGTCAAAGAAAGCGCTGACGTTTGCCTGCAACTCCGTTGGGCCAAGCGTCTGAACGAAGCGGGCAGTGGCGGAAACTTGCCGATAGGGTGCAGCGCGATCGGCGGGCCCGCGGGTCGCGCTGGTGATCGGGACGAACCCGTCGCCGCGGGCGTACGCACCCGAAATGGTCCAGAAGCGAGAGTCTGACGCCGCGCCGACACTCGCCCGTAAGTCGACGCTGTCTCGGCTTCCATACGCAACGCCGCCTAGGGTGGAGAGCCCTTCGGTTGGGACCGCGCTCTCGATCTCGACCGTCCCCGCAAGCGCGCCCGGGCCATAATAGCCGCTACCGCCACCACGCGTCACGCGGATCAGGCCGATGCGGTCTGTCGAATAGGCCGGGAAAGATATCCACCCACCGAACGGATCGGCCTGAGGCACCCCGTCGACCAGCAGGAGCGCGCGGGACGAGGCATTTCCCCCAAGCCCCCGAAGCGTGATCGACTGGTTTGTCGCATGGCTCGACCGCGAGTCCGAGCGGCGGAAACTCTGCAATCCCGCGACGTCGCGCAGAACGTCCTCGAGCCGGCCGCTTGCCGACTGCGCGATGCGATCCTTGTCAATGGTGACGATCGACGCACCATTGGTCTCGCCCGGACGAAGGCCCTGCCCGGTGATGACGATGGGCGCGCTTTCAGTGGCGATAAGAACGACTGGGGCAAACATCCGAATTCCGTAGCGCTGAAGATCGTGAGCGGGGAGCCCCATAGACCCGGGCAGCACAAGCCGCTCCCTAATGCAGGTTATCCCATCTGGAGTTGGCGAAGATTCACCGGCAGCGCCGCGACCACCTAATGGCTGAGTGTCGCCCAAGCCTACGCGCGCAGCCATCCGCGATCTTTCGTACCGACAAAGAGGGCTGACGAAGGTTCGTCAGACACGCTCGATGGCCAGCGCGATGCCCTGGCCCACACCGATACACATCGTTGCCAATGCGCGCTTAGCGCCGGTCCGTTGCAATTCTTCCGTCGCCGTGAGCGCCAAGCGCGCGCCCGACATTCCGAGAGGGTGACCGAGCGCGATCGCGCCCCCGTTCGGGTTCACGCGGGCATCGTCATCGGCGACGCCAAGCTGGCGTAGGACTGCCAGCCCCTGCGCCGCGAAAGCTTCATTCAGTTCGATCACGTCGAAGTCCGCAATGCCGAGGCCTAGCCGCTTCATCAGCTTCTCGCTCGCCGGGGCTGGACCGATCCCCATGATCCGCGGTGGCACGCCAGCGACGGCCGCGCCGAGAATACGGGCACGCGGCGTCAAACCATGACGCCTTGCGCCTTCCTCCGAGGCGATGATCAACGCGGCGGCGCCATCATTGACACCGGACGCATTGCCTGCGGTCACGGTGCCGTCGGACCGAACTATGGGCTTCAACTTGGCTAGCGCTTCCAGCGAAGTAGCGCGTGGATGTTCATCCGTGTCCACAATGATCGCATCGCCCTTGCGCTGGGGGATGGCGACGGGAACGATTTCCGCGGCAAGTCTTCCGTTCGCCTGCGCCCGCGAGGCTTTCTCCTGGCTGCGCAGCGCGAACGCGTCCTGATCCTCGCGGCTGATCCCGAATTCTTGCGCGACGTTCTCGCCCGTGCTCGGCATCGTATCGTCGCCATAAGCGGACTTCATCTTCGGATTGACGAAGCGCCAGCCAATGGTCGTGTCGTACATCTCTGCATTGCGGTCGAAGGCGCTGGTCGCCTTGGCCATGACGAAGGGGGCCCGGCTCATGCTTTCGCTGCCGCCCGCGATCAGCAGATTGGATTCCCCCCCGCGAACGACCCGGGCAGCCATGGCTACCGCGTCCAGCCCCGACCCACACAGGCGGTTCAGCGTGACGCCGCCCGAACTGTCCGGCAATCCCGCGAGCAGCCCCGCCATTCGTGCCAGGTTGCGATTGTCCTCACCGGCCTGGTTGGCGCAGCCAAGGATGACGTCGTCCAGATCTTCCCAGTCGACATTCGGATTGCGCTCGATCAGCGCTCGAATTGGAACGGCGGCAAGGTCGTCTGCGCGAACGCTGCTCAGCGCCCCCGCGTAACGTCCGATTGGGGTCCGCACGGCGTCGCAAATATAAGCTTCGGTCATGCGCCGCCGAATATGGGGAAAATGGTGGACGCACTAGGGCTCGAACCTAGGACCCGCTGATTAAGAGTCAGCTGCTCTACCAACTGAGCTATGCGTCCACTGCCGATACGGCGGATGCTCCGACGCGGTTGCGCTTCAGGAGCGGCGCGCCGGTAGCATGGGGGCATGTAGGGCGCAACCGCCCGCGTGAAACCTTTTATGCGAGGCGGGAGACCGTGCGCTGCTGACGTTCCAACGCCATCAGCAGGCCGAGGCATAGCATCACCGTCATCACGGCCGATCCCCCGAAGCTGACCAGGGGCAGGGGAACGCCGACGACCGGTGCAAGTCCCATGACCATCATCAGGTTGATCGAGACGTAGAAGAAGATTGTTGCCGAGAGGCCGGCGGCGGCAAGCTGGGCGAAGCGGGTGCGGGCATTTTGGCTGACTCGCATTCCCCAGCGAATCACCGCGCCAAACGCGCAGATGAGGATGATACCGCCGACCAGACCCCATTCCTCCGCCATGGTCGCGAAGACGAAGTCGGTGTGGCCTTCCGGGAGATAGTCGAGGTGGCTCTGGCTGCCCTGCAGGAAGCCCTTGCCCCAGATACCGCCCGAGCCGATCGCGATCTTCGATTGCGCGATATGGTAACCGGCCCCAAGCGGGTCGCTTTCGGGATCGAGAAACACGTCGATCCGCTTACGCTGATAGCCGTGCATCATGCCGTAAGCGATCGGCGCCGCGACGGCGATCGTCGCCACCGGCGCTGCGAACAGCCACCATGGCAAGCCTGCGAGAAACATCACCGTGACGCCGCACAGCACGACCATGATGCATGTACCGAGGTCCGGTTGCACCAGAATCAGCAGGGCTGGCACGCCGAGCAGTGCGGCGGCAGGCCATATTGCGCGCCATTTACGGATTTCGCCCGCGGGCACGAGCTCGTAGAAACGGGCCAAGACTAGCACAATTGCCGGCTTCATGAACTCGGAAGGCTGCAGGCGGATCGGGCCAATATCCAGCCAGCGCTGCGCGCCCTTGCCAACGAAGCCCATGGCCTCGACCCCGATCAGCATGATCAGCGTCGCTCCGTAAACCGGGAAGGTCAGGGCCTTGATTGTCGACTCCTTCATCCACGACATGGCGACCGCGATGCCGAGGAAGCCTGAAAAGACGATGGCCTGCTTGAGGGCCCAGGGGCGCAAGGACCCGCCCGCCGCCGAATAGAGCACGATGAGGCCGAAGGTCGCGATGCCGGCGACCAGCACGATCAATCGCCAGGGCAAACGCGCCAGCGGCTTTGGAATGATCGCAGAGGTGATCATGCGGGCTTTGCGGCTTGCGAGACCGCCTTGAACGCCGCGAGCTGCCGCGCATTTCGCTCGGCCAGCGTACCGCCCCACTGCTTTTCCAGCGGCTCGAGCGCTGCCCAGGCTTTCTGCTGGTCGAAGAGGTAGGTCATCGTGTCGCGCACGATCGGGGCCGCCGCCGACGCCCCGAAGCCGCCGTGCTCGATGATGCAGCCGATGGCGTAGCGCGGCTTGTCGGCGGGCGCGAAGGCAATGAACAACGCATGGTCGCGCAGCGCCCAGGCACCCTGATGCCCGCGCTCGCCAAGGCGGAACACCTGGGCCGTTCCGGTCTTGCCGGCCATCAACACCCCGTCGAGAGGGAGCTTTGAAGCCACCGCCGTACCGCTGCCATTGACCACGGCGGCCATGGCGCTGCGAATGATTTCCAGATGCTTCGGATCGGCGTTGATGTCCGGCGCCGGGTTCGTTTTCTGCCCCATCAGAAGACGCGGCTGCAGCAGCTTCCCGGCAGCCAGGCGCGCCGGCATTACGGCAAGTTGCAGCGGATTGATCAGGACGTATCCCTGGCCAATCGACGTATTGGCCGAGTCATAACCCTGCCACTTGCGGTGATATTTCTTCTCCAGCCACTTCGGGCTGGGCATGGTGCCAAACCGCTGGCTAGGAAGCGGGAGGTCAAATTGCTGCCCATAGCCCAGCGTATTGACCATCTCGGTGGTCTTTTCCGGATCCGTGATCAGGCCGGTGGCCCAGAAATAGGTGTTGCAGCTTCGCTCGATCGCCGAATGCATGTCCATTGATCCGTGGACCGCGTCGCAGCGGAAGTAGCGGTTCCCGATCTGATAGCCGCCTGGGCAAACAACCCGGCGTTTCGGATCGATCCCTTGCTGCAGAAACGCGAGCGCCATCGCCGGCTTGATCGTGGATCCGGACGGGTAAAGGCCCTGCGAGACCTTGTTCAGCAAGGGGATGTGGTCGTTGGCCGAGAGCATCTTCCACTCGGTTTGCCCAATGCCTTCGCTGAAACTGTTCGGATCGAACGCCGGCATGGAGACGAAGGCCAGCATGTCGCCGCTGGCAACGTCCATGGCCACCAAAGCGCCCGACTGATCGCCCATGCGGCGTGCGGCATATTGCTGGAGCCCCTGGTCGATGGTCAGCTGAACTGTCTGACCGCTCCGATCAGGCTTGGGATCAAGTTCCTTGACGAGCTTTCCCCGCGCCGTGACCTCGACGCGCTGCCCGCCTGGCGTCCCGCGGAGGTAGGGCTCCAGAACTTTTTCCAGGCCTTGCTTGCCGATCTTGAAGCCCGGGATGATGAGTAGTGGGTTCTTGTCCTCAGCTTCATATTCCTTGGCATTTGCCGTTCCGACATAGCCCAGCAGGTGCGCCACGGCGGGCCCGTCGGGATAGTAACGTGAATAGCCACGCGTCGCCTGCACTCCCGGCAGATCGGGCAGGCGAACAGTCACCGCCGCATATTTCTCATAAGAGATGTTGTCAGCGACGGACACGGGCCGGAAGCCGCGCGATTCCTCAAGCTCACGGCGGATGCGCCCGACGTCATCCTCGGTTAGCGAGATGAGTTTCGCGAGTTCCCCCACGACATCCCGGTCTTTTTCGAGTTGCTGCGGGATGATGTCCACACGGAAGCTTGAGCGGTTGATGGCGATCGGCTTGCCGTTGCGGTCGATGATCCAGCCACGCCGCGGCGGGACCGGGATCAGCTGGACGCGATTGCTCTCGCTGAGCAACTGGTACTTTTCGTTCTGGGCGACGGCGAGCCACCCCATGCGGCCGATCAGCATTCCGCCGACAGCCACTTGCGCTCCGCCCAGCAACATCATTCGCCTGGAGAAGGTGATCGACTGATGCGCGTTGGTGAACCGCACGTGCTTCACCGGCCCAGCCTCCAACGGTCCGCTCGGGCGACCAGCCATGCGACTGCGGGAAAAATGCAGATGGAGATGATAAGGGGCGGGACCATCTGGATGAAATCCGGCTCACCGCCGACGATCTTGGCGACGCGCCACTGCAGCCATTGGTCAATTGCGATCAGCACCGCTGCCAGCACCCATTCGATCCAATAGTCACGCCACATCGTGCGGCGGTCGATCAAGTCGAGCGCCAGCATCGTCGCGCTCCACAATGCCACCGACAATCCTATCGGATTTCCGGTGAACAGGTCGTTGACGAAGCCGAGCGGCGCCGCCCACCAGGGCGGCCAGGGGTCGGCGCGTAGCAGGCGCCAGCTGATAAAGAGGAGGTAGCCGAAATCCGGATACCATCCATTAGTGGAGACGATTGGCAGGGCCGCTAGCAGCGATGCGGCGACGACGGTGACTGCAGGCAGGTAGGCAGCAAACGGCGATGGCTGCCGGCCAAGCTTACCCGGTGCAGGTCCGAGGGCGGAGCGAACCATCAAGGCGCCTCCGGCTCGGCGCCCGCGCTTTCAGCGGCGACCGCTTCGGGTTCGAAGGGCGGCTCAACGATCGCGAAGCTCGTCGTCGATGGATCCGCAAGTGGCAGCGCGATTGCGCCATCGTCATCGAGCTTCACCACGCGCGCAATTGGAACCAGCGGGGGGTACAGTCCGCCGGTGCCGGAGGTGATGATGATGTCACCGCGCTTGAAGGGGTTGCGGCCAACCTCGAGCGGGCGAACGCTGATTGTCCCGTCGCCGCGACCCTGCGCGATGACGGGTATGCCGCCGCGGAGCATCCTTGCCGGGATGATGTTCGACCGATCCGAAATAAGCAGTACGCGCGAGGCGAGGGTGCCGGCATCAATGATCCGCCCGACCAGCCCGCTCGGCGATCGAACCGGCATGCCGATCCGGACCCCGTCGCTGGTTCCTGCCGACAGGATCGCGAAACGGCGCGGACTGTTGAACGACGAGCCAACGATGCGTCCGGTCGCGAGGGTCGTCCGCTCCCGCTCCCGCAGTTGCAGCGTCGCCTTGAGCTGCTGGTTCTCCTGGAAGATCGCCTTGGCTTCGACCATTCGCTGAAGCATGGCCGTGCGCTCGCGCTTCAGTTTCGCGTTCTGGCTCGCGGCGTCCCAGTAATTTCCAGCGCCCGTGAAGATTCCTCCCGCCGTGGCGGTGACCTCATGCAAGGCGCCGGAGATCGGCCCGGTCACATCCAGGGCGACGCCTCGCACGCGGTCGAATTGCTGGGGTGCAACGAGCGACAGGACGAGCAGAATCAAGCCGACGATGATGCCGGCCATCACCGCGAGAAAGCTGATGAACAGCCCGTATTGGGCGCGACGCGACCAGCCGGGACGCGCGGTCGCCACCGCCTAGACTTTCGTCAGGCGGTCTGGAGGACGCCGCGGAACTGCTCTTCCTCCAACGCGCGGCCGGTGCCGAGCGCGACGCAGGTGAGCGGATCGTCGGCGACGGTGACGGGGAGGCCGGTCTCGTCGCGCAGCACCTCGTCGAGGCCCTGCAGCAGCGCGCCGCCACCGGTCAGGACGATGCCCTGATCGCAGATGTCGGCGGCGAGTTCCGGCGCGGTGTTCTCCAGCGCGATGCGGACGCCTTCGACGATCGTGCCGACCGGTTCCGACAGCGCTTCGGCAATCTGGCCCTGGTTGATCGAAATTTCCTTGGGCACACCGTTGACCAGGTCGCGGCCCTTGATGTGGACCGTCGTGCCGATCCCGTCGACCGGCGGCTTGGCGATGCCGACTTCCTTCTTGATCCGCTCTGCCGTGGCTTCGCCGATCAGGAGGTTGTGGTTGCGTCGGACGTAGGACGAGATCGCTTCGTCCATCTTGTCGCCGCCAACGCGGACCGACGTGGTGTAGGCAAGGCCGCGGAGCGAGAGCACCGCGACTTCGGTCGTGCCGCCGCCGATGTCGACGACCATCGATCCGATCGGTTGCGTCACCGGCATGTCGGCGCCGATCGCGGCCGCCATCGGCTCTTCGATCAAGTAGACGGCGCTGGCGCCGGCGTTCGAGGCGGCGTCGCGGATCGCGCGGCGCTCGACGGATGTCGAACCCGAAGGCACGCAAATCACGATTTCCGGGAAGCGCCAGGCGCGCATCTTGCCGCCGTGCACCTTGTGAATGAAGTGCTTGATCATCTGCTCGGCAACATCGATGTCGGCGATGACGCCGTCACGTAAGGGGCGGATGGCTTCGATCTGGTCGGGCGTCTTGCCCATCATCAGCTTGGCGTCGTCGCCGACAGCCTTGACCTTCTTGACGCCGTTGATGGTCTCGATGGCCACAACCGACGGTTCATTTAAGACGATGCCGCGGCCGCGAACGTAGACAAGGGTGTTGGCGGTTCCCAGGTCGATCGCCATGTCGTGCGACATCCATTTGAACCAACGATTCCAGAACATTAAAACCCCGCCTCTCGCTGTCGCCCGTTCGCGGCGCGATCTTCGTCGCGCCACTTAAGTTATGATTCACCCCAACCCGTTGAATGCGCCCTGAATTTCCGCGAAAAATCAGGACTTCGCCGGCGCGTTCCGAATGGGCTAGGAATGGTTAACATGTCAATAAGAAGGCTGCCCCCGGAACTCGTCAACCGCATCGCCGCCGGCGAGGTGGTGGAACGCCCCGCCAGCGCGCTTAAAGAACTTGTGGAAAACTCGCTCGACGCCGGGGCGCGGCAGGTTTCGGTCCGCCTGCAGGCGGGTGGCCTCGAACTCATCGAAGTGACCGACGACGGATCGGGCATGACGCCGGACGAAATGCGGCTGGCGCTTGAGCGTCACGCAACGTCCAAGCTGTCGACCGATGCGATCGACCGCATCGAAAGCTTCGGCTTCCGGGGCGAGGCGCTGCCGTCCATCGCCAGCGTCTCGCGATTGACCCTGGAAAGCCGGCCGCGCGGGAGGGACGGTTGGCGCATCGTCATCGATCATGGCGAACCAGGCGGGGAAGGGCCGGCGGCACTTCCGCCTGGGACGCGCATCCGCGTCGAAGGCCTGTTCGACAAGGTGCCCGCCCGCCGCAAGTTCCTCCGCAGCCCGCGGGCCGAATATGCCGCCTGCCTCGACGCAATCCGCCGCCTCGCGATGGCTCGCAGCGATGTCGGGTTCACGTTGGAGCATGATGGCCGCCGCATCCTGACGCTGCAGGCGGCCGATGCGCCGACCCGCGTAGCTGAGCTGCTAAGCCATGAGCTCGACCGCCATGGCGTTGGGATCGAGTGCGTCCGTGACGGCGTGTCCCTTAGCGGCGTGATCAGCCTGCCGACCTTCAATCGCGGCGTCGCCGACCAGCAATATCTGTTCGTCAATTCGCGGCCGGTGAAGGATCGCCTGCTTGTCGGCGCTTTGCGCGCGGCATATCGCGACCTGATCGCCCGTGACCGGCACCCGATCGCCGCCCTGTTCCTCGACGTTCCGCTCGACGAAGTGGACGT
Source organism: Sphingomonas flavescens (assembly GCF_030866745.1). NCBI lineage: Bacteria > Pseudomonadati > Pseudomonadota > Alphaproteobacteria > Sphingomonadales > Sphingomonadaceae > Sphingomonas > Sphingomonas flavescens. The sequence continues at coordinate 704,188 of NZ_CP133016.1, read as the reverse complement.
CAACGTGCACCCGGCGAAAACCGAGGTGCGTTTCCGCGATCCCGCCGCCATTCGTGGTCTCATCGTCGGCGGCCTCCGCCGTGCGCTCGACGAGGAAAGTCAGCGCAGCGCTGCGCGAGAGCAGGCCGCCGCGCCGGTTATGTGGACGAGCAGCAACAGCTACACGCCGGAGCCAGGCCTCAGCCTCGGCGTTCCATGCGTTCGCGAGGAACAGCGGAGCTTCGAACCGTTGACCTTCGTTCCGCAGGCCCGCGCCGAATCGGCGGTCGAACCGGTCCGCGACTTTCCGCTTGGCGTTGCGCGGGGACAGGTGGCCGCGACCTACATCGTCGCCGAAGCCGAAGACGGTCTGATCATCGTCGACCAGCATGCGGCTCACGAACGGCTCGTTCTCGAACGGATGCGCGCGGCGCGGGAAGGTGGCGCGGTCGCGCGGCAGGCGCTGCTGCTGCCCGAGGTCGTCGAGCTCGACGAACCCGATTGCGACCGTCTCGAAGCTGCCGCCGGGGAGCTCGGCGGCATGGGGCTCGATCTTGAGCGGTTCGGTCCTTCGACCATGCTCGTCCGCGCCGTCCCAGCGGCGCTCGGCAAGACGGATGCTGCGGGACTTCTCGCCGACCTTGCCGCGGAAATCGCGGAGCTGGGCGGCCCGCTCAGCCTGCGGGACAAGCTGGACCTCGTCGCCGCGACGATCGCATGCCATGGCTCCGTTCGCGCCGGCCGCATCCTCTCGGTCCCCGAGATGAATGCCTTGCTTCGCGAAATGGAAGTCACGCCGCGCTCCGGCCAGTGCAATCACGGCCGCCCCACGTGGGTAAAGCTGGGCCACGGCGAAATCGAGAAACTGTTCGGCCGGAAATAGTCAGCCGTCAGACTTCCTTGCGCACCTGAGCATGGTTCAGCAGTGCGACGAACACCACACCGCCGATCGAGTTTCCAAGGAACGCGGGAATTAGGAAGCGCATCGCATAGTCGGACCTCCCGATCGCCCCCCGCATTGCGGCAAGCGCGGTCTCGGCGGAGCCTGCGATCACGTGACTGAATTCACCGGCCGAGATCAGCCAGGTTACCGCGACGATGACCAGAATGCGTGCTGCTCCCGCCGCCGGCATCAGCCAGACCATGAGCGCGATAAGCCATCCGGCGACGATCGCCTTGGCCAACACGGCCACAAAGCCCGGCTCGACTGCCTTCACGCCGAGGTCCGTCATCGACTGCAGATATTCCGGTTTCAGGAGGTGCGGCATCGTCATCGCGGCGGCAAACAAGGTCGTCCCCAGGATATTCGCTGCGAACACCACGGCCCAATAGCGGCCGACCGCCGAGAGGGAATGCGAGCCATGGAGCGCTGGGAGCATGGCCGTCAGCGTCGTCTCGGTAAACAGCTGTTGTCGGCCCATCGTGACGAAGATGAAGCCGAGCGCGTACCCAAAGGCCGCGACGAGGGGTCGCCATGGCGTGTCCGGTAAGGCGGCCATTAGCACGCCCTGTCCGAGCATCGAAGTGCCGATGGTCAAACCGGCGGCAAGGCCCGACCAGGCGACTGATGAGGAATGTCGCTCAAGCTCCTCGGTGCCTTCCAGCCTAATTGCTTCATGAACCACCTTCGCGGAGGTGCTCGATCGCTCGTCGGCTTCTTCGATCTCCCGATTGGACAATGGAGATCCTTGCTTTTCCTTGCGGATCATCTGCTCGCGGTCGGCCATATGCGCATAACTCGCTGGGGCAGCGGGAAGGCTCAACGGATGTTACTCTGCGGAACATTTGGTCCTCACGCCTTTTGACTGGCCGAAGGAGCGCGACATGAGTGACGACAAAAAGCCGATGCAGGCGTCGGGATCCGACGGGCTTGGCGAGGAGCTGGCGGAAGAGAAAGACACGCCCAGCGCGGATCGCCCGGATATGGCGACCAATCCGGGGCCATTTGGCGGCGGCGCTTACCCCAGTCCGCACAATGATCCGGACAACGCCGATCCGCAGAATACCTTCATGGGTCATGGCGGCCAGAGCGACCTTGGGAGGATGGGCGATCAGGATAAGGGGCCTGACGAGGACGAATAGCCAAGCGTCCGCCGCAGTGGCATCACTATGGTGGTGAACTTATCGAGCGGTCGGACTTATGCTCTTTCTGGTTGTGTTTCTAGGCGCGGGCATCGGCGGCGCCCTCCGCCATGGCGTAAATGTCGGGGCTGCTCGCCTGTTCGGCCTCGGCTTTCCTGCCGGCACGCTGATCGTCAACATCCTTGGCTCATTCGCGATGGGTTTGCTCGCCGGATATTTCGCGATCCGCCCGGGCACCGACCAGCACCTGCGCCTGTTCCTGACCACGGGTCTCTTGGGCGGCTTTACCACCTTCTCCGCCTTCTCGCTGGACGCTGCGCTGCTGATCGAGCGCCATGCCTATGGCTTGGCGGCGGGCTATGCTTTGGGATCGGTCATCGCCAGCGTTTCGGCATTGTTCGTGGGGCTTGCCGCCGCTAGGGGCTGGCCCTTCCCTTAAGATTGCACTCATGAACATCGATCTCATTCCGACTGGCGATAACCCGCCTGAAAACATCAACGTCGTCATCGAAGTCCCCGTCGGCGGGGAACCGGTGAAGTACGAATTCGACAAGAAGTCCGGCGCCTTGTTCGTCGACCGCATCCTGCACACGCCAATGCGCTATCCGGCGAATTACGGCTTCGTGCCGCATACGCTGTCGCCGGACGGCGATCCGCTCGACGCGCTGGTCATCGCGCGCTCGCCATTCGTCCCTGGCTGCGTCGTCCGCGCCCGGCCGATCGGCGTCCTCAACCTCGAGGACGAGCACGGCGGCGATGAGAAGCTCATCTGCGTGCCGGTCGACACGACGTTCCCTTATTACGCGGACGTTGGGGAGCGGCAGGATCTGCCCTCGATCGTACTGCAGCAAATCGAGCACTTCTTCACCCACTACAAGGACCTGGAGCAGGACAAATGGGTGCGCATCGGGAAGTGGGGTGATGCAGCGGATGCAGCGCGCATTCTGGTTGAGGCGATCGATCGCGCCCGGCAGGCCGGCAAGGTCCCTGCCTGAGGTAGGATTTGCCCTGCTCCTGTGCTAAGCCCGCATTGGGCAAGCACTAAAGGAGCGGGGTCATGGCGACCGAAGACCGCATCTATTTCGCACAGCGAGCGGCTGAAGAGCAGGAGCGGGCCTCGTCGGCGACCGATCCGAACGCCGCGGAAGCCCATCGCCGAATGCGACTGGTCTATCTCGAGCGGGCAAGCGTTGGAGAGCGCGTGGCGTCCACCGTGCCGGAAGCAATCGGATAATCAGCTGGCCGGCTTCAACCGGCGGCGGGTGTTTTCGATCTCGCTCGACAGGTTTTCCCGCCGTTCGGCGTTCAACGCGGGATAGCCAGCGCCCGCTTCGGCGGTGAGTGCTGCGGCGAACTTGCCGGCACGGACCTCGGCGAGGATATCGGCCATGCGCTGGCGGACGCCGTTGTCGACAATCCGGCGGCCACCCAGCAGCGCGCCCAATTCTGCCGTGTTCGAAATGGCTTCCCGCATGCCGGCAATGCCGCGCGCCTCGATCAGGTCGGCGAGCAGCTTCAATTCGCCGACGCATTCAAGATAGGCGAGTTCGGGCGAACAGCCACCGTCGACCAAAGTCTCATAGCCCGCGATCAGAAGTTCGGGCACGGCGCCCCATACCACCGCCTGTTCATTGAACAGGTCCGCTTCCGCTTCTTCGGCAAAGCTGGTGGCGATAAGGCCGGCACGGCCGCTGCCAATAGCCCCGCCGTAAGCCAGAGCGATGTCGCGCGCCCGTCCGCTTGCGTCTTGCGCCACGGCCCAGGCGGCAATCATGCCTTTGCCGTCTAAGTAAAGCGACCGCAGCGCGGTTCCTGGCCCTTTTGGCGCGATGAGGAAGACGTCCAGGTCGTAGCGCGGCGAGATCAGCCCGAACCGCACCGACAGTCCGTGGCTGAAGCCGAGCGCGGAGCCTTCTCGAAGCGATTGAGCAATCTCTCCGTAAATCGCCGCATGATGCTCGTCCGGCGCCAGCATCATGGTGACGTCGGCCCAAGCCGCCGCGGCGGCCAAGGAAAGCACCGTCAGCTGCTCCCTTTCAGCTTCGGCCTGACTGGCAGAGCCTTCCCGGAGGCCGATCGCGACCTCAGCGCCGCTGTCCCGCAGGTTCAGCGCCTGTGCCCGGCCCTGATTGCCGTAGCCAATGATCGCTACTCGCTTGCCGCTAAGGGCCGCTGGGTCGATGTCGGCGTCGCGTATCCAGTCCATGGGCTTCGCCTAGCCCCCCGGGCTCACCAGGGACAGGGCTTCGGGCAAATTGTCGACGTCCAGCGCCTCCCGGATTCTCGGCCAGTCCGCTGGCGGCTGGTGCGCGAACCAGGTGTACTGCCGCTTGGCGTAGCGGCGCGTGGCCTGGCTTGCGGCGGCGATTGCCGCATCCAGCGTTTGACGTCCCAGCAGATAGTCGGCGATTTCGCTCACGCCGATCGCTCTCATCACGGGCAGGTTCGGGTTGAGATGCCGTGCGAGCAGCGCTTCGACTTCGGCTACCGCGCCCTGATCGATCATATGTCCAAACCGCTCATCGCAGCGCGCGTAAAGCCATTTGCGCGGCGGGAGCAGGATCATCGGCCGAAGCGTGACGTCTTCGGCGATTCCTCCGTGCTTTTCCTGCTGCCATTCGGCCAACGTCCTGCCGGTCGAGAGCATGACTTCCAGCGCCCGATTGATCCTCGCGCCGTCGGTCGGTCGGATGCGCTCGGCCGCCATAGGGTCGAGAGTCCGCAGCTTCGCCGCATTCTCATCAACCGGGGTTGCGCGCACGCGTTGGCGAATGGCTGGATCAATCGCCGGTACGGGCGCGATGCCGTCTAGAAGCGTACGTAGATAGAGGCCCGTCCCGCCGACAAGGACCGGTACCCGACCCTCGCCGTGAATTTTCGCGATTTCGCCTTTCGCCAAGTCAGACCAGTCAGCGGCGGAGCAGGGCAGGGCGCCGTCGCGCACGCCGTAAAGCCGGTGCTCCGCGCGGCTCAGCTCCTCGTCGGTCGGGGCCGCGCTCAATACCCGCAGATCACGATAGATTTGCGCGCTGTCGGCGTTGACGATGACGCCTCCGATTTGCTGAGCTAGCGCCAGCGCCAGGCCGGACTTCCCGCTCGCAGTGGGTCCGGCGATAACGACGAGAGGAGGCTTGGACGACGGCATGGCGATTGCGACGTTGATAGCATCGGGGAAGCTGGATGACAGGCTGCTCGACCGCACGCTGGGTCTGCTGCGCGAGCTGGATCCGAAGACCAGCTTTCTCGCTTGGATCGACGAAGGCGATGCCGCCGACCTGCGCTTCTCCGGAAGCGGCCGCGATGCCCGCTGGGCTCTCGACGGATTGGATGGGGTGGATATCGTCGTTCAGCCGGAGGAGCCGCGCTGGAAACGGCTGTTCGTCGCCGACATGGACTCCACGATCATTGGCCAGGAATGCATCGATGAGCTCGCCGACTATGCCGGGATGAAGGACAAGGTGGCGCGAATTACGGAGCGGGCGATGCAGGGCGAGTTGGATTTTCCCGGCGCCCTGCGGGAACGCGTGCGGTTGCTAGCCGGCCTGGACGAGCGCGAGCTTCACCGTTGCCTGACGGAGCGGGTGCATCTTACCGACGGGGCACGCACCTTGGTCCAGACGATGAGGGCCGGTGGATCGAGCTGCTTGCTCGTCTCGGGCGGTTTCCTGTCCTTCGCCGAGCCGGTCGCGCGCATGGTTGGGTTTGACCGCGTCAAGGCGAACCGGCTGGTATTCGCTGGCGGCAAGCTGTCGGGAGAGGTTGGCGATCCAATCGTTGACGGTATGGCCAAGCGCGATTCGTTGATTGAAGCGCGGGAGAGACTAGGGTTGAAGCCGCGGGACGTGATGGCAATCGGGGACGGCGCGAACGACAAGTCGATGATCCAGGAAGCGGGGCTTGGCGTCGCTTTCCGCGCCAAGCCTGCTCTCGTTGAAGTCGCCGATGCCGAGCTCCGCTATCACGGTCTCGATGCTTTGTTGTGGGTCCAGGGCGTTCGCCGGCGGGACTGGTTCCGGAAGTGATTAGCCCTTCGGGACTGGGAAGCAGGCGGTGCCAAGCGTTGCGCAGGCGGCGGCGGCGGCCTGCCGGCTGACGAATGGCCCGACCTGAAGGCGGATGACATTCCCGGCAGCGACATAAGCTGGGCCGCGCCCGGCCAAAGCCGGCTTTGCGGCGACGCGCCGGTACATGGCCTCGGCGGAACCGCGCTGTGTGAAAGCGCCGAGCTGGATGCGCCAATTGCCCGTCGCGGGCGAAGGTGCAGCCTTGGCCACGCGCGGCGGCGGGGCCTTGGGTGCAGCGGCCTTCGGCGGTGTCTTAGGCAGGGGTGCCTGTACTGACTTCACCGGTTTGCTCGCCGATCGCGCAGCGCCGTTTGGGATCGACCGCGCGAGCACCAGCGCCTTCTGCCTGTCGCCCGGGGCCATCAAGCCATCGAGTTGGTCGAGCGTTTCCTTGGCGGGTCCAAGGCCCTGCTGCGCGGCGCGGCTGACGAAGGCGTAGCCAAGCAGCCGATCCTGCGGGACGGCGTCGCCATTATAAAGTGCAGTCCCGTAGACTAGCAGCGCGCGTGGTTCCCCCTGGTCGGCCGCGCGGCGCAGCCATTTGAGGCCCTGCTGCTGGTCGCCATTCTGGAACAGCAGCAATCCAAGCGTCGTCTGTGCGTCGAGATGCCCGGCATTCGCCGCGCGCTCGAACCACGTCTTCGCAGCGCCGAGGTTGATCGTCGTTCCACGCCCGAGGCGATAAGCCTGGCCCAGATTGAACTGCGCATCGGCATCGCCACTCTCCGCGAGCGGTCGCCAGATCGACACAGCTTTGGAATAATCGGCGCGCTGCCACGCATCGATGCCCGCTTTTACCGACTGCGCCGAGAGGGGCGCGGCCGCGCCGACGAGCAAAAACGCTGCAATCAAGTGTTTCAAATTCATGCGTTAACTCACCCTTGATCGAGCTTAGCCTAGGCATTTCTAACCGCCAACACTGTCGTCGCATGTTAACCAGATTTTAGAGCCTCTGGTGTCACTCCCCTCCTCGAATTGGCGTTTACCGCGAGGGGAAAAGCATGCGCGTCCTGGCAATGGCATCGCAGAAGGGGGGATCCGGCAAGACGACCTTGTCCGGCCATCTGGCGGTGCAGGCACAGCTCTCCGGGGCTGGCCCGGTCTGCCTGATCGACATCGATCCGCAAGGCAGCCTTGCCGACTGGTGGAATGAGCGTGAAGCCGACATGCCGGCTTTCGCCCAGACCACGGTCGCTCGACTTGCCAGCGATCTTGAAGTTCTTCGGCAGCAGGGATTCCGCCTAGCCGTCATCGACACGCCGCCGGCGATCACCATGGCGATCCAGAGCGTCATTGCGGTGGCTGAACTCATCGTCATCCCGACTCGGCCGAGCCCGCACGATCTGCGCGCCGTGGGCGCGACGGTTGATCTGTGCGACCGCGCGGGCAAGCCGCTGATCTTCGTGGTCAACGCGGCCACGCCCAAAGCCAAGATCACCTACGAAGCCGCTGTTGCACTGTCGCAGCACGGCACCGTGGCACCGGTCACCTTGCATCATCGCACCGATTTCGCCGCCTCGATGATCGACGGCCGCACCGTCATGGAAGTCGACCCCAACGGCCGCTCCGCCAAGGAAGTGACCGAACTGTGGGAATATATTTCCGACCGTCTCGAGAAGAATTTTCGCCGGACCGTCTTTGCGGCGCCGGGCGCGGCACCGGGCATCGGTGCGGCAAGCCCTCGGCCCGTCGGAGGCTTCGGCCGCCGCGTCGTCGGCCAGTAAGGAGCAACCGGGGTGGCCATCGAAGCCAAACCTTTCGCCTCTCTGTCTTCCGGCCTGCTCGCCCGCAAGGGCGCCGCTCGTCCGGCCATGCGTCCGCAGGGCTTCGGTCAGGTTGGTGCCGGCCTCGAGGATCTCGGCTGGAACGACATGGGGTTCGAAGCGCCGAAACCGGCAGTCGCGCCGCGTGACGAAAGTCATGATGCTTTCGGCGAAGTCGTCGATCATCCGCGCGCTCACTCGCTCGGCCTGACGCCGGTCGAGTCGCCGGTCCATCATCAGCAGGCTGAGATCGTCGAGCGCATCTATGACGCAAACGACGGTGATGACGTCGCCGATGAAACGGCCGAGCTTTACGAGCCGAAATCGGTCGAAGCGGTACCCGCAGCGGAAGCTAAACCGGTCACCGAGCCGGTTGTCCAGCCGGTCGTTCAACCCGTCGTCGTGCCGATCGCCAAGCCGGCCGCATTCCGCGCGCCGCGCACTCGTGCTGCGCCGGGCTCGAAGGGCAAGGCCGCGTTTACGCTTCGTTTAGACCCGGAGCGCCATTTGAAGCTTCGGCTTGCTTGCGCCGTCGGTGGAAGGTCGGCGCAGCAGCTTGTGACCGATGCGCTCGATCAGTTGCTCGAGCGTATGCCCGAACTCGACGGGCTAGCCGCAAAGGCAAATCGCAGGGGGTAAGTTCATGAATATGTCGCTTCGCACGACCACCGCCGCTTCGCTCGTCGTCCTCGCTTCGATGGTCGCCGGTTGCGCGACATCCACGACCAGGGTCAACGGTGCGCAGTTCGGCGGAAAGGCCGACGTCAACGTCGGTCTCGCGACGAAGGCGCTTGCCGCGCTCAACTCGAACAACGTGCCGATGGCCATCGATTATGCCGAGCGCGCGGTTGCGAAGACGCCGAATGACGCGGGCTTCCGCACTTTGCTGGGCAACGCCTATTTCGCCGGCGGACGCTTCCGTTCAGCGGAAGCCGCCTATCGCGACTCGCTGACGCTCTATCCGGAACAGCCGCAGATCGTGCTGAAGCTCGCGCTGGTGCAGATCGCCCAGGGGAAGAATCGCCAGGCGGTCGGCTTTCTTGCGCAAAATCGCGGTTCCCTGAACGTTTCCGATTACGGTTTGGCTTTGGCGCTTGCGGGCCAGCCGGGTGAGGCGGTTGCCGTTCTGGATTCGGCCGCGCGCAGCAAGGACGCGGACGCGACCGTTCGGCAAAACCTCGCCCTTGCCCATGCGCTCGCGGGTCAGTGGGAAGAAGCCCGCGTCATCGCCAGCCAGGATGTGCCCGCCGGTCAGCTCGATGGCCGCATCCAGCAGTGGATGAAGCTGGCGTCACCCAAGTCGGCGGCCGACCAGGTCGCGTCGCTCGTCGGCGTAACCCCTGCCGCCGTCGATGCAGGTCAGCCGGTCCAGCTCGCTCTGAACAAGACCGATACTCAAGTTGCGGACGTTGCCGCGCCGGTCGCTGCGGCCGTGGTTGCCGCAGCCGCCCCGGTTGCGAAGCCGCAGCCAGCGCCGCTCGCGCCTCAGCCGGCTCCTGTTCAGCTCGCGGTCGCCCCGGCACCGCCGCCGCCTCGGCCAACGACCCTGACGTCCTTTGCCATGGCCGCCGTCAACGAAGCCAAGGCGGCCGTCGCGGCGATGTTGCCCGCAAAGGCGACGGTTCGCCCGGTCAAGGCTAGCTACTCGAAGTCTCGCCCGGTCGCTTCAGGTACATCTGCGGCCGTTGTCCAGCTTGGAGCCTACGGTTCGCCGCAGCGCGTGCTGGCCGCCTGGAACGAGACGGCTCGCAAATATTCCGCGCTCAAGGGCTACGCCCCGATGAGCGCGCGCTTCGCCAGCGCTAAGGGCACCTTCTATCGCCTTTCGGTTCACGGCTTTGCGAGCGATCGCGATGCCCGTCTGACCTGCGAAGCCCTGCGTCGGCAGGGGGGAAGCTGCTTCGTTCGCAACACTGCGGGCGACGCGCCGGTGCAAGTCGCCTCGCGCTAATTGCGCGCGTCGATCACGCGTTCGAGGCAGGCCATCCGAACGGCGACGCCCATCTCCACCTGAAGGGCGATGAGCGAGCGCTCCGGATCGTCGGCGATGCTGCCATCGATCTCCACGCCGCGGTTCATAGGCCCGGGATGCATGATGACGGCGCCCGGGGTCGCTGTGGCTAGCCGCTCGGCGGTCAGGCCGTAGCGGGCAAGATACTCGCCCGGCGCGTCGCCCAAATCGTCTTCCAGGCGCTCGCGCTGAACGCGCAGCATCATCACCACGTCGGCCCCGGCGATAGCTTCAGCGACCGACAGTTGCGGGACGTCCGGCGGAAGCAATTCGGGCGGTCCGGCAAGTCTTACCTCGGCACCCAGGCGCGGGAGCAGCTTGGCGTTCGACCGCGCGACCCGACTGTGCCGGATGTCGCCGCAGATCGCGATTTTGAGTCCCTCGACGCGGCCGAGCCGACGGCGGATCGTCGCCGCGTCGAGGAGCGCCTGGGTGGGATGCTCGTTCGTCCCGTCTCCAGCGTTGAGTACTGGCGCCTCGACGATTTCGGCAACGACAGCAGGTGCGTGATTCTCGCGGTGGCGGATAACGAGCGCGTCCGGTCGCATCGCATTGAGCGTACGCGCGGTGTCCTCCAGCGTCTCTCCCTTGGCGACCGAGCTTCGCTCGACCGACAAGGCAATGGCGGAGGCCCCGAGCCGGTGCGCGGCGGTCGCGAAGGACATCGCGGTTCGTGTCGAGTTCTCGTAGAAGACGTTAAATACAATCCGCCCGTGCAGGCGTTCGCTGCCGCGCCGCCCGCGATTGCCGGAAAAATAGAGATCCGCGGTGTCGAGGATCGCCGCAATCTCATCATTCGGCAGTCCGTCGATCGAAAGAATATCCATAGCCGCAGTGCTTATTGCGGGCCGGGAAGGTTGACCAGCGCGTCGATCGCGCCCTGCAGGATATGCGCCGCCGCAAGGGCATCGACGCGTTCGGCCCGCTTTGCGCGGCTGACATCGGCGTCGATCATCGCCCGCTGGACCGCCTGCGTCGACCAGCGCTCGTCCCACAGCAGGATCGGCAGCTCGAGTGGGGCAAGGTTGCGCGCAAAGGCGCGGACCGACTGGGTGCGCGGGCTGTCGCTACCGTCCATGTTCAGCGGCAGACCCACGACGAGGCCGACACTCCCTTCGCGCGCGATGAAGTTTTTGAGCGCCTCAACATCTTTCGTGAATTTCGTCCGCCGGATCGTTTCGGCCGGCCCGGCGAAGTGCCAGCCGGCGTCGCAGAGGGCGAGGCCGATTGTCTTGGTTCCGACGTCCAGACCGGCAAGCTTACCGCCTGCAAGCTGCCCTGCGAAGGTGCCCGTGTCAGACGTGACTAATGCGACCATGCCGCCAGCCGCCGCTCGGCATCCCGCCGGATCGAGCCCCAGAACAACGCGTAATCGTAGACGTGATAATTATTACCCGGAAGCGTGAACGATCCCATCTGCGGGACCTGCCCGGACAGGATCAGCAGCCCCTTGTCGCACCGTGCGCCGACGGCGCCGACGCTGAGGGCCGCCGATTGCATGTCTGCCGATGGGATCAGCGTGCCGGCATTTTGCGAAGGGGGAGCGACGCCGTCCTTCGTTCCGGTGATTGGATTCACGCACAACGTGTCCGCGTGCCTCCGCTCACCGCCGTCGTAACCTTTGGTCTTCTCCCATTCGTTGAAGATGAAATCGGGATTTGGCGGGTCTCCGAAGGTCATCCACGACAAGATACATCCGCCTTCGTTGTCGTTCGTGCAGGCGGGCAAGCCGAGGGCAGGCAAATCCGCTGTCGTGCTGATCGGCCAGCCCACGACGTAAGCCGCGACGATTCGCCCCGCGATGGGCTTGCCGGCGATTTTCTCGCGCAGCAGCCGTTCGAGATGCAAGGCGCCCTGGCTGTGCCCGGCGAGTATAATCGGAGCGTCCGCCGGAATTGTCTTCACGAATTCATCGAACGCGGCAGCCACGTCAGAATAGGCGAAGCCAAGGGCCTGTTCAGCGTCCCGGCTGTTCAGAAGGAAAGCGCCATAAGCGGCCTGACGATACCGCGGCGCCCATATTTCGCCCAACTGGCTAAAGGCGCTGGCCTGGCTCTGCACGAACAATCGGCTCCGATATTCGCTGTCGCCACCCGGGTTTAGCGGCGCGTTCCATCGATCGCGTGCGAGATAGGTCGTTGGCTGCAGGTAGAAAGTGCGGACGCCCGCGACGACGGGTGTGACGGTTGGCGCGCTTTCAGGCGACCACTGACTTGGATCGTCGGCAATCCCGGGACGTGCCAGCCAGTTTGCCGCCTGACTATAGTCCGGACCCGCGCCTGCTTCTGCGGCTCGGAAATGACCTTGAGGCACCGCCTGGCTAACCAGCGCCCGCGCGCCCCACTGATAGATAGCGAAAGCGCCGGCCACGAACAGCAGGATGAGGATCAGGATGGCAAGGAGAAAGCGGCGGGCACACATGTGGCGAGCGCCCTATTGGGCCGCGAAGGCCGCGGCAAGCGGCGCTCCCGCCTCCGTGAAAACACCCATTGACTCGCAACTGAAACAAACCTTTGTTAAATGAGAGTTAACCAGAGTGGCGACTCGGCTCGATAACGCTGTCGTCTTCGGGGGCAATGTAGAAGACTAGGGAGCAACACTATGAAGCGTTATGTTTTAGCGGTGGCCGCCGCAGCTACAGCGGTTTTTGCGGCCGCACCGACTACTGCCGCTCCGCTTATCGCAGGATCGCAGATAAGCTTGAACGGTTATGTGGTTGGAAGCCCTGCAGGTAGCATCAGCCAAGCGACCTCGCTTGACTTCACCGATGCAATGGGCACCACTGGTTCAGCTCCAGGCGTTCTTTCCAGCTATGGGGCCGGTTCAGGATCTTTCGCAGGCGTCGCTTGTACCTCGGCTCCATGCGGCTCCATCGTTGATCTAGCATCGCTCGCTATTGGCGCGCAGACGATCAACAATTTCGTCACTCTTACTGGCGGCAACAACGTTAATCCCATTTACTTCACGCTTCTTGGGATCCAGAGCATTACCCGCGGACCGAACGATCTTCTCCAGTTCACCGCTTATGGCACGATCAACTGGCTGGGTTATGACGCGACCCCCGGGAGCTTCAATTTCACAGCGCAAGCGAACAGCCTGACATCATTTTCCGCGACTACGGTAGCTAACGCGGTGCCCGAACCGGCCACCTGGGCGATGATGCTGCTCGGCTTCGGCGGTATCGGTTTCGCGATGCGTCGCCGTCGTCAGCCGACCCTCGCGCAAGTCGCGTAAGTCAGCTTCAGCGAAAGATTCGAGCGGCCCCGGGATACCGGGGCCGCTTTTGTTTTGCCTGCGAAAATCCTCGCGAGTATCATGGGATCACCAATGCAGGGGTCTCGCATGCGTACCGCCGCCCGCCTTTCACTCGCGCTCTCCGCTTCCGCTTTGACCGTACCGCCGGCCCATGCCCAATATTATCCGCAGCCGCAGTATCCGCAGCAGCCGTACAGCTACGGCTATAACGGCCCGGCCTACGGCAATTGGGGGCGGCTGGTCGGCAGCGACTACGGCAGCGCCCGCTATCAACTCAGCCGCAGTGGCTTTCGGCAGGTCGACAGCTTCGATGCCGGCCGCAGCCGTGAGGGATCGGTCTGGTCCAGCGACCGCTCCGGCCAATGCCTGCAGGTGATCGCCTCGCGCGGACGGGTTGAGTCCGTCAGCGACGTCCGCACCAATCCGCGTTGCGGTGGTGGCTATCAGGGCCCGCCGGTTGGCGGCATCGGCGGTGGGACGGCCCTTCTCAACGGCCTGATCGGAAAGGGCTTCAATCGCGCCGACGAGCGACTTCGGAAGAACGGCTTCCGGAACGTCGACAGCTTCACGACGAGCCCGAACAGCTACGCGACGATCTGGTTCAACGGCTATCAATGCCTCCAATTGACCACGGTCAACGGCGTCCTGAGCAATGCCGTCGACGTCGGCCGCCACCCGCGCTGCAGATAGCAAGCCGCCGTGCGACGACATTCTCTCATCTCGCTCGCACTGCTCACCGCCAGCCCATGCGTCGCGCAAGAAGGGCAGCAATCAGCGGTTCCATTTGCTCCGCCCGTCGATCTTGGCGTCGAAGCCTTCTACAACGCCCGCAACAACGCACCGCTTTGGTTCACAGACGACCGCACTCGTGCCGCGGCGACGCGCGTCGCGGCCCTGATCAGGACTTCCAGGATTGATGGCGTCACGGAATCGGCGCAGCTTGCGGATCGGGTGGATGCCGCCATCAAAAGCGGGACAGCCGCGGACGACCGCATTATCTCTCAAGCGTGGGTGACCTACGCCCGAGCACTTGCGGCTCCAGTGTCGGAAGTCGGATACGGCGATCCCTCGCGTCAGCTCAAACCGCAAAGCGCGGTCGCCATCCTTCACGCGGCGGCTCAGGCACCCTCATTGAGCGCGCACGTCGACCAGGTGGCGGCAGTTAATCCGATCTACGCATCTCTCCGCTCAGCTGCCCTGTCGGCGAACAGCGCGGAGAACCCGCAGGTCGCGGAGAGCCTTCGCCGTCTTCGCCTGATCCCTGCAGCGGGCCGCGCAATTTTTGTCGACATCAGCGCGGCGCAATTGATGATGCTGGAAGACGGGAAAGTCGTCGACAGCATGAAGGTCGTCGTCGGGAAGAGCGGTTCGCCGACGCCGGAACTGGCGGGCACCATCCATTACGTGACCTTCAATCCTTACTGGCACATCCTCGACGAGGTGGTGCAGCGAAAGGTCGCACCCGTCGTGCTTAAGCGCGGCGTGTCGTATCTGAAGGCAGCTCGATACGAGACCGTGTCCGACTGGATGAAGTCCGAACCGGTCGATCCTGCCACCATCGACTGGAAAGCAGTGAAGGACGGCACACAGCAGGTATTCATCCGCCAGCGTCCCGGCACGAACAACATGATGGGCGCGATGAAGTTCAGCTTCGAGAACGATCAGGACATCTTCCTCCACGACACGCCGCACCGTGAATTGTTCGCCAAGGCCAAGCGCAACTACAGCCTCGGTTGCGTTCGCCTCGAACGTGCGGCGGACCTTGCGCGCTGGCTGCTCAAGGGTGACCTGCCGCCTCCAGGGGACACCGCGGAGCATCATCAACAGCTGACCGAGGGCGTTCCGGTCTACTTGCTGAACTTGCCGGCGACGGTGCGCGACGGCCAGCTCGCCTTTGCGGATGGCCCGGTGCCTCAACTCAAGCTGGCCGCGGCAGCCTCGGACACCATCGCGCACTAATTCGCACCGCTTGCCGCTGAGAGACCCGCCCGCTATCCGCCCGGCGCAATGTCAGTCACTTCTCAGCAGGTCCGGCACATCGCCAAGCTCGCGCGCATCGGCATGGACGACGCGCAGATCGAGGCGCTGGTGCCCGAACTCAACAATATCCTCGGCTGGGTCGAACAGCTCGCCGAGGTGAACACCGATGGCGTCGAGCCGCTCACCGCGGTCATCGACCAGAAGCTTCGCCTCCGCGACGACGTCGTCAACGACGGCGACATCCGCGACAAGGTGCTCGCCAACGCACCCGAAGCGCAGCACGGCTTCTTCGCGGTGCCGAAAGTGATCGAATAGTGTCGGAGCTTACGTCCAAGACCATTGCCGAACTGCGCGACGGCTTCCGTGGCGGTGAATTCAGCGCGCGCGAAATCGCCGACAGCTTCAACGCGGCGGTCGCGGGCGCGAAGTCGCTTAACGCTTACACCGTCGAAACGCCTGAGGACGCGCTCGCCGCGGCCGAGGCCGCCGACAGCGCGCGTGGCTCAGGCAAGCTCGGATCGCTCGCCGGCATCCCACTTGGCATCAAGGACCTGTTCGCCACCGAAGGCGTCGACACCACGGCGGGTAGCAAGATCCTGCGCGGCTTCAAGCCGCCGTACGAAAGCACGGTCACCGCCAACCTCCGTAAGGCAGGCGCAGGCATGCTGGGCAAGCTCAACATGGACGAGTTCGCGATGGGCTCGTCGAACGAGACCAGCGCCTACGGCCCGGTGATTAGCCCGTGGCGGCGCCAGGGCAGTAATGTCGGCCTGACGCCCGGCGGCTCCTCGGGCGGCTCGGCGGCAGCGGTTGCGGCAGGCATCGCGCCCGGCGTGACCGGCACCGACACCGGTGGCTCGATCCGTCAGCCGGCCGCGTTCGTCGGCATTAGCGGCATCAAGCCGACCTACGGCCGCTGCTCGCGCTGGGGCATCGTCTCCTTCGCCAGCTCGCTCGATCAGGCGGGGCCGATGGCCAAAACAGTTCGCGACTGCGCGATCCTGCTCGAAGCCATGGCGGGGTTCGACCCCAAGGATTCGACCTCGCTCGATCAGCCGGTGCCGCGGTGGGAAGCGGGTTTGTCCAGCGATCTCAAAGGCAAGCGCGTCGGCATTCCCAAGGAATATCGCATCGACGGCGTTCCCGCGGAGATCAACGCGCTGTGGGATCAGGGCATCGAATGGCTGAAGGATGCCGGTGCGACGCCGGTCGAGATCAGCCTGCCGCACACCAAGTACGCGCTGCCGACCTACTACATCATTGCACCCGCCGAAGCCTCGTCGAATCTCGCCCGTTATGATGGCGTCCGGTACGGCCTGCGCGATGCGCCGGAGGGCGGCAATCTCGACGCCATGTACGCCGCGACCCGCGCCGACGGCTTCGGTGCGGAGGTCAAGCGCCGCATCATGATCGGCACCTATGTTCTGTCGGCCGGCTTCTACGACGCCTATTTCACCAAGGCGCAGCGCGTCCGCGCGCTGATCAAGCAGGATTTCCGCAAGGCCTTTGAGCAGTGCGACGTCATCCTCACCCCGACCGCGCCGTCGGCCGCCTTCGGCATCGGCGAAACGACCGATCCGCTGGCGATGTACCTCAACGACGTGTTTGCGGTCCCGGCGAGCCTCGCGGGCCTGCCGGCGATGAGCGTGCCGGGCGGCCTGGACGGGCAGGGGCTTCCGCTCGGCCTGCACCTGATCGGCAATGAGCTAGACGAGCAGATGGTCCTCAACGCGGGTCTCGCAATCGAAGAACGCGCCGGGTTCACCGCCCGGCCGGAGAAGTGGTGGTAATGGCTGACGCAGGCGCTCCTTTCCGCATCAAGGGCGAGACCGGCGAGTGGGAGGTCGTGATCGGCCTCGAGGTCCACGCGCAGATCACCGCTACCGCGTCCAAGCTATTCTCGGGCGCGGCGACCGCGTTCGGCGCCGAGCCGAATACGCAGGTCAGCCTGGTCGACGCGGCGATGCCGGGCATGCTCCCAGTGCCCAACCGCGAGTGCATTCGCCAGGCGGTGCGCACGGGCATGGCGATCGACGCGAAGATCAACAAATGGTCGCGCTTCGACCGGAAGAATTACTTCTACGCCGATTTGCCGCAGGGCTATCAGATCAGCCAGCTTTACCACCCGCTGGTCGGCGAGGGCGAGATCGAGGTCGAGCCGGAAGGCGCCGATCCGAAGACCATCGGCATCGAGCGCATCCACGTCGAGCAGGACGCGGGCAAGCTGATGCACGACCAGCACCCGACCATGAGTTACGTCGACCTCAATCGCTCGGGCGTCGCGCTGATGGAGATCGTGTCGCGCCCCGACATGCGCTCGCCCGCCGAGGCCGGCGCGTACCTCCGCAAGCTGCGCTCGATCCTGCGCTACGTCGGCTCGTGCGACGGCAACATGGAAGAAGGCTCGATGCGCGCGGACGTCAACGTCAGCGTGCGCAAGCCCGGTGACGAGTTCGGCACCCGGACCGAGACGAAGAACGTCAACAGCGTCCGCTTCGTCATGCAGGTGGTCGAGCATGAAGCGCGCCGCCAGGTCGAGCTGATTGAGGAGGGCGGCATCGTCGCGCAGGAAACGCGGCTGTTCGACCCGGATAAGGGCGTCACCCGGCCACTGCGGTCTAAGGAGGACGCGCACGACTATCGCTATTTCCCCGATCCCGACCTGCTGCCGCTGGAACTCGACGACGCGTTCCTCGAGGAGTGCCGCAAGTCCATCCCCGAACTGCCCGACGCCAAGCGCAAGCGGTTCGAGCTGATGGGCATCTCGCCTTACAACGCGGGCGTGCTCACGGCTGAGGTCGAGACCGCGGGCTGGTTCGACGCGCTCCTCTCGAACGACGTTGATCCCAAGCAGGCGTCGAATTGGGTTGTTGCCGAGCTGTTCGGCGCGCTCAATCGCCTCGGCACGACCATTGCGGAGAGCCCGGTATCGCCAGCCCATGCGGCCGGATTGCTGAAGCTCGTCGCCGACGGCACCATCAGCGGCACGATCGCCAAGACGGTCTTCGAAAAGATGCTCGAAAGCGGCGACCCGGCTGACGTCATCGTCGAGCGCGAAGGCCTCAAGCAGACCAGCGACACCGGCGCGATCGACGCGGAGATCGACAAGGTGCTGGCCGCCAACGCCGACAAGGTCGCCGAGTACAAGGCGGGCAAGCAGCAGCTGTTCGGCTTCTTCGTCGGCCAGACGATGAAGGCCATGGCCGGCAAGGCCAATCCCGGCGTGGTCAACGAGAGGCTGCGCGCCAAGCTCGATTCCTAAGAGGTGCTGATGCGTTTGAAGCTGTTCGCCGCCGCCGCGGCCCTGTTCGCCTCGGCGTCGCTCGCGCAACCGGCCAGGCCGCCGAAGCTCCTCGTCGTCATCTCGGTCGACCAGTTTTCGGCCAATCTGTTCGACGAATACCGCCCGCAGTTCACCGCCGGTCTTGCGCGGATCGCGTCGGGAACGGTTTTCCGCAATGGATATCAGAGCCACGCGGCGACCGAGACCTGCCCCGGCCATTCGACGATCCTCACCGGATCGCATCCGGCACGGACCGGTATCATCGCCAACAACTGGATCGACCAGTCGGTCGGGCGCAGCGACAAGTCGGTCTATTGCGCGGAGGACGAGACGCAGCCGGGCACCAGCTCGACCGCGTACAAAGTGTCGCCGAAGCATCTGCTGGTGCCAACGCTCGGCGAGCTGATGAAGGCGCGCTGGCCGGGCAGCCGAAACGTCGCGGCGTCGGGCAAGGACCGCGCGGCCGTCATGATGACCGGGCACAACGTCGACCAGCGCTGGTACTGGACCGGCAAGCAATATTCGACCGACCTCAATGTCGCGCCGCCCGCCGTCGTGGCGAAGGTCAACGCACTGGCCGCGCAGGGACTGGCCACCGCGCGCGAGCCGCTCGAGACCACGCCGTTCTGCCAGACCAAGGCCCGCGCGGTGCCCGTCACCGGCGGCGGCAAGCCCGTCGGTACCGGCAGGCTCGCCCGCGCCGCCAATGACCAGACCGCCTTCCGCCAGTCCCCCGAGTTCGACGGCAACACGCTCGCGCTTGCGGCGGCGCTGGTCGACGAGATGCAGCTGGGCCGCCGCGCCGACCCGGATCTTCTCGCGATCAGCCTGTCCGCCACAGATTACGTGGGCCACGGCTTCGGCACGGAAGGCGAGGAGATGTGTCTTCAGCTAACGGAACTCGACCGCGAGATCGGCGACTTCCTTAAGGTGCTCGACAGCCGCGGTATCGATTACGCCGTGACCCTGACCGCCGACCATGGCGGCAAGGACGTTCCGGAGCGTGAGCGTCTGGCCGGCGTGGCCGACGCTGCCCGCGTCGACCCGGCGCTCAACGTATCGAACATGGGCAAGGCGCTGATGGCGAGGCTCGGTTTGCCAGGGCCGGGCCTTCTCGGCGAAGGCAGTTTCGGCGACATGTACATCGACAAGCGCCTTCGCGCAGGTGAGCACGATCGTTTATTGAAGGCGGCACTCGCGGCCTACCGCGCGCATCCGCAGGTTGAAGCCGTCTTCACCGCACGGCAGATCGCCGCCACGCCGATGCCGCAAGGCGACCCCGTCAAATGGACGCTGCTCCAGCGTGTCCGTGCGAGCTATCACGCGGGCCGGTCGGGCGATTTCTATGTCGCCCTGAAACGAGATATTACGCCTATCGCGGACACCAGCCGCGCCGTCGCGACGCACGGGTCGGTGTGGGACTACGACCGCCGCGTGCCGATCCTCTTCTGGCGCCCGGGCGTTGCCGGCACGACTGTCGAGCGAAGTGCGGAAACGACCGACATCCTGCCGACGCTCGCCTCGATGATCGGTCTGCCGGTGCAAGCGTCCAGCATTGACGGCCACTGCCTTGCGGACGTTCCCGGCACGACCTGCCCCAGGCGCTAACTGTCTCAAAATAGGCTACTTTTCTTTCAGCGGCAGTTGAGGCATGACTCCAGGTGGAGAGGGGTCGTGCATGCGTAAACGGGGACTTGGGCTGGCCTTGGCGGCGACCGCGTTGCTCGGCGGCTGCGTCCAGACGCGGCAATATGCCGACATGCAGTTCACGCCGCCGTCGGGCGACTACAAGCTGCTCGTCCTTCGGCCCGATGTCACCGTCGGTTCGCTGACCACTGGCGGGATGGTCGAGCCGCGCGCCGACTGGACCGAGCAGGCACGCCGCAGCGTCACCGAGGCGCTTCGTGCGCAGCAGGCCGGTCGCGGCGGCAAGATGACGATCGTCGAGCACCGCAACGAAGTTCCAGGCGTCACCGCGCAGGAGCTCGCCGAGGTCGAGCGGCTCAATTACGTCGTCGATCAGTCGATCGTTCTTCACAAATATCTCGGCGAGACGCTGCCGACGAAGCGCGGCAAGGGACTCGACTGGACGCTTGGACAGGACGCTGTGAAGCTGGGGCAGAAGTCCGGCTTCGACTACGCGCTATTTCTCCATGCGGAGGATCAGATTGCCTCCGGTGGCCGCATCGCGCTCGGCGTCATCGGGCTCGCCGGCTGCTTCATTGGCTTCTGCGCGCCCAATGTCGGCGGCCAGCAACAGCTCGACTACGCCTCGCTTGTCGATCTCAAGACCGGCGAGGTCGTCTGGTTCAACGTGGTCCAGGCCGGCAGCCAAGTGCCCGGCATCAAGTTCGGCGACCTTCGCACGCCCGAAGGCGCGGCGCAGATGGTCGACCGGCTGCTCGGCCGCATGAAGCCCGGCCGTGCCGTCCGCCAGCAGCAAGCGCAGGAGCGGCGCTGATGTGCCTGCGCTGCGATGCGCTTAGCCGGCGCTCGCTGCTCGTCGGCGGCGGTCTTGCCGCGGCCGCGCTGCACACCGGCGTCGCGCACGCGCGCGTTCGCCCCCAAGACATGGTCCCGCTGATCGGCCCCGGCTACCGCCCGACCGAGCGCGACGAGATCGGCCTGTGGCAGCAGATGGAGCGCGTGGAGGAGGAGATCGCCGGCTCGAACCTGGTCGTCGACGATCCAAAGCTGGCCAGCTATCTGCAGAACCTGATCGGCACCGTCGGCGGTCCTGCCGCCAAGGACTTCCGCATCTATCTGGTCCGCATCCCGGACTTCAACGCGATGATGTTTCCTAGCGGATTTGCGGTGGTCTTCTCGGGGCTGCTGCTGCGGATGCGCAACGAGGCGCAACTCGCCGGCGTCATCGCGCACGAGTCCGGCCATTTCCTGCGCCGCCACATGATCCGCTCCTGGCGTGACCAAAAGCGCAAAAGCGACATCTTCGCGGTCGGCGCCATGCTTGCCGGTGTCGGCGGGGCGGGGGCCGGCGTCTACCTCGGCGATTACGTCCAGCTCGCCCAACTCGGCACCATTCTGTCGCTGTTCCAGTACAGCCGGCTGATGGAGGCCGAAGCCGACGCGATGGGCGCGAAGCTTCTCGCCGACACCGGCTACCCGCCGGTCGAGATGGCCAACATCTGGCAGCAGCTGATCGGCGAGGCCGACGCCAGCGCGCGCTATCGCGGTAAACGCCGACGCCGCGGCTCGCTGTTCGACACGCACCCCTCGGACGTGACCCGCATGACTGACCTGCGCGCCGATGCTGCCGAGATCACCGTGCCCGGCAAGCCGTACGGTGCCCGACGCGCGCGCTACCTGGATATGATCGCCGCGATCCGCCCGACCTTGCTCGATGACCAGGTCAAGCTGAACGACCCCGGTGCCAGCCAGTATCTGATCCAGACGCTGGCGCAGGATGGCTGGAACGGCCTGCTGCGCTTCTACGAGGGCGAGGTCTGGCGGCTGCGCAACCGCAAGGGCGATGAGCCGCGGGCGGCGCAAAGCTATGCCGCTGCGGTCGCTTATCCTGATGCGCCGGCGGACGCTTGGCGCTGGCACGGCATCGCCCTGATGAAGCAGGGCCGCGCCGGGGAGGCGAAGGCCGCTTTTGCCCGCTACCTGACCATGAAGCCTGACGCACCGGATGCTGCCTGGGTGCGGCAGATGGCCGGATGAGGAGCGATCCCGTGAAGAAATTTCTCCTCTCTCTCGCTGCCCTTGCGGTCAGCGCCTGCTCGTCACTTGGCGGCGGCGACTACGGTTACAGCGACTACAGCTTCGTCCGCGTGGCGCGCGTCAACGTCGGCGACGACACCATGTCCGTCGTCGCCCCACGACCGTGGAACAGGCACCGCCCGATCTTCTTCGAGGACATTCGCCAGGTGGAGGACTGGACCCTCAACGGCCCGTTGCTCGACGGCATGAGCTTCGTCAGTGGCCTCAAGGACAACAAGAGCCTGATCCGCCAGCGCCGGACCGACAACCAGCAGGTGCCGCTGTTCCGCGCGAACATGACGCCGCCCGAGATCGCCGCGATGATTGAGAGTCTGTACCGCGTCCGCGCGGGGACCGTCGATTTCAAGACGCTTTCGCTGGCGCCGCGTCCATTCCTCGGCACCAACGGCTTCCAGCTTGATTACGAGCATCTCGACAGCGATGAGCTGTGGCGACGCGGGCGTGTGGTAGGCACCGTCATCAACGGGCACCTTTACCTGATCCTGTTAGACGCAGCGAAGTCCCATTACTGGGACGTCACGTTGCCCGATTTCGAAGCCGTCGTCGCTTCTGCTCAGCTGCGGGCCTAGCTGACCGGCGAAATCGGCGTTGTCGGCGGCTGCGTTCCCGGCGAGGCCGGTGACGGCACGTCGACGTCCGGCGTCGCCCCGGGCTCCTCCGCCGGCGCGGGGCTCGGCTGCGGTGCGGCTGGCGGCTCGGGTGCCGTTGGCGGTGTTGGAGCAGTCGGCGGAGTAGGGGCTTCCGGCGGTGGTTCCTGTTGCATGGTCGGTCTCCTCGCAAGCTGAACGCCGCTGATGCGTCGGAGGTTGCCGCCGTCAGACGGGTTGCTCAACGGGCCCGCCCTGTTATAGGCCGCGCACCTTGGCGTCCGCGCGGGCGTGGCGGAATTGGTAGACGCGCTGGATTTAGGTTCCAGTATCGCAAGATGTGGGGGTTCGAGTCCCTTCGCCCGCACCATCACGCCACTCTGCCCATCCGCGGACGGGCAAAGTGCGTGATCCACGCAAGACATAGATTTCATCGGGAACGAACAACGTGGCCATCAAGACTGTCGAGACTGAGAACGAAGGCCTGAAGCGCGGCTTCATGCTGACCATCCCCGCTAAGGACATTGAAGCGCGGGTTGACCAGGAAGTGAAGCGCATCGCGCCGCAGGTGCGCATGCCCGGCTTCCGTCCCGGCAAGGTGCCGCCGAACCTGATCCGAAAGATGCACGAGGACTCGCTCCGCGGCGACGCGCTCAATGCCTCCGTCCAGGAAGGCGTTCAGCAGCTTCTGACGGAACAGAAGATCCGTCCGGCCATGCAACCGCAGGTCGAGCTGGACGAAGGCTATGCCCATGGCAAGGACGCCGAAGTCCGCGTCAATCTCGAAGCGCTGCCGGACGTCCCGACGCCATCGATCGACGACATCGCTCTCGACCGTCTGACGGTCGAGCCGGACGCCGACGCACTGGAAGAGCAGATCAAGACCTTCGCCAGCCAGAGCAAGCGCTGGGAAGACGCGCCCAAGAAGCACGCCGCCGCCAACGGCGATCTCGTGGTCATGGACTTCGAAGGCTCGATCGACGGCACGCCGTTCGAAGGCGGCAAGGGCGAAGACATGCAGGTCGAGCTGGGCTCGGGCAACCTGATCCCCGGCTTCGAGGACGGGCTCATTGGGGCCAAGGCCGGCGACAGCCGCAATGTCGAAGTCAAGTTTCCCGACGACTATCAGGCGAAGAACCTCGCCGGTAAGGCCGCGACCTTCGCGGTGACGGTCAAGAACGTGAAGACCGCCGGCGAGCAGAAGATCGACGACGATTTCGCCAAGTCGCTCGGCCTGACCGACCTCGAGCAGCTCCGCGGCCTAATCCGCGGCCAGATGGAGCAGGAGCTTAACGGCCTGACCCGCACGCACATGAAGCGTCAGCTGCTCGACCAGCTCGCCTCGCGTCACGACTTCCCGGTTCCGCCGTCGATGGTCGAGGCCGAATATCAGAACATCGTCGCCCAGCTGCGCCACGAAGCCAGCCACGAGGAAGACGAAAAGGCCGCGCTGGCCGAAATCGAGGCCGATGCGGACGATTACCGCCGTATCGCCGAGCGCCGCGTCCGCCTTGGCCTGCTTCTGTCGGAAATCGGTTCGGCTAACGGCGTCGACGTGACCGAGCAGGAAATGCAGCGCCTGGTGATGCAGGCCGCGTCGCAATATGCGCCCAAGGACCGCGAGAATTTCGTCCGCTACATCCAGCAGGAGCCGATGGCCGCCGCGCAGCTTCGTGCGCCGCTGTACGAGGACAAGGTCGTCGACTTCCTGTTCGCGAAGGCCAAGATCAACGACCGCAAGGCGACCCGCGCCGAGCTGGAAGCGGACCTCGAGTCCGAAGAAGGCCACGTCCATGGTCCAGGCTGCGGCCACGACCACGGCGAGAAGCCGGCGAAGAAGACGGCTGCCAAGGGCAAGGCGAAGGCGGCTGCCAAGGACGAGGCCGTTGCCGAAGCGCCGGCCAAGGGCCCGGTCGAAAAGGCTTCGGCCAAGCCCAAGGCGGCCAAGCCGGTGAAGGATGCGGCCCCCGCCAAGGCCCCCGAGGCGAAGGCCGAAGCCAAGCCGGCCGCGAAGAAGGCCCCGGCCAAGAAGAAGTAGTCCGTTCGTCCTGAGCTTGTCGAAGGACTGCCTTTCTTTCTACACCGCGAGAGAAGGGCAGGGTTTCGACATGGCTCAGCCCGAACGGGGGACGATCTTGGCAAGTCAGCAACCGCGCATCGCCGTCCTGCTTCCGTGCTACAATGAGGAAGCGGCCATCGGCGCGACCGTCGCCGGCTTCCGCGCCGCGCTGCCCGGCGCCACCGTCTACGTCTACGACAACAACAGTCGCGACCGCACCCGCGAGGTTGCGACGGAGGCGGGCGCCGTCGTCCGCACCGAGCGCCAGCAGGGCAAGGGTCACGTCGTCCGTCGGATGTTCGCCGACATCGATGCCGATGTTTACGTGATGGCCGATGGCGACCTGACCTACGATCCCAAGGCCGCGCCGGCGATGGTCGACCAATTGCTCTCCGAACAGCTCGACATGGTCGTCGGCACGCGCAAGCACGAAGAGGCAAGTGCGTATCGCGGCGGTCACGTGCTCGGGAACAAGCTGTTCACCGGCCTTCTTTCTGGGCTGTTCGGCCGCAGTTTTAGCGACATCTTTTCCGGCTACCGGGTTTTCTCGCGCCGCTTCGTGAAAAGCTTCCCGGTGCTGAGCTCGGGTTTCGAGATCGAGACCGAGATCAGTGTTCACGCGCTGGAACTCCGTATGCCGGTCGGAGAAGTTGAAACAGCTTATGGCGCGCGGCCCGAGGGCTCCGCCTCGAAGCTGTCCACCTACGGCGACGGCTGGCGCATCCTGAAGACGATCGGCACGCTCTACCGCGTCGAACGCCCCGTTCTGTTTTACGGAAGCATCGGCGCGCTCCTCGTTGCGCTGGCCATCGTGCTCGCGGTTCCGCTGGTGATCACCTACCTGCACACCGGCCTTGTGCCCCGCTTCCCGACTGCGATCCTGGTCACGGGAATGATCATTATCGCGGTGCTTTGTTTCTTCGCGGGCCTTATTCTCGACACCGTTACAAGGGGCCGTCGGGAGGTCCGAAGGCTCGCCTATCTTTCGTTAGAGGCTCCGCGATAACTGTCGCGGAATAGCCGCACCCGCCGACATTTGTGTCGGGCTCGTGACACTCACCTTCCGCCGATTCTTCACCTGAGTTAGATTCCGCTCGCTGTGAAACGCGCCGTCAGATGCGCGACAGAAGGGGGAATATGATGCGGTTGAACTCGGTTCTTCATGCGGGCGTGGCCTTTGCCGCGCTGTCCATCGGCGCCACGGCGAGTGCGCAAGGCACCGTCGATCCGGCGGCCGCGCCGCCCGAGGCGTCCGTCCCGACGGCGGGTAACGACATTGTGATCACCGGCTCCCGCATTCGCCGCAGCCCGCTCGATCTCAACGCGCCGCGCGTGTTCATTGACAAAGCGGACATGGAAAAGACGGGCCTCAATTCGGTCAACGACGTGCTCCAGCGCCTGCCCAGCGCGGGCGGTGGCATCAACTCGAAATTCAACAACTCCGGCAATCTCGGCAATCCGCCGAACGGTGCGGGTGTCGGCGCAGGTTCGGCCGAGATCGACTTGCGCTATCTCGGTTCGGTCCGCACCCTCGTGCTGGTCGATGGCCTGCGCTACCTCAATGGCGCGTCCGCCAGCGGCGTGCCGGGGTCGGTCGACCTTAACTCGATCCCCGAAAGCATGATCGAGCGCGTCGAAGTTCTGCAGGACGGCGCGTCGACCATCTATGGGTCTGATGCCATCGCCGGCGTTGTCAACATCATCACCAAGGAACGCCAGCAAGGCTTTGCCGCATCCGCGCAGGTCGGCTCGTACCTAGATCATGACGACGGCTGGACGCAAAATTACCAGCTAAGCTGGGGCAATGGCGGCAACAGCTCGACGCAGATCGTCGTCGGCGGCAATTATGTGAAGTCGGACGGCGTCCTCGCCGCTGATCGCGCCATCTCGGCATTTCCAAGCCCCTACACCACGGCGTGCAGCTCTTCCTGCTCCAGCTATCCACTGACTGGCCGGTACAGCTTCGTGTTCGCTGGCGGACCGCTGACCTTGAACGCACCGTTCACGACGACCGCGCCGCCATATCCGGCCAGCTTCCGGCCATTCGCCGTCACTGATCGCTTCAACTTCGCGCCGTACAACTATCTGGATATTCCGCTGAAGCGCTACGGCCTGTTCGGCAACCTCGTGCAGGAATTGAACGGCGATACCCACCTGCGCATCAAGGCGCTGTGGAACCGCCGTGAATCGGTCAACCAGGCCGCGCCGATCCCGCTCGGCGTCGGTCCCGACACCGGCAGCGGAACGCCGCTCGACAATATCACCATCTCGCGGACCAACCCGTACAATCCGTTCGGTTTCGACCTCATCCCGAACGGGCAGCCGGGCGGCAATTACAACGACATCCGCCGCCGCGTCGTCGAAGCCGGCCCACGCCGCTTCGAACAGACGGTCAAGACCTACTATGGCAGCGCCACCCTCGACGGCCGCCTTGGCGGCGAGTGGTATTGGGACGTCAACGGCATCTGGGGCAGGAACAAGGCCAGCCAGGTCATGTACGGCAACCTGAATGCCGCCAAAGTTGCCCAGGCCCTTGGTCCGATCGCCAATTGCACCGGCTCATGCGTCCCGCTCAACGTCTTCGGCACCCCCGGTGCGATCACCCCGGCGATGCTCGCGTTCATCGGCTTCGATCAACACGATACCAGTCAACAGAAGCTGTGGGGCACCTCGGCCAACATCTCTGGCAAATGGTTCGACGTCGGCGGCGGCCCGCTTGGCGTGGCAGTCGGTGCGGAATATCGCCGGCTGACCGGCCGCTTCGATCCGGATCCGGTCGTGCAGGCCGGCAACAGCTCTGACATTCCTGCCCAGGCTTCACGCGGCGGCTACAAGGTCGCTGAGGTCTATGCGGAGTTCAACGCGCCCTTCATCAAGGGGCGTCCGGGCGCCGAGCTGCTCGAGTTGAACGGCTCGGGACGCTACTCGCACTACAAGACGGACTCCGGCCGCACTTTCTCGCACAGCGTGTTCAAGACCGACCTAAACTGGAAGCCCGTCGACGCGGTTCGCCTGCGCGCGTCTTACGCGGAGGGTTTCCGGGCGCCGACGATCGGTGAGCTTGAAGGTTCGCCTTCGCGCTTTGACTCGCAGATCGACGATCCGTGCTCCAATGCCAGCGCTCAGGCGCGTCGGTTCAGTAACGACGCGACGGTTCGCGCCAATTGTGTCGCGCGCGGCGTGCCGGCGACGGGCTCCACCACAGGGCCAAACGATCAGCTGTCGGTGATCACGGGCGGCAACGAAGCCCTGACTCCGGAGACCTCGACCAGCGTCATCCTCGGCGTGGTCGTCAATCCGATCCGTGGCTTCACCGCCGAAATGAACTGGTACAACATCAAGGTGAAGGACGCGATCCAGTCGATCAGCGCCACCACCACCTTGTACCGTTGCGTGTACCAGAACGATCCGCTGGCCTGCGCTGCGGTTTCGCGTGCGCCGGGCACCGGCAACGTCCTGCAGATTCAAGGTGTGCTGCAGAACATCGCGTCGATCCGCACCACCGGCATCGACCTTAACCTCGCGTACCGCACACGTCTGTCGAACATGGGGACGGTTGGGCTGACCTGGAACAACACGTTCCTTACCAAGTACGACGTCACCACGCCGACGGCGACTGGTACAGCGGTCGAGCAGCGCGCCGGGCTTGAGCTTGGTTCGCCGACGCAGGGTTTCCCGAAGTGGAAATCGATCGGCGTGCTGGACTGGGATTATGGCATCGTCGGCGCCACGGTAACCGGGCGCTACATCTCGTCGCTCAAGGAAATCCTGAACAACAACAATCGGTTGAAATCGGTCTTCTACACTGATGCGCAGGTGCGTCTGAAGCCACGTTTCAACTTCCTGCTGCAGGACCTGGAGTTGGCCGTCGGCGTCAACAACCTCTTCAACAAGAAGACGCCGGGCTGCCTCAGCTGCGACACTAGCGGCAACTTCGATGCCAACGTCTACGACACCCCGGGCCGCTATTATTATGCGCGGCTCGCGGTGAAGCTTGGGGCACGCCGCGAGGCTCCCGTCGCCTACACGCCGCCGCCGGCCCCGCCGCCGCCACCAGCGGCCGAGCCGGCGCCGGTTGTCGAGCCGGTGCCGGCACCGTCTGCGCCGCCACCGCCGGCAGCAACCCCGGAGCGCGGCAAGTAGAATTCGCATTACGCGAGGGGAGAGGGCGGTCCGGAAACGGGCCGCCCTTTTCGCATTTGCCGCCCGCTTGAACCTTGAAGCATTCGCGCCGATGTAGGCTGTACCAAACAAAGGACCGCACACCCGTGATCGACCATCAAGACATCGTTTCGCAGCTTGTCCCCATCGTTATTGAACAGTCTAACCGGGGCGAACGCAGCTTCGACATTTACTCGCGGCTCCTGCGCGAACGCATCGTCTTCATCACCGGCCCGATCGAGGACCACATGGCCTCGCTGATCACCGCCCAGCTGCTCTTCCTCGAGTCCGAGAACCCGAAGAAGGACATCTTCATGTACATCAACTCGCCGGGCGGCGTGGTGACGGCCGGCCTCGCGATCCACGACACCATGCAATACATCCGGCCGAAGATCAGCACCGTCTGCATCGGTCAGGCCGCCTCGATGGGCAGCTTCCTGCTCGCCGCTGGCGAGCCCGGCATGCGCGTCGCGCTGACCAATAGCCGAATCATGATTCACCAGCCCTCCGGCGGTGCCCAGGGCATGGCCGCGGACATCGAGATCCAGGCGCGCGAGATTCTCCGCATGCGCCAGCGCCTCAACGAGCTTTATGCCAAGTACACCGGCCAGCCGCTCGAGGAGATCGAGAAGGCGATGGACCGCGACAAGTTCCTGGAGGCGGACGAAGCCAAGGCGTTCGGTCTCATCGACGTCGTCTTCGACAAGCGTCCCGATGCCGGCGACGATGCGGGCACTGGCGCCGGTGAGGTTACGCCCGCCTAACACGCTTCCCCGCCGCATCCGGGGACTTGGCGGTTTGCCCCGATTGGCCCATGATCAGAAAACGATGATGGGCTGATCAGGGGGCCGAGTGTCGTGAACGCTCCAGCAAACTTCCCGCTTTGTGTTGCCGGGCTGACGATCGATCCTGATCGCCGCCATGTGTGCGGGAAAGGCGGGGACGAAGCGGTCGAGCCGCTTGTCATGCAATTGCTTCTTCGTCTCGCTGACCGCGCAGGTGAAGTGGTGCAGCGGCGGGAGCTCTTCAGCCATCTGTGGGGCAATGCGCAGGTCGGTGACGCCAGTCTCAATCGGCTCGTCGCCGAACTGCGCAAGGTCCTGGAGCGGACAAGCAGCGGCGAGGTGGTCATCGAGACCGTTCCTCGCACCGGCTACCGCCTCATCGCTGAGCCTACGAAAGACGAAGAGCAACCCGCGATCACGCGTCGTTCGGTGCTGGCGGGAAGCGCAGCCGCCCTGGCGGTTGGCGCGGGCGGTGCCGGGCTTTGGATTTCTCGCGAGAACAAGGCGCAACGGGCGACGCGTCTCGTCGATCGCGGCGACACGTTGCTGCGCGACGCCGCCCCGATGCTGGCGGGTGAAGCCTTGCCGCCCTTGCAGCAGGCGCTTGCGCTGGAGCCCGCGAACGTCCGGGCGCTCGGCCTGTCCGCCTTGGCGAACGAGACGCAGGCGTTCAATGGCGGTCCCAATGCTGCTGACGCCTTGCGCGACGCGGATCAGCAGGCGCGCGCGGCGCTTCGCCTGGATCGTCGCGAACCCCACGCTCGGCTTGCAATGCTCGATATGCAGGCGGGCAGCCTCGATTGGTCGCAAACGGAGGCTGGGCTGCAGGCGCTTCGGCGTGATGCTCCCACCAACTTCCATATCGTCGGTGCGCTATCGTCCCTCTTTCAGGCCGCCGGAATTTTGTCCCAGGCATGGATCTTCAACGAACAGGCCGCGGCGATCGCGCCGAGCTCGCCAACCCCGCATTGGCGCCGCGCGCTGCGGCTTTGGACCGGGGGCCGAACCGACGACGCGCTTCGCTTGTCCGAGCGGCTGATCCCTCTGTGGCCGCGCCATTCGCTGGTCTGGAATGCGCGGTTCATGATCCTGGCGTTCAGCGGCCGGACGGGCGCAGCCGCCGCGATGATGAACGACAAAACCGGGCCGCTCGGAAACTCGCATCCGGTCAAGCCTGCCCAATGGGCGCCCACCTTGGATGCGTTCGCGCATCCTACGCCCGCCAACGTGGCCGCGGCGACAACAGCCAATTTGGCGGCAGCACGAGCATATCCAGGTCAGGCTGCATATGCGGCGATGGCATTGGCGCAGATGGGCGCTGTCGACGAGGCCTATGACGTGATCAACGGGCTCCTGTTCAGCAAAGGGCCGCTGGTGGCCAGTCGGCCAGTCGAGCCGCGCAGCTTCAACGCCAACGCGCCAAGCTGGTGCCGGACGCAGTGGCTGTTCATGCCGCCGCTCGCAAGCGTACGCCAGGACAGGCGCTTCGCTGCCCTATGCGACGAGCTGGGGCTGACGACCTATTGGCAGCAGCGCGGGGCGGGGCCGAACACAACTATCCCGAGCAGCTAGCCGCCCGGCGCTGGGCCGGGCGCCTGTCGTTCTACCAGTCGGTCCGCTTCATCCACCGGATTTGACGACTGATCTGGTCGAGCCGCCCCTGGATCATCGCTCGTTGCGGCGGCGTCAGCCGCCCACCGTCCTGCCAATGCTTCTGCTGGATCCAGGCCCGCACGCCGGCAAGCTCGCGATTGACTCGCATGGCCTCGCGCCGGTCGAGGCTCCCGTTGCGGACCCCGCGGTTCACGCGCTCCTGCAGGAACTGGATGCGATCGTAGGGATTGGCCGGTGCGCCTCGCCAAAAGGTGCCAGGATTCCACGCCATCATCGGTGGGCGGGGCTGCGGCATCTGGGCCATGACGGGCGCCGTGGCGGCCGAACCCAGAACGATCGCGGCAATGATGCGGTTCATACTCGATACTTCGTTGATATTGGCGTTGCCGCTCGCTCAACGGGCGCGCTTCATCGGCAGTTTCAGTGTGACCAACCTTTAATCCCGCCGTCACCCGCCGCAGGGATCAAGCTTGTCCCAATTCTCGCAGCAGCTGGGTGAACCATGGCACCGACGTATCGAACGCCTTCCCGCCGGCAATCCGCTCGAATTCGATGACGCGCAGTTCGTTGCGGCGCTCTTCGTCTTCGCCGACGACACCGGATTCGCCGCGCAACGCCGCGTCGACCGCGTAAGTCGTGCAGGCGCGGATGAGGGCGAGATCGACGTCGTTGGCCGGCGCGGACCGGGCGAAGTATCCGCTCTTCTGTACCAGCACCTTTTCCGCACCGAGCGCTTTGGCAAACTGCCGGCCGAACCATTCGCCCGGATTGACCTTGTCCAGCTGGACGTGGCCAAACGGATCGCGGGGCACGGGGTCGCCAGCCGTCTCCATCGCCGCGACGATCTCGCGCACGCCCGCGCCTTCGGAGATGAACAGGTTCACCCCGCCTTGCTCGTCCATCGTCCGCCGCAGACGCGCGGCTTCCTCGGCGATGTCGAACGGACGCTCGGGCACATACACCCCATGCACGTCCCATCGCGCCGCGCTGTTCTCCAGCCACTCGGCGAACCCGGCGTCCTTGACCCACTGGTGATGCGCCAGCGCGGTCGCCGCGGTCAGCCAACCGCAGTTTCGGCCCATCACCTCGTGCACGATCAGCACCCGCGGATTGGACGAGCTTTCGGCAATGATGTTGCGGGCATAGAGCGCCCCCTGTTCCGCCGCACTCCAAGCGCCGAGCGTCTGGCGGATCGGAATCACATCATTGTCGATCGTCTTGGGCAGCCCGACCACCGTCAGCCTATAGCCATGGCTGTCGAGAAAGGCGGCGAGGTCGGCCGCGGTCCCGTTGGTATCGTCGCCGCCGATCGTGTGGAGCACGTCGACACCGTCGCGCCGCAACTGCTCCGCCGCCACTTGCAGCGGATCCTCGCCCGGCTGGACCAGCCCGCGCTTGATGCAATCCTCGGCATTGGTCAGCCGCACCCGGCTGTTGCCGATCGGACTGCCGCCGAAAGCATGGAGCCGCTTCGCCGTCGCACGCACCTTGTCGGTCACCTCGACCGACTTGCCCGTCAGCAGCCCGGCATAGCCATTGAGGTACGCGATGATGCGGACGTCGGGCGCGACCTCGGTATAATGCTCGATCAGTCCGCCGACCGCCGCCGACAGGCATGGCGCGAGACCCCCCGCGGTCAGCATGGCAACGGTGCGCACGGTCATGCGCCGCTTCTGCTGTTCATTCGTCCGATTGCCAAACGAAAACGGGCGGCCCGTGAGGACCGCCCGTCGTCTTCGATAGTCAGGAATTGAGCTTAGGCGATCTGCGCGAGCACCGGCTTGCGGCTGCGGCGCGAAGCCATGCCGATGGCGCCGAAGCCGAGCAGCATCATCGCCCAGGTCGCCGGTTCCGGAACCGCCGGACGCACATTTGTCGCGAACACCTGCGCATTCGAGGTCCCGTCGCCAGAACCATTCAGTGAAATTGCGTTTGTCGGCGTCGCCCCAAGGTCAACTAACCAAAATGCTGTCACGTTATTTTTATCGCTGTCGGTATTATTGCCGAAGTGCGCTCCAACGACTGTGAGGCCGGTCATATAAAAGTTTGAAAAAACGAATTGATTGGCTCCGCTGAGTCCGGTCACCGCTGCGAGGACGTGGCTGAAGTCACCAGTGTAAGGCGGCGTGTACGAATTAGTGTTGTCAGTCGGTTTAAGATCACCAACCTGCGCCGTGCCGTTCAGCAAAGCATAAATTGCGTCCATCTGCTCCTGGGTGGTCGCCGAACCGACGCCGCCCGTGATCCAATTTTTTCCATAATAACCTTGGCAGGCGACGGCACCTTGCACATACCCCGCTGAGCAGGGATCGACGATTGTGGTGTCCACGGTATTGGCAGCCATCGCCGGCGTCGCCAGGGTAGCCGCGCCCATTGCGCAGAGCGCGAGAACTAACTTCTTCATTTGGTGTTGCCCCTACAAAGGTGAGTAGCTGTTAACCGCAGTGTTAATTAAACGCCAGTTGAATTGCATTGGTTAAAAACCGCCTGTGCCAATATGTTACACAAATCTTGGCGGACCCCTCGTCACTCTCCTTCGACGCGCCTCTTGCGTGCGGCTCCAATCGAAATCATCCTTCGAATTGTTAACCACGGGGGTCGGGCGACATGGTCCTGTTCCGTCGCGTAGGGGACGCATTCCGGCGCATCGACGATCGCGAGTGGCTGCTCCTCGCGCTGGAGACGCTCGGTGTCCTTGCGGGCATCCTCATCGCGTTCGAACTGCAGGAGTGGGGACAACGACGCAGCGAAGCCGCCCGTCATCACGAGTTGATGGAGCGGTTGCAGGAGGAGAGTGAAGGCGACGTCGCGGTCATCCGCAACATGCACGACCAGATGGCGCCGTTCGTTCGACGGGAAGAGATCTTCGCCGCCGCTCTCGGTAACGGGGAATGTCCGTCGGCCGATGATTTCCAGGCGATCAACACCTTCGGCATGATGCCCGCGATCGCCGCCCCGACGTCGGTCTATCAGGAGTTGATGGGGGCGGGCGGCCTGGCCTCGATCGAACGCAAGGAGGTGCGCACCGCGATCGCCCGCTTTCAGTCGACCCTGCAGTTCAGCCAGAAACAGATCGACTATTTCCGGTCGTTCGCGATCAGCATGGACCCGGTCCCGAATACCGATCCGCGCGTTATGATCCGCTTCAGTCCGGACACCGGCGGTGAGCCGCTGGCGATCCAGTATGACTCAAAGGCCCTGTGCGCGGACCATGCGTTCAAGAACAAGATTGCTGCGGCCGCGCGTCAGCACGTCGTCTTCCTCAACTATTTCAGCAACGCTTTGCGCGACGGTATCGCGATGTGCGTCGCCCTGTCCGACAGCCTCGGCCGCCGCTGCGTTCCGGCCGATGCGCGGCCCCTGACGAAGAAGGAAATCGATCTCGCGCGGCAGTCCCTTGTCGAGTTGCGGGAAAGATAGTTCACGCATCACGCGCAAATCCGCGCGATGTTATTCGCTCCGCCGTTAGATTTCTGTTAAATTAGTCTCGCTTCCGGGCTCGGCCGGAAGGGGGTGCGCCTTATGACATCGAGACTTGCAGTCATCGATGACGGCCTGCTGGTGTTGCTATGCCTGGCTATAGATCACCGGGCGGATCCCGCTGGCCTTGCTGCCTTCAAAAGCAGCATCATTTCCTTGGCTGAAGTGTCGCTGGAGACCGAAGGGGCGTTCGATTTCATCGTCCAGCTTCGCTTCTCGTCTCTGCTCGAATTCAACGAAACGTTGCATTTAATGGCCGCCGACCTCCGCCAGTTCGTAACCCATTACGAAACGAGCTTTGTCTGCAAGCGCTTCGTCCGTTCCGCGGATGGTGACGAATGCTTGTGGGTGCCCTGCGCCGACGGACGGCAACGCGTTGATTTTTCCTCGATCATCAAGGTTACGGCGGAGCGGGATTACATGCGGGTCCATGCCCGCGATGTCAGCTGGCTGCTCCACACCACCATCCACAAGATGAAGCAAATGCTCGACGGATGGGGATTTTTACACATTCATCGTTCGACGATTGTGAACCGCCAGCATGTCGAACGACTCCTGCATCACCACCGTCATTGGGAGGTGTTGCTTAGCGACGGGTCGGTCGAGCCCGTTTCCAAGTCTCATGCCGCCGAGACCGTTCGTGCCCTCGCCGAGCAAGGTTCGTCGATGGAAGTGCCAATCGTTGAAAAACCGCCGAAACCCGTCGAAATTAACCTCCGTCAATAAACTGAAAGGTTCATCTCCGGAGTTCGCGGATCGTAATCCGCAGAGCGAGGGAGAGAGAACATGGACGCACGTCAACTCGCATGTATCGGGGCAGCCGCCTTCGTTGGATCGCTGCTCGTCACGGCCACCGCCTCCATGGCGAAAAACAGCCAGCCGGTGGTCATTGAAAAGCATATCGACCCGCTGACCCGCTATGTGTCGTTCGCCGACTTGTCGCTCACGTCCAAGGAGGGGAAGCACCTCCTTTACCGAAGGGTTGGTCAGGCGGTGGATGAAGTCTGTCCGTTGAGCCTGTCGTCGGACGAAGCGGAGTTCGCGGTGACCTATGACCGGCTCTACTGCAAGGATTATGCCTGGCGCGGAGCGCAGCCGCAGATCCGCAAGGCCATTCGCGCAGCGGAGGTCGGAACGCCGCTCGTCATGACGCTCGGGATCACGGGAGCGCAGAAGTAGAGCGGGAGCCGAGGGCAGGCCGCCGCCGGCCTGCCCCGGCCTTTTTTCGGCAATTCAGGAACTCACAATCAAGGAGAGCTCGCATGCCCATGCGGCAATTAGCATTCGTCGGAGCTGCCCTTGCCGGTTCGATGCTGTTCTCGGCAACTTCAACCGCCAGACCGGTCAAGCCCGTCGTCATTTCGAAGCGCGTTGATCCGATGGTTCGCTACGTTTCGTACGCCGACCTGTCGCTGACTTCACGCGAGGGCAAGCGGCTGCTAATTCACCGCGTTTACGCGGCCGTGGACGAGGTTTGCCCGGTCAGACTTACGGCAGACCGCGTGGACGACACCGCCGATTACGACCGCCATTATTGCCAGGACGGCGCCTGGGCGGGTGCGCGGCCGCAGATCCGGCAAGCGTTTCGTGCTGCAAGTTTCGGCACGCCGCTCGTGATGACGATCAGCATCGCTGGCGCGTCGAGATGAGCCCCCCGCTGGGGGCGGGCGGCCATTGACCTGCCCCCAGCACCCCGTAGCAATCCGCTGCTTCGTCGCGATGGTCCCGTTGCCGCGCGAAGCCTTTCCTACATGGTGATTGATCCCGCATATCCTCGCGGATGACGCACAAACCCGATCGCCTCACGCTAAGCCATCAGCTTGTTGCCCGCATCCCGGTCACTGTGACCGCCGCCGACCTGCTCGCGGACCGCGATGCCGAGCCGGCGCCGGATCCAATCGCGTTCGATCCGGTGCCCCGACTTCGGAACCGCCGCGGTGGCTGGTCGGAGCAAGTGCAGCGCGAATTCATCGCCTGCCTGCAGCAGACGGGCTGTGTCAGCGTCGCCGCCCGCGCCGTGGGACGAAGCGTCAGTAGCGCTTACCGCCTGCTTCGGGTTGAGGGAGCCGACGGCTTTGCGGTCGCTTGGGACCAGGCGGCGAAGGAGGGCCTCGATCGCATGCGCGAAGATGCGCTCGACCGTGCGCTGAACGGTTCATTGGTGCCTGTCTATCGTAAGGGCCGGCTGGTCCGAATCGAGCATCGCCGCAATGACCGCCTTGCGTTCGCCCTGCTCAGCGGCCGCTGCAACGACGTCAAATACTACCGCAACGACGCGCTCAACCGTCATGCCTATTTCATGGAGATGAAGGCGCTCGACGAACAGCGCGCCGCCGAGCGCCAAGCGCGCGAGGAAGCCGCGCGGGCTTATCAGGAAGAACTGGACCGCATGTTGGCGAAAGCAAAGGCCATGAATGGCCCGCGAATTCGCCGTTTGTAGAGGGCTGCGCGGCCTAAGTTCACGCAAATGCGGCCGCCCGGCGTGAACTTAATGAAGATAAGCACGTTCCACACTTGTTCCACGAGAACAAATCGGATACGAACACTTCTCCACAGGCGGGGCTCGGCCGCCATCGATTGCAGCTTGAACGGAGGCAAGGGACATGGCAGCGACGCTTAAAGTCATTGGCAACGCATTGGAAAACAGTACCTTGAACAGCTCAGGCACGGACCGTCAGAAGGCCCTTGAAGCCGCCCTTGCGCAGATTGATCGCGCCTTCGGCAAGGGCTCGGCGATGAAGCTTGGCAGCCGCGAAAAGATCGAGATCGAAACCATTTCGACCGGCAGCCTCGGGCTGGACATCGCGCTTGGCGTCGGCGGCATTCCGCGCGGCCGCATCATTGAGATCTACGGGCCGGAAAGCTCGGGCAAGACGACGCTGGCACTCCACGCGATTGCCGAGGCGCAGAAGACGGGCGGCACCGCCGCTTTCGTCGACGCCGAGCATGCGCTCGATCCGGTCTACGCCAAGAAGCTTCGCGTCAACATCGACGAGCTGATCGTGTCGCAGCCCGATACGGGCGAGCAGGCGCTGGAAATCGTCGATACGCTGGTCCGCTCCAATGCGATCGACGTGCTGGTGGTCGACTCCGTCGCCGCGCTGGTGCCGCGCGCCGAGATCGAGGGGGAAATGGGCGACAGTCACGTCGGCCTTCAGGCCCGCCTGATGAGCCAGGCCCTGCGCAAGCTGACCGGTTCGATCAGCCGCTCGCGCTGCACGGTCATCTTCATCAACCAAGTCCGCATGAAGATCGGCGTCATGTACGGAAATCCGGAAACTACGACGGGCGGCAACGCGCTGAAGTTCTACGCCTCGGTCCGCCTCGACATTCGCCGCACCGGCCAGATCAAGGACCGCGACGACATCGTCGGCAACGCCACCCGGGTGAAGGTCGTCAAGAACAAGGTCGCGCCGCCGTTCAAGCAGGTCGAATTCGACATCATGTACGGTGAGGGCGTCAGCAAGGTCGGCGAAATCCTCGACCTTGGCGTCAAGGCCGGTCTGGTCGAAAAGTCGGGCGCGTGGTTCAGCTATGACTCGATCCGCATCGGTCAAGGCCGCGAGAACGCCAAGACCTACCTCAAGGAAAACCCCGAGATCGCGCGGCGCATCGAAAACGCGATCCGCGGCAAGACCGAGGAAGTGGGCGAGGCTCTCATGGCCGGACCCGAGGAAGAAGAAGTCGCCGGTTAAGATCCCCAGCGGCGGGCAGCGGTCCAATGCGCTTTCCGCCAAGCTGGTCTAGCAAAGGTCCTCGGGATCGCAGCCACCGAAGGTCGCCGGCCGGCTGGGCTCGAGCCGGGCGAAGAGCCGCTTCGGCTCGGTCAGCACGATGATGATGAGCGCGGCGATGGCAGCGAGCGCGCAGCCGATCAGATACGGGCGCACCGTTCCGTCGAACGCCTGGCCGATCGCAAAGCCGACAATCGCCGCGCCCAGCGTCCCGACCACACCCTGGATCGATGAAGCGGTGCCGGCGATCGGCGCCATTCGCTCCATCGCCAGCGTGCCAAGGTTGGACGAGGTAAAGGCAAAGCTCGCCATCGCCAGGCTTTGCATCACCACGAACACCGGCAG
Organism: Sphingomonas flavescens; assembly: GCF_030866745.1. Taxonomy (NCBI): domain Bacteria; kingdom Pseudomonadati; phylum Pseudomonadota; class Alphaproteobacteria; order Sphingomonadales; family Sphingomonadaceae; genus Sphingomonas; species Sphingomonas flavescens. The sequence goes on along the minus strand of NZ_CP133016.1, from coordinate 665,262 downwards.
GCTCTCATGTCCCGTCAGGCCGATCAGCGCGTGCAGGCTGGTGATGACGGCGAACATCACCGCGGCGCTGTGCCCGACCCGCCGCAGTCCAAAGCGTCCGACGAATCGGGAGTTGAGCCAGGAGGCGAGGGCCATCGGCGCCGCGATCCCCGCGAACACCAGTCCGATGTAGCGGCCCTCGTCAAACACATCGAAGACGATCTGCTGGATGGACGAGATATAGGCGATCAGGGCCGAGAAGGTCGAGGCGAGCGCCAGCGTGTAGCCGCGAGAGAGGGGATCGCGCACCGCTTCCATCATCGCGCCGCCCATTTCCCTCCATCGCAGTGAGCGACGGAATTCAGGGTGCAACGTCTCGGGCAAACGCCACGCCGACCAAGCCAGCATCAGAAGGGCGTATCCGGCAAGCACGATGAAGATTGCCCGCCAGGAGGCGACCAGCAAGATGGCTTGCCCGATGTTCGGTGCCAGCACCGGCACCAGCATGAAGGTCATGAACACCAGGCTCATCACGCGCGCCATGGCTTCGGCCTCGAACAGGTCGCGCACCATGGCGACCACCAGCACCCGTGTCACCGCGGCCGAGGCGCCCATTGCGAACCGCGAGGCGATCAGCAGCGGGAAGGTGCCTGCGAACGCGCAGAGGAGGGCGAACAAGGTGTACAGGCTGATCCCGGCGGCGAGGATCGGCTTGCGCCCGAACCGATCGGCGAGCGGTCCCCAAAACAATTGGGTCGAGGCGAAGCCGACGAAGTAAGCGATCACTACCAGCTGACGGTCGTTTTCCGTCGTTACTCGAAGCGAATCGCCGATCGCCGGCAGCGCGGGAACCATGGCGTCGATTGCGAACGCGTTGAGCGCCATTAACCCCGCGAGCATGAAGGTCATCTCGCGGGTGCCGGGGCGCTTCACGCCGTCATGAGCCAGGGAGTCGAACATGGAGCGGCGCCTGCTGGCCGATTGCCTTGCGCCGTGCAACAGTGCCGGATCTCTTTCGGGGGTTCTTCGATGCTCGATACTAAAGTTCGCCGCCGCCATTTCCTGCAAGGTGCGGGAGCCATGGCCGCAGCGCTCACCGTGCCGCTGGACCGCGTCTTTGCCCAGGCCGCTGACGAGCTGCCGAAGATTACGCTACCGCCACCGATCACTTCGGCCGAGCGTCTGGCGCGTCTCGCCAAGGCCCGCTCGCTGATGGCGAAGCACGGCATCGGCGCGATCATTGTCGAGCCCGGCGCCAGCCTCGACTATTTCACTGGCGTGCAGTGGTGGCGTTCCGAGCGCCTCACCGCCGCGGTCATCCCAATGCGGGGCGATCCCATCATCGTTACACCGTTCTTCGAGCGCCCTTCGGTAGCGGAAAGTCTTTCGGTGCCGGCGGAGATCCGAACCTGGAACGAAGACGAGGAGCCGCTGAAATTCGTCGCTGACGTCCTTCGCGAACGGCGCGTGGCCGACGGTGCCGTGGGCTTTGAGGAAACCGACCGCTTCTTCATCTTCGACAGGCTTCGTCAGCAACTTCCGAAGCTGCGGGCGGTGACCGCAAATCCGGTTGTTCGCGGCTGCCGAATGATCAAGACGCCCGCCGAACTCGCTCTGATGCAGGCGGCAGCCGATATCACCGAAGCATCGCTGAAATACGCCGGACAGCATATGCGCGAGGGCATGAGTCCGGCCGATGTCGATGCGCTGGTCGCGGCTGCGCACAAGAGAATGGGTGGCGCCTATGACGGCGGCTTGATCCTGCTCGGCGAAGCCTCGGCTTATCCGCATGGGAGCCATAAGCCGCAGGCAGTGCGGCGCGGCGAAGTGGTGCTGATGGATTGCGGCTGTTCTGTGCACGGATATCAATCGGATATCTCGCGCAGCTTCATCTTTGGCGCCGCCCCGACACCCGAGCAGCGCAAGGTCGCGCAACGGGTCCGTCGTGGTCAGGACATCGCCATGTCCGCCGCGAAGGTCGGCGCGCCGGCGGGCAGCGTCGACGATGCGGTGCGCCGTGCATACGAGAGCTGGGGCTACGGCCCCGGGTACAAGCTGCCCGGAACCTCCCATCGCACCGGCCACGGCATCGGCATGGAAGGCCATGAGCCGGTCAATCTCGTCCACGGCGAGATGACGCCGCTTGCCGCGGGCATGTGCTTTTCCAACGAGCCAGGCATCTACCTCCCCGGCAAGTTCGGCATCCGGTTCGAGGACTGCTTCCACATGACGGAAGCCGGTCCAAAGTGGTTCACGACGCCGCCTCCGTCGATCGACCAGCCCTTCGCCTAGAAATGATCCTCCGCCTTGGCCGGGCCAGGGCGGTGGGACGGCGCATGCGGTGGTTCGATGTCCGCAGGCTCAGGCGCGTCGAGCGTGCCCTCCCATCGGGCGACGACCGTCGAGGCCACGGCATTGCCGACGACGTTGGTCGCCGAACGACCCATGTCCAGGAAGTGGTCGACTGCGAGGATGAGCAGAAGTCCGGCTTCGGGAATCTTGAACATGCCCAACGTCGCGGCAATGACGACGAGGCTGGCACGCGGTACTCCGGCCATGCCCTTCGACGTTACCATCATTACCAGGAGCATAGTCATCTCCTGGCCGAAGTTCAGATGGATCCCATAGGCCTGCGCGATGAAAATCGTCGCGAAGGTCATGTACATCATCGAGCCGTCGAGATTGAACGAATAACCGAGTGGCAGGACGAAGCTGGCGATTCGCGGCGGCACACCGAACCGGTCCAAGGCCTCAAGCGTCCGGGGATAAGCTGCCTCGCTCGACGCCGTGGAGAAGGCAAGCACGACCGGATCGCGGATATACCGAACCAGGTGCCGGGTCCGGCCACCGACGATCACGAACGCGGCACCGATCAGCAGGCACCAGAGGATTGCCAGGCCGAGATAGAAGCTGCCGACGAACTTTCCGAAGGTGAACAAGATTTCCGGGCCCTTTTCGGCGATGGCGCTGGCTACGGCGGTGAACACCGCGAAGGGCGCAAAGCGCATCACGTAGTCGGTCACCTGCAGCATGACCTTCACCAGCGATTCGACGCCTTTGACGATTGGGCGCCCGGCTTCCCCGATGGCCGTCAGGGCGACGCCGAAGAAGATCGAGAAGATGACGATCGGCAGGATCTCGTTCTTGCTCATTGCCTCGAAGATTGATGCGGGCACGAGGTGGGTGACGAAGTCCTTCAGGTTGAAGGCGGCAGCATCCACTCCGCTTGCGGCAGTGGTCGGAGGGATCGGCAGCGACAGGCCCACGCCTGGCTGAAGGAAGTTCACCAGCAGCAGGCCCAGCGTCAGCGAGACGAGGCTCGCCAAAATGAACCAGGCGAGAGAGCGCACGCCCACGCGCCCGAGCGCCGCGACGTCACCCATGTGCGCGATGCCCGCCACGAGCGTTGAGAAAACGAGGGGCGCGATGATCATCTTGATCAATCGCAGAAACAGCGCGGTTACGATGCTCAGATAGTCCGCAATCGACTTCAGGTGCGCGGCGCTGGCCGGCGTGCCGTCGTCGATCGCAGCGTTGATCGCCCAGCCGGCGATGATGCCCAGCACCAAGGCAATCAGGATGTAACGCGTCAGTTTCTTGGCCATGTGGCTCCCCTCAAGCCGCCGACCCAAGCCGCTGCGGCTGTTGACGTCAAGCGCTTCACAGCGGGCAGGCAGGTGGCTAGGGCGCGCATCATGGCAGCGGACAATCCGTCCCCGGTAGGCGTGCTCGAGTTTGGACGGGCGATCCTTCACGACGAAGCGCGGGCGCTCGATGCGCTCGCCGACGGCTTGGGCGAGCCGTTCGAACGCGCCATCTCCCTCATCTACGACTGCCGCGGAAAGCTCATCGTCAGCGGGCTCGGCAAGTCGGGCCACGTGGCGCGCAAGATTGCCGCCACCTTCGCGTCCACCGGGACCACCGCGGTATTCCTCCACCTGGCCGAGGCGATCCACGGCGATCTGGGCATGGCGGCCAAGGGCGACGTCGCGATCCTCATTTCCCAGAGCGGTGAGACGGCGGAGCTCGAGCCGGTCATCGATCATTTCCAGCGTGCGCAGATCCCGATCATCGGCATTACCGGCCATCCCGGGACGATGCTCGCCGACGCAGCAAGCGCCACGCTCCTCCTGCCGCATTGGCCCGAGGTGGGCCCGGAATCGGTAGCTCCCACGACGTCGACGACGATGACGCTCGCGCTCGGTGATGCGCTCGCGATGACGGTGATGCGGCAGAAGGGCGTGACCCGGACCGACTTCAGCTGGCTTCATCCCGGCGGCTCCCTGGGATCGCGCCTCCGCCCAATTCACCGCCTCATGCACCGCGGAGATGCAATTCCGCTAACGCGCGCCGATAGCTCGATGCACGACACCATCGTCGAGATGTCGGCCAAACGCCTGGGGGTAATTGGCGTCACTGACGAACATGGCTTTCTGATCGGGGTAATCACGGACGGTGACCTTCGCCGTAACATCGAGCGTGGCCTTGATCATCCTGCAGCAGACTTCATGACCCGCGATCCAAAGACGGTGCACCCCGACGATCTTATCGATGACGCGCTGCCACTGTTCGACGAATATAAGATCACGGCGCTGTTCGTGGTCGATGAGCAGGAGAGCGGAAAACGACCGGTCGGCGTGCTTCACATCCACGACTGCCCCGCCGCCCGATGAAGTCGGTCATCCTAATCCCGGCGCGCTATCAATCGACGCGCTATCCAGGAAAGCCGCTGGCGGAAATAAGGGGGGCGAACGGAGCTGCAAAGTCGCTGATTCAGCGGAGCGTGGAGGCAGCGCGGCGCGTAGCGGGCGTTTCCGAAGTCTTCGTGACGACCGATGACGACCGCATCGCTGACGCATGTTCAGCCCTCAGTGTTGGCGTGATCATGACCTCGCCGGAATGCCGCAATGGCACCGAACGTTGCGCAGAGGCGCTGAAGTCGCTGCACGCCCCCGACCTCGTCATTAATTTTCAGGGCGATGCGCTGCTGACTCCGCCCGGGTTCGTCGAAGCGCTGATCGGCCGGATGGATCAGGACCAGGATGCGCTCGTCGCCACCCCGGCCATGCGGCTTCGCAGCAGCGAGGCTCGCGCGCTTCAGGACGAAGAGGCCGTCGGTCGGGTCGGCGGGACGTCGGTGGTTACTGACGACCAAGGGCACGCACTTTATTTTTCCAAGCGCTTGATCCCCCATCTTCCAAAGGGAGCGCTGGAGGGCGCGATGTCACCGGTGCGGTTGCACGTTGGCGTTTACGCCTATCGGCCCGAAGCACTCGATCGGTATGTCTCGGCTCCGATGAGCGAACTGGAGATGCTTGAGGGGCTCGAGCAGCTTCGCTTCCTGGCGGCCGGCATCAAGATTGCCGTCGTCGATGTGGCGACGCCGCCGTTCGCACTGCGCGAGCTGAACAACCCGGAGGACATGGAGGCGATTGAGCAGGCGCTCGTCGATGCAGGGCTCGAGTGAGCAGCCTCGACGCGCTGGACGCGCGCTACCGGCTTATCCTGTGCGACATTTGGGGCGTCGTCCATGACGGGGTGACGCTGTACGCCGGTGCGGCGGAACGCTTACGGGCTTGGCGGACTGAGGGCCGCTGCGTCGTACTGATTACCAATGCGCCGCGAACGGCTGATGAGGTTGACGCGCAACTTGCGCGCCTGGGACTGCCGAGGGATGCCTATGATTTTGTCGAAACGGGCGGCGAGGCAGGTATCGAGGGCCTGCGTGCGCTCAATGAGCCGGTCGGTTTCATCGGAACGCAGGGCGATCGGGCGGTGCTCGAGGGCCGCGGCGTGCGGATCGCCGCTGATGAGATGTTCGCGAACCTAGCCTGCACCGGCCTTAGTGAAGACAAGCCAACGGTGGCTGAGTATGCAGAGGAACTTGAGCAATATGCGGCGCGCGGCGTGACGCTGCATTGCCTGAATCCGGACCGGGTTGTGATCCGCGGCGGTGTTTCCGAGCCGTGCGCGGGCGCGCTAGCCGACGTCTACGAGGCATTTGGCGGCGAAGTTGCCTGGTACGGAAAGCCCCACTCAGCAATCTACGAGCACGCCCTGCGCCGTGCCGGCGATCCTGACGCCGCACAGGTGCTCGCGATCGGGGACGGGCTGCTGACCGACATGCTCGGCGCTGCTCGCCGTGGAATCGACGCCGTCTTCGTGACTGGCGGGATCCATGCAGGCGAGCAATTTCCGGAGAACTTCGGCGCCGACCACGGGCTGGGCGACTGGCAGCCTGTGGCGATTGTCGACTCCCTCGCCTAGGGGAGCACAATGAAACTCTGCGGACGTGACGTCGGGCTCGACCAGCCCCTGTTCCTGATTGCCGGGCCCTGCGTGGTCGAAAGCGAAGAGCTGCAATTACGCACTGCGGAGCGACTGAAGGCAATCGCGGAACGGCTGGGCCTTCACTTCATCTTCAAATCCAGCTTCGACAAGGCCAATCGATCTTCCGACAGAAGCTATCGTGGGCCGGGGATGGATGAGGGCCTTCGCGTGCTCGAGAAGGTCAAAGACGCCCTGGGTCTGCCCGTCCTGACCGACGTCCACGACGTTTCGCAGATCGCGCCAGTGTCTGAGGTTGTCGACATCCTCCAGACGCCGGCCTTCCTGGCGCGGCAGACGGATTTCATCCATGCGGTTGCGGCCTCGGGGAAGCCCGTGAATATCAAGAAGGCGCAGTTCATGGCGCCTCAGGACATGGCAAACGTGGTCGAAAAGGCGCGTGGCGCCGCGCGGGCCGCGGGCGTCGCAGACGAGACTATCATGGTCTGCGAGCGCGGCGCGTCATTCGGCTACAACAATCTGGTCAGCGACATGCGGAGTCTCGCGATCATGCGGGAAACCGGTTGTCCTGTCGTTTTCGATGCCACGCACAGCGTTCAGCTGCCAGGCGGACAGGGGACCAGCTCCGGCGGACAGCGCGAGTTTGTGCCGGTGCTTGCCCGGGCGGCCGTCGCAACCGGCCTCGCGGGATTGTTCATGGAAACGCACCCCGATCCCGCCAACGCCAAGTCGGACGGTCCGAACGCCTGGCCGCTCGATCGGATGGAGACTTTACTCCGGACGCTCGTGGACCTTGATCGGCTGGTTAAGGAGCGCGGTTTCGAGGAGCAGCAGCTTTAGGTCGTTCGCGGCCGGACGCGGCGGTGCTCCGTGCGGAGCTGGAGCAACATCACCCCAGTATTGGCAACATTGGCCAAGACCAGCGCCACGGCGGCGCCTATGACGTCCCAGCGCCACGAGAGCGGCGCGATGGTAATGAAGAACAACGCGCTCCCCAGCAGCTTTGCCTTTAGCGGTCCGTCCGAGCGACCAAGGGCGTAAAGCATCGGCGCTAACGGGAAGCTGAAGATGCCGAGTAACGGGATGATCATCATGATGACCAGGGGCACGTAGGCGCCGGCGAAATCCTTGCCGAACAGCAGCACCATCAGTGGCTTCCCGCCGACCAGCAGGATGAGGATTGCGAGCACAGCGACCGCGCTGACCAGCGCGGTGCCGCGGAGCATGAGCTTCCATGGCTTCTTTGATGTCAGGTCCATCCGCATGATTTCGGGGTAAAAAGCTTTGCCCAGCAGATCGGCCGGTTTCTGCGCGCTGTCAGCGAGCGTCGATGCAACGCGGAACAACGCCGCGCCAGCCGGGCCGAGCAGCCCGCCCACGACCAGTCGCCCGATAGGTCCCCAGACTGCCTGCACGCTGCTCGCCAGATTGACGTCGATGGCAAAGCGCCAGGCGCCCTCGAGGGCTGCCGGCCGCAGAGTTGGGCGGATGCCATCCAGGAGTCCATTGCGCCGGAGCTCACGCCAGCCAAGATACCAGGGATAGAGATTGCCGATCAGGTCGGTTGCGAACCAGATTGCGACGTAGACAGGAAACGAGGCGCCGGTGGCGAAGGCGATCGCGGCAAGCACTGCGCGGACGATCGGGCTCAACGTGCCCGACCAGCTGATGAGATCGAACCGATCGAGAACGCGCAGCACCCCGTCGGGGGTTGCCGAGGTCATGATCGGCAGAAGCGCGCAATAGGCCATGCCGAGCCACAGGTACTGCGGACTGATGCCGACCCAATTGCCGATGAACGGCAAGAGAATGACCGCGACCAGCATTCCGCCGATCCCGCTGACGACATCGAGCGCGAAGGCGAACCCGGTCGCGACCTTGAAATGCTCGGGGTCGCCCTGCGACAGGCCATGACCGCCGTAGCGAACGATAAGCTGCCACGACTGAAACTTCGCAATGCCGCTAACGGCCTTCACGTAGCTGGTGATCAGGATCAGCGTGCCAAAGAGCAGCACGCCGAGCCCGCGGCCCGCGAGGGCCAGCGTTGCTACGCCGCAGACCGCGGCAACGATCTTCGACGCGCCGAGATAGCTCGTGTTCTTGAGCAGCGAGCGGAAATGCTGGTCTTTGAACCAGTGCCTCATTCCCGCGCCGTAGCCGCCATGGCCGCGAGCGCAAGCTACGCCGGCTCAGGCATCCTTTGCTGGACGACCTTCTCCGCCAGCGGTCCGTTCAGTTCGGCGAGATGGTCGAACTGGGCTTCATACGTTGCAAGGCCCTGGCTTTGCGAGCGAAGCTCCGCCTCCAGGCCCGATAACTCGGCCTCTGGAATGAGGGCCTCGATCCGGTCCCAGCCCGTCCAACCGTCGCGGGGTGCCATGCCGAGCATTTGCCCGCGGCGCCCGGCTACGGCCGAAGTCACGCGGCTCGTGGCATTGGTGGGACAGACGACGGTGAGCTTGTGCATTGGCTCCAGCAAGTGGGGTCCCGCTGCGTTCAGCGCTTCCTGCATGGCGATGCGGCCCGCGAGGCGAAAGGCAAGTTCGGAGCTGTCGACGCTATGGTAGCTGCCATCGACAAGGCTGACCGCGCAATCGACCACTTCGAAGCCAAGCGGGCCCTTGGTCATGGCCTCGCGAACACCTTCTTCGACGGCTGGAATCCATTGCTTGGGCACGGAGCCGCCGTGGATGCGCTCCTCGAAGACGAAGCCCGAACCGCGGGGGAGGGGCTTCACCTCAATGATCACGTCGCCAAACTGGCCATGCCCGCCGGACTGTTTCTTGTGACGACCCTTCTGGGTCACCGATTTCCGGATGCTTTCGCGATAGCCGACGCTGGGTGGATGGCTTTTGACCTCGACGCCATAACGCCGCTTCAGCCGCGCCAGAACCGTGTTCAGATGCTCGTCATTGACGCCACGCAGACGGATCTCGTGGTTATGGTCGTCATGCTCGATAATTAGCGCCGAATCTTCCTCGCTGAGCCGTTGCAAGGCACCGGATAGCTTGACGTCATCCTTGCGGTCGGCCGGCTCGATTGCGATCGCGCAATTGCGCGCTGGATAGCCGATGTCGACGGACGGCGGCAGCTTGCCTGAGCCGAGCCATTCACCGGCTCGAACGTTGTCGATCTTCGCCACCGCAACGACGTCGCCATCGTTGGCCTCGCCGACCTTTGCGGTTTTCTCGCCTTGAACATGGAAGAGGGCACCGAGCCGGGCGTGTTCCCCGGACGCCGTCTTCAGATCGGAACCCTCGCTGATGCGGCCGCCCAGCATGCGCGAAAGGGCAAGCCGTCCGATCAATCCGTGAATGATCTTGAACACGTAGAGCGACGGCTTGGAAACGCTCAGGCGGTCGGCTGCGGCGCTCGGGCCCGGCGCTTCGTGCCGTATTGCCTTAAGCAGCCGGCGCACGCCCCAGGAACTGTTCGCCGAGCCGAACAGGACGGGGACGCCGAGATTGTCGCCGGTTTCGCGCGCGAGGTCCTGGAGGATCTTCTCGCGGGATGGCGCCTCGTCCATCAGCAGTTGCTCAAGCAACTCGTCGTCGTGATCCGCCAACTGTTCGAGCATATGCGCGCGGGCTTCCGCTTCACGCTCATGGAGGTCCGCAGGGATTTCGATCCGTTCGGATTCCTGGCCGGGGCGATATTTGAATGCATATTCCAACGCCAGGTCGACGAAGCCGCTGATCTTCTCGCCTTCGCGGATCGGCACCTGCCGTGCGATGAGGGGAGAGACGCTCATCGGTTGCAGGGCGGTCAGCAGGTCGCGAATGCGGCCATGCGCCTGGTCGATGCGATTGACGAAGATAAGGTGTGGGATACCCAGCTCATCAAGCGCGCGGAGCGCCGGCGCCGCAAGCGGCGCCCGCGCCGGATCGGGGTCGACCACAACGATCGCGACGTCAGCAATCGCGAGAGCTCTGGCGCCATCGGCAGCGAAGCCAACGGAACCGGGACAGTCCAGAATGGCAAAATGGTCGCCGAGATAATCGAAATGATAGAGGTTGAGTTCGGTCGACCCACCGCGCTGGCGGCTTTCCGCGCTGAAATCGCCGATGCTGGAGCCGTTGGCCGTCGATCCCAGGCGATCGGTCGCACCGGCTGCAAACAGCATTGCCTCGGCAAGGCTCGTCTTTCCCGCGCCGGCGGGTCCCACCAGCGCGATCACTCGGGTGCCTTTTGCAGATTCTCCAGCCATGCGACTCTCCTTCGTCCGGTTCACGGGCGCTCGAGCCGCTCTCTCAGAGGCGCTTCGGCGCCGATCTGGAAAGATTTACCGTCCGCCTGTTTTCGGCGATTGGCAAGAGGTCTTACCAATATCGCTGACGGTTCGTCGCGGAACGGCATCGGGCCGCTGCTGTTGTGCAGCCATGATCGATCCCAAAGGGCATCTCGCGAAGTCGCCGTGGAGAATGCCGGCCGCAGCGTGGAAGGACATTGCGGCGCGGACTTACAAGCGAACGTGGGACGACAATGTTGGAATCGTTGCCGCAGGGGTGGCCTTTTACGGTTTCTTCGCGCTTCTCTCGCTGCTGGGCTTGATTGTGCTGAGCTACGGCATGGTGGCCGATCCCCATACGGTCATCACGAACATGCGGACGCTCACTGGCGTTCTGCCCCGGGACGTGGCGCTGCTTATTGGCGATCAGCTGATGAATGCGGTCAAAGCCTCCGAAGGGACGAAGGGCTTTGCCATCGCGCTTGCATTCGCCGTGGCGATCTACGGCGGGACTAACGGTGCCGCAGCGATCCTGACGGCACTCAATATCGCCTACGAGGAGAAGGAGAAGCGGAGCCTTTTACGCTTCTACATCCTCGCCGTCGGCATGACGGTTGGCGCACTCCTTCTTGCCCTTGTCGCGCTGGTCGCGGTGGCGCTTGTCTCGGGGCTGCAGCGTTTTTTCCCGGCGGCGTCTTACGGAAGCGTGCTCGCGGGCAAGGCGGCGGGCTACCTGTTCGTAACGCTGTTTGGCGCGGCCGTCGCGGCAACCCTGTACCGCTTCGGCCCGTCACGAACGATGGCTCGTTGGAAGTGGATCTCTCCAGGATCGATCTTCGCGGCGATCACCTTGCTGATCCTGACGGTGGCTTTTGGCTATTACGTCGCTCGCTTTACGAATTATGACCGCACGTACGGCTCTCTTGGAACCGTCGTAGCCCTGCTTAGCTGGATGTATTTATCGGCCTACGCTTTCATTTTTGGCGCCGAGCTCAACAGCGAAATTGAGCACCAGACGGCGCACGACAGCACCGTCGGGAGGCCAAAACCGTTAGGCAGGCGCGGCGCGTGGGCAGCGGACAATGTCGCTAGCGATGCCAAGGTGCAGGATCGCCCTGAGGAGTCTCGCGAGGGCGAGCGTCTCACCGCCGCAGCACCACAATTGGCCTGCGACGAAGGCTCAGGCGGCGGGAAGTAGTCGCCGCTCGCCGGCGAGACGCAACAGCCCCGCCTGCAGCTTCTCGAATGCTCGCACCTCGATCTGCCGAATCCGTTCGCGGCTGACGCCATAGACCTGGCTTAACTCTTCCAAGGTCTTCGGCTCGTCCGCCAAACGGCGCTCCATCAAGATGTGCTTTTCGCGGTCGTTGAGGCCTTCCAGCGCGCTCATCAGCAAATCATGGCGCACGCGGGTCTCTTCGTCTTCCGCAATCCGCTCGTCTTGGAGCGGACCCGAATCGACCAGGAAATCCTGCCATTGGCTCTCGCCGCCTTCATCGCCCTTCAGCGAGACGTTGAGGCTGGTATCGCCGCCCATACCCATGCGGCGGTTCATCGAAATGACTTCGTCCTCGGTGACGCCAAGGTCGGTCGCGATCTTGGTCACGTCGGCGGGCTTGAGATCGCCTTCCTCGAAGGCATCGATCTGGTTTTTCATGCGGCGCAGGTTGAAGAACAGTTTCTTCTGCGCGGCTGTGGTGCCCATCTTCACCAACGACCACGAGCGCAGGATGAACTCCTGGATCGAGGCGCGAATCCACCACATCGCATAGGTCGCGAGACGGAACCCACGATCGGGCTCGAACTTCTTCACTCCCTGCATCAGGCCGATATTGCCTTCGCTGATCAGCTCGCTGACCGGCAGGCCGTAACCGCGGTACCCCATGGCGATCTTCGACACGAGCCGCAGGTGCGAGTTCACCAGCTTGGCGGCAGCCTCCGTGTCGCCATGCTCACGCCAGCGCTTGGCGAGCATATATTCCTCCTCAGGGCTGAGGATCGGAAACTTCTTGATCTCCGCGAGGTAGCGGTTGAGCCCGGCCTCCCCACCGGACGAGGGGAGCGAGACAATCCCTTTTTGCGTAGCCATCTTAAGCGTCTTTCTCCCTTCGCAAGGACGCCCGTACGCGCGGGAAATCGCCCTTGCCACATAATCTATACACGAAGCGCGTTGAACAGTTCCTGCATGTCCTTCGGCATGGGACTGGAAAACGACAGCTGGGCCTTGGTTACGGGGTGCGTAAACCCAAGCTCCGCTGCGTGCAGGGCCTGCCGTTGAAACTGCAATTCTTTCAGTATCTTCCCATGGGTCTTGCCCGAACGGCCATAGACCGGATCGCCCACCAGCGGATGCCCAATCGAGGCCATGTGGACCCGAACCTGATGGGTCCGGCCAGTTTCCAGCCGGCATTCGACCAAAGCCGCATCGCGCAAGGTTTCCAGCCGGCGCCAATGGGTAACGGCACGTTTGCCGCGGCCCTCAGGCACGATTGCAATCTTTTTCCGGTTTGCCGCTGACCGTGCCAGTGGCGCATCGACGGTGCCATGGACCGTCAGCGGCAAGCAGTTGACGATCGCCAGGTAGCGCCGGTCGATCGAATGAGCGGCGAACTGGCGCGCCAGACCCTCGTGGGTCACATCGTTCTTCGCGACGACCAACAGGCCGGAAGTATCCTTGTCGATTCGATGGACGATGCCGGGCCGCGCAACCCCGCCGATTCCAGAGAGCGATCCGCCGCAATGATGCAGCAACGCGTTGACCAGCGTCCCGTCGAAATTGCCGGCGGCGGGGTGCACTACCAAACCGGCGGGCTTTTCGACGACGAGCAGGTGCTCATCCTCGAACGCGATGTTCAGCGGAATGTCCTGCGCTTCGTTGTGCGCCGGCGTCGGTTCCGGCACTGCGACGCGCAAGGCCTCTTCTCCGCGGACCTTTGTCGCCGGATCGCGGACCGGCTTACCCTCAGTCTCGACGGCGCCGGTGCGAATTAACGTTTTGAGCCGCTCACGCGATAGCGCGGGCAGGGCGTCGGCAAGCGCACGATCGAGACGCCAGCCTGCATGAGCCGGCGCAAGGCGGACATCGATCGTCTGAATTCCCCCCATCCGGACTGGGATATGGGTATTCGGCATTTAAGCTTCAATCCTGGGTAGCTTGCGCCTCCGGTCCGCGTGCCCCACAAACTAGGGTGATGAGCCCGACCGAACTTGCCAGCTTGCTGTGCTCGCGCCTGTGTCACGACCTTCTGTCGCCAATTGGCGCACTCAACAATGGAATCGAACTCCTTGCTGATGAAACTGACGAGGAGATGCGTGAGCGTTGTCTGGAGCTGCTGGCCGACAGTGCCCGCGCCTCCGCCAACAAGCTCAAGTTCTTCCGGCTGGCATTCGGTGCCGCCGGCAGCTTCGGCGAGGAGATCGACACGCACGAGGCGCAGATCGCATTGAATGGCTTGTTCGGAGCAGAAAAGAAAATCGAGCTGGGCTGGGGGGTCGCCGAGGAGAAGCTGCCGAAGGATGCGGTGAAGCTATTGCTGAACTTGGCGATGATTGCCGGCGACGCGCTCGTTCGCGGAGGCCGTCTTGACGTCGGCGCTGAGCGCCGAGACGACAAAGTGGAGTTGGCCGTGAGGGCAGAGGGCCCTCGCATCCTGCTTGATCCTGTCCTGCGGGACACGTTGGTCGGCGGCGGCGGTGGCCAGATCGAACCTCGCGCCGTCTGTGCCTGGCTGGCGCACGATCTTGTCGACAGCGCGGAAGGTGAAATCCAGCTGTCGGACGCTAGCGCGGAAGCGCTGACGATCGGTGCGACTTACGTTCAGCGACGGCCCGCACAGGGCTAACGCCGCATTAACTCCTGCCCGGCATAAGCCTCTCGACTGCAGCGCGAGGGGCGAATTCGCCGATGGACGACCTGATTGCCGATTTCGTAGCCGAATGCCGCGAAATGCTCGAAGCGTTGGGCGGGGAGATCGTCGCGTGGGAGGCGCAGCCGGATGACCGTGCGCGGCTCGATAGCATCTTTCGCTTTGTCCACACCGTCAAAGGAAATTGCGGGTTCTTCGAATTTCCGCGTCTTGAGGCGCTGAGCCATGCGGCGGAAGATGCGCTCGCAGATGTTCGGGCGGGTCGACGCCACCCTGATGGCGCGCTCGTGAGCGCGGTGCTGGCCGTCATCGATCGCATTGGTGAGATGGTCGCTGCCATCGAGGCCGGGGAGGAATTGCCGGCCGGCGATGACAGCGCGTTGATCGCGTCGTTGGAGCGAGGCGCGGAGGGCGCCGCCGCTGCGCCGGTGGCCGCTCCTGCTTTAGAAGGGGCTACAAAAGCGTCAGCAGCCCCACGAACGATCCGGCTTTCGGTCGAGCTACTCGACCGGGTCATGAGTACCGTGTCGGACATGGTCCTTGCCAGGAACGAGTTGGCCCGGCGACTTCGAGAGTCGGCCTCCGACGTGCCGGTGGACGGTGCCTTCGAGCGCCTGTCCTCGATCATTGCGGAGATGCGGGACGCGATCACGCGGACACGCATGCAGCGCATCGAAAACCTGTTCGTCGGTCTGCCACGTATGGTTCGCGACTTGTCTGCCGAACTCGGCAAACAAGTCTTGATCGATATCGAAGGCGGCGACGTCGAACTTGATCGCGAGATGATCGAAATGATCCGCGATCCGCTGACCCATATCATTCGCAATGCCGTCGATCACGGCATCGAAGCACCGTCCGACCGGTTGAAAGCGGGCAAGCGTGAGATCGGCATTCTTGCCGTTTCCGCGCGCCAGTCCGGCAATCAGATCCTGATCGACATCCACGACGACGGACGCGGGATCGACGGAAAGAAATTGGTCGAAAAGGCCATCGCAAGCGGCGCGGTTGCCAAGGATGACGCAGCTCAACTGTCACACCGCGAGCAGCTAGCGCTCATTTTCGAAGCGGGTCTCTCGACCGCCAAACAGGTGACCGCCATATCCGGCCGCGGCGTTGGCATGGACGTCGTCCGTTCCAACATCGAACGCATCGGTGGGATCGTCGAAGTCGACAGCCGACTGGGCGAAGGCACCCGCATGACACTCAGAGTTCCTCTGACCCTGACCATCATTCCCGCGCTCACCGTGTCGATTGCGGGCCAGCACTTCGCAATCCCGCGGTCCGCCATCGAGGAAATTGTTCGCGCCAATGGCGAGAGCGTGACGCTCGAGCATCTCGGCGGCGCCGGAGTAGCCACGATCCGCGGACGCCGCGTTCCTGAAGTCTCCCTTGCAACGATCCTAGGCCTCGACAGCGACGTCGCCGAAGCAGACCGGACACTTGTGGTGCTGCGTCCGGCCGGAGGCGACGTCTATGCCCTGTCGGTCGATCGCATTCACGATCACGAGGAACTGGTCGTGAAGCCTGCAGCGCCGGGAATCATGGCGACAGGTCTTTATGCGGGCACCACGTTGGCCGACGACGGCAGTCCGATCTTGCTGATGGATCCGGCGGGGCTCGCGGAAGTAGGCGGGATCCGGCTGGAGACGCTCGAGCGGGGCGCGCGCATCGCTGAAAATGCTGCTTCTCCCCCCTCGCAGGACACGCCCGTCTTGCTGTTCCGTGGACTTGATGGAGGCCGTCGCGCGCTCCGTCTGGCCATCGTCGATCGGATCGAGGAGGTTCACGCAAGCGCGGTAACCGAGGCGGCGGGACAGCTCAGGGTGCAGGTCGGTGAGACGATCCTGCCGCTTGCCGGTGCTCGCCAGGCCGACATTGCCGCCGACAAAGTGCGCCTGTTCCGCCTCAATGATGGGGTGCAGGAGATGGGGTACGCGTTCGCGGAGGTCATCGACTTCGCCGCGATCGAACATGAGATTATTCACGCCGACCGGCCCGGCGAGGTGAGTGGCGTATCGCTCGTCAACAACCAACCAGCCGAGCTTATCGACGCGCACTGGCTGTTCGCGAACCATGTCGGTTGCGCGGCCAGGACAGGGAATCCGCCTGTTTGTCGCCTACCTGCCGGAGACCCCTGGATGCAGAACATGCTTCGCCCGATTGTCGAAGCGGCGGGCTACCGGGTGGTCGACGAAGACGACAAGGCGCTCGCGGACCTGGCGATCGTGTCGCACGATGCGGAAGTGGCACCGGAAGATAGAAACCGCACCATTCGCCTGCGGTCCGATGCAGAGGCCTCGGGCGGAAAGGACGACAGCATTTACCGGTACGATCGTGCTGGTCTGCTGATGGCGCTCAAGTCCGCGGCCGGGGGGAACAGCCGATGAATGAATTGCTGCTGATCGTGACGATCGCGGGTGAGCGCGTGGCGCTGCCGGCGGCGGCGGTCGAATCCGTCGTCGAGCTTGAAACGCTCACGCCGGTGCCCCGCGCGCCGCACCATGTCGCAGGTCTGTCGGCCCTTCGGAGCCGGGTGCTGACCGTCATCGATTGCATGCGCTCGCTCGAATTGGGCGACACCGACTGCGCGGACGGGATCCGCGAGGCCGCAGTCATCGAACTCGATTCACATCATTACGCCCTGATCGTGGATCAGGTCGAAGATGTCGTCGAGGCGCTTTCCGAACCTGCTTCCGTGCGCGCAGCGATGGAGCCGGGCTGGGATCGCGTGGCGACCGGCATGGTCGAGACCGAGGCGGGTCCGCTGTTGCTCATCGATGTAACGGCCTTGATCGCCGGACCCGACGTGCGCGCCGCGGCTTAAGGTCTTCGTTACCCTTAGCGTTTAATCACACGCCTCACGCTCGGAGTGGGAAGTCAGGCATGAAAAGTTGTTTGATCGTCGATGATTCCAAGGTGATCCGCAAAGTTGCGCGGCACATCCTGGAAACACTCGAGTTCGAGGTTGAAGAAGCCGGTGATGGCCAGGAGGCCCTGTCCCGCTGCGAAGCAAAGATGCCGGACGTCGTCCTGCTCGACTGGAACATGCCGGTCATGAGCGGCATGGAATTTCTGAAGCTGTTGCGTCAACGTGGTCATTCCGACCAGCCCAAGGTCGTGTTCTGCACGACCGAGAACGACATGGCCCACATCCGCGCGGCGCTGGAAGCCGGTGCGGACGAATATGTGATGAAGCCGTTCGACCGCGAAACGCTGCACATCAAGCTTCAGCTCGTCGGCGTCGCCTGAGGGCGCCGCCGTGGAGCGGGCGCTCGCCAGATCGCGGGACCGCCTGACGGATCCCCGCAATATGCTTCGCCGTATCCGCCTGATGATCGTCGACGATTCGACGGTAGCCCGGGCGGTGTTGTCGCGGATGGTCGAAAGCGATCCGGCGTTCGAGATTTCTGCCGTCGCCGGAACGGCCGAAGACGCGATCGATGCACTGGGCGAGTGCCAGGTGGACATCGTCATTCTCGACCTTGAGATGCCGGGTGCCGGCGGTCTCAAGTCGATCCCCCGCATCATCGCGGCGGCCAACGGCGCAAAGGTGATGATCGTATCATCGCTTGCCGACGATGGCGCGGAGCAGACCGTGGCAGCGCTGGCGCTTGGCGCGGCGGATACGATGCCAAAGCCCGGGACCGGCCGGTTCAACGGCAAGTTCTCCGAGATCCTCGTCGCCAAGCTGAAGGCCTTGGGTCACGCGTCCATCGAATCGGCGCGAACGCCCATTGCATCCGTCCGCCCGCAGGGCGCCCTCAGGGCCATGCCAGTCGACCCGATCGGCATCGTCGCCGTCGGCGCCTCGACCGGTGGCATCCACGCGCTTGGCGCACTGTTCGCCGCGCTTCCGCCAAGGATTGGCATACCCATCCTCGTTACGCAGCATCTCCCGGCCCCCTTCATGCCGGTCTTCGCCCGCCAGCTTGGCGTCGTTGCCGGCCGCGACGCCGTCGTGGCGGAGGACGGCATGAAGCTGTTGGCCGACCGGATTTTCATTGCGCCGGGCGATGCGCACCTGACGCTTGAGCCCAGCAGTCCGGCGCCGGTCATTCGCTTGCTTCACGGACGCAGCAACAGCGGTTGCATGCCGTCGGTCGACCCAATGCTCGCCTCGGCAGGTTCGCTTTATGGATCGCGCGCACTGGGTGTCGTCCTTACGGGGATGGGGCGCGACGGAGTGGAAGGCGCGTCGCGTCTGATCGACTGCGGCGGCAGTGTCATGGCCCAGGACGAGGCAAGCTGCGCCGTGTGGGGCATGCCGCGTGCGGTGCTGGAGGCGGGCTTGGCGTGCGCGGTACTGCCGCCGGACAAGATTGGGCGGCGTATCGGCGCCCGCGTAGAGGATTTTACCGCGTGCAAATAAGCGACAGTTCAAGCCGCATCCTCGCCGGACTGCTCGAAGCGCGCACCGGCCAGCAACTGACGATGAGTCGCCGGTGGCGGATTGAAACTGCGCTTTCCACACTCATGCGCGAACGCGGCATTGCCACGCTGGACGAGTTGATCACCATCCTGGTGATGGGCCGCGAGCCAAGCTTGTCGCAGCGGGTCGTCGAGGCGCTCCTGAACAACGAAACCTATTTCTTCCGGGACCGCGCGCCGTTCGATGTGCTGGACCGCAACGTGCTGTCCCAGCTTGCGAAGACTCGCGCTCAATCAAAGCGACTCCGCATCTGGTCGGCCGGCTGCTCCACCGGTCAGGAAGTCTATTCGCTGGCAATGCTGTTTGCCGAGAACCCCGAGCAATGGCGTGGCTGGACCATCGACGTGCTCGGCACCGATGTTTCCAGCGGATGTGTCGAGCGCGCGCGGACCGGGACCTACAGCCAGTTTGAGGTGCAGCGCGGGCTTGGCATCGGCCAGATGATCAAATGGTTCGAAGAGAGCGCCGATGGCTGGCGAGCCGTCGAGGCGCTTCGTCGGCCAGTACGTTTCCAGGTTCACAACATTCTTGAGCCGGCACCGCATCCGGGCGCGTTCGACATCGTGTTGTGCCGAAACGTGCTGCTCTATCTCAGTGCGGAAAAGAAGACCCTGGCGTTCGAGCGCATTGCCGGTGCGCTTGCGCCGGACGGTTGGCTGATGCTTGGCGCGGGCGAGACGGTGATCGGACAGACGACCCGCTTCGGCGCCGACATCAATGCGCGCGGGCTATACCGGCTCGTGGATGGTGCGCGGACCAATAAACGCTCGGGCCCTGACCGCCGCACCGCGACGGGGGCTTGACCGAACGGCCGTAGCCGTGTGCCTTAGCGGCGTGGAATTCGACATCATCGAGCGGCCGTCACCCAATTTCGACGACCGGCTGCTGCCGGTGTCGATGATCGTGCTCCATTATACGGGCATGACGAGCGGCGAGGCCGCGCTCGACCGGCTCACGTCGCCGGAAGCCAAAGTATCATGTCATTATCTCGTCGACGAAGACGGCACGCTGTACCGGCTGGTCGACGAGGAAAAGCGCGCCTGGCACGCGGGCAAATCGCGCTGGCGAGGCATTACCGACGTCAATTCGGCCAGTATCGGGATCGAGATCGTCAATCCGGGTCACGAATTCGGCTATCGCGAATTTCCCGACGAGCAGATGGCAACGGTCATCCCGCTTGTTGCCGACATCAAGGCCCGGCACGGTGTTGGGCGCGGCAATGTGGTCGGGCACTCCGATATCGCGCCGGCGCGCAAGGAAGACCCCGGCGAATTGTTCCCCTGGTGGGAGCTGGCCAAGCGGCGTCTCACCCTGCCGAGCCCCAGCCGCGATCTGGTTGACCCTTACTGGACCGATGCCGGCTTCCTGCTCGCGCTTGAGCGGTTCGGCTACGACGTGAGCGACGAGCAGAAGGCGGTCATCGCGTTTCAGCGCCGCTTTCGTCCCGACATGATCGACGGCATCATCGACGGCGAGTGCCGGGCCAAGCTGCTGTCGCTGCTGCTCCCCAGGCCGCAATAAACACACCCGTCACCGATCCGGCCGAGCGGTCGTGTCGGGCGAATGTTCCGAATGTTCACGGTGACGGCGCGAAAATCGCGTGTCCGCTCTCAACGAATTGGCAAAGCATGCACCAAACTGATCTGTCGCAAAGATCGCGTGCAGGACAGCATTTTCGCGAGCGGCAATGTCCGCTTTCGACCCAAAGCGGACATTAGCCATTTCCAATAAACGCGAGTAGCTTCTTCCCGGGGGCGTTGTCGTGAAATTGAGCATACCGAAGCCAATACATGGCTGGCGAGAGTTTGCCGGGGAGGTCGGCATCATCGTTCTGGGCGTGCTCATCGCACTCGGCGCGCAGCAACTCGTCGAATGGACCAATCATTTAAGCCAGGTCGATGAGATGTCCGCTCGGCTACGAAGGGAAAGCCTTGAAAACCGCGATGGTATGAACTTCGATCTGGCGAGCCTCCGCAAGTCGCTGAACGCCGTCAACAATCAGCTTAGCATGCTGAATGGCTGCAGAGCCCCTTTGGACGTCACCAGTTTCCCTCCAGTAAAAAGGCCGCTTGTCCTTCTCGCCACCGACTCTGCATGGCTCGGCGTTCGCGATAGCGCCCTCTTGCCGATGATGCCGAAGGATGTTGTCGACAACTACTGGAAGTTGGATGCCACGGGCCAGCAGCTCATTCCAATCCTTCAAGATGCACAGGTGTCTTTCAACGACGCCGAAGCGGCGGTTAGTGCCCTGCGTGCGGGTGCTTCGGATGCACAATCATGCGCTCGGGCCGTCCATTCGCTTTATCGGCTCAGGAGCGCTGAACAGAGCTTGGTAAACTGGGTCTCATTCTACCAGACTGCTAACGAAAAAGTTCTCCTAGGTGAGCGGCTAGCTCCGCCGAAAGTGAGAGCAGAAAACTAAGCTTCGCTACAATGGCAAAACGTCCGCTTTCCACCCAAAGATGACATTAGCGAGAGCGTAACCGGCTTAGATTAGTGCGTGATGTGATGCGCGAGAATCTTGCCAAACTAAGTGCGCTCGGGCTCGCCGCTCTAATCACCTTCGCCGCCACGCGAGGCGTTGAGTTGGGGGTCGCCGGGGTGGTGCTATCCGCATTAGCGGCAGGAAGCCTCTATGTGGCGTTTGGAAACGCGCTGATGTTGCTCATCATGAAACGAGCGCTGGTGCCGTTCTATCACGGCACGGAGTTCGACAGCCGGGAGGAGTTCTCGAAACGACCATATGGCCCCTTTGGCATCGTCGCGAGCCCACTAACGTTCGGGCTGTTCCTTTTACTCTGTCTCCACGGGTAATCGACGCCAACGGTGGAGCGTCTGCGTTCGACCCATTGCGGACATTAGCTTCGCCAGCATAGAAGGTGATTGCTCGGCGGAGATAAGACATGCGCATGACTTTGTTCGCCACAGGCATTGCGACGATGGTTTTGCTCGCGGGCGGCGCACTCGCCGCAACCGTGCATTGGGCACCCGCAATGCCTCAGATTAAGCTAGTAGCTCACGATGGCTCGGGTGCCGTCCGTAAAGGTTTCATGTTCATCTATGGTGACGAGGGAAGCGATCCTTTCCGGAACGGAACGCTGAGGCGCGATCAGCATGTGTCTTTTTGCTACCCCGACTACGAAGGAACGTGCACCGCCGATGCGGCGGTCACTGGCATCCGCAGCGGTATCCGCAGGACGCAAAGCCTCCAAGTCCGTGACTTTGATAGGCACGGCAATCCGATCGTTGGCGGCGTGACCTGGAACGGTTCAGCCTATCCCCGCGAAGTGCGCCTATCCTGCGATCTACGCGCGAAAGAAGTTGCACGAAGTTGTCGGGTCGAGAAGATCGTTAGCTAGCGTCGCTATCCACCCAAAGCAGACATCGGCCTCGCGTCCGGCTTCGACCCTCTTGCAGCTCTCGCTTCAGCTCTGACAGAGAGTGGTCATGCATCCACGGCTTTCTCTGGCGCTTGGTATCTGCGCCGTGACTGAAGCGTCTTCAGCGCAACCGCTGTCGGTCGTTATTCCTCCTCCCATGCCGATCTTCGAAAATGTCTCGAGAGATTGCCATCTACGCTTTTCCGGCAAGGAGAAGGATCTTCAGCGGGTTAGGGCGCTCGCGTTGCAAAGCGGCTTCGAATATTTGAACATCGCGAGCCCGATGCCTGGGTTGATTGTGAAACTTCCCGGTCGAAGCGGCGAGGCGGAGCTCGCTTTCATCGAGCGGTTACGGGGCAAGGACCTGTCCGGCATTAGCTTCGAAGAGGTCTGTCTTCCTCCTCCGTTCTGATGGGCTCATAATTCACTCCTTGCGCCCGAACGCCGATAGTTAGCAGTGCGGAAGGCTAGTGTCCGCGTTTCACCCAATGCATACATAGGTCGGAGGCTGGCATCCTAGTCGACGTCAGCTTATATCCGCCCCGCCAGAGGGCCGGGCGGCCGCGGCCTCGCGCAAGCGGGGGCGAGGAAAGTCCGGGCTCCATGGGACCACGATGCCGGGTAACGCCCGGCCGGCTCTTCGGGGTCGAGGGATAGTGCCACAGAAAGGACACCGCCGGGCTTCGGCCAGGTAAGGTCGAAAGGGTGCGGCAAGAGCGCACCGCGATGCTGGCAACAGGATCGGCACGGTAAACCCCATCGGGTGCAAGACCGAATAGGGGCGGCAAATGGGCCTGGTTCCGGCTCGCTGCCCGGGTTGGTTGCTGGAGCGGCGGGGCAACCCGTCGCCTAGAGGAATGGCCGCACAGTCACGCCGGCGACGGCGCGATGGACAGAACCCGGCTTACAGGCCCTCTGGCAAATTCTTCACGCGTCGGCTCGCTTCTCCGCGACCGGCGTTTTACACCGCAGGAAGCATGGCCAAACAAACGCGATCGAACGACTGGGGCTTTCCTCGCTGGCGCTCCTATGGCGACAAGGGCCGGACGGCGGCCAAGATCCGCCTGTGCGACCGCGAGGGGTGCAGCGAGGTTGGCGACCGGCCGGCGCCCAAGGCGCCGAACAGCCGCGAGCGCTGGATGTTCTGCGAGCCGCACGCAGCCGAGTACAACCGTAACTGGAACTACTTCGCGGGCTTGAGCCCGGAGGAGGCGGCCCGTCGAGCCGCGGACGAGGAAACCGATGCCAAGGGCTTTCGCCAGTCGGCGCAGTGGAAGTGGGCCGGGCCGGGAGACGGGACGCGGACACGCGACGAGATGCGTGCGCTCGACGCGCTGGAACTGGAAAGCGATGCCGATTTCGCCGCCGTGAAATCCGCGCACCGGCGCCTGGTCAAGGAAACTCACCCCGATGCTAATCCCGGGAACGAAGAGGCCGCGAAGCGATTCAAGCAGGTTCAGGCTGCCTATGACGTCCTCCGGAAGGCCGAAGACCGCAAGAATGGCAAGGCGGCCTAAGCACGGCTGTTTGGCTCAAAACCGCCGCTCGTGCATTGGTGGCGGTCATTGGGGCCGATGATTAGCAATGAATTTTGACAGCTTCTTCATGGCGGGCTTCGAATGCTCGTCCCATCGCCGCAAGGACGGCGTGCGGCTGGACCTGATCCGGGCGACCACGCACGATCGCCACGTCCAGCGCGATTATCGCCTGTGCAAAAGCCTGGGTCTCGCGACGCTGCGCGACGGCGTGCGCTGGCATTTGGTCGAGAAGTCGCCCGGGAACTACGATTGGTCGAGCTGGATGCCCGCGCTGGAAGCCGCCGAAGAGGTTGGCGTGCAGGTGATTTGGGACTTATTCCATTACGGTTCGCCCGATCACGTCGACCAGGCATCTCCCGACTTCGCTGCGCGCTTCACGGATTTCGCCATGGCCGCGCTGGAGCAGCAGCAACGCGTTTCCGGGCGTGCCGCGACCGTCTGTCCGCTCAACGAGATCAATTTTCTCTCCTGGGCGGTAGAGGTTGGATATTTCCCGCGCTGCGGGCCTGACGAGAAGGGGTGGCTCAAGCGGCACCTTGTGCAGGCCGGTATCTCGGCGGCGCGGGCGATCAAGCAGCAATTGCCCGAGACCAGGATCGTCTGGGCGGAGCCGCTGGTGCATGTCGCGCCGCGCAGCCACGACCGCCGCGAGAAGCGCAACGCGGAAGCGGCGCGGCTGGGGCAGTTTGAGGCGTACGACTGGATCCTGGGGAAGGCGCTGCCTGAACTTGGCGGCGATCCAGCGTTCGCGGACGCCATCGGGCTTAATTTCTACCCGCACAACCAATGGTATCTCGACGGCCCGACCATCCCGCTTGGGCACCACGAATATCGTCCGCTTGCCGACATGCTGGAAGAAGTCGGCCAGCGCTACGGCAAGCCGGTTTTCCTGTCGGAGACGGGCGCCGAAGGATCGGGCAGGCCATCCTGGTTCCACTATGTCTGCAGCGAAGCACGCGAAGCGGTACGTCGCGGCGTCGATCTGCGCGGGATCTGCTGGTACCCGATCACAGCCTATCCGGGGTGGGACAACAGCCGGCACGCGGAGGCGGGGCTGTTGTCGACTGTGACCGCCGACGGCTCGCGGCATGTCGATGCGGCGCTGCTGGAAGAAATGCAGGCGCAGCGTGCTCTCTTCGAGGAGCTTGATGTGCCAGCCACAAAGATTGCCGCCGCCGGCTAGGTGACGGGCGCTGGTTGGGGGCCGCTGGTCGGCGTACCGACGTGCGGCCAGCCGTCGTGCCACTCCACCCGGTCGATCAGAAGAATGCGCCGGCTGTTCTCCTGATCTTCCTGCCGCTGTTTGGGCCGGTTCACGTCGATCGCGTGATAGACGATCCACAGCTGGCCGGCCTTGTCCTCGACCATCGCGTTGTGGCCGGGCGCCAGCCATTGCTCGTTCCTGACGAGCATCAGGCTGTGTGGCACCCCGCGTGCTTCCTCCAGCGTTTCGAACGGGCCCATGGCGCTGCGCGAACGGGCGACCATCACGCCATATTCGGCGTCGGGGCCGCAGCAATTGTCGCCTGAATAGAACAGGTAATAATAGCCGTCGCGAAGGACGAGCCAGGCGGCTTCGACCAGCCGCGGAAACGCATTCTCGACGGGGTTCGGCCAGATGAGATCGATCGGCGAGCTGTCCGGCGCGAAGGACATCCAGTCAGCGCTGAGTTCCTGCACCTTGATCGGCTGGAAGCCCGACCCCCAGTAAAGCAGATTTTTGCCCGTCGCGGGATCGTGGAACGCCATTGGGTCGATGTATTCGAACCCCATGCCGAGAAGCAGCGGCATGCCCATGTCGACGAAAGGTCCGGTGGGTGACGTTGCGGTCGCGATCGCGAGGCAATGACCGCGCTGAGGCTCGTGGCATACGTCGGGCGTCGCCGAGTAATACATGATGTAGCGATCGCCATCGCGAATGACCGAAGGGGCCCAGAAGTCCTGCGTCTCGCCGGCCCACGCAGGCTTCGTCGGCAACGCGTCGCCAAGATGCTCCCAGCTGATCAGGTCCGGTGACCGGGCGACCTGGATGTTGATCCAGTGGCCGTCGCGCAAGGTCTGCGTCGCATAGGCATAATAAAAACCATCCGGAGCCAGAATGACGGCGGGATCGGGGAAGTCGTGGTCAAGGACGGGGTTGCTGAAGGCCTTGGCCGGGACGGCGTCACGCATCGGCGAGACGCTCCGCGGTTTCCCGGACGAGTGCAATCATGTTGGGGACACCTTGTGTTCGGTTCGCGCTCAGTTGCTTCGACAGATCGAAAGGCGCAAGACAGGCGGCGACATCGAGCCGCGCGACCTCGATCGCCGGGCGGTCCTGAACCGCGCTCAGCACCAGCGCGACGATCCCCTTCGTGATGGCGGCGTTACTGTCAGCGAGGAAGTGCAAGCGGCCGTTACGCTCTGTCGGATAGACCCAGACCGACGCCGAGCAGCCGCGCACCTTGGTAGCCTCGGTCTTAAGAGCTTCCGGCATGGGCTCGAGTTGCTGGCCGAGGTCAATCAGCAGCCGGTAGCGATCTTCCGCATCAACCAGCTCATATTCTTCCAAAATGTCCTTGAGCGCGGGAAGGCCAGCCATCGGCCGACCCTACATCGCTAGCGGTCGCGGAGCGACTCGATTTCGTTGGCCAGACTATTCTCTTTGTCGACCGTGATCCGCTCGAGAACCTTCAGCCGCTCCTTCAACTCCTTGACCTCGTCGCGCAGGCGCAGCGCTTCCTGATTGTCCTCGCTTGCGGGCCGCTCCCAGATATGGCGGACACCCATGCGCTGGCGGATGAGCGCGAAAATGCCGGTCAGAAAAATGATGGCGATTACGAACTCGAACGGATTCATTGGTTGCCTTCCAAAGGAATGCGGGCACGGTCGCGCAGCGCTTCGATTTGCGCCGCGGTTTCAACGCCCTTGTCGGTGACGATCTGCTCGAGCACGCGCAAGCGCGCTTCTACTCGCTCCATGTGCTGTGCGTACTGAGCGCTCTTTTCAGCGGCGAGATTCGATTGGGACTCGATCTGCTTTTCCTTGATCCGCAGCCACATCTTGAACGGCGCGATGCCGATGGCGGCGAGGGGGATCAGCACCCAAATCCAACTGGCAACGTCATTCATTGATCGAGGTCTTTCGGATCGATGCGCGCGATGTCGGAGTGAACGGCCGTCCGGTCAAGCCGCTACGTCTGACGAGGTTAGCCGCTTCGGCGCGCGGAGTGCCTCAATCTGGGCCGCGGTCTGGGCGCCCTGGTCGGTGACGATCTGCTCTAGCACACGCACACGCTGCTCCAGCTCGCTGTTGCTCGTCGCATATTCCGCGGCCTTTTCCGCCGCGATGCGGGCGTTCACCTCCAGCTGCTTCTCTTTGAACATGAAGAAGCGCCGGGCGATGTAAATCAGGAAGACCGTCGGCAGGAAAACCGTGATCAACAGGGCCATGACGTCACCCGGTCCCATCACGCATTCCCTTCCTGGCCAATGCGGAGCGCCTCGATCTCGCGGCTCAGCTTGCTGGGTTTGTCGGTTACGATCCGCTCGACGGTCTCGAGCCGGTCCTTGATCGAGCCGATCTCGGCGCGAAGCTGAGCATTTTCGGTGGTGAGCAGTCTGACCCGTTCCACCGCCTCGCGATCGCTTGCGGGGTAGACCTGCTTGCCGAATCCATCGAGCGGATAGCCATGCCGAATGCGCATCCAGGTGGTCAGTACCCAGCCGCAGACGCCGACCAGGCCAACAAGAATTCCGAGAATGGGAATGAGTGCGTACGAATCCATCTTTAGCCCCTGTTTGAAAGTTTATCGAAGCTGCTCGATCTCGCGGGCGAGCGACCGGTTCTCGGTGGTCACGTAGCTTTCGATATCGGCCAGCCGGCGATCGATGTCCTTGAACCGCGAACGAATGTCGCGCGCGGCGCGTGTTGGTGAGGCGCGGACACCCTGCCAGAATTGCTTGTCCTCGCTGTCGACGCGTTCGAGGGCCAGCGGCTTCGTTGGCGTGACCATCGCGGCGATGAGGTAGAAGGGAAGGATGCCGCCGCCGCTCATGAACATCGCCGCAAGAAAGCAGACGCGGACGATGGCGACGTCAAACCCGGTGTAATCGGCGATGCCGGCGCAAATGCCGAACATCTTCCCATTGCGCTTGTCGCGGTAGAAGCGCGTACGGCTCGCGGGCTGTTCGCTGAGGTATTGCGGTTTTTCCGTCACATATTGCGGCCGGTTGGAGCGTTCCTGCGGCGCTGGATAGCGATCGTAGGCCATCGTCACTCTCCGTCCGCAAGCAGTCGCTGACGCTGGTCGTCGCGGCCCGGCATGCATTGCTGACGCCAGTTCGGGTTTTCGGCCGTCATGATCCGCTCGATCGTGCACAGCCGGTCATCGAGGCGGCGGGCGGCTTCATGGAGCTCGTCGAGTAGCTTTTCGTCACCAGTCGTCAGCGTCGCCGACGTCTTCCACTTGGTAATGTAGTGGAACACCAGCCACGGCAGGCCGATGAACAGCATTCCGACCACCATGATCGGGATAATCACTTCGTCCATCAGTTACTTCCCCTTGGCCTTGAGTGCGGCCTTCATGGCTTCCAGCTCGGCATCGACCGATTCCGAGGCTCTCAATTCGGCAATCTCTTCTTCCAGGCTCTTCGGGCCGGTCATCCCGAGCGCATCGGCACGTCCTTCCGCGAAATCGGCGCGGCGTTCGAGGATTTCGAACCGGCTGAAAGCATCTTCCGTGCGGCCGCCATTCAGAAGCTCACGAGCGCGCCCGCGGGTGACCGCGCTTTCGTACCGAACCGCAATGGCGTTTTGCCGCGCGCGCGCTTCGCGAAGCTTGCCCTGAAGCTTGGCGATGTCGCCCTCGTAGCTCTTCAGCGTATCGTCGATGACCTTGATCTCGTCGCGGAGGCCTTCGCCCATGTCGGCCGCCTTCTGACGCTCGATCAGCGCGGCTTTCGCCAGGTCTTCGCGGTCCTTGCTCAGCGCGAGCTCGGCCTTCTCGGTCCAGCTGCGCTGCAGCTCGTCGAGGCGCGACAAGGCGCGGCGCATTTCCTTGCCATCCGCGATACAGCGCGCTGCCGAGGCGCGAACCTCAACCAGCGTCTCCTCCATCTCGAGGATGACCATTCGGATCATCTTTGCCGGGTCTTCCGACCGGTCGAGCATCTCGGTGATGTTCGCCGCGAAGATATCCCGCGTCCGGGAAAAGATACTCATTCAGCACTCCGCATTCGAATTAGGGCCCTAACTTGCCTTTTAAGAAGCAACAGGCGTGCCAAAATCAACGAAAGGGCGAAAGTCCTGTAGTTCGTCGAAAAATGGCGACAACCAAGGCTGAAAATCCTTGCCAAATGGTGGGATTCGCCACCAACAGTCGGCCAAATCCGGACGGGGATCAATGGAGCGTTCCGATCAGTTCATCGGCCAGAGCCTGGCGTTCCTCGATGCGGTCGAGCGGGCGAGCCGTGCCGCCCCTCTAAATCGTCCCGTGCTGGTCATTGGGGAACGCGGCACCGGCAAGGAACTGATCGCCGAACGACTTCACCACCTGTCCTCGCGCTGGGCGGGGCCGCTGATCATCATGAACTGTGCCGCCTTGCCCGAAAACCTTATCGAGGCAGAGTTGTTCGGGCACGAGGCTGGCAGTTTCACCGGGGCATCGAAAACCCGCCATGGCCGGTTCGAGGAAGCGGACGGCGGGACCCTGTTTCTCGACGAACTCGGTACGCTCTCGATGCCCGCGCAGGACCGGCTGCTCCGCGCGGTCGAATATGGTGAGATCACCCGCATCGGCGCCTCGAAGCCGGTCAAGGTCGACGTGCGCATCGTTGCGGCGACCAACGAGAACCTTCCCTCGCAGGTCGACAAGGGCAAGTTCCGCGCGGATCTGCTCGACCGGCTGTCGTTCGAGGTCATTACGCTACCTCCGCTGCGCGCGCGTCAGGGCGACGTGCCGCTGCTCGCCGAGCACTTCGGCCGGCGAATGGCAGTGGAACTGGACTGGTCCAACTGGCCGGGCTTCTCCTCGCGGGCGAGCGCCGCGCTGGAAGCCTATTCCTGGCCCGGCAACGTCCGAGAACTGCGCAACGTCGTCGAGCGGGCCGTGTACCGGCACGAGGACCCCGAACGGCAGGTCGATGAGATCAACTTCGATCCATTCCATTCGCCGTGGGCGCCCACCTCGAGCAGACCCATCGCCCCGGCATCGAGCACTGCCGACAGCGAGGAGCCTTCGTTGACGCCCGCTGCTGCTCCAACGCCAATTGCCACGACGAGCGACTTTCGTGCAGCGATCGCGGATTACGAGCGGCAGTTGCTGGAAGACGCCCTGCGGCGGAATCGCTTCAATCAGCGCGCAACCGCGGCCGCCCTCAACCTCAGCTACGACCAGCTAAGACACGCGCTCAAGCGGCACAAGCTGCAGGACAGCGCCGCCTGATCTCGCGCTCATTTCGACCGTTTCAGGCTTGTATTTTCATGCGGCGAGCGCAGAGGGGAGTTCTGCGGGCGGGGGCTTTGCAATCGAGGCCGTCGCTGAGCGGTCTTCATGTCTTTAGGAGTGCCCGATGCCCTTCGAACTTCCCGAACTTCCCTTCGCCAAGGACGCGCTGGACCCCGTGATGTCGGCGGAAACGCTGGAATATCACCACGGCAAGCACCACCGGGCGTACGTCACGAAGACGAACGAACTGCTCCAGGCGGAGAAGGATCTGGGCGACGCATCGCTGCTGCAGGTCGTCAAGCAGGCCAAGGCGGGCGGGAACCAGAAGCTGTTCAACAACAGCGCCCAGCTGTGGAACCATAGCTTCTTCTGGCAATGTCTGGCGCCAGCGCAGGGCCAGCAGCCCGAGGGCAAGCTTGCCAAGCTGATCGAGGACGGTTTCGGGACGCCGCAGGCGCTGCTCGACAAGCTTCAGGAAGAGGCGGTCAACCATTTCTCCAACGGCTGGGCCTGGCTCGTGCTCGACCGCGGCGCATTGCGGGTGACGTCACTGCACGACGCCGACACGCCCATCGTTCATGAGGGCATGGTCCCGCTCTTCACGCTCGATGTGTGGGAGCACGCCTACTACATCGATTATCGCAACGAGCGTCCGCGCTTCGCGTCGACCGTGCTCTCCAAGATCGTCAATTGGGATTTCGTCGCCCAGAACCTGGATGGGCAGGGCTTTGAGCGGGCCAACCAGGGCGAAGGCGCGCATTCCCCGGAGCTTGCCTCCTAGGAGGCAGGTTTAGAGGCGCCAGCCGTTCAGCGCTGGCGCCAACTCCGGCGGTAGTTCCCGCATCCGCTCGCGAACCAGTTTTTGAAGTTCCGGGTCGGAGGTGATCGTGGCCCAGAAATCGGCATCGAAAAGCGGACGATAAGCCGGCTGGAAGATCAGCAGCGCGTTGCTCGAAAAGCCGTTGCGGATATTTTCCGCGATCATCGCTTTGACGGCGGCGGTCCGTCGCATGCAGACCAGGCCGCGCATTTGCAGCTTCTGATCGGAGTCGATGACGAAATCGCGATCCCAGCTGTCCTTGGCCGCCAGAACCGGCTGAAATGCCTCGTCCGCTTCGGCCCGTCGGCCGAGGCCTTCGAGCGCACAGGCCCTGATCCACGCAAACTGCCGTTCGCTTCCCCCGACCTTGTCGTCGGACCGGGTGGCTTGCCACTGCTTCCAAGCGGGATCGATGACGCTCAAGGCCTCGGCATAACGTCGATCGCGCAAAAGCAGGGCGGCTCGATTGACGAGCGCGTTGATTGCGTAAGGACTGTCACCGAGTGTGGTTTGCGCCAGATCATATTCAGCCAATGCGCCCCGGATGTCGCCCCGCGCGGTGCGCGCGGTGGCAATCCGTGACGCGACCGTGAACCATTCGATCTCGTTCCAGCGCGATTTGTCGCGCGCGAGCGGCATCGTTGCCAAGCGCTCCTGCAGGATGCGCTCGGCTTCATTCGGCTGCCCGGTTTCGATCAGAAAGCCGGCAAGTTGGAGGATGGCGCGGGTGCGGGGGCGCACCGTCGATTCGATCGTGGCGGCTGCCGCCTGAGCGCTTTCGCCAACTGCCGCGGCGGCCTGAAGCTTCGCGAGGCGCCGGTCACGCATGCGTTCCAGCGCGGGGCCTGCCCATTCGGTAAGTGGCGCCCAGAGAAACGCCATTCTCTTGTCGGCAAGGAGCGACAGAACGTCCCCGGGCTTGGTCAGCCAGTTGAGCTCGCGATCATTCTCGCCCGGCCATCGTAAACGCAGCGCCGCGTCATCGTTAAGAACCAGAAGATCGACGTCCACAACACCTTCGCCAGTTTGAACCTGGCCGCTCGCTCTCACGAGGGGCGGCTGCGGTGGGACGAGCGTGGGAATGGGCGGGGGAATCGGCCGGACCGGCTGTGCGCCCACGGCCGACAGCGGCAGCACGACGGCAATCGCCGAGCAGAGGATAATCTTACGCAACATGAGCCCCCTGAAGAATGCTGTTACTGCTTGAGACGATAGCCGGTGCGGAACATCCAGGCGATCACTGCGAGGCAGAGGGCGATTAGCGCTATTGTCACGGCGATGCTGGACCAGACCGGCACGTCGGCAATCGAGTAGAAGCTCCAGCGAAACCCGCTGATCAGATGGACGACCGGGTTGAAGAGCGTGATCGTCCGGAACGGCTCGTGCAGCGCCTTCACCGAATAAAAGGCACCGCCAAGGAAAGTCAGCGGCGTTATGATCAGCATCGGGATGATCTGCAATTGCTCGAAATTCTGCGCCCAGACGCCGATCGCGAACCCGAACAGGCAGAAGCCGGCCGAAATCGCGAGCAGAAACAGGACCATCGCGAACGGGTGATCAATCCTCAGGGGGACGAAAAACACCGCGGTGGCGATCGTTACCAAGGCGAGAATCACGGACTTGGTCGTCGCTGCCCCAACGTAGGCGAGCACTGCCTCAAAGCTCGAAATCGGGGCTGACAAGAGCTCGTAGATCGTGCCCGTAAACTTCGGAAAATAAATGCCAAAGCTGGCATTGAAGATCGATTGCATAAACACCGACAGCAGCGTGAGGCCGGGAACGATGAAACTGCCGAAGCTGACGCCGTCCATGTCGGTCATCCGGCTGCCGATCGCGGAACCGAACACCACGAAGTAAAGCGCGGTGGTGATCACCGGGGTGATCAGGCTCTGCCAGAGCGTGCGTCCCCAGCGCGCCATTTCGAAGCGGTAGATGGCGGCGATCCCGTGCCAGTTCATGCGTCGGTCCTCGGGCGGTGCACCAGCTCGACGAAGATATCCTCGAGGCTCGATTGATGGGTCGACAGGTCTTTGTAGGCGATGCCGAGATCGGTCAGCCGGCGCATGAGCGAAGCGATGCCCGTCCGTTCCGCGTTGCTGTCGAACTCGTAGGACAGCACGTGCCCGTCCTCTTTGATGCTCACTTTCCAGTCGGACAGCTCGGCAGGCACGGCGAAAAGGGGGTCGGCGAGCATGATGTCGAGCGTCTTGCGGCCGAGTTGCGCCATCAGCGCCCTTTTCTCGTCGACGGCGATCAGCTCACCGCGGCGGATAACGCCGACGCGGTCTGCCATTTCCTCGGCTTCCTCGATGTAGTGCGTCGTAAGGATGATCGTGACGCCGTCATCGCGGAGCTTGCGAACGAGATCCCACATGTCGCGGCGGAGCTCGACATCGACACCCGCGGTTGGCTCGTCGAGGAAGAGGATTGCTGGCTCATGGCTCAGCGCCTTCGCAATCATCACGCGGCGCTTCATGCCGCCCGATAATTGCATCATGATCGTCTTGCGCTTGTCCCACAGCGACAGGCGCTTCAGCAGGTCCTCGATCTTGCGGTCGTCGCGCGGCTTGCCGAATAGCCCTCGCGAGAAGGTGACGGTACGCTGCACCGGCTCGAACGCTTCGGTCGTCAGCTCCTGCGGCACCAGGCCGATCCGCTCCCGGGCATAGCGATAATCGGACTGCCAATTGCGGCCGTCGATCAGCACCTCGCCCGATGTTGGCGTGACGATACCGCAAATGATGTTGATCAGCGTCGTCTTGCCCGCGCCGTTCGGGCCGAGAAGGGCGAAGATTTCGCCGCGATTGATGTCGAGGTCAACGGACTTCAGCGCTTCCGTTCCAGAGCCATAGGATTTGCGCAGCTGGCGGATGGAAAGGATCGGCTGGCTCATTCAACCGGCCCGGGCTCAACTGGAACTGCATCTTCCTTCATGAGGCCGTGCCGCATGAGCATTGGAATGTTAGCCGCCGCGAAGATGAAGGTGAGGGGCAGGGCGCCCCACAGCTTGAATCCGATCCAGAAACTGGTGCTGCTGTTTCGCCAGACCGCTTCGTTCAGGCAGGCCATGCAGGCGAAGAAAATTGCCCAGTTGCGCGTGAGCTTGTTCCAGCCGGTCTCGTCCAGCCCGGGGTAGGCTGAGCCTAATACCCGCTGCAGCAGCGGCTTGCCGGTAGCGAGACCGAAAGCGAGTAGGCCTGCGACCAGCACGTAGTAGATCGTCGGCTTCATCTTGATGAAGGTCTCGTCGTGCAGCCAGATCGTCAGGCCGCCGAGGATCACCACCATCGCGCCGGAGAACCATAACAGGGGCGAGATGCTGCGGTAGCGGATGGCCGAAAACAGCATCGCGGCAACCATGGCGATCATGAAGGCGCCGGTGGCGACGAAGATCTTCATCACGGCCGGGACGGGCGCGAAGAAATTGACGAGGAAGAAGACCAGCAGCGGACCCAGGTCGATCAACAGCTTGGCGCCGCCCTGCGGCTCGGCCCTTGCGGTCATTCGGGTGGCAACCCGGCGATGGCGCGGGCGACGGCGCGCGGATCGAACGGGCGAAGGTCATCCGCGCTCTCGCCGACGCCGATGGCGTGGATGGGCAAGCCGAACTTTTCGGCAGCGGCAACCAGGATGCCGCCGCGCGCGGTCCCGTCGAGCTTGGTCATGATGAGGCCGGTCACTCCTGCGGTCTCGCGGAACACCTCGACCTGAGCAAGCGCATTCTGACCCGTGGTGGCGTCGAGCACGAGCAGGATGTCGTGCGGGGCCTCCGGATTGAGGCGACCGAGGACGCGCCGGATTTTCGCCAGCTCCTCCATCAAATGCGACTTGTTCTGGAGGCGGCCCGCGGTGTCGACGATGAGCACGTCCTCGCCGGTGGCGGTCGCCTGCTTGACCCCGTCGAACACGATGCCGGCCGCGTCGCCGCCTTCCTTCCCGGAGATCACCGGCGCGCCGATGCGCTGGCCCCAGATCTGGAGTTGCTCGATCGCTGCGGCGCGGAAGGTGTCGCCGGCCGCGAGCAGAACGCCATAATCCTGCTCGCGCAGCCAGTGGCCGAGCTTGCCGATGGTGGTGGTCTTGCCTGAGCCGTTGACGCCGATGACGAGGATGACGTGAGGACGGGGGAAGCCGGTAATTTCCAGCGGCTTCGCGACCGGCGCCAGGATCTTTTCGATCTCGTCGGCGAGGATCGACCGAAGGCCGCGCTCGTCGAGCCGCTCGAACTTCTGTCGCGAAATGGCTTCTCGAATGCGGTGCGAGGCTTCGGGGCCGAGGTCGGACGCGACCAAAGCTTCCTCGATGTCGTCGAGGGTCGACGTGTCGAGGGCAGCGCGGCTGGTCAGGCCGGTGAGGTTGTCACCGACGCGCTCGGCGGTCTTGGCGAAACCACCGCGAAGACGATCAAGCCAGCTCATGCCCACACCGCCTGCAACAGGTCGCCTTCGCACGACGTGATACGCGCCGGCCCGCCGTCACCGCGCTTGGAGTCCGCAATCGCAACGGGAGCGAAATTGTCGGAGTGGCCCTTGCCATTGTTCTCGATGAGCA
The DNA here is from genome assembly GCF_030866745.1 of Sphingomonas flavescens. NCBI lineage: Bacteria > Pseudomonadati > Pseudomonadota > Alphaproteobacteria > Sphingomonadales > Sphingomonadaceae > Sphingomonas > Sphingomonas flavescens. Next base: position 629,756 of record NZ_CP133016.1, on the reverse strand, counting down.
CTGGCTGGGTCGAACCAACCAAACCGTCCAGCCACCGTCGGCGTTGCTCAGCAGCCGTTTCACGGAGGCGCGCTGCGCGGGCTTTCACGACTTCGCGACCAAGTTGAGGCATCTGCGCGGCCGGCGTCTCGGGTCGAGGCGAAAAAGGAAAGATGTGTGCAGCCACGACGCTGCAATCTTCTATCAGTTTCAGTGAGTTCAAGGCCATGTCTTCAGTTTCTGTGGGAAAGCCGGCGATCAGGTCGGCGCCGATGGTGGCGTCCGCTCGCAGCGAACGGATGCGGTCGACCGTCCGAACCGCGTCGGCGCGGCTATGTCGGCGCTTCATGCGCTTCAGGATCATGTCGTCGCCGGCCTGAAGCGAGAGGTGGAAGTGCGGCATCAATCGCGGCTCGCCGGCGATAAGTTCCAGCAACGCATCGTCGATTTCGATGCTGTCGAGCGAAGACAGGCGAAGGCGCTTGAGCCGAGGTTGGGAATGGAGCAGGCGCTGGCACAGCTTACCGAGTCCATCCTCGTAATCGGTGATGTCGACGCCGGTCAGAACGATCTCGCGCGCGCCGCGATCGAGTTCGCGCGCTACCGCATCGCGGATCATTTCGAAGCTGTACGATCGGCTGGGACCACGCGCCTGCCAGATCGAGCAGAAGGTGCAGCGGTGATCGCACCCGGTCTGAATCGCGACGAAGCTGCGGACATGACCCATGAAGCCGGCGGGAACTGGCGGCATGACGTCATTGGCTGCCAAGCCTTTGAGTTTACGCGCGTTTCCAATGACTCGCGACACGCCAGGCAAGGTCGCGAAGGCTTTCGGTTCCAGCTCCGCCGCGCAGCCGGTGACCATGATTTGAGCCTCCGGACGCTGGCGATGCGCGCGGCGGATGGCCTGACGTGTTTGACGCACCGCTTCATTGGTCACCGCGCAGCTGTTGACGACGATCCAGTCCTCGTCGGCCGGCGCCGTGCGCGCGATCGTCTCGCTCTCCGCATAGTTGAGGCGGCAGCCGAGGGTGATGGTCTCGACGCTCACTGCAGCGCGTCCAGGTCAAGTTCGCCCGAGAAGACATGCGTGGCCTTGCCGCGCATCCGGATCGGCTCACCCGGGGCCCATGCAATCGTCAGGGTGCCGCCCGCCATGTGGACTTGCACCGGTGACTGCGCGCGCCGGCTCGCGATAGCGGCGACGGCGGTGGCGCAGGCGCCCGTTCCGCAGGCTGCCGTTTCCCCCGCGCCGCGTTCAAAAGTGCGTAAGTTCAGTGTGTTGTCAGTAGCTGTTGCGACGTTGACGTTGATCCGCTCGGGGAAGGCGGGGTCATGCTCAATGTGCGGGCCGAGCACGTCGAGCGGCACTTTGCTGGCGTCGGCGACGAAGAACACGACGTGCGGATTGCCGACGTTGACGGCCATGGGATGTTCCAGGCCATCCCACGCCAGCGGAAGGGCATTGGTGTCCATGGCATAGGCAACGGGAATTTCTTGCCAGCCAAAGCGCGGCTCCGGCAGTGTGACCTCGACCTCACCCTGCAGCGCGTGGCCGGTGAGCATTCCGCCGTCGGTCTCGATGTCGTTGGCGCCAGTCAGCTGGACGACGCAGCGGGTGGCGTTGCCGCAGCTTTCGACCTCGCTGCCGTCGCTGTTCCAGATGCGCATGCGGAGATCGGCGGTATCGCTCGGCTCCAGCACGATGAGCTGGTCGCAGCCCACGCCCGTACGGCGGTCGGCAAGGGCCTTCGCGAGCGCCGGGGTCACCGCAAACGGCTCATCCCGTGCGTCGACGATCACGAAATCGTTGCCGAGGCCATGCATCTTGTGGAAGGGGCGCCGCATTGGGCGCGTGACTTAGGTGCGGTCCATGCCCAAGTCCACCAACGAGGCCAAAATGCAAAAAGCCGCCAACGACGTCATGCAATCGATCATCTTCTCCGCGGTGCTGGACGGCATTGCGGCGTTGAAGCGCGCGTCAGGCGGGCTCCCCAACCAGCTGCTGCGCGACGTCCAGGCGATCCACGCCAATGTGACGTTCGCCGACCTGCCCAAGGAATTGCAGGACGCGATCGCCGAGACCACCCGCACCGCGTTCACGCAGCTGCTGAAGGAAGGCTATGCCGTCGGCCCGCGCCAGCAGATGCAGCAGTCGCGCCCGATCGACCGCGTGCCGGAGCGGCAGCGTCCGGATCGCCGCGGCCCGCCGCGTGGTCCGGCCGAAGGTCATCGTCGTGGCGGCCGTCCGCCGCGTGGCGGAGGCGGGAACGGCAATGGTGGCGGCAAGCCCGGCGGCGGTGGCGGTCGCGGTGGACCGGGAGGCGGCAAGCCCCGCGGTTGAACTTAGGGCCGGATGCCGCTAAGCGCCCCCGGGTCCCTAGGACAGACATCGATGTAGCGCTCACGGGTGCACGCTGGCCGACGAGGTTTCGTCCGCCGGCGATTTTTGCGTTTCGCATCCCATATGGGCGCGCATCGACTGAGGAGATTTGAATGTTCGACACGTTGAGCGATCGGCTCGGCAGCGTATTTGACCGGCTTCGCGGGCGCGGCGCGCTCAGCGAGGCTGACGTGCGTGGCGCGATGCGCGAAGTGCGCGTCGCCCTGCTCGAAGCCGACGTCGCGCTGCCGGTTGCGCGCGATTTCGTCGAACAGGTCACCGAGAAAGCGGTCGGCCAGGAAGTGCTGCGCTCGGTCACGCCGGGGCAGATGGTCGTCAAGATCGTCCACGACGCGCTCGTCGAGACGCTGGGCGCCGAAACGGCCGAGCTCGACCTCAATGTCGCGCCGCCGGCGGTGATCATGATGGTCGGCCTGCAGGGTTCGGGTAAGACGACAACGACGGCCAAGCTCGCCAAGCGCCTGACTGATCGCGAGCGCAAGAAGGTCATGATGGCCTCGCTCGACGTCGCCCGTCCGGCGGCGCAGGAGCAGCTGGCGGTGCTAGGGCGTCAGGCAGGCGTCGATACGCTGCCGATCGTCGCCGGGCAGCAGCCGGTCGACATTGCCAAGCGCGCGCTGCAGTCGGCGCGGTTGCAGGGCTACGACGTCGTCCTGCTCGACACCGCGGGCCGCCTGCACGTCGACGACCAGCTGATGGGCGAGATGAAGGCTGTCGCAGCCGCGTCGAACCCGGCGGAAACCTTGCTCGTCGTCGACAGCCTGACCGGCCAGGACGCGGTCAACGTCGCCAAGGGCTTCGCGGCCGAAGTCGACCTGACCGGCGTAGTGCTGACCCGGATGGACGGCGATGCGCGCGGCGGTGCGGCGCTCTCGATGCGCGCGGTGACCGGCAAGCCGATCAAGTTCGCCGGTGTCGGCGAGGCGATCGACAAGCTTGAGGCCTTTCACCCGGAGCGCGTTGCCGGACGCATCCTCGGCATGGGCGACGTGGTCAGCCTGGTCGAGCGTGCCGCGGAGACGATTCAGGTTGAGGAAGCGGAGAAGCTTGCGGCCAAGATGGCCAAGGGCAAGTTCGACCTCGACGACCTGTGGGCCCAGCTTCGCCAGATGCAGCGGATGGGTGGCCTTGGCGCGCTGGCCGGCATGATGCCGGGCCTCAAGGGCATGAAGGGCGCCATGGACAAGGCGCAGGACGACAAGGCGCTCGTGCACATGGAAGCGATGCTGTCGTCGATGACCGCCAAGGAGCGGGCGCGCCCGGACATCATCAACGCCAAGCGCAAGATCCGCGTCGCCAAGGGCAGCGGCACCACGGTGCAGGAAATCAACAAGCTGCTGAAGATGCATCAGGAAATGTCGACGGTGATGAAGCGGCTCAAGAAGATGGGCGGCCTCGGCAAGCTTGCGGCAATGTTCGGCGGTGGCGGGGGCCTCGGGGGTCTAGGCGGTGCCGGCGGACCTGGTGGCGCGGGCGGCCTCCCGGGGCTCGGTGGAGCTGGGGGAGGTCTCCCCGGTCTCGGCGGCCAGGCGCCATTCAATCTGCCCCCAGGTTTCGACAAATTCATCAAGAAATAGAACGTATTACGAAAGGAAGTTATAATGGCAGTTGCAATTCGTCTTTCGCGCGGCGGCTCCAAGAAGCGCCCCTATTACCGGATCGTCGTGGCCGACAGCCGCAACGCCCGTGATGGCCGCTTCATCGAGAAGGTCGGCACCTACAACCCGCTGCTGGCGAAGGATTCGCCGGAGCGCGTGAAGCTCGACGCGGACCGCATCAGCCATTGGCTGAGCGTCGGCGCGCAGCCGTCGGACCGCGTCCTCCGCTTCCTCGATGCGGCCGGCATCAAGGAACGCGCTGCGCGCAACAATCCCAAGAAGGCGGAGCCGGGCGAAAAGGCCAAGGAGCGTATCGAAGAGCGCGCCAAGAAGGCTGCTGATGCCGAAGCCGCTGCCGCAGAGGCCGCCGCCGCGCCGCAGGAAGAAGCTCCCGCTGATGAGCCGGCCGCTTCGGACGCCGCGGCTGAAGCTTCGACTGGCGAAGAGGCTCCGGCGGACGCCAATGAGGCGACCCCGAACAGCGACGCCGGTGACCAACCTGCGGAAGTGACGGGTGAGTCGAGCCAGGAGCCGGCTGAAGGCCCTGCTGAGGAAGCGACGGCCGAGACCACGGCTGCGGCCGAGGAATCGCCGGAAGCCGCCGAGGAAGGCGCGAAGGCCGAGTAATCATGTCGCCGGCGGCTTCGGAAAAGCGGATCGCGCTTGCCGCGGTCGCCGGCGCACATGGCATCAAGGGCGAGGTGCGGCTGAAGCTGTTCAGCGATAGCGTCGAAAGCCTGGCCCGGCAGAAGATGGTCTTTGCAGGAGGCGTCGAACGGCGCCTCCTGTTTGTTCGTGAGGCCGGCAAGGGAGGTGTCGCGCGCTTCGAGGGCGTCGACGACCGATCCGCTGCCGAGGCCTTGCGAGGAACGCTGATCGAGGTCGATCGGTCAGCCCTCCCTCCTCTCGAGGAGGGCGAATATTATCACGCTGACCTGATTGGATTGCCGGCGGCTGACGCCGAAGGCGCAGAAATCGGCACCGTGGTTGCGGTCGAGAACTACGGGGCCGGCGATCTGCTCGAGATCGAGCTCGCGGATGGCAAGCGGTCGCTGATTCCTTACCGCGCTGGAATAGCGGACCTCAAGGACCGGCGCATTGTACTGGACCCTGCCTTCCTCGCCTAACTGCCTTCCTCGGCATTCTCCATCGACGACGCCGGCGCGCGGTACAGCGGCGTTTCCTTGCAAAGATCATTCCGGATCGTCGTGGAGGCGACGCCGCCTTCGCCCATGGCGTGGCTGATCTGGTCGAGCCCTTTCACCACGTCGCCTGCGGCATAGAGGCCGGGAACGCTGGTGCGCTGATGATCATCGACAACAACGCAATCGTCGCTGCTGAGGTTGGCGCCGAGCATCTTTGCGAGATTGTTGTGCACGTCGCTGCCGAGAGCCGGGTAGATGCTGGCAAAGCTCAGACAGCCGGAGGGCGTTTCGACGTGGATCTCACCCTCTCCGGGTTCGATCACCGAGACGGGTCCGTCGATCATCTTTACGTCTGCGCGTCGAAGGCGTTCGCGGTCTTCCGACGTGAGGGCTAGCGGGCCATCTGGCTCAATCAGGGTGACATCCGCGGTATAACTACGCAGGAATATCGCTTCCGCTGGTCCGCGTTCCGCATTGCCAAGCACGCCGACTTTCTTGTCGGTGACCTCATAGCCGTCGCAGATGGGACAGTAGCGAATCAGCCCTTCAGCCATCGCCGCGTCGTGCAGTTCCTCGTCCATTGGCGGGCGGCGGTTGGTAACCCCTGTCGCAAGCAGAACGGTTTTCGCTCGAAAAGGCCCTGAGCCCCACTCGGCTTCGAAAGTCCCGTCGTCGCATTTATCGATCCGGGTGACCTGCCCCTCCTCGATACGCGTGCCGTAGAGCCGCGCTTGCTCCTTCATCCGATCCAGCAAATCCGACCCGTGAATTCCTTTGGGAAAGCCGGCGTGATTGTGGCTCGTGGGTATCCAGGACGCGCGACTCTTGCCGCCGTCAATCACCAGGATGTCGAGGTGATAACGCGACAGGTAGATGGCGGCGGTGAGGCCCGCGGGGCCGCCGCCAACGATCAGGCAGTCAAGAACGGGTTGATCCATTCGCTGCCCAATGGATTGCCGCACCGGCGGTTCCCGACTAGCCGCTACGGCGATGAACTGGGGTTTCGTTTTAATCGGCTTCGCAATGGCCGTTTTCATGGGTTCGGCGCTGGTTTCGCTGCTGAAAACGGTGCGTCCGGAATGGACGGCGCGCCGGCGTCGCCTGACGGCCGCCGTCGTGTTGCCAGCGATCACGATCATTGCGACCGCGATCGGCATGATCATCGTGGCGACCGCCGACCACGGCGAAGGCGAGCGGATGACCGACCTGGCACTGGCAGCACTTGTCACGTTCGGAGGCGGGTTTGCGCTGCTGGCATGGGTTGGCGGGCTCGTTGGTGCCACGCTGGCGAGCCGCCGGGTCGAGCGGTGACCTTCCGCGCAACGGTCCTGACGCTCTACCCGGACATGTTCCCCGGACCACTGGGGGCGAGCCTGGCCGGCCGCGCGCTCAGCGAGAGAACCTGGACGCTCGATACCTGGAACATCCGCGACTTTGCGACCGACAAGCATCGCAGCGTCGACGACACCCCGGCAGGCGGCGGCGCAGGGATGGTGCTGCGTCCGGACGTGCTCGCGAGCGCCGTGGACAGCGTCGCCGACAACCGCCCGATCCTGGCGCTGACGCCGCGCGGCGCGCCACTGACGCAGGCTCGCGTCCGCGAGCTCGCGGCGGGCGAGGGGGTGATCCTGTTGTGCGGGCGTTTCGAGGGATTCGACGAGCGGATTTTCGAGGCGCGGGACATCGAACCGGTGTCGATTGGCGACTACATCCTGTCTGGCGGCGAGCTTGGCGCGATGCTGATCCTCGATGCTTGCGTAAGGCTGCTTCCCGGGGTAATGGGCGCGGCCTCCAGCGGAGAGGAAGAGAGCTTTGAACAAGGGCTCCTGGAATATCCGCACTATACCCGACCAGTGACATGGGAAGGACGCACGATCCCCGAAGTGCTGCGATCGGGGGATCATGCGAAGATCGCGGCGTGGCGACACGAGCAAGCGGTCAACGATACACGGCTAAGGCGGCCGGACCTGATCGAGCGCCACGGGGGCGCATCGCAGGCACCGCCCTCTGGCGCGCGGCGACGAGATACGAAGGCTGATTTGAAATGAACCTGATCGAGACCCTGGAGCGCGAAGCAATCGACGCGCTGACCCAGGACAAGCCCGTTCCCGAATTCCGCCCTGGCGACACGCTTCGCGTCGGCGTCAAGGTCATCGAAGGCGACCGTAGCCGCGTCCAGGCGTTCGAAGGCGTCTGCATCGCCCGCGCCAACAAGGGCGTCGGCTCAAGCTTCACCGTCCGCAAGATTTCGTTCGGCGAAGGTGTCGAGCGCGTCTTCCCGCTCTATTCGCCGATCATCGACAAGATCGAGGTCGTGCGCCGCGGTGCCGTTCGCCGCGCGAAGCTTTATTATTTGCGTGGCCGCACCGGTAAGTCGGCGCGTATCGCCGAGCGCCGCGACCCGCGCCGCGAGGCCGCCAAGACCGAAGCCTAACGGCTTTGGACCGGCATTCGTCGTGCCGGCTCCGCTGACGTATTCAGAGACCGCGGCGCTTCAGGAAGCGTCGCGGTTTCTTGCGTCTGGCGCGGTGCGGAAGGCGGCCGAGACGCTGGCGACAGCCATTCGCGCCGGCGCCCGGCACCCCGATGTGCTGTTCAATTATTCAACTGCATGCGACCAGCTTGGACTGTCCACCGAGGCAGTCGGGGCCGTCCAGCTTGCGATTCAGCAGGATGACGAGCGGGCCGATCTATGGGCGCATTTCGGTCGGCTGCTGATCGACGCGGGCAGGGCAGCAGAAGCGGTGCCCGCGCTCGAACGCGCCGTTGCGCTGGCGCCGACGAGCGAAAGTAGCTGGTACAATCTTGGCATCGCTCTTCTTTCGACCGGCCAAGCCGCGTCTGCCGTCGAAGCGCTGTCGAAGGTGATCGACAGAAACGCCGGCAATGCTGCCGCATGGGCAGCGCTCGGCGCGGCGCAACAGCAGGCGGGTGACCTCGAAGCATCGGACGCAAGCCTTCAGCGCGCCCTGGAGATTGACCAAGAGATACTCAGTGCAGCGCATAATCGCGCCGTGACGCTGCGGCTGCTCGATCGTTCGGCTGAGGCGCTGGATCTGCTTGAAGGCGCGATTTCGCGCGGCCTTAATGCTCCGGAGAGCCGGCTTCTGAGGTCGCATCTGATCGCGGACGTCGGGCGATTGCAGGAAGCGGCGGAAAGCTATCGCGCCATCGTGACCGAGAATCCATCGTCCATCGAGGCGCATGAACTTCTGGCACGCTTGCTCCCGCAAATTGGGCAAGCGGATCAGGCGCTCCAGGCATACGAGGACGCCCTGAGGCGTCAACCGAGCATCGAACTCTATCGCTCCGCCGTTCAGGCGGCCTGGGACCTGAAGCAGCCCGCCCCGCTCGAGCGCTGGTCCAAGATCGCGTTGCAACAGTTTGGCGACTCGCCCGAGATGCGGATGATGCTTGGCATGGCTTACGGCCTGGCCGGCGACACGGCTGAAGCGCTATCAATCATCGAACCCCTTGGCGCCGCCGGTTACGCTCCGGCGCTATCGCCGTCGGCTTATTACCGTCTGAAATCCGGGGACTTGCAGGCGGCCGAACGCCACGCTCTGGCGGCGACCGAGGCAAACGCCGTTGATCAGGCGGCATGGTCGTATCTGACCATCATCTGGCGCTTGCTGGAAGACGAGCGCGAGCGCTGGCTTGCCGATTACGAGCGCCTCGTGATGCGCGTGCCGCTCGAGCCTCCGACGGAATTCAGCAGCCGCGAAGACTTCATGTCTGCTGTCGCTGAAGAGCTGACCGCGCTTCATCACAGCCAGGACCATCCGGCCGATCAGTCGCTTCGCCAGGGCACGCAGACGAGGGGCAATCTGTTCGACAAGCGCAGCCCGCGCGTCCGTCAGCTTGCCACGTCGATTCGGCAGGCAGTCGAGGCGGGCATTGCAGGCCTTCCCCGTGATCCCACGCATCCGTTTCTGTCCCGGACGACGGGCAGCACGCGTTTCCTCGGCAGCTGGTCAGTGCGGCTGCGAAGCGGCGGTTTTCACGTCAGCCACATCCATCAGCAAGGCTGGCTAAGCTCGGCAATGCACATCGCCTTGCCACCCGAAGTCGGTACGCCGTCGGAAGTCGCCGCACCGCCCGGTTCCCTGGCCTTTGGCATTCCGGAGGCCGGCCTCGGCCTGGACTTGCCGCCGCGGCGCGTTGAGATCCCGCGGCCGGGGGAACTGGTGCTGTTCCCGTCCTATTTCTGGCACGGGACGATCCCGTTCAAGAGCCGCGACTATCGGTTGACCGTCGCATTTGACGCGGTGCCCGCCTGACCGCTTGCGCGCGCCTCGCGCGACGCTACCAAGTATGCATGATTTTCAGGTCCGCAGCCGTTGCGCTGCTTCTCGCGTCCGCCCCCGCCATCGCCCGGGATCTTCCCCTTGAACGCGTGTTCTCCAGCCCGTCGCTGGCTGGCCCGACGCCGCGCGAGGCGAAACTGTCGCCGGACGGACGCTTCGTCACGCTGTTGAAGAACCGTGCGGACGACAAGGACCGCTACGATCTCTGGGCGATCGACACGGCGACGGGCCAGCAACGCATGCTGGTGGATTCGCAGAAGATTGGTAGCGGCGGCGCCATCTCCGAAGAGGAGAAGATGCGGCGCGAGCGGGCGCGGATCGCGGGCACCAAGGGGATCACCGAATATGGGTGGGCGCCGGATTCCAAATCGATCCTCGTTCCGATCGATGGCGATCTCTATCAGGCGATGCTTGACGGCAAGGTCCGTCGCCTGACCAGCACCGCCGCAACAGAGATCAACGCGAAGGTTTCGGAAACGGGCCGCTATCTGTCGTTCCTGCGCGACCAGAATCTGTACGTGATGGACGCGTCGAGCGGACAGGAGCGAGCGCTGACAAGCGACGGCGGCAAGACGCTCAGCTGGGGCGCGGCCGAATTCGTGGCGCAGGAAGAGCTTGCCCGCGACACCGGATACTGGTGGTCGCCTGGTGACCGCTACTTGGCCGTCGCGCGCGTTGACGAGAGTCCGGTCCAGATTGTCCGGCGCGCAGCGATCGGCGCTTCCGGTACCTCGCTGATTGAACAGCGATATCCTTCCGCCGGTACCAAGAACGCGATCGTCGATCTGTACCTGATGACACCGGACGGGAAGTCGCGGGTAAAAGCCGACCTAGGCGCGAACCCGGATTATTACCTCGCCCGCGTCGACTGGGCTCGCGACGGCAGCAGCCTGTATGTCCAGCGGCTCAGCCGAGACCAGAAGCGCCTCGACGTGCTGCGCGTCGATCCCGCAACCGGCAAGTCGTCGATGCTGTTTTCGGAGACCTCCCCGACCTGGGTCAATCTCAACGACAATTTCAAGCCGTTGAAGGACGGAAGCCTGATCTGGTCGTCGGAGCGCAGCGGCTATCCGCATTTGTATCGCTGGCAGGCGGGCAAGTGGACGCAGCTCACGCGCGGCAATTGGGCCGTTGAGGATGTCGCTGGCGTCGATGAGCAGGCCGGGCGGGTGTATTTCACGGGTACCGCCGAGACGCCGATCGAGCAGCAGCTATATTGGGTCAGCTACAAATCGCCCGGGGCGCCGCAGCGGGTTACGGAGCAGGGCTGGTACAACAAGGCGGTGATGGACAAGGGCGCGACCCACGCGCTCGTGACCCGCTCCAACCCAAGCCAGCCGTCGCAAACGTATCTGGCCGACGCGGCGGGCAAGCGGCTCGCGTGGATTGAAGAAAATGCGCTGAACGCCGCGCATCCCTACGCGCCCTATGTCGACAGCCACGTGAAGCCGACCTTCGGTACCGTCACGGGGCCGGACGGAACGCCACTCCACTACCGGATGCTGACGCCCAGGCTGGTCGCCGGGAAGCGCTACCCGGTTTTCTTTTACGTTTATGGCGGGCCGCACGGGCAGCAGGTGACCGACGAATGGTACAAGGCGCTGCCGTTGCATGAGGCGCTCGTCGACAAGGGCTGGATCGTTTTCACCATCGACAATCGCGGCACGAACCGTCGCGGCACCAAGTTCGAGGGCGCGATCTATCGCAAGATGGGCGATGCCGAGTTGGCCGATCAGCTGGCCGGCGTCGAGTGGCTAAAGCGCCAGCCGTTCGTCGATCCCGGCAAGGTGGCGGTGATGGGCTGGTCTTACGGCGGCTACATGACGCTAAAGCTGTTGGAAAAGGCGCCGGGCGTCTTCGCGGCGGGCGCGGCGGTTGCGCCGGTGACCAAGTGGGAGTTGTACGACACGGCTTACACCGAGCGGTATCTCGGCAATCCGTCGGTCGACCCGAAGCCCTACCAGACGTCCGGCGCGCTGGAGGATGCGGTCAAGATCAAGGACCCCCTGCTGCTGGTGCACGGCATGTCGGACGACAACGTCGTGTTCCAGAACTCGACCGAGCTCTACGCGCGGCTGCAGCAGAACAAGGTGCCGTTCGAGATGATGACCTATCCCGGCGCGACGCACGCGATTGCGGGTGAGGGGCCGCAAACCCATGTGTGGACCACGATCACCCGCTTCCTCGACGCGCAGGTGCTAAACAAGCGCTAGCGAAGCGCGCTGCGGTCGATCAGCCGGGTGTAGAGGTGCCAGGTCGAATAGCCGAGCCATGGCAGGACGAAGGCGAGCCCGACGAACAGGGGGATCGACCCGACGATCAGCAGGCCGAGCACGATCAGGCCCCAGCGGATCAGCTCGCCCTTATTGGCATGCGCCGCGCGCCATGAAGCCGAGACGGCCTGCGCCGCGGTAACGTCGCGGTCGACCAGCATCGGCATCGAGACGACGCTGAGCGCCAGGACGACCCAGCCCAAGATCGCGCCGATCAGCGCGCCGCCGATAATCAAGGCCCAACCTTGCGGAGTCAGGAAGACCATCGACAGGAATTGCGGGACGGACTCCGGCGTCGCCCAATCGAACAGGGCGGCGTAGAGAGCGCCAGCGGCGACAAGCCAGCCGAAGAAGATCAGGAGGAGCAATCCTGCGACGATCCCCATGTCGTCGGCGGTCGGCCGCTTCAGCACGTCGATGAATTTGTACCAGTGGATATCCGGCTCCCCGGCTTCCCGTCGCCGAGCAAGTTCGTAGAAACCGGCCGCCGCCACGGGTCCGAGCAATCCGACGCCGGCAACGACGGGGAAGAAAAAGGGCATCAATGGCGCGCTGGCGGTCATCACCACGGCGGCGAGCCCGATCAACGTATAGATGACGCCGGCGAACACGATGTCGCCGCGAAATGTCAGGAAATCATCCAGCCCCTGCCGTAGCGAGATGCTGAGATCATCATGCGTGATGTGACGGATTGGGACTTTCGCGGCCTTGGTTGCGTTCCGCCGCGTCATCGTTTGAGTCGCCATGACACCTCCTCGATCGGTGCCGTCCGGCGCAATGGGCGCCGGGCGCCTGCGAGTGCCTTAGCACATCCCGTCGAGTCGGCTAAGCATCGCGCAATGAAAGACGTCTCGACCCTGGTCGCGCAGCAGTATGAGGCCTTCGCCTATCCCGAGCCGCTGGCTGATCTCGAAGAGGCAATCCGCGGCGGCTATAGCCAGATCGGCGAGCCATCGCTTTACGGACCCGTCATCTGGCCGCGTGGACGGCCGTCCGGACCGCTCAAGATCCTCGTCGCAGGCTGCGGCACGGTACAGGCCGCCTACACCGCGCTGATGAACCGGGCGGACGAGGTTATCGGCATCGATCTCTCCGAGGCGTCGCTGGCGCACGAGCGGTTCCTGCAGGAACACCACGGGCTCAAAAACCTGCAGTTGTTCAAGGGTGACCTGCGGGAAGTCAGCTCGATCGGTAAGCGTTTCGACCTGATTTTGTGCACCGGCGTCATCCACCACATGGAAGATCCGGGTGCCGGCCTGTCCGCGCTGCGCGAGGCGCTCGCTCCATATGGGGTCATCTCGCTGATGGTGTACGGGCAGACGGTCCGCACCGGGATCTACATGGTACAGGATGCGCTGCGGCGTATCGGCGTTTCCCAATCGGACGCCGGGGTCGCGCAGGTTCGTGCAATTCTTCGCGAGCTGCCCGAACGTCACTACGCCCGTGACTACATAAATGCCGCCGACGAACTCAAGCATGACGCGGCACTGGTCGACACGTTCCTGCATCCGCAAGACCGTGCCTACACCGTGCCGCAGCTGTTCGAGCTGATCGAAGGCTCAGGGCTGCAATTTCAGAACTGGGCCGACAACTACCCCTATTGGAGGAACGCCGAATGGGGTCCCGACACTGCCGTCGCGCAAGCAGTCGATCCGCTAGTCCCGCGCGAGCACTGGGCCGCGGTCGAGATGCTGCGCTTGAGTGCCGGCATGCACATGTGCACGCTACGGCACGCCGACGAAAACATCGCTCAGGTTGATTTCGACGGGGGGGATTGGCGGCGGTTCGTGCCGCACCCTGCGCCTGGACTAGCGCGAAAAGGCCCGGGGCTGTTCCAGCGGGGGCCCTATTCTCTGCGCTGCTCGGAAATGGAGCAGTTCGTCCTCGATGGCGCCGATGGAAGGAGGACGATCGCCGACATCATCGAGGTGCCGGCATTAGACGGTCTTCCGACGGATGAGCGCGACACTTTCGGCCGCCGTTATTTCGAGCACCTTTGGAAGCTCGGGCATGTGATGATCGAGTTGCCGGCCTAAAGCGTCTGCCGCGTGTAGGTTATGGCCTCGTCGCGGTTGTATTGCGGCCGAGCCAGTTGCGGTCGCGCATTCAGAAGGGGCGTCGCGTTTGCCGGCAGCGGACGGGTACCCAAGATATTCAATCGGACCGGGCCTGGCTGCGCAGTCGTGAGTTGAACGACCGCCCCATCGCAACTGCGCCCCCCGCAGCTGATGCTGGTCTTGCCGGACGCCTTCTGATCGATTGGCATGATGAAACCATCCACGCCCGCCGACAGGATCCGGGTCCCCTCCGGGACGCTAAGCTCGATCCGCTCGTTTCCATTGGCTGCCAGCCGGAAGGTGAGCGCGCGGCCTTTTCCGAGACTCTCCTGGGACACGACTTGCAAAGCGGGAGCATGGCTCAGCTGGTCTTGCGGGGCAGGCGCAAGCCACCGTTGGCGTTCGCTGATTGGAAGCGTTCCGCGCGACCAACTTCCCGGCATGGCTCTGGGGAGTGGCGCACCGTCGTTCAGGATTGACCACCAACTCTTGCCGCTCGGCATTTCGGTGGCCCGCTGGATCACGAACCGCTGCTGCCGGTCTGCAGAGTAAGCGGGGGCTGCCAGCACGGCGACGACGCCTGTCGCTGTCAGCAGCGCGGGCAGGGCGATCGCAAAGCCGCTTCCGGCATTCGCAATCAGCGAGCGCGCCTCGATGATGACGGGCAGGATGAGGAAGCTGCCGAGCAGGGCGAAGATCCACATCGGGCCGACGTTGAGCAACTCCTGAAGGAGCCCCAGCATCGCACCCCAGGTAAGATAGAGCACGGCGACGGCGACGATCGACGCGACGCGCTCTGCTGGTTGCCACCTTTGCTTCGCTATCATCCCTGCCAGAACAATGAGCGGTGGGAACAGGAAGTAGACGATTCCGCCGGGGGCGAAGAGGCCGACGGCGCCACCCAGGATGAGGAAGATGAACCAGAAGACCGGGCGGAGCTCCGTTCGGTCCAGGGTGCGCCCGATGGTGGTCATCAGGCCAACGCCGCAGGCAATCATGACCGCATAAACCATGAGAAGCGTCCAGCTCGGAGATGCGCGCCAGAACATGCCTGGGCGGAGCAGACCGATCAGTTCGAGCAAGATCCAGGCAGCCACGCTTCCCGCGAACATCGTTCCGACGACCAAGATGGTGCCGCGCGCTAGGCCCCCCCGCACAAGAGCGAGGACAGCGAAAGCCAGCAGGAGGATGGCAAGGAGGATCGCGCCGACGAACAGCGGCATTGAGACGAGCACGCGGCTCGCAACGTCCATGAAGATCCGGTCGCCGCTCTCTGCCCGCGGCGTGCCGAGCGCCAGTTTTTCGGCCAAGGCCAATGTCTGGTCACCCATGTGCTGCAGCGTCGCAGGGTCCAGCGCCGCTGCGGTGTCGCCAGGGCTGTGATAGCGGGTCTCGTTGCCGATCGGCGCCAGGTTCAGCGTCAACCAACCGCGCTCGGCGAAACTGTTGACGTCGGTATAGTTTGGCATGAGCCGGTAGACGTCCGTCGACAGAGAGTTCGCAATCGGGCGGTCGACCGCATTCGCGAAGGCAGCGATCGGCGCCGCGTTCGGCCGGCTGGTCTCGAACATGTTGACGGGACCCGTCACGCCGCGCGCTTCGAGATTGATCAGCGCATCGACGTCGCGGCTGAGAGGATCGGCCATGAAGGCGCGGGCGCCGATCAGGCCAAGTTCCTCACCTTCGTTAAACAGCAGGATCACCGGGCGCCGGATTGGCCGCTGCTTTAGGATCGAACCGACCTCAAGCAACGTCGCGACACCGATACCATCGTCTGCGGCGGCAGGGCCGACGGGGGTGCTGTCATAGTGCGCGTTGAGGAGGAGCGCCTTGCCGGTTTGCGGTCCCAACCGCACGATGATGTTGCGAACACGCGCGCAGGAAACGCCGCGCTGCTTGTACAAAGTGTTGCAGGCGAACTGGTCGCGGATGATCGGTTGCAGTCCGAGCTGTTCAATCTGGGCAATCAGCCGGGCGCGGACCACGTCCGATGCCGCGGAATCCGACGGGTGCGGGTTCTCGTCTCCGAGGATGATGGCCAGCCGTTCCTTGGCTCGGGTCGCATCGAACGTGCCGGCCGCAGTGTGGATGCGCAGGTCAGGCGGCTTTTCCAGCAGTGGGGTCGCCGCCAACGCCGCGAGCAAGGCGATCAAGACCAGGGCGAGCAACAGAACCGGTCGGCGCATCTTCCCCCCTTGCCCGCGCGGATCGCAACGCCATATCGCTTTCACCGGGCCGATGCGATAGGCGGCCTCGCAAGCTAATCGGAGAAGAACATGGGCTACCGGGTCGCGGTCGTCGGGGCGACGGGCAATGTCGGTCGCGAGATCCTCAACATCCTTGCCGAGCGTCAATTCCCGCTCGACGAGGTCGCGGCCATCGCGTCGTCCAGTTCGACCGGCGACGTCATCGATTTCGGCGACAGCGGAGAAGAGCTTAAGGTCAAGAACCTCGAGCATTTCGATTTCACCGGCTGGGACATCGCCTTGTTCGCCGCTGGCTCGGAAGTTTCCAAAGTCTACGCGCCAGTCGCCGCGGCGGCCGGCTGCACGGTGATCGACAACAGCTCGCTCTACCGCATGGACCCCGACGTCCCGCTGATCGTGCCGGAAGTGAACCCGGAAGCGATCGCCGGCTTTGCGAAGAAGAATATCATCGCCAATCCGAACTGCTCGACAGCGCAACTGGTGGTGGCGCTAAAGCCGCTGCACGACGCGGCGAAGATCAAGCGCGTCGTCGTGGCGACCTATCAATCGGTCTCCGGCGCCGGCAAGCGCGGGATGGACGAGCTGTTCGAGCAATCGCGCAACATCTTCGTCGGCGACAGTAACGAACCCGAGCATTTTACGAAGCAGATCGCCTTCAACGTCATTCCGCACATCGACAGCTTCCTCGACGACGGCTCGACCAAGGAAGAGTGGAAGATGGTTGTCGAGACCAAGAAGATCCTCGACCCGAAGATCAAGCTGACCGCGACCTGTGTGCGCGTGCCGGTGTTCGTCGGCCATTCGGAAGCGGTGAACATCGAGTTCGAGAACGAAATCTCCGCCGACGAAGCGTGGAGCATTCTCCGCGAGGCGCCGGGTATCATGGTCGTCGATAAGCGCGAGAACGGCGGCTACGTGACGCCGGTCGAGGCTGTCGGCGAATATGCTACCTACGTCAGCCGCATTCGCGAGGATCCGACCGTCGACAACGGGCTGAGCCTTTGGGTGGTTAGTGACAACTTGCGCAAGGGCGCCGCGCTGAACGCGGTGCAGATCGCCGAGCTATTGGGCCGCAAGCATTTGCAGAAGGCGGCTTGATCCCAGCACAAATCGGGTCGAGCATGATTTTGCTCGGGTTTCAGTCGGCGGATTATACCGTGATCGCCAGTTTTTTGACGTTCGCAGCGGCGGGGCTGCAGAGGTGCAGCATCGAGCACGCGCACTACGCGCTTCGCACGCAGTCCTCCGTCACCGCCGACTTTTATGAGGTCGAAAGGTCCAGACCGCCTCCGGGAAATCTCGTAATGCGAATGCACATTGGAGAAACTGGACGAACTTATTGGTGGATCCCGATCGATGGTGGATCCAACCTTCAACAATATTTGGCATCGACGCCGACTGGCTCGGCCCCCGGCTGGGAATCGCGAAACTCTAGCGGCCAACCTCGCCCTCTAGGTGAGGTGGATTTCATAGCCACGGATGCTGGCTACAAATTGTGGAAAAGCGTTCCGAAACTTCACGGACCAGCTCCCGCGCACTTTCTTATTCCCGATCTGCGGGAAGCGCTGTGGTACCGAACGTCTGG
Source organism: Sphingomonas flavescens (assembly GCF_030866745.1). NCBI lineage: Bacteria > Pseudomonadati > Pseudomonadota > Alphaproteobacteria > Sphingomonadales > Sphingomonadaceae > Sphingomonas > Sphingomonas flavescens. Next base: position 612,201 of record NZ_CP133016.1, on the reverse strand, counting down.
CGACCAGCGCGATTACACCGCGCGTCAGTTTTTCGACTTGGTCAGCTGTTCGAGGCACAAGGTCAAATGATCGGTCAGGGCTTTTCGCCCCAGTAGCGCAGCAGCTGGTTCTGAACGAGCTGGAGACGGGTAAAGTTCTGCGGCTGCATCTGCAGGCCTTCCAGCGCGGCGACCTCGTTGAGGTTGTAGAGCAGGTTGCGCTTGAAGGGGTCGGGGACGCGGCTTTGGATGAAGGTGATTGCCACGAGGCGCTCGCCCGCCGCCACCGGCTCTACGCCATGAAGCGTGTCCGAGGGATAGACAACGGCAACGCCCGGAGGGAGCTTGAATGAGAGTTCGGCATCGCCGAGCGCGATGCGCAGCGCGCCGCCCTCATACGTCTCGGGATCGTTGAGGAAAATCGTGCAGCTGAGGTCGCTGCGCAGCGTTCCCCCCGGCAGCTTCAGATAGGCGGTGTCCGTGTGGGCGCCGTAATGCATGCTCGGTTGGTACCGGGTGATCAGCGGCGGAGCCATCGAGACCGGGAAGGCGAAGTTCACGAAGTCTTCGCTGCGCATCAGCGCGGCGTGCAGCAACTGCGCCGTCTGCTTGTAGGTCGCGGGTTCGTGCAGCTGCTCGTTGTTTTTGGCCTGGTTGTGCGGGTTGCTGACGCGGCCGTGCACGAATTGCGCGCTGGCGGCGATGCGGCGGCACTCCGCGACCTCGTCGTCGGTCAGAACCTGCAGGACCTTGTACATTCAGCCTTCCCCCGCGCGTTGCAGCGCTGACGCCAACAACGGCGACTTGTCGGCTGCCGCGGCGAGCATGGCAAGCGCACCACGCATATCGTCGGCATGGCGCTGCGATGCCTCGGCGATCAGGTCACTGCGGAGGGTCGGGCTGTAATCATACTCCAGCGCCTTGGAGTAGCGCTTCATCAGTGGTCCGGTGGCGATCGCGGTGATTGCTTCCTGATCGGCATCAAAGCTGAAGAAATCGGCGATCCGCGCCAGCGCGCCCGGCATGTCCCTCAGCGAAGCGTCAAAGTCCCACCAGTCGATGGACCGGTCCGTCATCGCCAGAGCGGCGGCTTCCAAGGCACACATCTCGCTCGCCCAGGCACCGGCGGCGAGCTCCGCATCGTTCCGCGAGGGGGGCAGCTCAACGCCACGGGTCTTCATGCGAGCTGCCCGCGTCGAGGCAAGTGCGTGCAATTCCTTGACGCTATTCTCCCCGGCGAGAATGCTTGGAATGTAATGATCCGGCCGCGCGAACAGGAAGAGCGCGCGCTCGCTTGGCGGAACAAGCGCCGGCGCAATCTCGCTCGCGAAGCTCGTCACCTTCACACAGGCCACCTCATCCGCGGCGAAGGTGCGCGACATGAGCCTCGGGACCGCATCGACATATTGCCGGCGCACTTCTGCCGGGCTCAGGGCGAGGTCGCGGAGCAGCCGCGGCTCACGAAGGGCCAACACGCTCGGCAACTCCCCCAGCAGACGGGAAATCAGCGTCGAGCCAACGTGCCCGATATGAAAAATCCACCGCGCGTCGCTGCGAAGGTCTCCAGTTACAGCCTCCTCAACGTCGGGCCATGGCGCCACTTGCGCGTTGACGGGCTGCTGCAGCATGCGGTCGTCGAGGAAGCTCGCGGCGCGATAGCTCGCGCGGTTCATCGCGATCAGCCGGACTTGCCCGCTCGCGGGATCAAGCGCCTGCGCCAGCCATGTTGCATCGCGCGAGATCTCTTCGAACGGGATAAGCGGCGCGCTGGACATCACGCCACTTAGACCGGCATGGCACGCGGGACTCAAGGAGGATTTGATGCCCGATCCGATGCCCGGCAGCTGTGCCTGCGGACGCATCCGCTACACCGCGAACGTCGACAATCATGAGGCTTACCTCTGCCATTGCCGAATGTGTCAGCGTTCAACGGGATCGGTGTCGATCGCCTTCACCAACGTGAAGCAGGCGAACGTCGACTGGGATCACGAGCCCGACTGGTTCGATAGCTCACCGATTGCCGTGCGACCTTACTGCCGGGAATGCGGGACCTCGCTCGGCTTCAAGTTCAAGGACGGCAGCGAGAATATGGACCTGACCGTCGCGTCGTTCGATGATCCGTCACCATTCGTGCCCAAGCACCATTTCGGCGCCGAGAGCATGCATCGCGCCTGGCTCAACACCGCGGGGCTCCAGGAAATGCGGACGGACGAGTATCAGAAGCTGATCGACAAATGGGTCGACGCCACCGGGGCGTTTCCGGGGTGAGCGAGCCGATCGTCACGCGCTGGACGGCCTCCGACGGCGTTGAGCTGGCCTATCATGAGCTTGGGGAAGGGCGTCCGGTCGTGCTGCTGCACGGCCTGTTCTCCGACGCGAACATGAACTGGATTAAGTTCGGCCATGCGGCGCGGATTGCCGAAGCAGGCTTTCGCGTCATCATGCCAGACCTGCGCGCGCACGGCTTGAGCGGTCGGCCACACGGTGCCGAACATTATCCTGTCGGCATTCTGGCCCGGGACCTGACGGAACTGATCGCGCGCTTGCAACTGGCGGACTTTGATTTGGGCGGCTTTTCCCTGGGAGCACGGACCACCGTCGAAGGTGTGGGCGAGGGGCTGAAGCCGCGGCGTGCGATTCTCGGCGGGGCTGGCCTCGAGGGACTTCGCCACTGGCAGCGCCGCAAGACCTTCTTCATCGAAGCAATCCAACTGTTTGACCAAGTTCAGCGCGGGGATCCGCACTGGCTGTCGATTCAGTTCATGAAGAGCCAGAAGGTCGACCGCGTGGCGGCTGGACTGCTGCTCGAAAGCTTTGCCGACACGTTCATGGATTGGCTGCAGGCCTTTACCATGCCGACGTTGGTAGTCTGCGGATCGGAAGATGACGACAATGGCTCGGCCGCCGAGTTGGCCGCAGCGATGCCCAACGCCGTGTTCCGCGAAATTCCCGGCACGCACATGAGCTCGGTGACCAAGCCCGAACTTGGCCAGGCGATCGTCGATTTCCTGACGCAATAAGAAAAAGGGGCGCCCGAAAGCGCCCCTCCTTCGTCGGCTGCATTCAGCTTAATAAGCGACGGCGCCGGCTTTCGTCTGGTTCTCGATGGTCGGGTCCAGCGGCCGTCTGGTTTTCTTGCCCGTGGCCTTCAGCGTCATCGCTTCTTCCGCGATGTCGGACTGGTCCTGCTCATCACTTCCTTTAAAGTTGCGGCCGATGAAGCCTTCCTCACCGCGCGCATTTTCCGACCACTCGCTGATCTGGTCGCTGAGGTTCGTCAGCTGATCACTGATCTGGCTACGCTTCGACCACAGGAAGAGACCTGCCGCCGCAGCGCCCACCGCCGTGGCGGCAGCGGCCAGCGGCCGCTCACGGGCGAGGTCGAGCACGCCGCCGCTGCTGTACTGGTTACGGCCGGTGGGATTATTGTTCCGGTTGCGATTGTTGCCGCCACGACCGCCGCGATTGTTGTTCGTTGCCATGGTTCACTCTCCTCATGGTTGTTACGCTTGTCGGTTGGTCAAACGCGCGAGCGCCGCCGCTGTTCGCATGAAATTTTCGAACAGCGGCGAGGAGTGGTGAGGCGGCGGTGAGCCGTCAGGCGGTAGCGAGCTGATCCAGCATGTATTCGGCGCTCGACGCCCGATACTCGCCCGGCGCTTCGACGTTCAGCTGCTCGACGACGCCGTCATTGACGACCATCGAGTAACGCTGGCTGCGCTGGCCCATGCCGTACTTGCTGCCGTCCATCTCAAGGCCGGTCGCCTTGGCAAAATCGCCGTTGCCGTCGGCCAGCATGGTGATGTCCTCCGAACCGTCGGCCTTGTTCCACGCGCCCATGACGAACGGATCGTTGACCGAGATGCAAGCGATCTCGTCGACGCCCTTGCCCTTCAGCTCACTGGCCTTTTCGACATAGGAAGGCAGGTGGCGGGCCGAGCAGGTCGGCGTGAACGCGCCCGGGACGGCGAAGAGCGCAACGCGCTTGCCCTTGAAGAAATCGCCGCTGGTCGTCGGCTGCGGGCCGTCGTTGGTCGCAATGGCTAGGGGAACGTCAGGAAGGCGGTCGCCGATCTGGATGGTCATGTCGTATTTCCTTCTGGGGTGGGGATGAAGCGCGACTTAGGCCCGGCGTGTTGCTGTCTCAAGTCTTGCCCGTCACGCGGACGGGGACCATTGGAGAGGCGATGATCAAAGAGCCCGCGTTCCTGTCTGGTAAACTGCTGCTGGCGATGCCGGGCATGGCTGATCCGCGCTTCGAACGCGCGGTGATCGCCGTGTGCGCGCACGATGAGGACGGCGCTGTGGGTGTCGGGATCGGGCATAAGAGGGCGGGGATCAGCTTCCGCGGCTTGCTGCGACAGCTCGACATCGATCCAGGCGAGGCGCCCGATGTCGCCGTTCATCACGGTGGTCCGGTCGAGCCGGGCAGGGGTTTCGTCCTCCACTCGACCGACTGGGGCGGGCAGGACACGCTTCAGGTGAATGACGAGACCGGCGAGCTGTTCGCGATGACCGGCACGATTGACGTCCTTCGCGCCATCGCCGAAGGCCGCGGACCGAGCCAATGGCTGGTCGCGCTGGGCTATGCAGGTTGGGGCGAGGGGCAGCTCGACGAGGAGATGACCCGCCACGGCTGGTTCACTGCTCGAACCGACCTGAAAATCCTGTTCGACACGCCGGCCGACGAGCGCTGGGGCGCGGCCTTCAAGTCCGAAGGGGTTGATCCGCGCCTTCTCGCCAGCGAGACGGGCGCCGCTTGAAACCGACATATAAAGAATTCTTTATATTTGCCTTTCCGGTCCGCCGCCGCTAACGGCTGCGGCCATCGCGCCGACTGACGGCGCTTTTTCTTTTTCACTCGGAGAACATCACGTGGCGACGCAGGCTGAAACTCGTTTCAACGACTATGTCGTGAAGGACCTCGGCCTCGCCGACTTCGGCCGCAAGGAAATCGACATTGCGGAAACCGAAATGCCGGGCCTGATGGCACTCCGCGACGAATTCGGTGCCTCGAAGCCGCTCAAGGGCGCGCGCATCACCGGCTCGCTCCACATGACGATCCAGACGGCGGTGCTGATCGAGACGCTGACCGCGCTTGGTGCCGACGTCCGCTGGGCCTCGTGCAACATCTTCTCGACCCAGGATCACGCTGCGGCCGCCATCGCCGCCAGCGGCGTTCCGGTGTTCGCCGTCAAGGGCGAGACGCTGGAAGAATATTGGGAATATGTCGTCCGCATCTTCGACTGGGGTCAGGACCAGACCTGCAACATGATCCTCGACGACGGCGGCGACGCCACGATGTTCGCGCTGTGGGGCGCGCGCGTCGAAGCGGGCGAGACCCTGTTCACGCCCTCGAACGAGGAAGAGGAAATCTTCGCTGCCACGCTGAAGAAGTTTCTTGCCGAACGTCCGGGCTACCTCACCAAGACCGTCCAGAACATCAAGGGCGTCAGCGAAGAGACGACCACGGGCGTCCACCGCCTCTATGACCTTGCCAAGCAGGGCAAGCTCCCATTCCCGGCGATCAACGTCAACGACAGCGTCACCAAGTCGAAGTTCGACAACCTCTACGGCTGCAAGGAATCGCTGGTCGACGCCATCCGCCGCGGCACCGACGTGATGCTGGCCGGCAAGGTCGCGACCGTCGCCGGCTTCGGCGACGTCGGCAAGGGCTCCGCCGCTTCGCTCCGCAACGGCGGCGCGCGCGTGCTGGTCACGGAAGTCGATCCGATCTGCGCGTTGCAGGCCGCGATGGAAGGCTATGAAGTCGTGACGATGGAAGAAGCGGCGACCCGCTCGGACATCTTCGTCACCGCCACCGGCAACGCCGACGTCATCACGCTAGACCACATGCGGGCGATGAAGGACATGGCGATCGTCTGCAACATCGGCCACTTCGACAGCGAGATCCAGATCGGCGCGCTCGCCAACATGAAGTGGACCGAGATCAAGCCGCAGGTCGACGAAGTCGAATTCCCCGACGGCAAGCGCCTGATCATTCTGTCCAAGGGCCGCCTGGTGAACCTTGGCAACGCAACGGGTCACCCGAGCTTCGTGATGAGCAGCAGCTTCACCAACCAGACGCTGGCGCAGATCGAGTTGTGGACCAAGTCGGACGAGTACAAGAACGACGTCTATGTCCTGCCCAAACACCTCGACGAAAAGGTCGCGGCGCTTCACCTCGACAAGCTGGGCGTCAAGCTCACCAAGCTGACCGAGAAGCAGGCGGCGTATATCGGCGTGACGCCGGAAGGTCCGTTCAAGCCGGACCATTACCGCTACTAAGATTCAGGCGTCGGCAAGCGGCCCCAGCGCATCGCGCAGGGGCCGCAGCCACTGCGCATAGGGTTTCCAGCGATCGACGCCGCTGCGGTTGAGCGGGCGGCGCACCTGCTCCGCGCTCGGTGTCCGCACGGTGCGATCGGACTCGTGGAAGCTGAGCAGGTCGTCGGACCATTCCAGACCGAGGTAATCCAGAACGCGGCGGAGTTCGCGTTCCGGATGGTCGAGCAATTTCTCATATCGCACCTGGCAGATCATGCCTGGTGCCGCGCTGGCGACATGATCCATCAGCCGCGTGTAATCGATGGTGGCCTGGGCCTGGTTCACGAGGTCGAACGACGCCGCGTGCGCCGAGCTGAAATGGTGTGTGTAGTTGGAAAAGGCGCAGTCCATCGCGTTGCGCCTGATCTCCACGAACCGCGCCTGAGGCAGGATCGCGCGAATGAACAGGATATCGCTCCAGTTCGACGGCATCTTGTCGATGAAGTAAGGCGTATCGACCCTGCGATGCATTGCCGCCCGGCGAAGATACTCGGCGCCAAGCGCCCGCTTCTCATTCACCGTCAGCCGACCGATATATTGGGGAACGGTCAGTGCGCCCCGCTGCATGTGAACTTCCAGGGACGCTCGCATCACGGCGCGAACGTACGGCAGCTCGCCTAACGCCTGCACGTCTGGATGCCGGCCGAGGATCTGTTCGAGCAAGGTCGAGCCAGAACGCGGCAGGCTGATCAGGAAAATCGGGATTGGCCCAGCAGCACTGCTTGCGTCTTGTCCGTCACCTGGGACCGGCATGCGGACGAACTCGTCGACCTCCCGGCTGAGTTCCGCAGGATCGTAGCGGATGACTTCGGCGCGGATGCGATTTCCTTCGCGATAATGGCCGAAGGCGCGCTCGTGATCGCCGCGGTCGTGCCATGCGCGGGCCAGCGCCATGTGCAAGGGCACGATATTCAGCGCATCCACGGCAATGCCGAGGGCCTCTTCCATGCGCTGCACATCATCGTCGGTCAGCACCTGCGATTTGATGTCGGCAAGGCCCCACCAGGCCTCACCGCGCTCCGGGTCGGCGTCTGTTACGTGGCGATAAGCAGCGATTGCGTCGGCAGTTCTTCCGGCAAATCGAAGGCTGTGGCCGTAGGCGATCCAATGCTTGGCATCGGCCCGCGGGTCGGCAACGACGCGTTCGTAGATGGCGATCGCTTCATCAGAATGACCGAGCCGGTCGAGGATGATTGCGCGCGCTGCACTCGCCGCAAGGCCTTCATCCTCCCGCTCGAGGTAGGTGTAAGCTTCCAGCGCGGCGTCGAGCCGATCTTGCTGCAGCAGCACGGCAGCAAGATTGCGCTTCACCTCCATGGATGCGCTTTGTCGCGCGGCACGGCGGAGGAATTGTTCCGCCTGGACAAGCGCGCCGTTTTCCATCGCCATTTCGCCAAGCAGTGCGAGGCCGCGCGGCTCATCACGATGCTGGCGAAGATGTTCGATGACCTTAAGCGATGCCTGGTCCTTGCGGCCTTCGCGAAACAGCTCCTCTGCTTCCATCAGCCGGGGGAAGCCGCGGATGTCAGCATCGTCAGCCATCGTGCGTCAGGCGTATCCAAGCAGCTGGCGGAGCCCAGGCGCCGCATAGTCCACCAACCGCCGATGTCGTTCCGGCAGGCTGTTTGGCAACTCGACCGAAATGCCGGTCAGGTTCTCGCGCGCCGTGCCACTGTGCTTGCGGTCGGCGCCCACGCGAACCCGCTCCCGCCAGTCATCCGGAACCAGGATGCCCGCGGCGCCGAAAAGAGCATTGAAGAATTTCTCCGCTTCCTCACCGTCGAGTTCGCGCACGTGCCGGACGAGATCTTCATAGCGTACGGGATGAACGAAAGACGATCCGAGCCAGGCGGCGACATTGAGGTCATACATGTCCGACAGCTTCGGGGCTTTGCCATGAATGCCGAAGATCATCAGCGACAGCAGGTCATCGACCGACAGCGTGCCATCCTTGATGAAATCCATGTTTCCGTCGAATTCGTCCGACAGGAAGAACCGAGCCCGCGCTAACACCCAGTCGTAGGGATCGCGATAAAGCAGGATCTTGCGCACACCCGCGAGTTCGATGGCCGAGGCGTCGGAAAAGAACAGATGCCCGTAGCTGAAGAGATTCCGGCTGCGGTCGAAGGCGACCAGATGCTCCTGCAGGTTGCCCCACTGGATGAATTGCGTCCGGTAGTGCTGATCCAGCGGCACGAACATTCGCAGGATGTTCTTGATCAGGTGCGTCCCGCTCTTGGGGATGCTGTTGACGAAGATCGGCGATGTCAGGCGGGCAGGGGCGAACCGCGCGACCTCCGCGTCCAGATTGTCAGGCTTGAGCTTGATGTGAGCCATTGCAGTCCGGGTTAGTTGCCGACCTCGCACAAGAAAAGGGGCGGCAGTTTCCTGCCGCCCCTTCGAACGCTCGCCCTGCTTAGAACTTCTTCGAGAGGTTCAAGAAGACCCGGCGGCCCAGGAAGTCGTATTGCGATGTCCCGACCACCGGACCGATCAGCGAGGGCAGGCCGCCGCCACCGATGGTGCTCACCCGAGGCGGGCGGGTATTCAGGATATTGCGCATGCCAAGCGTGGCTTCGAGGCCGAAGCCGAATTCCTTGGTGACCGAGGCCGAGTGATACCAAACGGTCGGCACCTTCAGCCGAACGCAATAGTCGCCCCAGATCACAGAGGGATTGCTCTCGTGGCAGAGCGAACCGCCGTGGCGATCCTTGTACAGCCGCTCGTTCGACGCCTTACCGTAGATTTCGCTGCCCCAGAAGAACGACCATTTGTCGCGGGTCTTCCAGGTCAGGTTGACGTCACCCACGAACTTCGGATCACCAATCGTGCCGTTGTTATTGACGACCACGTCGCGGAAGACCGCGATCTTGTCCTTCAGCTGATACGTTGCGTTACCGAGCAAGGTCAGCGTGCCTAGCTTGCCCATGTTGTGCGTAATCAGCGCCGTGAAATCGAGGCCTCGATTACGCTGGCTCGAGATGTTGATGTAATTATCGTACACATTGGTGATGGCGTACGGGTCGGTGACGTTCTGAGCACCACGCGTGAACAGGCTGCACAAGGGGTCTGTCGGGAAAGCATCGGAATCGTAGCAGCCAAAGACGATGTTCGACGCTCCCAACTGTGAGACTTCATTCTTCACCTTGATGTCGAAGTAGTCGACCGCGAGGCTTATGCGCGTCTTCGGCAAGAAGGAGAAGCGTGGGGTAAGGATGATGCTTGCGGTCAGCGCCGTAGATGTCTCTGGATCGAGGACGCCGATGCCGCCTTGCGAGTGCGCGGTGGCGGTGATGCTGCCACCGCCGTAATTCCCGGGAATCCCTTGCGACCTGCAGTTATCGGCGATGCGCTGGCTGATGTTTCCTTGCGCTAGGTTAAAAGCATACTGGACGCACGGATCGATCGTACGGGCGCTTGGAAAGCTAGTTTCGTCCGCTTTGAACTGTTCGAACAATGCTGGCGCGCGGAACGAGGTCCCATAAGTGCCGCGGAAGCGCAGCCAATTGTTGACTGCCCAATTGCCGCCGAGCTTGTAGGTCCAATTGCCTTTATCTTTATCCGTGAGCCCGTCGCTTGCGCGCACGTTCTCGACGTTGGTGATCCGGGCTGCACCGGAGAACGACAGATCTTTGAAGAGCGGACGTTCCTTCAGCAGTGGGATCGAGATTTCGCCAAAAGCTTCCTTGGTGACCGAATGACCCGCGGTGATTCCGCCGCTTGACGAGCCCCACGAGTTGCCGTGGAAAGCTTGGCACGGATAGTAGATAGTGTTGCAGGCACGAGACCCGGGCACGATCGACGCATCGTAATATGGGTTCGGCTGTGCGAGCGTGATCGCGCCAGGAGTATCGTTGATGCTGTCGCGCCGCGCGGAAATGCCCAGCGCCAGGCCTACGGGTCCGGCAGGGAGATCAATGAGATGGCCGCTGACCGAAGCTTCTCCGGACAGCTGCTTATAGATCGTCTTACCTGTCTCCCAATCGAACAGGTATGCCGCCTGTGCGGGTGTGAACTGACCGCGCAGGAAATTAGGATCGACCCACGGCAAATCAACACACTGCTTTTTTGAAAACGGGGTCAGGGTGCCGACGCATGACGAGGTCTGGAAGCTCGTCAGGTCGATAACGTCCTGCAGGATCTGCTCGCTGCGGTAGATGCCCTTATTGTGGCTGTATTGGACGTACGCGTCGTACGACCAGCCCTTGAGCAAATTGCCGAACTCGCCGCGAATGCCGCCGACACCGCGCCAATAGTCCACCTTCTGGCTGGCGTCCGAACCACGGTTCGTGACGGCGGTCGGGCTGAGGAAGTTCAGGCCTTCCCAACCCGGCGCCCAGTAGGTGCCGTAGGACCCACCGTCATTATAGATGTCGCTGGTAAAGCCGAACGTCCAGAACTGACGCCAGCCGTTCTGGTAAGTCTTGCGGCGGTTCGCGAGGAACTCGGCATAAGCCTCGATATTGTCGGTCAGCTCATACGAAGCGTCGGCGTAGATCGTGTAACGCGTCGTCTTCGGAATGATCGTCTGCTCGCTGGCGAACGGATTATAATCGTCCTGTAAACCGTGAGAGAGGGGGTCGTATCCGGTAGGATACCAGCCCGCCGGAGCGCGGAAGCAGGAAAAGTCTCCACAGCCCGTGATCGGCGACAGACCGTAGGAGCCGTTGGGGAAATACTGCATGAGGTTGACGGGGCCGACGTAGCGACCGTCATTGATGTGGAGGTTCCCGCGACCCCCGAGATAGTTGTACTCGTAGTCGTAAGTCCAAACCTGCCCGACGGGCAGATCTTCGCAGTGATACTTGCCGGTGCGCGGGTCGATAACGTCCGCGCGCTGGTTCGATCCGTTCTTGAAGACGTACGCTTCCGGACAATCGAGATAGCGTCGATCGCCACGCTTCAGCTCGTTCTGACGGAAGTAATCCAGCGCGACCATGATATGGCCCCGATTGAACGTCTTACCGAGCAGCGCGCTGACGCTGTACTGTTCGCCCGCGGTTCGCACCGGCATGCTGGCGAAGCCGTCCAGCTGGACGCCGTTGAAATCGGTCTTGGTGATCAGGTTGACCACGCCGGCGACGGCGTCGGAACCGTAGATCGACGAAGCGCCGGTCTTCAGGATGTCGACCTGCTTCACGATGGACTGCGGCAGGACGTTGAGGTCGAAGGACGACACGCCGCCGCGCGTACCTGCCGGGCCGGCGCGCCGACCGTTGAGCAGGACGAGCGTGCGATTGGCGCCGAGACCGCGAAGATCGATGGTCTGCGCGCCCGGGCCGCCGTTGGTGACGAAGTTCGAAGACAGCGCCGAGGTAATCTGGGTCGAACCGGCGGCGATCGGCGACGACTGCAGCGTATCGGCAGTGCTCAGCTTCCCTTCGCGCTGCGCAATCTCAGGATCAATGCGCGACACGGGATCCGAGCTGGTGAATTCCGGCTGCTTGATGCGAGTGCCCGTCACGACGATCTGGCTTTGATTGGGATTGACGGCCGTATCGCCGCCGCTTGAACCCGCCGAGACGTCACCGGTCGGCGTCTGCTGCGCTTCCTTTTGATCGTTGGTCGCGGCCGTGGTTTGTGCCTGCACCTGCGCGGCCGGCGTGCCGGCGGTATCGGTCGGCGGCGTCGCCGGCTGATCGGCAGTCTTTGCCGAAGCCGGAGCGGCAATCAGCAGCGCGCCGAGCGAGGCGCCGACGAGAAGATTCGCACGCAGAAATGCGGAGGCACGAGTGGCTCGCATGGTTGTTTCCCCTGTTTTCTGCTCGAGCGTGACGCCACGAGCGACCCGACGTCAGCTTTTCCGCGCAGTTAGCGGCTGTCAATTGCCGGTGGCTTCAGCTGATGATCGGAGAGCGGAAACTATACCGAAAGTTAAGCAGGTGTGGCTGTCGAGACACAGCCCGCTACGCAGCGCTCAAAGAAAAAGGGGCCGCCCGTTAGGACGACCCCCGTTTCCTCGTGCATGCCTGGATTTAGCGGAATTTCAACTCCGCACCGCCGTAGAAGAAGCGACCCGTGGGATTGAACGGGCTGCCGCCTTCGACGCCGGTCAGGTCGTACGGCGGCCGCTTGTTGGCGATGTTGTCGACGCCCGCATACAGCCGCAGCTTGGTCAGCACGTCCCAATTCACGCGCGCGCTGTGCGTGATCTGCGACGGATACCATTTGATCGGCCGTGCGTCGGGGTTCGTCGGGCCACGTCCCTGGTGGCTGAACTGGGTTTCCCAGCTCAGGATCGACTGACGGCCAACGTAGTTGCCACTGTACGTGAAGTCGACGTTGCCGAAGTCCAGGTTCGCGTTCCAAGAAGCGCCCCACCGCGGATCGCCGAACGTCTGGTCGATCTTGTCCGAACGGTCAGGCTGCGTGAGGTAGCTGAAGTTCTCGCTCTGCAGCAGCACGCTGACGATTGCGCGTCCCGAGAAGCGAACATTGCCCCACAGGCGACGCGAATAGCTGGCGTCGAAGTCGACACCCCGACGGATCAGCGCCGCGAAGTTATACGGCTGGTTGATGAACGCATTGCCGGTGGACGGGAACGAGAAGCGGTTGAGGTTCGGCAGGTCGCGCGTCGTCTGGCCGGCAAAGGTGCCGTTGATCAGCGGGTTGGTGCTGGTCTGACGAGCGATCGCGGCGCAGAATTCGTTATTGATGCCCGTCGGATCATCATAGCAACGGTTGATGATCTGCTGGCCGCTAAGGCCGGAGATCACGTTCCGCACCTTGATGCGGTAATAGTCAACGGTCAGCGCGAACCCAGGCATGAAGCTAGGCTGCACGACGCCGCCAATCGTCAGGCTGTCGCCCTTTTCCGGCACCAGGTCAGGATTACCCCGGTTGATGCCCAACACGCCCGATCCAGGAACGTTGGTGAAGGGCACCGTGACCGTTGCACCGCTGTTGTTGACGTACGTGACAGTGGTCGGGACACCTGCCGCGGCGCAGTTCGCGGCGCGGTTCGGGTTCGAGCTGATGTTGTTGCTCGCGTTGGTGCCGCCGGGCTGATCGCAAGGATCCGTCAGGCCGTTGGCGAACGTCTGCGTTTCAGCCGCATATGCGTCCGAGAGAGTCGGCGTCCGGACCGAACGAGCATAGCCAGCGCGGAGTTTCAGGCCACTGAACGGCGAGTAGGTCGCACCAGCATTATAAGCCCAAACGCCCTTGATGCCGCGATACTTGGAATAACGCGCCGCACCCTCGACAGTCAGCTCCTTGATCCCCGGCAGGTCCGCCAGGATGGGCAGGCGAACTTCGCCGAAACCTTCGTTGGTGACCAGCTTGGGGGGTAGGAACGGCTGGAACGCGTTGAGGAACGTCGCGCCGCTCGCGGTAACGTCGTCATACACCGAGCTCGCCTTCTCCTCGCGGTGCTCATAGCCCAGCGAGAAGCCGATCGGTCCGCCCGGAAGGCGGAAGAAGCCCGACGAGTCACCAGAGATGAACGCGACGCCGTCAAGCTGCGTGGCCTTTTGCACGCGCGACGAGGTGTAAAGGACGTAATCGCGAGCTGCCTGCGACGACGCGCCATAGCCGAACAGGTTCAGCGGAACGCAGGACGGGTCATCGTTCGTCGTGCTGGCGTCGGCATTGACGCCGCAGACGATCTGGCCAGCCGAGTTCAAACGCGCGTCCGAGGCGCGGTTGAAGTTGGCGATCAGAACGTTGCCGCCCGTCTCATAATAGGTCCGCGTGTGGCCGTAGTTCAGCGACGCTTCGTAGTTGAGGTTTCCGCTGCTCGACAATTCGCCGCGGGCGCCGACCACGACGCGATACGTCGTTCGCTTGTGGTCTTCGGCGCGGGTGCCGAGGTCGTTGTTAAAACGCTGCATGGTGAAGCACTGGCTGGTACCGGTGCGCGCTTGGCAGCTGGCGGCCGAAACGGTGGCCGGGAACTGGCTGATCAGCGCCCGAGCCTGTGAGGACAGGAACGGGTTGTTGAGACTGAATACCGGGCTGAGGTTCGACGCGACGAAGGTCGGCTGCGTGCTCTGCTGCGTCGCATTGACGCGTACATAGCTGGCCTCGACGAACGGCTTGAATGCCGGCGAGATATTTCCGTTGAGGAAGACGTTGCCGACAAAGCGCTCCAGGCCTGGAAGCAGCATCGCGTCTTCAACGCCGGTTGCGCTGAGGCCGCCGAACACGCCGCCGCCAATCGGACGGTTGTCGAAGTAGGGCACGTCACGCGACAGCGTCCCGTCCGGGTTGAACGCGTAGTTGGAAACGATGTTGCCGCCGGTAGGCGACTGCGCACCCGTGCAGACCAGCGCGCGAACTGCGGCGCTTGCCGAGGTCGGACAGGTGTTGAGCACATAGCCGCCGGTCGAGATGTTGCCGAAGGTGATGCCCGGCGTGTTTCCGCCGTTCACGCTCCAGAACGATGTGTTCGGGATACCGTCGAAGTTGCGGTTCGGCGCGGTCGTGATCTGGCTGGTGTAGAACCCGGGGACACCGGTATATGCGCCGAGGTAGGGCCGATCGGAATAATAGACGGCGTCCGATTTCGCATATTCGAATGCGCCGGTCAGGTTGAGCTTGCCGTCGAGGAAATTGTGGCCCGCAACAATGCTGGCGAACTTGTTGTCGCGATCGTTGTAGGTGCTCGTGCCGATCTGGCCGCGAACCTTCACGCCTTCGTAGTCGCGCTTGAGGATGAAGTTGACGACGCCGGCGACGGCGTCCGAGCCGTAGACGGCCGAGTTGCCGCCGGTGACCACGTCAACGCGGTCGAGCAGGTCGACGGGGATCGTGTTCACGTCGACGTTGAAGTTGCCCGGCTGCGCGGAGACCGTGCGGCGGCCGTTGACCAGCACGAGCGTCCGGTTCGTGCCAAGGCCGCGAAGGTCGAGGATGCTGAGACCGGCGGTGCCGATCGAGCCGGTTGAGTTGGCCTGGCTGAATGTCGAGCGGAGCGAAGGCAGGTCATTGAGCGCGTCACCGAGCGAGACTTCGCCGCGGCTGGTCAGGTCCTGCACTGCGACGCTGGTGATCGGAACCGACGAATCGAGATTCGGACGGCGGATGCGCGAACCAGTCACGACGATCTGCGTGTCCGTGTTGGCAGCGACTGCCGCGGGGCTCGTGTCCGCCGGAACGCAATTCGGATCGACGGTGGTCGACGGCGCAGTGCTGCCAGGCAGCGGGCAGGTCGTCGTGGTGGTTTGAGCAAAGCTTGGCGTCGCCGAAGCGAAGAAGATGAAGGCGCCTGTCTGAAGCGCCGTAGCGGCGAGCAAATTACGGTTAGTCACTGTGACCCATTCCCCAGCTTGTCGGATTAGAGGTCGAGGGCGTTCCCGATTTGCGGGACGTCCGCAACATCATCGAAAGACTAGGGTGCCCGTTTTCTCATTCATGTAACTTTAATGTCACGGTAATTTCGTCTTTCTGTCTTGAATCAGACTCTTGCATGCTTCCTCCCGCACTGAATGGCCGTGCTCTTTCCTTTGCGAGGTCGCGCTTTATGACTTGGGCCAAGGGAGCGGTGCGCAGGCAGTGAGCGCTACAGGGACAACGGACATTGTTATCGCGGCCATCGCGGTCCTGTGGATGGCGATCGGCGTCGTCTTGTCCGTCCTTGGCGCGCGCCGGTTTCGTCTTGCCCAGCAGGTCATTGGTGCTGCCCAAGGCAACGCCCGTCTGCTTGATATCATGCCTTGCCGCCCCTTGCTCGTGCGGGCGGACGGCTCAATCGAAATCGATCAAGCGTTGCTCCGCGACCTCGGACTGCCGGCAGATATTAGCCGGATCGAGGCGCTGGCGCAGGAAGCAGCAGGGTTGCGCAGTCACGATGTGACCGCGCTTCATTCAGACATACAGATCGCCCAGGCACAGGCAACGAAGTTCAGCCGAACGGTCAGCGCAGAAGGTTCGTCCCGCATCTTCGAGGTGCGGGGAGTGCCGGCGCCCGGAGAACAGCCCCGCACGCTGCTCCTCTGGTTCATCGACATCAGCGCCGTGGAGGAAGAACGCGCCAAACTCGGCTTGCGGCTACGCCAGATGGAGGGCGCCTTTGAGTCCCTCACGCAGCTGATCGAGGCGGCGCCGTTCCCGATGTGGTTTCGAGGTCCGGACTTGCGTCTGGGGCTGGTCAATAGCGCCTTCGTCGGCGCGGTCGAAGGTCAGGACGCCGCCGACGTTATCAAGCGCGGTGCCGAATTAATCGACGCCGGTGGTGACGAGGCTCCGTACGCGACCGCGCGAAAGGCGCAGGAGAGCGGCAAGGTCGTATCGCGCATGCAGGCCGCAATCATACGCGGCGAGCGGCGAATGCTTCGGCTGGTGGACGTCCCATTGCCGTCCGGCGGAGTGGCCGGTTTCGCGATCGATGTGCAGGATCTCGAAGACGCACGCTCCGAGCTTGAACGATATATTGAGTCACAGCGTGAGCTTGCCGACCGCATGACGGCCGGAACCGCCCAGTTCGATTCCGATCGCACAATTAGCTTCTTCAACCGACCATTCGCGATGATGACCGGCCTGGATCCCGACTGGCTCGCGGAAAAGCCGGAATTCGACCGGGTCATCGAGAAGATGCGCGAAGGTCATCGGCTGCCCGAAGTACGCGACTTTCCGACGTGGAAGGAGGAGCGCCGCGCCTGGTTCACGAGTGCCGAGGAGGTCGTCGAAGAGGAATGGATGCTGCCGGCGGGCGACCATATCCGCGTGGTTGCCCAGCCGCTGCCGGATGGCGGCCTGCGCCTGTTCCTTGAGGACCGCACCGAGCAGCTGCGCCTGGCCTCGGCGCGCGATACGCTGCTGCGCGTCCGCGCCGCCACGTTCGACAACCTGTTCGAGGCGATCAGCGTCTTTGCCAGCGATGGCCGACTTTATACCTGGAACAGCCGCTTCCTCGAAGATTGGGAGCTCGACGAGGAGTGGCTGACGACGCACCCACGAGTCGATGAATTGGTTCCGGCAATGGCCCGCAAACTGGTCAATCCGACTGCGGCCGCGCAAATCCGCGAGATGGTTCGTCAGACGACGAACGAACGGCAATCTTCCAGCGGTCGCATTTCGATGACCGATGGCAGGCACTTCCAGTTCGCTGCAGTTCCGCTGCCTGATGGAAACGCGCTGTTCACCATGGTCGACGTCACGGACTCGACCCGCATCGAGGCAGCACTGCGCGAGCGCGCGACTGCGCTTGAGGAAGCAGACCGCGTTAAGACCGACTTCGTCGCCAACATGAGCTACGAATTGCGGACGCCACTGACCTCGATCGGCGGGTTCGCAGAGTTGCTGGGCGGCGGCTACGCGGGCGAACTCAGTCCAAAAGCCTCCGATTATGTCGATGCAATTTTGGAGTCGGTTGAGCGACTGTCCAAGCTCATCAACGACGTGCTGGATTTGACGACGGGTGACGCGCGCGGCGTCGTTCTCGAAAAAGAGCGCGTCGATCTTGCCGGCCTCTGCCGTGCGGCTGTCGAGACTGTCCGGCCGCGTGCCGCCGAAAAGAGCCAGAAGCTCGATGTCGAGATTAGTGCCGGGGTAGGCCATGTTTTTGGCGATGCTCGTCGTCTCCGGGAGTCGATCGAGCACGTCCTGCAGAACGCCATTGCCTATACGGACTCGAAAGGGCGCGTCTCGCTGACAGCAGCTGGAGACAAGAAGCAGGCGCTGATAAGGATCGCCGACAACGGACCGGGTATCTCCGAGGAGGATCTGCCTCGGGTATTCGACCGCTTCGATCGCGTCGCGGAAGCAGGGGTGCGTGGAGAAGCGGCGCTGGGTCTTGGCTTGCCGCTGACACGACAATTCGTCGAAGCCCACGGCGGATCGGTCGCCATTGATTCCGAGCGAGGCAAGGGTACCACCGTGTCTCTTTCTATCCCCCGCGGATCGCGATGAAGCTGGCAAGCGAGGCCGAAACGGCTGCATTTGGCGCTTCGCTGGCCCGTGCCGCCCGGCGGGGAGACGTCGTCACGCTTTCCGGGTCGCTGGGCGCAGGCAAGACGGCACTGGCGCGTGGTTTCATCGCGGCGCTTGGCCACGAGGGCGATGTGCCCAGTCCCAGCTTCGCTATCGTCCAGCCTTACGAGGAGATTGAGCCGCCGGTCTGGCACGTGGACCTCTATCGTATCGAGGAGGCGTCCGAGATGGACGAACTTGGGCTCGATGCTGCTGCGGATGCAGTGCTTCTGGTGGAATGGCCTGAACGGGCAGGGAAGCACGCATGGCCGGACGCGCTCCGCCTGTCGCTCGACATCGCTCCGACCGGCGACAGAATCTTGACAGCCTCGGTGCCCCCGTCATGGGAGGGCCGATGGCCTCCCCAATGACCCCGCCGCCGCATGCGCCCGAATTCCTGTCCGCGGCTGGATGGGCAGGGGCGGAAATCCTGCCATTGGCGGGCGATGCTTCGTTCCGGAGGTATTTCCGGGTGATGCATCAGGACCGCAGTGCCGTCCTGATGGATGCGCCGCCACCGCATGAGGATCCGCGACCGTTCATTGCCGTGGCCGAATGGCTCGTCGACCGTGGGCTCAGTGCCCCGGATATCCTCGCCCGGGATCTCGACAACGGGCTGTTGCTACTGGGCGATTTCGGCGATGCGCGACTGCGGGAAACGCTCGACGCAGACCCAGCGCGCGAACATGAGCTTTATGCGCTTGCGACAGACCTGCTGGTTGAACTCCATGGCCACGCGCCGATGACTGGCCTCAAGCCACACGGGCTTGAAGAATGGCTTGATGAAGTAGCGCTGTTTACAGACTGGTATTGCCCGGCGGTCGGCCTGGACGTGGATACCGACGGCTTCCAAAATGCCTGGAGGCAAGTGCTTGCGCCCGTCGCTGAAGACGGATTGGGACCAGTCACCGTTCTGCGCGACTATCATGCTGAAAATATCATGCTCGTTCAGGGCCGCGCCGGCGTTGCGCATTTCGGCCTGCTGGATTTTCAGGACGCACTCGCTGGTCACCCGGCCTACGACCTCGCGTCCGTACTGGAGGACGCACGTCGTGATGTGTCGCCGGACACGGAACGCGCGATGATCGAACGCTACGTCGCAGCGACCGGGGGCGGCGAGGTCTTCAAGCGCGCTTACTGGGCGCTGGCTGCACAGCGAAACACGCGCATCCTTGGGGTTTTCACCCGCTTGTGGAAGCGGGATGGGAAGCCTGGTTACCGCCGGTTCCAGCCGCGAATGTGGGGGCTGCTCGAGCGCGACCTTGCCCAGCCGCATCTCGCTCCCGTTCGTGACTGGTTCGATGCCAATGTCCTGCCCGTGCACCGCAACGAACCCTGGCAGGACGCGGCGTGAGCCAGGCGCGTCAGGCCCTCCGTCTCCGCGCCGAAGTGCCGGCCGAGGTGCCAAAGACCGCGATGATCATGGCGGCCGGCCTTGGCAAGCGTATGCGCCCGTTGACGGCGACGCGTCCGAAGCCGTTGGTCGAGGTCGGCGGAAAGGCGCTGCTCGATCATGTGCTCGACCGATTGCGCACCGCGGGCGTGCAGAACGTTGTCGTCAACGTTCACTACCTTGCCGACGCGCTTGAGGCTCATCTTGCGACGCGCGCAAGAGAGCTCAACGTCAAGATCTCGGATGAAAGGGATCTGCTGCTCGAAACCGGCGGCGGCCTGATCAAGGCCGAACCGCTGATCGATTGCGATCCGTTTCTCGCGCTTAACAGCGACAATCTGTGGATCGATGGCCCCGCCGACACTTTGAAGCTGCTTGCCTCGCAATGGGATGGGGAAAAGATGGACGCGTTGCTGCTGCTTGTCCCGCAGGCACGCGCGGTCGGCCACAAGGGGCAGGGCGACTTTCACATGGACCGGGTGGGCCGCATCCGTCGCCGTGAACGCAGCCATGTGGCGCCGTTCGTTTTCACCGGCATCCAAATCGCGTCGAAGCGCCTGCTCCGCGACGCTCCGAGCGGTCCGTTCTCGACCAACATCCTGTGGGACCGCGCGATGGAAGAGGGACGGCTTTACGGGGCCGTTCATCAGGGTTTGTGGTTCGACGTCGGCACCCCTCAGTCGATCCCTGTGACGGAAGCGGTGCTGCAGAATGTCTGACCCGCAACGGGTCGCCGTCTACAGCATCCCGTCGCACCGCTCTTTCGCCGATGCGCTCGCTGCGGGATTGATTGCGCGCTTCGGCAGGGATCCCTTGGGATTGGCCGCGGGCCGCATCCTTCTACCGAACAACCGCGCAGTCCGTGCCGTCACCGAGGCGTTTGTCCGCGCCAGTGGCAGCGGCTTGCTTTTGCCTCGACTGATTCCGATCGGCGACCCTGACCTTGGCGAACGTGTGGGCGGCGCGCTCGATCAAATTGATGATCCTGTTCCACCCGCGATCGATCCGCTGGAGCGCCTGTTGCGCCTTGCCGCCACCCTGCGTGGCGAGGGCACCGCAGAAAGCTTGCGCCTGGCCGCCGATTTGACGCGGACGCTAGATGCATTGCTCATCGAAGAAGTGCCGCCGCTTCGACTTCGCGAGGCGGTGTCGCAGACCGACAGTCTGGCGGCGCATTGGGAGAAATCGCTCGAGAAGCTGCAACTGATCTACGAGGTATGGCCACACCTTCTAGCGGAGTCGGGTGCGATCGACCTGGCCGAACGCCGCAACCGCCTGCTGCACGGGTTGGCGGAGCGATGGCGCGATCGCCCGCCTCAGGGCTTTACAGTGGCGGCTGGCATTACGACGGCCGCCCCGGCAGTTGCGGACGTTCTGGCGCGCGTGGCACGAATGCCGGATGGGCTGGTCGTGCTGCCCGGCTTGTGGCTGCCCAACATATTCCCTGACGCTGAATGGGATGGGCTCGGCCCCGATGATCAGGGGCGCAGCGAAGCCACGCATCCGCAACTGCATCTGAAAACCTTGCTCGACCGGATCGGCGTAGCGCGTGGCGAGGTGCAGCAGTGGCGCTGGGCCGGAGCCGCGACCTCGTCGCCGGCACGTGGGCGGGCAATCGCCAATGCGATGGCCGCATCGGACTTTTCGCATAAGTGGCAGCGCTTGAGCCCAGCCGAACGCCGCCTCAGCGGAATTCGGGTCGCCGAGCTCCGCGATCCCGCCGCCGAGGCACAGGCGATCGCGCTCGCGCTGCGCGAGGCGCTGGAAACGCCTGAGCGAACGGCCGCGCTGATCACGCCCGATCGCCAGCTGGCTGGCCGTGTGTCGGCACTGCTCGCCCGATGGGATATCGCCGCCGACGACAGCGCCGGCACGCCGCTAGGCGCCGCGCCTGCCGGAACGCTTCTCCTGAGCATTGCGGGCGCGGCTGCTGAAGAATTGGCCCCCGTCGCCTTGCTGGCCCTGCTCAAACACCCTTTGGTTGGCGGGGAGGGCGACGAACGCCTCGCCTGGCTTGAACGGGTCCGCCAACTCGACCTGAAGCTGCGCGGCCCGCGTCCCCCCGCCGGGCTGGCTGGCCTTGACGCGCACTTCGTGGACGTCGCTGCGTGGCAGAAGATCCGTCCGTGCCTTGTCCCGCTCGACAATTTGCTGGCCAAGCCAATTGCGGTCGCCGCCTTCGCGACAGCCTTATCGATTGCCGCGGAAGCTCTTGCCGGTGACCGGGGCTGGCGAGGACCCGCTGGGCGAGCCGCCGCCGAGTTGCTTTCCGAACTCCAAAGCTCCGACGCCGCGCAAACCCTGTCAATCACCGCGCCCGACGCTGTCCCGATCCTCCGCCAACTGCTCGACGCCCGCGCCGTCCGCCCACCTTATGGCGGTCACCCGCGTATATTCATCTGGGGCCTGCTTGAAGCGCGCCTCCAACGTGCCGATCTCGTGGTGCTGGGCGGCCTTAACGAGGGAGTGTGGCCATCTCTCCCGGCGCCCGACCCATGGCTTCCGCCCAAGGTCCGCGCAACGCTTGGGATGCCGACGCTCGAAACGCGCATCGGCCTTGCTGCGCACGATTTCGCGAGCGCGCTCGGTGCGCCTGAAGTGCTGATCACCCGATCGCGCCGCGACGCCAAGTCGCCGACCGTTGCGTCGCGCTTCCTGCTTCGGCTGGAGGCGATCAGCGGCGGGCTCCCGCGCGATACGCGGCTCGAACGGCTAACGCGTCTGCTTGACGATCCCGGCCCGGCAAAACCTGTCGATCGCCCGGCGCCATCGCCTCCAGCGGAGCAGCGGCCCGACCGTATATCCGTCACAGCAGTCGATCGCCTCAACGCCGATCCCTTTGCGTTTTACGCGAGCGCCATTCTGAACCTTCGCCAATTGGATCCGGTCGACGCGGAGCAGGACGCGCGGTGGAAGGGCGACGCGGTTCATAAGGCGCTGGAGGAATGGCTCCTCCACGACGAGTGCGATCCCGACCGGCTGCGAGCGCGCGCGGAGCGGCTGCTGCAGGACGGCGCGATCCACCCGATGCTGCGGGCCTTGTGGGCTCCGCGCCTGCTGGAAGCAATCGACTGGATTGCGAACCAGGAGCGCGAAAACCAGGCCGAGGGACGGCGGCCGCTACGCGCTGAAGTGACTGGAAAGACGCCGCTCGCGGGGGTCATCGTGCACGGGCGGGTCGATCGCATCGACCAGCTAGCCAACGGCAATCTCGCGATCATCGACTATAAGACCGGCCAGCCGCCCTCCCAGAAAACGGTAACTGAGGGCTTTGCGTTGCAGTTGGGCTTGCTTGGTCTCATCGGGCGGAACGGCGGCTTCGAGGGCGTGTCAGGCGATCCGGTGAAGTTCGAATATTGGTCACTGGCGCGGTATCGCGGCAAGTTCGGCCGCAAGATGGAGCCGGACAAGGGCTTGCAGTCCGGCGAATTCCTCGATCACGCCTACCGGAACTTCGCGCAGGCAGCGCAGAAATGGCTGACGGGCACCGCGCCGTTCACCGCCAAGCTAAACCCCGCCTACGCGCCATATGGGGACTACGACCAGCTTATGCGGCTGGAAGAATGGTACGGCCGCAAATGACCCTAATTGCGCGGCTTTTTCTTCACCTTGGAGGCGTAGAGCAGGGCGGCAACCAAGGCCGCGGAGCCGATCCCTACGGTGACGCCGGCTTTGACCAGCTTGGAGCGCCGTTGCTCGTCGGCGCGGTCGTTGTCGTCTTCGCTCATGCCTCGGTCTCTATGCGGTCGAGTCAAAGTTGGGAAGCCGCATGAGCGGGCGCCTGAAGACTTTGCCGGAGCTCAAGGGCGAGCAGTCGCAGGCGTCGGACCCGCGTGTCCATGCTGCGCTGTCGGCCTCTGCGGGCACAGGCAAAACGCAGGTGCTGACGGCGCGCGTGCTCCGCCTGCTGTTGCAGGGCGCGCGACCGGAATCGATCCTGTGTCTAACCTTTACCAAGGCTGCGGCTGCCGAGATGGCCAATCGCATCGGCTCGCGGCTCGCCGCATGGGTGCGGCTCAAGGATACCGACCTTGGCCAGGATCTGCTGCACCTTGGCGAGCGCAACGATCCCCGCATGCGCGAGCGCGCACGACAGCTGTTCGCCCGCGTCCTAGATTGTCCTGGCGGGCTGAAGATCCAGACCATTCATGCCTTTTCGCAGTCGCTGCTGGCCGCGTTTCCAGCCGAGGCCGGGATCGTGCCTGGTTTCCAGCCCCTGGAAGGGCGTGCCGAGCAGGAATTGGTGCGACGGACCTTGGCCGAGGTGCTTGCCGATGCCGAGAGTAGTGGTGCCCAAGGCCTAATCGCGGATGTGCAGCGGCTCAGCCACCGGCTCGGTGAAGCGGGCGCCATTGAATATCTTCAAATCTGCGCGCGGCGACCCGATGCCATGGACGCGTTTGGTCTTCCTGAGACCATCGAACCGCGCATTCGTAATCTGCTTCAGCTTCCGGTGGATACGCACGACGATTCGGTCGAAGATTACATCGCGCACCACTGCGGCGACGATCGGTTCGATTGCGATCTGCTTCGCGCGGTTGCCGACGCTAATCGGGCCTGGGGAGCAAGTTCCGGTCTGGGTCACGCGGCGGAGATCGATGAATGGTTGGCCCTGACACCAATCGAACGTGCCGCGAAGCTTAATAATCTGCGAAAGGTCGTTCAGACCGAGAAGGGTACACCGAGAGTTTCCGCGGGCCAAAAGAAAGCGGAGCCAAACTACGAAGAACACGCGGGTCGGCTGGCCAATCTCATCGGCGACCTCCTCCGTATCCAGCGCGGCGCGGAGTTTGCTGCCGACATTGCTGCCGGCCTACGCGCCGGACAGGCTTTTGCGCTCGCTTATACGCGAGCGAAACGCGCTGCCGGAGTCGCGGACTTCAACGACCTCATCGACTGGACTCGGCGCCTGTTGAACGAGCCGGGCATGGGCGATTGGGTGCGCTACAAGCTCGACCGGCAGGTCGACCACGTGCTGGTCGACGAGGCGCAGGACACCAACGCCGCCCAATGGGACATCATCGACCGGCTGGTCGATGAGTTTTTCAGCGGGTCGAGCGAGGCCGAGCAACGTGTACGCACGCTGTTCATGGTGGGTGACTTCAAGCAGGCGATATACGGCTTTCAGGGAACCGACCCCGCCCGATTCAACGAGGCCCGTGAGCATTTCAAGGCGCGCGCGGCGGCGCTCGATCCGGGCGCCGACGACCTCTTCAGCTATCAGGCGAGGGCGCAAGAATTTCGCGACCTGTCTATCGCTGCCAGCTTCCGTTCGGCTCAACCGGTGCTCGATGTGGTCGATGCCGTGATCGACGCGGTCGGCGCCGAAGCGATCGGGCTGGCCGAGGCGCCGCCAGCCCATCGCGCGCATCATTCCACCCGGCCTGGCCAGGTCGAGCTTTGGCAGCCATTCGCGATTCCCGACCCCGAGGATGACAGCGACGAAGGCGAAGAACGCTGGATTAGCCTGCGCGACCGCAAATATGCGGAGGAAATCGCCGACCGCATTCGGGCGATGCTCGAGGAAGGGCCAGTGCTGGCCTCGACCGAGCGCCCCCTGACGCCGGGGGACATTCTGATCCTGGTCCGCAGCCGCGGCGAACTGGCTTCGCTCATCGTGGCCCGCCTGTTTTCGGCCGGCGTGCCCGTGGCTGGTGTCGACCGCTTGCATCTGCACGAACCGCTGGCGGTGCAGGATCTGCTCGCGGCGGTGAAGTTTGCGGTCCAGCCCAGCGACGACCTCAGCCTCGCGTGTCTCCTCGTGTCGCCACTGATCGGCTGGGACCAAAACCAGCTTAGGCTGCTTGCTTATGGGCGGGAGGGCCGTCTGTGGCGCGCATTGCGCGAGCGGGCAGGGGAGAATGACGCGTTCGCCGCTGCCCATTCGGCACTGTCTGAGCTGCTACGGATTGCCGATTTCACGACGCCTTCGCGGTTCCTGGAGACCATCTTGACCGGTCCGATGCAGGGTCGCCGTAAGATCTACTCACGCCTCGGCATGGCGGCGCGGGATGCCATCGATGAGTTGATGAACAGCGCGCTGGAATTCGAGCGCACGGAAACCGCGTCCCTCGACCGCTTCCTCTCGTGGTTTTCGCGCGGCACAGTGGACGTCCAGCGCGATCCCGGGGCTCCGGCCAACGAGGTGCGGGTGATGACCGTTCACGGCGCCAAGGGACTCGAAGCGCCGGTGGTCATCCTCGCCGACGCGACCGCTGACCCGGCGCGGTTGGGCCGAATGCCGATTTCAATGGACATCCCGGTGCCAGGTGTCGGTGATGCGCCGCTGCTGCGGCCCCGCAAGGAAGAGCGTGGCCCGCCCTTCGAGGAAGCAATGGCCGAACGCGAGCGCCGCGATGCAGAGGAGCATCTGCGCCTGTTGTATGTAGCGCTGACGCGCGCTGCGGACCGACTGATTATTAGCGGCGTACGGCCGAAGGAGCGCAAGGATGGCGCCGATCCGCGGCCGGCGGGCTGCTGGCATCGGACCGTCGAGCAGGCCATGTTGCCCATCTCGGAGGCGGGCGAGGGTCACGTTGCACTGCGCTACGCCGCTGGCGCGCCGATTTCGCCTAGGCGCGTCCGATCGAAAGTCGAACTGCCGACCACGATTGTTCCGGCGTGGGCGATGCAGCCGGCGCCACCCGAGGCGCGGCCGCCGCGTCCGCTCGCGCCGTCAGCAATCGCCGTGGATGATGAAAGCGCGCCACCACCGAGCGAGGCGATGCGCCGGGCGGCACTTCGTGGAACCTGGATCCACCATCTGCTCGAGCTTCTGCCCGCGGTGCCACCGGGCGCGCGATCGGCCGCCGCCGACCGCTGGCTCGAAAAATCCGCCAATGTTGTGGAGATCTCGGTCCGTGACGAGGTCGTTGCCCTCGTTTGCGATATCCTGTCGGATCCACGCTTTTCCGATCTCTTCGGGCCTGGCTCACTGGGCGAAGCGCCACTTGCAGCAACACTGCACGACGGCCGCGTCATCGCCGGAACGGTCGATCGCCTTATGGTCACCGATGACCGGGTGGCGGTGATCGACTTCAAGACCGGGCGGGTGCCCGTAGCCGATGACGACGTTCCGGCCAGCCACCTGGCGCAGATGAAGGCCTACACCCAGGCGTTGGAGATCATCTTCCCTGGTCGGCATGTCAGCGCCTCCCTTTTGTACACAGCCGGTCCCAAGTTGATCGAACTGACGCCTTGAGGGTGGTGCCCCAAGCGCCCATATCAGCCATCAATTCGCAGGAGATCTTTTGTCATGGCCACCAAGTCTGTCACCGACCAGAGCTTTGCGTCCGACGTTCTGGGCTCTGAAACCCCCGTGCTCGTGGACTTCTGGGCAGAGTGGTGCGGACCGTGCCGAATGATTGCCCCGGCGCTCGAGGAGATTGCGGGTGAACTCGGCGACAAGGTCACGATCGCAAAGCTGAACATCGACGAGAACCCGGACACGCCGGGCCGTTATGGCGTCCGCGGCATTCCGACGATGCTGCTTTTCAAGGGCGGCCAGCCGGTGGCGCAGAAGGTCGGCGCCGCGCCCCGCAGCCAGATTCAGCAGTGGCTCGAAAGCAGCCTCGACGCGGCCTGAGCCTTCGTTCGGCAGCGCCCCCGATTAATTGACTATAAGGGGGGCGCTCCCTAAATCGCCGGAGACATTTTCCCCTGCTTCGGCGGGTGCACTTCGTCGCACCTGAATCGCGCGGGTTTTTAAGGGATTTCCATGTTCGCCGCAGTGGCAAAAAGCATCTTCGGATCGGCCAACGATCGCTACGTTCGCGGGCTCGGCAAATATGTCGACGCGGTCAACGGCTTCGAGCCCAACATTTCGGCGCTGACGGATGATGAGCTGCGCGGACAGACGGAGAAGTTTCGTCAGCGGCTGGCGAGCGGCGAGAAGCTCGACGATCTCCTGCCGGAAGCTTTTGCTACGGTGCGCGAAGCCGCGATCCGGACGCTCGGACAGCGTCACTACGACGTTCAGCTGATCGGCGGCATTGCGCTCCATCGCGGCGAAATTGCCGAGATGAAGACGGGCGAGGGCAAGACGCTCGTCGCGACCCTCGCGGTCTATCTGAACGCGCTGACCTCCAAGGGCGTCCACGTCGTGACCGTCAACGACTATCTCGCTTCCCGCGACGCGGGCTGGATGGGGCGGATCTACCGCTTCCTCGGCATGACGGTCGGCGTGATCGTGCCGAACCTGACCGACCAGGAGCGTCGGGACGCCTATAATTGCGACATCACCTACGCGACGAACAACGAACTCGGCTTCGATTACCTTCGCGACAACATGAAGTTCTCGCGTGACCAGATGGTCCAGCGGCCCTTCAATTTTGCGATTGTCGACGAGGTAGATTCGATCCTGATCGACGAGGCGCGGACGCCGCTGATCATCTCGGGACCGACCGACGACAAGTCCGACCTCTACATTTCCGTCGACGGCATCGTGAAGACGTTCGAGGCGTCTGACTACGATAAGGACGAGAAGCAGAAGAGCGTCGTCCTGACCGAAGACGGTACCGAAAAGGCCGAGCGCATGCTCGAGGCTGCGGGGCTGATCGAAGGACGCAATCTCTACGACATCGCCAACACGCAGGTCGTCCACCACCTGAATCAGGCCCTTAAGGCCAATGTGATGTTCAAAAAGGACATCGATTACATCGTGAAGGACGGTAAGGTCGTCATCATCGATGAGTTCACCGGCCGCATGATGGATGGGCGCCGCTGGTCGGACGGCCTTCACCAGGCGGTGGAAGCCAAGGAAGGCGTGGTCATCGAGCCTGAGAACCAGACGCTCGCCTCGATCACTTTCCAGAACTACTTCCGCATGTATCCGAAGCTGTCGGGCATGACCGGCACGGCGATGACCGAGGCGCCGGAATTCTTCGACATCTACAAGATGAACGTGGTCTCCATCCCGACCAACGTCCCGGTGCAGCGCGTCGACGAGGATGACGAATTCTACAAGACGATGCCCGAGAAGTTCGCGGCCATCGCCAAGGAGATCAAGGGCAAGCAGGAGGCCGGTCAGCCGGTGCTGGTCGGCACGGTGTCGATCGAAAAGTCGGAGATGCTGTCCGAGTTCCTGCAAAAGGAAGGCATCAAGCACTCCGTGCTGAACGCCCGCTTCCACGAGCAGGAAGCGCATATCGTGTCGCAGGCAGGCCGCATTGGCGCGGTGACGATCGCCACCAACATGGCGGGCCGGGGTACCGACATTCAGCTGGGCGGCAACCTCGAGTTCCGGATGCAGGATGAGTTCCCCGAGCTCGTCGCCGGCACGCCCGAATATGATGCAAAGGCCGAACAGATCCGCGCCGAGATCGTCGCCGAGAAGCAGCATGTGCTCAGTATCGGCGGCCTTTACGTGCTCGGCACCGAGCGTCACGAAAGCCGCCGTATCGACAACCAGCTGCGCGGGCGTTCGGGTCGTCAGGGCGATCCTGGCCTGTCGCGCTTCTACCTCAGTCTCGACGACGACCTGCTGCGCATCTTCGGTCCGCAGACCATGTTCTCGCGCCTGATGAAGAACCAGCTCGAGGACGGCGAAGCGATCGTCAGCCCTTGGATCTCCAAGGCGATCGAGACGGCGCAGAAGAAGGTCGAGGCCCGCAACTACGACATCCGTAAGCAGGTCGTCGAATTCGATGACGTGATGAACGACCAGCGCAAGGTCATCTACGAACAGCGCTCGGACATCATGGACGCGGAGAGCGTCGACGAAACGATCGTCGACATGCGCGCCGAGACGATCAATTCGATCGTGGCAGTGAACTGTCCTGAGGGGACCTATCCGGAGCAATGGAATGTTCCGGGCCTCAAGGAAGCGATCGACGAGGTGCTGGGCCTTCAGCCGCCGATCGACGAGTGGCTGCAGGAAGAAGCGATCGATCCCGAACTAGTCACCGAGCGCATCCAGAAGCTCGCTGACGACGCAATTGCGGCGAAGCTCCAGCAGATCGAGCCGGACCAGTGGGCCAGTATCGAGAAGCAGGTTCTGATCCAGACGCTCGATCACCACTGGAAGGAGCATCTCGGGACGCTCGACGCGCTGCGTCAGGTCATCCACCTGCGCAGCTATGCGCAGAAGAAGCCGATCGACGAATACAAGCAGGAAGCCTTCCTGCTGTTTGAGCGGCTGCTAGTCGCGATCCGTGAGGAAGTCACCCGCGTGCTGATGCGGGCGCAGGTATCGTTCGATCCGGCGCCGCCGCCCGAGTTGCCCGACTTCATCACGCAGCACATCGATCCGTTCTCGGCGGACGACGACACGGCAGATATCGACGCCGCGGCGCGCGGCCTGATGTCGAACATGCCGCCGTTGTTGAACATCCCGCAGCCCGATCTGCCGCACCGCGAGGGCGGGGGCGTTGCCGAAGCGCCGATCAGCCGCAATGCGCCGTGCCCATGCGGGTCGGGCAAGAAGTACAAGCATTGCCACGGACAGCCGGCCTGATCGCAGAGCCAATGGCCGCCGCCATGCCGATCGATCGTACCGCCGTTCGCGGTGCCTATCGTCCGGACGAAAATAAGGTCGTCGACGAGCGGATCGCCCAGGCTCGGCTGAGCGCCGCCGAACTCGGCGAAGCGACCGCGACGGCCCGTGCATTGGTCAAAGGCGTTCGCGCGCACAGGCCGTCGGGGGTGGACGCGTTCCTCCACGCCTACGACCTGGGCTCGGACGAGGGCATTGCAATGATGTGCCTAGCGGAAGCCCTGCTGCGCATTCCCGATGCCCACACCGCCGATGAGCTGATCGCCGACAAATTGTCGGGTCCCGATTGGTCGGATCAGGTCGGACGGTCCGACTCCGCGTTCGTGAATGCCGCGACCTTCTCGCTGCTGCTGACCGGCAAGGTGCTTGAAGGCGCACAGGATCGTTCGTCCAACTGGAAGGCCGCCCTCGGTCGCGCGGTCGGTCGCCTTGGCGAGCCGGTCGTCCGAACGGCTGTCCGCGAGGCGATGAAGATCCTCGGCAAGAATTTCGTCTTCGGCCGCACCATCGATGAGGCGTTGAAGCGCGCGGCGCCGGAGCAGAAGCAGGGCCTTAGCCACAGCTTCGACATGCTGGGTGAGGCGGCCAAGACGTTCGCCGACGCCGATCGCTACGCGCAATCTTACCGTGCTGCGCTCCAGCGGATCGCGAAAGAGTCCAAAGGTGGCTTCCGCAA
The DNA here is from genome assembly GCF_030866745.1 of Sphingomonas flavescens. Classification (NCBI taxonomy): domain Bacteria; kingdom Pseudomonadati; phylum Pseudomonadota; class Alphaproteobacteria; order Sphingomonadales; family Sphingomonadaceae; genus Sphingomonas; species Sphingomonas flavescens. The sequence continues at coordinate 581,424 of NZ_CP133016.1, read as the reverse complement.
GGATCCCGGCATTTCGGTCAAGCTGACGGCGCTTCACCCGCGTTTCGAATACACGCATCGCGAAGAGGCACTTGCCGCGGTGGTCCCGGTCGTTCGCGAACTGGCGATGCTGGCGTCACAAGCCGACGTTCACTTCACCATCGACGCCGAGGAGGCCGACCGGCTCGAGCTGCAGATGGACGTATTCGAGGCGCTGCTCGCCGACGATGCTCTGTTCGCCAAGGGCTGGGGCGGGTTCGGACTGGCGCTTCAGGCATACCAGAAGCGCGCGGCACCGTTATGCGACTGGGTCATCAACGCGGCGCGAACCTACGGGCGCAAGCTGATGGTTCGTCTGGTCAAGGGCGCCTATTGGGATACGGAGATCAAGGCCGCGCAGGTCGGTGGACTGCCCGATTATCCGGTCTTCACGCGCAAGGTCGCGACCGACGTCTCCTACCTCGCATGCGCGCGCAAGCTGCTGGCTGCCACGGACGCCATCTACCCGGCGTTTGCCACGCACAACGCCAACACCATCGGCCAGATCAAGGCACTCGCGGGCGGCAATGAATTCGAGTTCCAGCGGCTCCACGGCATGGGCGAGGAGCTTTATGAAGAGCTCGCCCGGCTGGAAGGCGCGATCGGGGACCGCCGCACACCGGTGCGCATCTACGCGCCAGTCGGCAGTCACAAGGAACTGCTGGCCTATCTGGTTCGCCGCCTCCTCGAAAACGGCGCCAATTCCAGCTTCGTCAACCGCATCGCCGACGAGCAGGTGTCGATTGATGAGCTGATCGGCGATCCGGTTGCGGAGCTCGACGCGTTGAAGCCGCGGCGGAATCCCAAGATCCTGCTTCCACGCAACGTCTTCGGCCCCGACCGGCACAACAGCGCCGGTCTCGATCTTTCCGACGCGCTGGAGCGGGAGCCGGTGCTGGCGCGCCTACAGGCCCTCGAAAGCAAGCGCTGGATCGCGAAGCCCACGATTGGATCGGGAACGCCGCGGCCTGTGACCTCACCGCACGATCGCGGCAGCGAGGTCGGGACCGTTTTCGAAGCGAGCGCGGACGACGTCGACCAAATGGTGCGCGCGGGTCATGCTGCGCAGCAGCGTTGGGATGCGGTAGGCGGCGAGGCCCGCGCGCGGCTGCTAGATCACACCGCCGATTTGTTCGAGGAGCATCGCGAGCAATTCTACTCGCTGTGCATCCGTGAAGCCGGGAAAACGCTTCCAGACGCGATCCTCGAAGTCCGCGAAGCGGTCGATTTCCTTCGATTCTACGCATCCGAGGCGCGGCGGCAGTTCGTCCGGCCAATGCCGCTGCCAGGGCCAACCGGGGAGCATAACGAGCTGCGGCTGCATGGCCGCGGCGTGTTTGCCTGCATCAGCCCGTGGAATTTTCCGCTGGCGATCTTCACCGGGCCCGTTGCCGCGGCGCTGGCCGCCGGCAATGCGGCGATCGCGAAGGCGGCGGAACAGACTCCGCTCATTGGCGCCTTGGCCATCGATCTCTTCCACCAGGCTGGCGTGCCGAAGGATATCGTTCAGCTTGCACCCGGCGACGGCCGCGTCGGCGCCGCGCTTACGCAGCATCCGCTACTCGCCGGCGTCGCCTTCACCGGTTCGACTGATACTGCGCGGTTGATCAACCGAACCCTCGCAGAGCGCGACGGACCGATCATTCCCTTCATCGCCGAGACCGGCGGGCAGAATGCGATGATCGTCGACAGCTCGGCGCTCCCCGAGCAGGTCACGCGCGACGTCATTTCGTCCGCATTCCAGAGTGCGGGCCAGCGCTGCTCCGCGTGCCGCGTCATCTTCGTCCAGGACGACGTGGCGGACGGCATAGTGGCCATGATCGCTGGCGCCATGAGCGCGCTGACGGTCGGCGACCCTTCAGACCTGGCAACGGACGTTGGTCCGGTCATTGACGAAGAGGCGAAGAAGCTTCTCGACGAACACCTTACCTGGCTCGATCAGCACGCGAAGCGCGTCGGACGATTGGATCTACCGGTCGAGGCAGCAAAGGGCAGCTTCGTCGCGCCCGCGATCTACGAAATCCGATCTTTGAGCGAGCTCAACAAGGAAAACTTCGGCCCAATCCTCCATGTTATTCGCTTCAACGGCGAAAAGCTGGCGGACGTCGTCGAGCAAATCAACGCGACGGGCTATGGCCTGACGCTAGGGCTGCAAAGCCGGATCGACACCGTCCGCGACTATGTCGAGGAGCATGCGCGGGTCGGCAATTTCTACGTCAATCGCAACCAGATCGGCGCGGTCGTAGAGAGCCAGCCTTTCGGGGGCGAGGGCCTCAGCGGAACGGGCCCCAAGGCGGGCGGACCGCACTATGTTGCTCGGTTCGCGACGGAACGGGTAACCTGCATCGACACTACTGCGGCGGGCGGCAATGCGTCGCTGATGGCGTCGATCGACGGCTAACGCCGTCCCATCCTGACACGCGCCAGACTTCTCGCTGGAGCGAGCCTCGAAAAAATGGGTTGGTGGCAGTGCGGGGCGGTCCTCTTAGCGGACATGAACACGTCTCGTCGGAGCGGCCGGGACGCCCAAAGCTCGGCCGCTTCGTTCTTTCGCGCTGGAAGAAAATGGCTCCCCGGGCCTGATTCGAACAGGCGGCCGTCCGATTAACAGTCGGATGCTCTACCGCTGAGCTACCGGGGAGCAGCCCTCAAGAGGGCGCGGGCGCTCAATAGCGCGGCCTTCCTTAAAGGCAAGTCACCACGGCTGGATTAGCCGAAAATTCAGGTGGCGAACTGTTCCATCGCGATCCGCTCGTCCAGCGCATGCTCGGGGTCGAATAGCAAGGTGAGCGAGCGTTCGCGATCAAGCCGCACTTCGACGCGCGCGACGTCGCGAACTTCGATCTGATCGGCGACCGCCGAAACAGGCCGGTTTTCGGCCTCAAGAATGGAAAAACATACCGCCGTGTCGTCCGGAAGGATGGCACCAGACCAGCGTCGCGGGCGGAACGGGCTGATGGGCGTCAGCGCCAGCATCTTGGCTGCCAGCGGCAGGATCGGGCCGTGCGCGGAAAGATTGTATGCGGTCGACCCGGCCGGCGTCGCCACCAGGACGCCGTCGCAAGCAAGCTCCGGCAGCGCGACCCGTCCGTTGACGGAAATCTCAATCTTCGCGGTCTGCCGCGTTTCCCTCAGCAGCGAGACCTCGTTGATCGCGGCGTAGGTAAAGACCTGGCCGGAAACGGTCGTCGCCTTCATCTGCAGTGGCGCAACCCGGATCGCCTTCGCCGCGGCAATCCGTTCTGCAAGCCGGTCGATGCGCCATTCGTTCATCAGGAAGCCGACGGTGCCCCGGTTCATGCCGAACACGGGGATGGACCTGTCCTCCTCGAGCATCCTGTGCAGGGTCTGCAGCATGAAGCCATCGCCGCCGAGCGCGACCAGCGTGCTGGCGGATTCAATCGGCGCGAATGTGAAGCGCTTGCGAAGCATGGCCTCTGCCGCCCGGGCGACATCGGTGTGCGAAGATAGCAATCCGATTCCTTGGGTCGAAAGATCGGCCATCACTGCTGAGGTGCCCATGTCCGCATTCAAAGCCGCAACTCCTCAAGCAGTGGCAAGGGTGAAGATAGGCATCCGAACGCGCGAGGTCACTGTCCCGTTTCGATGCGCAACCTTGGCAGCCCATATCCGACCCCGGCGGCACCGGTTAGTCAGCGCTCGTGGAGACCAGGGGCAAGGTGAGTTGAGTAGCGGGGGAAAGAGGCTTTGACCTGGAACGATATGAGCAAGTGGGGCCGGCGAGCTTCTGACCATGGGGCGACTGCCCTGGCTGCCCCGCGGCGGGATCCGCTGCTCGAGGCCGCGATCGCTCATGAGCAGGTCGACGTTCTTTTCCAGCCACTGATCGATCCGGCGACGGGCATCATCATGGGTGCGGAGGCCTTGGCCCGGTCAGCCGTCGCGAACGACGCGCAATTGCTCTTCAACCGCGCCGCCGCAGGGGGTCTAGCCGAGCGCCTCTCGAGGCTTGTACAGCGCAAGGCGCTGCGGACGGCGGCGGCCTGGGAAGGCCCGCTCAAGGGGTTGGGCCTGTCGATCAACGTGTTGCCAGCGGATCTTGCGCGACCGAATTACGAGCTATGGTTGCTCGACGAGGTCCTTTCGGCAGGAATGGACCCGCGCCGGGTGACAGCCGAGATCACCGAGAGCGCGCTTTTGACGGACCAGGAAGCCGTCGCGGAGCGGCTGACGCGCTTGCGCGAAGCGGGCATGAAGATCGCTGTCGATGACTTCGGCACGGGCTACGCGAGCCTTGCCTATCTGATTTCGCTGCCGCTGGATTCGATCAAGATCGACCGTGGGCTCATTGCCGACATCGTTGGCGGGGAGCGCGACCGTATTGTCGTCCGCGCGATGATCCACCTGGCGCGCGAGCTCGATCTGCGGGTCGTGGTCGAAGGCGTGGAAACCACTGGCCAGCTCGACCTGCTCGCCGAATGGGGCTGCGACCTTTACCAGGGGTTCCTCGGCGCCGGTGCGCTGACACAGGACGAGCTAGCGCGCTTCGTCGCCGCAGCCAACGCCGAAGCGGCTTAGGCCGGCTCCAATTCTTTCTTGGCGGCGGCTTCGCCCGCGGCCGCGACCCGGGCCAGGCCGCGCGCGAGCTGCACCGCGCCGTTGAGCCTTGCTTCGGGCGTCGGCCAATCGCGCGACACCGTCATCTTGCTGTCGGGGCGCAGCTTGGCAGTACCTTTGAGGCGGTCGATGTAGCCGAGCAGTCCTTGGAGATCGGGGAAGCCACTGTCCGCGAATGTGACCACGGCGCCCTTCGGACCCATGTCGAGCTTCGCGACCATTGCCTGGCGAAGGTTCAGCTTCACCTCGACGATCTTCATCAGGTTCGCCGTTTCCTCCGGCAGCGTACCAAAGCGGTCGATCAACTCGGCCGCGAAGGCGTCGATAGCCTGGCGGTCGTCGAGGTCGCCGAGGCGACGATATAGACCCATGCGAAGGTCGAGGTCGGGGACATAAGTCTCCGGGATCATGATCGGCGCGTCCACGCTGATCAGCGGCGTGAAGTCCTCGCGAGCCGGGACGCCGCCGGCCTTCATCTCGACGATCGCGTCCTCGAGCATCGACTGGTACAGCTCGAAGCCGACTTCCTTGATATGGCCGGACTGCTCGTCGCCAAGCAGATTGCCCGCACCGCGAATGTCGAGGTCGTGGCTGGCGAGCTGGAAGCCGGCGCCCAGACTGTCGAGGTCGGCCAACACCTGCAGCCGCTTCTGCGCCGCCTCGGTAATCGACCGCGTCGCCGGCATGGTCAGATAGGCGTAGGCGCGGGTCTTGGAACGCCCAACGCGACCGCGAAGTTGGTAGAGCTGGGCTAGGCCGAACCGGTCCGACCGGTGCACGATCAGCGTATTCGCTGTTGGAATATCAAGCCCGCTTTCGACAATCGTCGTCGACAGAAGTACGTCGTACTTGCGGTCGTAGAAAGCGCTCATTCGCTCCTCGACCTCGGTTGGGCTCATCTGGCCGTGCGCGGTGATGAATTTCACTTCCGGCACTTGTTCCCGCAACCACTCTTCAAGGTCAGGAAGATCGGCGATCCGCGGCGCGACGAAGAAGCTCTGCCCGCCGCGATAATGTTCGCGCAGCAGGGCCTCGCGCAGCACCACGCCGTCCCACGGCGTAACGTAAGTGCGGACAGCAAGACGATCGACCGGCGGTGTCTGAATCACGGATAGCTCGCGCAGCCCGCTCATCGCCATCTGCAGCGTGCGTGGAATCGGCGTCGCAGTTAGCGTGAGCACGTGAACGTCGGCGCGCAGCGCCTTCAGCCGCTCTTTGTGCGTGACCCCGAAATGCTGCTCCTCGTCGACGATCACCAGGCCGAGCCGCTTGAATTCGATGCCCTTGGCCAGGATTGCGTGCGTGCCGATGACGATATCGACCGTACCGTCGGCCAGCCCCTCCTTTGTTTTCTTGGCCTCGGCGGCGGGGACCAGCCGCGACAGGCGGCCAATCTTGAGCGGGAAACCGTGCAGCCGCTCCTCGAAGTTCTTGAAATGCTGGCGGGCGAGGAGGGTGGTCGGCCCGATCAAGGCTACCTGTTTTCCGGTCATCGCCATCACGAACGCCGCTCGCAGCGCGACCTCCGTTTTGCCGAAGCCCACGTCGCCGCAGACGAGCCGGTCCATCGGTTTGCCCGCGCCTAGGTCCTCGATGACGTCGGCGATCGCGCGCTCCTGGTCGTCCGTCTCCTCGTACGGGAAGCGATCGACGAAGGCGGGATAGCTGGAGTCCGGCTCTGCAATGACGCCCGGCCGCGTCGCGCGCAGTGCGGCGACCTTGATAAGCTCGCCCGCCATTTCGCGAATCCGCTCCTTCATCCGCGACTTGCGCCGCTGCCACGCCTCACCGCCGAGGCTGTCGAGCGTTACGCCCTCGTTCTCGCTGCCGTAGCGGCTCAGCAACTCGATATTCTCGACCGGGACGTACAGCTTGTTGCCGCGCGCATATTCAAGGGCGACGCAATCATGCGGACTGTTGCCGACCTTGATCTGCGTCAGGCCCTCGTACCGACCGATGCCATGGTCGGCATGGACGACGAGATCGCCCGGCGAAAGCGTCGCCAACTCCTCGAGAAATGCCGAGGCGTCCTTGCGCTTCTTGCGCCGCCTGACCAGGCGGTCTCCGAGCATGTCCTGCTCGGTGAGCACCGAAACTTCTGGCGTCGTGAAACCGTGATCGAGAGGCAGCACAAGCAGCGCGGGCTGATTCTTGACGCCGAGCGCTTCCTGCCAGCTGTCGGCCATCTTCTGCGACTTGAGGCCGTGGTCTTCCAGCAGACCTGCGAGGCGTTCACGCGCACCTCGGGTATAGCTTGCAAGGACGACCTTATGGCCGCTCTTCCGCAATTCGCCGACATGCTTGGCGACCGCTTCGTAGACGTTCTCCTGTTGAGCCCGCTCGGGCGCGAAGTCGCGCGCGGGCTGCACGCCGAAATCGATGATGCGGGCTGACTCGGGCTCGGGAAACGGCGACGCAAGGTGAACAGGGCGGTCACCGACGATCTGCGTCCATTCCTGTTCGGTGAGATAAAGCTTTCCAGGCTCGAGCGGCCGGTAGCTGCCCGGCTCGCCCTCCATCGCGCGAACGCGGTTCTGGTAATAATCCTCGATGGCTTCGCGCCGGCTCTGCAGCGCCTGGTCTGCGGCCGTATCGCGGAAGACAATGTCATGATCGCCAAGATGATCGAACAATGTCTCTAGCCGCTCTTCCAGCAGCGGTAGCCAATGCTCCATGCCCGCCATCCGGCGGCCTTCCGATAGGGCCTGATACAGTGGATCCTGGGTGGCGGTGGCGCCGAACTCCTCGCGGTAGCGCGAGCGGAAACGCTTGATGCTATCGACATCCAGCAGGGCCTCGGAAGCCGGCATCAGCACAAACGCGTCGGCCCTGTCGGTCGAGCGCTGATCGGCGGGATCGAACCTGCGCAGACTGTCGATCTCGTCGCCGAAGAAGTCGAGCCGCAGCGCAAACTCCGCGCCCGCGGGAAACACGTCGATCAGCGAGCCGCGGACGGCATATTCGCCATGTTCTGCGACGGTATCGGCGCGCTCGTATCCAAGCGCATTGAGCTGTTCGATCAACGCCTCGCGCGCAACGCGCTCGCCTTCTGCAATGCGGCGGGTCAACTGACGGACGCGGAATGCCGTCAGCAATCGCTGCGAAGCGGCACTTCCGGTGGTGATCAGCAACTGCGGCTTCTCGCGCTTCGCTTGTAGCGCGCTGAGCGTCGCCAGGCGCTCGGCCATAACCCGAAGGGCGGGGGAAGCTCGGTCGTATGGCAGGCAGTCCCACCCCGGCAGAGTCAGCACTTCGACTTCCGGCGCGAACAGGGGAACTGTTTCGGCCAATGCACGCATCGCGGCTTCGTCGGCCACAATGGCAACGGCGCGTCCGCCCTTACCGGTTCCGCCGGCGGCTCGCGCGAGATCGGCCGACAGCCACGGCAGGAACCCGGTCGGGACACCCGCCAGGGTCAGGGGCCGGTCGGCAAGGATTACGCGCTGCAGGGGCTCAGTCACTTGGCAATCCGGATGTAGTCGAGCTTCTGCAATGCGTCGATCATGGGACCTGCGAAGCGCTCGGGCGGCGTCGCGGTTCCCAGCGCCCAGGACATGATGTCGACATCCTGCTCATGGAGCATCTCGGAGAACAGCGCGCAGTCATCCGTCGTCCAAGCGGCGTGATGCGCGTCGAAGAAGCCACCGATCATCAGATCCGCTTCCTTCGTGCCGCGATGATGCGCGCGCCATGCCAGGCGCTTCAAATCCAGGTCGTTGGGCATAGGGCGCATGTAGGGTGAAACCGACCTCATTGCGAGCGTCGACGGAGCCGCTAACAGTCAATCATGCGGCCCGAAATTCTGAATCCGCTCTTCGCCGAGGTGGAAACGCTGAAAGGCGTCGGGCCGCAGGTTGCCAAGATGCTGAAAAAGCTGGGCCTGACGCGCGTCGTCGACCTGCTTTATCACCTGCCGACCGGCGCAATCGAACGCATCCGCGCCGATCATGCATCTCCCGTTCTGCTCGGGCGAAACGTGATCCTCGACATGACGCCGGTCGAGACGCGCGAAAATCGATCCGGGCGCGGGCCGACACGCGTGTTCGCTACCGATGGCGACGGCAACACGATCAGCCTCATCTACTTCAACAATCCAGGCTGGGCGAAACGGAGCCTGCCAATCGGTCATCTGCGAACGGTTTCCGGTAAGCTCGAAGCCTATGGCGACGAGTGGCAGATCATCCATCCCGAAGTCAGCGAGCCGGGACAGGGGGTGCAGCCCGCGTTGCGTGAGCCCGTCTATCCGCTGACCGAAGGGCTGACCAATCGCCGCCTCGGCGAACTTGCCCGCGACGCCCTGGAACGCGCGCCGGAACTGCCGGAGTGGATTGAGCCCGGCCTGGCCAGCCGCGAAAGTTGGGCGGATTGGCGGGCCTCGCTTACGCAGGCGCATCGAGAGCCGGGCGAGGAAACCGCTCGGCGCCGGCTGGCTTACGACGAGGTCTTCGCCAATCAGCTGGCCTTGCTTTTGCTGCGTCAATCGCAGCGGCGCCATCGAACGACGCCGCTGGCAGGCACGGGCGCCCTGATCGGCAAGCTGAGCCTGCCGTACGAACTCACGGGCGCGCAGCGCCGTGTCTCCGAAGAGATCCGTGGCGACATGGCGCAGCAGGCGCCGATGCTGCGCCTCCTCCAAGGCGATGTGGGTTCGGGTAAGACGCTGGTGGCCTTGCTAGCGATGCTCACCGCTGTCGAGAGCGGCGCGCAAGCCGCATTGCTCACGCCGACCGAAATCCTTGCGCGCCAACATCATGCGACCTTGCTCAAGCAACTCGACAGCATCGGCGTCCGCGTCGCGATCCTGACGGGTCGTGAGAAAGGCCGGTCGCGCGACAGCGTGCTGATGGGGCTGGCCGACGGCTCGATCGATATCCTCGTCGGCACCCACGCCATTTTCCAGGAGAAGGTCACCTACAGGCGCCTCGGCCTCGCGGTGATTGATGAACAGCATCGGTTCGGCGTCTCCCAGCGCCTGTTGCTTTCGGCAAAAGCCGAGCGGCCGCCGCATCTGCTGGTCATGACCGCTACGCCGATCCCGCGCACGCTGACGCTCACCCAATATGGCGAGATGGACGTCAGCCGGATCGACGAGATGCCGCCGGGCCGGACGCCGATTGAAACGCGAGTGATCAGCGAGGAGCGGCTGGGCGAGGTGATCGAGGGGCTTGGTCGACACATCGAAGCCGGCGGCCAGGCCTATTGGGTGTGCCCGCTGGTCGAAGAAAGCGAAAAGACCGATGCCGCGGCTGCCGAGGAGCGGGCGCGTATTCTGAAACTTCGTTTCGGTGAGGATCGCGTCGGTCTCGTGCACGGCCGCATGAAAGGCCCCGACAAGGATGCAGTGATGGCCCGCTTCGCCGGCGGCGAACTGGCGCTTTTGGTCGCAACGACCGTTATCGAAGTCGGTGTCGACGTCCCCAATTCGACGCTCATCGTGATTGAAGGCGCCGAGCGGTTTGGCCTGGCTCAGTTGCACCAGCTTCGGGGTCGGGTCGGTCGAGGCAGCGGAAAGAGTGTTTGTCTGCTGGTCCGGGGCCAGAACCTCACGGAGGTCGGCCGCGCCCGCCTGGCGCTCATGCGTGAAACGAACGACGGCTTCCGCATTGCCGAAGAAGATCTGCGCCTGCGCGGGCCGGGCGAGATCCTCGGCACCCGCCAGTCTGGCGAGGAGGCCTTTCGTATCGCCACAGCGGAAGATGTGCAGGCGCTTGCCCCAATCGCGCAGAGCGACGCGCAACTCCTGCTCGACCGCGATGGCGGTCTCAAGGGCCCACGCGGCCAAGCCGCGCGCGTTTGCCTTTATCTATTTGAGCGCGATCAGGCGGTCGACCTGATCCGCTCCGGTTGAGGAGCTTCAATGAATCCCGTCGCCATATTACCGGTTTTGCTCGTTATCTTCGCGGGGGGCATGATCGCTGTTCAAGCCCCGACGAACGCAATGCTCGCGAAGGCCGGCGGGTCGCCGGTACTGGCGGCACTGGTCTCCTTTGCGGTCGGGACGATCGCTCTCTTTGCGGCTTGGCTTGCCGGCGGAAACAAGCCGCCGGCGGCGTCCTTTGCTGGCTTGCCCTGGTATGCGTGGATGGGCGGGCTGTACGGTGCCACCTATGTCGCGGTTGCAGCCTATGCGGCGCCGAAGATCGGGCTCGCCTCGCTGATCACCATCGGCATTGCCGGACAGATCGCCATGGCACTGTGGCTCGACCACATCGGTGCGCTCGGCCTGCCGCGCGAACCGGTTAGCTTGGGCCGCCTTCTCGGCGCTGCTTTGGTGGTAGCTGGCGTAGTCTTGGTGCGACGCAGCTAGCGAACGAGCAGACCGTGTTTCTTCTTGCCGAGGCTCAGCTTCACCGGCGCGTCGCCAATTGAGATCTGCAGCGCGGGGTCGCTGACCGCCTGATCGTCGAGCTTTACCGCGCCCTCCGCGATCTTGCGCTTGGCCTCGCCGTTGGAAGCGCAGAAACCCAAGCCTGTCAGCGCCGAGAGAACGGCAATCGACCCGCCCGTACGGAGGGTAGGCAAGTCAGCACTCGCACCGCGCCCGGCGAAGGTTTCCGCCGCGGCCTGCTCTGCCTTCTGCGCCGCGTCGCGACCGTGCAGCATTGCTGTCGCTTCTGTCGCCAGCACAATCTTTGCCTGATTAATTTCGGCCCCGGGCAAAGCCTCAAGCCGCGCGACCTCATCAACTGGAACATCCGTGAAAAGCCGCAGGAAGCGCCCTACATCGGCGTCCTGCGTGTTCCGCCAGAACTGCCAATAATCATATGGGCTCAGGAGTTGCTCATCCAGCCACACCGCGCCCTGCGCGGTTTTACCCATTTTCGCGCCGTCGGCGGTGGTGATCAGCGGCGTCGTTACGCCGAATAACTCCGCGCCATCCACCCGGCGTCCGAGCTCGATGCCGTTGACGATATTTCCCCACTGATCCGATCCGCCCATCTGGGCACGGCAGCCTGCGCGTCGGGACAATTCCAGGAAATCGTATGCTTGCAAAATCATGTAATTGAATTCGAGGAACGTCAGTGGCTGCTCACGGTCGAGCCGCAGGCGGACGCTGTCGAAGGTCAGCATGCGGTTGATCGTGAAATGACGCCCGACGTCGCGCAAAAAGGGAATGTATTCCAGCCTGTCGAGCCAATCAGCATTATTGACCATCATGGCGTCGTTCGGACCGTCGCCGAACGTCAGGAACCGCTCGAACACCCGACGGATGCCGGCAATGTTCGCGTTGATCTGCTCCTCCGTCAGCAGCTTGCGGCTCTCGTCCTTGCCCGACGGATCGCCGACCTTAGTCGTCCCGCCGCCCATCAGCACGATGGGGCGATGACCGGATTGCTGCAGCCGCCGGAGCATCATGATCTGCACCAAGCTGCCTACGTGCAGGCTCGATGCTGTGGCATCGAAGCCGATGTAGGCGCTGACCGGCTCGCGGGCGGCAAGCGCATCGAATGCCGCCGCGTCGGTCAGCTGGTGGATATACCCTCGCTCGTCGAGGAGCTTGAGCAAGGTTGAACTGTAGGACGTCATGCGCGGCGCTTAGCGTCGTTCGCGCGACCCTGCTACACCGGGCCGATGCAGCTGAACCTCGTGCCGCACCCCGACACGCATTCATCAGGACCGCCGTTCAAGGTCTGGGTCAATATCGACCATGCGGCTTCGCTCGGCGCGGTCGGCTCGACCAACATCTGGTTCGGAATCGGCGCACCGGCGAGCCGGTTCGTGCTCCCGCCAACTTCGGACGAGCCGTCGCGATCGGAGAATCTCTGGGAGACAACCTGTCTCGAGGCATGGCTCCACGCGCCCGGCCGGAGCGAATACCGTGAGTGGAACTTCGCGCCATCGGGAGATTGGGCTGCCTACGATTTCACTTCGCATCGCGCAGGACGCACCGACGCGGATGTGGCCGCTCCATACGTCCGGCTCGAAGACAATATGACCTGGTGGGCGCTGGGCGCGACGATCCCAGTCGCCTCGCAATCGTGGGAGCTCGGTCTCTCTGCGATCCTTGAAGAACGGGACGGGACGAAAAGCTACTGGGCGCTGGCGCATCCCGAGGGCGATAAGCCGGACTTCCATGACCCCGCTTGCTTCACCGCCCGCCTGCCTTAAGCAGCGGTCATGACCCTATTCGGTATTGATCGGCTCATTGCCGAGCCCGAGCTTCGCCGGCCGCTGGAGGGCAAGCGAGTTGCCATCCTCGCGCACCCCGCTTCGGTGACGCGCGACCTCACGCATAGCGTCGATGCGCTGGCGGCTGCCGGGCTGAACCTGACTGCAGCCTTCGGTCCCCAGCACGGGCTCCGCGGCGACAAGCAGGACAATATGGTTGAGTCCGACGACTTCACTGATCCAGTCCACAACATTCCGGTGTTCAGCCTTTACGGCGAAGTTCGCCGTCCGACCGGGCAGTCGATGGGCACTTTCGATACTATCCTTATCGACCTGCAGGACCTTGGCTGCCGCATCTACACCTTTATCACGACGCTGCTGTACGTGCTTGAAGCCGCGGCGGAACATGGCAAGTCTGTCTGGGTGTTGGATCGCCCGAATCCTGCTGGGCGTCCGATCGAAGGTCTGACCTTGCGGCCCGGTTGGGAGAGCTTCGTTGGGGCCGGCCCGATCCCGATGCGTCACGGCCTAACGCTCGGCGAGCTTGGGAAGTGGTTTATCGAGCACTTCAAGCTCGACGTCGATTATCGCGTGATCGAAATGCAGGGTTGGGAACCCGAAGCAGGACCCGGATACGGCTGGCCGCCCGAGCGCGTCTGGATCAACCCGAGTCCCAATGCCGCCAACGTCAACATGGCGCGCGCCTATGCCGGGACGGTGATGCTTGAGGGCACAACGCTTAGCGAGGGCAGGGGCACGACGCGGGCGCTCGAGCTGTTTGGTGCACCGGATCTGGAGCCGAACCGCATTCTTGCCGAAATGCAGCGCCTGGCGCCCGAATGGCTACGGGGCTGCACGCTTCGCGACACGACGTTCCAGCCCACGTTTCACAAGCACGTGGGCGAGATGTGCCGCGGCCTTTTCATCCACGCAGAAGGCGCCGCCTACGATCATCAGGCTTTCAGGCCATGGCGGCTGCAGTCGTTGGCATTCAAGGCCATCCGAAATCTCTATCCGGATTACGATCTTTGGCGCGACTTCCCTTACGAGTATGAGTTCGAGAAGCTGGCGATCGATGTGATCAATGGCTCTCCGCTGCTGCGCGAGTGGGTCGACGATGAGGGCGCCCAGGCGTCGGACCTCGACGAGCTGACGATTCCGGACGAATGCGAATGGGCGGCGCATCGGCAGGACTTCCTACTTTACTAAGGGATCAGGTTTCGATCAGCAGATGATCAGCGCGCCCGCGCCGAGAAAGTGGTAAAAGGCGTCTCTTGTCCAAGACAGGAGAAGCTCATGAACAGGGCATTGTGTTGCGCCGCCCTTGCGGTTTCAATGCTGCAGGGTGCTTCCGCCACGGCTTCCGGCGCCACCGATAATGGCGCTCGCCAGATCCGCGAAATCGTATTTCAAAATTACCCGCCACGCGCCCTTGCTGCGGGTGAGCAGGGCGCCGTGTTCTTCGTAGTCCGATTGGACAAGGATGCGCATGCGACCGAGTGCGAAGTCACCCACGGAAGCGGCCATCCTCTGCTCGATATCGAGACATGCCAGCTCATTATGCTGCATGCGGAATTCAAGTCCGCGAGAGATGCGAGCGGCCATCTCACGCAGCAGACGGCGGAAGGTGTCGTAAACTGGACCATCCCGGGCCGGACCCCGGAACCAATCAGACCAATTCTGCTGACAGGCGATCAGAAGCCGGAGAAGGTCGTCTGCAAGAAGAACGTTCGCGTCGGCACGCTCGCGGCGGTGGAGCGTACGTGCATGACCAGTTCCGAATGGGCCAAACGGTCAGACGAGTACCGGCAGACGTTTCAAGAGTTGCAGGGGCGCCGAGGCTTTACAAGCGAAGGCATGTGCCAAGGGCCCACTTGTGACTCCATTGCTCAGCAGGAGTATTTAAAGGCCCTTGCAACTCAAAATCCGAAGTAGGAACGTAGGCGCAGTCAGATCCTGCGGCTCGATCAAACGAAGGGGTGTGTGATGATCAAATCTGTGCTGGCGATACCGATCGTAGCTGCGCTGTCGACCGCATCGTTTGCGCAGGCTCCTGATAGAGCCGCTCAGAACGCGCAAAACTGGGAAATCTTCCAGAAGCTGTACCCCGCTCGCGCAATTGCGGCCAAAGAAGAAGGCGCGGTCGGGTTCAAGGTTACAGTCGACGGCAAAGGATATGTGACCGAATGCAAGGTCACGCACAGCAGTGGCCATCCGTTGCTGGATGCCGAAACCTGCAACCTCATCACGATGCATGCGGAATTCAAGCCGCTCCCGGGCCAGTCGGCCTCTCAGGCGCGCACGAGCGAGGGGGTGATTGCGTGGAAGCTTCCGGGAAGCACGGCGGCGCTGACGGCGCCGAAGGTCATGGCCTCGTCAGATCTCGACACCGTTGTCTGTAAGAAAGCCATTCGGACGGGCACCATCGGGGGAGTCGAACGCACCTGCATGACGAAGCGCGAATGGGGCAGGCAAACCGATGAGTTGCGTCAGCCGTGGGAGGAATTGCAGGGTCGCAAGGGAATGACCAACGGCCGCTAGCTGTCCCGACGGCATCAAGGTTGGTTAACTAAGAAGTAGGACGTTCCACCTAACACGCTCTCACGGTTTTGGGTGGGAGCGCGTCTTCGATGGCCACGCAGGGTATCGAGCAAGTTACGGAAAATGCCATTCGCGCCGTCGCGCGGGATTGCGGTTCGCTGTCGATGGAATGCAGCGACGTGGCTGGCTACGTGCAAGGCGTCGCAACCCGCATCGCCGAGCATATGAAGATGCTCGACCAGCTCGAAGAAGTCACGACGCGCCTAATGGGCGATCAGGCGCGCGTTTCAGACTCAACCGATGAAGCCCGGCTGCTTTCGGAACAGGCCAAGGCAAAACTCGATGCCGGCCGCGAGGCGATTGAGGGCACGATCGAGGGCTTCAAAGGGCTGACCAGCCTGATCGTCCAGCTTGGTGAGCGCATGGCGGGTTTCGCTCTGGCGATGAACCAGGTCCAGACCGTCTCCTCGACGATCGAGACGATCGCCCGCAAGACCAACATGCTCGCGCTAAATGCGACGATCGAGGCCGCGCGCGCCGGTGACGCTGGCCGAAGCTTCGCGGTGGTTGCAGCCGAGGTGAAAAAGCTGGCGCACGACACGCGCGCCGCAACTAGCCAGATCGCATCGACCATCGGCGAACTTACCCGAGAAGCTGGCGCCGTCACAGCCGAGATCAAGACTGGCGTGGAACAGAGCCGCGCCGCCCAGAGCGGCTTCGGCATGATCAGCGACACCGTTCGCGAAGTCAGCGAGATCGTCGGTATGGTCGATCGCCAAACCGAGGGCATCGCGCATTCGACCAGCATGATCCAGACCAGCGTCGACCGCGTGAAAGCCGGCCTGACCGATTTCGCTGCCGACGCTCGCGACAACGGCAAGGAATTGCTGACGGCCGAAAAGCGCCTTGCGCACCTTGAGCTGCTATCGAACACCATGCTCGATACGCTCGCCAACTCTGGCGCCGAGATCGACGACACTCCCTTCATCTTGAAGGCGCAAGAGACCTGCCGCCACATCCAGGCCGCGATCGAACAGGCGATCGATGACGGTGAAATCACCGTCGATGACGTGTTCGACGCCGATTACCGCATGGTCGAAGGTACCAACCCGGTGCAGTATGATGTGCGTTTCAACGAATGCGCCGATCGCTACGTCCGGCCGATCCTCGATCGTACGAAAGCTGGCGACAACCGCATCATCGGCTCCGCGATCGGCGACATGAATGGCTATCTTCCAACGCACTTGTCGGAGCGAAGCCATCCGCAGGGTCCGGATCCCGTGTGGAACGACGAGCACAGCCGCAATCGCCGCGTCCTGATCGACGACACCACCCGCATGGCGCTGGCAAGCGACCGGCCCGCGACACTCGCGACCTATCGCATGGAACTGGGCGACAAGTTTATCCCGGTGAAAAACGTCTTCGTTCCCCTGTGGATCAAGGGTCGCCGCTGGGGCAATTTCGAACTCGCCTACCGCGATGATTGATGCTCCGTCCCGCAGCGGGACTAAGGTTCTCGAAAGCTTACGCGACCATAAACCTCGTCTTTACGCCCTTGGGTTAGGACGAACTCGACTAGGCTCCGCCTGATGTCAGGACGAGGGGAGTAGAATGGCGAATTTCCGGCCCGCCGCTCAGCAGAAAGCCGCGCTGGCGAATGTTCAGCCGGTCAGCGTTGCCGAGGCTCAACTCGCGCGCGTCGCGGGCGAAGGTTGTGCACGCCATTCATATTTGAACTCGCTGCTTGAGGCCGCCGGTCGCCATTCGGGCCGCGATTTGGCGGACGCGGTCCACCTTCTTTGCAGCCTTCACGGGCGGTATCCGGGGGTCATCGAACTTGCGCTCCAGCGCGCGCCCAAGGGGGCCGTCCAAGCGTGGCTAGGCAGAGCCTCCGAAGGGTTCGAGCGCGAACGCCTGTTTCTCGTCCGCCTCACCTCGGCGGTGGGGCCATTGCCCAGCACGCCGGGGGCGGGGGAGACGGAAACTAGCCTCGTCGCCGCGCGGCATGCCCTGGAGACTCTGGCTATGTCCGAACGCGAGGGCTGCTCGCTTGGCGCCGCGACCGCGCTCGTCGGCGACTGGTTGCCGATTCGCCGCCTGCTTGATCGGGCGGCAACCCGGGCGGGTATTGAGTCTCCTGCGCCGTCGCTGCCCGACGACAATTCGATTTTGGCGGTGATCGGCGATGGCACCGAAGCGCCTGCCCGCGCGCGGGCGCTAGCGTTCGGGGGCGAGCAACTGCTGCTGCAACACCGCGCTTTATTCGATCTCCTCGAAGCCCGCGCCGAAGCCCGCGGCGACTACTAGGTCAGGCGGCCTTCTTTAGCTCGACCTGGCTGTTCGCCCCATCGTCGGCATATCGCGCGACGGACTCCGTCACCTGCTGCTTGTCCTTGACCAGCAGCCGGGCAGCAAGGACGCCCAATCCAAGCAGCAGATAGGCGGCGATCGCCATCATCGGACTGTAGATCACAGACGCGGCAAACGGGATGCGCAGATATACGGGGTTGAAGCCGAATTCCTCGCCGATCGCTTCGCAGACGCCCAAGATTGTATGTGAGCGCAGCGGAAGTGCGACGTGATTGGTCTGCGTTTCCATTTTCAAACTCCATTGGCAAATTGTCGTCAGTGACAGAGCAAGAGACGTGCCAAATAAGAAAACGACGAAAATTCAGCACCTTGCACGATGCCATTCCGCCATAGTCGGTGGATTCCACTGGTCCTACTTCCCAGCAGTTGGGAATACGCACCGCGTGCTGCAAGTGCGATATTGCAGCGCAGCACTTGAACAGTGTGCGTTCAGCGACAATCTGCTAGCGCCGGGCCGTTAGGAGCCCTGTTGGGAGTCACGGTCATGATGCGGATCATGATGAAGTCGAAGATCCACCGCGCGACGGTGACCCAGGCCGACCTGCACTATGTTGGATCGGTAACGATGGATGCCGACCTGATGGACGCCGCTGACCTGCTTGAGGGTGAGCAGGTTGCGATCGTCGACATCACGAACGGCGCGCGGCTTGAGACTTACGTCATTCCAGGCCCCCGCGGAACGGGCGTGATTGGTATCAACGGCGCCGCGGCGCACCTCGTCCATCCTGACGATCTCGTCATCATCATGAGCTATGCGATGTTCGATGATGCCTTCGCGCGGACCCTCGTGCCGACGGTGATCCATGTCGATGAGACTAACCGAGTCGTTAAAATCGGTAACGATCCCGCCGAACCCGTCCCCGGCAGCGACCAGGTCAGGGGCGATCTCGTCGGCGCGCGCTAGGTGCTGTGGTGAGCAACCGCCAGGGCGCCGGCAGATAATCTGTCGACATATAATAATAGAACAGGCACCGGCCGTCCGTGGTTCGGTTGACCCCTTTGGCGATGCCGAAGGCGACATCGCCGATGAACACCGGCCCACCGCTATCGCCGCCAGCGCAACCGGGTCCGCGCACGGTAACCCAGGTGGGTGAACACGGGCCACCGCACAGCGTGCCCGGTGGCGCATAGTCCGTTAGCTCGACAAGCGCGCAGCTGTAGCCGGAGCTCTCGCCATAGTGGCAGACGAAGTCACCTGCGCGCGTGCTTGCGACGTTCCGCCAGCTCACAAGCCGGCGCAGGGTGCCCGCTCCCCTATTGCTGTAAAAGAGAGGTGACGGAGAACTTGGGCTGCCGTTGATCTGCACGTCTTGATAGCCTGCGCCCCACGAGCCGATCATCGGCAACTCCATGGTCGTGCCATCGGGATCGACATAGGTCAGTTGGTCAGGACAATGGGCTGCGGTCGTCACCGCGTTGGTTTCCCCGTTCGTGATTACGAAGGCTGTCGTGCACAGGCTTCGACGGGACAGGGCATTCAGGCCCTCGACCCGCCCACCGCCTAAGGCGCTCATGTTCGCTTCGCGCAGCTCGTTGATGACAACACGGACGGGTATGCCACCCACTTCTTCTGCGCGCGTCTTGATGGCGTCCAATCCGAATTTCCGGGCGTCCGCGCTGGTTACGAGCAGGACGATTTCGCCGGTGCGCTGATCGTACCCGGCCCCGCGGGCATTCGGCAGGTCGGCCCGAAAATCGATCAGATGCCGTCTTAGCGCGAGGATCGCGTCGCTGTGGGTCGCCTTTGCCCCAGTGCGAAAAACGATCGGAACACCATCGAACATCCGGGGGAGAACGGGTTCGGTTCCGCTCAACAGCACGATGATGCGGTATTCCGGCACATGTTCGATCGAAATGCCGGCAAGGCGGGCGGCGAATTCGCGAGCGATCGATTCCGTGGCTGAGACACTGGCCTCTTGTACGCGCAGGCGCCGAGTCGCTTCCGCTACTGAGACGTCAAATTTCGCTGCATATTGGAGCGCATCCTCGCCAACCGCCTGCGCGCGCGTCAGCGGTGTCTGGGCCTCGCCAGCAGAGGTAAAAAACAGCAAGACTAGGAACAGCCATCGCATCCGGACCGTCTCATCCCCATGTTGGCGCCGAACCGCAAGGAGGACCCATGGCCACCACACTTTCCGGCTTCGATCTGACGCCGCCCACCGACGAGCAATTCCAGCAGTTGGCGTCGGAGCTCACCGACGAGGAGCGTCACGTGCTTCTCGAGCACGGTACGGAGGCCCCATTTTGTGGGACCTTCCTTGATGAAAAGCGCCCGGGGACGTTCACGTGCCGTTTGTGCGGTCTTCCGCTCTTTCATGGCGGAACGAAATTCGAAAGCGGTACGGGTTGGCCAAGCTTCACCCAGCCCTTCGCGGAAAACCATCTGCGGACCATCCGTGACACGAGCTACGGGATGATCCGAACGGAGATCGTCTGCGGCCGCTGCGGATCTCACCAGGGCCACGTTTTCCCCGACGGGCCTCCCCCAACCGGCGAGCGCTATTGCATCAACTCGGTGAGCCTCGACTTCACGCCGGCCGGCGAGCCGCTGCCCGACAAACTCGATCGCGGCGCACCCGAGGGAGAGCCGGAGGCCGTGCGTGGCTGAACCGGCGCGCGGGCCTTCGCGGTTCCCCTTCGTTTTAATCTTCATATTCATGGCGCTCGCCGCCGTGATCGGCGGCGTTGTCGCGCGGATGCTGCCGTTAGGCGCTGATTCCGCGCCCGCGGCACCCCGCGTACTTGCCGGACCAGCGGAGGAAAGCCTTGCTCCTTTAGTCCGGAAGACGGCGCCGGCAGTGGTAAACATCGCCGTTCTGCAGCCTTCTCCGGCGCAGCAGAACCCCTTGCTCCAGGACCCGTTCTACCGCCGCTATTTCGGGGTCCCCGATGCAGCGCTTCAACCAGCCATGGCAGCCGGATCGGGCGTGATTGTCGATGGTGGCCGTGGTTTCGTGATCACGAACTTCCACGTCGTCCAGAATGCGCAGGCAATTCAGGTCATCCTGAAGGACGGCCGCAAGCTCGATGCGCAACCCATCGGCGCTGCGCCGAGCCTGGACCTCGCGGTGCTAAAGGTTAACGCCAAAGACCTGCCAACGTTGACGCTGGGCGACAGCAAGCAGCTGCAGGTCGGCGACTATGTCGTCGCGATCGGGAATCCCTTCGGACTCGGCCAAACGGTCACAAGCGGCATTGTCAGCGCCACCGATCGACCCCTCGGCCAGGATGACCAGCGGCGTTTCATCCAGACGGACGCTCCGATCAATCCGGGCAACAGCGGCGGTGCCCTCATCAGCTTGAGGGGCGAGCTGATCGGGATCAATTCCGCGCTGTTCAGCCCCAGTAGCAACCAGGGCAGCGCGGGTAATGTCGGAATTGGTTTCGCTATCCCGAGCAACGTCGTGAAACAGGTCTTGGCCGAAGCGGAACGTCAGTCCCCGCGCTGATCAGGCGCCGGGACGCGAATATTCGATCCGGATCCGCACCCAGGATCCTATGAGCGGTTTGCCGCCCTTGCGCGGCGGCCGAACTCGAAATTGCCACGCCGCCTGGCGAACTGCGCTGGCAAGGTGCGATCCTGGCGGCTGGCTCTCCAGCTCCACGCAATCTTCTACCCGGTTTCCAGGGATCGTTTTGCAGGCGATCAGACCGTAACCTTCAGGTGCGCTGCGCGGCAAATAGCCCGCGAGCTCAGCATCGGAGGGTTCTCGAGCCCATTGCGCCGCATACATCGCATCCCCGTTCGGCCCGCGACCCACGATTTCGCTGTCCCCCGCGCTTCCCGACCCGGATTTCGGCATCTTCCCGATGTCGGAGGCGGCCATGTCTGCACTGGTCATCTCGATCCACGACTGTGTTCTTGGCGTCGTTTGGGTGGGCGGCGGCGCGATCGTCGGCTTGACGGGCAATACGACCGGCGGCTGCTTCGGCACGGGCCGATCGGGCTGGATTGGCTTTTCGACCCGTTGCTGTTTCGATCGGGTAGGGGAGTTGCTGTCGGACATGGGCATCAGGTCGATAACGGTGCCGCGCAGGCTGCGCTGGGCCTGCGGCGGCAGGATGCCGAGTGTCAGCAATACAAAGATAAGCCCGACATTGATTGCGAGCGCGAGCCCAAGCCCAGTGAGCCGTCGCTGCAGCGGCGGACGCTCGTAAGGCAGTTCGAGGCGATACGTTGACAAGCTGGTCCGAAAAAAATGCGTCGCGTGCCGGACAGATAGCTTCCGTTGAGGTGAACCGGGAGTGAAACCTTGACCTTGCCGCTCGCCGCATAGGGGTGCGACGGCAGGCGGATGATCATTCGCGAAGTCGAAGAGCGTGATGCCGAGGAAATCGCCGCGATTTACGCGCATCATGTCATCAACGGCACTGCTTCCTTCGACTATGAGCCTCCGCCGGCTGGCTTCCATCTCGCAAGAATTCGGCGGGTCGCTACAGCGGGATGGCCCTTCCTTGTTGCGGAAGAGGATGGGCAACTGCTGGGCTACGCTTACTTGACGCAGTTCCGCGATCGCGAAGGCTATCGGTTTACGGCGGAAGACAGCATCTATGTCCGGGCCGACGCGATGGGTCGTGGGGTCGGCACCGCGCTGCTAAAAGCGCTGTTGTCGCGCGGCGCCCGCAACGGTTTTCGAACGGTGATCGCCGTTGTCGGCGGTGGCGAGCCGGCATCCGTCGCACTTCACGCCAAGTTCGGGTTCCAGGCTGTTGGAAGGCTCCGCGCCGTCGGCTTCAAGTTCGATCGTTGGCTAGACAGCGTCTACATGCAGGCCGACCTGACGGAAGGCGGCGCATCGGCGAAGTGAGAGGCGGACGATGTTTGAGGGATGGCACGAGTTCTACTTGGTCGTCGGCGGTGCGGCTGCGGTCCTGATTGGACTGATCTTCGTCGTTGTGACGCTGATGCACGGGCGACCCAGATCAACGGTTCTCACGGGTTCGCGGCTCTATATGGGACCGATTGTTCTCCACATGGGCTTCGTGCTGACGCTCAGCGCCGCGGCGCTGACACCGCGAATGACCTTTCCATTTTACGCGGCGCTCGTTGGGGTCATCTCAGTCTGGGGGACTGCGCGCGGACTTTATTCGACGATCCGCATTGGCCGCCTGAAGGCGATCGGGGGGGAGGAGGTGCACTGGACCGACGTGTGGTTCTACGGCGTGATCCCAATGGTAGTGTACCTTGCGTTAGCAGGGGTCGCACTTGGCGCTTGGCGAGGGGCTGATTGGTCCTTGCACGGCGCGGCCGCTGCTCAAGTAGCACTGCTGCTCGTCAGCATCCGGAACGAATATGATCTCGTGACCTGGCTGGCGCCGCGATCCGATGGGGATGCGACGCCAGAATCCAGTTAGTTGCGAAGGCTGTCGGGTACGACGCCGCCGTTTTCGGCGAGCTTTTGCATCACGGCTTTATGCAGCGCGATGTTCTCTTCCGCACTCCCGTCGGCCCCGACGTGGACGTTGAGTTCGTCGGCGAGTTCCTTCCTGGCCTGCAGGCTTGAATCGAGGTCGAGCAGTTTCAACAGGTCGACGATCGACGTCTGGTAGTTGCCTCCACCGCCCTTCATCGAGGCCATCTCACTGAGCACCGCGCCGACGTCGACATTTTGGGTGGCTGCCGTCTGCTGTTGCGACGGCGCCTGGGCGGCGGTTGCTCCTGCGTCGCCGGGCGCGGGGTTTGGCGTTGCCGAGCCGGCCTCCTGTGGGGCGGGCGCCGCGGAGGCTGCCGAGTGATGGAAAATCTTGTTCATGATGTTGCCGAAGATGCTCATGGCCGCACAGTCCTCCTGGTGTTGCTCCTTCCTTCAAACGAGTGTCAGCGTCGTCGGCTCCACCGTTTTTGCAGGAACATCGTCAGCGCCCGGCTCGTTGCAGCGAGCGGAGGAGAGACATGATGAAATTCAAGGCTTTACTGCTGTTCGCATCGACGCTGGCCATTGCGGCTTGCGGCCAGAAGGCAGAAACGACCAACGCCGACATGAATGCGTCCGACACCAGCATGACCAACATGGATGCTGGCAATCTGGCAGCGAACGATACAGCCTCAATGTCGCCGACTTCGGCCCAGGGCTTCGTCAATGCGGCAGCGGCCAGCGACAAGTTTGAGATCGAAACGTCGAAGCTCGCCAGCGCGGCCGGCGCATCGTCGGCGACCAAGGCTTTTGCGGACAAGATGATCACTGCTCACACGGCGTCGACGGCGAAGCTCAAATCGACTCTATCCGGCATGACCCCGCCGGTCACCCCGGTCGACACGCTGACGGCCGAGCAGCAGTCGACGCTAGACAACCTCAAGACGTTGAAGGGTGCGGATTTCGACGCCGCATATAAGACGGCGCAAGTCGACGCCCACACGAAAACGCTTGATGTCCTGAAGAATTATTCGGCTTCGGGCGACACGCCGGCTCTCAAAACCTTCGCCGATGGTTTGATCCCAACCGTGACGGCTCACCTGAACATGGCAAAAGGCTTGAAATAGCCCCCTGAGGCGCGCCGGCCGCGTGCTGGCGCGCCACTTTGTAATGTTCCCGCCACCGTCCGTTCGGACGCGGTGGCCTACCTCCCGATGGTCAGACGTGCCGAAGGAGGACAATATGAAACGCATCGTGATCGCGCTGTCCGCGCTGAGCCTTGTCGCTGGGGCTGCCGCTCCTGCGATTGCTGCACCGTGCAAGGACAAGAAGGGCAAGTTCGTCAAATGCCCGGCCAAGCCCAAGCTGTGCCGCAACGCCAAGGGCCACTTCGCCAAGTGTTAAGCTGATCTAGCTCGGAGACCACATCATGAACCGTTTGATCCTGGCTGCCGCGCTTGCGGCGGGAGGAAGCCTTGCGTCCGCCGTTCCGGCGAACGCGGCGACCCGCAACTACGACTGTTCGAAGGCCGGCAACGCCAACAAGGTGCAGTGCAAGGCCGGAGCGAAAGCTGCACCGGCAGCAAGCGCCGCAAAGATCGCGGCAACGCAGGCCAAGGCCAATGCCCGTGCCGAGAAGGCGCAGGCCAAGGCGACCGCCAAGGCAGAAAAAGCCGCCGGCGTGAAGCCTGCCGCCAAGACCGCTGCGGCGGCCCCGCCCGCGAAGCCCAGCCTGCTGTCGCGGATGAGCAGCATGTTCGGGCGTTCGTCGACACCAGCCCCGGCGGCCAAGCCTGCTGCACGGCGCATGGCAGCGGCGGCGCCGGCATCGGTCGAGGATCGCAATCCGGCCGGCGCGATCGCGCAGTGCAAGGACGGAACCTTCAGCCACGCCAAGGCGCGGACCGGGGCCTGTTCGCGGCACGGCGGTGTCGGCCGCTGGAGCTGAGCGTACACGGGACTGGCCGTGAAACTCGGCCGTGAAACCGCCTTAAAGTCACTAAGTTCACGCCGAGCAGCGCCGTTTGTGTGACTTTACCGTCATGCATGCGGCGTTGCTTCGATCCCGGGGCAGGCTACTGCAAGCCGGCCATGTAGGACAGCGCGTCAGGCGGTTACAGGTTGCCCGCCCATGGCCCAGGCGAGTGCTTCGTCGCGCTCCTCCGGCTTGCACACGCGGTAGCTGATATTCGGCAGCAGTGCGCTCTCCAGCCGTGTTCCCGCGCGCATCCAGGCCTGATCGGAAACGACGGCGACGCGGCCGAAGCGATCCAGCTTTCCGAATAGCGGGAAGGCGCGGCTCATGTGGTGGGGCAGGGCGGACAGTTGCAGCCCATCCACCCCGCGCGTTTCGACAAAGACGTGGATCTTGTCGTGCGCGGCCATGATCGCGTCGGTGCGGTCCATGATGGAGTCGAGGTCGCGACCGGTGATCGTCCCCGTCAATTCAAGCGCGAGGATATCGTCCGGACTGTCGAGAAACTTATGCATGCGCGGCCTCCTATGGCTCGGGACGCACCGTGAAATAGCTTGATGAGGAAGCCTGGGGGATCGGGATTAGTACGTAGGACCAAGCCCAAACCTATCTATTCCGCCACGATGCGCCTAAGAGGGGAGCGCTACTAGTCGCAATGTCAGGCCGGGCGCGCCAAGCGCCGCTCCTTCTCTTGTCGCTCCTAGCGTGAAGCGGCCGCTCTTCGGCCGTCACTGGAAGGACCTTAAATGCCCAACGGCACCGTCAAGTTTTTCAACGAATCCAAAGGCTATGGCTTCATCGCCCCCGACGGCGGCGGACAGGACGCATTCGTTCACATTACCGCGGTCGAGCGCGCCGGCATGCGCACGCTGCAGGAAAACCAGCGCGTCGCCTATGACCTGGAAGAAGACCGCCGTGGCAAGATGGCGGCCGGCAACCTGCGCGGATGTGACGATGCGGGTACGCAACCGACGTCATCGGCCGCGGAAGAGAGCGAGGCCGAGTAATTGAATAGCAACCTGGAATTCTTCCTCGCCCGCGTCGAACAGGCGCGGGCTGAGGGCGAGGCGGCAACGCTCGACCATGTCCGCGAACGGTGCGAACGGTCGCAAGCCGCCTGGCAATCGCTGGCCAATAAAGCACGCAAGTCGGAACAGCTTCGCGAAGCCGAAGCGCAGCGCAAGGCGGACGCCGGCCTCGTCAGCTAAGACAGCTTTTCCGTGTGACGGGGTCAACGACGCGCGCTAGGCTGCGGACTCGCAGGCCTTTTGCCGTGAGGTGCGTCGATGATGTTCGTTCCGATGCTTTTGCTTGTCGCCCAGACAGTGGTTCATGCTCCATTGCCGGCGACCCCGATCGCG
Organism: Sphingomonas flavescens; assembly: GCF_030866745.1. Taxonomy (NCBI): domain Bacteria; kingdom Pseudomonadati; phylum Pseudomonadota; class Alphaproteobacteria; order Sphingomonadales; family Sphingomonadaceae; genus Sphingomonas; species Sphingomonas flavescens. The sequence goes on along the minus strand of NZ_CP133016.1, from coordinate 555,118 downwards.
ACGGACAAGGCGGTCAATGCGCCGGTTTCGCGCCAGCCGCTGATTAGCCTGTTCTTTTACGAGGATTATCCGGCGGCCCTGCAGGGCAGGGAAGGCCGGCGTGGCGTCGTCAACCTCAAGCTGACCGCCGATCCGAGCGGACGCCTTGTCGCCTGCCAGCCGATACGGTCGAGTGCCGACCAAGTGCTGGAAATGGCGACCTGCAACATCCTGCGCCGCCGCGCGCGCTTCACGCCGGCAAGGGACGCCAGCGGTGCGCCGACCAACGGCACGTTGGACTTTTCGGTCGATTGGGACGCGATCTTCCACAAGTTTGGCAAGCGCTAGATCGCAGGGCGGGACTCTTCGAAAGCAAACATTCTCGTAGACAGCATCGCGAGGACTAAAGCGGCGCCGCTGGCGGCCCACAGGGTGCTGCTGTTGCCCGATCCGAAGGAGAGGGCGCCGACCGCCACGCCCGCCACGAAGCCCAGCCAGAGCAGCAGGTATCCGCCCCATCCGTTGCCGCCGCGGCCGAGGATCGCTCCCGCGATCCCGTTGCCGACGCGCACCAGGCTGCCGGTCATATAGGTCACGCCGATGCGGACCTCGCCATCGCGTTCGAAGACCGCATTTTCCGCGCCCATCGCGAGCGCCAGCAGCGCAATCGCATAGTCCTCGCTGCCGAATTGCTGGAGAAGCGCGGCAAGGCCGATGATCGCGGCGATGGCGAGGAGGACCGCCGCCGGCCGCCGCCCTTCGAACCGCGAGCCGAGGAGGCTGCCGCCGATCACGCCGCCAAGGAAGCAGGCGATGATCGTCGCTGCGACGAGGGCCGCGAGTCCGTTCTCCGCGATGCCGACGCCCATCCGGGTCGAATTACCGCTCATGAAGGACACGAAGAACCCGCCGGACTGGATGAAGCCGATGGCGTCGACGAAGCCGGCGAGGGCGGACAGGCAGCAGGCGAACAGGCGCGCGCGCGATTCGAGGCGTGTCATGCCGCACGCCTATCACAGCGCGCCACCGGCGCGCTGCCGCCTAGACGCGCCGGGCGAGGCCGCGGCGGATGGCTTCGTCGAGGAGGGCGCGGAACTGCGGTTCGGCAAGCGCGGCAAGGCGCGCCTGCTCGCGGCCTAGCGCCGCCTGACGTTGTCCGAGCGCCGCCTGCTGAACGCCGAGCGCTTCCTGCCGGCGGCCGAGATCGCGCTGCTGGTCGCCGAGGGCGCGCATCTGCGCGGGCGTCGAAGCCGCCATCATCGCGCCTAGCCGTCCCTGCTGCGCCCCGATAGCGCCCTGCTGGCCGCCGATGCCCGCCTGCTGCCGCCCAAGCTCCGCCTGACGACGGCCCATCTCCTGCTGCGGCTGCATGATCTGCTCAGCGCGGCGGAGGATCGCGGGATCGCGGATCACGTACGCGGCCCCATTCTGACGCACGTAGAGCAATGGGGCGCCACCGGCACGCAGCGCACGTGCACCGTCGTAATCGGCGGTCGACCCGCTCATGATGCTGTCGCCGTCGCCGGTCATCAGCACGTAGCTGAGGCGGTTGCCGGACTCGGCCGTCGCGGCGCGTGCCGGACCCGCGGTGACCGCAAACGTGGCGAGGGAAATCACGAGCGCACCGGCAAAGGCGAGGGCGCGCTGGCCGGATCTGGTGGTGGACAAGTTCAACATGGCATCATCCCTTTTCAAACCTGATGCAGCGTGTGCTACAAATGTAGCGCTACAATTGCAGCGTCGATTTGACAAGAGGACGGCTGGTTTCGACGAACGGCGGCAGGGGTCATGACGACCACCAGGAATGACGCAGGGCTTTCCGAACGCTTCGCGGTGGCGTTCGCGCGCTGGTTGCCAGGCTGGCGCGGCTCGGCTTCGTGCTCCATGGATTGTCGATGATGTTCCTTCCGTTACTTCTGATCGCGACACAACAAGCGGTGCCGGCGCCCGTCGTGATGATCCTGCCGGCGCCACCCGCGGCGGGGATGGCGCGGCTGCCGGTCACCGCGCCGACGCCGCGCGGCGGGTCGCTCATCAGCCTGTTCTCGCCGGACGATTTTCCGGCAGCGTTGCAGGGGAAGAAAGCGCCGCGCGGCATCGTGAACTTGCGGTTGTTTGTTGACGCCTCGGGACACGCGTATGCGTGCGCTCTGCGGGCGACCAACGCTGAAGATCTGCTCGTTCGCCAGACTTGCGAGCTATTGCAGCGCCGGGCGAGCTTCACGCCTGGTGTCGACGCTGGGGGCGTGCCAACCAGCGGTTTGCTCGATGTCGAAGTCGATTGGGACGCCGTGTACGAGCGAAGCATCATTCGGATACGAGACTGATTGAAGTGGGCAAAACGCGGGGCTGGATCGTCGTTGGACTGCTGCTGCTCGCGGCGGCAGTCACCTGGTACGTGGCGAGCCCATGGTGGACGCTGCGGCAGATGGCGGAAGCGGCGCGGGCGCATGATGCGGCGGCTTTGTCCGGCTATGTAGATTATCCCAAGCTTCGCGCGAGCACCAAGGCGCAGGTTCACGCGCATTTCGACCGGCTCTCTGCAGGTTCAATCTCGAACACCGGGTCGATCATGATCGTTGCGACCGATCTCATCGCTGATGACTTGGTCGACCAGGTAATTACGCCAAAGGGGCTTGAGACCATTTTCGTCATGGAGCGAACTCGCTCGAAGGATGCCGCGCCGTACGGGGAGGCAGGGTCGGAGCGAGCGCCGGACAAGCCGACGGGCCTCGGCGCCGCCAACCGTGAGATTGTCCGCGAAGGGCTGAACGGGTTCAAGCTCCATGCGAAGGGCAAGGCGGGCCAGGACGGCGACCTCATCTTCGAGCGGCACGGGCTGAGCTGGAAGCTCGCCAGTATCCAGCTTCCGGAGGACGTGCTCGGCGCGCTGTAATTAGAAGCTAACGTCAGACCTTCGTCGCGCGGACGCGAATCTCGAAGGTATCGCTTTGCCGGCGGCCTCCTAAGGTGACTTGGGACTTGGCGCCATCGAGCAGCCGGCTGAGCTCGGATGCGCCCGAGACGGGCTGGTCGTTAACGGTCGTGATAATGTCGCCGGCGCGAAGGCCTGCCTTTTGCGCGGAGGAGCCGTCCTCCACAAAGGCCACGGCGGCGCCGGTCCGGACATCCCCGATGCGTCCGGCGATGGGTCCGGCAAAATCGATTGTCCGGAACCCGTAGCCCACGGAAGAAGACGGGGTGTCGCGCACGAGTTCGTCGACAACGATCGCAGCGAGAGCCGCAGGGATTGCCGCCCCGGGCTCGCCGGATACTTCCACGGCCAGGACCCGGCCGTCCGATCCGATGATCGGCGTTCCAGTCGCCCAGGTGTCGGGCGTTGGCCGCAGGCGTACGTAGCCGATGGGTCCGCCACCATCGGCCAGAAAATCGCTGCCGATCATGGACGTGGTGGCGCTGCAACCGTGGCCGGCCGGGGCGGTGAGGGGAATGCCCAACTGTCCGACGCGCGGAAATGGCTGATCCGTGAAATCGAGCGCAACGGGACTTGCCGTCGATTTCAGAACGACGAGGCCCGTCACGGGATCTGTGCGCGTCTCAGTGATTGAGGCTCGCGTGCCATCGCTAAACAGGACATCGAGAGGACCGTCGGGTAATGCGCCTGCCTCGGCGACAATCCAGCCATCTGCCGAATACGCGAACCCCGCAGCCGATTCGGCAGGAACAGCACCGCGGTCACTGCGAGCAACGACGGCCGCGATTGCGGGGCAGGTCCGGTCGACCAGGTCGGAAAGATCCGGCAGATCGGGTTGCTGCCGCACGATCTGGACGATCGGCCGCGGCGCCTGCGCAGGCGCTTCCTTGCGCGACACCCCTGGCCGTGACGGTGAAACCATCCGCGCGACGATGGCGCCGCCGAGCACCAGAGCAAGCAGGGCGCACCCGATGAGCAGCGTTCGGACCGACCCCCAGCGGGGCGGCTGTTCGGGTTCACTCACCGAACATCTCCCGTTGGGCCTTCTCGACCTCGGCGGCGTAGCGGCGGTGGACGTAGTGTTCCGACAAGGTACCAAGCACTTGGCCGTCGTCGCCAATCACCGCGAGATAGTCGGCTTCGCTCAGGTCGAAGGTTTCGATCGCCGACCGCACGTCTTGCTCGGGCTTGAGGGCCACGTCACGCAGCGTGCCAAGGGCCGCAACATCGATGTCCGTATTCGCGCTGTCGAATGCCTTGGCCGTCTCGACAACGCCGGCATAACGGCTCGCATTGTCGACGAGGACGACCTTGCTGGTCGAGCCGAGCGGGAAGCGGCGACGAAACTCGGTCAGCGTCGTGCTTACAGGAACGGTCTTGGTGTCGCGCTGCATCATCTTTCCCACGGTCAGCGTACGCATCCACCCGACATCGCGCGCGCTGCGGATGTTTTCGCCGCGGGTGTGAAGACGCCAGGTCGAGAAGGAGAAGCCGAAAGTTTCGCGAACGAAAGTGCTGGAGCACAACGCCGCGGTGATGGCGACGCTCGTCAGTGCAAAGTCGTGGGTGACTTCGAGTACCAGCATCGACATGGTCATCGGTCCGCCGACCACCGCAACGGCCATTGCCGCCATGCCGATAAGGGCTGCGTCGGACGTGTCGAAACTGTCGAAGAAGGGCAGGTGCGCGATGGCGCCGGCGTAGAGCTGACCGGCCAGGGACCCGATGAACAGCGACGCAAAGAACAAGCCGCCGCGAAAGCCGAAGCCGAGCGAGACGGTCGATGCGACGATCTTCACGATCAGCACGAGGAGAATGAAGCGCAGGCCGACGTCGGCGCCCAGATCGCTGTGCAAGGCACCGTGACCCGCTGAGAGGACCTGCGGGGTGATGAGCGCGAGCGGGATCAGGAGGAGGCCGCCAATCGCCGGACGCCACAGCTCGGGTATCGGTGAACGGCGAACGTGACTTTCCAGGAAAGTGACGCCCCGCATAATACCAATGCCGAGGAAGGCGCAGAGCAGACCGAGCGCGGCGTAGAGCAGGTAGTCGACCGTCGTGATGGCTTTGGCACCGGGCAACGCGATTAAGTAGGCCTCCACCCCCGCAAGGCGAACGAGCACGGCGGCGGAAAGGCACGCAGCGGCGACGGGGGCGATGGCCGCGGGCGTGTAGGCGCCGATAACGATCTCGAACGCGTAGAAGGCGCCCGTGAGTGGCGCACCGAAGGCTGCTCCAACCGCCGCGCCGGCACCGGCACCGACTAGAATGCGTAGATCCGCCCGGCGCAGGCGGAGCCAGCGGCCGAGCTGTGACGCAATCCCGCCGCCGGCCTGCGCGTACGCAGCTTCGAGGCCGACCGACGCACCGGCGCCGTTCGAGACGATCGTTTGGGCACAAACGATGAGCGTGTCCCGCAGCGGTATGGCGCCGCCGTGCAGGGCGTTGGCTTCGACGACGTCGACCGGCGTTCGCCAGCGCCGTGCCGCGGCGCGCGAACCAAGAGCAAGGATGAAACCGGCGACCGGGAGAGCGAGCAGGCTGATCGGATTGATTGACGCTGCACCGCTGAGGCTCGGGCCGCCGAGGCCGTAGATGAGCGTCTGCACGCCATGTGCAATCGCCCGCTGGAAAACCATGAGCAAACCGGCGAGGATACCGATTCCGACAGACAGGACGATCAGCGCACCTTCGCTCGAGCGGAAGATCCGCCGGAACGACGCGACGCCGCTTTGGTAGACCGGCGCGAGCGGTAGCGGGCTGCTAAATCTCATTCGACAGCGAAGCTCAGGCGTCGGCAATTCACCAGGCCGCGAACCGCGACGAAAACTGAGACGCCGCTCGTCACCTTACTGGTCGAGGAAGCTCCGCATCTTCCGCGACCGCGACGGATGTTTCAGCTTCCGCAAAGCCTTCGCTTCAATCTGCCGGATACGCTCGCGGGTCACGCTGAACTGCTGCCCCACCTCTTCCAGCGTGTGATCGGTGTTCATGCCGATGCCGAAGCGCATGCGGAGAACGCGCTCCTCACGCGGGGTCAGTGACGCCAGCACGCGCGTCACCGTTTCCTTGAGGTTGGACTGGATCGCGGCGTCGACCGGGATGACGGCGTTCTTGTCCTCGATGAAGTCGCCGAGGTGGCTGTCTTCCTCGTCGCCGATCGGGGTTTCGAGGCTGATCGGCTCCTTGGCGATCTTGAGGACCTTGCGGACCTTTTCGAGCGGCATGGAAAGACGCTCGGCAAGCTCCTCCGGCGTCGCTTCGCGGCCGGTTTCGTGCAGGAACTGACGCCCCGTGCGGACCAGTTTGTTGATCGTTTCGATCATGTGCACCGGGATGCGGATGGTGCGCGCCTGGTCGGCGATCGAGCGGGTGATCGCCTGCCGGATCCACCAGGTGGCGTAGGTCGAGAATTTGTAGCCGCGGCGGTATTCGAACTTATCGACCGCCTTCATCAGGCCGATGTTCCCTTCCTGGATGAGGTCGAGGAACTGCAGGCCGCGGTTGGTGTATTTCTTGGCGATGGAGATGACGAGGCGAAGGTTGGCCTCGACCATTTCCTTTTTCGCGATGCGTGCCTCGCGCTCCGCCTTCTGCACCTGGTTGACGATGCGGCGGAACTCGCTGAGCGAAGTGCCGGTGCCGGTCGCGATGGTGCCGATCTCGTTGCGGATGCGCTCGACCGTGTCGGCTTCGGACGCGGCGAAGGCGGCCCATTTCTTGTCGAGCTTGGCGACGCTGTCGAGCCAGGTCTCGTCCAGCTCATGCCCCATGTAGCTTTCGAGGAAGGCCTTGCGCGGCACCTTGTGACGCTCGGCGAGGCGCAGCATCTGGCCGCCGAGCGCGGTCAGGCGACGGTTGTAGCTGTAGAGCTGCTCGACCAGATATTCGATCTTGCTGCCGTGGAACTGGACGCTCTCCACCTCGGCGGTGAGCTGCTCGCGGAGCTTCTGGTACTTCTTCTCCTCGGCCGCCGGGAATTCCGTCGCGGCGGCGAGCGCCTCCATGCGGGCGTCCTGGACCTTGGAGAATTTCTTGAAGACCGCGGTGATCTCGGCGAACTTCTCGAGCGCCTGCGGCTTCAGCGTCTCTTCCATCTGGGCGAGGGAGAGGGTGTTGTCCTCGTCATCGTCGCCGCCTTCGGCCGGGCGCTGGCGGCGCTCGACCATGTCCTCGTCCTCATCGTCCGATGAAGCCTCGGGCTCGTCGGCGACTTCTTCCTCTTCCTTGATCGAGGGGCCGGCGGTCTTCTCGTTGATCTCGCCGTCGGCGCTCTCGTCGCCTTCCTCGGTCGCCGCGATCTGCTCCGCGGTCGGGCCCTTGGAGAGCATGGCCTCGAGGTCGATGATCTCGCGCAGCTGCATGCGGCCCTCGTTGAGGGCTTCGGACCAGCCGATGATGGCGTTGAAGGTGATCGGGCTTTCGCACAGGCCCCAGATCATGGTGTCGCGGCCGGCCTCGATGCGCTTGGCGATGGCGATCTCGCCCTCGCGGCTGAGGAGCTCCACGGCGCCCATCTCGCGCAGGTACATGCGGACCGGGTCGTCGGTGCGATCGGTGGGTTCCTTCTTGACCGCTGCGGCCGGGCGGGGGCCGCCGTCGTCGAGCGGATCGACCTCGTCTTCGGTCGCGGTGTCGGAGTCCTTGTCGTCGTCCTCGTCGTCCTCGCCGCGCTCTTCGTTCTCGACGACGTTGATGCCCATGTCGTTGATCGCGGACATGACGTCCTCGATCTGCTCGGACGACATCTGGTCCTGCGGCAGGGCCTCGTTCAGCTCGTCGACGGTGATGTAGCCGCGCTTCTTGGCGCGGGCGATCATCTTCTTGATCTGCGCGTCGTTGAGGTCGATCAGCGGGGCATCGCCCGCTTCGGCCATGTCGACGTCCTGGGTATCGTTTTTCGCCATAAGTTCTCGCCGCTTAATCAGTGCCGGCCAGCTGCGCCAGCCTCTGTCGTAATCCGCGCTGCGCCTCGACGAGACGCTGCTGTTCTTCCAGGGCTTCGTCGGTGAAATCCCGCTTCAGCCGTTCGGTTGCATGGTCCAGGGCCTGCTCCACTTCCTCCGCCGCGGCGATGATCTCCACGGCTGCGGCCAGATCGCTCCGGGCGCGGTTGGGGTCGCTGTCGCGGCGGGTGAAGGAAAAACCCATGGCCCTCGGGGCGTTGCCACCCGTTGATCCATCGGTGCCCAATATGGTGGCGAGGCCGTCGCGATCAAGCGCCGCGCCGGTGAAGGCGGCGTTGACGAGGAAGTCGCGGGCCTTGGCCGTGCCCTGATCGGCGATCGGGAGCGTCGCGAGCTGCTCGCAATGGGCGGGCAGTTCTTCCGGGAAATTGGTGAAGCCGAGGATAAGCGCGCGGGCGGTCGGCGCGTCGATGCCGGCCGCGGCGATGTCGCGCGCGTCCTTTCCGACGGGCGGCTCGGGCGGGGCCCAGCGGCCGTTCTTAAAGGCGCCACGGCGTTGCTGCTGTCGGCCCTGTTGCGCGAAGGGGCGTTGCGCGGCGGCGGGACGGCGCTGCTCGAAGAAGCGGCCGAGCCAATCCTCGCGGTACATGCGGGAGAGGTCGGCGTGGCCGATGGCGGCAGCGTGCTCGATCAGGCGCGCCTTGAGCCCGGCCCAGGCTTCGGGGGTCGCCAGGGGCTCGGCTTCAAGCTCGTGGCGCCACAGGCGTGCGTTGAGTGGCTCAGGGCGAGCGATCAGTTCTTCGAACGCGTCTCGGCCAAGGGCCTTGATGACGTCGTCCGGATCCTGACCGGCGGGCAGCTCAACGAAGCGCAGGGTGCGGTCTGGGCGGAGCAGGGGCAGTGCCCGGGTCGCGGCGCGGATGGCGGCCTTGCGGCCCGCATTGTCACCGTCGAAGCAGAGGATCGGCGAGGAATCGAGGCGCCAGAGGCGCTCGAGCTGGCCTTCGGTGAGCGCCGTGCCGTTGGGCGCGACCACTTCGGAAATGCCGGCGCGGTCGAGGGCGATGACGTCCATATAGCCTTCGACCACGATGAGCCGCCTGGCGGTGCGGCTGGCGGGGCCGGCGCGGTCGAGGTTGTAGAGCGTGCGGCCCTTGTCGAAGAGCACCGTTTGCGGCGAGTTGAGGTATTTGGGCTCGCCGTCGCCCACGATCCGCCCGCCAAAGCCGATGACCCGCCCGCGCGGATCGCGGATCGGGATCATCAGGCGACCGCGGAAACGGTCGTAGCTTTCCTTGCCGCGCTCCTCGGGCTGGATGAGCATGCCGGTCTCGACGAGCTTGTCCTCGCCCGCGCTTTCGAGCGCGCGCTTGAGGCCCACGCGGCTGTCGGGCGCGAAGCCGAGGCCGAAGCGCTGCGCGGTATCGGCGTCGATGCCGCGGCGCTGGAGGTAGGCGCGGGCGTCGGCACCGGCGAGACCGTTGAGCTGCTCGGTGTACCAGGCGGCGGCCGACGCCATGACGTCAGTCAGCGAGGAGGTGCGATCGGCCTGCTCCTGAGCCCGCGGATCGGGCGCGGGCACGTCCATGCCGGCCTTGGCGGCCAGTTCCTTGACCGCATCCATGAAAGGCATGCCGCGATTGTCGGTCAGGAATCGGATCGCATCGCCATGTGCGCCGCAACCGAAGCAATGGTAGAAGCCCTTGTCGTCGTTGATCGTGAATGACGGGGTCTTTTCCTGGTGGAACGGGCAGCACGCCTTGAACTCCCGCCCGGCGCGGACGAGTTTGACGGACGGTGCGATGACCGCGGACAGCGTCGTCCGCGCGCGCAATTCATCAAGCCATGCCGGGGACAGGGTCACGATTCGACCCTATGCGCGAATCGCCGCCTCGCAAGCCGAAACGGGCAACTTATCCACAGACTCAGGCGCTTAGCGCGGCCTTCACCAAGGCGCTGGCACGGGCGGGTTCGATGGCGCCGCCGAGGCGCTCCTTCACCAGCGCCATGACGCGGCCCATGTCCTTCATGCTGCTCGCGCCCGTTTCTGCGACGATCTCGCGGATTTTCGCTTCCGCTTCGGCCTCGCCGAGTTGCTGCGGCAGGAAGCGTTCGATGACGGCGATCTCGGCTTCTTCCGTGGCAGCGCGGTCTTCGCGGCCGTTCTTGCGGTAGATATCGGCGCTCTCGCGACGCTGCTTGACCATTTTTTGCAGGACTTCGGTGACCAGCTGGTCGTCGCTGGCAGGAGTGCCGCCCGTGCGCACTTCGATGTCGCGGTTTTTAATGGCGGCGGAGACCAGCCGCAGGGTCGCCGTGGTTTCCTTGTCGCCGCCTTTCATGGCGGTAACGGTCGCGGTTTTGATGTCGTCGCGGATCATGCTTGCCACCTAGCGTTGCATTTTCACGCTGACCAGCGTTGACCCCGCTAGCCAATCTGCATATCGGCAACGACTTAGCGACATCGCTGGCAAACCCCCGACGGAAGGCTCCTTCACGAATGGCCGACGCACACTCTTCGCGCGCCCCGCAACCTGAGGGCGCGACGGGAGTCGTGGTGTTCGCCGATGGGCGGACGGTGTGGGGCAAGGGCTTCGGGGCGGAGGGCGAGGCAGTCGGCGAGCTCTGCTTCAACACCGCGATGACCGGCTATCAGGAGGTGATGACCGATCCTTCCTACGCGAAGCAGGTGATCGCCTTCACCTTCCCGCACATCGGCAATGTCGGCGCCAACGACGAGGACATCGAAGCGGGCGAAGCGCATGCGCTCGGCTGCCTGGTGCGCGAGGTGGTGACCGAACCGTCCAACTACCGCGCTAACCAAGGCTTTGCCGACTGGATGGCCAAGACCGGGCGGATCGGCATTTCCGGCGTCGATACGCGGGCACTGACCAAGCTGGTGCGAAGCGAGGGGCCGCCGAACATCGCCATTGCGCATAGCGCCCACGGGAAGTTCGATCTCGACGCGCTGCAGCGGCTAGCCGCCGAATGGCCGGGGCTGGAGGGCATGGACCTGGCCAAGGATGTGAGCCGGGAGCAGGTGGAGGCGTGGACCGGCGGCAAGTGGCGTTGGGGACAAGGGTACGAGCTGGGCGGTGCGGATGACGACCGGCCGCACGTCGTTGCTGTCGATTATGGCAACAAACGCAATATCTTTCGGCTGCTTGTTGAGGCGGGAGCACGGGTCACGGTGGTCCCGGCGACCGCGGGTTTCGACGAGATCATGAGCCATGAGCCGGACGGCTTCTTCCTGTCCAACGGTCCGGGCGATCCCGCGGCGACGGGCGAATATGCGGTGCCGGTGATCCGGCAGATGCTGGAGACGAAAAAGCCTTTGTTCGGCATCTGCCTTGGCCACCAGATGCTGGCGCTGGCGGTCGGCGGGCGGACGTCCAAGATGTTCCAGGGACACCGCGGGGCGAACCACCCGGTCAAGCGGCTCGCGGACGGCGCGGTCGAGATCACCAGCATGAACCACGGCTTCGCGGTGGAGCGCGAGGGCATGCCGGAGAATGTCCGCGAGACGCACGTGTCGCTGTTCGACGGCAGCAATTGCGGGATCGAGCTGACCGACCGGCCGGCGTTCAGCGTGCAGTACCATCCCGAGGCGAGTCCGGGACCGCAGGACAGCTTCTATCTGTTCGAGAAGTTCGTCGGGTCGATGGCCGCAGGTTCTCAGTCATGACCGTCCTAAAGAATGACGAGGTCCAAGCCCTCGCGCATGCCTACTTTCTGGAAGAGGCCGGGCGGTCGAAGGACACGACAGAGCAGTTTCTGGCACACGTCGAACATCGCTCGCCTTCCAAGGGGCGGGATTATGTTTCCAACCTAATGCGCGCGGGATTCATCCGAGAAATCGAAGAAGATGGTGAGAGAAGGCGGAAGATAATCGCCGTGACGGCTGAAGGCCGGGACTGGTTTGAACGGAACGTCGAAGGATGGCGCGCGTGCAATCAATACGTAGCGCGGCCCAAATTTGATGATCCGAGTTCTGTTCAGCAGCTTAGACGCACAATGGATGAGCGCCTGCGTGATCCAATCGTGCCAATTGCTGCGGCGGCGGGCGCGTTAGCTGCGCTCTTCCTCAGTTCGGTCTTGCGTTAGATGCGGGGCCGACCGGTCATCAACGAGATACCCAAGCAGCGCTGCTTGCTAGCAACGTTTTGTCTCCCTCTTGCCCTTGGTGCCTGCGCAACGCCGGCGCGGATGTACGACGAGGCGCAGCTAAACACGGTCGCGACCGGGTGCGGGATGGCGTTGGGCGAATTGATCCAGGATGCCGAGCAGAAGAAGTTGCTCATCGCGTTGCGCAACACCGTTTCACCCAAGCAGCGCGTCTGCGTCACGCAATGGGCGCGCCGCAACGGTCTCAGGCCCGTTTTCGTCAACATGACTTTCCCGGAGGGCTGATTGCCCAAGCGTTCTGACATTAGCTCGATCCTCATCATCGGCGCAGGCCCGATCGTCATCGGGCAGGCGGCGGAGTTCGATTATTCGGGAAGCCAGGCGGTCAAGGCGCTGAAAAACGAGGGTTATCGGATCATCGTGGTCAATTCGAACCCGGCGACGATCATGACCGATCCGGAGCTGGCGGATGCAACGTATATCGAGCCGATCACGCCGGAGATCGTTGCGCGGATCATCGAGAAAGAGCGACCGGACGCGCTGCTGCCGACCATGGGCGGGCAGACCGCGCTGAACACTGCGCTGGCGCTGTTCAAGGACGGCACGCTAGACCGGCGGGGGGTGCAGCTGATCGGGGCCAATGCCGAGGCGATCGAAAAGGCCGAGGACCGGCAGAAATTCCGGGATGCCATGGACCGGATCGGGCTGGAGTCGCCGCGCTCGGCGATCGTCCATACGATGGAAGAAGCTGCGGTCGCGCTGGAGAATGTCGGGCTGCCGGCGGTGATCCGGCCCAGCTTCACGCTGGGCGGGACCGGCGGCGGCATCGCTTACAACCGCGACGAATATGAGCATTACGTCCGCACTGGACTGCAGGCGTCGCCGACGACTGAAGTGCTGATCGACGAGAGCCTGGTCGGGTGGAAGGAATATGAGATGGAAGTCGTGCGCGACCGCGCCGACAACGCCATCATCATCTGCTCGATCGAGAATATCGACCCGATGGGCGTGCATACGGGCGATAGCATCACGGTCGCCCCCGCGCTGACGCTGACCGACAAGGAATATCAGCGCATGCGCTCGGCCAGTATCGCCGTGCTGCGGGAAATCGGCGTCGAAACAGGGGGTTCCAACGTTCAGTTCGCGGTCGATCCGAAGACCGGGCGGATGGTCGTCATCGAGATGAACCCGCGGGTGTCGCGGTCCTCGGCCCTCGCGTCGAAGGCGACGGGCTTTCCGATTGCGAAGGTCGCGGCGCGGTTGGCGGTGGGCTACACGCTGGACGAGATCGCGAACGACATCACCGGCGGCGCGACCCCGGCGAGCTTCGAGCCGACGATCGATTATGTGGTGACGAAGATCCCGCGCTTCGCGTTCGAGAAGTTCAAGGGCGCGGAGCCGCTGCTGTCGACGGCGATGAAGTCGGTCGGCGAAGTGATGGCGATCGGCCGCAGCTTCCCGGAAAGCCTGCAGAAGGCGCTGCGCGGGCTGGAGACGGGGCTGTGCGGGCTGGACCGGGTGCGGGCGCTGGAAGGTGCCGACCCCTCCGAGATCGAGAGCGCGCTGGCTCGTTCGACGCCTGACCGTTTGCTGGTCGCCGCGGAGGCGTTGCGGCAGGGGTTTACGGTTGAGCGGATCAATCAAATCGCGGGCTTCGATCCGTGGTTTTTAAAGCGCTTGCAGGAAATCGTTCAGGCCGAAGAGAATGTTCGCGCGGAGGGCTTGCCGAACGATGCGGCCGGGATGCGGCGGCTGAAGGCGATGGGCTTCTCGGATGGACGGCTCGCGCAATTGTCGCTGCGTTCGACTGAGGTGAACCGCGGCATGAGCGAAGCGATCGCGGCGGGCGGCGGCGTGGTGCACAGCGCAATGCGGGCGATGTCGGGCGGGATCACCGAGAGCGAGGTGCGCGCGCACCGCGAGAAGCTGGGCGTGCGACCGGTGTTCAAGCGGATCGACAGCTGTGCCGCCGAATTCGATGCGACGACGCCATATCTGTACTCGACCTACGAGGCGCCCCTGTTCGGGGAGCCCGAGGACGAAGCCAACGTCAGCGACCGGAAGAAGGTGATGATCCTGGGCGGCGGACCTAACCGGATCGGGCAGGGGATCGAGTTCGACTATTGCTGCTGCCACGCCGCGTTCGCGCTCGGCCGTGACGGGGCCGGGTTCGAAACCGTCATGGTCAATTGCAATCCCGAGACGGTCTCAACCGATCCGGAGACGTCGGACCGGCTCTATTTCGAGCCGCTGACCGCCGAGGACGTGCTCGAGATCGTCCGGCGCGAGCAGGAGCGGGGCGAGTTGCTGGGGGTGATCGTCCAGCTGGGCGGGCAGACGCCGCTCAAGCTGGCCGAGGAGCTGCAGGCGGCGGGTGTGCCGATCCTGGGGACATCGCCCGACAGCATCGACCTGGCCGAGGATCGCGAGCGGTTCGCGGCGCTGGTGCAGAAGCTGGGACTGAAGCAGCCGGCCAACGGCATCGCGCGCAGCCGCGACGAGGCGATCCGCGTGGCCGAGCGGGTCGGCTACCCAGTGCTCCTGCGTCCGTCCTACGTGCTGGGCGGCAGGGGTATGGAGGTGGTCGAGGGGCCGCAGCAACTCGACAATTACATTGCCACCGCGGTGCAGGTGTCGGGCAAGAGCCCGGTGCTGATCGACCAATATCTGCGCGACGCGATCGAGGTGGATGTCGACGCGATCTGCGACGGGACTGACGTCACGGTGTGCGGCGTGCTGCAGCATATCGAGGAGGCGGGTGTGCACTCGGGCGACAGCGCCTGCGCGATCCCGCCGCACAGCTTGGAGCCGCGGATCGTCGGCGAGATTGAGCGGCAGACGCGCGAGCTGGCTTTGGCGCTGCAGGTGAAGGGCCTGATGAACGTCCAGTTCGCGGTGAAGGACGGCGAAGTCTATTTGATCGAGGTGAATCCGCGTGCCTCGCGCACCGTGCCATTCGTCGCGAAAGCGATCGGCGTGCCGGTGGCCAAGATGGCCGCGCGGGTAATGGCCGGTGAGAAGTTGAGCAGCTTGCCGCCGATAGAGCGCGAGCCCGGTTATATCGCGGTCAAGGAGTCCGTGTTCCCGTTTGCGCGCTTCCCGGGAACTGATCCTGTGCTTGGACCGGAAATGAAGAGCACCGGAGAAGTGATGGGAATCGCTGGTGAATTCGACATCGCCTTCGCCAAGGCGCTGATCGGTGCGGGCATGACCTTGCCGCAGGAGGGCACGGCGTTCGTCTCGGTCAAGGATAGCGACAAGGATCACGTCATCCCGGCGGTCGAGAAGCTGATCGAGCTTGGCTTTAAGATCATCGCGACTGGCGGGACGGCGGCGCATCTGCAGGCGAAGGGATTGCCCGTGGAGACAGTCAACAAGGTCGCGCAGGGGCGGCCACATATCGTCGACCGGATGCTGGATGGCGACGTGGCGCTAGTGATCAACACCACCGAGGGCTGGCAGTCGTTGAAGGACAGCCACTCGATCCGCACGACAGCGCTGACGAGGAGAGTGCCCTATTTCACGACTGCACCGGCGAGCGTTGCTGCAGCGCGGGCAATCGAGGCCGTCAGGGGGCGCAAGCTTGAAGTCGCTTCGCTTCAATCCTATTATTCCGCCTCCGTTAGCTAAGGCTTCCAGCACATTCTGCTTCCGATCGCGGGCCCAGAGCACGCCGGGGCGAGGTTTTGAAAAGGGACGATGACGATGGCGACTGCCGAAAAGGTGCCGATGCTGGCCGAGGGCCACCGGATGCTCGAGGCCGACCTTAAGCGGCTGAAGGCCGAGCGGCCCGAGATCGTCGACGCGATTGAGGAAGCGCGCGCGCACGGCGACCTCAGCGAAAACGCCGAATATCACGCTGCCAAGGAGCGTCAGGGTCAAATCGAAGCACAGATCGCCGATCTGGAAGACCGCCTGAGCCGGGCGATGGTCATCGACCCAACTACGCTGTCCGGCGACAAGGTCGTGTTCGGCGCGACGGTCACCATGACCGACGAGGACGATAAGCAGGTCAAGTACCAGCTGGTCGGCCAGACCGAAGCCGACGCCAAGGTCGGACGCATCAGCTACAACTCCCCCCTGGGCCGTGCGCTGATTGGACGTCAGAAGGGCGACGAGGTGGAAGTCACCACGCCGTCGGGCGACCGCTATTACGAGATCAAGAAGATCGAGTTCATCTAAGGTGGAGCGCTTCCCGCGCACCGCGACCAACATCATAGCCGCGATCACGGGGCTCGCCTGGGTCCTGACCGCGCTGGCCGGCTATTCGGCGCAGGCAGCGTACGTGCTCGGGTTCATCCCGCTGCGCGTGACGGCCGCAGTTCCGACACTGAACGCAGTTCCGGTATTCCTGACGCCGCTAACGGCGACTCTCGCTCATGCCGGACTGGTGCACCTCGGCTTCAATTTGCTCATCCTTGTGTGGTGCGGTGCGCAAGTCGAACGCGTGCTTGGTGTTGGCGGGTTGGTCGCGCTCTATCTGGTGGGCGCCTATGCGGCGGCTGGCGCACAATGGGCGATGGACCCGCATGGCGCCACGCCGATGATCGGCGCCAGCGGCGCAATCAGTGCCGTCATGGGCGCGTTCGCGCTCAGCTTCGGTCGGGCGAAGGCGTTTACCAGCAACCTGCGAGTCAACCGCTGGATCAATGTCCTGTGGTTGATGGTCGCGTGGGTCGTTTTGCAGGTCATGATGACCTGGCTTGCGGGCGGCGAGGGTTACCTTCTCGCAACCCCGGCGCACATCGGGGGTTTCGCGGCGGGCCTGCTGCTGCAGCGTCCGCTGCTGCTTTGGCGATACCGTAAAGCCTAGCCCGCGTTCGACTTTGGTCGCGCGATGCCTTCGGCGTCGGGCTCGAGCAGCCGGTGCAGGTGCACTACCACATACTTCATCTCGGCATCGTCGACCGTGCGTTGCGCGCGGCCCCGCCATGCGTCTTCGGCCTCGGCATAGCTGTCGTAGATGCCGACGAGATCAATCGTCTTGAGATCGAAGTCGAGGCCGCGCGGATCCTTGACGTGGCCGCCGAATACCAAGTGAAGCTTGCTCATGGCCGCCCCGCTACCCGATCCGCCGCTCGGCGTCAGCCCTTGTTGCGGACAGAATCGGCGGCTGCGGTCGCGGAAGCCTTCGCCGCGTCGGTGATGCTACCGAGCAGATTGCGGATAGTCTCTTCACCCTTCTCACGGCTGATGCCGAGTTCATCAAGGCGTTGGGTGCCAGTTTCACGGGCGGCGTTGAGGGCATTGCGCGCGCTGTCTTTAACTCGACGGGCAGTCGGCCCCACCAGGCGAGCCTCGGTTTGCGTGCGGGGAAGGAGGGCCGCGATGAGCGCGCCCGCGGCCAGGCCACCGGCGAGGGCGATGAGCGGAGCTTCGCCAAGGGTGTCGCTCGCGCGCTCGCGCGCATTGTCATACGCCTCGATCGCCCGCTGGCGGGCCGAGCTGCCGTCTTCGTCGGCGGTGCGGCTGTTGTCCTGGTCGATCATTACTTCTTCTCCGTTTGAACTTTCGTCTTGGTGGTTTTGCGGGTCTTGCGCTTGTCGCCAACGCTGCCGGCCACCTTGCCGGCGAGATCCATTAGCGGCTCGCGGGCGAGGAACATGGCGAGTGCGGCAACGACGCCGGTTGCGGCAACGGGTCGCGCGCGGACGGCATCGACCGCGTCCTCCGCCAGATCGGCGCCTTTTTCCTTGGCGCCTTGCCAGGTTGAACGCGCGAGCGTCTTCGGGCTGAGCCGATCTTGAAGCTCCTGCGCGGTGGCCATGACGCGAGCGCGGCTGCGTTCGACGGCGATCCGGGCGGCGGCGACTTCGGGCGTATCGGTCATAAGTCGCGCCGCAGCTTCTGAACGGCGGACCAGCCCAGGAGACCGGCAATCGCCGTGAAGATGAGCATCCCGACAAATCCGGCAGCGAGCGGCCCGATGAACTTCGCAAGCGCGATCACAACGCCAATGGCCAGCGCAGTGATTGCCGCCAGCGAGCAGATGAAGGCGATGCCGAAAAGGGCTGCGGGCAAGATCAGCGCCTTGCCCTTGGCCGTCGTAATCGCCTTCAGCAGCCCGACCTCGGCCCGTGCGTAATCCTTGCCCTGTTCGATGAGCTCATGGACGAGCTCGCCGATGGGGCGCTCAGGCGGCAACGGTCCGGGGTCTGCCGGCTTGAGCACGACTGACGTCAGGCCTCGTCTTCGTTGCGGGCAAGGCCGGTCTTGAACAGACGCGCAACGACGAACCCGACGACCGCCGCACCGGCAAGGGCAACGCCCGGGCTATTGCGGACGAAATTCCGCGTATCGTCGATAAGCTCGTCCGGATCCTTGTCGGCGATGCTGTTCGCCGCGCTTTCGATGGCGCCCGCGGCGCGGCGGGCGTAATCACCATATTCGGCGCCGAGCCGCTCCTCGATGCCCGGCGCGGTATCGCCGACCATGCGCGAGACATTGGCCAGCGCTTCGGCGGTACGTTCCAGGCCCTGCGTGACAAGGCCGCGAGCCTTTTCGCCAGCCTGGCCGCTCAGCTGATCACGGCCTGACCGGATGCGCTCACTCAGGCCGCCGCTGCGCGACGAGGTCGTGTCGGTGGTTTCAAGTTCCGTGCTCACGCCCGTATCCTCCGTTTCGAGGGTGGCGCCGTCGTCGACCTTCGACGCACCGGCGATCACCGTGTCCGTGCCATCGGGCAGGGTATCGGTTTCGTCGTCGATCATGATTTGATTCTCCTTCGCCGACTCAACCCTGACCCGCTTGCCTTCGTTCCCATGCGCCGCAGCGAAAGTTGCACGCTCCGGCGTGCCGCTTATAGGCGGTGGCACCAGCCTATATTGTTACGCCTCCGCAAGAAGGAAAGCCATGACCGCCATCGTCGACGTGCACGCTCGCCAGATCCTGGACAGCCGGGGAAATCCGACCGTCGAAGTGGACGTCACGCTGGAAGACGGCAGCATGGGCCGGGCCGCGGTTCCGTCCGGCGCATCTACCGGCGCGCATGAGGCCGTAGAGCTGCGCGACGGCGACAAGAGCCGTTGGGGCGGGAAGGGCGTCTCGAAGGCGGTCGAGGCGGTCAACAGCGAGATCGCCGATGCGATCGTCGGAATGGATGCCGAGGATCAGATCGGCGTCGATCGCGCGATGATCGAACTGGACGGCAGCGACAACAAGGGACGGCTTGGCGCCAACGCGATCCTGGGCGTTAGCCTGGCCACGGCCAAGGCGGCCGCGGACACGCTCGGGCTGCCGCTTTATCGGTACGTCGGCGGCGTCGACACGAACCTGCTCCCGACGCCCATGATGAACATCCTCAATGGCGGCGCGCACGCCGACAACGGGATCGACTTCCAGGAATTCATGGTGATGCCGGTCGGGGCGCCGGACTTCGCCGAGGCGCTGCGTTGCGGTGCGGAGATTTTCCACGCGCTGAAGAGCGGGCTGCACCAGGCGGGATTGTCGACGGCGGTTGGGGACGAAGGCGGGTTCGCGCCGGCTGTCAGCTCCGCTCGCGAAGGACTGGATTATATCGAGAAGGCGGTCAGCGCGGCGGGGTACAAGCTCGGCGACGATGTGCTTCTGGCGCTCGATTGCGCAGCCAGCGAATATCATAAGGACGGCGCCTATCGCATGACGGGCGAGGGCAAGACCCTGTCGTCGGCCGAGAATGCGGACTTCCTGGCCGATCTTGCCGCCAATTATCCCATCGCCTCGATCGAAGACGGCATGGCCGAGGATGATTGGGACGGGTGGCGGGCGCTGACCGAGAAGCTGGGGTCGCGCGTGCAGCTGGTCGGCGACGATCTGTTCGTGACCAACGTCAAGCGGCTCGAGCAGGGTATCGTTGACGGCATCGCCAATTCGATCCTGGTCAAGGTCAACCAGATCGGCTCGCTGACCGAGACAATCAACGCGGTGCGGATGGCGCAGACCAATGGCTACACCGCAGTCATGTCGCACCGCTCGGGCGAGACCGAAGATTCGACAATCGCGGATCTTGCGGTCGCGCTGGCTTGCGGGCAGATCAAGACCGGCAGTTTGGCGCGGTCGGATCGGACCGCTAAGTACAATCAGCTACTGCGGATCGAGGAAGAGCTCGGCGACACTGCTCGTTATGGGGGTCGCGCAGCCCTCAAGGCCTATAAGGCCGCCTGATCCACAAATTTATCCCCGGTTCGTCCACCAAATCATTCTTTTTACTTGCAAGTCCGACCCCATCGTGATTCTTCTGATGACGTCATGGGGGGACCGAACCGTATCTTCGCGCTGATCCGCAGGGCCGCAATGCCGGCGCTGGCCGTGATCATCGTCGGGACCTTCGCCGGCCATGCCATTGCGGGTGCCAACGGGGTCCTCGCTTGGGGCAGCTATCATCGCGCGCTGCAGCAGCGGCAGGCTGAACTCGCTGGCCTCGAGCAGGAGCGGGCGCAGCTCCGTCATCGCTCGCAGCTGTTGGATCCGCGCAAGGCTGATCCGGACATGGCGGATGAGCTGGTGCGCAAGGACCTGGGGCTGGTCCGGCCGGATGAGGTAATCATCCCGCTCGACTGAGGCGTCAGGCGCGGTTGCCGCCTGCCAAACCGCTGCCTATAGGCTGGCGCGCGTCAGAGATGAGAGAGATTGCCGTGGCGAAAAGCGCCAAGCCTGCCCCCAGCACAGCCAATGTTCCTGCTGCTCCGCGCGACCGCAACATGGAGCTTCCGCCGCAGCCGCAACGGTACAAGGCGACCAAGGACGAGTTGCTTAAATTCTATCGCGAGATGCTGCTCATCCGCCGCTTCGAAGAGCGAGCGGGACAGCTCTACGGGTTGGGGCTGATTGGCGGCTTCTGTCACCTCTACATCGGCCAGGAAGCGGTCGGCGTCGGGCTGCAGTCGGCGATGACCGTCGGCAAGGACAGCGTCATCACCGGTTATCGCGACCACGGTCACATGCTGGCCTATGGCATCGACCCCAAGGTGATCATGGCCGAGCTGACCGGCCGCGCTGCGGGCATTTCCAAGGGCAAGGGCGGGTCGATGCACATGTTCAGCGTCGATCATGGTTTCTACGGCGGGCACGGCATCGTCGGCGCGCAGATCCCGCTCGGGACCGGCCTCGCGCTCAAGCACAAATATTCGGAAGATGGCGGCGTCTGCCTCGCCTACATGGGCGACGGCGCGGTGAACCAGGGTCAGGTCTACGAGGCCTTTAACATGGCCAAACTGTGGGACCTGCCGGTCATCTACGTGGTCGAAAATAATCAGTACGCCATGGGCACGTCGATCAAGCGGTCGTCGGCCGAGCCCGAGCTGTTCCGCCGCGGCCAGGCGCACCGTATCCCGGGCCTGCAGGTTGACGGCATGGACGTTCTCGCTGTTCGTGGCGCGGCCGAAGTTGCGCTGGAATGGACGCGCGGCGGCAAGGGGCCGATCCTGATCGAGTTCATGACCTATCGCTATCGCGGCCACTCGATGTCCGACCCAGCGAAATATCGGACGCGCGAGGAAGTGCAGGATTATCGCGAGCACCGCGATCCGATCATGCACGCCGAGCAGGAGCTGGCGAAGCTCGGCGTCAAGGAAGAAGAGCTCAAGGCGATCGACAAGGAAATCAAGGATATCGTGGTCGAAGCTGCGAAATTTGCCGAAGAAGCTCCCGAACCTGACGCGAGCGAATTGTACACCGACGTCCTGGTGGAGAGCTACTGATGGCGCTCGAACTGAAGATGCCTGCTCTGTCTCCCACCATGGAAGAGGGCACGCTGGCCAAGTGGCTGGTCAAGGAAGGCGATGACGTCAAATCCGGGGACATCCTGGCCGAGATCGAAACCGACAAGGCGACGATGGAATTCGAGGCCGTCGACGAGGGCAAGATCGCCAAGATTCTGGTGCCCGAAGGCACGGACGGCGTGAAGGTCGGTCAACCCATCGCGCTGATGGCCGGCGACGGGGAAGCCGTGGAAACCTCAGCTTCAGGGGCGGCGCCTGCCGAGGCGCCAAAGGCCGAAGCAGCCGTCGAGGAACCTGCGTCGCAGCAGCCCGAGGCGACGCCGACGCCGCACAAGTTCGAGACCGCCGCGCGCGACTTGGTCGCGGACGTGGCGGCCACGAAGGATGAGCCGGAAGTGCCCGATGGCACACCGCTCGTTAGCACGACCGTTCGCGATGCGCTGCGCGACGCGATGGCGGAAGAAATGCGCACCGACGAGCGCGTGTTCGTGATGGGCGAGGAAGTCGCCGAATATCAGGGCGCCTACAAGGTCACGCAGAATCTGCTGCAGGAGTTCGGGCCGAAGCGCGTGATCGACACGCCGATCACCGAATATGGCTTCGCCGGGATCGGTGCGGGCGCGGCGATGGGCGGACTCCGCCCGATCGTCGAGTTCATGACCTTCAACTTCGCGATGCAGGCGATCGACCACATCATCAATTCGGCCGCGAAGACGAATTACATGTCGGGCGGCCAGATGCGTTGTCCGATCGTGTTCCGCGGTCCCAATGGCGCCGCCGCGCGCGTCGCCGCGCAGCACAGCCAGAATTACGGGCCGTGGTACGCCAGCGTGCCGGGCCTGGTGGTGATTGCGCCGTACAGCGCGGCGGACGCCAAGGGTCTGCTCAAGGCCGCGATCCGGAGCGAAGATCCGGTCGTCTTCCTCGAGAACGAGCTACTCTACGGCCAGCATTTCGATGTGCCGCAGCTGGACGATTATGTGCTGCCGATCGGTAAGGCGCGGATCGTCCGCCCGGGCAAAGACGTGACCATCGTCAGCTATTCGATCGGCGTTGGCGTCGCGCTCGAAGCAGCGCAGGAGCTGATGGCGCAGGGCATCAATGCCGAGGTCATCGACCTTCGCACGCTACGTCCGCTCGACAAGGCGACGGTGCTCGAGAGCCTCAAGCGCACGAACCGCATGGTCGTGGTTGAAGAAGGCTGGCCGACCTGCTCGATCAGCTCGGAGATCATCGCCATCGCGATGACCGATGGCTTCGACGATCTCGATGCGCCGGTGCTTCGCGTGACCGACGTCGACGTGCCGCTGCCCTATGCCGCGAACCTGGAGAAAATGGCGCTGATCAAGGCGAGCCAGGTGGTCGAGGCGGTGAAGGCCGTCACCTATCGCTGAGCTGAAGGATCGCGATCTCGTCCGGCTTTACTGGCCGGCGGAATTGCGGCCCGCGTTCGACGCGCTCTTCGCGATCGACGATGCGATGGGAGACGTCGTCGCGGAATCGACGCAGCCGGCGCTGGGCGCGATCAAGCTGGCGTGGTGGCGCGAACGGCTTGAGGAACTCGATGAGGGCAAGGTGCCGGCCGAGCCACGATTGCAAGCGGCAGCATCCGACCTCTTAACGAGGGGAATAACTGGTGTGATGTTAGCCGGGTTGGAAGGCGGCTGGGCAACACTGCTCGATCAATGGCCTGACGCAGAACGAGTAGGTGCCAAGGGCGCAAGATTGTTTGCAATCGGGGCCACGCTGCTCAGCGTAAGCGATCATCATCTGGACATAGCGGGGTCTTTATTCGCGACCGTCGATCTCGCGCGAAGAACGCGTGATCACGGTTGGCTCAGTGCTGCAGACGAGTGGCAGAGTCGGCGTCGTTTCGCGAAGAGAGTTAGACCACTTACCGCCCTGACCGCATTAGCGTCTCGGGATTTGCTTCGCTTCAAGGACCATGGGTTCGAACCCGAAGGTACACCGGGCCGCGCCTGGGCCTTGCTTCGCCATCGTCTCACGGGGCGCGTTTAAGCGAGAGTTGACAGAACCCGGTTCGTTACGGAGATAAATGCGGTGCCGAATCTCCTCCTTGCAGGAGATTCCAATGCTGCGTTTTCTTGCAGGCGCCGCCGCCTGCTTCCTCCTCATGTCCGGGGCGTTCCTGATATGGCAGTCGCGTGCCGCCGAAGCTCCGAGCTTGCCAGACGCGCCGGCTCCACGCCTGGCGAGTGCGCTTCCCTTTGCCGGGAAGGCGCAGGCAATGCGCGCGCCCGAAGCGAGCCCCAAGAGCCGCGAGGAGCGCCGCTTCAGCCGCGCGGACAAGAACAAGGATGGCAAGATCGAGGCCGAGGAAATCTTTGCTGCGCGGCGCAAGGCATTCGCCAAGCTGGACGTTAATGGCAACGGCGCGCTTTCGTTCGAGGAATGGGCGACCAAGACGATCGGCAAGTTCCAAGGCGCCGACAAGGACCGCAACGGTTTTCTGACTCCGGCTGAATATGCGACTACCGCGCCCCCGCCGCCTAAGCGCAAGCTGTGCAGCTGCTCGACGCCGGCGAACCTCGCATCCAACGACGACTAAGGTCCGAAGCTTGCACGAAGGCTAGTCCCGGTTAGGCTGAGTCCTGGCCGGGGGCGCCGTCATGACACCGTTCGAATTTCTAACCGTCTTCTTCTCGTTCGCCTACGCGCTGGCGATTTCGCACGTGCTGCTGGCGGCGGCGGAGATGATCCGGCACCGGCGTGTGCTGATCTTCTCCTGGCCACACGCGCTGTGGATGGCGAACGCGCTGATGCTCCTCTTCGGCAATTGGATCGCCATCTACGATTTCCGTTCGATGCAGGTGATGTACCTCGGAACGATCCTGACGTTGTTCGGATTCGTCACGACGCTCTACTTTACCTGCGCGCTGGTCACGCCCGATTTCGATGCGGACCACGGCTATGACATGAACCTTTTCCACGAGCGACAATCGCGGGCCTATATCGGCGCGATCCTCGCGCTCGACGTGGTCAGTTTCTTGTCCAATCTGCAGGCAGGCCATAACGGCATCGGTGACTGGGCCCGGCAAAACGCGATCGTGTTCGCGATGATTCCCCTAGCGGTGGTGCCGCTGCTCTCGCGCAACCGCATCGTACAGCTGGTCTGCCCGGCCATCCTGCTGGTCGAGCAGTTCGCCTACCTGATTATATATTACCCGTATCTAAGCCTGACCGGCTCGACCTGAGGCGGAGCTGTCAGCGGCGCTCGCGATAGACGTAGCGGTGCTGGGCGTCGGACAGGATCAGCGTTCGGGTGCCGTCGGCCTCGCGCCCCGGGACGAACGTTGCCGGCTGATTGTAGCCGTCGGCGATCGCGACAAAGTCGTATCCGCCGACTGCGCCGGGGTCGGCCTTGGCCATCATCTTCGAGCCCCACGGACCGAAATCGAAGCGGACACCCTTTGGCGTGCGTTGGACATCGACGGTTCCGAGTAGGGGTTCGGCATAAGCGGAGGCCAGGGCTGCCGCCGGCCCCCGCGCCGGGCTGAGCTGCCGAACGCTCGCCGCAATCGACTTCCGCTGAGCACCGGCATCCGCGGTGAGCCGCGCGACCGCGATGGGTTGGGCCGAATAGATCAGCTCGAGGACGCGGCGCGGGAAATTTGCAACGAGCGGGAAGGCGTTGTCGCTACTCGTCAACAGGACCGCGCCGAGCCCCGTGCCGGGGAGGGCGATCCATTGCGAATGATATCCGCTCATGTAGCCGCCGTGGTAGAGATACTCGACACCGCCCACGCGCCTTTGCATCAGGCCCATGCCGTACCAACTGTCGCGCCCGGTCGAGACGCCATGCTGCCTCCGCGCAAGCAGTGCGGTGCGATCGACCAGTTGCCTTCCGTCCGCGAGGCGTCCCTCATTCAGTTCGTTGGCAACATACAAAGCGACGTCGTGTGCCGATGAAATTCCCGAACCGGTTGCCCGGTAGGGCAAGATGGTCGCGTTCAATCCCTGCTCGACGGGGACGAGGCGGCCATCCACATCTTGCAGATAACCGGTCGCGAAATTGCCGGATTGGGTACGCGGATCGCCGAAGTCGGTGTCGTTCATCCCGAGCGGCGCCCAGATTTCGTCATGCATCGCGCGACTGAATGCTGCGAGGGGTTCGGCCTTGGGATCGGCGACATGGCCGGCGAGGATCCCGGCCACTCCTGCCAGGGTATTGCTGTACTGATATTGCTCGCCGAACGCGGACGTGGGCTTGAGCATTGCCAACTGACTGAGCGCCAGACGGCTGTCGGCCGCAGGATCGACGAAATAGCTTTCGAGATCGGCGCGCGGCAGGCCCGTGCACGCGCAGATGAGATGGCGGACCTGCAGCTTTCGACTGGCTTCTGGATCGGCGAGGCGGATGGCCGGCATCAGCTGCGAAACCGGTTGATCCCAACGCAGCTTGCCTTCGCCGACCATCTTGGCGAGCAGGAGGGTCGCCATGCCCTTGCTGTTCGAGGCGATCAGGAAGCGGGTGTGCGCGTCGACCGGCAGTTTCGAGCCGAGCGTTCGGACACCGAGACCCTCTTCATGGACGATGCGGCCGTTCTGGATGAGTGCGAAAGCCGCGCCGGGGACGTTGAGCGAGCGCATCCCGTTCGTGAGATATTGCCGGATGGCGGCGGTGTTGGCGGCCGTCCAACCGCGCGGCTTGGTGCGGCTGAAGTCCTCCGGCTTCCAACCGGCCAGCTGGATCGAATTGCCGAAGCCATTGGTCGCGGCGGACAAGCGATCGTACGCGCCGAAGTCAGCGCAGAGGAAGGTGGCGACGCGCTTGCTACCGATGCTGAGGATATTCGCATAGACCAGCCGGTGGGCGGTTGGTGGAACACGGAAGCCGAATGTGGTGGATGTATCGAACCCACGCTGCACGGGAATCTGGTCCGTCGTCTCGATTGGGAAATTGCAGGTGGAATCGAGCTTGACCAAGGAGGCGATGACCGCACGGGGCGCGGCGCCGGATGCAGGCGACGAGAGATAAACGCGCAGGTCCTCGCCGGGCGGTTGGACGCGGATCACCGGGCCGAGATGCGTGACCTCCCACCCGGCAGGAACCGTGGCTTCAGCGGGACCGATCTTGAGCGGTGCCGCCGACAGAGCTTGCGGTGTTGCGGCCGAGAAAAGGAGTGCGGCGAGACCTGGAAAATATCGCATCATTTGCCCCCAACTGATGTGAAGATCATCAGAAGGTGAGGGGGTTAGCCTGTCAAGCGCCTGCTGGCGGTCAGCCGTCCTGGAGCGTTGGAGCTTGGGTGAGCCAAGTCGAGAAGGCGGTGCGCGCGCGATCGGTGTAGGCCTTTTTCCGGTCCGCTTTCCTCGCGCGGCCCGGCGGCGGCATCAGGCCGAAGTTGACGTTCATGGGCTGGAAGGTCGTCGCGTCGGCGCCGCCGGTGATGTGGCCGAGCAGTGCGCCGAGCGCCGTTTCGACGGGCGGTGTCGCCAGGGTTTCGCCGCGCGTCTCGGCGGCGGCGAAGCGCGCAGCCATGATGCCGACTGCGGCGCTTTCGACATAGCCTTCGCAACCGGTGATCTGGCCGGCGAAGCGGATGTTCGGCTTCGACTTCAGTCGTAGCTCGCGATCGAGCAGGCGCGGGGAGTTGATGAAGCTGTTGCGGTGGATGCCGCCAAGCCGCGCGAACTCGGCGTTCTCGAGACCGCGGATGGTGCGGAAGATGCGTACCTGCTCGCCGTGCTTCAGCTTGGTCTGGAAGCCAACCATGTTCCACAGCGTGCCGAGCGCATTGTCCTGCCGCAGCTGGACGACGGCATAGGGCCAGCGGCCGGTGCGGGGATTGTCGAGGCCGGTCGGCTTCATCGGGCCGAAGCGCAAAGTTTCCGGGCCGCGTTCGGCCATCACCTCGATCGGCATGCAGCCCTCGAAATAGGGCGTGTCCTTTTCCCAGTCCTTGAACGGCATTTTCTCGCCGTCGACCAGCGCGGCGACGAAGGCCTGATACTGCTCCTTGTCGAGCGGGCAATTGATGTAATCCTTGCCGCCCTTGTCCCAGCGGGCGGCCATCCAGGCGACGTCCATGTCGATGCTGTCGCGATGGATGATCGGCGCGATGGCGTCGAAGAAGGCGAGGGCGCCTTCGCCCGTCTCGGCGGCGATGGCTTCGGCGAGGACCGATCCAGTTAGCGGGCCGGTAGCGATGATCGTCGGATGGTCGGGGAGAGAGTCTATCCGCTCGCGCACGACATTGATGTTGGGATGGCCTGACACGGCAGATGTCACTTCGCTGGCAAACGCCTCACGATCGACAGCGAGGGCCGAGCCGGCGGGCACCCGGTGCTTGTCCGCGGCGCGCATGATCAGCGAGCCGAGGTCGCGCATCTCCTGGTGTAGGAGGCCTACCGCATTGTGCTCCGCATCGTCGGAGCGAAAGCTGTTCGAGCAGACCATCTCGGCTAGCCGGTCGCTTTCATGCGCCGGGGTGGTGTCACCGCCACCGCGCATTTCCGACAGGCGCACTCGCAACCCGGCTTCCGCCAGCTGCCAGGCGGCCTCGCTGCCGGCCAACCCGCCGCCGACGATGTGAAGGTCGAAGCTCATGGGGGGCTGTTAGTCGCCGTTGACGACGCTATCCAGCTCCAATGCGCATCTTCACCATCGGCTATGAAGCGACCACCGTCAGCGAGTTCATCGACACGCTGAAGGCCGCGGGCGTCGAGCGCGTGATAGACGTTCGTGCGCTACCTCTGTCCCGGCGTCCGGGCTTCTCGAAAACGGCGCTCGGCGCGGCGCTCAATGAGTCCGGTCTCGACTACGTCCACTTGAAGGCACTTGGTACGCCTGCGGACGGCCGTGCAGCAGCGCGTGCGAGGCGCCACGATGACATGGCGCGGATCTATGCGGGTCAGTTGGAACTCCCGGAAGCGATGGTGCAGGCGGAGCAGATGGTGGAGCTCGCACGCGAGAAACCGAGCGCACTCCTTTGCTACGAGCGCGAGCCCCAACACTGCCATCGTACGCTGCTGCTCGACGCGGTGGCCGAGCAGGCGGAGGTAGTTCACCTCTACGCTTAAGCGACTTCCTTGACGTTGAACGTCACATAGAAGTCGCCGACGTCGCCTTCCACCTTGCCGTTTGACCTAAACTTAAGGTCGTAAGGCGCGCCGGTGAAGCGATTGAAGCCCCGGAGATGCGTCGTGCCTTGGCGATCAACGATCTGCGTAAAGTTGCCGACGGCGGCGGCGTAATTGTCGCGTGAGCTCTCTACCGAGCCATCTTCCTTGATCGGTGCGAGGCCGAGCGCGATAGCAACGACGGTGGTCATGAACATGAAAATCTCCCTTTTTTGCAGCGGTCACGCTGCCGGGGAGTTTCTTTTCAAGAAGCGTGCCAAACCGGGAAACCGCATAGTTTCAAAAGCTTGCGGTCTCCCGGTGGCATCATTCGCACCCGATCGGGTGCTATATGTTCGTAATACACGCCAATCTTAGACGGTCGGCAGTTCCTGCGGCGCGGTTTCGCTGTCGAGCATGGCTTCGATCTCGGGGATCGGCCGGCCGCTCATTTCCTTGTTGACGGTGCAGACGATGCGGCGCTCCACCTCCTTGTGGAGACACTTCTTCAACACACCCAGCGCCTTGGGCGGCGCGACGATCGCCAAGGCGTCGAAATCGTTGCGAAGCACCCGCGCTTTCAATTCGTCGGCGGCGTCCTTGATCCAGCGATCTTCCTCCTGCTGGTGGAAGTCGGTTTCCTCATAGGTCGAGCGACCATAACCGGCGCTCTGCTTCGAAGTGCCGGGCCCGTCGGTCTTGATATCGGAATCCTTCCGGTCTTCCCGCTCATCGTGCGCCTCCGTCCGTAAATCGATCTGGTTTTCGTCGCCGTGATTGCGGAAGAACAGGACTTTCCGGCCATCGGCGACCAGGACGAGCGCGTTGTGGGGAAGCGGCATGAACGATTTCTCCTAACTTCGAGTGCTAGGGAAACGCGAACCCGCCCGAGGCGGTTGCGGCCGTTCGTCGCAGCCGCAAGCCGCCTCAGGCGAGTTTAATCCTGCGCCGGATCGGCGGGTTTCTCAAGCTCGCTGGTTTCGACGATCGCGCCGGTGTCGGGCGCAACCTCGTCGGATGTCACTTCCAGCTCTTCTTCGTCGCTTTCCTCGATGCGGGCGACGCTGACGACCCGCTCGTTCTGGGCAACGCGGAAGATGGTGACGCCGAGCGTATTGCGCCCGGCGATACGGATGTCGCCAACGGTGGTCCGGATCATCTTGCCCTGGTCGGTGACGAGCATCAGCGACTGGCCAGGCTGGACTGGGAAGCTCGCGACGACCCCGCCGTTCCGCTCCGACGTCACGATGTTGATGATGCCCTGACCGCCGCGGTTTGTGCGGCGGTATTCATAGGTCGACGAGCGCTTTCCGTAGCCGTTCTCGGTGACGGTCAGCAGGAATTGCTCCTTGTCGGCGATCTCCGCGTAGCGTTCCTCGGAAAGGCCGTCAGCGCAATCATGGTCGCGCCAGCGCGGACACTTGAGATAGGCTTCGCGCTCCTCGGCGGTCGTTCCAGCGCGTCGGAGTACCGACATGGAAATGACTTCGTCGTCTTCCTGCAGGCGGATGCCGCGGACGCCCATCGAGGCGCGGCTCTGGAATTCGCGAACGGCGGTGGATTCGAAGCGGATCGCCTTGCCGTTGCGAGTGGCCAGCAGGACGTCGTCTTCCTCGGTCAGCAGGCGGACGCCGATCAGGCGATCCAGCGTGTCCTCTTCCTCGTCGCCATCGTCGGCGGCGCCGAACTTCATCGCGATCTTGCCGTTCGACGGGATGTTGGTGAACGCATCCATCGAGTTGCGGCGGACCGTTCCGCGCGCAGTGGCGAACATGATGTGGAGGTTGGCCCATTCGGCCTCGTCCTGCGGCAGCGGGAGGACAGTAGTGACGGTTTCGCCAGGGGCCAGTGGGAGGATGTTCACCATCGGCCGCCCCTTGGTGTTCGGGCCGCCTTCGGGGAGGCGCCAGACCTTCATGCGATAGACGCGGCCGATGTTGGTGAAGAATAGCACCGGATTGTGGGTCGAGGTGACGAACAGCTCGGTGACGATGTCCTCTTCCTTGGTCGCCATGCCCGAACGGCCCTTGCCGCCGCGCTTCTGCTCGCGGAAGACGGAGAGCGGCGAGCGCTTGATGTAGCCGCCGAGGGTGACGGTCACGACCATCTCCTCGCGCTCGATCAGGTCTTCGTCCTCGATGCCATCGGCGGCGGCGGCCAGCTCGGAGCGGCGCGGGGTCGCGAATTCGGCTTCGACTTCCTCGAACTCCTCGCGCATCACTTCGTAGAGACGCACGCGATTCGCAAGGATTTCAAGCAGTTCGCCGATGTTCTTGGCGAGGCCTTCGAGTTCGTTGCCGATTTCGTCGCGGCCGAGCGCCGTGAGGCGGTGGAGGCGAAGCTCGAGAATCGCCCGCACCTGTGCTTCGCTGAGGCGGTAAGTGCTCTGCGCCGACTGCGGTTCGACCGCCTCGACCAGCGCAATGTAGGACCGGATCTCGTCCATCGGCCAGTCGCGCTCGAGCAGCTTTTCGCGAGCGACGGCGGGGCTGGCGGAGCCGCGGATCAGCTTTACCACCTCGTCGAGATTGGTGACGGCGACGACCAGGCCGAGCAACAGGTGGGCGCGTTCGCGGGCCTTGAGCAGCTCGAACTTCGAGCGGCGGGTGATCACCTCCTCGCGGAAGCGCACGAAGCTTTCGATAATGTCGCGCAGCGCCAGCGTTTCCGGACGGCCGCCGCGGATCGCGAGCATGTTTGCCGGGAAGGACGATTGCGCCGGGGTGTGACGCCACAACTGGTTGAGCACGACGTCGGGCGTGGCGTCGCGCTTGAGGTCGATGACGATGCGGACGCCGTCGCGATTCGATTCGTCGCGGATGTCGGAGACGCCCTCGATGCGCTTGTCCTTGGCGGCTTCCGCGATCTTCTCGACCAGGCCGTTCTTGCCGACCTGGAATGGGATTTCAGTAAGGATGATCGAACGGCGGTCGCCGCGACCTTCCTCGATCACGTAGCGCGAGCGCAGCATGATCGAGCCGCGGCCGGTGGTGTAGGCGCTGCGGATGCCCGACTGGCCGAGGATCAGGCCGCCGGTCGGGAAGTCCGGACCCTTCACATGCTCCATCAGCCCTTCGGAACTGATCGCCGGATCGTCGATGTAGGCGCGGCAGGCGGCGAGGACTTCGCCGAGGTTGTGCGGCGGGATGTTGGTCGCCATGCCGACCGCGATGCCGCCGGCGCCGTTGACCAGCAGGTTGGGGAAGCGCGCGGGCAGGACCTGCGGCTCGCTCTCGCTGGCGTCATAGTTCGGCTGGAAGTTGACGGTGTCCTTGTCGAGGTCGCCGAGGAGGAAGGCCGACGCCTTGGCGAGGCGAGCTTCGGTGTATCGCATGGCGGCCGGCGGATCGGGGTCCATCGAGCCGAAGTTGCCCTGGCCATCGATGAGCGGGAGGCGCATCGACCAGTCCTGCGTCATCCGCGCGAGCGCGTCGTAGATCGCGGTGTCGCCGTGCGGGTGATATTTACCGATGACGTCACCGACGATGCGCGCCGATTTGCGGTACGGCCGGTTGTAGTGGAACCCGTTCTCATTGGCCGAAAAGAGGATGCGCCGGTGCACCGGCTTCAGGCCGTCGCGGACGTCCGGCAGCGCGCGGCTGACGATGACGCTCATCGCATAGTCGAGGTAGCTGGTCTTCATCTCCTCGACGATGGAGATCGGCGCGATGTCGCCGTCGCCGGACGGAGGAGTGGTCGGGGTGTCGTCGATCGGAGGCAGAGTGGCCAAGAGTAGGTCCTGCTGTGATTAAGATGCGTGGAAAGGCGGCGCGTCGCCGCGTGCCTCCCCCACGTCTTATTTAGGCCTTCGACACCTCGCGCGCCAGCCCGCGCGCTCGCGCGCGCGAGGGAAACGGCGCTTTATCCACCGAAATCGCGGGTTCAAAACCCATTCATGGCGCCATCGCCAAGCCGCTTGGAGTTCAACCGTTCAAGGTCTAAGGCGCGGCCCGTATTCGGCCCTGCGCCATCCGCACCAGGAGTTGCCCGTCGATGAAGCTGTTTTCCACCACCGCCCTTGCTCTTGCTTTCGTTAGCGCGGCACCCGCCGCGGCCCAGAACAAGGCGCCCGCCGCCCAGGCAGCGGCTACCGCGCCGGCCAAGGTCACGCCGTCCAAGAAGGCCACGCCGGCACTGATCGAACTGCAAACAGCGGTGCAGAAGAAGGATTGGGCTAGCGTTCCCGCCAAGATCGCAGCGGCGCAGGCCGTCGCCAGCACCAAGGAAGACCGCTACCTGATCGGGAAGTTTCAGCTCGAAGCGGCAGTTGCGCAGAACGACAACAACGCCGCTGCAACCGCCATCGAGGCCATGGCTTCGTCAGGTCAACTTGGCGCTGCCGAATCTTCGTCGCTGTATCAGAGCCTGGGCGGCACATTCTTCAACGCGAAGGATTTCCCCCGCTCGGTAACGGCTTATCAGAAGGCTCTTTCACTCAATCCGAACAACGCCGATGCACAGTCAATGCTGATCGAGGCTTATCTCTCGGCCGGTCAGAAGGCGGAGGCTGGAGCCGCTCTGCAGCGCGTCATCCAGGCACGCACCGCCGCGGGACAGAAGCCAGATGAATCCCTCCTAAAGCGGGCTGTAGCAATTGCGTACGACACAAAAGCACCCAATGCGGTCGAGGTGGCGCGCCAGTGGGTCGCGGCCTATCCGAGCCCCGCGAGCTGGAGCGACGCACTCGCCATTTACAATAACGTACGTCAGCCTGACGTCGAAGGCGTGATCGATATGTCCCGCTTGCTGTTGGCTACCAACGCCATGCAGCGCGGCGATCAATATGCGCGTTATGCTCGGGCCGCGGCCGAAGTGAACAACTTTAACGAGGCGCAGCTCGCATATGATGCTGGCGTCAAGGCCAACAAGATCAACCCGACTGCCGCGGACTATTCCGACCTGAGCTCGGGGTTGAAAGCCAAGCAGAAGGCTACCGCCGCAGATTTGGCCGAAGCCACCAAGACCGCACAGAGCGGGATGGCGCTCCTTCGTATCGGCGATCGGTACTACGCGATGGGCGACTATTCTAAGGCGGTCGAACTGTACCGCAAGGCAATGGGCAAGCCGGGTGTCGATACTTCCGTCGCCAATCTGCACATTGGCATGGCTCTTGCGCGGGCCGGCGACAAGGCGGGTGCCAAAACTGCGTTGGACGCCGTTACCGGCACATACGCTGACCTTGCGAAGTTTTGGCAGCTTTATCTGAGCACTGCCGTCTAAGTCATTGAAACCGGGCAGAAGAGAGATGCTTCGTCGGCTCTCTTCTGTCTGGCCTCATCAGGAAACCGTTGTCCCGATACGGGCCGCTGGCGCCTTCGCGGTTAGCAATTTGTAAACGGCCTCGTAGAGCAACCGAAGGGTGCGCTCGAGGCCAATAACACGTGCGATATGACGACCGACTGCTAACCGTACTCAACCAGCCGGCCGACGACCGTCATGACGTTGCGGTTCGATGGCGGCAGCTGGTTGACCTCGTTGCGCGAGCGGGGGGGGCGGGTCAGCACAGTCCAGTTGTCGAGCAAGCGCTGGCCGTGATCCGCGCCGACGCCGCCTTGGTTGAACAGTCGCTCCGCGCCGCAGCCGCGCGATCAGTCGCCGCGTGGCCACTACCGTTCGGATTGCTGCGATATTTCGCGTCAGAACCACCCGTCGTCTCGGCGTCAGTGCTCACCGCGGCGCAATTAGAGCCGGATGAATGGTCGCAGCTCTACGACCATGCGGATGAGCAAACGCGCGCGTTTATCGCCGGCATGCATCCACAGGTCGCCGGCCCGTTGCAGACCGAACGTTCACCGTCAGAGACGGCAGTGCGGATGACGCCCTATTCACCGCCGGCACTGACGGATATCGTCGAACGCATCGAGCAAAGACGGCAATTGCGCGCCGAAGAAATGGCCGCCGTTGAATCTCCCGAGGCAGCACCTGAGGCGCCGTCAGTATTCCGCTGGGAATGTGATCCCGCGGGTGAAATTACCTGGGTGGACGGTGCGCCGAGGGGAGCATTGATCGGGCGCTCAATCGCGCGCGTGAGCGGGGCGGAAAGCGACGTCATTGACCAGGAGCTGGTAAAAGCCTTTGCAATCAAGGCGCCCTTCCGCGAAGCGGCCGTGAAACTAAGTGGCGCCGGTGCCGTGTCGGGCAACTGGAAATTGAGCGCGCTACCGGCCTTTGATCACGCCCACGGAAGGTTTGAGGGGTATCGTGGCATTGCCCGACGCGAGGAACCTCGCCCGACAGGACGCGAAGTTGCGCCGTTGCCTGAAGTATTGGCAGACCCTGCCGCGTTGCGAGAACTCGTCCATGAAATCAGGACACCGCTCAATGCAATCATTGGCTTCGCGGAAATCATCGAGGGGCAATATCTTGGACCGGCGGATCGCGGCTACCGGGAGCGCGCCTCCGAAATCGTCTACCAGGCGCGGCTTCTTCTGACCGCCATCGAGGATCTCGATTTTGCGGCCAAGCTGCATGCGGCTTCCGGTCAGCAACGGCCCGCCACGCTTCTTGCTGCAATGCTTGCAACGGAAGAGTCGGAATTAAGAAGCCGCGCTGCTCTTCGCGATGCACAGGTCGCGTTCGTTGGAGGAGGGCCGCGGATTGAGGCGCTGGTGCGACCCGAAATGGCCCAGCGACTCCTTCTTCGGCTTTTTGACCTGTTGATCGCGCACTCTGCGCCGGGGGAGCGCCTAGTCGTCAATGCAAGCGAGGGAACGCTGACAATCAGCCGCCCTGATCGATTGCGCGAGGCGCCCAGCCTGGCCGATTTGCCTGCGAAGCGGGTTGACGAGATTTTCCCGCTTCGATTGTTGCGCGGGCTGGCTCGCCTGGCAGGCGGCGACCTGATCGCGACACCCAATGCCTATGCGCTTGTTTTTCCGACCGCATGACAGTGCGACATCTTGGCGCAAGCAATCGCGCCGTCTATCTGGCGCGGACCGGGGAGGGCCTGTAGCTCAACGGTAGAGCTGGCCGCTCATAACGGCTTGGTTGTAGGTTCGAATCCTGCCGGGCCCACCAACATCGCCGCACAATCGAGGTTGGCGGCGACGGCAATCCGCGCTAGCGGCACGATGTCGGGGAGTGGCGCAGCCTGGTAGCGCATCTGCTTTGGGAGCAGAGGGTCGCAGGTTCGAATCCTGTCTCCCCGACCATCATCGAACCTGCGGCGGCGATTACTTCGCTTTATTCTCCGACGTATCGGTCGTGTTCACATCGGCGTTGACGTTTACCTTCACGTCCTTGTTATCGATCTTGTTCTGCAGCTTGCCGCTTTCTTCCTTCACATTGTTGCCAATGTCGCCGGCGATGCTTTTCGCGGTGTTGCCGATGTCCGCCGCGGCATTTTCGGCCACGTCGCTATTGTAGGTGACGCTGGTCGTGCCGTTGCCTTCGTCCTTGCTGACCTGACAGGCGCCGAGGACAAGCAATGGGATGGCGGCGAGTGCAATGCGCATGGTTTCCTCCGTTTATTTGGACCGCTCAACGCCGCCGCGGCTGTTTCGCTCCCGGTTCGATACCGCCTGAGAGGATCGCGAGCGCTGTGGTCCACGCCGCAACGTTCTGCCGCAGTTGGGCCGGATCGATCTTGTCGAGCGTGTCGTCCGGTGTGTGGTGATAGTCGAAATACCGCGTGCCGTCCTGATTGAGCGAGATCCAGGGTGCGCCGAGCTTGATCGTCGGTTCCACATCGGTTCCGTCCGCGTCGCCTTTGTCGTTTTTTGTGATCCCCAGCGGCGCGAGCGCAGCGGTGAGTTGCGCGTGGAGCACCGGGTCGGTCTTCTGGTACTGAGAGCTGAAACGCCAGACGCGGTCGGCGCCGAAATCGCTTTCGCCCGCGATGGCGTAACGTTCGGTGCCGTGGGCCTTTGCATATGCTTCGCCGCCGAACCCGCCGGGCTCTTCCGCCCCGAACCAGACGATCCGGATCGTTCGGAGCGGGCGTCCGGCGTCCATAATATGCTTGGCGGCGGCGGTGACGATGGCGACACCAGAAGCGTCATCAATCGCGCCGGTCCCGAGATCCCAGCTGTCGAGGTGGCCGCCGACGAGCAAGATCGGCGCGCGAGGATCACGGCCCGGAACCTCGGCGATGACGTTTCCGGAAGGCGCGCCCTCATTCTTCTGACTGACGAGGGTCAGGTGCATGGTCACCGGCTGACCGCGCTTGAGAATTCGGCGAAGCTGTTCGGAATCGGGCACGCTGAGAGCACCGGCAGGGATCGGCGTCGCGCCGTCGGTGAAATATTGCACGCCGGTGTGCGGATTGCGGTGATGGTCGGTGCCGATCGAGCGGATGACGATTGCCAGCGCGCCCTTTTTGGACGCAATCGTCGGGCCCTGCCGCCGCGGAGCGCCGAACTGCCCATAGCCGGAGCCGTCCTGGGCCGGCATCATGTTGTGATCGATGAAAACAATCTTGCCGCGAACGGCGTCATCGGGCGCTGCCCTGAGAGCGTCGACGCTGTCGAAATAGACGATCTGTCCGGTGACGCCGGCGGGGCCGGTCGATCCGCTGTAGCCCAGCGCCGCGATGGTCAGCTTCTGTGGAAAGGGCGCGAGAATCTCCGCGCCTTCCGCGCCGCGAGTCCACACTGGCATGGTGAAGGGCTCGATGCGGACGTTAGCGAAACCCATGGCCTTCAAGCGCTTGACCGCCCAGTCACGGGCGCGGGCTTCAGCCTCCGTGGCCGCGAGGCGCTGGCCCACTTCAGTGGTGAGACCCTCGGCGATGTCCCAGGCGTATTGGTCATTATCGAGCGCGTTATCGCGCAGCGCGGCTACCCAGGGCTCGGTGAGGATCGGCTTGCTTGGGGCAGGTGGCTGCTGGGCGAATGACGGGGCGGCGGTGGCCAGCAAAGTGGCGGCGAGGGCGGCTTTGATCATAACCGAACGCTAAGCAGCGCGGTCCGCTGAGTCACCCGCACCAATCGATTAAATTTGGCAGTTGGTCGATCAGATCAGCCGCATTTGCGCGCCTTCGGGAGGCTGGAACAGATCGGTTCGAAGGCTGAACTTGGCCTGCTGGAGGCCATATTTCTTGCAGGCGATTTCGAAGCGGGTGCGAAGGAGGTCGGCCCAAGGCCCCTGACCACGCATGCGGCTGAAGAAACCCGGGTCGTTGTCCCGGCCACCACGTAGCGAGTTGATCGTCGCCATCACCTTGGACGCGCGGTCGGGATAATACTCATCGAGCCAGGAGCGGAATAGTGGGGCGACTTCGTGCGGGAGACGCACGGGAAGATAGAAACCGCCGGGCGCTCCGGCCTCGACCGCAGCTTCGACGATGTGCTCTAGCTCGTGATCCGTGATCTGCGGCACGACGGGAGCGATGGCGACATAGCAGGGGACGCCGGCGTCATTCAGTGCCTTCACCGCGGCGAGGCGCTTGCGGGGCTGGGGTGCGCGGGGCTCGAGCGTGCGGGCGGTCTTCGGGTCGAGTGACGTCACCGAAATGGCGACAGATGCGATCCGGAGATCCGCGGCCTGCTTGAGGAGATCGAGGTCGCGCAGCACGCGGTCCGACTTGGTAGTGATCGTAAACGGGTGGCGAGTCTCAAGCAGCAGCTCGATCAGCGACCGCGTTATTCGCCAGCGCTCCTCGATAGGTTGATAGGGATCGGTGTTGGTGCCCATCGCCAGCGAGCGGCACTCGTAGCCCGGGCGCGATAGCGCGGCGTGGAGCAATTGCGCGGCATTGGGTTTCACGAACAGCCGGGACTCGAAATCCACGCCGGGCGACAGGTCGTGATAGGCGTGGGTAGGCCGCGCGAAGCAATAGATGCAGCCATGCTCGCAACCACGGTAGGCGTTCACCGAGCGGTCGAAGCCGATGTCCGGCGAGCTGTTGCGGGTCAGGATCGAACGGGGATGCTCGATCGTCACGGTGGTGCGGCGCTTCGGCACGCCGTCGAGTGCCTCGACTTGATCGAGCCATTCGCCCTCGGCCACGCGCTCCTTGAGATTGAAGCGCGTAGGGGTGGCGTTGCGGGTCGCGCCGCGACCGCTGTTCGACTCGACAGGCATTGACCTAGCCTACGCTGTCCATCAGAACAGAACAAGAACAACGCCGCCGCCACCGCCCTGCGATTAAGGGTGAGCGCGGTTAGAGCACGAAACGATCCTAGTGATTGAGTGACGTCATGCTCGTCGGGAAGCTCGGCCAGCGATGCTGCGCCATCGCTTTCAGCGTTGTCGTCTGCTCATTGTTGAGGCCCTGATAAACCCACATGTTCCGCAGCACCGCGGGGACGTAGTAGCGCGTTTCCCAATAGGGGATGCTTTCGATCCACAGCAGCGGATCACCCTTGTCGTTGATATTCGCCCAACGAGCGACGGGGAGGGGGCCGGCGTTGTAGGACGCGATGATCCGCGGGAGCTGGCCAGCAGTCGCGCTGGATCCGCGCATGGTCTCAATGAAGCTCTGCCCGAATTCGAGATTGTACTGCGGGTCGGTCAGCGTGGCACGCGAGTAAGGGACGCCGCGGCTGGTCGCCATCTGCTGGGCAGTGATCGGAAGCACTTGCATCAGGCCGACCGCCCCGGCACCGCTGACGGCGGTGCGGCGGAACGAGGATTCCTGGACGATATGGCCAAAGGCCAGCGCCGGATCGACGCGCCAGCCGTTCATCGGCCGCCATTTGGGGTTCGGATAGCGATCGGTGGAGTCGGAGCGAGCTCCCCATTGCCCATTGTTCGCGAGCCAAAGCTGCGCCGCGGGAAGATCGAGCCGCTTGGCGAGCTGGATAAGCGCGTGATGTTCGGAGTTGAGGCCGAGCTTGGCCTGATGGCGCAAAAGCTCCTCGGCAAGCGCTGGCTCGCCGATGCGGGCGAGCTCGACTGCGCGCTGCACGTTGGGCAGATTGTCGATCGGGGGATCATTGCCCACGAATGGATCGTCGACGAGCCGCGTCGACAGGCCAAGCGTTTCGCGCGCGAGCAGGCCATAGAAGCTTTCGCTTGCCTCGGCCGTATTCGCAGCGGATCGCAGCAGGCCTTCGACCGTGCGCGGCCGGCCAGCGGCCTGTTCTGCACGGGACGCCCAGTAAAAGCCGGCTGCCTTCAGCTCGCGTTGAGGGGCGAGCGCTGCAACCTGCTGAAAGGTGGCGGATGCGGCGTTGAAGTCATTAAGACGCCAAGATGCGAGCGCGGAAATCCACGCCGCCTGGCTGGCCCATTCCCCAGTCGAGCCCTGGCGCCACGTGTCGGCAACCCGTCTCGCGTCAAGATCGAGCCCGTTAACGTAGTAGGCAAAGGCGACGCGCTGGCCTGCTTCAGCGCGAGCCTCGACCGACAGGAAGGGGGCGTAGGTCAGCAACTGCGCTTCTGCGCCCGCCGCGTCGTTGGTCTTGATCAGCGGGTCGAGCGCAGTGCGCAGCTGGTCGGCATAGGGCTCGCCCGTCACCGGCTTGGCTTTGTAGCGGACGGGCGCGGAGCCAAGGTTGAACGTTTGTTTTGGCGTGACGACGGGCGGCGCGGCCAAGGCGCCGCGGCGAAGAGTCATCGCTGCCAGCTGCGTTGCCTGCGGCAGCTCGGGTGCTTCGGCGAGGAGAGCCTGTAGAGACCCCAGATCGACGACCGG
This sequence comes from Sphingomonas flavescens, assembly GCF_030866745.1. Lineage (NCBI taxonomy): Bacteria > Pseudomonadati > Pseudomonadota > Alphaproteobacteria > Sphingomonadales > Sphingomonadaceae > Sphingomonas > Sphingomonas flavescens. Next base: position 514,813 of record NZ_CP133016.1, on the reverse strand, counting down.
CGAACCCTTTGCGGTGTATAGTTCAGCCTTTGCGACGGGTGTGAGAATATTGCGCGGGAGGGTGGCAATGCCTGCTTGCGCCGACGCCCAATTGCCGGCGTCGATCGCATCGAACACGCCGCGCCAATCCTTTGGCACAACGACGCTCGCAGCCGGAACCGCCGGAGCAAGGATCGCGGGTGGTGCCGAGAGAACGGCAGGCTTCTGACCACTCGTCGTTGGGCCGAGTACCGGAACCACCGTTTCATAGGTCGGCCACGCGACCTTTGGTGCCGGAGGTGCCGAAGGGCTCGGCGTCGCGGGAGCAGGCGTGGTCGGCAGCGGTGCCAGCGGATCCGTTGTTTGGGCAAAGCCCGGCACAGCCCAGATCAAGGTGCCCAAAGCAAGCAGACCCGACTTCAAGACTCATTCTCCATGAGCAGCAACAAGTCCTTCCATGCCAAGGACTTGTTTGAGGGTTGATTAATCAAATGGCGCGGATGGAAGGTAGCGACCGTACGGACGCCTTCGACCTTGTAGACATGGCCGCGGGCCTGGGCGAGCGGCTTGCCGAGCAATGCCTGGGATGGTCCGTCCCCGAACAGTAGAAGGCGGGACGGCTTCGCGAGCTGGATGTGTTGCCGCGCAATTTCGGCGCATTCTTCACGCTGCGCGGGGGTCATCCGCGCGCCAGGCGCATTGAAGCAGGAAAGGGAGGCGCTGTACGCCTGCTCTGGCGCAATCTTGATCGCCGCCAGCATACGCTTTGCGAGTTCCCAAGAATCTCCGCCGATCGGCTGTCCGGATGCAAAGTCTTCTAGCGTCGGTGCCTCGGTCAGCAGCATGATCTCGGCGTTTTCGGGACCATGCGGCATGATGCGCCGGGCGGTCGCCGAAGCGAGCGGGAGTTTCGTCGAACTGGCAAGCCAATCCTGCAGGGCTGCCAGCGTTTCGTGCGATGGCGGCGCGACATTCGCTTCGGGAAGGGGCTCGCTCGGTGAGGCCGGCTTGCGCGGTTGCGGCGGCAGTAGCCAATTGCGCGGCTCTTCCTGGACGACGACATCGACGCCTGCCTGGAGCCACCAGCCCAATGCGCTGCGTGCTTCGGCTTCGCCGATCACCCCATCATCCTCCCCACGCTCGCACCCTCTCCGGCATTGACGCCATGGTCAAGGAATGGGCAGTGGATAAGAGTCGAAATGTGTGAGTTGCGCGGCAGGATGAAGGGGAACGGATGAGCGAACGCGAATCCATGGCGTATGACGTGGTCATCGTGGGTGCAGGGCCAGCAGGGCTGGCCGCCGCCATCCGGCTGAAGCAGCTGGCGCAGGCAGCCGGGAGCGAGACCAGCGTTTGCATCCTCGAGAAAGGCAGCGAAATCGGCGCGCACATCCTGTCAGGCGCCGTGGTCGATCCGAAGGCGCTGAATGAGCTGATCCCGGACTGGAAGGAAAAGGGATCGCCGCTGACCGTGCCGGTCACCGAAAACCATCACTGGATACTCACCAAGAAGGGCAAGTTCGGCCTTCCCGAAATGCTGATGCCGCCGTTCATGCGAAATCACGGCACCTACACCTTGAGCCTGGGCAATCTGTGCCGCTGGCTGGCGAGCCAGGCGGAGGAACTGGGTGTCGAGATCTTTCCGGGCTTTCCGGCGGCCGAGATTCTCTACAATGACGACGGATCCGTGAAGGGCGTGGCGACCGGCGATGTGGGCATCGCCCGCGATGGCAGCCACCGTCCCGACTATCAGCCCGGCATGGAGCTCCACGCCAAGTACACCTTCATGGCGGAAGGTGCGCGGGGACATTTGACCAAACGTCTGACCGAACTCTTCAACCTCCGCGAGGAAAGCGGCCCTCAGGTTTATGGTCTTGGAATCAAGGAATTGTGGGAAATTCCTGCCGAGAAGCATAAGCCAGGGCGAGTGATCCACACGCAAGGCTGGCCGCTCGACGACGCATGGGGCGGCGGTTTTCTTTACCACCAGGAGAATAACCAGGTCGCGCTGGGCTTCGTCGTGGCGCTCGATTACGCCAACCCGCACTTGTCGCCATTCGAAGAGATGCAGCGGTGGAAAACGCACCGGGCAATCCGGGCCGAGATCGAGGGCGGACGCCGCGTGTCGTACGGCGCGCGAGCCATCAACGAAGGCGGTTATCAGGCCATCCCGAAGCTCGTCTTTGCCGGTGGCGCGCTGATCGGTTGCGCGGCGGGCTTCGTAAACGTCCCGCGGATCAAGGGCACGCATACGGCGATGAAGTCGGCCATGATCGCCGCGGAATCCGCGTTTCGGGCGATCCAGGCCGGCCGCGCCAGCGACATGCTGGAGGACTATCCGCCCGCGCTGCACAAAAGCTGGGTGTCGCAGGAGTTGTACGGCGTGCGGAATGCGCAGCCGGCCGTAGCGCACTGGGGGGGGGTTGCGGGCACGCTCTACGCAGGTCTCGACCTCTGGTTGAACGCCCTGAAGATCGGCGTGCCGTGGACCCTGAAGCACAAGCCAGACCATACCCGGCTGAGGCGCAAGGATGCCTCGGCGCCGATCGTCTATCCGAAGCCGGACGGAGTGCTGACGTTCGACCGGCTGTCGTCGGTGTTCATCTCGAACACTAATCATGAGGAAGATCAGCCGGTTCATCTGACGCTCAAGGACGCGGACATACCGACGGCCATCAACCTGCCGGTCTACGACGGCCCGGAGCAGCGTTATTGCCCGGCAGGCGTCTATGAATTCGTGGGAGCCGAAACCGGTGAGCCGAGACTGCAGATCAACGCGCAGAACTGCGTCCACTGCAAGACCTGCGACATCAAGGACCCGACCCAGAACATCAATTGGGTCACTCCCGAAGGTGGCGGAGGCCCCAATTACCCGAACATGTAAGTTGCTGGCTGGAGCCGCCGCGGCGGCGCTTGCAATGGTGCCGACATCAGTGGGAGCGCGGATCGCGGTCAGCGAACCCGACCGCACTTATGTGGAGGCGCGTGCAGCCTCAATGAATGGCGACCACGGGCGCGCGGCGGAACTCTTGGCCTCCCTGTCGGCGAGCCAGCCCGGTCAGCCAGAACTGGCGCAGCGCGCGCTGGCGGAAGCAATGAGGGCGGGCCAGATGGACCTGGCCATCGCTCTTGCAAGCAAGATCCCCGCAGCGAAGCTGCCCGGCGACGCGCGACTGCTAATGGCGGCGGAGGAAATCCGCCGGCGGCGGCCAGACCGGGCCAACGCCTGGCTGAACGCAACGCGCGAGAATGGCGATCTTACGTTTCTCGTACCGCTAGTGAACGCCTGGGCGGCCGCCGACCGCAATGATATGGCAGGTTCGCTTGCCGCGCTCGATCAGATTGCGGGCGGTAATCTTCTCGTGCCGCTCGCCGCCGAGGAGCGGGCACTGATCCTGCTGCGCTTCAAGCGTACGGCTGACGCAGAACCTTATGCGCGCGCAGCGGTCGGGCGCGGCGGAGCGCGTGAAGATCGGCTCCGCCTTGCGTTTGCGGACGGTTTCCTGGCGGCAGGTGATCGCCAGCGCGCGCTGATGATCATCGAAGGCATGGGGGCCGGAGAAACCGCCGCTCGCGCGCGGATCAGTGCCGGGCGCAGTGGCGGGCAGGCAATCGACACGTTGCCCAAGGCCTATGGCGAAGTGCTTGCGGCGTTCGGCGCGGACCTCACCAGGCTGCAGCGCGGAACGCCGCCGATCGGGCTGGTGCAGGTTGCCAGATACATCAATCCCAAGAGCAGCAGCACGGTCGCATTGCTGGCGTTGCTCCTCTCCGGGCAGGATCAAACCGACCACGCGCTCGCATTGCTTCGAACGGTTCAGGGTGACGATCCGCTGATCTCGCAAATCCGCGATGTCCAAACCCGAATTCTGACCGACAATAAGCGGTACGACGAAGCCTATCGCATCGCAGCGGCGGCCGCGGCTGCGCCAGGGGCCGAGGCAATCGATTTTTCGAGGTTCGGCGACGTCCTGCAGGCGATGAAGCGCAGTGGCCCGGCTGCCGACGCCTACGCCCGCGCCATTGCGTTGGCGCAGAAAGGATCAGGGCAGAGCGACCTTTGGACTCTGCTGTTGCTGCAGGCTGGCGCGTTGGAGGATGCCAATCGCTGGCCCGAGGCACGCGCCGCACTGCAGCGAGCGTTGGCGATCGCGCCGGATCAGCCGCTGCTGCTGAATTTCATGGGTTACGGCCAGCTCGAACGCGGTGAAAACCTCGATTCCGCCGAGGCGATGATCCGCAAGGCGAGCGAGCTCGCGCCGGACGATGCGTCAATCGCGGACTCGCTCGGCTGGGCGCAATTCAAGCGGGGCAAAACGGATGAGGCCATCGCGACTCTGCAGAGGGCGGCGGAGAAGGATCCGGGACAGGCGGAGATCCAGGAGCATCTGGGTGACGCGCTGTACAAGTCCGGACGACGGCTCGAGGCGCGCTTTGCCTGGAACGCGGCGCTGGTCACGGCCGAGGACGACGTCGCGGGCCGCGTAAAGGCGAAGCTGGCGAGCGGGCTGACGACGGCCAACGCCGCGCCGTGAGCGCGCTATCGCGCGAAATTGCAGCGGCCAAGCTCAACCTCGCGCTGCACGTCCGCGGGAAGCGGAGCGACGGGCGCCACGATATCGAGACCATTTTTGCCTTTTGCACCGATGGCGACCGATTGAACGCCGAGCCGGCCGATGAGTTCGCGCTAAGCGTCATCGGGCCGTTCGCGGCGGACATTGGCGACGACAACCTCGTGGTGACGGCCGGGCGGCTTTTGGCGGAGGTGGCAGCTCGTCCGCTTGGTGCGGCGATCGTCCTGGACAAGCGTCTGCCGGTCGCGTCGGGCGTGGGCGGCGGGTCGGCCGACGCGGCTGCGGCGTTGCGGCTACTGACTGCGATGCACGGGCTTGATCCTGCGCTCGCGCAACAGGTGGCTCCGCTCCTGGGTAGCGACGTGCCGGCGTGCCTGTTGAGTTTGCCGATGCGCGGCAAAGGCGCGGGCGATGAGCTTCATCCGATCGACCTACCGAATCTGTCGGGAAACCCGGTGTTGCTGGTGAATCCACGCATCCCGCTGTCGACGGCAGCGGTATTCGGTGCATGGGACGGCCAGGATCGCGGACCCCTGGACGATTGGCGCGAAGGACGGAACGACCTGGAAATTCCAGCCATCGCCCTCGTCACAGAGATTTCGGAGGTATTGGCGTGGCTTCGCGCGCGGCCTGGGGTTTCCTTCAGCCGTATGTCGGGGTCGGGCGCGACGTGCTTCGCGCTTTTCGAGGACGAGGCATCGCGGGACGCGGCCGCCGAGGAGGTCCCCGAAGACTGGTGGCGCCTCGCAACCTTCCTGCGCTAAGGCCGTCCCATGACACCGCGCCCCATCTTGACGGCGGAAGCCATGCGCGCGGCGGAACAGCGCGCGAAAGACAGCGGCAGCAGCGTCACGGAGTTGATGGAGCGGGCAGGGACCGGGCTCGCAGAGGCGGTATTTCGTTTCGCCGGACCGATGCCGGCCCTCATATTGTGCGGACCGGGCAACAATGGAGGTGACGGCTACGTCGCCGCGCGCGTTCTGGCCGAACGCGGGGTGGCGGTTCGCGTCGCAGCCGTGAGCGAGCCAAAGACTGAGGCTGCCATTGCAGCGCGATCCCATTGGGGCGGGCAGATCGAACCGCTCGGGCCCGGGACAGCCGCTGCTCCGCTTTTGATCGATGCCCTGTTTGGCACAGGGTTGAAGCGCGGCCTGGATGACACTGTTTCAGAACAGTTTAGTCGGCTTTGCCACGACGCGGTCGCAAATGTAGCTTGCGACCTCCCAAGTGGTGTCGAGACCGACAGTGGTGACGAACTGAGTGCCGTTCCAGCATTCGATTTAACGGTCGCCCTGGGCGCGCTGAAGCCTGCGCATCGGCTTTCCCCCGCCATCCACAAAATGGGGCGCGTGGCAGTCGTGGACCTTGCTCTTAATGTGACCAGCCAATGGCATGAGATCGCCGCACCGAAGTTGCCAGCGCTTCAACCGGACGGCCACAAATACACACGCGGGCTGGTCCATGCGCTCGCCGGCACGATGCCGGGAGCAATTGCGCTTGCCGCGACCGCGGCGGCGCGCGCCGGGGCGGGATATGTTCGCGTCAGCACGTCGCGCGCGATCGAGGGCTTGCCGTCCTCCGTTGTGCAGGTCGGCGACGGCAAGGTGAACGACCCACGGATCGGGTGCTTGCTGGTGGGCCCCGGGCTCGGCGATCTGCCGCAGGTTTTGACACTGGCGCTAACGTCGCGCGCACCCAAAGTGATCGACGCCGACGCCATCACCCATCTGGGCGATCCGGCGCGACTTAAGGGACAGGACGCCGTCATGACGCCACATGATGGCGAGTTCGCAAAGCTTTTCGGAGAATTGCCCGGGGACAAGCCGGCTAGGGCCCTGGAAGCCGCGCGGCGGTCTGGTGCGGTGATCGTCTACAAGGGCGCGGACACGGTGGTGGCGTCGCCCGACGGTCGCCTGGGCTTTGCCCCTCCGGCGCCGGCATGGCTGGCGACCGCAGGGACCGGAGATGTGCTTTCGGGGATTATCGCGTCAATGCGCGCGCGGGGCCTGCCGGCGTTCGAAGCGGCTTGCGCGGGCGTGTGGCTGCATGGGCGCGCGGCGGAGGCTGCGGGACCAGGAATGATCGCGGATGATCTGGCGCGGGCAATACCTGTTGCGCTTGCATCGATCGCATGAATGAACCGATCGTCAGGATCGCGGCGAGGGGCGATGGCGTCACACCGAGCGGACGGCATATAGCCTTTGGCGTACCCGGCGATGCTGTCCTGGACGATGGTGCACTTGCGTTGGGGCCGCACCACCAGGAGCCGCCCTGTCGACATTTTCCCGAATGCGGCGGGTGCCAGCTGCAGCATGCCGACGACACCGTTTATCGCGACTTCCTTGTATCGAGGGTGAAACACGCCCTGAAGCAGCATGGCATCGAGACAGCCATTCGGCCGCCCCACCTCTCGCCGCCGTGCAGCAGGCGACGAGCTGCGCTCAAGGCGATGAGCGTCGGTCAGCGCGTGCTAATCGGTTTCAATGCCGCGCAGTCGCACCGCATCGTCGACATGCACGAATGTCACGTTCTGCGGCCCGAGCTATTCGAACTGGTAGAGCCGCTTCGCCACCTGCTGAACGGGATGATCCACCCCAAGCGGGTCGCGGAGGTGCAGCTGACGCTGCTGGATCGCGGCGTGGACGTTCAGCTCAAGAGCGTCCCTGCGGGGCGCCTTACCGAGATCGAGGCGCTGACGTCGTTTGCCATGGACTACCAGCTCGCGCGGCTGGGCGTCGATCGCGGCCTTGGGCCGGAAGCACTTTACGAACCGATCCCCGCGACCATCGTCCTCGCGGGCGTACCTGTCGCGTTCGCGCCCGGGAGTTTCCTGCAGGCAACCGAAGATGGCGAGAGAGCCTTGCTGGAGGCAGTGGAAGAGGCCGTAGCGAGTAGCGGACCGACGGCCGACCTATTCGCGGGGCTCGGGACTTTTGCCCTCGGCATTGGCGCTACTTATGCGGCAGAAGCGTCACGCGACGCGGCGGCCGCCTTGCAACGCGCGGCGCCGGCGATGAAGGTCGAGCATCGGGACCTTTACCGCAGGCCGCTGGACCCAAGCGAGCTCAAAACGTTTGGTTCGGTCGTGCTCGATCCCCCGCGGGCGGGCGCAACCGAGCAGATTGAGGCTCTCGGCAGGTCATCCGTAGGAAGGATCGCCTACGTCAGCTGTAATCCGGCGACTTTCGCGCGCGATGCCGACACCCTGCTCCGTGGCGGTTATCGACTGGAGTGGGTCCAGCTGGTCGGCCAGTTCCGCTGGTCGACCCATGTCGAGCTGGCGGCGTGCTTCACCCGTGGATGAGCGCCATTGCCGCATGAAGCGTCAGTGCGATGAGGCAGAGGCTGCTTAAGCCAAATAAGACAAGCCGATAGCGGACTATATTGACGGTTGATTGCAATATGCTGTGAAGCACTCTGAGCCCGACATAGGCCCATGCGAGCCAGACATTGATGACGGCGTCGAAGCCCATGAGGATTAGCGCGAATACGATCGCGTAGAAGATCGTCGGCTGTTCAACGAGATGCGCGTAATTATGCGCTTTCCACTGAGCACGCGGATCGGCACGACCTTCGAGGTCCTGACCGCGCGCACCGTTGGGGATGGTCGTCGGTTTGATACCCAACCGTCGAAATTCACCAGCACGGGCAATCGCCATCCACCCCATCACCAGCAAGGTCCAGGCAACCAGCGCTACGACGGGTCCGAGCAGCGGACTATGATGCATGAAGCACCCTCCCTCAGAGCTTGTCCGAGGGAGGGTGCTTCAGATCGTTTCGCTTTGCAATCGACTTAGTCGAAGAGCTTCGCGAAGCGGCGCTTCTCGCGGTTGCGCCAGGCGCCGCGGTGGTATGCGTCGCTGGCAAGGAGCGGGAGGACGCTGGTCGCTTCGGCGAACACCATCTGCTCCATCGCGGTCGACACCTTGCCCCAGCTCGCCGCTTCCTGAAGCGTCGAGGAGGAGCAGGCGCCGTCGCGCACGTCGGCGACGGTGATCTGCACGGCATATTTGTGCACTTCGACGTCGTCGTGGCCGAGGATCTCGGCGCAGACGACGGTGTCCTGCGTGAAGTTCTTCGGCACGCCGCCGCCGATCATCAGCAGGCCCGTGGTTCCCGCCTTGATCTTGATGTCGGTCAGCTCGCGGAAGTCGGCGATGGCGTCGAGCACCATATAGTGGCCGCCGCGCTTCATGGCGTCGACCTGGTGTTTGACGAGACCGAAGCCGGCCGATGAGTCGACGAACGCCGGGCAGAAGATCGGCACGTCATGCTCATAGGCGAGCTGGACGAGGCTGCCCTGCTTCTTGGCGTTGCCCTCGCTCAGCCACTTGCCCATCTCGCGGATGAAGGCGCGGCTGGAGTAGGCGCGCGGCTCCAGGCTGTCGGCGATCTTGCCGATCGTGAAGTCGCAATCCTGCAGCTGCTGCTCGTCGATATACGTGTCGTAGATGCGGTCGATGTACAGCGACCGCAGCGTATCATCGTCAGGGATTTCATTGGCTTGATAATGCTTGTGACCAAGCGCTTCGAAGAAATCCATGTCGACGATCGAAGCACCGGTGGCGACGATCGCGTCGACCATGTTCGACTTCACCAGCTCGGCGTAGAGATCCATGCACCCGCCGGCCGAGGTCGAGCCCGCGATGACCAGGATGATCGAGCAATCCTTGTCCTCCAGCATCGTATTGTAGATGCCGGTGGCGCGCGACAGGTCGCGGCTGGTGAAGCTCATCTTGCCCATCGAATCGATGATCGGGCGGGCGTCGAACTTGGTGATGTCGATATGCTCGATCGGGGTCGCGAGCAGCTCCGCCTTGCGGGTGTCGTTGATCCGCTCGGCGTCCTGAACCTTGTTCAGCGTATCGGCTTCCATCTTCATGCTCCAATAGGTCTTCGAGGCGCGAAACAGCGCGCCGGGTACGGGCATGTCGTTCAATTGCGGGGGACAGCCTCACCCCGAAAGTGTCAGATGCGCTTAGCTTCCCCTTCGCCGCAGCGGAAGGGAAAGCTCACATCTGAATGACGTTGGACCTGGCCGGCGCGGCAGCGCCGTAGAGGCTCGCCATGGGCTCATCATCGACCACCACGGCCTCAACAGCGCCGAAGCCATTGAACTGGGTGCGCATCGCGCAGCCATAGGCGCCCAGCATGCCGACTTCGATATAGTCGCCGACATTGACATCACCCGGCAGCTCGAACGGCCCTGTCATGTGGTCGAGGTCGTCGCAGGTCGGGCCGTAGAAGCTGAAGCTCATCGGACGGACATGCGATTCCGGCTCGCGGATCAGCGTGACGGGGTAACGCCAGCCGATGTGCGCCGCATCAAACAGCGCTCCATAGGCGCCATCGTTGATGTACAGCTCATCGCCACGGCGCTTTTCGACGCGCACGAGGACGCTGGCGTATTCCGCGCACAGCGCGCGGCCCGGCTCGCACCACAGTTCCGCGGAATAGCTGATCGGCAGCGCTTCAAACGCCTGGTGGATGACCGCGAAATAGGTCTCGAGCGGCGGCGGCTCCATGCCCGGGTACCAGGACGGGAACCCGCCACCGACATCGACGATGTCGACGGTGACCGCAGCTTCGACGATCGCTTCTCGGACGCGCGCCATGGCTTCGGCGAAGGCCGCCGGCGTCATCGCCTGGCTGCCGACATGAAAGCAGATGCCGAGCGCGTCGGCCGCCTGGCGGGTCGCCATGAGCAGGCTCGCGACGTCTCGCGGATCGGCGCCGAATTTGGAGGCCAGGCTGAGCTTGGAGTGCTCAGAGCTGACGCGGATGCGGACAAGCAGGTTGAGGTCGCTCGCCGGCACGCCGTCGCTCGACGTCGCGCGGACGATCTTCTCCAGCTCTTCAGCCGTATCGAGGCTGAAGGTGCGCACGCCGTGGCCGAAATAAGCCTCCGCGATCGCTTCCTCGGCCTTCACCGGGTGCATGAAGCACAACACCGCATCGGGCAGGGTCTCATGCACCAGCCGCACTTCGCCGATCGACGCGACATCGTAATGCGTGACGCCAGCTTCCCACAGCACGCGGAGCAGATCCGGCGACGGGTTGGCCTTGACCGCATAGAGCGAGCGCCCCGGGAACTTCTCGACGAAGAAACGGGCAGCGCGCCGCGCGGCATGCGGACGCAGCAAGGTGACCGGCTGAACCGGGCGTTGCATGGCGATGGCGGCAGCCCCCCGGCTACCGGTTGGGGCGGACGCTAGCCCCAGCGCGCGATGGTCGTGGTGCAATTCAAGGGACCTCCAACAGGAACATTCGACGGAAGCTGCCTTGCGGTTGGAAGTCCCATGGGGCAGCGGAGGCGCGATATATGTAGGGGGGTCCCCCCTGTAAAGTTACTTTGGACCCCTTGGAGAAATTTGCGGCAGTTTTGTCGTCAAACTGCAACGGTTCGGCGAAAGGACAAGGTTATCAATAGCTTGAACGAGACGCCCCGCGTCACTCGCGAAGACGTAATTGTCGCTGGAGGGCGAATTCGTGGCGATATCGAACGCACGCCACTTGTCGACAGTGATGTCGATGGCACGCGCGTGTGGCTAAAATGCGAATCTCAGCAGACCGGCGGCGCCTTCAAGCTGCGCGGCGCGACCAATAGATTGCTTCAACTGACGCCGGAGGAGCGGGAGCGCGGAGTCGTTGCGTTTTCGTCGGGGAATCATGCGCGAGGCGTGGCGATTGCGGCGCGGCGGCTCGGGATGAAGGCGGTGATTGTCATGCCGGCCGACGCACCCAAGGTGAAGATCGACGGCACGCGAGGCGAGGGGGCGGAAATCGTCTTCTTCAATCGGCGCACTGAAAGCCGTGAGGAAATCGCCGCCCGGATCGCTGGTGAAACCGGCGCGACGGTGGTGCCGAGCTTCGACGACCCCGCGATTGTCGCCGGCCAGGGGACTGCGGGCCTTGAGATCGTCGAGCAGCTCGGCGTTGCGCCGGCGCGGATCGTCATTCCTTGCGGCGGCGGCGGATTGGCAGCAGGCATCGCGCTTGCGGTGCCGGAAGCCGAGATCGTCATTGTCGAGCCTTCGGGCTGGGACGACATGGGCAGGTCGCTCGCGGGCGGCGAGATCGTGCCCGTAGAGCCTGACGCGCCGAATACCTTCTGCGACGCGCTGCAAACGCCGCGCGTGTCGCCGATCACTTTCGGCATTCTGCGCGATCGCGCCGCGAAGGCGGTCTCGGTGACGGACGAAGAGGCCGCAGCGGCGATCCGCTTCGCCTGGGAACGGCATGGGCTCGTCGTCGAGCCGGGTGGCGCTGCGGCGCTTGCTGCGATCTTGTCAGACAGGCTCGGTCCGCTGGATGGGACAGTCGTGCTGCTGTCGGGTGGGAACGTCGATCCGGCGCTGCACGCGCGGATTATCGCTTAGGCGACGTTGCGCGCCTTGTATTCGCCGGGATCGAGGTGGACCGGGCTCGAGCGCTCGACCGCCTTGGTAAGTTCTTCCAGCTCGGCGGCGAGCGTCTTGAGCTCGGCGGCAAGGAAGCGGCGCTCATTCTTCTCCACGGACTCGGAGGCGTCGATCAGCGTGTCTAGCATCATGGCGATGCACGGCAGGATCGTTTCTTCGATCCGCTCGAACGCTTCGTCGAGACGCGCCTGCTGGTCGGAGGACGGCATGCGGCCTTATCGCGCGTCCGTGGTTAAGCGATCGTGAAAACCGGGGGGTATATTGTCTAGTTTTGCTCAGGTAGCGCTAGCGCTCGCGATGGTCGCCGCGCTCCTGCTGCTGGCAGGCGGGGTGAAGCTGGCGCTTTCGCGTCAGACCCGAAGCCGCGGGATGCTAATGATCGCCGCGGCCCTCGTATTGGTCATGAACGTGATGATCTGGACGGTATAGACGGCTTGATCGGGTCGGTCGCCAGCCGCATGTCGAGATAATCGTCGACCGACTTCATCAGCAGGTCGAGCTCATTCGCGAAGAAGTGGTTCGCGTTGGGAATGAGGTCGTGGCTGATCGTGATGTGCCGCTGCGTACGGAGCTTGTCGACCAGCTTCTGAACTGCGCTTGGGGTGACGACCTCGTCGGCCTCACCCTGGATAATGATACCCGATGACGGGCAGGGTGCGAGGAAGCTGAAGTCGTACATGTTCGCGGGCGGAGCAATCGAGATGAAGCCGCGGATCTCCGGACGACGCATTAGGAGTTGCATGCCGATCCACGCGCCGAAGCTGACGCCGGCAACCCAGGTCGTCTCCGCCTCGGGATGGATCGACTGCACCCAGTCGAGCGCACTGGCGGCGTCGGACAGCTCGCCGATGCCATTGTCGAAGATGCCCTGGCTCTTGCCGACGCCACGGAAGTTGAAGCGGAGGGTCGCAAAGCCGCGCTTGACGAAGGTTTGGTAGAGCAGCTGCACGATCTTGTTGTTCATCGTGCCGCCCGCCTGCGGGTGCGAATGCAGGATCAGCGCGACGGGCGCGCGGGGGCGGGTGCCGGGATGGAAACGTCCTTCGAGACGGCCTTCGGGGCCAGGAAAAATGACTTCGGGCATGAAAGTGCGGTTCGCTCGCGAATAAAGTGGTCGCCACGCGGGTGCGCTGCGGCGTCGGACCCTATATAGGGAGGGGCGTTCATGTGGCAATCGGCAGGAAACCGGGCAAATTGAAGCAGCGCGTCTATCTCGATCACGCAGCAACCACGCCGATCGTCCCGGAGGCGCGCGAGGCGATGGTCCGGGCGATGGAAGCCTGGGCAAATCCTAGTTCACCCCATGCTGAAGGGAGGGCAGCGCGCGCGATCCTCGAGCAGTCCCGCAAGACAATCGCCCAAGTGCTCGGGTGGCGTCATGCCGTCATCTTCACCAGCGGCGCCAGCGAGTCCGTCGAGATTGCTGCCCACCGGGCGAAGATTGCGGGCCGAGCCCATGGTGCGACGGAGCATCCGATCGTGGGCCATGCGATGGGTCCGACCTCGCACGTCATCCCGGTGACGCCGGACGGTTTGATCGACGAAGCTGCGCTGGATCGCATTCTCGATGATGGGCCCGCGCTGATCGCGATTCAGCAGGTCAACAACGAGACCGGCGTCATCCAGCCGCTGGATCGTCTGACGCCAAAGATCCGCGAGGCTGGATCGCTGCTGCTATCCGATTGTGCGCAGAGTGCGAACAAGCTGGCGCTGCCCGATGCGGACTTCATCGCGGCGTGCGGGCACAAGCTTGGCGGACCGCCGGGCGTTGGCGTGCTGCTGGTGCGCGATCTCGCGACGCTGGCAGCGGTCGGTGGGCAGGAGCAAGGTTACCGTCGCGGTACGCAGGACGCACCCTCCGCGTCTTCATTTGCCGCGGCCGTCGCTGCACGGCCGTATGACATGGATCGGCTGAACCGATTGCGCGCGCGACTGGAAGACGGTGTCAGAGCGCAGGGCGGACAGGTCATAGCCGAGAACAGCCCACGCATTCCGACGATTGGCGCTATCTCGATGCCGGGCGCGTCCAACGCCGCCTTGCTCGTGCAATTCGACCTTGCCGGAATCGCGGTCTCGGCGGGAAGCGCCTGTTCTTCGGGCAAGATGAAGAAAAGCGCGGTCCTCGAAGCAATGGGCGTTGACCAGGCGATGGCCGACGGGTTCCTGCGCATAAGCTTTGGACCTTCGACGTCAGAAGCCGACGTCGACGCCTTTTTGACCGAGTGGCAGAAGATCGCCGGCCGGGATCAATCCTGCGCGGCATGATTTACCTCGATTACCAGGCAACGACGCCGGTCGCGCCGGAAGTGGGGCGCGCAATGCAGCCCTGGATTGAGGACAAGTTTGCCAATCCGCATTCTCCATCGCGATGGGGTTACGAAGCCGCAGCTGCGATCGAGGTGGCGCGCAAACAGGTCGAGGATGCTGTCGGCTTAAGCGGGGGAGGCGTCGCGTTTACCGGAAGCGCGACGGAGGCGCTGAACTGGGCGCTGAAAGGGACAATCGAGAATTCGCGCGGCGGTCGCGATCGGGTGATTACCGTCGCCACCGAGCATGCAGCCGTTCTGGACACGTGCGAATGGTTGAACGGGCGCGGCGCCGAGGTGACCGTATTGCCAGTTAACCGCGATGGACGGATCGATCTCGACCAGCTGGCCGAGCTACTCGACGATCGCGTCGCGTTGGTCGCGGTAATGCTGGTCAACAATGAGATCGGTGTCACTCAACCGATCTCAGCGATTGCGCGACTGGCTCATCATCATGGCGCTTTGATGCTCTGCGATGCGGTTCAGGGGTTCGGTCGCATCGATATTTGCGAGGGCCCCGATCTGGTCGCGATCTCCGCCCACAAAATCCATGGTCCCAAGGGGATCGGCGCATTGTGGATGCGGACCGGCTCCGAGCCTGCGCCGCTACTCCATGGCGGCGGGCAGGAGCGGGGACTACGGTCGGGGACCTTGTCGCCGGCACTGTGCACCGGTTTTGGCGCCGCGGCAAAACTCGCGCAGTTGCGTCGGACGACCGATCATGATCACGTAGAGACGCTGTGGCGCACAGCACTGGACGCCCTTGGCCCGGACTGGATCGTTAACGGTTCGGTGCACGACCGCTATCACGGAAACCTCAACATCCGACGGAAGGGCCTGGATGCCGCGCGGATCCTCGCGGATTTGCGCCACCTCGCTTTCTCACTTGGGTCGGCATGTGCGAGCGGATCTGGTCGGCCAAGCCACGTCCTGAAAGCCATCGGTCTCGGTCAGTCCGAGGCGCGCGCTTCGATCCGCCTTGGCTTCGGCCGCTACACTGGGGAAGCGGAGTTGGCGGAGGCGTGCAAGAGACTTACTCAAGCGGCGTTAGCGCAGGAAGAGCTTCACGCATGACCCGGGTGCGGTTTCTCCGACCTGACGGTTCCTTGGACAAGGAAGTGGGAGCGGACGTAGGGCAGCGGCTGCTCGATGTCGCATGGGCCGCGCGCGAGCCGCTTGAGGGGGCGTGTGAGGGCGTGATGGCCTGCTCGACGTGTCACGTTATTGTCGACCCGGCAGATTTCGAGCGGTTACCGCCCGCCAGCGAGGAAGAGGAGGACCTACTCGACCTCGCCGCGCACGCCACCAGGACATCGCGCCTTGCCTGCCAAATCCTGCTGACCGATCAGCTCGAAAGCCTGACGGTCAAGATACCGCCAGAATCGCGGAATTGGATGGGCCGCTAGTCGCCGCCGGGCAGGGCGCTCTCGTCGAGGTCGTTGCGATTGGGTTTGTTCGGTGCGGGCGGCGGCGCTGGCCTGATCATCTCAAGGGCCGCTAAGGTCAGATACCCCCTGTGGTCGAGGTCGAGCGCGAGGAAGCGCTGGCTGGCGGCTTGCCTGAATTCCGCAATCGACACGCCACGGTTGAAATTGGAATCGGCCGAGACGACCGGTTCTGGCAGGTCGAGCAGGCCGAAACGTCCGGCGCCCTGCTGCGGATTGTTGCTGGTCGATTGGAGGAACTTCGGTTTGTGCCGCCGATAACCTTCCGGACCGGCGCCTTCCATCATGCCAAAGCTGGATCCGCTAATGACCTCGGGGGCGATCGCCGTTTCGTAATGCGAGACCTCGTCGGGATCGATCTCTCCATCACGGTTCGTGTCCAGCAACGCGTGGAACCGCTCCGCGTCCTGCTGCATCTCGGCCAGGGTCAAGCGCCCGTCATGGTTGGTATCGGCCTGCTGGAACCACGCGGCGAGCATATCATCGCCGCGGGTCTTCTGGCGGAATGGCTCGCCCATCGGACTGATGAACGTGCGAGTCCAGCGTCGGGCTGGCGCAGGTTGCGCCACTGGCGCGGCGGCTTGGGCGGCGAGACCAAGGAAGATGATCGGAAGCGGCATGCTGGGACTTTCGGCTATCTGCGTTGGTATGCCTGCTCGCAGGCGCTGCGTGAAGTCAGGGTTTCGTTAGCTTCTGTCGATCGGCGGGCAGGCCATTACCTACGCGCTGATCCGGATCATTGTCGCGGTAGCGTGACCGTTTCTTCGCTGCAGCCCAATTGGCGGCGCGCATCGCCTGGAGATCGGCGAGCTCGAGCCGCCCCTTGTGGCTCTTGTCCAACAGGCGGAAGCGTTCGACTGCCGCCTCACGAAACTCCGCGCGTGAAACCCCCCGATTGAAATCGGTGTCGGCGGCGGCGACGGGTTCCGGCAGATTGAGGAGCGAATAGCGCGCCGCTCCCTGCAAGCTACCGCCGAGACCAAGCTGCCGAGCCTCGTCTCTTCCGCGTTGATCGCGACCTTTTCGCGAAAGTGGCTGTCCGTCGAGGCCGGTCTGATGCGCGTCCGGTGCTGCGGCATCGCCTTGAGCTCGTTTGGTGCGCGACATGACCTGCACGTCGGGCGCGACATTATATTCGTAACTGGCGATCTCATCGGGATCGAGTTCGCCATCGTTGTTCTCGTCGAGGGTCGCAAAGAAGCGATCGGCATCGGCCTGCATTTCGTCGACGGTGAGAACCCCGTCATGATTGCGGTCGGCCTGTTGAAACCATCGGGCGAGGGTGTCGTCAGCCGTGCTCCTGGCACGGAAGGGTTCACCCATGGGGCTGATGAAGGGCGCCCAAGCGTGACCGACAACGGTGATGGGCGCATCGGCCGCGGCGAGCAGTAGCGGTACGAGGAATGCGGCCATCGAGCCTCCAGGAAAGCCGTTCATTCAGGCCAGATCAAGTGAACACCGACTGAAGCATGCGGGCAACTTGCGCGGGGCGCCTTCTTCACCCATATGCCCGCGCGGAAGTCGGCGGACGGCATTGTCGCCAACCTGGTCAGGTCCGGAAGGAAGCAGCCACAACGATTTCGTGCCGGGTCGTCGGCTTCCACCTCACTTTGACATCATCCGTTGCCGCGCTTCGCTGCGAGTGCCCGATTCGCTTACTGTGCCTGCAATGGCTCCCAGACCAAAGGGCGGCATGTTCACGTAGATGGCTTCACGAGCGTCCTGCTGAACCACGTAGGTCTCGTGGAAAATTCCTACCGAGCCGTCGTCGCCGATGCGTTTGTTGAATTCTCGCCAGGCAGGCCAGTGCGCCTGATCGGCGTCGCGCGCGTAGCGCTCGAGCGCCTCGAAGCTTCTCCAATATTGGATGATCAGCGCGGTTCGAAGGCCGACAATTGCATTTTCGGCATGAAGAAAACCGCTCTCGGGTTTTGAGCGAAGCTCCGCGAGCATTCGAGGCATAGCCCTCCCAACGCGCAGCCAGCGACCAACCGGGAAAAAACGGTTTATCCGGATGCCGATGATGAAAACGACGATCGTCCCATCCATACGATCGGTTACCCGTCCATTGGTGATTGATCCGCGCATGGCTTACTCCGGCGACAGCTAGATTGTGCCGCCGGCACCGCCGCGCGCAAATCGAGCACATGTGCCGTGCCTCGACCGGAGTGCGGATGCTTCGACAAGCGGGGCGCCCGACCCTAAATGGGTGGCGATGAGTGATTCCCGCGATCTCCTGGGCGACGAGCCGGAAGACAAGCCGCCGAGCGCGGCCGAGCTTGAAGCTGAGGGGCAGGCCGCGATGTTCGGCGACGAGCCGCCGCAGCGGGCCCCGGCGCCGCCGACACAGGCTGTTCAACCTGTTCCGGTTCCCGCTCCGACTTCAGGCGGCGCTTATCGGGTATTGGCGCGCAAGTATCGGCCGCAGAACTTCAGCGAACTGATCGGCCAAGACGCGATGGTGAAGACGCTGGCCAACGCGATCGCGCGGGGCCGGATCGCGCACGCGTTCCTGCTCACCGGCGTTCGCGGTGTCGGCAAGACGTCGACCGCGCGGCTGATCGCCAAGGCGCTCAACTGCATCGGCCCCGACGGGCAGGGCGGGCCGACGATCAACCCCTGCAACGTCTGCGAGCCGTGCCGTGCGATCGCCGAGGGCCGGCACATCGACGTCATCGAAATGGACGCCGCGTCCCACACCAGTGTGGACGACATCCGCGAGATCATCGACGCCGTTCGCTACGCGTCGGTCAGCGCGCGCTACAAGATTTACATCATCGACGAAGTCCACATGCTGTCGAAGAACGCTTTCAATGCGTTGCTGAAGACACTTGAGGAACCGCCTGAACATGTGAAGTTCCTGTTCGCGACGACGGAAGTGAACAAGGTTCCGGTCACGGTGCTGTCGCGGTGCCAGCGATTCGACCTTCGCCGCATCCCCGCAGAGAAATTGGCTGCACATTTCGCGCAGGTGTCCGAGGCCGAGCAGGTCGAGGTCGAGCCGGAAGCGCTGAACATGATTGCGCGGGCGGCCGAAGGTTCGGCGCGCGATGGGCTGTCAATTCTCGACCAGGCGATAGCACATGGGGCGGGCGCAGTTAGCGCCGATCAAGTTCGCGACATGCTCGGGCTAGCCGACCGCGGCCGCATCCGGCGGCTGCTGAAGCTGGTGCTGACCGGCGATGCGCCTGGCGCACTCGCAGACCTCGACCAGGCACACGACCTGGGCATCGATCCGACCCAGCTTCTTCGCGGATTGATGGAGAGCCTCCACGCCGCGACGCGTGCCAAGGCGGGGGCAGCGGTTGATGCCCTGCAGAGCGCTGAGGAGCGAGAAGGCGCTGCGGAAATGGCGGCCGCGTTGTCGTGGGGCTCGATCCATCGATTGTGGCAGATGCTCCTGAAGGGCCTGCAGGATGTGGAGGTCGCGCCGGATCCTCGCGAGGCTGCGGAAATGGCGCTGCTACGGCTCATCCATGCCGCCGACTTGCCCGATCCGGCGTCAGTGATGGGCAGGCTGAGCGGGGAGGGTGGTTCCATTTCCGCGCCCGCGGCGGCTGCCCCGTCAGCAAGCAGCGCTCCCGTCGCGCGGATTCCGTCCGACTTCGACGGGCTCGTTAAGCTGTTCGAACGAAGCGGCAAGCATCTGCTCGCCCAGCAGTTGCATGACCAGGTTGGCCTTGTCCGTTATGCGCCGCCCGAGTTGCTGCTGCGGCCTATGCGTCCGCTCGGTGGGGACTGGCCGCGCGACCTGGCGCTAGCGCTCAAGCAGGCAACCGGGACGACGTGGCAGGTCTCCCTGTCGGACGAAACTGCGGAACCATCACTGCAGGATCGGGAGAAAATGGCCGAAGAGCGCGTTCGCGCCGATGTCCTTGCCGATCCCAACGTTCGCGCGGTGATGGACGCGTTCCCTGATGCCGAACTCGAATCTTTCTCAGCCAGAGGCGCCTGACATGCCCGAAATGCCCGACTTCGAATCCATCATGCAGATGGCGCAGAATGCGCAGAACGAATTGCAGAAAGCCCAGGATAATCTCGACAAGATCGAGGTCGAAGGTGTTGCCGGCGGCGGCATGGTGAAGGTTCGCGCAACGGCGAAGGGCCGGATCCTTGGCGTCGATCTGGACGAAAGCCTGCTAAAGCCCTCGGAGAAGACGATGGTCGAGGACCTGATCGCCGCGGCCCTCAACGATGCCCGGACGAAGGCTGATGCGGCGGCTGCGGTTGAGATGCAGGCGATGCAGAGCGGACTTTCGCTGCCGCCGGGGTTCAAGCTTCCCTTCTAGCGCTTGCTAGCGGCCGTTTTTGCGCCATGATGCGCCCTCTGGAGGGAGGCGCTGATGGGCATGCTCGGCGCAATGCAGGATTTCCCGCTGCGTATCACGCGGCTGATCGACCACGCCGAGCGCGAGCACGGGACGCGTGAGATCGTCGCGGCGCGCTCCGACGGAACTGTGCATCGAACCAACTGGATCGAAGTCGCGGACCGCGCCCGGCGGCTCGCGCAGGTCCTGGAACGGATGGGCATTAAGCCGGGCGAACGGGTCGCCACACTGGCAATGAACCACGACCGGCACCTTACAGCATGGTTCGGGGTCGTCGGGATGGGCGGCGTGCTTCACACGCTGAACCCGCGTCTGTTTGACGATCAACTCGAATATATCGTCAACCACGGCGAGGATCAGGTGCTGCTGTACGATGCGGCGTTTGAAGAACTCCTTCAGCGGATGAAACCGCGCTGGACCACGATCCGGCACTATGTCCGCTTCGACGATCAGTTCGATGATCTGCTTGAAGCGGAAAATGGCGACTACCGCTGGTATGAAGGCGACGAGCGCGATCCCTGCGGGCTTTGCTATACCAGCGGCACGACCGGTGACCCCAAGGGCGTGCTGTACGAGCATCGGTCGACGGTGCTGCACGCAATGACCGTGGTTGGGCCGGACATCTTCAACACCTCGGCTCGGTCGGTCATGCTGCCCGTCGTGCCGATGTTCCACGCGAACAGCTGGTGCATTCCCTACGCCGCGGCCTTGGCGGGCTTCAAGCTTGTTACCTGCGCTGACAACACGCCCGAGCGCCTATGCCGGCTTTTCCATGAAGAGGGCGTCACGCACACGGCAGGCGTGCCGACCGTTTGGCTGAGCATGATCGACCACGTTGAGAAGACCGGCGCGCCCCTCGACAAGCTGGAGATCGTGATCATCGGCGGCTCATCGGCGCCGCCCGCGACGATCCGCTGGTTCAACGAGCGCGGCATTCGCGTCAACCATCTGTGGGGAATGACGGAAATGTCGCCGGTCGGCACGGTCGGGGCGCCGCCGGGCTGCTGGGACCAGATGAGCGAAGAGGAGCAATTCGCTTATCTGACGAGGCCCGGCCGCTCGATGTTCGGCGTCGAGCTACGCACCGTCGATGACAAGGGCGATGTCTTGCCCCGCGATGGCAGAAGCTCTGGTAGACTGCAGACCCGCGGAGCAGCAGTAGTAAAGCGCTATTTCAAGCAGAGTGCGGACTGCGTGGACGCCGATCAATGGTTCGACACCGGCGACATGGCGACGATCCATCCCGACGGATCGATCCAGATCACCGACCGCGCCAAGGACGTCATCAAGTCGGGCGGCGAATGGATTAGCTCGATCGACATCGAGAATGCGGCGGTCGCCTGCCCGGGCGTCGCTGAGGCGGCGGCGATCGGCATTCCTCATCCGAAGTGGGATGAACGCCCCTTGCTGGTGGTGGTCCGTGATGACGACAGCCATGTCTCGGAAGCAGAAATCCGAGCGTTCCTGTCCGGGCAGATGGCCAAATGGTGGCTGCCCGACGCGATCGAGTTCACCGATGCGCTGCCGCACACGGCGACGGGCAAGTTGTCCAAGAAGGACC
The DNA here is from genome assembly GCF_030866745.1 of Sphingomonas flavescens. Lineage (NCBI taxonomy): Bacteria > Pseudomonadati > Pseudomonadota > Alphaproteobacteria > Sphingomonadales > Sphingomonadaceae > Sphingomonas > Sphingomonas flavescens. Next base: position 493,199 of record NZ_CP133016.1, on the reverse strand, counting down.
TGCGCGACCGATATCGCGACTATCGGTTCGCCGATGCCGAGGCGATGGTCGGGCGCGACTAGAAAAAGGCGTCGCAGTCCACTAACTGCGAACCAAATCCCGAACCTTTGAAGGAATCTGCGACCCCCATGGCCGCCCAATATGCTTTTGTCATGAAGGACATGACCAAGTCCTTCCCCGGCGCCCAGAAGCCGGTGCTGAGCAATATCAACCTGCAATTCTACCAGGGCGCTAAGATCGGCATCGTGGGCCCGAACGGCGCCGGCAAGTCGACACTGATGAAGATCATGGCCGGCATCGACAAGGACTTCCAGGGCGAGGCCTGGCCGGGCGAGAACATCACCGTCGGCTATCTGCCGCAGGAGCCGCAGCTCGACCCGAGCAAGAACGTGCTTGAAAACGTCAAGGACGGCGCCCGCGAAGTCGCGGACATGGTCGACCGCTTCAACGCCATTTCGGCCGAAATGGGCGATCCCAAGGAAGACACCGATTTCGATGCGTTGATGGAGGAAATGGGCGACCTCCAGGGCAAGATCGACGCGGTCGATGGCTGGACGCTCGACAATCAGCTCGAGGTCGCGATGGAGGCACTGCGCTGCCCGCCATCCGACTGGCCGGTCGAGAATTTGTCAGGCGGTGAGAAGCGCCGGATCGCCCTAACCCGGCTGCTGATCCAGAAGCCGTCGATCCTGCTGCTCGACGAGCCGACCAACCACCTCGACGCCGAGAGCGTTCAGTGGCTGGAGCAGCACCTCAAGGAGTATGAGGGTGCGGTGCTGATGATCACCCACGACCGCTATTTCCTCGACAATGTCGTGAGCTGGATCCTGGAGCTCGATCGCGGGAAATACTTCCCGTACGAGGGCAATTACTCGACCTATCTCGAGAAAAAAGCCAAGCGGATGGAGCAGGAAGATCGCGAGGAGTCCGGTCGCCAGAAGGCGATCAAGGACGAGCTCGAGTGGATCCGGCAGGGACCGAAGGGCCGCCAGACCAAGTCGAAGGCGCGTATCGCAAAGTTCGACCAGCTGGTCGCCTCTCAGGAAAAACGCGTCCCCGGCAAGGCGGAGATCCTCATCCAGGTGCCTGAGCGGCTCGGTGGCAAGGTCATCGAGGTCGAGAACATCTCCAAGGCCTATGGCGACAAGCTGCTGTTCGAGAACCTGACCTTCACGCTGCCGCCGGGCGGCATCGTTGGCGTGATCGGGCCGAACGGCGCCGGCAAGTCGACTTTGTTCAAGATCATCACCGGTCAGGAACAGCCGGACACGGGTTCGGTCGACATCGGCCCGACCGTGCACCTCGGCTACGTTGACCAGAGCCGCGACCACCTCGATGCGTCGAAGAACGTCTGGGAAGAGATCTCGGACGGGCTCGACTATATGAAGGTCAATGGCCACGACCAGTCGACACGCGCCTATGTTGGTGCCTTCAACTTCAAGGGACAGGACCAGCAGAAGAACGTTGGCAAACTGTCGGGCGGTGAACGCAACCGCGTGAATATCGCCAAGATGCTGAAGCGCGGCGGCAACGTACTGCTGCTCGACGAGCCGACCAACGACCTCGACGTCGAAACGCTAGGTGCGCTGGAAGAGGCGATCGAGAATTTTGCCGGTTGCGCCGTGGTCATCAGCCACGACCGCTTCTTCCTGGATCGTTTGGCGACGCACATTCTCGCTTTCGAAGGCGACAGCCATGTCGAGTGGTTCGAAGGGAACTTCGCGGCCTACGAGGAAGACAAGGTCCGCCGTCTTGGCGAGGAGGCTACGCGGCCGCATCGGACGACGTACCGCAAGCTAACCCGGTAGAGAGCACAGGTTAGCCTTCGTTCGCCGCTTCGGCGCTGCGGTCGAAGTTTTGCGCCATCTTCGCGAGCATTTCGGAAGTCGCCCGATCGTAGACCGAGCGGGAGAGGCGTCGGCAGCGTTCGGCCTGGTCGCGCATGTCTTCAGGTTGCCCGACACGGTTCGTCTGATCGTCGTTCGGCATAATTTCTGATCGGAAATATGGTCCCCTGCCGAGCTGAAACCAATGCACGACATCGCAGTTCCATAGCTGCGACAAGAGTTTACGCCTGTGTCAGCGGAGCGACACTCCGCAGGATCATCGCAGGCGTTTGACGAGGAGGCGGCCATCGTCGCCGCCTTTCACCTCGAAATTGGGGACGGCTTTGATCAGATCGGATAGTCGAGTGAAACCATAGTTGCGGGCAGCAAAGCTTGAGACCGCCTTTGCGCGCTGCCCAAGCTCGGACAGGGACGTAAACCCCTCCTCATCGCGCTTCGAAGCCTTGTACGCGGCACCCAAGACCTGCAGCAGTTCAGGGTCAACCTGGCGCTGCCCAGCCGATGGTTTCGGCGCTTCGAGTTCCTCCTCCTCGTCCATTGCAAGAGCACCGACGTCGAAGAAGCGCGTGCAGGCTTGCTGGAAAGAGACCGGCGTCTTGGCGGTACCGAAGCCGTAGACTGGGAGACCGTCTTCACGGATTCGTTGGGCGAGGGGCAGGAAGTCGCTGTCGGACGACATGATGCCAAATCCATCGACATTGCCGCGGTAAAGCAAGTCCATCGCATCGATGGTCATACGCATGTCGGTGGCGCTCTTGCCTTTGACCACGTCGAACTGCTGCATCGGGATGATCGAGTGCGAGCCAGTCAGGTTGCCCCAGCCCTTGAGGCTCGCTTTCGCCCAATTTCCGTAGGCGCGACGAATGTTGATCGTGCCCAACTCGCCAAGGACCAACAACAACTCATCGAGGTGATCGGGCGATGCGTTGTCTGCGTCGATCAGCAGGGCGATGTTGGCTTCCTGTTCCGGCAGGCGATCACGCATCCACGACTCCTCTTCACACTTCCTCTAGCGCGGTGACGCGCAATGACCACCGTCCGGCGCGGCGTCCTGTTTCACCTTGGGCCGAGGATGATCGGTGCGGGAACGAAACGCCTGTTAATGCGCTTGTGGTGCGACGAAGTTGAGAGAGGACAGGACGATGAGGAAGCTTGGTCTCGTTGCAGGTCTCGCTGCTGCCAGCATGGCGGTGTCGGGCTGCGCTACCTACCCGAACCAATACGGATACGACCCCTACGGCAATCCGTACAACAACGGCTACAACCAGGGCTATTACAACGACGGCAACCAGAAGGCTGCCAACGTCGCGACCGGCGCCGCGGTTGGCGCTGTTGGCGGCGCGATCGCCGGCAAGATCATCCCGGGCGTCAGCACCGGGACCGGCGCGATCGCCGGCGCGATCCTTGGCGGCGTGCTCGGCGCGACGGTCAACGGCCGGCAATATTATCGCGATACCCGCGGCTATTGCTATTATGTCGACCAATACGGCCAGCCGCACTACGACTACAATACGCGCTGCTAGTTCAGCAACTTAGCAGTCAGTATTGAGACAAAGTTAGACGGGGCGGAAGGTTTCTTCCGCCTCGTCGAGCATGTACAGGCGCCCCTCCGCGATCGAGAAGTGCGCTCCATGCAATTTGAGGTCGCCTGCCTTCTCCCGCTCCGCAATCCACGGGAACGTCCGCAGGTTCGCCAGGCTAACCTTTACCGCCTCCTGTTCCATGTCGAGGAATGCCGCTCGATCGAGGTCGGTATGCCGCGCACGAACCTTGTCGCGCGCCCGCTCCAACATGCTGACCCAGTCCGCGATGAACTGGCCGTGGCCGTGACGACTGTCGTCGAACACGCCGGTCAGCGAGGCGGAGCAGCCGCCGCACATGCCGTGGCCCATCACCAGGATTTCACCAACCTTTAGCTGTGTCACGGCGAATTCCAGTGCTGCCGATACACCGTGATAGCCGGGGCTCGTCTCGTAAGGCGGGGCGAGGGCGGCGATGTTGCGGACCACGAACATCTCACCCGGCCGGGCATCGAAAATCTGCGCCGGCTCAACGCGACTATCCGCGCACGACAGGATCATGACCTTGGGGCTCTGACCCTCGGCCAGCTCGGACCAGCGCTCGCGTTCGTGCTCCCAATCGTTGGCACGGAAGCGGCGATATCCTTCAATCAGCTGCGAAATGTATGGCATGGAATCCGGCTAGCCAGACAGCGCAGGGGTGGCAAGCGGGGCGGGCAGTCGCTATCTGGCCCGCATGAACGCTCCCGCCGCAGTTCCGCCGAAACGGCGCAAGCCAGACTGGATCCGCGTCAAGGCGCCGGTCAGCGAAGGCTATCACGCGACGCGCCGCTTGATGCGCGACCTGAACCTAGCGACGGTCTGCGAAGAAGCGGCGTGCCCGAACATCGGCGAGTGCTGGACCAAGAAGCATGCGACGGTGATGATCCTCGGCGACACCTGCACGCGGGCCTGCGCCTTCTGCAACGTGAAGACGGGCATGCCGCGGGCGGTCGATCCGCTTGAGCCGGAGCATGTGGCGACCGCGGCTGCGGAACTCGGCCTCGAGCATATCGTGATCACGTCGGTCGACCGCGACGATCTTCCGGACGGCGGCGCAAAGCAGTTCGTTCGCGTGATCGAGGCGCTGCGCAAGCGGACGCCGTCGACGACGATTGAAATCCTGACCCCGGACTTCCGCAATAAGAGCGAAGCCGCGGTCGAGGAAATCGTGGCCGCGGGCCCCGATGTCTACAATCACAATTTGGAGACCGTGCCGCGGCTGTACCCGACGATCCGTCCGGGTGCGCGTTACTATGCGTCGCTGCGGCTGCTTGAGAGCGTGAAGCGCAAGGCGCCGCAGATCTTCACCAAGTCGGGCGTCATGGTCGGCCTCGGCGAGCAAAGGCTGGAGGTGCACCAGGTCATGGACGACATGCGCTCGGCAGGCGTCGATTTTCTGACCATGGGTCAGTATCTTCAGCCAACGCCGCGGCATGCCAAGGTCGAGGAGTTCGTGACCCCGCAGGCGTTCGACGCCTATGCCGCGATTGCGCGTGCCAAGGGCTTCCTGCTGGTGGCGGCTAGCCCGCTCACGCGGTCGAGCTATCACGCGGGCGATGATTTCCAGCGCATGCAGGAAAACCGCGCGGCGCAGTTGGAGCGCGCAAACGGCTGATGCCGCGGCATAGCGAAACCAAGCATCTTCCCTACACGCCCGAGCAGCTGTTCGAGCTGGTTGCCGACGTCGCGCGCTACGACGAGTTCTTGCCTTGGGTCGTTGCCGTTCGCGTGCGCTCATCCAGCGAGAAGGAAACGGTCGCCGACCTCGTCGTTGGCTTCAATGCCTTCAAGGAGCGGTTCACGAGTCGGGTGGTGAAGGACCGGCCGTCCCGGATTTGCGTGGACTACGTCGAAGGCCCGCTGAAATATCTCCACAACGAGTGGACGTTTGACCGCGCGGCGGACGGAGGAACCGACGTCTGCTTCTCTGTGGATTTCGCGTTCAAGTCCCGACTGTTCGAGACCCTCGCCGGGGCAATGTTCGACCGCGCCCTTCGGCGGATGACGTCAGCCTTCGAACAGCGCGCTGCCGCGCTTTACGGCAGCAGCAAGTCGAGCGCGCAAAGCGCCGCCTGAAGCCGGACCCCGGACCGGGTCTTCTCGTCGAAGAATTTCTGGTCGGCGACGATCTTCGCGGGGTCGGCGTTGCGTTCGGCCAAGGCGAAGACGACTGTTCCGACCGGCTTTTGCGCGGTCCCGCCACCGGGCCCGGCGATGCCGGTGATGGCCACGGCCACGTCGGCGTCCGACGCCTGCAGCGCCCCGCGCGCCATCGCCCAGGCAGTCGCTACGCTGACCGAACCGAATGTCGCGACGACATCCTCGGAGACACGCAACTCAGAAATCTTCGCAGCATTGGAATAGGTTACGTAGCCCGCCTCAAACATTTCCGAGGAGCCGGGGATTTCGGTCAGAGCGGCCGCGACCAGCCCGCCGGTGCAACTTTCGGCGGTCGCGACGCGCCTGCCTGCAGCGCGGTTAGCTTCAACCACCTCGCGAGCTTTTTCGACCAGTTTCGCCGGCAAAAGCGTGTCGCTCACCACGTCGCTCCCATCCGTACATTGGCCACGGCCTGCGCCGCTATACCTTCTCGGCGTCCGGTAAAACCAAGACCTTCGGTGGTGGTTGCTTTCAGGCTCACCTGATCGGTCCGGAGGCCTAGGATCTCGGCGATCCGCAATCGCATTGCATCGCGATGCGGCCCGACCTTGGGCGCTTCCGCGATGACAGTGCAGTCGACGTGATCGATGATTGCGCCCTGACCCCGCGCCAGTTCCGCGACATGGGACAGGAACATGTGCGACGCCGCACCCTTCCAACGTGCATCGCTAGGCGGAAAGTGCTCGCCGATGTCGCCAAGTGCGACGGCTCCGAGCAGTGCGTCGGTGATGGCATGCAGCACCACATCCGCGTCGCTGTGGCCCTTCAGGCCCCGATCATGCTCGATTGAGATGCCGCCAAGCATGATCGGACCCGTGCCTGCAAAGGCGTGAACGTCGAAGCCCATGCCGGTCCGCGGGATTGAATTGCCTGCCAGCCATTGCTGAGCCCGCGCGAAATCGGCGGGGAGGGTCAGCTTTTCCAGGCGCGGGTCGCCTTCGACGGCGGCAACCTTCATTCCGGCAGCGCGCAAGACAGTCGTTTCGTCGGTCGGGGTACTTCCGGACCAGCTTGCGTAAGCGGACTTCAAAGCGGCCAGGCGAAACGCCTGCGGGGTTTGGACGCGCTGCAACCCAGCGCGGTCGACCGGTTCATCGATGGTTGCTTCACCCCGCGCGAGCGTGTCGCCCACGGGCAGCACGGGCGCGGCGCCGTCGAAGAACTCGAGACTTGCAAGCAAGCGGTCGATGACGTCTGTGGGGCAGAAGGGACGTGCGGCATCGTGCACGAGCACGGCTTCGCCCTCGATCCGATCGAGCCCTGCGCTTACCGAGTCCGCGCGCTCGGCTCCGCCTTGAACGATAGTGGCTTCCAACCCTTGCAGCGCCGAAGCAGCTCTGTCCTGCTGACCTTCGCCAATGGCGACGCACAGGTTACGGACTGCCGGGTGGCGCAGAAGGGCTTCCGCCGCCCAACGCAGGACCGGTTTTCCGCAGAGGTCGCGATATTGCTTGGGCACACCCCCGCCAAGGCGCTCGCCCTTTCCGGCAGCGACGATGAGTGCAGTCGTGGTCACGGCGACGCGTCTAGGAGCGCTTGCCTTGTCCGCCAAGGGGTTCTCCACTATCTGCGGCGCTCCCATGTCTGAGCTGAAGCCCATCAACATCGGTCCGCTGCGGATCGACGCGCCGGTCATTCTGGCGCCGATGACGGGCGTCACCGATCTGCCGTTCCGCCGGATCGTCAAGCGCTACGGCGCCGGGCTGACCGTCAGCGAGATGATCGCCAGCCAGGCGATGGTGCGTGAGACGCGTCAGTCGCTGCAGAAGTCGCTGTGGGATCCGGCCGAGGAGCCCATTTCGCTGCAATTGGCGGGGTGCGAGCCGCATGTGATGGCCGAGGCAGCCAAGCTGAACGAACAGCGCGGTGCGGCGATTATCGACATCAATATGGGCTGCCCGGTGAAGAAGGTCGTAAACGGCGATGCCGGGTCGGCGCTGATGCGCGACCTGCCGCTTGCCGCGCGGTTGATCGACGCCACGGTGAAGGCCGTGAAAGTGCCGGTCACGCTGAAGATGCGAATGGGGTGGGACCATTCCAGCCTCAACGCGCCTGAGCTTGCGCGCATCGCCGAGGATCTGGGTGTGAAGCTGATCACCGTGCACGGACGCACGCGCTGTCAGCTCTACAAGGGCACCGCCGACTGGGCGTTCGTTCGCTCGGTCAAGGAAGCGGTGTCGCTGCCAGTCATCGTGAATGGCGATATCTGCTCGGTCGATGACAGTCGCGAAGCTTTGCGCCAATCGGGTGCCGACGGCGTGATGATCGGCCGCGGCGCTTACGGACGCCCGTGGCTGATCGCTCAGGTGATGAGCGCGCTCGGCGAGGGTGGACAACGGCCCGACCCAACGCTCGACGAGCAGCTGGCGACGATGCTTGAGCAGTATGACGACATGCTGCAGCTCTACGGGACACAGACGGGCGTGAACCTCGCGCGCAAGCATATCGGTTGGTATACCAAGGGGCTGCCCGGATCGGCCGACCTGCGCAACAAGGTCAACCAGCAGGACGATCCGAAGGTCGTCATCGCGATGTTGCAGGAATTCTATTCGCCGTGGTGCGCGCGCGCCGCGGCCTGAACGGAATACTCACCGCAAACCTGTGTTGTTTCTGCAACGCCCATGCTAGGGCGCTGCCCGGATGGACGCGCGTACGGCCGAATCGCCGGTGACTAAGCAGCAGGACAATTGGCTCCAGCGCGAGCGCGCGAGCGGGCGGTTCTACGATCGACTAGCTTGGGCCATTGGCGCTTTTTTGGCCGCAATGGTGGCGCTCAGCATCTGGTTGATACGCCGCGATGCCGCGCCGGGCACGTTGCTTTACGCTCCCTTGATCGCGCTTTTGCTGATCGCCAATCTGCTTCCCGCAATCGCACTGATGGTGCTCTATGCCCGCAAGCTAGCGGTGCGGCGCGCGGAGCGGGGAGGGCTTGGCAGCGGCCGACTGCACGTGCGCCTCGTCGCGCTGTTCTCCGTCATCTCGGTCGTTCCAACCGTTCTCGTAGCGATCTTCGCCTCAGTGCTGTTTCAAAGCGGCCTGGAGTTTTGGTTCTCCAATCGTGCCAGGAACATGCTGGAGAATACCGTCCAGGTTGCCCGGGCGAGTTACGCCAACGAAGTCGATCGGGTATCAGCGGAAACGCTGGCCGCTAGCGGAAATCTTGCGGAGTATCTGCAAGCCTATTCAATCGAGGATCCGCGTTTCCAGGACGCCTTTGCGCGGCTGCAGGTACTCAATCGCGGATTGTCCGAAGCGATCATTTTCACCTACGGGCCCGACAAGCAAATCCGAACACTGGTCTTGGTTAATCCCTACGACCGGCAATTGGAGCGCGCGATCCCGCCGGCGGCGATTACGGAGCTGTCGAAAAAATCAGTTGTTCCGATCAGTTCGGCGGACCGGGTCGGCGCGGTCACCAAGCTCGCCTTCGGGCCGGACACCTATCTTTACGCCGCGCGCGTCTTCGACCCGCAGTTCAAGGAGCAGCTCGACCGCGCAAACGACGTGCTCAGAGACTACCAGGCGCTGCTTGCCCGATCGCGGCTCAACCAGCTCCGCTTCAACGCTGCGCTGCTCCTTGGCGCACTCATCATCGTCGGGCTGTCCATCCTTGCGGCGTTGAGGCTCGCAGACCGGCTCGTGCGCCCCGTTGGCCAGCTCGTGGACGCCGCCGGGAGGGTCGAAGCGGGTGACTTCTCCGTAAGAGTGCCCGTCGCGAAGACCGAGGATGAGGTGCAGACCTTATCCACGGCGTTCAATCGCATGACGGGCCGTCTTGAAGAGCAGACCAACGCGCTTCGCTCGGCGAACACGCAATTGGATACTCGGCGAGCATTTATCGAAGCGGTCCTCTCGAGCGTAACTGCCGGCGTGATCGCGGTCGACGGTTCGCATCGGGTAACGTTGCTCAATCGCACCGCAGAAACGCTGCTTCAGCAGGGCGACGAGGAGATTGAGGGCAGAGGCCTGAGATCGCTTTCTTCAGAACTCGATGAGTTTATGCGCGGCGAGACATCCGACGCCAACGTGACGATCACCGACGACGGTGTGCAGCGAACCCTAGCCGTGAAGCGTATGCGCTATGCGGACGGTTCGGTGCTTACGTTTGACGACATTACCGACCAGCTTTCGGATCAGCGCCGCGCCGCATGGTCGGACATTGCGCGGCGCATCGCGCATGAGATCAAAAACCCCCTGACCCCGATCCAGCTTGCTGCGGAACGCCTGCAACGGCGCTTCGGCAAGGAAGTGTCATCCGATCCCGACACTTTCTCGCGCCTGACGGAGACGATCGTTCGGCAGGTCGGCGATCTGCGTCGGATGGTCGACGAATTTTCCGACTTCGCACGGATGCCGAAGCCCGTCTTCCGCGACGAAAATGTACACGAGATCGCGCGCCAGGCGCTGTTCCTGCACGAAGTCGCGCACTCCTCGATCACCTTCTCACTGGAGCCGGCGCAGGGCGAATTCCGGATGGTCGGCGACCGCCGTCAGCTCAGCCAGGCGCTCACCAACGTCGTGAAGAATAGCGTCGAAGCCATTGAAGGAAGAAGGAATCGCGGCGAGCACAGCATCGCTGGCGATCGCATCGACCTCAAGATCCGTCAGGACGCGGACCATCTGATCATCGACGTGCTGGATACGGGCATCGGTCTTCCGGAAGATCGGGAACGGCTGACCGAGCCTTATATGACCACCCGAGTGAAGGGCACCGGCCTTGGCCTCGCGATCGTCAAGAAGATCGTCGAGGAGCATATGGGCGAAATCTCCTTCCTCGACCGGTCTGGCGGCGGCACGCATGTCCGGATCGCGTTCGACACGGCAAAACTGGCGACACTGGCGGGCGAGGGCGGCCCATCCGGCAAAACCGGCCACGACCTAGATGAGGAAGCAGATGGCGCTTGAAGTACTCGTAGTCGACGATGAGGCCGATATCCGCGAGCTGGTCGGCGGTGTGCTGGAAGACGAAGGCTATTCGGTTCGTACGGCAGCAGACAGCACGCAGACGCTCGATGCGATTGAAGAGCGGCGGCCGTCGATGGTCTTGCTCGATGTCTGGCTGCAAGGGTCGAAGCTCGATGGCCTGCAGCTGCTTCAGGAGATCAAGCGCCGCGATTCGACGCTGCCCGTGCTGATGATCTCCGGCCATGGAAATCTCGACACCGCAGTGGCGGCGGTGAGGGAAGGGGCCATCGATTTCATCGAGAAGCCCTTCGAAGCCGAGCGGCTGATCTATCTCGTCAATCGCGCTACCGAGGCCGAGCGCCTGCGCCGCGAGAACGAGACGCTGAAGCTCCAGCTCGGCCATGAGGATCAGCTGCACGGCAGTTCGGTCGCGATCAACACTGTCCGTGCAACCTTGAAGCGCGTGGCCCCGACGGGGAGCCGCGTGCTGATTTCCGGCCCTCCAGGTGTAGGCAAGGAAATCGCGGCTCGAATGATCCATCAATGGAGCCCGCGGGCCCGCGCGCCTTTCATCGTGCTTTCCGCGGCGATGATGAGTCCCGAGCGGGTGGAGGAAGAACTGTTCGGCAGCGAGGCGGACGGCACGAGCCGGTCCGGCCTGCTCGAGCATGCCCATGGCGGCACGCTGTTCCTCGACGAGATCGCCGACATGCCGCCGACCACGCAGGCCAAGATCCTGCGGGTCCTGACGGATCAGAGCTATACGCGTGTAGGCGGTCAGCGGCCCGTCAAGGTCGATGTCCGAGTTCTTTCGGCAACCTCGCGCAATCTGCAGGACGAGATCGCTGCGGGACGCTTCCGCGAGGACCTTTTCTACCGGTTGAATGTCGTCCCGGTGAAGCTTCCGCCGTTGCGGGAACGGCGCGAGGACATTCCGGAACTGGTCAGTCATTTCCTCGCTCGCCTGGCGGCCGAGCGGAGAATGCCTTCTCCAGCTATTTCCGAAGAGGCCATGGCGGCATTGCAAGCGCACGACTGGCCGGGGAACGTCCGGCAGCTACGCAACATCATCGAGCGGACGTTGATTCTCGCCCCGAGCGAGCGAGTGTCCTGCATTGAGGTCGATCTGCTACCCCCGGAAATCCTCGATAGTCAGGGATCGGCGGGCGGCTCCAACACCACCATGGCCATCATGGGCAGCCCGCTACGTGAAGCGCGGGAATCGTTTGAGCGCGAATATCTGAAAATCCAGATCCGCCGCTTCTCCGGCAACATCTCCCGCACCGCTTCGTTCATCGGCATGGAGCGTTCAGCGCTTCACCGGAAGCTCAAGGCCTTGGGCATCGGGGAAAAGAAGGACGGCGAAGAGTAGGAGATAAGGTGGCCGCCACCCGTTCGTTGAGCTTGCAGGATCAGTTCCTGAACAGCCTGCGGCGCGCCAAGGCACCGGTGACCATTTTTCTGGTCAAGGGCGTCAAACTGCAAGGCGTCGTCACCTGGTTCGACGCGTTTTCGCTTCTCCTGCGGCGCGACGGGACGATGCAGCTGCTCTACAAGCACGCCATTTCGACGATCATGCCGAGCGAAAAACCGGTGGATTTCGTCGCAACGCGCCTGACCGCGGAAGGGGGGAAGGCCAGTCTGCAAGACCTGTTCCTTGCCGCGGCGTCGCGCGATGCCGAGCGGATGACGCTGTTCCTCGTTAACGGCGTGATGTTGCAGGGAACGGTGACGGGCTTCGATCAATTCAGCCTGATTCTCGAGCGCGGCGCGCAGTTGCAGCTGGTCTACAAGCACGCCATCTCGACGTTACAGCCGGCTCATTCGCTCGACCTTGTAGCTGACCATGCCGGCGATAAGGAGACGGACAACTGAGTCCTGCATATGATGGCAATGGCGCGATTGAGGTTGCACGCGGCGAGCGGGCGATCATCGCGGTTCCGGAACTCCCGCGCGAGGGGCTTCGGCGCTCTGCCGATGCCCGGATTGAAGAGGCGGTTGGCCTGGCCGCCGCGATCGGCATCGAAGTCATGGCCGCGCGAGCGTTCCGCGTGCGCGCCGTTCGACCCGCGACATTGCTCGGGAAAGGGCAAGTTGAAGAAATCGCAGAACTCGCCAAGGCCAACGATGCGCATTTGCTGATCGTCGATGCCGCCTTGACGCCGATACAGCAGAAGAACCTGGAGACCGAGAGCGGCACCAAGGTCATCGACCGAACCGGCCTGATCCTCGAAATATTCGGCGAGCGGGCGGCAACTGCCGAGGGGCAGCTTCAAGTCGAACTGGCCCACCTGCAATATCAGTCGGGGCGTCTCGTTCGCAGCTGGACCCACCTCGAACGTCAGCGCGGCGGCTTCGGCTTCCTCGGCGGCCCCGGCGAGACGCAGATCGAAGCCGACCGCCGGATGATCCGTGACCGCATGGCGAAGATCCGTCGCGAACTCGAACAGGTGAAACGCACGCGCACACTGCATCGGGACCGCCGCCAGCGGGCGCCGTGGCCTGTAATTGCGTTGGTTGGCTATACGAATGCCGGAAAGTCGACGCTTTTCAATCGCCTAACCGGGGAAGCTGTGTTCGCCGAAAACCTGCTGTTCGCGACCCTCGACCCCACCATGCGCGACATCCGCCTGCCGGGTTTCGACAAGGTGATCCTGTCCGACACCGTTGGTTTCGTGTCCGACCTGCCGACCGAGTTGATAGCGGCGTTCCGCGCTACGTTGGAAGAGGTCGCATCAGCCGATCTGCTGGTTCACGTTCGCAACATGGCGCATCCCGATCGCGAGGCGCAGCGCGACGACGTCGACGATGTGCTTGCATCACTGGGCATGGCGGAGGAGGGGGCGCCGCCTCGGCTAGAAGCGTGGAACAAGGTGGATCTGCTGACCGCCGAAGAACGCGACCGGCTGACGGAAGAAGCGAAGCGCCGCGAAGACGTGGCTATGGTGTCGGCGCTTAGCGGCGAGGGGCTTGAGGAACTCCGGGAATTGATGGCGTCGCGATTGCGCAATGGCGAGCAGGTGCACGACGTCCGCCTGCCTGCGAGCGCGGGAGAACGGATTGCCTGGCTGCACGCGCGCGGCGAAGTTCTGGATCAGCGCGTCGAGGAGGATGAGGTCGCCCTATCGGTACGCTTGTCGCCCGACAATTGGGCGCGCTTTCAGGCTATGGAGTCCGCCTGAGACTGCTTTGCGCGCGTCCACAGCGCTTCTTTCTCGTCGAGCGAAAGCTCCGCAAATCCGGGCTCTTGCTCGATCGCCCTGAAGCGTTGTTCGAACTTGCGATTGGCATCCCGCAACGCGGCTTCCGGCTCGATCTTCAGATGACGTGCGAGGTTGACGACCGCAAACAAAAGGTCGCCTAGCTCCTCGTGCTGGCGATCGCGGTCTGTCTCAGCATCTAGCTCGGCGAGTTCTTCCGTGATCTTGCCTCGCGGCCCGTCGGCATCGGGCCAGTCGAAGCCGACGCGTGCCGCGCGACGTTGTAGCTTCGCCGCGCGCTCGAGGGCCGGCAGCGCGAGAGCCACGCCGGCAAGCGCGCTTTGATCGTCATTGCCTGCGCGTTCTTCGGCCTTGATCTGCTCCCACAGATGATGGCCGCCGTGCTCCGCATCGCCGAAGATGTGCGGGTGCCGGCGCTCCATCTTGCTGGTGATGTTGTCGAGCACGTCGTCGAGCGTGAACAGGCCAGCTTCTTCGGCCATGCGCGCGTGGAAGACGACCTGGAGCTGAAGGTCGCCGAGCTCATCAGCCAGCGCATCCATATCCTTGCGCACAATCGCGTCGGCGACTTCGTACGCTTCTTCGATCGTGTAAGGGGCGATGGTATCGAAGGTCTGGACGTTGTCCCATTCGCAACCGGTATTCGGGTCGCGCAGCCGGCGCATGATCTCGACGAGGCGATCAAGGGACATTTGGAGCCCCCAATCCTAGTCTGTCCAAAAGTATGATAATATGCATTATGTAAAGTATGATCACGCTAGGGTTCGAGGATGAGCCATCGTCCCTCGACCCCCCAACGGGTCAAAGTCGACAGGTAATTCATTCCAAGAACGTTGAGATTGTCGCCATCCGCGATCTCGATCGCCAGATCGCGACGAACGATGTCGCCGACCTTCAACTCACGCGCTCGGCCAGTCGCGACGAGAATGATGCCATTGCCGGTCCGCACGTAGCGATCCCGTTGCGCAGATATCGTCACGCCTGACTTCTTGGCGATGTCGCGTCCGACGGTCGTTGTGGTGGCGCCACTGTCGACCAGAAATTTGACCTTTTGACCGTTCAGCGTCGCATCGACCCAGAAATGGCCGTCGATGGCCATCGGTATACGCGTCTGCTTGCCTTCCTGAACCGGCGTGCCGAGCGCTTCGGACTTCAACCGCTGCGTCACCCAGCCGAAGTTGTCACGAAATGTGAACAGGACGAAGCCGGCGCCGAAGATCGCAATCCAGGCCAAGGCCATGGTCAGCATCCGCATCGCGGGCTCGCGGCGGGTCATCAGCGATCCGGCGACCAGCATGATGGCCATCAGCAGGTAGACCCCGCCGAGCATCATGTCGTTGGTCATCATAGCTCGAGCCCGTCGTAGGCCGGCGCCGCCCAGTCGGGCAGTTCGTTGACCAAAGTGCGATAGTCGAGGCCATTACCCATGTGGACGAGATAGACCTGGCCAACGCGCAGGTCGCGCGCGGCTCGCAATATGCCGTCCAGATGCATGTGCGTGGGATGCGGCTGACGCGTCAGGCAATCGGCAATCCACACGTCCACGCCCTCATACAGAGCCAGCATGTCGTCATTGAAGGCGTTGAAATCAACGGCGTATCCTACGCTACGGCCCTGCTCTTCGAAGCGCAGGCCGAGCGACGTGATCCCGCCATGCGGCTGATCCGCGAACCTTACGTTGGCGTCCCCGAACGACAGACTGTCGCCCAACTCACAAGGCTCGAGGATGGTTCGATAGAAGCTCGTCCGCGTGAACGCATAAGCGAAGCTGTTCCGCAGGCGGTCCAGGACGTCGCGGCGTGCGTGAATGGGCACTGGCGCGTCGATCGCTTGCGCTACGGGACGCAGTTCATCGATGCCGTGGCAATGGTCGGCATGCGCGTGTGTGACGATGACGCCGGTCAGCCGGTTAACCTCCGCCGCGAGCAACTGCTGCCGCAAGTCCGGACCGCAATCGACCAGCATCCGCTCCCCCCGGCTTTCGACCATGATGGAAGTGCGCAAACGGCGATTCCGCGGCTCGGCGGGATCGCACCGGCCCCAATCTCCGCCGATCTTCGGAACGCCGGTCGAGGTTCCGCAGCCGAGGATGCGGACTTTCACGCGATTTAGGCCCTTGCCTTGGCAAAAAGTCGGAAGAAATTTTCGGTCGTGGTCGCAGCAAGCTGCTCAGGCTCCTCGCCACGTAGCCCCGCTACGAAGGCTGCCGTGTCGACGACAAACGCGGGCTCGCACTTCTGCCCGCGGTGCGGCACCGGTGCCAAAAAGGGCGCGTCCGTTTCGACTAGCATCTGATCTGCCGGCAGCCATTTCGCCGTTTCCTGCAGGTCAGCCGCATTCTTGAACGTAACGATCCCCGACAACGACACGTAGAAACCGAGGTCCAGCCCTTTGCGGGCGAGTTCAGCGGAGCCCGTGAAGCAGTGGAGCACACCGGTGACGCCGCCCCCTTCCCTGACGGCCTCGGTCAAGATCTCCGCCGTGTCATCTTCAGCCTCCCGCGTGTGGATCACCAGCGGCAGCCCGGTCTCGCGGGCGGCATCGATGTGCGCCTGGAAGCGCTCGCGCTGCGACGCGCGGTCGGACTTGTCGTAGAAATAATCGAGTCCGCACTCGCCAA
This sequence comes from Sphingomonas flavescens, assembly GCF_030866745.1. Lineage (NCBI taxonomy): Bacteria > Pseudomonadati > Pseudomonadota > Alphaproteobacteria > Sphingomonadales > Sphingomonadaceae > Sphingomonas > Sphingomonas flavescens. Next base: position 476,884 of record NZ_CP133016.1, on the reverse strand, counting down.
TGGCAATCACACGCGGATGGTCGGCGGCTTCGATCAGCGCCGCGGCGCCAAGGTCAGGATGAGAATCAGCCTCGTGTGGATGGACGCCAACGCTGGCCCAGACATCCGGCTCACGCTCTGCGACGCCGATAATGTCCTGCCATTCACGCTGCCTGGTCGCGATGTTGAGGAAACCGGCGACGCCCCGGCCGCGTGCCGCATCGAGCACGTCGCCCTGTCGCTCGACCAACCCTTCATAATTCAGGTGGCAATGACTATCGATCAGCGTCACGCGGCGGCGTCCTCGGCTTCCGGCAATTCAAGTCGTGGAAACAGCGGCACGGGCTGCGCGATGGGTGCGCCACCTGAGCCGGCGTCGATCGCCTCGATTAGCTTGGCTGCGGCGGTCGGAATGATGGGAGCTATCGTCTCAGCCAGTTGGCGCACTGCCGCAACCAGCGTACCAAGGACAGCCGCCATCCGCTGAGGGTCCGTCTTGCGTAGCGCCCATGGGGCCTGGGCGTCGACGTAGGCGTTGCAGGCGAAGACCGCCCTCATCCAAGCATCGATGGCGAACGAGAAACCGAAGCGATTGAGTTGCTCGACCATTTCGCCCGATGTGATACCGCGCACGAGTGCAAGCAATTCACGGTCTTCGGCGCTTTCGCCGTGGGCCGGAAGAATGCCGTCCAGATTCTTGTAAATCATGGACAAAGTCCGCTGCGCCAGATTGCCGAAGCTGTTCGCCAGCTCGGCATTGGCTCGGCTAACAATAGCTTCGGCACTGTAGCTGCCGTCCTGGCCGAAGGTGACTTCGCGCAGCAGGAAATAGCGCAATGCGTCGACGCCGAACCGCTCGGCGAGCGCCATCGGGTCGACGACGTTGCCGACACTCTTCGACATCTTCTCGCCGCGGCTGAGCAGGAAGCCGTGGCCATACACCTGCTTCGGCAACTCAATGCCCGCCGACATCAAGAACGCGGGCCAGTAGACGGCATGAAAGCGGACGACGTCCTTGCCGATCAGGTGGACGTCGGCCGGCCAGTAGGTGCGCCAAAGCTCTGTGTCGTCCGGATACCCGAGCCCGGTGATGTAGTTGGTCAGCGCATCGAGCCACACGTACATGACGTGATTGTCGCTCCCCGGCACCGGCACGCCCCAGTCGAAGCTGGTGCGTGAGATGCTGAGATCCTTCAGCCCGCCTTCGACGAAGCGGACGACCTCGTTACGGCGGCTCTCGGGTCGGATGAACTCCGGATTGGCTGAGTAAAGATCGAGCAGCGGCTGCTGGTACTTCGACAGGCGGAAGAACCAGCTTTCCTCAATGGTCCATTCGACTGGCGTGCCTTGCGGCGACAGCTTCGTGCCATCGTCCGCGGAGACGAGTTCTTCTTCCTCATAATAAGCTTCGTCGCGGACCGAGTACCAACCCTCGTAGCGGTCGAGGTACAGGTCCCCCCTCTCCTCCATCGCCGCCCAGATCGCCTGGCTGGCGCGGTAATGGTCGGCCTCGGACGTGCGGATAAAGCGGTCGTAGGAAACATTAAGCGTGTCGCACATGTCCTGGAAAAGACGCGACATTTCGTCAGCGAACGCACGAGGCTCCACGCCTTTGTTGCGCGCCGCCTGGGCCATCTTCAGCCCATGCTCGTCCGTGCCGGTCTGGAAGCGGACGTCACGACCTTGCGAGCGCTGGAAGCGCGCCATCGCGTCTGCTGCGATCGCTTCGTACGCATGACCGATGTGCGGCGGCCCGTTTGGGTAACTGATGGCCGTGGTGATGTAATAAGGGTCGCCCATATTGCGCTGGCCCTAGCGGGGCCGCGCGGGGGCATCAAGGAAGCGGCGGCGCGGCTTCGGCAAGGATCCCGCCGACCTGGAACACGGTGGCCGCCGGGTCGAGTGACAATCGCGGCGCAATCGAAGCCAACTCGCGCGCCTTTGCATAAGCGTCGAGCGCACGCTCCAGGCGATCGCCCGTCATTGAGCGAGCTTCCCGCGCGATCAGCGACGGCGCGAGCTCGAGGAACGCCGCGTAGCGGTCGGCCGACGCCTTCTTGCCGAGATCCTGCGCGAGTTCCGAACGGCGGGCGTTGGTGGGATCGCCCTGGCGAAGGATCGCCAATGCCGCGTCTTCCAGCTTGGCGAGGCCGAGTTCGGCGAATGCCAGCGCCCTCCCCGCCGATCCGAACGACATGGCGATAATCTGCGCCCGCTCGGCGCCGGTCACGCCCGCTGCGTGCGCTTCGAGAACTGACGTCATGGCGTCGTCGTCCAGCGGGCCGAACTCAAGGCGGCGGCAGCGTGAGCGGATTGTCGCCAACAACCGGCCCGGCGCGTGGGTGACGAGGAAGAACAGGGTGTTCGCCGGCGGCTCCTCGAGGATCTTGAGAAGGGCGTTCGCGCCCGACGTCTCGAGATCGTCGACGCTGTCGATGACCACCACGCGCCACGGCGACAGCCCCGCGGTCATCCCCATGAACTCGCCGAGCTCGCGGATCTGCTCGACCTTGATGCTGCGGTTGAGGTTGCCGGTCTTTTCGTTGGTCAGGCGCGCGAGCTGGCGCATGTCGGGATGGCTCCCGGCTTCAACCAGTTTGACGATCGGGTGGCTGTCGGGTGTGTCGATCCCCGGCAGATCGAACGGCGGCCCAGCCGCTTCGGCGAGCACACGGCGCGCGGCGGCATGTGCGAAGCTTGCTTTTCCAACGCCGCGCGGACCGGCGAGCAGCCATGCATGGTGCAGCTTGCGAGTTCCCCAGGCACTCGCGAACTGCTGAACCGCGCGATCCTGTCCTACGATCACAGAAAGTCCTCAAGCGCTGCCAGGAGACGTTTCGTAACGTTCTCCGGCGACCCCGACGCATCGACCAGCATCACGCGATCAGCCTCTGCCTCCGCAACGGCACGAAAGCCAGCGTTGACCGCACGGTGATAGTCATCCGAACGCCCGCCAATCCGGTCGCTGCCTTCGGCGTCGCGAGCGCGCGCCCGCGCGCCGCCTTCATGGTGTACCAGAATCAAGGTGCGGTCGGGGAAGCTGTCGCCAATTCCGAACGCATTGATGGCGCGGACGGCGTCGATCTCCAGCCCGCCGGCCCCGCCCTGGTAGGCGAGCGAACTGTCGATGAAGCGATCGGACAGCACCCATTGCCCGCGGGCGAGCGCCGGGCGGATCGTCTTCTCGACATGGTCCGTCCTCGCAGCCGCGAACAGCAACGCCTCGGCGCGGGCGCCCCAGCGATCTTCACTGCCCTTCAGTAGCAGTTCGCGAATGCGCTCGGCGCCCTCGCTACCGCCGGGTTCGCGCGTAACGACGACGTCGATCCCGCGCTGACGGAGCGCTTCTGCCAGCGCCCGGACCTGCGTCGATTTGCCGACCCCTTCTCCGCCTTCGAGCGCGATGAACCTGCCGGTCGTCACGCCATCCCGAACAAAGATTTGAGACCGAGCCAGATGCGGCCGAAAAAGCCGGCCTTGCCGACATCCTCACCGGCAATGAGCGGGACGATTTGCGGGGGGGTGTCACCGGTGGTGACGACCAGCTGCGCGACTTCCTGCCCCTTGGCGATCGGCGCGGCCAGCGGGCCGTTATAGCGAATGCTGGTCTTGATGGCGCCGGTCGATAGCCCCGCCGGCACCGTCACGGCGAGATTGCGCGGCGCCACGAGCGAAACTTCGCTCGCGCTGCCCAGCTGCACCTTCGCCACCCCGACCTTAGCGCCCGCCGCGAACAGCGGTTTGGCCTGCCACGCGCCGAAGCCCCATTGGATCAGCCGCGTCGACTCCTGGACACGCGCGTTCCAGCTCGGCAGGCCGGCCAGTACTTCAATGAGGCGGCGACCGTTCTGCTCGGCCGAACCGGTGAAACCGTAACCAGCCTCCTCGGTGTGCCCAGTCTTCAGGCCATCCGCGCCGGGTACCTTGCCGAGGATCGGATTGCGGTTCGCCTGCGTGATGTCCTGCCCGGCGCCCAGCGTCTTGCCCCAGGTGAAGCTCGTCTGCCCGTAGAACTTCTTGTAAAGATCAGGGAAATGCTCGATCTCGGCCCGCGCGAGGCTCGCTAGGTCGCGCGCTGAGACATAGGTCCGCCCCTCGTCCGGCCAGCCGTTCGCGGTCCCGAAATGGCTGTTCGTCAGGCCCAGCCGCCGCGCCTGCTCGTTCATCTGGCCGACGAAAGCTTCCTCGGTTCCGGCGATGCACTCGGCAAGCACGACCGACGCGTCATTTCCGGACAAGGTGATGATGCCGTGCAGGAGGTTCTCGACGCTAACCTGCTCGTTGGGACTCAAAAACATCGTCGATCCGGCCGCGGGCCCATGCCACTTCTGCCAGGTCTCCGGCCGCACGGTGCACATCTTGTCGAGCTTCAGCTCGCCGCGCTTGATCAGGTCGAACGCAACATTGCTCGTCATCATCTTGGCCATCGACGCCGGCGGCATGCGGACGTCGGCATTCTTGTTGTAGAGGATGGCGCCCGACGACAGATCGATCAGGAAGGCATATTTTGCCGGCGTGTCGAATTGCGGCGCGGCCGCCGGTGCCGCGGTCGTGACAAGCAGCGAACCTGCAGCGGCGAGAAGAATGATACGCGGCATTAGAAGTTTCGGCCTCCCGATAAGCTTGTGCGACCCCGTCTATCGCCGCGCAATCGCGTCCGCCAGAACTCCGACCGAGATCGCGTAGAAATTTGAGCAATTGTAATCGAGGATCGCGCGATAGTTGGTGGTCAGCAGATACGCCGTCGCATCGGGGCCATCCGGCTCGATCAGGCTCGCCATCTCTGTGTCCGGTAGCCCACGACCGATCGCCGTCACACCCAGCGCGCGCCACTCTCGCATTGTCAGCCAACGGCTATGACGGCGATAGACCTGCGGACAGCGGGGTGCCGTGGTACGATTAACAAGCTGAGCGCGGTTGAGCCCGGAGGGCGTGCGCACGGGAATGCCCCAGGCGACGTTCGGTTTCCATCCGGCGTCGCGCAGGTAGGTGGCGATTGACGCAAGCCCGTCCAGTTCGTTGGACCAGATGTCGGCGTAGCCGTCACCATCGCCGTCGGCTCGAAGTCTCAAGGCAACAGATGGCATGAATTGCGGATATCCCGTCGCACCCGCCCAGCTGCCCTTGAGGCGCCAGCGCGGCACGCCTTGGTCCATGAGCTTCAGCGCGGCGACAAATTCCGCCTCGAAGAAATCCCGGCGACGGCCGTAATAACCGAGGCTGGCCAGCGCCTGTAGCAGATCGGTGCTGCCGGTGACGGTGCCGTAGCTGGTCTCATGCCCCCATATCGCCATTAGCACCGCCGGATCGACGCCAAAGCGAACCTCCAGCTGTCGAAGCGATCCGTAATGATCGGCATAGTTCGCCTGCCCGCGGCGAATGAGCGAAGTCGTTACGTGCGAACGGAGGTAGGGCGCCAATGCCCCCACCACGCCACCGCTCGTGCGAGCGATGGGCTCGGAGCGTTCCAGTTCGATAACACGCTGATTGACCGTCAACGAATAGACATTCGCCTGGACCGTAGCGTCGCTCACCCCTTGCTGCCGCGCGAGCGCGGCCAATCGGATCTTGTACGTGTACCAAGGGTCCGGCGCTGCGGCTGCGTAAGTTGGCGTCGTCACGTCGGCTTGGGCCAGTTGGACGCTGGATAGCGTTGCCGGCTCCGCCCCTGCCAAACCCGCCGCGACCAACCAGAAACCCATTCGTCGTCCCCTTCCCTGAAAGGCTAGAGGTGAAGCAGGGTCGCAGGCCAGCTTGATCCGTCCCGCCTGCTGCACAGTTCGCCGTCAATTGCCGCTTGCCAAGCGCGGTCTCCTCCCGCCAAGAGCCGCGCGACGGATGGGTGGCCGAGCGGTTTAAGGCACCGGTCTTGAAAACCGGCGACGTGCAAGCGTCCGTGGGTTCGAATCCCACCCCATCCGCCACCTTTTAACTTTCAATCCTAGCGGTGGCCGCACCGCGCGAGCTTGAAGATGGCTTGGGTCATGTCTTCTGGAGGAATTGGACTGTGGGCGAGCAGTTCGGGTAAATCTGGGAAGAAGAGATAATAGGGCACGGCAGTATGAGACGTCGGGACTTCTTCTGAAACAACCAGGTCACGGGAAGCCGCAACGAAATGCGTCTCGCCAAGGGGCCTAACCCCTCCGTCGGCAGAAGGCGGGCGCCATCCTGCACGCGTAACATCGGTCGTGGAGATCAGATTGATGTATCGTGCCGATCCTCGGTCGAAGAGAAACCAGTGCGTTGCTCTGTTCGTGCCAGATCGGACCCCGATCGCAAGATCTGACATCCAGCCGATGCTTCCTACCGAACGAAACTCGGCGCGCGCTCCGCTGGGTGTGGAATAGGTCGCTCCGGTAATTGGACAAGCGGCTGTGGCAACAGTCGGCAATACGCTGATGACGAGAACCAATAGCCGGCTGCTCATTTCGCAATGGTTTCGATCGCATGTTGTCGGTCCTCGCCTTTGCAAGCGCCAGTCACCTAACCATCAAAGCCATCGAATTCATCTTGCATTCACGCTACAAATGTAGCACTCTACAAATGTAGCGCGGCGAGTCGCCGTGCCGAAAGGAAGCGAATGCTTAGTAAACTCCCACCGCGCGAACGCCAGATCGTGGACATTCTCTACGAACGCGGCGCCATGCCTGTCGCCGATATCTGCGACGCTCTTCCCGTTCAGCTTAGTGGATCCGCCGTTCGTGCCATGCTCAAGCGCCTGGAAGACAAGGGCTTCGTGCAGCGCGATGAATCCGACCGCGGGTTCCTGTATAGTCCGGTCGTGTCGGACACCGTCGCCAAGAAGTCCGCGCTCAGCGAGATCGTCCGCGTGTTCTTCAACGGGTCGCCGGCCAGCGCAGCAAGCGCCCTGCTCGGCATGTCCGACAAACTGAAAGACGACGAGCTAAGCCAGCTCGAACAAATGATCGCCCGTGCACGCAAGGATAAGGGGTCCAAGTAATGCATATTCTGGTCGGCATTGCCCTGAAGTCGCTGCTCCTTGCGGGGCTGACCCTGGGCTTGATGCGGTTGATGAAGGAGCGCTCGGCGGCTGAACGGTCGTGGGTCGCGCACATCGGCCTGCTGGCCCTGGTGATCATGGCGTTCGCGCCGCTGGTCATGCCGACCTGGAATGTCGAAACCCCCGCGATGTTCGGCACCGCCGCGGAGACCGCACCGATTTCGCCGGTTAAGGAAGTGGCGACGCCTCCAGCGGCGGTTACGTCATCCGCGGCTAAGCCAATCGCTACACAACCGGTAACCGCTCAGCCAAGGTTCGAATTCCCTTCGCTCGGCCTGTCAGCAGCTGCGACGGCGCTTTATGCGGTGCCGGCGGCCATTCTGCTGCTCATTACGTTTCTCGCCCTTGCGCGACTAATTGCCTTGCGAGCCCGCGCCGACGTCCTTGTCGACGGCCATTGGTTGAGCGCCCTCGCCCGCGCCCAGAAGCGCATGGGTTTCAAGCATGGCACCGCCCTGCTGACCAGCGACGAGCTCGCCTCGCCGATCAGCTGGGGTCTTATGCGCCCGGTGATCCTGCTCAACAGCCGCGCCGTCGAAGCGTCGGGCGAAGCCGAAGCAATCATCGCACACGAGCTCGCGCACGTCGCCCGCCTGGACTGGATCAAGCTGCTGCTCGCACGCGTCGCGACGGCTCTGTTCTGGTTCAACCCGCTCGTCTGGGTGCTCGCTCGCGAAGCGCATCAGCTCCGCGAAGAGACTGCCGACGACACCGTGCTTGCCGCCGACATCGTCGATACCGACTATGCGCAACTGCTGGTCGGCGTCGCCCGGCACGAATGCCCCGGCCTGCTGCTCGGTGCCCATGGCGTCGCTCCGTCCAAAAGCTCGCTCGCCCGCCGCGTCCAGCGCGTCCTCGACGGCAAGCTGACCCGCGGCCCGGTCGCCCGCCCGTTCGCCATCGGCGTATTCGTTGGTGCGATCATGGTGGCGGCGCCCCTTGCGGCCCTGACGCTGACGCCAGCCGGGATGAAATCGACCCCGGCCAAAAAGGCGATCGCCGCGGGCGAGCCGCGCGACCCCTATTACACTGCGCCGAGCGAGCCTCCTGCCGATTTGCCAAGCCTCATCGCCGACGGCGTGTCGACGTCGGTCACCACGGCCGTCGCGGCAGCGACCGCGATAGCGCCCAACACCGTCCGCCACGCCGTAGAGCCGGATTTCAAGACCACCGCCCCCAACGGTGCGACGGTCGAACAGAAGGACGGCCTGTTGATCGCGCGCGCTCCGAACGGCGCGACCTCGACCATTTATCCGCCGGATGCCAACGGCCGCCGCAAGGTCGTGGCCGTCGCGGCCAATGGCGCCACCGCGGTGACCTACGCCGACGCGCGAGACTTCCGCGACACCCGCGTGCCCCGCAGCAATCGCCCGATCGACAAGGTCCTCGAGATGAAGGCCGTCGGGGTCACCCCGGAATATGTCGGCGCGATGCGCGCTGCACTTCCCCAGCTCGCCGGTGCTGATCTCGAAGACCTCACCAGCATGCGCGCGGTTGGCGTCACACCCGAATATGCGCGCGGTATGGCTGCCGCGGGTTTTCCCAGGATCACCGCTGACGAATTGGTCGAGGCACGCGCGGTCGGGCTGACCGGCGGCTACATCCAGGCCATGCGTGCGACCGGCCTTCGCGGTGACCTCGACGACTTCGTCTCGCTCCGCGCTGTCGGTGTGGATCCCGCGTTCGCTGCGCGGGTCAAGGCGTCGGGTGTAAAGGTCACCGACGCTGACGATCTCGTCGAGCTACGCGCGCTCGGCGGGACAGCGCCGCCGGTGCCGCCGCGTCCACCGGTCCCGCCGCGTCATGCGGCTGACCCGGACGGCTGACGTCACCCTAACCGACTGATCAACTCCGTACGCCGATTTCTAAGCGCCCATCCCGGGCGGACGGGCGCACTTTGCCCGGTGAACTGAAAAAGGAGGTCGTCATGAACCGCTCCATTACCTTCATCGCCGCACTGTTGTGCGCCTTCGTCACGGTCGGTTCGGCTTGCGCTGCACCGTCCGACGGCCTTCGCTTCATTCTCGAACCGCAGCGGGGCGACGGTGCCAGGCTACACGCGAGCTTCCGCGAGCAGCGCGATGGCCGCAACGACTCCAATTGGTCGAGCGGCTTCACCCCGTCCGAGCTCGTCGGGTTGGAGGTGTCCTCCTTTCGTGCTGCCGGCAGCCGGCCGCTTCACTTCTCCGTAGTAAGGGAAGCAGGCCGCCTCGATTGCGCCGGAAGCGGCGGGAACAGCTTCGCCGCGGGCAACTGTCGGTTCACGGCTGACGCAGGCTTCGCACAGATGCTGGCGTCGCGCGGCATCGGACAGCCGACGCGCGACCAGGCCTTCGCGCTGATGGCCGTCAATGCCCATCGCGCCATGCTCGATGCGATCGCCGCCGCCCGCTACCCGACACCGCGAATGGATGACGTCATCGCCCTCTCCGCCCTCGGTGTTGATGGCCGCTATATCGGTGATCTGGCCCGCGCGGGATATCGGCCGCAGAAGATCAGCTCGCTGATCGAATTCAAGGCGCTGAACATCAATGCGCAATGGATCGGCAGCTTCGCCCGCGCCGGCTATGCCAATCTGCCCGCCGACGAACTGGTCCAGCTTCGCGCGCTGAACATCACGCCGGACTTCATCGCCGGCTTCCAGCGGATCGGCTACGGCAACCTGCCGGTGAACAAGCTCGTCGAGCTCAAGGCGCTGGACATCACGCCGGAATTCGTCCGGTCGGTGACGCCCGCCAACGGCGCCGTGCCGCCGCTCAACCAGCTCGCGGAGTTGAAGATCTTCGGTCGTCGACGCTAAGGTCTCCATGGCGCTGAGCATGCGAACCTTCGCCGGGGTGGCGCGTCCCGCCCTCCCCGGCTAAGAGCGCGGCAACTTTCAGCAAGCGCGGGAAACTTCATGGCCGAGCCAGCCATCTTGCCGTTCGATTGGCAGGATCCGTTCGATCTCAATCACCAGCTGTCCGACGAGGAACGCCTCGTCCGCGACACTGCGGAGGGATACGCGCAGGAGAAGCTGCTCCCGCGGGTCACCTCGGCCTATCTCGAAGAGCGGTTCGACCGCGAGATCATGAGCGAGTTTGGCGAGCTCGGCCTGCTCGGCGCGACGATCCCGCACGAATATGGCGGCGCCGGCCTCGGCTACGTCAGCTACGGCCTGATCGCCCGCGCCGTGGAGCGCGTCGACAGCGGCTACCGCTCCGCCATGTCGGTCCAGTCCAGCCTCGTGATGTACCCCATCTTCGCCTACGGCAGCGAAGAGCAGCGCAAGAAATATCTACCCAAGCTCGCCAGCGGCGAATGGGTCGGCTGCTTCGGCCTGACCGAGCCCGACGCGGGCTCCGACCCCGGCGGCATGCGCACCCGCGCGCAGAAGGTTCAGGGCGGCTATCTGCTCAGCGGATCCAAGATGTGGATCACCAACTCGCCCATCGCCGACGTGTTCGTCGTCTGGGCGAAGTCCGACGCGCATGACGGCAAGATCCGCGGCTTCATCCTCGAAAAGGGCATGGCGGGCCTGTCTGCGCCGAAGATCAAGGAGAAACTGTCGCTCCGCGCCTCGATCACCGGTGAGATCGTGATGGACGGCGTCGAGGTCCCCGAGGACGCGCTGCTGCCAAATGTCGAGGGGCTCAAAGGCCCGTTCGGCTGCCTGAACCGCGCCCGCTACGGCATCAGCTGGGGCTCGATGGGTGCCGCGGAGGCCTGCTACGCCGCCGCGCGCCAATACACGCTGGACCGCAAGCAGTTCGGCCGCCCCCTCGCCGCCAACCAACTGGTGCAGCTCAAGCTCGCCAATATGGCGACCGAGATCACGCTCGGGCTCCAGGCGTCGCTACGCGTCGGCCGCCGGCTCGAGCAGGATGAGCTGATCCCCGAGACGATCAGCCTGGTGAAGCGCAACAATTGCGGCAAGGCACTCGACATCGCCCGCATCGCGCGCGACATGCACGGCGGCAACGGCATCTCCGCCGAATTCCACGTCATGCGCCACGCCGCCAACCTGGAGACCGTGAACACCTACGAAGGCACGCACGACATCCACGCGCTGATCATGGGCCGTGCGATCACCGGACTGTCGGCCTTCTGAGATTGTGATCTGGTGTCCGCTTTGGGTGGAAAGCGGACATTAGACTGCTAGGTTTCTGGCGATGGGCAACGAAGACCCGATAGCAATTCTGATACTCTTGCTGCCCGGGTTCTTGGGTTTGATGCTTGTTACATTTGGCGCGGTAATGATTGTCCGGCACTGGCGGCGCTAAACGTCTGCAATGGGTGAGAATTGCCGCTGGCTAATGTCTGCGTGGCTTAGGCGCCTGGCAGTCAGAAAGGTCGGTGCAGACAATTCGGACGCACGCGAACCCGGCGAAGTGTCCCAGCAGTCCCATCTCGCGCAGCGCGTGTCTCTTCACGGTCACGTCACATGACTGACCCCAGCGCTCGGCGACGCCGCACGACCTGCTGACGTTCGCCAACAGTCTGCACATCAATGGACAATCGGTTCGGGGAGATTTGGCGAGGGTTCAGAAGGAGCTTAGCGACGTGCGCGCGGCGTACCGCATCTCCTTTGAATGTGGCCAACGCGATGGCCCGATTTATGTCCGGTGGGTGCGGAGAGTCTGACGGTCATGGCAACGTTTCGTATCGGTCTGGCCAAATCACCGTGGCTCACGGCGCGCTAACAGAGTCCGTCTCGGAAGACTCCAACGCCGAGTCATTCTGGTATCGCTGAGGACGCCGCTAGTGTCCGCAATGGGTCGAAAGCGGACATTAGCCTCATCCCGTTGGCGTCTTCGGTCGTCCTGAACCAGAACAGCTATGCGGTGCGCAAAATCGCTTTTATGCTCGGTCGGCTTTTACGGGGGTGAAAATCATGATCGGCTGGATTGTCCTGGGCGTCGCCGTCCTGGTCCTGTTGTATTTCATTGCGACCTACAATCGGCTCGTGCGCCTGCGCGCGTTGGTGAAGGAAGGTTTCAGCGGCATCACCGTGCAACTCCGCCGGCGCGCCGACCTCATCCCCAATCTGGTCGAAACCGTGCAGGGTTATGCGACGCATGAGCGCGAGGTGTTCGAGGAAGTGTCGAAGGCGCGCGCGGCGTCGGTGAATGCGGGCAGCGTCGCTGCCACGGCCCAGGCCGATGCGCAGATGACTGGCATGCTCGGCCGCCTCTTCGCAGTCGCGGAGGCCTATCCGGAGCTCAAGGCCAACACCAACTTCCTGCAGCTGCAGGACCAGCTGTCGGGGATCGAGGGCGAATTGCAGAGCGCGCGCCGTTACTACAACGCGACCGTCCGCGACCTGAACTCGAGCATCCAGAGCTTCCCGCCGGTGCTGATCGCGCGGCCGATGGGCTTCACCGAAGAGCCGTTCTATCAAGACGACGATCCGGCGATCCAGAGCGCGCCGAAGGTCGCCTTCCCCAAGCCCGCAGGCTGAGATGCGCCTTCTGCGCTGGGTTGGTGCGGCCCTCGCGCTCGTTGTCGCGTCAGCGCCGGCTCACGCCGACGAGCGCATCCTTCGATATCTGAGCGATGTCCAGGTCCAGCGGGACTCGTCGCTGCAGGTGGCGGAAACGATCGACGTCCGCGCCGAGCGCAACCGGATCAATCATGGCATCTACCGCGACTTCCCGACACGATACCGCGGTCGCAACGGCAGTCAGGTCCGCGTCGGCTTTACTTTCGAGGGTGCGACCCTGGACGGACAGCCGGTCGCGGCCAGTGCCGAAGCTTACGGCAACGGCGTTCGCATCAAGGTCGGCGATCCCGACAAATATGTCGAACCGGGCGAACATCGATACGTGCTCCGCTACAGCACCACCCGACAGATCGGCCGCTTCGAGAACTATGACGAGCTTTACTGGAACGCGACCGGTAACGGCTGGATCTTTCCGATCGACGTGGCGGAGGCGAGAATTCGTCTGCCGTCCGCCGAGAAATTCGGACAACGGTCGCTCTATACGGGCGCTTACGGATCGACCGACCATTCCGCCGAGGTCGTGGAGGAGAAGCCGGGCGACATATTGATCAGGACGACGGGACCGCTCGGGCCAGGCGAAGGGCTGTCCGTCGCGGTGGCCTTCCCGAAGGACGTCGTTGCGGCACCAAGCTCGGCGAGTCGGCTGCACGACTGGCTGGCCGACAACGGACCGCCGATCGTCGGTGGCCTCGGCCTGATCGGCATCGTCGCTTTCTACATCTTCGCCTATCGCCGGGTCGGCCGGGATCCCCCCGCCGGAACCGTCGTCCCACTGTTCTCGCCGCCTGACGACCTCAGCCCCGCGGCGGTCCGTTACGTCACCCGGATGGGCAGCGACGACCGCACCTTCGCGGCGGCGCTGATCGACATGGGGGTTAAGGGCCACGTCAAACTCGTCGAAGAGGAAGGCGGCTGGTTCTCCAGCGACAAGACGCGGATCGACCGCCTGCAATCCGACAAGCCGCTGACCAGCGACGAGAATGCCGCGCTGCCGAAGCTCTTCGCCAGTGATGACTCAATCATCATGGAGCAGAAGAACCACGAAGATTTTTCGTCCGCGAAGAAGGCCTTGGATGCCGATCTGAAGGCCAAGTACGAAGGGAAACTGTTTAACAAGAATTGGGGCTGGGCGATCGCGGGCGTCCTGATTTTCATCGCCGCTTTGTGGCTCGTCGCCGCCGCGATCGTCGCTGCGGCCGGACTGGTTGTGCGGCTCGTCCTCGTATCGCTCGGGGCGGCTACGACGGCAGCGCTGCTGCTCGCGTGGGTGCAGACTGCGAGCTCGACCGGCAAATGTCTCGCGACAGGCATGGCCGCCATCTTCGGCATCCTCGCGCTCTTTACCGGCTTCCCCATCCTCGCCCAGGCGCTGGCCACGGGCTGGCTGTTGCCCTTCCTTCCCGCGCTGGCTGCGATCCCGCTCGTGATCTCCGCCTTCTTCTGGATCGACGCGCCGACGCTCGACGGGCGCAAGGTTCTCGACCGCATTGCCGGCTTCAAGCAGTATCTCTCGATCACCGAGCGCGAGCGGCTCGACCGCATGAACCCGCCCGAGGATACGCCCGAGATATTCGAGCGCTTCCTGCCCTACGCAATCGCGCTTGGCGTCGAAAACCGCTGGGCCGACCGCTTCGCGAGCGTCCTCGCCGCCGCTGCCGCGCAGGGTCAGCAGGGCTTCATGTGGTACTCCGGCAACCACAGCCCCTGGTCCGACCCCGACGGTTTCGCGAAGAACGTCGGCTCCTCCCTCTCCAGCGCGATCAGCTCCGCCTCGACCGCCCCCGGCTCGAGCAGCGGCTCCGGCGGCGGCGGCTTCTCAGGCGGCGGTGGAGGCGGCGGAGGTGGTGGAGGCTGGTAAAGCCCGGGTCCACAGCGTGGTCGGCTCGTTCCGATAGATAGCGTCCAGTAGCCGCTGGAAGCCGAGCCGCTCTGCCAGCCGCATGGAGGGAGCGTTGGTTGGTGCGATGATTGCCATCACCTCCGCCGCCTCAACTGCCTCGTCGGCCCATTGCATGAGGGCGCCGCAAGCCTCGCCGGCGAAACCCTGCCCGTGGGCTTCCGCGGCGAAGATGTAACCGAGCTCCGGCTTGCCTTCGATCGAGGGCGTCATTTCGCGGTGATAGTCGAACAGGCCCACGTGGCCGATCAGCTTGCCGTCAGCCTTCCGCTCGACTGCGAGCAGGCCGACGCCCTGCAGTTGCCACAGCCCTACCCCGCCGACCAAACGGCGCCACGCATCCTCGCGGCCGAACAGGTGGCCACCGAAATGCTCCATGACCACGGGGTCGGACAACATCGCCGCATGCGCGTCGAGATCGTCCTCGCGAAAGCCGCGCAACACCAGACGCTCGGTCTCCAGCGTGGGAGCCGAGGTCAGTGCCGAAAACCGCACCTTCTACTTCTTGCCGAGGCTCAGCCCGCCGAAGCGCTTGTTGAAGCGCGCAACCTGGCCGCCCGTATCGAGCAGCTTCGAGTTGCCGCCGGTCCAGGCCGGGTGCGCTGTGGGATCGATGTCGAGGTGAAGCGTGTCACCTTCCTTGCCCCAGGTCGAACGGGTCTGGAACTTGGTCCCGTCGGTCATTTCGACGGTGATCATGTGATAATCGGGATGCGTATCGGACTTCATCTGATTTTTCCTTGGGTTAGCCGCTGGTTTCCGACCAGCAGCGAAAGGATGAGCGGCGCCTCTACAGAAGGAGGCGCCAGGTTGCAACCGACGGTCAGGCTGGCTGACGCTGGTCCACTTGGAGGGCCGGCAACATCCGTTCAGCTAACGCGAAGCCGCCGAACAGCAACGTAGTATAGAACAAGTCGCCAGCAAGGCTGTTCTGGAAGAACGGGATCGCCGCGACGTAGCAGGCCTCGAGCCCGGTCAGGGTGTGCGGATAGAAGCCGCTGAACCACCACATGCCGAGGTTGGTCAGGACGAAGAAGAGCAAGGAGCCAAAAACGGCTGCGCTGCCGATGCGTAGCGCGGAACGGCGCTGCAGGGCGAGCATTCCGATGACCGCGACGAGTGCCGTGCTCAGGTAGACGGTCGCCATACCGTGATAGAAACCGAGCACCAGATCGCTCAGCAGCAGGGCTGCGAGCGGCGCCACGAAGGCCAGCGCGCGCCGGCCGAGATACGCACCACTAAAGAGCGCCATCGCGCCGATGGGCGTGAAGTTTGGCGGATGGGGCACGAGGCGGAGTGCGGCCACGGCGAGAATTGCCGAAAGCAGCGCAAGCAAGCGGGTGTTGGCGTTCATGACGTGCCGTTTAGCGCCAGATTTCGCGATTTGACAGCCCAAGTCGCGAGCGACTAGCAGCCGCCACCGACTAGGGTGCCGCCCACAGCTTCTGCTGGCGGGGGCGGTTCAAAGGGAAGCCGGCGAAATTCCGGCACTGTGCCCGCAACTGTGAACGCCGAGCCTTTTCGGCGAAGTCAGGAACCTGCCTTGGTCCGTCGTCCGTTTCCTTGGCCGGGACCAGCCATGGGACGTGGGGCAACGCTGTGTGAACACAGCGATCCCTCCGTGACGACTTCGTCAAAGGAGGATTGAATGCCCGTACCCCCCGTCCCTGCCGACCAGATCGTCATCACCGCGTCCCACGCGCCGCAAGCGCAAGATCAAACCGCAGCCAGCGTTTCCGTCATCGACAGGCAACTCATCGACAGCCTGTCCGAACCATTGCTCAGCAATCTCATCCGCCTGACGCCTTCGGCTGCGGTCGTCACCTCCGGTCCCGCCGGTTCCCTGACCGAAATCCGCATCCGCGGCGCCGAAGCCAACCATACCTTGCTGTTCGTGGACGGCATCAAAATCGACGACCCCGCGTCAGGCGACACGCCTCGGTACGAGATCCTGAATGCCGACTTGGCGTCGCGGCTTGAGATCGTCCGCGGGCCGCAATCGGCACTGTGGGGATCGGAAGCGATCGGCGGCGTGATTGCCGTCAACGGGGTCGACGACGTTGATGGCTATTCCGCGAGCGCAGAGGCCGGTTCGTTTGGATCCGTTCGCGGCAGCGGCTCGGCGAGCTACGCCGGCGAGCGTACGAGCCTGAGCGGCGCCATCGGCTTCCAAAGAGCCCGTGGCATCAACAGTGTCGAGGGCCCGGGCGACAAGGACGGGTATCGAAACCTGTCGGGTCGGTTGCGCGGGACTTGGCGACCGACCAACTTGCTCCACGTCGGCGCGTCGCTACTGGCCCTTACCGGCCGCTCGCAGTTCGACGGCTTCGACCTGTTCACCGGGGCTCATACCGACACGCTGGACAATAGTCGCAACCGGCTGACGGCGGGACGCGTGTGGGCAATCTACGGCGATGACGCGTCGGACTGGCGGGCGAAGGTCGCCGGCACATTGCTTGGGTCTTCAAACAAAAATTACCTCGCGGAACTCGAGCAGAACCGGACTCGCGGCGAGCGTCGCAACCTATCGGCCCAGTTGGAGCGGAAGCTGACGACCGGCGCTGTCACCCACCGTCTGATCGTCGCCGCGGACACCGAGCGCGAAGAGTTCCATGCCCGCGACACGGCTTTCGGCGGTTTCACGAACCAGGACCGCACCCGCCGCCACACTTCCGTCGCCGGCGAATGGCGCGCGGAGACCGACAGCGTAGCCGCCGACGTCGCGGTCCGGCACGACAGCTTCGACCGCTTCAAAGACGCGACGACCCTTCGCGCGTCCCTGCTTGGCCAGCTGGGTCACGGCTTCGCCCTCGCCGGCTCCTATGGGGAAGGCATAGCGCAACCGACCTTTTTCGACCTGTACGGCTTCTTCCCTGGAAGCTTCGTCGGCAACCCCAATTTGAAGCCGGAAAGTTCACGAGGGTTCGAGCTGTCGCTTCGTTATCGGCGCGGCACTGTCGGCGCCTCCCTGACCGGCTATCAGCAGCGTTTGCGCGACGAGATCGTCAACAACGCCACCTTCACCAGCGTCATAAATGCAACGGGGAAGAGCAAGCGCTCCGGCGTGGAGGCAACGCTCGATTGGATGCCGACTGCCGCCATCCGCCTGTCGGCGAACTATGCCTATTTAAAGTCCACGCAGCTGGATGCTTTGTCTGGCGGACAGCAGACCGAGGTTCGCCGCCCGAAGCACAGCGGCGCAGTGGCGGTCGATGGCAAATCGGGGGCATTCACTTACGGCGCCTCGCTCGCTTACGTGGGCAAGCATCTGGATAATCGCGACGTCTTCCCGTTCGACCGGGTGACGCTTGGATCATACTGGCTGGCGGATGCACGCGTGGCTTACGCGATAAGGCCCGGCGTCGAGCTGTTCGCCCGCGGCTCGAACCTTCTCAACCAGCACTATCAGGACGTGTACAGTTACCGGACCAATCCGCGCGGGCTGTTCGGCGGGGTCCGCCTCAGCCGTTGAATATCAGGCCGGAGGGTCGGCGATCATCGCCGTGAATTCGCATTCGGTTGCAACTTCGCCGTCGAGCATGGCCTTGCCGGAGAACTTGCACACCCGCGAGCGCTTCTGGAGGAATTGCACCTCTAGGCGGAGTAGCACGCCGGGTTCGACAGGCTTGCGAAACTTCACGTTGTCGATCGACATGAAGTAGACGAGCTTGCCGGAACCGGCGAGACCAAGGCTTTCTACGGCCAGCACGCCGGCAGCCTGGGCCAGCGCCTCGACCTGCAGGACGCCGGGCATGATCGGCCTTCCCGGGAAATGCCCCTGGAAGAATTCTTCGTTCATGCTCACCGCCTTGATCGCGACGATGCCCGTGTCCGGGTCGAGGCTTTCGACCCGGTCGACGAGCAGCATCGGATAGCGGTGCGGCAGCGCCGCCATCACCCGCTTGATGTCGAGCGGACCGCCCGATGCGGATGTGGCGGCGCCGGCCGGTTTATCGTTCAAGCTTAGCGGCCCTGCGGCTGCGTGCGCTGCTGCTGCGCCGGCTGAGCCGGAGCGGTAGTCGAGATCGACGGCAGCGCCGCGTTCAGCGCGGTCAGGACGTCATTGGTGACGTCAAGCGCCGCACCGCTGGCGAGCGTGGTGCCGATTTCGACCATCAGGTTGGCGCCGCGCTTTTGCATCACCTGCGAGTAGATCGGACCAAGCTTGTCGCCGATCTGCTTGTTCACATACTGCTGATTCAGGCCGATCTGCTGCTTGCCACGCTCCAATTCGGCCATCGCCTGCTGACGCTTCGTTCCAAAGGACTGTACGCGAGTCTTCAGCGCCGCGTCGGGCTCCTTGCCATTCAGCGCGTCGATCGCAGTCTGAATGGACTTTCCTTCAGTTTCGAGGGGCGTGCCCAGGGTACGCTCGCGGTTCTGCAGCGCGGTCACCTGGCCTTGCAGGGCGGTAATAGCGGTACGGCACGCGTTGCACGTGCTGGTCACCTTTTCGATGTCGACAACGGCAACGACGGCCGCGGGAAGCGCCTGCGCCTGCGCGACGGAAGGAATGGCGACCGCAGTCAGCGACGCGGCAATGAGCAGAGTTTTCGTCATCAGAATTGAGTTCCTACGTTGAAGCTGAACAATTTGGTGTCGTCCCCTGGTTGCTTGAGGAGCGCCTTGGCAATGTCGATCCGCAGCGGACCGAACGGCGAAACCCAGTTGACGCCGACACCGATCGTCAACCGTGGCTTCGGCGAATTGCCGAGGAAGAACTCCTTGTATCCATCGATGCGCGCGTAACCGGTCGGGCAGTTAATGCCCTGCCCGGGCGCAAGCCGGATTTCATCCGCGGGAACCGTCTCCGTCGCCGCCCGCGAACAAATCGTGGTGTAATCGCTGAGGTTGGGCTGCGTGACCTTCCACAGCGATCCGACGTCGACGAAGGCCGAGGGACGGAGACCGAGGCTTTTGAGGCCGGAACTCACCGGAAACTCCAGTTCCAAACGGCCCATGTAATAGGCACGGCCACCAATGGCGTCCGTCGTAATAGCCTTAGCGTCGGTGAAGCCCACCGCATTGCAGGTGACCGTTTGGTCCGCATTTGTGGTAGAATCGGTACAGGTATAGTTCCGGCGCTGAATGCGGGGGCCGATGCCGCGGATATCGAAGCCGCGAAGACCCGGATCAAAGAACCGATCGGTCAGCCGGATCGCGTCACGACCGGGTCCCGGCGATTTTTGCAACGGCGCAATGAAGCCACCCTCGCCGTGGAGCGAGACGACCCATCCTCCGCCAATGCTGCGATACTTGGTCGCGTCGACGCGCGAGCGCAGATAGCGCACGTCGCCACCAAGGCCGGCAAAATCCTGCGACAGGCTCAGCCGCTGTCCGCGGGTCGGATGAAGCCCGTCCGTATCGTCGTAGATCGTAGACACGCCGATCAACGACGTCAGACGCGTGCCGATTTCGTCACACAGGTAGCGACCCGCGAGGTCGGGGTTGCAGGTGCCGTTTGTATAGAACGTATTCTTGTCGAGCGAGAGCTTGTCGTTGCTCAAGCTGTAACGGCCGCCGAAACTCCAATATTCGGTGATCGGGAAGCCGAACCGCAGCGCACCGCCGGTGCTAGTTTGCGAATAGGTCGTATTCCGGTTGTTGCCGATGAAGTTGAAGCTGCGGTAATCGCGACGGAACAGGTTCGCGCCGACGATGATCGACTTATCCAGGAAGTAGGGATCGGTGAAACCGAGCTCGACCGACTTCGAATATTGCGACCAGTTCAGCGAGGCATCCAGGGATTGGCCCTTGCCCATGAAATTATTTTGCGAAACTGCGAGCTGGACTACGAAGCGCTCCAGGCTCGAATAGCCGCCGGAAAGGGACAACTGACCGGTCGGCTTTTCTTCAACGTTGACGCCGAGAACCACGCGATCGGGCGCCGACCCTTCGGTCTGCTTGATCTCCAGCTTCTCCTGGAAGAAGCCCAAGCTCTGAATCCGGTCCTGGCTGCGCTTCACGCGAAGCGCGCTAAACGCGTCGCCCTCGTTCAGGCGGAATTCGCGACGAATGACCTTGTCACGGGTCGCGGTATTGCCGGTGATATCGATCCGCTCAACGTAGACGCGCGGCGTTGGCGCGACCTTGATCGTGAGGTTCATCACCCGCTTTTCGGCATCGCGATTATAGGCGGGACTGATGTCGGCGAATGCGTAGCCAAGGTTGCCCGCTGCCTCGTTGAGGTTCGTGACCGCGTCTTCAACCTGCTTGGCGTTGAACCAGGCGCCTGGCTGAATTTTCGCTTTTGCGAGGACCTCACTGTTCGGGAAGTCGCGAAGCGCGCTGTCGGCCTCGACGGTGCCGAATTTGTAGCGGGGACCTTCCTCGACGACGTAGGTGATCACGAAGTCGCGGCGGTCCGGCGTCAGCTCGGCGAGCGCCTGAACGACGCGGAAGTCGGCATAGCCCTGCGTCAAATAGAAGGCGCGCAGCTTCTGCTGGTCGGCTGCGAGGCGGTCCGGGTCGTAGGTGTCATTGGACTTCATGAACCCAAGCAAACCACCGGTCTGCCGCGTGTACATTTCCTTGCGCAGGCGGCCGTCTGGATAATGCGTGTTGCCGAGGATGTTGATCGCGCGAACCTTGGCGAGATCGCCTTCGTAGATCTCGAAAACGACGTCGACGCGGTTCTGATCGAGCTGGACGATCTTCGGCTCGACGCGCGCAGCGAAGCGGCCTTGCCGCCGATAGAGCTCAAGGATGCGATCGACGTCGGCGCGAGCGGCGCTGCGTGTGAAGATCTGCCGCGGCGCCAGTTTGATCTCTGGCGTGATCTTGTCGTCCTTTAGGCGCTTGTTGCCCTCAAGGATGATACGATTGATAACCGGGTTCTCACGGACGGCGATGACGAGGTCACCCGTGTCCGCGCCCGTGATCTGAACGTCGGCGAAGAGTTGGGTTGCGTAGAGGTCCTTTAGGGCTTGGTCGAGCGTCTGTGCGGTGTAGGTCTGGCCGGGGGACAGATTGGCGTAGGCCCGAATCGTTTCGGGCTCGAGACGCTGGCTGCCCTTGACGAGAATTGAGCGGATTTGACGCTCTGCCGGTGCCGGCGCGGCGACGGTCATCGCCGGCGGCGGAGGCGCGATCTGGGCCGGCGCAGCAGCCTGAGCCCACAGGGGCACCGCAGAGCCGCCAAGGACCGTCCCGACTAGAAGCAAAGAACCGGCGCGCCGGTTAAAACTCTTCGATCTTGAAATCACGCGTCCCCGCCTTGTGAGTAGTTGGTGCAGACGCGGCGCGCTCCGCCGCCAAGCCCCGGTTAGTGCCCCTGCCCCAACCCTTCTAGCCAATCAAGCGCTGTAACCGATCCCACAGGCCCAGCGAGCTCAAATCATTGAGCGTTGTAAACACCATCAGCGCGAAGAGAACCGCGAGTCCACCACGGAACGACCATTCCAGGGCTTCCGCACTGAGCGGACGCCGGCGGACGGCCTCGACGCCGTAGAACAAGAGGTGCCCTCCATCGAGCATCGGGACTGGCAACAGGTTGATGAATCCGAGATTAATTGAGAGGAATGCGAGCAGCGACACGAAGGCCAGCGGGCCCAATGACGCGCCCTCTCCCGCGACCTTGGCGATCGAAATCGGACCGCCGATCGCTTTCGGAGAAATTTGTCCGCTCATGATGCGGCCAAGGCCATCGACCGTTGAGACGACCAGCCGCCAGGTGTAATCGACCGCAGCGCCCAGCGCAGCGAGTGGGGATAGCGGCGCCAACACGGTCGACGTCGGGGCGATGCCCAGCAGGCCCTTCTTCTGTGGTTTCCCGAACTGGTCAGTAAAGGTGTCCGCCTTTAGTTGGACGTCGACGTGCCGGGCTTCCGCGTCCCGCTCGTATGTGACATCGACCTGCTCGCCGGCGCGAAGGGAAACGACGGTCCGCAGATCATTGAAAGTCGGGGTTTCACGCCCGCCTACCGACAAGATCTTGTCTCCGGGCTGGAGACCGGCACGCGCCGCCGGCGTACCTGGCTCCACCGCGCCGACGACGTTCGTCTGCGGCGCACCAAGCAGCATGAAGAAGGCGGCGAAGATCAAGATCGCGAGCAGGAAGTTTGCCGCGGGGCCGGCCAGCACGACCAGAAACCTTTGCCAGACCGGCCTGGCCTGGAACACGTGGCCACGCAGCTCCTCGGGAATGGACTCGAGATCCGCTGGATTGCTTGCGGGACTCATATCGCCCACGAACTTTACGTAGCCGCCCAAAGGCAGCCATCCGACCTTCCAGCGGGTTCCCTGCCGATCGGTCCAGCCGATCACCTCGCGGCCAAAGCCGATTGAGAACGTCTCCGCGGGAATGCGGAATAGACGCGCAACCGAATAGTGCCCAAGCTCATGGAAAAACACGAGTGGGCCCAGCATCGCCACGAATGCGACGAGTATCAGCCAGAGCGGTGGGGAGGAAAACATCTTAAGCGCAGCTCGCCTTCATCATGGCGCGGGTCCGCGCTCGGGTCACCCTGTCGACCTCCAACACATCGCCGATTGAGCGCGGCGTGTCGAATTCCGCCTCGTCGAGCGCCTGGCGTACGCAGCCAGCAATATCGACGAAACGGATGTTGCCGGCCAGGAATTGTTCGACGGCAATCTCATTCGCGGCGTTGAGCACGATCGCCGCCGCACCGCCCGCTTCCAGCGCCTGGCGAGCCAGTGCCAGAGCCGGAAACCGTTCGAGATCGGGCTCTTCAAATTCGAGCCTGCCGATCGATGCAAGGTCCAGTTTCGCAGCTGGCGTCACCATGCGCTGCGGCCAGGCAAGCGCGGAAGCGATGGGAATGCGCATATCGGCGCTGCCCAGTTGCGCGAGAACCGAGCCATCGATGTATTCCACCATCGAGTGGATGACGGATTGCGGATGCACCACGATATCCAGCCGATCAGACGGCAGGCCAAAAAGGTATGAGGCCTCGATGAGCTCGAGACCCTTGTTCATTAGTGTCGCGGAATCGACGGAAATCTTGGCGCCCATCGACCAATTGGGATGAGCGATAGCCTCAGCCGGCGTCGCATTGTCGATCGTCTCCGCTGACGCAGTGCGGAACGGCCCGCCACTGGCCGTCAGAATTATTCTTGACACGTCCTCCTCGCGGTTACCCGCAAGACATTGAAAGATTGCATTATGTTCGCTGTCGACTGGCAGAAGCGTGGTGCCGCTCGCTATAGCGGCACTCGTCATCAATGCGCCCGCAGTGACCAGCGCCTCCTTATTCGCGAGGGCCACGGTTGCACCGGCTTCCACCGCGGCCATTGTCGGCCGAAGGCCGGCACATCCGACGATGGCAGCCATGACGAAATCCGCACACGAGGCCGCTTCGACCAATGCCTGCTCACCGGCGGCCGCGCGGCAATCTGTCCCGGCAAGCAGCGACTTAAGTTCGTCAAGCTTGGTTTCGTCCGCGATTACTGCGAGGCGGGCCCCCGTGCGCCGGGCAATGTCGGCCAAGGACGCAGCGTTGCTGCCCGCGGTGACAGCTTCAACGGCGAAGCGATCGGGTTCGCGCTCAACCAAGTCCAGAGTCGACTCGCCGATCGAACCCGTTGCGCCGAGGATTGAGATTCTGCGCTTCACGTCAGTCCGCACATCTGCGCCGCTGCGGTCAGGATCGCGACCGGGACCAATCCGTCAAGGCGATCGAGAGCGCCGCCATGGCCAGGCAGAAGCGCTCCGGAATCCTTGACGCCCGCCCGGCGCTTCATGCCGCTTTCAAACAAGTCGCCCGCCTGCGCGAAGATGGCGAACACGGGCGCCAGCAACAGCAGAGGTTTCCCAAGGTCCATCGCGATTGCCCATGCGCCACCAAGTAAAGCGGCAGCAATAACGCCTCCAGCAAGTCCTTCGACCGTCTTGTTGGGGCTTAGCGTCGGAGCAAGCTTACGGCGTCCGAAGCGGCGGCCGGAGAAGTACGCGCCAATGTCGGTCGACCAGGTTACGATGAAGGCCCAGATCAGCAGTGCGAGACCGTGCACATCCCGTTCGCGGATCCACAGCAGTGCCAAGGCGGGCAACAGCGCGTAGATGAAACCGCCAAGATACCACCCAGCGCCCCAGCCTTTCGTCAGCCGGGTCCACTCGTAGAACATCAATGTCGCGATTGCGGCGACCAAGACGGCGAGGACGTAACCGCCCTGCACTGCCGCGATCAGCGCAATCGCAATCAGGATTAGGCCGGTGAGGGCGCGAACCGAAAGCTCGTTCATCGGCCGCCAAACCGGCGTTGCCGGCGCGCATAGACTGCAAGCGCATTGGTGAAAGCCGCCTCATCGAAGTCAGGCCAAAGCGTGTCAAGGAAGAGAAGCTCGGCGTAGGCGGCTTGCCAAAGAAGGAAGTTGGACAGCCGCACCTCCCCCGACGTGCGGATCAGGAGATCGAGCTCGGGCAAATCCGCGGTCTGCAACTCGGCGCCGATGGCCTGCTCGGTGATCGCGGGTAATTCGATTTCGCCGCGGACGGCCTTCGCCGCCAATCGGCGCGAAGCTGCGGCAATCTCCGCCCGCGATCCGTAATTCAGCGCCACTACCAGCGTGATCCGACTATTATCAGCGCAGCGCTCGACGGCGCGCTCCAGCCGCTCCACCAGCTCGCCGCCGAACGCGGAATAGTCGCCGATCAGCTTGAGCCGGACCTTCTCCTTCTCGAGCGTCTTAAGCTCACGCTCCAGATAATAGCGCATCAGCGCCGTGAGGTCGGAGATTTCCTCGCTGCTGCGGCGCCAGTTCTCGGAAGAAAAGGCATAAAGCGTAAGGACTTCTACACCGTTGTCGGTAGCCGCTTGCAAGGCACGCCGGACAGACTCGGCGCCGGCCTTATGCCCAGCCGCGCGCGGAAGGCCGCGTTGCTGTGCCCAGCGGCCGTTGCCATCCATGATGATCGCGACGTGGCGCGGCGTGGAGCGCGGACCGCCCCCTGCCAAGCCGGCCGCGTTATCCGCCGCGCCCGCTTTCGGGGCCGGTGCAGCGGTCACTTGCCGAGGATTTCCTTTTCCTTGGCGGCCGCGGCGTCGTCGACTTCCTTGATGGTGTCGTCCGTCAGCTTCTGCACCTCGGTCTCGAGGCGCTTGCGCTCGTCCTCGCTGATCTCGTGCTTTTTCTCATCGGCCTTGAGCCCATCCATGCCGTCGCGGCGCACGTTGCGGACGGCCACGCGCGCCTTTTCGGCATATTGGCCGACCAGCTTCGCAAGTTCCTTGCGGCGCTCTTCGGTCAGTTCAGGGATCGGCAAGCGGATCATCTGGCCATCAGTGATCGGGTTGAGACCAAGGCCCGCGGCCCGAATTGCCTTCTCCACGGGCTGCACGTTCGAGCGATCCCACACTTGTACCGCGAGCATGCGCGCTTCAGGCGTCGACACCGTCGCAACCTGGTTGAGCGGCATGTTGGCGCCGTAGACCTCAACCTGGATGGGATCGAGCAAGGCAGTCGAGGCGCGCCCAGTCCGAAGACCGACGAGATCGTGCTTCAGCGCTTCGACCGCGCCATGCATGCGGCGCTTGAGGTCGGCAGTATCGGTAGCCATGTCTTACTCTCCGTTCTCGACGACCGTTGCGATCCCACGTCCGGCGAGCACCTCGGCAAGATTGCCGGACTGCCGGATGTTGAACACCACGATCGGTATGTTGTTGTCACGGCACAAGGCGACGGCAGCGGCGTCCATCACCTTGAGGTCGTCCGCCAGCACGCGGTCGAAGCTGATGGTGTCGTAGCGCTTGGCGCCGCTCTTCTTCTTCGGATCGGCATCATAGACGCCGTCCACACTGGTTCCCTTGAACAGCGCGTCACACTTCATTTCGGCGGCACGGAGCGCAGCCCCGGTATCGGTGGTGAAGTACGGGCTGCCGACCCCGGCGGCGAAGATGACGACACGGCCCTTGGCGAGGTGGCGTTCGGCGCGGCGGCGGATCACCGGTTCGCAGACCTGGTCCATCTTGATCGCCGATTGAACGCGGGTCTCGACACCGATCTGCTCCAGCGCATTCTGCATCGCGAGCGCGTTCATGACCGTTGCCAGCATGCCCATGTAATCAGCTTGGGCGCGGTCCATGCCCTTGGCCGCACCGGCCATCCCGCGAAAGATGTTGCCGCCCCCGATCACCAGGCAGAGCTCATGGCTCTGTTCCTTGGCCGCCTTGACCTCTTCGGCCATGCTTGCGACCGTAGCGGGGTCGATGCCGAACTGGCCCTGCCCCATGAGCGCTTCGCCCGACAGCTTCAGCAAGATGCGGTTGAAACGCGGGACGGTCATGCGGCGAATGTTTCCCAGTTATGACAAAGGCGGCCCAGCCTTTATGGCCGAGCCGCCCTGTTGCCAACTGCCTTAGGGCAGCGTCGTCGGTTAGGCGACTGGCTCAGCCTTGTTGGTGCCGGCAGCTGCCGCGACTTCGGCTGCGAAGTCTTCCTGCTTCTTCTCAATGCCTTCGCCGAGCTGAAAGCGGATGAAGCCCGCGAGCGTGATCGGCGAGCCAGCGTCCTTCGCAGCAGCGGCGACGACGTCCGAAATCGGCGTCTTGCCGTCGTGCACTAACAACTGGCTAAGTAGAGCGCTTTCCTTGCGGAATTTCGCGAGGCCGCCTTCGACCATCTTCTCGACGATATTCTGCGGCTTGCCGCTTTCCTTTGCCTTTTCCATGGCGATCGAACGCTCGCGCTCGATCAGGTCGGCGTCGAGATCATCGGCGTTAAGCGCCAGCGGGTGCGCAGCGGCGACGTGCATCGCGATCTGCTTGCCAAGGGCGGTCAGCGTATCGGAGGCTGCGGCGCTCTCGAGCGCGACCAGCACGCCGATCTTGCCGAGACCCGGAACGACCTGATTGTGAACGTAAGGCACAATGGCGCCCTCGCTCACTTCCAATACGGCCGCGCGGCGCAGCGACTGGTTTTCGCCGATGGTGGCGATGTTCTCGGTCAGCTTGTCCTGAACCGTGCCGCCGCCGGGATAAGCCGCCGCAGCCAGCGCCTCGACGTCATTGCCGGTCTGCAGCGCAAGCTTGGCCACGTTGCGAACGAATTCCTGGAAGGTTTCGTTCTTGGCAACGAAGTCCGTTTCCGAGTTTACTTCAACGACCGCGCCGCGATTGCCCTCGACGGTCACGCCGACGAGGCCTTCCGAGGCGGTGCGGCCCGCCTTCTTGGCAGCAGCCGACAGGCCCTTGGCACGCAGCCAGTCGATGGCGGCTTCCATGTCGCCGTTGTTTTCGGCCAACGCCTTCTTGCAGTCCATCATGCCGGCGCTGGTGCGCTCGCGCAGTTCTTTCACGGTTGCGGCTGTGATCTCCGCCATGTCCATTGTCCTTTCGTTCCCCGGCGACGACCGGGGTCCAGTCAGATAGATAGGAATGGCGCCCCGTTTTCCGAGGCGCCCAAGCCTTAGGCTTCGAGCGCGGCCTCGACCGGAGGCTCGGCCATCGCGCCGATGTCCTGCCCGCGCGACGACGCATTGCCCTGACGGCCCTGGCCGACGGCCTGCGCCACCGAGTCCGTGTACAGGCGAATCGCGCGGCTGGCGTCGTCATTGCCCGGGACCGGGAACGCGATGCCGCTCGGGTCGCTGTTGGAATCGAGGATCGCGACGACCGGGATGCCGAGCGTGTTGGCTTCCTTGATCGCCAGCTCTTCCTTGTTGGTGTCGACCACGAACATGATGTCCGGCAGGCCGCCCATGTCGCGGATGCCGCCAAGGCTCTTCTCCAGCTTGTCGCGCTCACGCGTCAGCTGAAGGACTTCCTTCTTGGTGAGGCCGGCGGTGTCGCCCGACAGCTGCTCTTCGAGCGTCTTGAGGCGCTTGATCGAGTTCGAGATCGTCTTCCAGTTGGTGAGCATGCCGCCCAGCCAGCGGTGATTGACGAAGTGCTGACCCGAAGCGGCCGCAGCTTCCGCGATCGCGTCCTGCGCCTGGCGCTTGGTGCCCACGAACAGAACCTTGCCTCCACGGGCAACGGTCTGCTGGACGAAGTCGAGCGCGCGCGAGAACAGCGGAACCGTCTGCGACAGGTCGATGATGTGCACCCCGTTGCGGTCGCCGAAGATGTACGGCTTCATCTTGGGGTTCCAACGATGGGTCTGGTGGCCGAAGTGCGCTCCGGCTTCGAGCAATTGCTGCATGGTGACGACCGTGGCCGCCATAGTCTTTCTCCTTCCGGTTTTGCCTCAGCGGAGCCGAATGACCAGCCTTACGGCCGGCACCGGTATGTTGGCTCCGCTTGTGGAATGCGCGGCCCTCTAGCGGAACGGAGGCTGGCTTTCAAGGGTGCGAGCCGCCGCTTGACACGTTAGAACATATAGGGAACATTGAGTCGTCTCACCAGAGCGCTGCCGCTCTACTGGAACAAATCAGGTCCAGCATGGTTAGGCGCTCCCAAGAAGGGACATGATGCAATGACTGCAGCGTTGGGCACCCTCGTTTTTCTGGTTCTGGTTTGGTTGTTGGTCGTCGTCGGCGCGGCGGTGCTCGAAGAGAGCGGCGGGAAAATCCTCGCCGCGCTTAAGGGCAAGCCGGCCGTCAGTCCCGTTCAGGCGATGCCGGTTCGCATGCGCACCCGGCCCCGGCTGCAGCAGCCTATGCGGGCAACCGCGGAATGGCGCGCCGCCGCCTGACCCTCGCGTAGCTTGCCAAGGCTGATGGAATCATCAGCAGGTAGACACACGACAGCGCCAGCAGTGTGATCCATGGGGCGGTGAGCAAGGCTGCGCCAAAAAGGGCGACACCCGCGAGCGCGAACAGCCGCCACTCACGCCTGATCCGGATGCTCGTCCAGCTGTAGGTCGGCAGGCTGGAGATCATCAGTGCGGCGATGAAGATCGTCCAGGCCATGACCAAAGGCCAATCCTGAAAGATCGGCCGCCCTGTGATCAGCCACAGATAGATCGGCACGAAAGCGAGGCCCGCCCCTGCCGGCGCGGGAACACCGGTGTTGAATCCTGCGGATTTGTGCGGCTGTTCGGCAGCATCCATGCGAGCGTTGAACCGCGCGAGGCGCAGTGCGCAGCAGACCGCCAGGGCAAGCGCCGCGGTCCACCCGAAGCGTGGCGCCGCCTGCAGTGACCAAAGGAAGATAATCAGCGCTGGCGCAGTTCCGAACGCGATGTTGTCGGACAGCGAATCGAGTTCGGCACCGAACTTGCTCTGCGCGCGAAGGAGACGCGCAATGCGGCCGTCCATGCCGTCAAGGATGCCGGCGATAATGATGGCCGCGAGGGCTTTCTCCCACTCCGCGCCAATGGCGAAGCGGACGCCCGTTAGGCCCATGCACAGTGCCATCGCCGTGATGGCGTTGGGGATCATCGCCCGAAAGGGAATGCGCCGCGGGTCGGCGTCGTCCTTCACTGGCTGATGCCGGTCAGCGTGACGTCACTCCCGATCTCGGCAATCACCGTCTCGCCGGCGATCGATCGCTGGCCGAGCAACACCTTCGGTGCAGTTCCCGCCGGTAGATAGACATCGACACGGCTGCCGAAGCGGATCAGGCCGACCCGCTGGCCCACGTCCACCGCATCGCCTTCGCGCACGAACGACAGAATGCGGCGAGCGACGAGGCCGGCGATTTGCGTAAACCCAATGCGCAGGCCGTCCGCACTCTCGACCAGGAAATGCTGCCGCTCATTATCCTCGCTGGCCTTGTCGAGGTCGGCGTTGACGAATTTGCCCGGAACGTAGGCGATGCGCTTGATGCGGCCCGAAATCGGCGCGCGATTGATGTGCACGTCGAACACGCTCATGAAAATCGAGACGCGGGTGTACTCGCCGTCGGCAAGACCGTCGGCGCCGCGTAGTTCGGGCGGCGGCGCCACGCGGGCGATCATGGTGATGAGGCCGTCGGCAGGGGCGACGATCAGCCCCTCCCCGCGCGGCGTGGTCCGCACCGGATCACGGAAGAATGTCGCGACCCAAATCGTCAGGCCCACGAGAAGCCATCCGAGCATCTGCCAATGCAACAGGAACGCCAGCAGCGTGACTGCGCCGACACCCACCGCATATTTGCGGCCTTCGGGGTGAACGGCCGGAAAGCGCCACTTTACAGTGGTCGTGGGAAGCGGGCTGTCATGCTTGTCGATTGCGGGCATCGCGGTGCCTTACTTGGACAAATCAGCGCGCACAACGCTGCGGTTGCCCTCCGGCGGCGGCAGTCCTAGAGCGCCCGCCAAACCAGAACGCAGGGAAAATATGGCCAAGATCAAGGTAAAGAACCCGGTCGTCGAGCTCGACGGCGATGAGATGACGCGGATCATCTGGCAGTGGATCCGTGAACGACTGATCCAGCCCTATCTCGACGTCGACCTGCTTTATTACGATCTCTCGGTCGAGAACCGCGACGCGACCGGCGACCAGGTCACCATCGACGCCGCCAATGCGATTAAGGAGCATGGCGTCGGCGTGAAGTGCGCGACGATTACCCCCGACGAAGCCCGCGTCGAGGAATTCAAGCTCACCAAGATGTGGAAGTCGCCCAATGGCACGATCCGCAACATCCTGGGCGGCGTCATCTTCCGTGAACCGATCGTGATTTCGAACGTGCCGCGGCTGATCCCGGGCTGGACCGACCCGATCGTGGTTGGCCGTCATGCCTTCGGCGACCAGTATCGCGCGACCGACTTCAAGGTGCCCGGCCCCGGCAAGCTGACCATGAAGTGGGTAGGCAACGACGGGCAGGAACTCGATTTCGACGTGTTCGACTTCCCGGCGGCCGGCGTCGCGATGGGCATGTACAATCTGGACGAAAGCATCCGTGATTTCGCCCACGCCTGCTTCAACTACAGCCTCGGCCGCGGCTGGCCGCTGTACCTTTCGACGAAGAATACGATCCTCAAGGCCTATGACGGCCGCTTCAAGGATATCTTCCAGGAGATTTACGACAGCGAATACAAGGCGAAGTTCGAGGCTGCTGGTATCGAATATCAGCACCGCCTGATCGACGACATGGTTGCTTCCGCGCTCAAGTGGAGCGGCAAGTTCGTTTGGGCCTGCAAAAATTACGATGGCGACGTGCAGTCCGACCAGGTCGCGCAGGGCTTCGGCTCGCTGGGTCTGATGACTTCGGTGCTGATGACCCCAGACGGCAAGACCATCGAGGCTGAGGCGGCGCACGGCACCGTGACCCGCCACTACCGCATGCATCAGCAGGGCAAGGCGACCTCGACCAACCCCATCGCGTCGATCTTCGCCTGGACCGGCGGCCTCAAGTATCGCGGCAAGTTCGACGACACGCCGGATGTCGTCCGCTTCGCCGAGACGCTGGAGCGGGTGTGCGTCGAGACCGTCGAGAAGGGCCAGATGACCAAGGACCTCGCGATCCTCGTTGGCCCCGAGCAGGCGTGGATGACGACCGAGCAGTTTTTCGACGCGATCGTCCATAACCTCGAGACGGCCATGGCCGGCGAAGGGGTGGCCGCCTAAGCCTTTGGCGAGCGGACATGCTCCTGGCGGATCCCGTGGCCGATGAAATAGCCCGGGATCCGCCGCAGGAGCGGGAAGCGATTTAGCATTCGCAGCAAAAACGGCGGTTTTTCCGTTGCTTGCAGCCTACCTTCGATAAGCGGTTGCAGGACGCGCTCGTGCACAGCGCGTTGCGCGCCCTGGATCGCGCGGGTCGGAAACATTCGGCGTTCCTGAACCTTGGCGAGAAGATCGTCGACCTGCTCGCCGCGGGCGATCGGGCCGGCGAGGATATTCGCGGTGCAGACCGCATCCTGCACGGCGAGGTTGATGCCGATGCCCCCGACCGGGCTCATTGCGTGGGCCGCATCGCCGATGGCGAGCAGGCCGGGCATGTGCCAGCGCGTAAGGCGGTCCAGCGACACGGACAGAAGCCGGACGTGGTCGAAGTCTGGGATCGCCTGCTCCAGGTTGGGCAGGTCGGGCGCAGCGGCTCGCAAGTCAGCCCGAAGCGCTTCGATTCCGCGGGCCATGATTTTCTCTGCGCCACCCTTGGCGATTACGAAGGCGCATTGCCAATAGTCGCCACGATCGATCATCACTATCAAGCGATAGCCCTTGATCGCGCCACGAAGCGCAGTGCCGCTCTCTGTTTTGGGGACGGGCACCCAGAACACATCGATCGGCGCACCCAGCTCCTCGAGCGGCAGGATCTGCCGCACGCGGGAATCTCGGCCATCCGCGGCGATTACCAACGGGGCGCGGAGCTCTTGGCCGTCGGCCAAACGAACGCCGACCACCCTGCCCGCTTCCTGCAGATATTCGACGACCGGCGCTTCCATCGCGAGATGGAAACCGGGCAGCGTCACTGCATGGTCGCGGAGGAAATCGAGGAAATCCCACTGCGGCATCATCGCGATGAACGGCGCCGGCATGTGGAGGTGCGTGAGGTCGCCGATCTGCATCAGGCGACCGTTCCAGCTGATTTCAGCGCGATCGATGCGGTTGTGGGGCCGCTTCAGGAACTCTCCGAGGAGCCCGAGTTCATGAAGAACTTGCATCGTCGAGGGATGGACTGTGTCGCCACGGAAATCGCGGAAGAAGTCCGCATGCTTTTCAAGGACGTGGACGCGGCAACCCGCGCGAGCGAAAAGTAGCGCGGCGATCATCCCGGCAGGGCCGCCGCCAACGACGATGATGTCAGGATCTGACGTCATGACGTCGGCAGCTTGCCAGACGGAGTCGCGATGCGGAAGCTGTTAAGCTTTCTTGAGCGATCCTGCCTTGTGCGCGGCGCGCTTGCCCTCGTCAGTCTCGACGAGATATTCCGGATTGTCCTTGGACGCGGCGACCTTGTGCCCCTTGATGGTCATCGGCGACGTGACCTTTTTGACGACCTTGCCCTTGGCGGTGCCGCCGTGCGAACTCCAAGATACGCGGTCGCCCGCCTTCAACGTTTTTGTCATCGTGTACCTCCGCCGCAATAACGCTTGCGGATGACTTCCCGCCCCGCGCCTGCTCTAAAGGCGGTATGGCAGGAGAGACATCGATTGGCGGCCATGGACTAAGCGACGCGCTGACGATCCTCGGCGCTGCAGGCATCGTCATACCGGCGTTCGCCCGCCTCAAAATTTCGCCGGTCATCGGGTTTATCCTGGTTGGCATCATTGCAGGACCCTTCGCACTGGGCGCTCTCGCGCGCGATCATCCTTGGCTGCACACCGTCTCGATTTCCGAGCCAAAATCGATTGAGCCCTTTGCGGAACTCGGGATCATCCTGCTGTTGTTCTCGGCCGGCTTGCACATCAGCTTTCGGCGGCTCCGCGCGATGCGCAATGCCGTCTTTGGCGTCGGTATTGCGGAACTGCTCGGCGCAGCGCTGCTCATCGGTGCGGGTCTCTACGCCTTCGGAGCTTCGCTTGCGCTGTCCGTAGCTCTCGGCCTCGCCCTGGCGATGTCGTCTACAGCTCTAGTCTTGCCGATCACCGGCACCGAGCGCGCGGTCGGCCGCTCGGCCTTTGCCATGCTGCTGTTCGAAGATCTCGCGCTGGTACCCATGCTTTTTCTGATCGAGCTTATCGGCGGACATGCCGAGACCGGCGAGTTCGTTCGCACGGCCATCCTCGGCCTCTTGGTGGTCGGTGCCATGCTGGTGCTTGGGCGACTCGCGTTGCCGGGTCTGTTCGCGCAGGCTGCGCGGACCAAGAGCCCGGAATTGTTCCTGTCGATCAGCCTATTGACCGTCATTCTTGCAAGCCTCGCCACCGGGGCGGTCGGGCTATCGCCGATATTAGGTGCGCTTATTGCCGGAATCCTCATCGCCGAGACCGATTACAGCGCGGAGGTCGAGGCAATCACCACGCCCCTCGCCGGTCTGGCGCTCGGCATTTTTCTTATCACGGTCGGCATGCGGATCGACCTGCCGGAATTGATGCATAATTGGCCCGCGATTTTGGGCGCGGCGGCTGCGGTTCTTGTCGTGAAGGCGATCGTGACGACACTTCTTTTGCGCGCGTCAGGCATTCGTCCGGCAGTGGCGGTGGAAACCGGCGTTGTGATGGCAAGTCCGTCGGAAACCAGCCTAATCGTTATAGGTGCCGCCGCGAGCGCCGGGATCATCGCTACGGCTGATGCCGAGTTCTGGACCACAGTGACGGCGCTTGGTTTGACCGTCACGCCATTGCTGGCCGCCGCTGGCAATCGGATGGCCCGGCGGGTTGAGAACGACGTCCTCGACGACGGAGCTTACTCGGGCAAGCAGCGCGTCGTCATTTTCGGCTTTGGTCGCGTCGGGCGCATGGTGTCGGACATGCTGATAGCGCACGGCAAACCCTATCTCGCAGTCGACAGCGACGTTGATGGCGTCCGCCGGGCCCGGGAAGCCGGTTACTCGGTGATCTTCGGTGACGTCCGCCGTCCGGAACTCGCTGACCGGCTACACCTAGGGCATGCATCCGCGCTGGTCCTGACCATGGATGACCCAGTACTTGTGGCGCAGCTGACGAGGCGCGTTCGCGGATGGGTCCCCGAATTGCCGATTATCGCGCGTGCTCGCGACACCGCTCATGCCGCCCAACTGTACAAGGCCGGCGTAACCGATGCCGTCCCAGAAGCTCTGGAAGCCTCGCTGCAGCTTGCCGAGGCGGTGCTCGTTGACGTTGGGGCGCCAATGGGGCCGGTGATCGCGTCAATCCACGAAAAGCGAGCGGAATTGCGCGGCCAGATCATGTCCGATGCGCAACTGGTCGAGGAGCCGACGTTAGGACGCCGACGCATCCGCGAGGATGTTCAGGCGACCGGGGCCGCCTCGAAGCGGAGCACGCCAGCGACGTAAGTCCGATGCTCAGCATTGTCGGAAGGGTGTCGCTGGCCGTCGTTGACGACAACCTCCTTGAAGTCGAACGGCGACAGGCCTTCGAGGCAGGCGACATTGAGGCCGAGCTCATTTGGGTTCGAGCGGCGCTTGTGGTGCGTGTAGATGCCGCACTCGGTGCAGAAGTGATGTTCGGCCACGCCGGTGTTGAAACGATAGGTGGCGAGCTTGGCCTCGCCCTGAAGGAGCGTGAAGCCGTCGATGCTTCCGGTAACCGCGACCGCGCCGCGCATTCGGCACATGGAACAGGTGCATCGACGGGCCGACGCCAGGCCCTCTGGCAGTTCAGCCGTGAATTTGACCGCACCGCAATGGCAGGCGCCATTCAATGTGACTGGCGCCGACGATGCGGTGTCGATCATGCGGCAACTTTCTGCAGCGCGTCCTTCACGGCGGCGATGGCTTCGGCGGCCCTGGACCCGTCCGGTCCGCCGCCTTGCGCCATGTCCGGGCGGCCACCACCGCCCTGCCCGCCCAGTTCCGCCACGGCGGTCTTGAGCAGGTCTACCGCGCTGACCTGCCCGACGAGGTCGTCGGTGACGCCGACGGCAACGCTGGCGCGACCCTCGTTCACCGCGATAAGCACGCCGATCCCGGAGCCGACGCGCTTCTTCAGCTCGTCAACAGTGGATCGTAAGTCCTTGGGATTGAGACCTTCCGCGATCTGGCCGAGGAACTTGTAGCCGCCCACGTCTTCCGGCTCCGCGGCGCCCGATGCGTTGCCGCTGCCGCCCATCGCCAGCGCCTTCTTGGCATCCGCAAGCTCGCGTTCGAGCCGGCGCCGGTCTTCGACCAGGGCCGCTATCCGCGCGGGAACTTCGTCCGGCGCGGACTTCAGCGTCGCGGCGGCTTCGCGCAGGCGGGCGTCGCGCTGGTTGAGCCATGCACGCGCGGCCTCGCCAGTGAGCGCTTCGATACGGCGGACGCCCGCCGACACGGCACTTTCCGAGATGATCTTGAGCAGCTGGATGTCGCCCAGCGCCCGGACGTGCGTGCCGCCGCACAGCTCGACCGAATAGTCGTTCTCGTCGAAGCGACCCATGGAGAGGACGCGAACCTCGTCGCCGTACTTCTCGCCGAACAGGGCCATGGCGCCCGCGGCAATGGCCTCGTCCGGCGTCATCAGGCGGGTGCTGACCGTCTCGTTCGAGCGGATCTGCGCGTTCACTTCGGCCTCCACCACCTCGATCTCGTCGCGGGTCAGCGCGCTGGGATGGGAGAAGTCGAACCGGAAATAGTCCGGTGCGACGAGGCTGCCCTTCTGCGTTACGTGGGTTCCGAGATGGCGGCGCAGGGCGGCATGCAGGAGGTGCGTGGCGCTATGATTGGCGCGGACGCGGTCACGACGCGCGGCGTCGACGGCCTGATGCACCGTTTCGCCGAGGTTGAGCTCGCCCGCAGTGATTTTCGTCCGCAGGACGTGGAGCTTGCCCAGCGGCTTGGATGTATCCTCAACCTCACCCACGAAGCCCTTGAGCGTGGTCAATTTTCCCTGGTCGCCGGTCTGCCCGCCGCTCTCGCCATAGAAAGGCGTCTGGTTGAGCAGCAGTTCGACCGTGTCGCCAATCTCGGCAGTCTCGGCACGCGCGCCGTCCTTGACGATGGCGAGCACCACGCCCTCGCCTTCATCGCCCGAATAGCCGGTGAATTCAGTCGCACCATATTCCTCGGCGAGATCGAACCAGACGTCGTCGCTCGCCTTGGCGCCGGAGCCTTTCCAGGCGGCGCGAGCCTTGGCCTTTTGCCCGGCCATGGCGGCGTCGAAGCCGGGGCGATCGACTTGAATTCCGCGGGCGCGCAACGCATCCTCGGTCAGGTCGTAAGGAAAGCCGTAGGTGTCGTAGAGCTTGAACGCCGTCGCGCCGGGCAGCGTACCGCCCTCGGCAAGGTCGCCGGTAGCTTCGTCCAGTAGTTTAAGGCCGTTGGCGAGCGTCTGGCGGAACCGCGTCTCTTCCTGCTGCAGCGTCGCTTCGATCAGCGGCTGAGCACGGAGAAGCTCGGGATAGGCGACGCCCATTTCCGCAACGAGCGCCGGGACCAGGCGATACATCAGCGGGTCCTTCGAGCCGAGTAGATGCGCGTGGCGCATGGCGCGGCGCATGATCCGGCGGAGGACGTAGCCGCGACCTTCGTTGGCCGGCAGCACGCCGTCGGCGATCAGGAAACCCGAAGTGCGCAGGTGATCCGCAATGATGCGGTGGCTGGCGGCCATGTCCGGCGCAGCGTTCGACGTCAGCATTTCCGAGGCGGCGATCAGCGCCTTGAACGTGTCCGTCTCGTAATTGTCGGTGGTGCCCTGAAGCACCGCGGCGATGCGCTCGAGGCCCATGCCGGTGTCGATCGACTTGCTGGGGAGTTCGGAAACGATCTCACCCGCCGCCTGCTCGTACTGCATGAAGACGAGGTTCCAGACCTCAACGAAGCGGTCGCCGTCCTCGTCCGGGCTGCCGGGAGGTCCGCCCGGGATATGCTCGCCGTGGTCGTAAAAGATTTCCGAACAAGGCCCGCACGGACCGTCGTCGCCCATCGACCAGAAATTGTCCTTGGTCGGAATGCGGATGATGCGGTGCTCGGGAAGGCCGCTGATCTTGCGCCACAGGTCGAAGGCTTCGTCATCGGTGTGATAGACGGTGGCGGTCAGGCGATTGGGGTTCAGCCCCCACTCATTCGTCAGCAGATTCCAGGCAAGCTCGATCGCGCGATCCTTAAAATAGTCGCCGAACGAGAAGTTGCCGAGCATCTCGAAGAAGGTGTGGTGGCGCGCGGTATAGCCGACATTGTCGAGATCGTTGTGCTTGCCGCCCGCGCGGACGCATTTTTGGCTGCTCGTCGCCTGCGAATAAGGTCGGCTTTCGAGGCCGGTGAAGACGTTCTTGAACGGGACCATCCCGGCGTTGACGAACATCAACGTGGGATCGTTCTGCGGCACCAGCGGCGCCGACTGCACCCGCGCGTGACCGTTGGTCTCGAAATAGTCGAGGAAGGAGCGGCGGATGTCGTTGGTCGAGGTCATGCTGCCGATGTAAATCTCTTGCTGCAGTGCGGCAAGGACGGCGCTTGAGCGGTCGCGCCGGCGTGCTAGGCTTTCGGTCGAGGGGGCTCACATGAAGAAATTGCTTGGCTTGATGCTGTTCGCCGCGGTGCCCGCCGCCGCGCAAGACCACATGTCGCACGGTGACATGGCTGCGCCGAAGACGCCGATGCTGCTGGAAGGCTATGGCAACGGCGGCTTCCCGATCACGACAACGAACCCGAAGGCCCAGGCCTATTTCGACAATGGGATGCAGCTCGCGCACGCCTTCGCACACAAGGCGGCGATCGAGGCGATGAAGGAGGCAGTGCGGCTCGACCCCCACTGCGCGATGTGCGTGTGGGGCGAGGCCTGGGCTTCCGGCCCGACAATTAATTACGGCAAGAGCGAGGACGAGGTCGGCGAGCTCGCGACGCAGGCCGACAAGGCGGCGGACCTCGCGAAAACGAATGGCACAGAACGCGAGCGCGCGCTGATCCATGCCCTGCAGCTGCGGTACAAGGATGGCAGCGGCGGCAAGAACGGCGACCTGAACTTCGCGCGGGCGATGGCCGCGCTGGCGAGCCAGTATCCGACCGACGACGAGATTGCGGTAATTGCGGCGGATGCGTGGCTGATGTCGCCGGCCAAGACGAACGAAGAGTGGAAACTTAACGCCGCGCTGGCGATGCCGCTGCTGGAGGGCATCCTTAAGCGCAATCCGAACAACACGCCGGCTATCCATTTCTACATTCACGCGACCGAGGTCGCCGGCGAGCCTGCCAAGGCCGAGCCCTATGCCGACAAGCTGGCAGCGCTGGCGCCGCGGGCAAGCCACCTCGTGCACATGCCAAGTCACACTTACTATTGGGTCGGCCGCTATGAGGAGGCCGCGCGCACCAACCTGCGCGCTGTCGAGCTCGGCATCGAGAACGCCAAGCGGTTGGGACTGCCTCAGCCCGACGGCGTGTGGGGTCTACCGTATCACGCGCATAATGTGACGTTCGGGCTGGGCGGCGCCATGGAGGCCGGCGATCGCGACATTGCGCTGAAACTCGGCGTGCCGCTGGTCGAGCGATCGCAGACGGACACCAAGGCAGGCGCGTTCCGCCAGCTCATCGCCGCCAACGGTTACCTGGCCATGGCGCAATTCGCCGAGCCAGCACGAGTCATGGCGCTGCCGGAGCCGAAACTGCCGTTCCTGATTGCCGCCTGGCATTATGCGCGCGGCGAGGCGCTGGCGCGGCAAGGCAACGCCGCGGGCGTCCGCCGGGAAGCCGCGGCGATCCGTGGCATCACCGGCGAACTCAGCAAGGACGACGGTTCGCTTCAGGCCCAGACGATGACTTTCATCGCGCGCAACGTGCTGATAGGTCGCGCGGCGATGTTGGATCGTCGCCCAGCGGAAGCAGCGATCGCGTTTCAGCAGGCTGCCGAATTGCAGGAGAGCGACGACTTCAGTTCTGTGTCGGATCCGCCGGCCTGGCATTATCCGGTCCGGCGCGATCTGGCGGCGGCTTTGCTCGCTCAGAATGATCGGGCTGGCGCCCGGCGGGAGCTGGACGCTGCGCTCAAGTATCGGCCGATGGATCCGGGATCGCTGGCGTTGCTGTCCAAGCTTGGCGCGGCGACGGCGGCTCGCTAGTCGCCGGGCCAATGGCCAGGAAATCCACGCCCTCCATCCCGAAGTACAAACGGAAGCGCAAAGGCGGATCGCTGCTCGGGCGCATCTTCGGCTGGATCGCCAAGCTGGTGCTGGCCTGCCTGATTCTCTCGGTGCTGTGGGTGCTGGCCTATCGCTTCGTGAACCCGCCGACGACGGTGACCATGCTTGGCGACGTCGTGGCTGGACGCGGGGCATCACGGGATTGGATGCCGATCGGCCAAATCGACCGCGACATGGTCCGCGCGGCCATTGCGGCAGAGGACGGGAAATTCTGTGCGCATAACGGCTTCGACTATGAAGCCATTGAAGATGCGATGAAAAGAAACGCATCGGGTGGACGTATTCGCGGCGGATCGACGATCAGTCAGCAGACTGCGAAGAACGCGTTCCTGTGGCAAGGCGGCGGCTATGCGCGCAAAGGCGCCGAGGCGTGGTTCACATTCCTAATCGAGCATCTGTGGGGCAAACGGCGGATCATGGAGGTATATCTCAACCTCGCCGAGACGGGGATTGGGACCTACGGCGTAAGTGCGGGATCGCAGCGCTATTTTGGACACGACGCGAGCGCGATGAGCCCGACCGAGGCGGCGCGGATCGCCGCAGTGCTTCCCTTGCCAAAGAAGCGTGGGGCGATTGCCCCGAAGGGCTTCACGCGGCGCTACGGGAACACGATCACGGCACGGATCGGCGCGGTTTCGCGCGACGGATTGGATGCGTGCGTCTATCGCGACGCGCCTGCGCCGGTGAACAAGGCGCCGCCTTCGGTCACTAAGAAAGCGCGGCCGCTGCCTGGCGAAGAATATGAAACCGCCAAGCCTCTCCCACCTGCGGAGCCTGCGCAGGCGGAGCCCGTGCCTGAGGCGACCGAGCAGGATCGTCCAGTCGAGGTTGTCCCACCGCTCCCGGCCGCAGAGCAGCGTCCTGCTGAAACGCTACCGCCCGTCGAAAACCAGGGCTGAGGCTAGATCGTAACGCAGGCTTCACGATAGGAACGGCCCACATTCTGTAAGGGTTGACGGGGCAACCGAAAAATCAGGAGGATGTAATGGCAACGCGTACCCAAAGCCGGACCTCGAACCGTTCCGGCAACAGCCGCAACGGCGACAATCGCAGCAGCGGCAGCAGCGAACGCTCATCGAGCAGCAATCGCGGCAATCAGAGCCGCAGCGCCTTTTCATGGGGCGAAGGCACGGCTCCGATCCTCGCTGCCGCTCTGGGCGGTGCAGCCATCGGCTTTGCTGCCAACTACGGGCGCAAATTCCTGATGCAGGGCCTGGAATCGGCTGCTGGCGACTGGGACGAGATCCTCGCCGCGGAGCATGACATGGCGCTGGCCATCTTCGACAAGATGCTGGCGACCGACGATACGCAGAGCTTTAAGCGCAAGATGCTGCTGATGAAGCTGACCCACGCGCTCGACAAGCATGCGCATCAGGAAGAAATGGTCGTCTATCCAGCGCTTCGCGAAGCGGATGAAACCGTCGACGCCGACCACCTCGAGGGCGAGCATGGCTATATCAAGACGTTCATCTACCAGCTCAACGAGATGGGCCCGGAAGCGCCCAGTTGGTTGGAGACGGTCCGCGAATTCCGCGCACTGGTCGCCGAGCATGCGCATATGGAAGAAGAGCAGGTCTTCCCGCGCTTCAAGCAGTCGCTGAGCGAAGATCAGAACGATCGCGTGACTAGCCTGGTCAACCGCGACGGCTTCTGGATGGCGTGAGCCTTAGCCGACGAGGGCGAGCTTCGGCGGTTCTTGCGCGGACAGGTCGACGCTCCCCTCGCCGCTGATCCGTTCGACGTGCGCCGCCAGCTCCGCGTCGAGCGCGAAGTCGCGGCCGGCGATTATCGAGGCTTCGCCGCCACCGCTCATCGGGACTATGAAACGCAAAAGCCCGTTGGAGCCGCGGGCGGTGGCTAGGCTGCTCGCAACGCGAGTGACCATTCCGCCATCCGGCACGCGAACGGTCATCTGCAGGCGGGTTCGCTTGGCCACGTCTCCCAGTGATTGAAAACGCTTCACGGTGACGCGGGGCGTTTCGTCGCCGGCGCGGCGATCGAGTTCTACGGATAATAGGCCGCACTGTCCTGCCTTTGCGGCGGCTTCGAGCGCGGCTGTGGCATCGTCATCGAAGGCGGTGACGATGAATTGTCCCGAATTGTCGCTGAGCGTGGCCATCATGTAGCGGCGCCCCTTGGCGGACGTGCGCCAGCGCGTATCCTCGATCAGGGCTGCCATGTGGGCGCCCACCCGCTCCCCTTCGGCGATCTGCAGCTCGCCGATCTCCGCGAAGGTCTTGACCTTGTGCGCCGCGAGCAGGTGCCGCGATGCGTCGACAGGGTGGGCAGAGAAGTAGAAGCCGAACGCATCGCGCTCAGCGGCCATGCGCTGGGCCAAGGTCCACGAGGCGTCGCGCGGAAGTCGGATCGGTGCGGCCTCGGCAGGATTGCTGCCGAACAGCGCTGCCTGTCCGCTCTCGCGCTGATCCTGGGCGCTGGCGGCATGCGCGAGGATGATCTCCGCGGCCGCATAGACGGCGGCGCGGTCCGGCTTGATCGAATCGAAGGCCCCTGCCCCGGCCAAGCTTTCGAGTTGGCGCCGATTGAGCAGCCGGGGATCGATGCGCGCGGCGAATTCCTCCAGGCTCGGATACAGGCCGTGCCGATCGCGCTCCTCGACTAGGGCTTCCATCGCCTTTTCGCCGACGCCCTTGAGCGCGCCCAGCGCATAGCGGACCGCCCCATTTTCAACCGTGAAGAACGGATGGCTGGCATTGATGTCCGGTGGCAGGCATTCGACGCCCCCGCGGCGCATGTCC
The DNA here is from genome assembly GCF_030866745.1 of Sphingomonas flavescens. Lineage (NCBI taxonomy): Bacteria > Pseudomonadati > Pseudomonadota > Alphaproteobacteria > Sphingomonadales > Sphingomonadaceae > Sphingomonas > Sphingomonas flavescens. The sequence continues at coordinate 434,269 of NZ_CP133016.1, read as the reverse complement.
TCGACGAAGATGCCGAGCTTGTCGGTCAGCGCCATGTCGAAACTCATCGAGGCCGCATAGAATTCGGCGCGGTGGTGTGCCTTGAGCCAAGCTGTCTGGTAGGCGACGAGCGCGTAGGCAGCGGCGTGGCTCTTGTTGAAGCCATAGCCCGCAAACTTGTCGATCAAGTCGAACAGCTCGTTGGCCTTTGCGGCGGGGATATTGTTGTGCTTCGCGCAGCCCTCGACGAAGGTCGCGCGCTGGGCGTCCATCTCGGCCTTGATCTTCTTGCCCATCGCGCGGCGGAGCAAATCGGCGTCGCCGAGCGAGTAGCCCGCCAGGATCTGCGCGGCCTGCATCACTTGTTCCTGATAGACGAAGATGCCGTAGGTCTCGGCCAAGATGCCTTCGAGCAAAGGGTGGGGATATTCGATGGGCACGCGGCCGTTCTTGCGGTCGCCGAACAACGGAATGTTGTCCATCGGCCCCGGGCGATAGAGGGCGACGAGTGCGATGATGTCGCCGAAGTTGGTTGGGCGAACCGCCGATAGGGTCCGGCGCATGCCTTCCGATTCCAGCTGGAATACGCCGACCGCGTCGCCGCGTTGGAGCAGGTCGTAGACAGCAGTGTCGTCCCACGGCAACGCACCGAAATCGACCTCGATGCCCTGCTCGCGAAGCAGCCGCTGGCCTTCCTTGAGGACCGAGAGCGTTTTGAGGCCGAGGAAGTCGAACTTCACCAGGCCTGCCCCTTCGACATACTTCATGTCGAACTGCGTGACGGGCATGTCTGAGCGCGGGTCGCGATAGAGCGGGACGAGCTCGTCCAGCGGCCGGTCGCCGATGACGACGCCCGCTGCGTGGGTCGAAGCGTGGCGCGGCAGGCCCTCCAGCTTCATGGCGAGGTCGAACAGCCGTTTGACGTCCGGCTCGCCCTTGTACTCGGCGGCAAGCTCCGAAACGCCGTTGAGCGAACGTTCCAGCGTCCATGGGTCGGTCGGGTGGTTGGGGATCAGCTTCGCGAGGCGATCGACCTGGCCGTAGCTCATCTGCAGGACGCGGCCCGTATCCTTGAGTACGGCGCGGGCCTTGAGGCGGCCGAAGGTGATGATCTGCGCCACCTTGTCGCGCCCGTACTTGCGCTGGACGTAGGAGATGACCTTGTCGCGGTGGGTTTCGCAGAAGTCGATGTCGAAGTCGGGCATCGACACGCGTTCCGGATTGAGAAAGCGTTCAAACAGCAGGCCGAGCGCCAGCGGATCGAGGTCGGTGATGGTGAGCGCCCAGGCGACGACCGAGCCCGCGCCGGAACCGCGGCCCGGTCCGACCGGAATGTCGTTGGCCTTGGCCCATTTGATGAAGTCGGCAACGATCAGGAAGTAACCCGCGAATCCCATGCTGGTGATGACATCGAGCTCGAAATTTAACCGCTCGATGTAGGCCGGGAGCTGGGCAGGATCACGGCCCACCAAGCGCGCTTCCAGCCCTGCGCGGGCATCGCTGCGAAGCTGTTCGTCCTCGTCCTGCCCAAGGCGCGGCAGGATCGGCTTGCGCTTGGGTGCGGCGACGGCGCAGCGCTGGGCGATGACAACGGTATTGGAGAGCGCCTCCGGCAGATCGTCGAACAAGGCATTCATCGACGCCGTGTCCTTGAGCCAAGCCTCGGCGGACGACGTGATGCGATCCGCGCTTTCGACATAGGCCGAATTGGCGATGCACAGCATGGCATCGTGCGCGGCGTGGAACGCCGGGTCCGGATAGGCCGCGGGATTGGTCGCGACGATGGGAATGTCGCGGGCATAGGCGAGATCGAGCAGCGCGGCCTCGGCGGCATCCTCGATCGGGTCCTGCCGCCGCGTCAGTTCGATGTAGAGGCGCTGCGGGAACGTCGCTTGGAGGTGGTCGAGATAAGCCTCGGCCTTGGTCTGCTGGCCGGCGGCAAGCAGCTTGGCGAGCGCGCCTTCCGCGCCGGCAGTCAGCGCGATGAGCCCGCCGCTAAGCTCCTCGAGGCGGGCGAAAGAGACATGAGGATCCTGTTCGATCGGACGGTCGAGGTGTGCGGAGGAGACCAGTTTGCACAGGTTCGCATAGCCAAGCTCGTCCTGCGCGAGCAGCGCGAGCCAGTCGATGCCGGCTTCGCCACCAAGCTTCGGCGGACGGGCGACCGCGAGCATCGCGCCGACGATCGGCTGCACACCCTTGGCGAAACAGCCGTCGCTGAATTGCATCGAACCGTAGAGGCCGTTGCGATCGGTGAGCGCGACCGCGGGAAAGCCGAGCTTGGCCGCGCGCTCGGCGATCGTCTTCGGCTCCATCGCCCCTTCGAGCATCGTGAAGGAGGAGAAGACGCGAAGCGGGACGAAGGGCTGAGTCACAAGAACGTTATGGAATTGCGGCCTGCCGGATGAAAGGCCGGGCGGTCACTTATCCCCGAAAACCTCAGCGCGGCGGCTGCCAATTGCCATCGACGATGTCGCGGATCTCGCGCATGCGCCCGACATAGGCATCGGCTATGCACTCACGATCCCGGCAGCCGTCGCGATAGCGGATGAAACGACGTCCGGTGGATTGCAGGAGCGCGCGCTCAGCCGGCGCAGCGTTCGCCAGAGCGCGGCGGAATTGCGCCGTCATGTTCGCGTCAAGTGCGGCGAGACCGCCGTCGCCACAAACCGCGCGCTCACCCGTCGTCCGCGCGCCGCCGCAGTCGAAGCCCGGCCGGACCACGGCGGGCTGCTGTGGCGGGATCGGCGCTGCGGCGGTGGCTGCGGCGCTATCGTCGTCGGAGGTATCGACTCCATTCGGCTCGCCCGCGGTCTCGGGCGGGGTTTCGGCCGTGCGCGCGAGGGTCGCGAGCGGCGTCACGATCGCGTCGGCATTGCGAAGCAGGACGACTTGGCCGCTGCCATCGGCAGCGGGCTGGACGGTGTAGTCGACGTCCGACGACAGCGTGCGACGCCCTCCGACCACTGCAACGCCGGGTGGCAGGTCGAGCGATAGCGCGCCCGAGCAATTCACCGCGCCGGTACGGCTGTCCTCGCTTTCCATCACCGGGTTTTCCATCCGCAGGGATGCCGCGGCAGCCAACTGGTCATATTCGGCCTGGTCGCTGCCCCGGACCTGGGCGGCCCTGCGGAAGAGATCTCGCTTAATGAAGTCGTAGGTGGACTTACTGGCGCAGACCTTGTCTTTGCTCGGCGCCGCCGTTGAACTCACCTCGGGATTGCTGAGCTTATCCTGATCTCCGCCGCCGCGCGTGGCGATGAAAATGCCGAACGCTAAAATGAGGAGCAGCGCACCGATGAGGATCCAGTTCGCCGTCGACGGAGCCTGCCGGACGGCATCTTCATCCGAAGGTGGCGGTTCAACCATTATTCGAGACGGCCCTCGTGGAGGCGCACCACGCGGTCCATGCGGGCCGCCAGACGTTCGTTATGGGTCGCAACGAGTGCCGCGGTGCCCTGACCCCGTACCAGATTCAGAAATTCCGCGAAAACCGTGTCGGCGGTATGTTCGTCCAAATTGCCGGTGGGCTCGTCGGCGAGGATTAGCGGCGGCTTGTTGGCGAGGGCACGAGCGACGGCGACGCGTTGTTGCTCGCCGCCGGACAGCTTGGCGGGTCGGTGATCGAGGCGCTTGCCGAGGCCGAGCGTGTCGAGCAGCTGGCGTGCCCGTTCGTACGCCGCTGCAGGCTCGGCCCCGCTGACGAGCTGAGGCAGCACGACGTTTTCGACCGCGCTGAATTCCGGCAGGAGATGGTGAAACTGGTAGACGAAACCGAGAAGGTCGCGGCGCAGCCGCGTTCGGCCGTCGTCGTCAAGCGTCGCGGCTTCCTCGCCGGCCAGTTTAATCGATCCTTCGAAGCCCCCTTCGAGTAACCCGACCGCTTGCAGCAACGTCGATTTGCCCGAGCCGGAGGGGCCCAGCAGTGCGACGATCTCGCCAGGCTGGATGCTGAGGTCAACGCCGCGCAGGACATCGATGGTCACCTCGCCTTGGGTGAAACTGCGCTTGAGGCCAGCGGTCTGGAGCACCGGGCTACTCATAGCGGAGTACCTGAACCGGGTCGGTACTCGCGGCCTTGTAGGCCGGGTAGAGTGTCGCAAGGAACGACAGGATCAGCGCGGTGATAACGATCGCCGCGACTTCCACCGGGTCGGACTTCGAGGGCAAATCGGTCAGGAAGCGTACCGACGGGTCCCAAAGATTCTGGCCCGTCACCGCCTGAATGGCGTCAACGACGTTTTGACGGAAGAACAGGAAGATCGCGCCGAGGATTACGCCAAGGACGATGCCGAGCGAGCCGATCGTCACGCCCACGGTCACAAAGACTTTCATCATCCCGCTGCGGCTCGAACCCATGGTGCGCAGGATCGCGATGTCACGCGTCTTAGCGCGAACCAGCATGATCAGCGAGGACAGGATGTTGAATACGGCCACCAGCACGATCAGGGAAAGGACGACGAACATTGCGACGCGCTCGATCTCAAGCGCCTGGAACAGCGCGGAGTTCATCTGACGCCAGTCGACGATCGCGCCCTGGCCCTGCACCGCCTTGCGGAGCGGCGCGACGATCTGATCGACCTTGTCGGGGTTCTGCGTCTGGATTTCGATCATCCCGACGGAATCGCCGGTCAGCAGCAATTCCTGCGCATCCTGCATCGGAAGCAACACGAAGGCCTTGTCGTAATCGTAGACGCCGATCTCGAACACCGCGCCGACCGTGTAGGTCACTTCCCGCGGAACCGTACCGACCACCGTTGAACGGCCTTCGGGGTTCCACAATGTAATCTTGCTGCCAGGATAGGCGCCTAGCGTGTCGGCAAGCCTGGAGCCCAGGGCGACCATGCCGCTGCCCGGCGTCACGGACTTCATGTCGCCGGCGCGAACATTGCCCATGATCGTCTTGTTGGCGCGAATGTCCTCAAAGCGCATGCCCCGGACGAGTACGCCCTCAAAACGGCCATTAGCCGTGGCCATTAACGGCTGCTCGATCAGCGGAATGGCCGAAGTTACGCCCGGCGTCCTCTTCGCCTGCTCGGCGATCTGCTGCCAGTTCGACAGGCGCCCATCGTAGGACTGGACGACGGCGTGACCGTTGAGGCCGACGATCTTGTCGAACAGCTCGGCGCGGAAGCCGTTCATTACGCTCATCACAATGATCAGCGCGGCGACGCCGAGGGCGACGGCGACCAGGCTGATGCTGGCGACGAGGAAAATGAATCCCTCGCCTTTGCCAGGGAGAAGGTAGCGGCGGGCGAGCATTCGCTCGGCGCGATTGAGGATCACTGAGTCAGCCTTGCCAATGCGCTTTCGAGGCTAAGCTCTTCGCGCTCTCCCGTTGAACGGCGCTTTAACTCGACGGTGCCGTTGGCGATGCCACGCGGGCCGATGACGACCTGCCAGGGCAGGCCGATGAGGTCCATCGAGCCAAGCTTGACCCCGCCCCGCTCGTCGCGATCGTCGAACAGGACCTCGACGCCGGCGGCTCGAAGCTTTTCGTAAAGCGACGCAGCCGCGGCGTTGCTGGGCTCGTCATCGGCTCGCATGGTGACGATGCCGACCCTCCAGGGGGCTACTGCTTCCGGCCAGACAATGCCGGCATCGTCATGACTAGCCTCGATGATGGCGCCGACAAGGCGGGAAACGCCGACGCCATAACTGCCCATCATCGGTGTGACCGTCGTGCCGTCACGGCCTGAAACCTTCAGGCCCATGGCGTTCGAATATTTGTCGCCGAAGTAGAAGATGTGGCCGACCTCTATCCCCCGGCCAGTGCGCTGGCGATCCCCGGCAACCGTTGCCCAGCGCGCTTCGTCGTGAGTCTCGTCGGTCGCGGCATAGGTCGAGTTGACGCGGTCGAAGAGGTTCTGAAGGCCGGCTTCGTCACCATACGCCAGATCCGACTGCTGCCAGTCAAAATCCTCGTATGCGGCGTCATAGAAGACTTCGCTCTCGCCGGTCGGCGCGAGGACGATGAACTCGTGACTGAGGTCGCCGCCGATCGGGCCTGATGCTGCTTTCATGGGCACCGCTCGGATGCCGAGCTGCTGGAAGGTGCGCAGATAGGCCAGCATCTGCGTGTAGTAGCTCTGGCGCGCGCCAGCTTCGTCTAGGTCGAAGCTGTAGGCATCCTTCATCAGAAATTCGCGTCCGCGCATCACGCCGAAGCGCGGACGGACTTCGTCGCGAAACTTCCACTGGATGTGGTAGAGCGTGCGCGGCAGATCGCGGTAGCTCTTCACGTCATCGCGGAAGAGCGCGGTGATCATCTCTTCGTTGGTCGGACCGTAGAGGATCTCGCGCTCGTGCCGGTCACGGATGCGGAGCATTTCAGGACCGTAGGCGTCATAGCGGCCGCTCTCGCGCCACAAGTCTGCCGACTGCAGTGTTGGCATCAGCATTTCCTGCGCGCCCGAGCGGTTTTGTTCCTCGCGCACGATCTGCTCGATCTTCTGTAACACTCGGTAGCCGAGCGGCAGCCACGCATAGATGCCTGCGGCGGTCTGGCGAACCAGTCCGGCGCGCAGCATCAGCTTGTGGCTGACGATTTGAGCGTCAGAGGGACTTTCCTTGAGAACGGGCAAGAATGCTTGTGACCAGCGCATGGGCGCGCGCTCTAGCGGTCATTCATCGACACTGGCAACCGCGCGGCCGATGTGACCCATTCGACACAGGCCTCGGCAGAATCGCAACGCCGAGACGAATCAGCGGTGACAAGGCGCAAGCTTGCGGCCTACCCAGCGCTTGTCCGGACACAGACCCTTGGGTCGGGTTCGGGGCGCGGAGTAGGCGACTGGGGACGCTGGCTCCGCGACACATCCAAGGGGGCTGGCGAGCAATCGTCACGCAGGGCGCCCGGATCGCATGTCGATCCGGGCGTTTGCGTTTCTGTCAAAGGCGCCTGCACACAAATCATGAATGCGATTGACGCGAACGCGATATTGATGGGAGGAACCGCCCGTCCTAGAAGGCTCTCAGAGCGCTTGAATAAGGGGTTAGCGGCAATGACCAGGAATATCGGACCGGAAGATCGCGTAGTTCGCATTGTCGTGGCGCTGGGCCTCTGCGTCCTCGCCTATTTCGCGGGTCTTTCGGATGTCGCGAAAATCGTCGTTTACGTCGTGGCCGCGTATCTGCTGATCACTGGCCTGCTCGCGCGTTGCATCTTCTACAAGATGATCGACGTCGATACGAGCGTCCAGGAACAGCCCTACTCGACCACCGACGACCGCTCGGGCCTGTAAGCTTTCGGGCCGTGGCAACGCGGCCCCTCCTCACCAATGACTGACCGTAAAACCGGTCCGGCGACGAAGCTCGTGCACGGCGGGCGTCGGCCGGAGTGGCGCGGCAAACTCGTCAACGTCCCGGTCGAGCGTGCATCGAGCATCTTGTTCGAAGACCTGGCCGAGCTTCGCGCGAGCAAGCCTGGTCACGGGCGGTATCGATATGGGCTTCAAGGCACCGCGACCTATTGGGCCCTTGCCGAAGCCTTGACCGAGTTAGAGCCCGGCGCGGCTGGGACCGTTTTGTATCCAACGGGCCTAGCCTCAATCACCGGCCCGTTGCTGTCGCTTCTGACAGCTGGGGACGAACTCCTGGTTCCCGACAGCGTCTACGGCCCCACGCGCAAATTTTGCGATACGATGCTGCGCCGGTTGGGCATCGCGACGCGCTATTACGACCCATTGGTCGGCAGCGGCATCGCCGACCTTTTCAGTGAATCGACCCGTATGGTCGTCCTTGAGAGCCCGGGTTCACTCACCATGGAGGTGCAGGACGTGGCGGCCATCTGCGCTGCCGCGCGAGAGCGCAGCATCGTCACATTGCTAGACAATACCTGGGCGACTCCCCTCCTCTTTCCAGCCATTGCCGCCGGGGTCGATGTCACGATCATGGCGGCAACCAAATATGTCGGCGGTCACGCTGACGTCATGCTGGGTTCCGCCACCACCACCGCAAGTTATTACGAGCGCATCCAGACGGCGGCCTGGGACCTCGGCTTCGCGGTGTCGCCTGACGACTGCTTCCTGGCCTCGCGCGGACTGAGGACGATGGCGGTTCGCCTGCGCCAACATGAGGCGAATGCGCTGAAGGTCGCGCATTGGCTGAAAACGCGTTCAGAAGTCGGCCGGGTGCTTCACCCTGCACTCGCGGATTGTCCCGGCCATGGTTTCTGGCAGCGAGATTTCCGCGGTTCCTCCGGGCTTTTTAGTTTCGAGCTCGCCGGAGACGCTGCGGCTCATCGCGACGCTTTCGTCGATGCGTTAAATCTTTTCGGGATCGGGTATAGTTGGGGCGGATACGAAAGCCTGGTCTTGCCAGTTGATCCTCAGAGGACGGTGAGCGACCCGCCCGCGCGCAACCTAGTGCGCCTTCACATAGGCCTCGAAGACCCCGACGATTTGATTGCCGACCTCGCGGCTTCCTTCGATCAGGCAGGCCGCTCGCCGTAGACGTTGCCAGCTTCACTGTAGCGGCAAACCAGGACTTCCTCCTTTTTGCCGATTGCGGTGGCGCAACCGACCTGTCCGGTCGCGCGCCAGATCAGCTGGGTGTAATGTCCGACTTGCTCGACGTCGCCCGACCGGCTGTTGTTCGGGAACACGCCCGGTTTGTAATCGCGCTTTTCGGCGGCCCACAGGCCCACCATCGCTTCCGGCGTAAATGCGCGAGGCGTACCGGCCCAAAGATTTTCGCCCTGCGGTTCTTTCCCCGGCTCGTCGGCCGAATGTTCGAATCGCCCAGTGGCGGCGAGCTGATCGGCCCATTGGCGAGCATCGGCGGCGAGGCCCGCATTCCACTTCAATGCCGGAACACCAAGCTTTGCGCGCTCGGCATTCTGCGCGGCGAGCAGGCGCTCGTTGAAGTTTGCGCGTGCCGAAGTCCCTCCAATCAGCAGCGGACTGCTGACCAGCATTGCGATTGCAACGAAGGGACTAAGATTGCGGGTTGCCACGTGCGCCTCTGTTCGAAGCGCCAAATTACGGATGTCAGGCTTGGCAGCCCGTTACGAACCAGGGTTAACGCGGCGTCAGGAAACAGGCGTTCTGGGTGCAGCAGGGACGATCACAACCTCCTCGCCAACCCTGGTCGCATCGAACAAGCGCCCGGCGAACGCCAGAGGAACGCCAATACAGCCATGGGTGGCCTTGCCGGACGCCACCGTGCTTCCGTGAATTGAGACCCCATCATCGGTGAGCCGCAGGGTGAACGGCATCTCCGCATCGTAGAGTGACGAGCGGTGATCGCGCGCCCTGGCCAGGACGTGCAGTGTGCCCGACGGGGTCTGCTTATTGTCTCCGCCGTAGACGATCACCGACGTACCGATTTCGTGCCCAGCCCGAAAAACGGAAAGCAACTGCTTACCCAAGTCGACGCGGATCCACGTGGGTCCGGACGGCACTCCAGCATCATCCCAGCGGTAATCGCCAAATTGCAATGGGCCGCGAACCTTGAGGAGCGACTTCACGGGGCGATCGAGCGTCCCGTCTTGGAGAGCTTTTTGAACTTGGTCGTCTGTCAGGAGCACGCGACTGGCCGCTGCCTCCGGTGGCAACGCTAACGCTTTTGGTGCTGCCGCCGCCTGAGGCAATTCGGTTCTTGCCGGTGGAGCTTCAGCCGAGAACCAGAGCCAGCACGCCCCGATCAAAATTATCAACAGAGCCGCACCGGCGGCCAGTCTTGCCTTCATCTTTTAGGCAATAACCGAACGGGCTTGCGCGCGACGCGCGGCGGTACCGATTAGGATGAACCCTAATAGCATCATCGCCCACGTCGACGGTTCAGGCACGCCAGACGTGGTCGGCGGGGTTACGACAGGTGGCGTCACGGGCGGGTTGACGGCGGGCGGCGGGATAATGACCCCTCCCCCGCCGCCACCGGGGACGAATACGCCGGGGAATCCCCCGCCGCCCGGTCCGCCGATAGTGCCGCCCGGAGGCGGTGAAATCGCGACCGGCCCACTCGGTGCACCGCTGAGAACCTTTTCTAGCGGCGGCGCAATTGGAGGAGCCTCGACTGGCGGCGTCGGAACCGCGCCAACGATACCCGCGAGAGGGTTCACCGGGTTTTTACGAACCTTGGGCAGCGCGCGCTGATGGAGCGCGGGCGCTTTCCGGTGCTTCATATTTGCAAGCACGCCCGCCGCGCGTTCACCGGGCGAGCGGCTATCGAACAAGCTCGCGACGCTGTCGCCGACGGCTTTAAGACTGTTCACTCCGGCCTGAACGCTATTGCGGACCACGCCTGGCACCGCGGACGAATCCGGCGAGCGACCGAACATGCCTCGATCGTTCATGACGCTGATTCCAATCGCAGCCGCGATTGCAAGCGCTAGCAGGGCGATTAGGCCGCGCCTTCCTGCCAATGAAGCTGAAAGCGCGCTCATCTCGCGCCAGAACCCCGGCGCAGATCCAAACTAAACTCAAACTTTAGGGAAAAACGCGCGTCTACCAAGGATCAGCCCCGAACTTGGTTATTCAACCGTTAACCATCGATTAGGAGATTTGTTGCGGCCCGCAAATTGCCAGCAAAACTTCCTTAGTAGTTTTCCGGTGGGTGTTGTGCGCCAGACACGGCGCAGGAAATGGTAGCGGAGGAGGGACTTGAACCCCCGACACGCGGATTATGATTCCGCTGCTCTAACCAGCTGAGCTACTCCGCCCCAAATCGCTTCGGGACCGCCCGATAGGGCTCCGGAAGGCGCGGCATATAGGTGCGCGTATCCGGTCGGTCAACGCGAGGAACCGCTTACCCCGGCCCTCGTTGAGCCGACAACAACAAGAGGCATCAATGGACCCGCTGACCCCACTCGACACACTTTGCCGAATCATCCTCCGGGCCCGTGAATATGAGGCCCAAACCGCCAGCGATTATGACGGTGGAGAGGATCCCGACAACGTCGATGACGAGCAGGAAGGTGCGCTTTCCGTCCTCGAGGACGAGATCAACGATAGCGTCGAGGAAGAGCTGCAGGCGGCGTTCGAAGATCTGGGCGAAGACCAGCTGGCCGAAGTGATCGCGTTTACCTGGGTCGGCCAAGGCACATACGAAGCCGCCGATTGGGATGAGGCGATCGAGGAGGCGCAGTCGACCGTCAGCGACGGCGCTAGAGGTGCAATTGACGAACTGATGCAGCAGCCAATGCTGGCGTCGGTGCTCGAATCAGGCATGGCTGCGTTCGATCTAAGCTGCGACGGGATTGGCGACCTCTCTTAGCTGCCGCGAAATGCGAAAGAGGCGACCTGCTCCCACGGCCCATTAAGGTATCGATGCAACGCCAGTCCGCTCGAATGCAGCGGATGCGGTTCGAAAGTCGCTTCCAGTTCAGCCTTAAGCTGCGCCGCTACGCTGCTGCCGACCTTATTCTGAATTGTGATATGCGGGCGCCAGCCCCCCGCGTCCTGTGCCGTTAAGAGACCGCGAAATCGGTCGGCGAGCTCCTCCCGCACTTCCTCTAAGTCATCAGAGACGATGCGATAGGCCACGCCACCACCTAGGTTCATGAGCCCGGCCACCGTCGCTCGTGGCCGCGACCGCACGGCGAGGCGTGCGAGATCGCGCCGTACCTCATTTTCGGCAGACGGAGGCAGCGCATGGAACATCGTCAGGTGCGCGCCCAACACATTGCGCTCAGGCGGAAAATGTCGACGCCTAAGGCTGTCGAACCAGGCGAAATCTGCAGGTGCCAGTTCCGCAGTGACGATTAGCGCCCCGGCCATTGATCCCGATCGAGTATTTCAAGCCGATCAAATGCCCGGCGATCCATCTTCACCCGCACGTCTTCTCCATCGACGCTGACGTCCCGCCAAGGTACCCGGCGAAGTGTTTCCCCGATACCAGCGACGCCACCTTCGGAGATGACGATATAGTTCAACTGTCCGGTGCGGCAGCCGACCATCGCATCGATGCACTGGCCGAGCTTCCTATTCCCATTGCCTGCAGCCGCCTTGGTCAAAAGCGAGACGGGAAAAAGGCTTTCCCCGGGCGTCTCGTGGCTGACTTCCGCCGCGCTCCGAGCACCCTCTTCCACTTTCGCCTGGCGGCCGAGCCAACGCCAAATCCCAAAGACATTGAGGAGGGTCAGCACAATGTTGGTCCACAAAAGTGCTGGCTGGCCGGTCATCAGTCCGGCGGCGATCCAAGCCAACGAGCCGACGAGGAATACGCAAAAGCCATAACCCGTGATTCGCGAGCCCAAATTTGCAGCAGTCATTGAGGCGGCGATGATCGTCGCTGCCGTCGCGATCCAGGAAACGGTGTCAGCCATGGCGCCGGAATGCCCGGCGCCCATTTTGGTTCAGATTTCGACCTGGCTGCCAAGTTCGACGACGCGGTTGGTCGGGAGTTTGAAGAACTCCATCGCACTTTCCGCATTACGCAGCATCCAGGCGAAGAGCTTCTCGCGCCAGATGGCCATTCCCGGTCTTGATGACGCGAGAAGTGTTTGCCGCGCCAAGAAGAAGCTGGTGTCCATCATCCTACACTGAGAGCCGATGTCCTTGAGTTGGGCGAGCGCTGTTGGAACGTCGATCTCTTCCATGAAACCATAGCGAAGGATGACGCGGTGGAAGCCAGATCCGTAGTGACTGGTTTCCATCCGCTTTTTGAGCGGGACGTAGGGGACGTCCTCGATACGCACGGTCAAAAGGATGACCCGCTCATGAAGCACTTTGTTGTGCTTGAGATTGTGCAACAGCGCATGCGGCACGCCACTGGCCGAGCTGGTCATGAAAACCGCAGTGCCGGGAACGCGCTGCGCGCTCGGCGCTGCCGACTTGATGAAGATTTCCATCGGCAGGCTGGCTTCGTTCATCCGGCTGATCATCAGCTGGCGGCCTTTCGCCCAGGTCGTCAGCAGCGTGAATGCAATTCCGCCAATCAGCAGCGGGAACCAGCCCCCGGCGGGGATCTTGAGCAAGTTGGCCGAGAGATAGGTGAAGTCGACAAGGAAGAAGAGCGCGAGAAGCCCGCCCACGACGTAGCGATTCCAGTTCCACATTTGCCGAAGCACGACTGCGATCAGCACGGTGTCGATCAGCATCGCACCAGTGACGGCAATGCCATAGGCGGCTGCCAGGTTTGACGAACTGCGGAAGGTCAACACCAGCAGGATGACCATCACCATCAGCGCCCAGTTGACGATAGGGATGTAGATCTGGCCAGCCGCGCTTTCGCTGGTGTGGGCAATACGCAAGCGCGGAACGAAGCCAAGCTGAATCGCCTGCTGGGTGACCGAGAACGCCCCGGAGATGACCGCTTGACTGGCAATCACCGTCGCGGCCGTGGCGAGCAGCACCAGCGGCAACCGCCATTGGTCCGAAGCCAGATAGAAGAACGGATCCCGGACAAGCGAAAGCGCGGTCTTCGGGTCGGCCGACAGCAGCATCGCCCCCTGCCCGAGATAGTTCAACAACAGCGCCGGCAGGACGAAGTAAATCCACGAAATCTTGATCGGCCTACGGCCGAAATGTCCCATGTCCGCGTAGAGCGCTTCGGCCCCGGTAACTGCGAGCACCACCGAGCCCATGGCGATAAAGGCGCGGACGAAATCCGACGTGAAGAAATGAACGGCATTCAGCGGATTGAGCATCGCCAGGATCACCGCGGGATGATCGAGGATGTGAATCACGCCCAGAACCGCGAGCGTCAGAAAATAGAGGAGCATGACCGGGCCGAACATCAGGCCCACCCGCGCCGTCCCGCGCGACTGGATCGTGAACAGGCCGACGAGGATGCCGATGGCGATGGGAACGACAAACGGCTCCAGCCCGGCATTGACGGTCGTCAGGCCCTCCACCGCCGACAAAACCGAAATCGCCGGCGTGATCATCGAATCGCCATAGAATAGCGCGGTCGCGAACACGCCGAGCATGATCACCCCGCTGGTCCACTTCTTCTTGCCGGACAGGGTGCGATTGATCAGCGCGAGAAGCGCGAGGCTACCGCCCTCACCCTTATTGTCGGCACGCATGATGATGCTGACGTATTTCAGCGTCACGATGATCATCATCGACCAGAAAATGAGGCTGAGAACGCCGAAGATGTGAAGCTGGTCGACCTTCAGCTCATGATGACCCGCGAAGGTCTCACGGAAGGCGTAGATCGGCGACGTACCGATATCGCCGTAGACGATACCGATGGCGCCGATGACGAGCTTGTACAGCGGTCCATGAGCATGGCCGTGCGCAGTATCCTGCGGCGCCTCGGTCGTGGCGCCTCCGGTGGGAGTAATGCTCATGTGGTGCGGTTCAAACCCGGCAGACTGCGAACTTGCATTCCTAAAACCGCCTTCGACACGCTCGTCTGCGGAGCGCGCCGGATAGCACCGCCGTTTCGACCCCGCAATCGCAGGGGACAGCCAGGAAAAGCCGGTCTATAGGCCCGCGCAAACATCACCATCGGAGAGAACGACGTAATGCGCATTGGGGTGCCAAAAGAGATCAAGGTCCATGAATATCGCGTGGGTCTCACGCCGGCTTCGGTCGCGGAACTGATCGCGCACGGCCACGAAGTCGTGGTCGAAACCAAGGCGGGCGATGGCATCGATTGCCCGGACCACACTTATAAAAACGTCGGCGCGAAGATCCTTCCCGATGCTGCATCAGTGTTCAAGGCGGCGGACATGATCGTCAAGGTCAAGGAGCCGCAGCAGTCGGAAATCGCGCTGCTCGAGCCCCGGCACATCCTCTTTACCTACTTGCACCTCGCCGCAGACAAGCCGCAGGCGGAAGGTTTGATGAAGTCTGGCGCCACTTGCATCGCATATGAAACGGTGACGTCACGCAATGGTTCGCTGCCGCTGCTGAAGCCGATGAGCGAGGTCGCAGGCCGTATGTCGGTCCAGGTCGGCGCGCATTATCTCGAGAAGGAACAGGGCGGGCGCGGCGTGCTGCTCGGCGGCGTTCCCGGCGTTGCGCCGGCCAAGGTGGCGATCCTCGGTGGCGGCGTGTCGGGGGTGAATGCCGCGCAGATGGCGACCGGCATGCGCGCGGACGTCACCATTTACGACATCAACAACGACCGCCTGGCCGAGCTGGACATGTTCTTCTCGAGCCAGATCAAGACCGCATACGCTTCGCGCGCGGCGATCGCGAATGCCGTTAAGGAGGCCGAGCTGGTCATTGGCGCAGTCCTCGTTCCGGGTGCCGCGGCGCCGAAGCTCGTCACGCGGGAAATGCTGAAAACGATGAAGCGCGGATCGGTGCTGGTCGACATCGCGATCGACCAGGGCGGCTGCTTCGAGACCAGCCATGCGACGACGCATGCCGATCCGGTCTACGAGGTCGATGGGATCATTCATTATTGCGTGGCGAACATGCCGGGCGCGGTTGCCCGGACGAGCGCCTTCGCGCTCAACAATGCGACCCTGCCCTTCGCGATCAAGATTGCGAACCTCGGCGCGGAAGAAGCAATGAAGCAGGACCCGCATCTTGCGATGGGACTCAACGTGTCGGGCGGTAAAATCCGCCACGAAGCGGTCGCCGAAGCGCTCGACCTGGCTTACGAGCCGGTGGCCGCATAACGGAACACAAAGAGAACACTCGGCGTTGGTGCACCGATCAAGTGATTGTAAAGGTGCATCAATGTCGACCCACATTCCGACCGATCCCAAGCAGCATCCGACCGGGAATGCCGAGAAGAACCCTGACGATTGGGTAACGGGCGACGAGCCCATGACCGGCGCGCAAGCCTCCTACCTGCAGACGCTTAGTGAAGAGGCCGGCGCTGAATTCGAACCCGATCTTTCGAAGGCCGATGCGTCGAAGCGAATCGACGAACTACAGGCGGCGACAGGACGCGGCGACTAGCGGCCAAGCGCTGGTGGCTGCTGGCGCGGAGGGTTGGTGAGCGCATTGACGCCCTGCTCGACCAGCGGACGCCACTGCGCGTTCGGCGGTGCAGTCGCGAGGATGCCGTTCCACATATTTATCGCGCCTTCACGATCCCCCGACCGCGCCATCGCAAGGCCATAAAAGAACGCTGGCGCCGGATAACCCGGCGCAAGTTGTGCGGCTCGGCGATAGGCCATCTCGGCGGGCGGCGTCAGGCCATGGGCATGATCGACCAAGGCGTTGCCTAGGCCAATCCAGATTTGCGGATCGCCTGGGTAACGGCGCGCAGCGTTTTGAAGAATGCCGACAGCGTCTTCGCTCTTGCCGTCGCGGGCGAGTGCCTCGGACATCCGCAGCCAGCTTTCCGCCGCGGTAAAGTGGCCGAAAAATGCATGTCGCGCATCCGTCAGGGGAAAGGCGTCGCTTTTGTCGACCCGCTCGGCGGGCGCGGCAGGCAGATCCGGTCGACCCTGCAGCGCGTAACCGGACGCGCCGACAAGCAGTGCTGCGGCGCTGGCGGTAAGCAGGCCGCCGCGCACGCGCTGGATCCAGATCAAGCCAATGCTGATCGCCAGCAGGACCCCAAGGACGAACCAACCCATCAGCTCTGCCCCCGCCCCAACTTGACGCGACGCCGCACCAGCCACCCTCCCGCGATCAATAACGCGATGGGCAGCAGCCACAGCGGCCAGGCGGCCGGCTCGGCAGTCGGCTTGTAGCTGATCCAGCTTCCATATCGCTCGACCAACCAGGACCGAATGGCGGACGGCTGTTCCCCCGCTGCAATGCGGCGACGGACGAGGTCGCGCATGTCTCCGGCAAGTTCAGCATCAGAGTCGGCGATGGATTGACCTTGGCACACAAGACATCGGATTTCGTTCATCAGGCCCTGCGCGCGAGCTTCCTGCTTTGCGTCGGGAAGCTGACGGTTGGCCCAATAGGCCGGTGGGAGATCGCTGTCGGCGAACGCGGGCGCGGCGAGCAGCAGGATCAAGGCGAGGATCGCCGGTCTCACTTTAGCGCCTGGAGTTGGGCGATCACGCCCGGGATATTCGCCTTCGTCAGCGGGCCAACATATTGATGTCTGATCACCCCGCGCCCGTCGACCACGAACGTCTCCGGCACGCCGGACGATCCCAACGAAATTTGTATCGCGGACTGCGGGTCGTTTCCAATCCGCTGGTAAGGGTCGCCGTGACTGTTGAGGAACGTTTGGACCGCTACCGGACGGTCACGAACGGCAATCGCATCGATTGGCACGCCGCGCCGCTTTAACTCTTCGAGTACCGGAGCTTCGCCAATGCACGGAACGCACCAGCTCGCGAAAATATTGAGCAGCCGTGGCTTCCCGGTGGCAAGATCCGACGCGCTTAAACCCGCTTTCCCAGGTACCATCGGCGGCAACGTGAAGTTCGGTAAGGACCGCTCGACAAGCTGAGACCGAACCGCAGGATCGGCGGGCTTGATCAAGCGCCATGCGAAGGTCGACACCAACCATAGCAGCAAGATGATCGGGACCAGGCGAAGACCGCGACTCATGCGTAGCGCTCGCGACGCCAATCCGACGACGCACCTCGCCGCCGCATCCGCCAGAGCCGTCCCCCCAGTGCGAGCGCGCCACCGAATGCGATCAGAAACCCGCCCGCCCAGATCAGGGTCACGAATGGTTTCCACCAAAGCCGCACCTGCCAACCACCGGATGGATCGGCCTTGCCGAGAACCGTATAAAGCTGCCCGTTCCAGAACGTGTCGATCGCGGCCTCGTTGGTTTCGGTGACCGGATCGGTGAAATATCGGGTTTGCGGGTGAAGAAAGAGCGGGCCGGAGCCCCGGGTTGCGCGCAATTGCGCTTCGATTGCGGTCCAATTCTGCCCGGCGGTCGGCGTGACGTCCTCGAGTTGAACGAGCCATGGGCCAACTTTGACCGTCTCTCCGAGTTGAACCACGGCAAGGCGCTCACTCGTGAAAGCAGCATTTGAGGCCATGCCGGCCAGTGACACCGCAATACCCAGGTGCGCAACGACCATGCCCCACGTCGCGAGCGGAGCGCGTAAGGGATTGCGGCCGAGCAGCGGCAGAATGCTGGAAGCCGCGAGGAATGCGGCGACGGCAAATCCGAAACGCGACAACAGGCTATTGCTGGCCGAGATGATTATTGTGATGACGAAAGCGGTAACGCCGAGAAGCGCGGGGATCTTCAGCTTCGCGAGCACAGGGCGTCGCTCCCGCCGCCACCTAAGCAGTGGACCGACACCTACGAGCGCCGCCAGAACGAGAGCGAGGGGGCCGGCGACCGCGTTGAAATAAGGTGCACCGACCGACATCTTCTCGCCGCTGATCCCCTCGACGAAGAGCGGATAGAGCGTGCCCAGAAAGACAATGCCCAGGATGACGCTGAGAATCAGGTTGTTCACTACCAGCCCTGTTTCGCGACTGATGAGCTGGAACGGTGCCCCCTCTTTGAGCGTCGCGCCGCGCCACGCGAACAAGACGAACGCGGCGCCGACATAGATCGTCAGCAATGCCAGCAGGAAAGTTCCGCGCTCTGGATCGATCGCAAACGCGTGGACCGATGTCAGAATGCCGGATCGCACAAGGAAAGTCCCGACCATCGACATCGAGAAAGCAATCACTGCGAGCATCATGGTCCAGGCTTTAAGCGCGCCGCGCGCCGCGAGAACGTTGATGGAATGCAGCAAGGCTGTCGCCGCTAGCCAAGGCATCAGGGACGCGTTTTCTACCGGATCCCAAAACCAGTAGCCGCCCCAGCCAAGCTCGTAATAAGCCCAGTAGCTTCCGGCCGTAATGCCGAGTGTAAGAAACACCCAGGCACCTAGCACCCAGGGCCGCATGGCGCGAGCCAGGCGGCTGTCGACCTCGTTGGTGAGCAGCGCGCCGACGGCGAGGCTGAAGGCGACCGACAAGCCAACGTAGCCGAGGTAAAGCGTCGGGGGGTGGAAGGCGAGCCCCGGGTCCTGCAGCAGTGGGTTAAGGCCCTGCCCGTTCGGCGGCGCTGGGAACAGGCGCTTGAACGGGTTCGAAGCGATCAACAAAAAGGCATAAAAGCCGATGGCGAGGACCGCTTGGCTGCCCAGGCCTGAAATCAGGGTTCGCTCGGTAAGCTTGCGTGAGAATAGCGCCAGAAACGCCCCGGATACGGAGAGGATGGTAACCCACATCAGCATCGAGCCCTCGTGGTTCCCCCAGGCTCCCGCGATCTTGTAGATAAACGGCTTGTCGCTGTGGCTGTTGGCGAAAACAAGCGCGACGGACATGTCGCTACGGGCGAAAACGAGGAGCAGCGCAGCGAACGCAATAATCGTCAGTAGCCCTTGAGAGACGGCAACGGCTCGCATCGGCCGGGCGACCGACACATCGCTGCGCAATGCGAGAACCATCAGGACTAACTGATAAATAGCTAGGCCAGCTGCCAGCCAAAGCGCTGCGAGGCCCGCCTCCGCGATCATTTCTCCAGCGTCTTCCCAACCTTGTGCTCAGCTGAAAGGTTGCCGAGTTCCGGTGGCATGTAACGCTCGTCGTGCTTGGCGAGAATGGTGTCAGCGACGAATGTATCCCCTTGCATCCGCCCCTCGGCGACGGCGCCGCTACCTTCGCGGAATAGGTCTGGGACGATGCCTCGGTACGTCACCGGCGTTGCGGCCCTCCCGTCCGTCAATCTGAACCGGATGGTGACTCCGTCGGGCGCGCGCTGGATCGAGCCCGTTTCAACCATGCCGCCCAGCCGTATTGCCTGACCACCCGCAGCCTTACCGGCCATGATGTCAGCCGGCGTGTAGAAGTAGGATGCTCGATCGCGCAGACCCCACATAGCAAGGAGGACCGCCAACAGCACGGCGGCGATTGCTGCGCAGACCAGCGCCAGCCGCTGGTTTTTGGGCCTCACCGCCGAGTGATCGCGTCGACCGCGGCCTCGGCCCGGCGCATGGACAGGAGGGCCCAAATTACCAACGTCCCGGTGAGGATGATGCAAACGCTGTAGGCGGCGATCACAAACGGCCAGGGGTTCACGCGCTCAATCTCCGCATACGTGCTTCAACCTTAGTCTCAGCAAGCTCGGCGCGCATGCGCATCAGCGCTACCGCAGTGAACAGGCAGGTGAACCCAATCATTGTCAGGGGAAGAGGCCACAACAATGAGTTGTCGATCGACGATCCTGTCACAGTAATGCTCTGGCCTTGATGGAGCGTTCGCCACCAGAGCACCGAGTAATGAATGATGGGCAGGTTGATCGCCCCTACCAGGCCGTAGATAGCTGCGATGCGCCTCTCCCCGCCTCGCTCCCGCTCGGCGGATCCCAAGGCAATGTATCCAAGATACATGAAGAACAGGATCAGCATCGAGGTCAGGCGACCGTCCCATTCCCACCACGTCCCCCATGTCGGCCGACCCCAGATTGAACCGGTTATGAGGCAAATTGCTGCAAACGTTGCCCCGGCAGGCGCCACGGCGCGCCCGGCGATTGCTGCCAGAGGATGACGCCAGACAATCTGGCTGACCGACGCCCCAGCGATGCCCAGCCACCCCGCCATGCCGAGCCACGCCGCGGGGACGTGGATGTACAAAATGCGGACTGTCTCCCCCTGCAGGTAGTCCGGCGGTGTGAAGAACAGCCCGGCCGCGACCCCAATCAGCGCAAGTGTCACACCGATTAGCAGCGACCATGTCGTCAGTGGCCGTGCTAAACGCAGGAATCGGGCAGGGTTCGCTAGGGCGTGCATTGAACCTTATTTGCGAGCGGCAGGCATACTGCGCAATCGCTTATCCGCGGGGCGCGCGACCAATCAGGCGTTGTGCCATCGCATCGGCAACGGCCGCCGGGTCGCGCCCGGTCTCCGAGCCTTCCTTCCAGACCTGTTCCAGGCGCACGGGGATGCCCTCAATCCTGCGGCGAACCAAGGTTGCGTCGCCGTCGCCGAGATACTCGGTGCAGACGTTGATGATCCCGCCGGCGTTGATGACGTAATCGGGAGCGTAAAGGATGCCGCGTTGATGAAGGCGATGCCCATCTTCGGGTGTGGCCAATTGGTTATTCGCGCCGCCGGCGACGATCGGCGTCTTGAGCGCGGCGATAGATTGCTCATTGAGGATGGCACCCAAGGCATTGGGGCTAATGACGTCAGCTTCAACGCCAAGAATTTCGTCAGTCGAGACGACCTTTCCACCGGTCTGCGAGGCCAGCTTTTCAGCCTTGGCTTGATCAACGTCGGCGATTGTCAATTTTGCGCCTTCGGCACAGGCGTGCATCGCCACCCCTGTGGCGACGCTACCGGCACCCTGCATTGCGATGTGAAGATCGCGCAGGCTGTCCTTACCCAATGCCCACTTCACGGCGGCCTTGATGCCGAGGAAGACGCCCAGCGACGTATGCGGGCCTGGGTCGCCGCCAACGTCACCCGCCGAATTGGGCAGTCCGGCGACGAACTTGGTCGACCGCGAGATCTCGATCATGTCCGCAACATTAATGCCGACATCCTCCGCGGTGACGTAACGGCCACAAATACCGTCGACCGCCTTCCCGAAGGCGTGCAGCATCTCGGGCGTCTTGGTGCGGTCCGCGTCAGCGAGGATCACCGACTTGCCACCGCCGAGCGGCAATCCCGCCATGGCGTTCTTATAGCTCATGCCACGCGAGAGGCGCAGCGCGTCGGTGAGGGCTTCCTCGTCCTCCGCATAGTGCCAGAAGCGGGCGCCACCGCCGGCAGGACCGAGATGGGTGGAGTGTATCGCGATGATCGCCTTGAGCCCGGTCTTCTCGTCGGTGACGAAATGGACTTCTTCATGCGCGTCGAAATCGGGCAAGCCCCAGGGCGTCGTCATCGTCTTCGAATTTCCGGTTCTGCGAAAAGAAAATGGGGCGATCGAGGGGACTTGAACCCCCGACCCTCGGTACCACAAACCGATGCTCTAACCAGCTGAGCTACGATCGCCACGGTGATCAAGGAGCATTTCCTTGGCCGCGCGGGCCACTTAAGGGTCGGCGTTTCCGAACGCAAGGATGCCGCCCGCTCAACCGGGAAAGGACCAGCAATGAACGCAACGATGAAGAAGTTCGGCTACCCCGAAACGCTCGTTGTCGAATTCGACCATTGGGCCGTCTTAGTCCGCGCCAATCAGGTAACGCTCGGGAGCCTGGTCCTGGCGGCGTCAGGCGATGCAACAGCGTACAGTCAGTTGCCGGAAGCCGCATTCGCGGAGCAATCCAAGGCTGTCGGCGCGATTGAACACGCGCTCAAACGATTCGTCGACTACGAGCGGATCAATTACCTCATGCTCATGATGGTGGACCCCCACGTGCACTTCCACGTAATCCCGCGCTATGAAGGCAGCCGAGATTGGAACGGTCAGACTTTCCGCGATGCCGGCTGGCCCGGCCCGCCCCGGTTGGAAACGGGAATAGCCTTAAGGCATGATGATCAGCACAAGTTGACAAGCGAATTAGCCGGAATCTTTCGCTAAGTATTGTAAGCCAAAACAAATATACTGTTGCAGGTTAAGTTACGCAGGCGCATCGTTCTGCCCGGGAGAGATAGCAGATGGCGAGTCGGCGCCCCAGGGTTCCAATTGGACCAGTTGAATTGCGCGAGACACTTATTCGCGCGGGCCTCGAACCGGAACTTGCTGATCTTCTCGACAAGTTTCCGCAGCGCTTGGTTCACGTCGACCCTCGCCGACCATTTCGAGAACCTGGCGCGCCGCGTGACGAAGTCATGTTCGTACGGTCAGGGCTTTTGTCGAAGTTTCAAACGGACGCCTCGGGCCGTAGACAGATCGTAGCGCTCCGCTTTGCGGGTGAAGGAATTCTGCCGAGTTCGGGCTTGGCGCCTTACGGGATCCAAGCCATCGTTCGCAGTGAGGTCCTTGTTGGCAAGGCCAGTGACTTCGATCCGATCGTCGACGCCAATCCTGCAATGCAGCGGTTCTTCTGGAAGCTGGTGCAACGCAATGAGGCCATTGGCTACGAGTGGCTGGTGAATTGCGGACGTCGTGATTCAGTTGCTCGCGTCGCCCACCTGTTGTGTGAGACGGCGACAAGGCTCCACGTGCCTGGTGGAGAAGCAATGATGAACCCATTCACCCAACAGCAGATTGCGGACATCACGGGGCAAACGTCCGTCAACGTCAATCGAGTGTTTGCTGACATGGAGCGCCAAGGTTTAATTCGCCGACAGGGTCGTGAGATCGAGTTCACGGACTGGCCCGAGTTGCGGCGAGTGGCGAGCTTCCAGCCCGAATATCTTCATATCTAGGTTGTGGCCAAGGCGTGGTGGGCGCGACAGGGATTGAACCTGTGACCCCACCCGTGTGAAGGGTGTGCTCTACCGCTGAGCTACGCGCCCGCCCTGCCATCCGCGAGTTGCGGAAAGCGGCGGATATAGTGCCGCCGCATCATCTGTCCAGCTACTGAACCGCGTCCTTCAGGATCTTGCCGGGTCGAAACTTCGGCTGGGCGCTGGCCGCGATCTGCATTGGCTCCCCGGTTCGCGGGTTGCGGCCTGTCGACGCCTTCCGCCGAGTGACAGAAAAGTTGCCGAAACCGACCAGACGCACCTCGTCACCGCGCTTGAGCGTCGAGGTGATGACTTCCAACATGGTTTCCACCGCGCGCGCGGCGTCGTTCCGATTGAGCCCTGAACGGTCGGCGACGTGACCGATCAGTTCCTGCTTATTCATGCCCCGCGCTCCCGACGGTTGCCGGAATCAGCCCGGCACAACGCGAGCCCTTAAGGCAAGTCTTCACCCGGCTGTCCAGCGTTTGCGACGCTCCAAGCCGCGACAATCTGACAGATTATGGGATCGCGCTCAGTGCCGAACCGCCGGTTCGCCCGCCGTGCCGCCGTTGTGCGGAGGTTCCGCAGCGTGCTCGTCTGCATCGGTCCACTCGATAGCTTTGAGCGGTTCGACCAATGCACGGGCCAAGACCTCGTCGACATGATCGACGGGGATGATTTCCAGGCCGTCCTTCACGGTCGCCGGAAGCTCAACGAGGTCCTTTTCATTCTCCCGCGGGATCAGCACAGTCGTGATGCCGCCGCGCAGAGCTGCCAGCAGCTTCTCCTTGAGGCCACCGATCGGCAGTACACGGCCCCGCAGCGTAACCTCACCAGTCATAGCGACATCACGTCGCACCGCGATGCCGGTCAAGGTCGAGATCATCGCCGTGACCATGCCGATGCCTGCCGAAGGTCCGTCCTTCGGCACCGCCCCTTCGGGCAAGTGGATGTGAATATCCTTGCGTGCGAAGATCGACGGCTTGACGCCATAGGCGGGCGCGCGTGCTTTCACGAAGCTCATCGCAGCCTGGATCGACTCCTGCATGACTTCCCCAAGCTTGCCTGTCGTCTTGATCTGGCCCTTACCGGGGACGGTGACGGCCTCGATCGTCAGCAGTTCGCCGCCGACCTCGGTCCAGGCCAGGCCCGTCACGGCACCGATCTGATCCTCTTCTTCGCCCATTCCGAAGCGGTATTTCCGGACGCCAAGGAAATCGCCGACGTTTTCCGGTGTCAGTTCTACGGTCTGCGCCTTGCCCTCCAGGATTTGGCGCAGGGACTTGCGCGCGACTTTCGCAAGTTCGCGCTCGAGCGTGCGAACGCCCGCCTCGCGCGTGTAGTGACGAATGACGGAGCGCAGCGCCTCGTCCGTGAAGGTGAGTTCTTCCGCCTTCAACCCATGCGCATCCATCT
Source organism: Sphingomonas flavescens (assembly GCF_030866745.1). Taxonomy (NCBI): domain Bacteria; kingdom Pseudomonadati; phylum Pseudomonadota; class Alphaproteobacteria; order Sphingomonadales; family Sphingomonadaceae; genus Sphingomonas; species Sphingomonas flavescens. The sequence continues at coordinate 409,752 of NZ_CP133016.1, read as the reverse complement.
GTTTGGGAATGAGGTGCTGCTTGGAAATCTGTACCTTCTCATCCTCGGTATAGCCCTCGAGACGAATGATCTCCATTCGATCCATCAGCGGCTGCGGCATGTCGAGCGAGTTCGCGGTGGTGACGAACATCACGTCGGACAGGTCGTAATCCAGCTCCAGATAATGGTCCTGAAACTTGCTGTTCTGCTCAGGGTCGAGGACCTCGAGAAGCGCCGACGCCGGATCACCGCGGAAATCCTGACCCAGCTTGTCGATCTCATCGAGCAGGAACAGCGGGTTGGACGTGCCTGCCTTCTTCAAATTCGAAATGATCTTACCGGGTAGTGAGCCGATGTAGGTTCGGCGATGGCCACGGATCTCGGCCTCGTCGCGAACGCCGCCGAGCGATTGGCGAACGAACTCGCGGCCCGTTGCACGGGCAATCGATCGGCCAAGCGATGTCTTGCCGACGCCCGGCGGACCGACGAGGCACAAAATCGGCCCCTTCAGTTTGTTCGTCCGGGCCTGGACGGCGAGGTATTCGACGATCCGATCCTTGACCTTCTCGAGGCCATAGTGATCCTCATCCAAAACCTGCTGCGCTTCGGCGATGTCTTTCTTGACCTTTGACTTCTTCCCCCAGGGCAAGCCGAGCAGCACATCAAGATAGTTGCGCGCGACTGTAGCCTCGGCCGACATCGGCGCCATCGCCCGCAGCTTCTTCAACTCGGCGTTCGCCCGGGTCCGCGCTTCCTTGCTGAGCCGTGTCTTGCGGATTTTCTCGGCGAGTTCCTGCAGCTCATCGCCACCCTCTTCGCCTTCATTGCCAAGCTCGCGCTGGATCGCCTTCAGCTGCTCATTCAGATAATATTCGCGTTGGGTCTTCTCCATCTGCCGCTTCACGCGGCTGCGAATCTTCTTCTCGACCTGGAGAACGCCGAGCTCGCCCTCCATGAACGCGAATACCATCTCAAGGCGCCGCGCCGGGTTGAGCTCGCCAAGCAGCGCCTGCTTGTCCGCCACCTTTACCGACAGGTTCGAAGCGACAGCGTCCGCCAATCCGGACGGCTCTTCAATTTCACCGAGCTGGATGCCCGTCTCGGGCGGAAGCCGCTTGTTGAGCTTCGCATAATTCTCGAACTGATCGATCACCGAACGCATGAGCGCCTGCGCCTCGGGTCCGTCGGCGGCTTCTTCTTCAATCTCTTCGATCTCGGCGGCGGTGAAGCCATCCCGATCCACGAGGTCGACGAGGCGCGCGCGCTTCACGCCCTCCACAAGCACGCGCACAGTGCCGTCGGGGAGTTTCAGGAGCTGCATGGCGGTCGCCACGACCCCGAGATCGTACAGCGCGTCGCGATCCGGGTCGTCCTCGCCCGGATCGAGTTGGGCCACCAGAAACAGTTCTTTGTCCGACGCCATCGCCGCTTCAAGCGCCGCCACCGACTTCTCGCGCCCGACAAAGAGAGGAACGATGCGGTGAGGGAAAACAACGATGTCACGGAGCGGCAGAATGGGGAGGAAGCGAGTCATGGGGAGTATATGGGCGGCCCCCAGCGCCCGCGCAACAAAGACGGGAACATTGGCATTGCGTCGCTCGCTTATCATCGGAGGGCGAACGGAGGATAAGGATGGCTTACGACCGCGAGAAGATCAGCACGGGTCCGAACGAGGAAGCTATCAACGAAAGCATTGCTGGAACCGCTCCCGGCATTCCGGACGACGCGCTCGCGCCCGGCGAAGAAATCGCAACTGCTCCGACGGATGCGGAAGTCGAGCGCGCAGCAATCAAGCTTGGCGCACGATCGAAAAGTGACCCGCTTCCGCTCGACGGTGAGTAATTCGCGGCAGGCTTAAGGCGCTGATTCTGTAACTGTTCAGCTTTCCTGCCTATTTTGGCGGCGTGAACAGATACCTATCCTTCATCGCCTTCAGCGCGCTCACACTTCCGGCTGCAGCGCTCGCGCAGTGGAACGGAAATTGGCCCGTGCCCGGAGCCGTTCCGCCTCCGCCCCGAGCAATGCCTGTCCAAAACGCACCTGCCCCTCAAGCCGCGGTTGCAGAGCCCTGGATGGCGCGCCCGGCGCCGCAGGGGCAGCCCTGGCAATCGCCGGTGGCCGAAACCAACAAGGCGCCGTCGCTTGAGCCGATCGACCTGCCCCCGGCCATCGAGCAGGGCGTCGACATGATCTACATTGACGAGGAGCTCGTCCCGAAGGCCGTTCACGACGGCGGTCCGGCGACGGACATGAACTTTGCTGCGTGGAGCGGGGCGCCGGTCGACATGTTCGAGTCCGTCAACCCGATCTATACGGATTTGCGGCGAGGTCTCGTCCGGTACCAGCAACGTTGGGGCAATCTGCCGGACGTGCCGGTCCCCGCCGGCCCGACGCTCAAGACCGGAATGACCGGCGATCGCGTCGCGGCCATGCGCGCCAGGCTAGGTCTTCCGGCAGGCGACAAGTTTGACGCAGCTCTCGCTGCCCAGGTCAAGGAGTTCCAATCGGTACACGGCTTGAAAGCCGACGGGATCGCTGGTGCTGGAACGATTGAAGCGCTCAATCGCGGGGCGCAATATTACGAGCAACTGATCATCATAAATATGGAGCGCGCGCGGCGGCTTCCTGCGCCCGAAGAGCAGCGCAAATATGCCGTGGTCGATGCCGGCAATGCTCGCCTTTCGCTGTGGGAGAATGGACGGAAGGTCGACGAGATGAAAGTTGTCGTTGGCAAGTCGGAAACCGCCACGCCAATGATGGCTGCGTACATCAAGTACGCCAGCGTAAACCCCTATTGGAATGTACCGCCCGAACTGGTCCGGAGCCTCATCGCGCCGCGTGTGGCGGCGCAAGGCGTGAGCTACCTGACCGATCGTGAGTATCAGGTTCTCACGGACTACACGGAAAATGCGCAAACGATCGATCCGCACACTGTGGATTGGCGCGCGGTCGTCGCCGGACAGCAGCAAGTGCGCCTACGCCGCCTCCCCAGCCCGGCAAATTCGATGGGCATGATGAAGTTCATGCTGCCCAACTACTTCGGCATCTATCTTCATGACTCCCCGGAGAAGGAGCATTTTACCAAGAACGAACTGTGGATCAGCAACGGCTGTGTTCGGGTCGAGGACTACAAGCGTTTTGCCAAGTGGTTGTTCAACGGTTCGGTACCGCAAGGACAGAATCCGAAGGTCGAGCAGGAAGTGGATTTGCCGAAGCCGGTTCCGGTCTACATGACGTATCTGACCGCGCAGCCAACGGCATCAGGCATTCAGTTCATGCCTGACCCCTATGGCCGTGACGCTCACTTGATGGAGCGCTTCGGAACGCAGCTGACCGCCGCAGTTCGCGGCCTCCACTGAGAATGAGGAAGGCGACGCCGCGTTAAGCGGCGTCGTCTGCTTTGTCCTTGGCGGCGTAGACGCGGACCGGATCCTTTCGTCCCTCGACCACCTCACCATCGACATGCACTTCGTCGACGCCGTCCATCGACGGAAGGTCGAACATCGTGTCGAGCAAGATGCCCTCGAGGATCGAGCGCAATCCGCGTGCACCGGTTTTCCGCTCAATGGCCTTCACGGCGATCGAATGGAGCGCGTCGTCGGTAAACTCCAGCTGGACATCTTCCATGTCGAACAGCTTGGCGTACTGCTTCACCAGTGCATTCTTTGGCTCAACCAGGATCTTAACGAGCGCAGCTTCGTCGAGGTCGAGTAGAGTCGCGATCACCGGCAGACGGCCGACGAATTCGGGAATCAGGCCGAACTTCAGCAAATCCTCGGGCTCGCAATGCTTGAGGATCTCACCGGTCTTGCGCTCGTCGGGGGCAGCGACATGCGCGCCGAAGCCCATCGACTTGCCCTGCATGCGGTCAGAGATGATCTTATCGAGGCCGGCGAAAGCGCCACCGCAAATGAACAGGATGTTCGTTGTGTCGACCTGCAAGAACTCCTGCTGCGGGTGCTTACGACCACCTTGCGGCGGGACGCTTGCAGTCGTGCCTTCCATCAGCTTGAGCAGCGCCTGCTGCACGCCCTCACCCGACACGTCACGTGTGATCGACGGGTTATCAGACTTGCGACTAATCTTGTCGATTTCGTCGATGTAAACGATGCCGCGCTGCGCCTTTTCGACATTGTAATCGGAGGCCTGGAGCAGCTTCAAGATAATGTTTTCGACGTCCTCACCGACGTAGCCGGCTTCCGTCAGCGTGGTTGCGTCCGCCATCGTGAATGGCACGTCGAGAATGCGCGCCAGCGTTTGCGCCAGCAGCGTCTTGCCGCAGCCCGTCGGGCCTATCAGCAGGATGTTCGACTTGGCGAGCTCAACTTCGTTGCCGGCCTTGGCGCCATGCGACAGGCGCTTGTAATGGTTGTGCACCGCGACCGAGAGCACGCGCTTCGCGCGAGCCTGCCCAATCACATAGTCGTCCAGAACCTTGCAGATCTCCAGCGGGGTCGGAACGCCGTCGCGCGTCTTGACCAGCGCCGACTTGGATTCCTCGCGGATGATATCGTTGCACAGTTCCACGCACTCATCGCAGATGAACACGGTCGGGCCGGCGATCAGCTTCCGGACTTCGTGCTGAGACTTGCCGCAGAAGGAGCAATAAAGGGTGCTCTTGCTGTCGCCGCCTGAAAGCTTGGTCATTCGTTGTCCTGCATCTCGGTCGCGAACGACCGTCCTCTATTGGGCATGCTAGCCCGCTTTATGGCACAATCAACACCGCTAGGGGGTTAACGTATCCCCGCCCCGGATTGGCCCTTTAGAATCAAGAATATGGATGCGCCGCCCCGGCGTAGCAAGGCCCTTCACCAGCCTGTAGTCACTAGGCCGATCTCAAGACGGCGTCTCGAGCTGAGCGCATCGCGTTCTGAAAATCCAGCCGAGCATAAATGCTGTTGTGTCCCGCGTTCTTGATCGTCTGATCAAAGACGACTTTAACCGCGGCCTTGCGCAAGGCGTCAGTCCGATCGGTCGGTACCAATTCATCCCGGTCGGCCGCGATGATCGCAACCGGGGCGTTGCCTGCCTGCAACGGCGTCGCTGCATCGATTTCGTGGTGAAAGAAGGGACTGATCGGCAGCCAAGGATACATTGCCTGCGCCACCGCCTTCAGCGAGTCGAAGGGCGTCACCAGGATGATTCCGTCGAGTTTCCGCTGCGAGGAGAGCTGCGCGGCGACGCCAGTGCCGATGCTGAATCCCACCGCGATCACGCGGCTCGGAGAAACCCGCTCCATCGCCGCATCGAAGATCAGCGGAGCGTCGGCAACGAGCGCATCGCTGGAGGGAGAACCGGTGGAAGGGGCATAGCCACGATAGTGGAAAGCCACGACCTCGTCGTCAGGGAAAACTCCATGCAGATACTCGGCCACATCCTGACCGTTCCAGCCATTTCCGCCAAACCCGAGAATCAGAGTTTTTTGCTTACCGGGATGATCAGCGGGCAGGTAAACGCCTTGAAGCGTGGCTCCCTGTGTCTTCACCGTTAGCCGTTCGGCTCCCGCAGGCAGCGGGCCGGCCCGCGGAACCGCATGGACCGGAAAAATCAGATGACTTTGGAAATCGATCATTGTTGGAGGCCGGTCGGGTGCGGCCTACTCAGCCGGCGACGGCAGCCTCGATAGCGGGCGTGACACGATCCACGGTATACGGCTTCTCGATCACCGGCGCATTGTCGAACTCGGGCGGCGGGGGATCGACGTGACCGCCGGTGGCAATAACGAAGGGCACATTACGTTCGCGAAGCTTGGTCGCGACCGGCCAGACGTTCTCGCCCTTCAGGTTCACGTCCAGGATCGCGAGATCGAAGCCGCCCTTTTCCACTTCCGCCAGCGCGCACTGCACGGTGTCGCAGGTCCCGCTGACCTTGTGGCCGAGCGAATCCAGAAAATCTTCGAGCATCATTGCGATGAGCGGCTCATCTTCAACGATCAGGATGGAATGCTGTGGCCCCGACATATTCCCTTGGCATACTGCCCACAGAACAAAGCGCAAATACCTATTTAGGCATCACGGCCCGGCGAGCTGCTTCCGCGAGGTCGGTGACCGAGAAGGGCTTAGGCAAGAAATTGACGTTCTCGATGTCGATCGATTTGCGCAGCTGCTCCTCGGCATAGCCGGACATAAAAAGGATTTTAAGGTCAGGCCGGCTCTGTCGCGCCTCGCGCACCATGGTGGGCCCATCCATGCCCGGCATCACGACGTCGCTGATCAAAAGATCGATAGGCTCATTTCGTGCCAGGATTTCCAGCGCATCCTCGCCATTGTCCGCGGTGATGACATTGTAACCGTGCCGCGTCAGCGCGCGTTCGGCGACCCCGCGAACCATCGGCTCGTCCTCAACAAGCAGGACTGTCCCGCTTCCCCATAGCTCATCTTTCTTCGTTTTAGCCGGCTTGCGGCTCTTGGCCGCGCCAGCCTCCTCTCGATGAACAGGAAGATAAATGACGAATTGAGTCCATTCGCCCGGCTGCGAATCCGCAAAGATGAAACCACCGGACTGCTTGACGATGCCGTAGACGGTGGAGAGGCCGAGCCCTGTGCCCTTCCCCACTTCTTTTGTAGTAAAGAATGGCTCGAAGATCTTTCCGAGGACGTTCCGAGGAATTCCCGTTCCGCTATCGGTGACGGATAGCGCTGTATATTCGGCGATCGGCAGAATGTCCGAACCCAGTTCCGCAACCTGGTCTGCTTTGACCGCATAGGTTTGAATGGTCAGCGTTCCGCCGCCTTTCGGCGCCATCGCGTCGCGCGCATTGACCGCGAGATTGATGATAACCTGCTCCAGTTGACCAGGGTCTGCCCGGATAGAGCCTAGGCTGCGGCCGTGCTTGACGACCAATTGCACGGTCTCACCAAGCAGTCTCTTAAGCAGATGCGAAACTTCGGAAACGACGTCGGGCAACTGCAGGACTTGAGGCCGAAGCGTCTGCTGACGAGAGAAGGCCAGGAGCTGACGCGTCAAACCGGCCGCGCGGTTCGAATTGGATTTGATCTGCTGCAGATCGTCATAGTCGCTGTCGCCAGGCGTGTGCCGCATCAGCATCAGGTCGCAGTGGCCAATGATCGCGGTCAGAATGTTGTTGAAGTCGTGTGCGACACCGCCAGCCAACTGGCCGACCACCTGCATCTTCGTTGCCTGTGCCACCTGCCGCTTGAGCTTCGCCTCCTCGCTATTGTCCTTAAGCAATAGCATTACGGCGGCATCGCCTAACCCGCGTAGCCCGGCGATCGTCAACGCAACCGGCTCAGCCGTCTGCTGAGCGAGCCTGACGGCTAGATCGCCCGACATCGCGGGACCTCGCGCATTGCGTCGGACGGCATCCGCAACCGCTGCCTTGTCCTCTTTGACGACGAGATCGCCAGGATAGGCAGGCATCGGTCGTTCCCCGATCCCGGCCGCCTGACGAAAAGCGGCATTCATGGTGAGAAAGCGCCCGTCACGGTCGACCAACGCCAGCCCAATTGGCATGACATCGAGAAGCGCCTGGAGATTGGAAGATTGCGCGACCGACGCTTCATCGGTGGGATCGAACATCAGGAAGGTGCCCGCGCCCCCGTCCCCCTCGGGAAGGTGGACTGCCCGCACAGGCGGCCCATTTTCTCCGTCCGCGTCGAACCGCATTTGATGATCCGACCCGACGTCAATCAGATCTGACAAGCGGCGGCCGCGGACGCCTTCGCCTTTCTCACCCGCTCGTTCGTTGAATAGACTGTTGGTCGCGAGAATAACGCCGCCAGCATCGACGACGGCGCTCGCAATTCCAGCGGCAGCCAAGCGTTGGCCTGCCTCACCATCGATCCTTTTGACGGCTGTTGTCAGCGCATCCGGCGCAGCGGATTTGGGAAAATGCCAAATCAGAACGTCCTGAGTGGCGCCGCCTCTCTCGACTTCGACGGGCCGCAATCCGTCGTTTGTCCTGATCCCCGTGACACACCCCGCTCCATCCCGCCACGCCATGCTATGGGCGAGGTCCAGGCCGCGTTGCGAGTCCTCGTCGATGCCAAGTGAGCGCGGGACCTCAGTTCCGAACGCTTCCCGATATGCGACGTTAGCGATGAGCAAGGAACCGTCGCGATCGGTAAGCGCAATTGGCTCGTCACTCAGGCTCAGAGCCGTCCCTACCAGCGCGTAATCGGGAGCTTGTCTCGGAACGCATTCGAACGACCGAGCGTCGGCCTTTTTCAAATGCAATGCGGCGAGTATTGCCGGCGCCACCAATAGCGCGAGCAGCGACCAGAGAGAAAATCCTGCAAGCAGAACGACGGCGGCGGCACTAACGCCGGCGGCGACCAGCAACGCAGGCGCCAGCCATCGATCCCACCCATCGAGTGGCGTGGAATCGATGAAGGGCAGTTTTTGGTATAGCATCGCCGGCCGCATGTTAGCAGCCGTGGCGCAGCCTACCAGATGCGAACGCGGTCGGCCGGTGCAAGGTAGAGCTTTTGACCCGGCTTCACGTCGAACGCCTGGTACCACGGATCCATGTTGCGAACGACGCTCGCGCGCACCGGACACGGCGAGTGCGGGTCGGTCAGCAGTTGTTGCCGCAGAGCCGCTTCGCGCTGGTTGCAACGCCATACTTGCGCGAAGCCCAGGTAAAAGCGCTGATCCGCGGTGAGGCCATCAATCACTGGCGGCGCCTTGCCGTTCAGCGACGCGAGATACGCGTCATGGGCAATTGTCAGACCGGCGAGATCCGCGACATTTTCGCCCATCGTCAGCTTGCCGTTGACGTGCATGCCCGGCAGCGGCTCGTACGCGTTGATTTGCTGCTCATATTTGTCGAGCCGCGCGGTGAACTGCTTGCTGTCGCCCGGAGTCCACCAATCGATCAGATTGCCGTGCAAGTCGAATTTCGACCCCTGGTCGTCGAACTGGTGGCTCATCTCGTGACCGATCACGGCGCCGATTCCACCGTAATTCACCGCCGGATCGGCGTTCGGATCAAAAAACGGCGGCTGCAGAATCGCGGCCGGAAACACGATCTCGACCATTGTCGAATTCGAGTAGGCGTTGATGGTCATCGGGGTCATGCCCCATTCCCAGCGGCGGATCGGGCCGCCCAGCTTGCCGACTTGATAGGCATGCTCGAACTCGCGCGAACGCATCGCGTTGCCGAACGCATCGCCCGGCTTGATGACGAGCCCACTCATATTCCGCCATTGGGAGGGGTAGCCGATCTTCGGCGTGAAAGCGGCCAGCTTGGCATGCGCCTTGGCCTTGGTTTCCGTGCTCATCCAGTCGAGCTGGTCGAGCCGGCGGTCCATTGCTTTGATCAGGTTTTTGACCAGCTGATCAGCGGCGGCCTTCGTGGCCGGCGGAAAATATTCGGCGACGTAGAGTTTGCTGACGTCATCACCCAGTGCGCCGACCGTAAAGCTCACCCCGCGTTTCCACCGGACTTCCTGCTCGGGCGTTCCAGAGAGCATCGTCCCGAAGAAATTGAAATTTTCGCGGTCGAACTTTTGCGGCAGGACCGACGCATAAGCGTCGAAGGAGCGGATCATCAGCTGATCCTTGAGGACCTGGAGCGGCGCCTTGTTCAGCGCGGCCGCAATCCCGGTCACGGCGCTGGGCTGGGCAACAATGACATAAGGCGTCGAAGCTCCCTCGCCCTTCGCAAGGCCGGCAAAGTCGAAGCCGGGCGCCTGCTTGGCGAGCTCGGCCATCGTGAACTTGTTGTAGGTCTTGTTCGCATCGCGCGACTGGGCACGCGTCCAATGCGCCTGGGCTATCCCCGTTTCGAAGTCGAGCACAGCCTTCGCCCGCGCGGCCGCATCAGTCTCGCCGGCGAGCGTCAGGACGTTAGTAAGATGCTCGAGATATTTCGCCCGTGTCTCCGTGAGCTTCGGGTCGCTCGACAGGTAATAATCACGGTCGGGCATGCCGAGGCCGCCTTGCGACATGTTCAGCGTGTAGCGATCGCTCGCCTTGCGATCCTGGCCGACGAACAGTCGGAACGGGATGTTGACCCCGATCCGGTCAGCTTTCGCATACAGAGTGGCGAGCCCAGCGTTGGACTTCGTCGCCTTGATCTGATTCAGCCATGGTTGGATCGGCGCGAGGCCTTTCGCTTCGATCGCGGCTTGATCCATGAAGGCCGCGTAAGCGTTACCGATCCGGCTATTCGGATCTTTCGACTGCGCATCGATGATCGCTTTGGTCCGGGTCTTCGACAGGTCGTCGAGAACATTGAACATGCCGTAACGCGACTTGTCGGCCGGGATCGGGTTATTCTTGAGCCAAGTGCCGTTGGCGTAATCGAAAAAGTCGTCGCCGGGGCTAACGCTACGATCCATCCCCGCCGCGTCGAAACCGAAGCTACCATATTGCGGGCGCACCGTTGCAGTGGAAGCGCCCGCGACATTTGCCGAAGAGCCCGCTTGGGCAAGGGCCAAGCTCGCGCTTCCCGCGATAGCCGTCGATGCAAGAACGAACGCAAACTTCCGAATCATTGGATTCCCCTCTCAGGCACCTATCGTTGGACAAGGTGCCGGGATCGGCGAGAAGGTCAATGCCAATCGCTCGCTCAGCGCCAGAGAGTGCCGTTCAGCCTCTTGTACGCCTCCGCTGCTGCCAACGATTACGGGACCAATACCGCCAGGTCAGCGAGGCAATTCCATATCCGACGATGGCTACTGCCACCGCAATCGTCAGCACGCCGAGCGCGATCGAGCTTGAAGCCTGATGGATCCAGAACAGCATCCGGCTCAGTTCACTTGAAAAATGTGCCGCTGCATGCGGGTCGACGATCGTCAGATCGTGGTGGAGTTCCCAAGATCCGACGCGATAGGCCGCGTAATATAAAGGCGGGATCGTCAGCGGATTGACGACAAGGGTGAATGCGGCCGCAATTGCGATATTCGCCCGCGTGGGAATCGCCAGAATGGCCGCAATTGCCGTGTGCATCACCGGAATGATGACCGCGACGAACAAACCGAGCGCCACTGCCCGTGGCACCGACCGGCGGTTCATGCGCCATAAGGAGTTGTGCGTCAGGTAGGGCGCGAACGGACGAAGCAGACGGTATCGGTGGATGGAATCGCGCGTCGGGATGTGACGCGTGATCCACTGGAACCGAGGTGCGCGGCTGATCTCAGCCACGGGACTTGAGCAGCCGCTGCTGCTCCCGCTTCCAGTCACGTTCCTTCATCGTATCGCGCTTGTCGTGCACCTTCTTGCCTCGGGCCAGCGCCAGCTCAACCTTCGCCCGGCCCGCGCCGTTAAAATAGATCGAAAGCGGGACCAGCGTTAGACCCTGGCGCGTCACCGCACCGTTGAGTTTTGCTATCTCACGACCCTTGAGCAACAGTTTACGCGGCCGTCGCGGCTCGTGGTTCAAGCGGTTCCCATGGCTGTATTCAGGAATGTGGCTGTTAATCAGCCAGATCTCGTCTCCTTCCGCGGTCGCGTAGCTTTCTGCGATGGAGCCCTCGCCGTGCCGAAGCGACTTCACCTCGGTTCCGGCAAGCTGAATACCGGCCTCGTAACGGTCTTCGACGAAATAATCGAAGCGCGCGCGCCGGTTCTCAGCGACGACCTTTTGCTTGTCGAACGGTTGGGGGAGCGCCTTGGCCATACTGACTAAATGAGGCCTGCATGCTCCAGCGCCAAGTCCACGGCACGGCGGGACGCGTCCGATGGCTCAGTCAGCGGCAGTCGAAGTGCCATGGGAAAGCCGGCTCGCACCCGTGTCAGCGCATATTTCGTCGGTCCGGGCGACGCGTCGGAAAACAGGGCTGCGTGCAGAGGATATAGGCGATCCTGGAGCGCAAGCGCATCGCCCCAACGCCCTTCAAGGGTTGCCCTCTGGAAGTCCGCGCACAACCGCGGCGCAACGTTGGCAGTCACCGAGATACAACCCACCCCGCCCATGGCATTGAAGCCCAAGGCCATGTCGTCATTGCCCGACAACTGAATGAATTCCGTTCCGCACGCGAGGCGCTGCGCAGTTACCCGTGCAAGATTGCCGGTCGCATCCTTGATGGCCGTAATTTTCGGATGCTTGGCAACTTCCGCCAGCGCTTCGACCGAGATGTCCGCGACCGTACGCGACGGGACGTTGTACACGACAATCGGCAGAGACGACGCCTCGGCGATCGCCGAAAAGTGCGCGACCAGCCCAACCTGGCTTGGCTTGTTATAGTAAGGCACCACGACCAAGGCAGCGTCCGCGCCGACTTCAGCGGCGGTTTTAACCAGATCGATCGCGACAGCCGTTGAATAACTGCCGCATCCCGCGATGACCGGCACCCGGCCCTTCGCCGTTTCAACCGCGATGCTGACGACCTCGCGGTGCTCCTCGCGGGTCAGGGTCGCAGTCTCTCCTGTCGTGCCGCAGGGCACCAGCCCATTCGAACCCTCCGCGATCTGCCATTCGACGAAATCACGGAATAGCGCTCCATCGACTCGTCCTGCCGCAAATGGCGTTACCAGCGCGGGTATCGAGCCAGAAAACATGCTTTTTCTTTCACTTAGGGCCGCTGAATTGAGCGGCCGGCCGGCGTTCACGGTCTGATAAGGAGGGGGAAGCCAAGATGTCCAGCATGTGGCGAGTAGCGGCCATCTTCCCGGTCATGCTGGCGATGACGCCAGGCAGCAGCTCTGCACAATATGCGAGCCCCACCTACGTATCCGCGCCAGCTTATGCGCCGACGGTCGCTTCTTCGATTCAAACTTGGCGAACACTGAGGCAAAGCAGCGGCTATCGCTTCTCCGATTATGCGAATTTCCTGATCGCCAATCCTGATTGGCCCGACGAAAGCCGGATGCGCGGCTGGGCCGAGAAAGCGATGCAGCCCGGCGAGAATGCGGCAACGGTCATCGCCTTCTTCGCGAGCGATAAGCCGCGCACGGGCAACGGTTGGGCACGCCTCGCCGAGGCCTTATCGTCAACCGCGCAGGCGGGGCCCGCCCTGGACGCCGCTCGGCAGGCCTGGCGTTCCCCGGACCTCAGCGCGACCGACGAGCAGGCGATCTGGGCCCGCTTCGGCGGCAATTTCACGCGCGCGGACAATGACAACCGGGTCGACGAGCTGCTGTTCGCCAAGAAGCCGGACGCGGCTCTCCGCTACCTGACGGCCACAAGTCCGGAGCGCCAGGCGGCATTCGGTGCTCGCATCGCCATGCAGCAAAATGCGGCTGACGCCGATGCCAGGTACGCCGCCGTGATCGGCAGCGTGACTCAGGACGCTGGATTGATGATGGACCGCGCGCGTTGGCTGCGGGCCAACAATTTCAGCGCGGCGGCCCAGCAACTCGCGGCACGCGATCACCAGTTTACGCTCAAGCCTGCCGACCCAGAGCGTTTCTACGACATGCTGATCCAGCTCGCCGGCGACGCCGTTGCGGATCGCAATTGGCAAACCGCATACAACATCGCGAGCCAGATCGATGACGCGCTTCCGGCCGGCGCTGACATGGCCAAGCAGCCCTTGGGTGTCCGCGACGATTACACGACGCTGGCCTGGCTTGCCGGGACTGTTGCGCTGGACCGGATGAATCGGCCTTCAAGCGCTGTTGCGATGTTCGATCGTTACGCCCGCGGCGGCCGGTCGCTCCAAGTGAGCACGAAGGGGAACTATTGGGCGGGTCGGGCCTCGCTTGGCGCAGGTCGCTATGCCGAAGCGAACGCGTACTTTGCTCGCGCCGCGGCCTATCCGGAACTTTTCTACGGGCAACTCGCGCTCGAACGCCTTGGGCGATCCGTCACTCCTCCCCCTGCCGCACTCCCGCAATATGTGACGACGCAGCTGCAACGAACCGCCTTCAATAGCCGGCGTCTCGTGCAAGCGATCCGCCTGCTTCAGAACAGTGCCAATGAACAAGCACTGTTCGTGCGGGCACTCGCCGAATCGCTCGAAAACGATACCGACCGGAACCTTGCGGTCGATCTTGGCCAGCAGATTGGCCGGCAGGACATTGCAGTCTGGACGGCGCGGATGGCGCGGGTGAAGGGCTCGGCATTTTACGTCCGGCAAGCCTACCCGATCCTCCCCGGCAACGTCTCCGGCGAGCTTTGGTCGTTGGCCCATGGCATCAGCCGGCAGGAAAGCTCGTTCGATCCCTACGTCACGAGCCACGCTGGCGCGCGCGGGATGATGCAGTTGATGACGGGTACGGCCCGCGAACAGGCCGGCAAGATGGGCATCGCCTATGACGGGTATCGGCTTATCAGCGACCCGGCCTATAATGTCTCGATCGGCGCATCCTATTTCCAGCGAATGCTGAACATCTGGAACGGCAACGTCCCGCTGGCAGTCGCAAGCTACAATGCCGGGTCCGGCAACGCAGGCAAATGGGTCCGCCAGTACGGCGATCCCCGCAGCCAAGTCGACGTGCTCAAGTGGATCGAGGCAATCCCATTCTCGGAAACGCGGGCCTACGTGCAGCGCGTCATCGAGAATAGCGTCGTCTACGACTCGATGCGGCCGCAGCAGCCACAACAATCGGCGATGCACGTCTCGCGCTATCTTGGGAAAGACCGCCCTGGCTGATAGGCGGAGGCGTGGTTGACCGCTTTATCACGCCCGAAGGCATGGCGCGCATACGCGCGGAATATCAGGATTTATTTAGCACCGAGCGGCCGAAGATCGTCGAGGTTGTTTCATGGGCAGCTTCGCTGGGCGATCGCTCTGAAAATGCGGATTACCTATACGGCAAGAAGCGGCTTCGGGAGATCGATCGCCGTCTCGGCTATCTATCGAAAGTCATGAAAGCGGCGAAGGTCGTCGACCCGGCCCGTCAGCCTTCTCGCGACCAGATCCGGTTCGGTGCGACCATCGACCTCGCCGACGAAGACGACAACCGCCGCACTCTGACTATTGTTGGTGACGACGAAAGCGACGCTTCCGCGGGGCGGATCGGCTGGAGCGCCCCCCTTGCCCGTGCCTTCGTTGGCGCTCGCGTTGGCGACGAGCGCACTGTCCGCCTCCCCGGCGGCGAAAAATCTTATGAAGTGCTAGAGATTCGGTATCCAGGCTAAGCGACGCGGGGTGGCGAAACCAACTTGGGAGGTTCCGCGGGCATGGCTTTAGTCCAGGCCTCCGCAACGACTTCCAATGTCGCCAACGCAGCCCGATCCTCATCGTCTCCGTCAATGGTCCGCCACGGCGACCAGCGCGTGTCCGTATTGGCCCGCAGTTCTGCCAAAGCATGCTGATAAGCCGGATCGTCGGCACGGATGAAATCGTCAGCCGCAGCACGCGTTCGCCACGGGCTTTGCCGTCGTTTCGCTAGACGACGCTCCTGCACGTCCGCGCTGACGTCGAAGTACAGCTTGACCAGCAGCGTTCCATAATCGCGCTGCTGCGCTTCGAATTCGTTAATCTCGTCGAATACGCGCGGCACCGAATCGCCGGCCGTCCGACCGAGCACGCGGTCTTCCAACGCCCGGCGATACCAGCTGCGGAAGAACACGGCGGTGTTGCCCGCCGGCGGTAGCTGACGCCAGAACCGCGCAAGCCAGTGACCTTCAGTCGCCTCCCGCCGATCAAAGCCGGTGGCATGCACGCTGAGGTGGCATGGATCGAATGCGCGAACCAATAGGCGCAGCGCGTGCTTCTTCGAGGCGCCTTCCGGGCCTTCCAGAACGACGATAGCCCGGCGGCCATGCGCGATTTGCGGCAATTGCCGCTCCGCTATGCATGCGCAAAGCGCGTCAAGCTCGCCCCTGGCGTCACTACCGCCGCTGCCGGCAAAGCGGGAATGGGTCTCGACCATTGCCGCTGAAGTTACCGCAATCTATCGCGCTTACAACGGGGTCGAAACGACACCCATCAGCTGTCGGCGACGACCTTAATGCTCAGCTCCTTGAGCTGCTTCGGCGTCACGGCCGCTGGCGCATTCATCATCAGATCTTCCGCTTTCTGATTCATCGGGAAGAGGATGACCTCACGGATGTTCGGCTCGTCGGCGATCAGCATGACGATGCGGTCGATGCCCGGTGCCGATCCGCCGTGCGGCGGCGCGCCGAACTTGAAGGCGTTAATCATGCCCGCGAAGTTCGTGTCGACCTCTTCCTTCGTGTAGCCGGCAATCTCGAACGCCTTGTACATGATGTCCGGACGGTGGTTCCGGATTGCGCCGGAGCTCAGCTCCACGCCGTTGCAGACGATGTCATACTGCCACGCGAGGATTTCGAGCGGATCCTTGGTCTCCAGCGCCTCCATCTCGCCCTGCGGCATGGAGAAGGGGTTGTGGCTGAAATCGATCTTCTTCTGGTCGTCATTGTACTCGAACATCGGGAAATCGACGATCCAGCAGAAGCGGAATGTCCCCTGTTCGATCAACCCAAGCTGCTCGCCGACCCGGGTGCGTGCGAGACCCGCCAGCTTTGCCGCTTCCTCTTCCTTGCCGGCGGCAAAGAAAATGCCGTCGTCCGGGCCGAGACCCATGGTGTCGGCCAGTCGGTTCATGCCCTCTTCGCCGTGGTTTTTAGCAATCGGACCGCCCCACTCGCCGCCCTTGCGCGTGGCGTAACCTAAGCCCGCAAAGCCCTCGCCCCGAGCCCATTCGTTCATGTCGTCGAAGAACTTGCGGCTCTTCTCCGCCGTACCGGGAGCCGGAATGGCGCGAACGACGGCGCCCTTCTCGACCAACCCCGAAAACAGGCCGAAGCCCGAGCCCTTAAACTGCTCGCCGACGTCGCTGATCAACAACGGGTTGCGCAGGTCCGGCTTGTCACTGCCGTATTTTAGCAGCGCTTCCTTATAAGGAATGCGAGGATAGTCGCCTGCGGCAGTGACTTTCCGCCCATCCGCGAATTCCTCGAAAACGCCCGAAAGCACCGGCTCGATCGCGTTGAACACGTCGTCCTGCGTGACGAAACTCATTTCAAAATCGAGCTGATAGAACTCGCCCGGCGAGCGATCCGCGCGGGCATCCTCGTCACGGAAGCAGGGCGCGATCTGGAAATAGCGGTCGAAGCCAGCGACCATGATCAGTTGCTTGAACATCTGCGGCGCCTGGGGAAGCGCGTAGAATTTGCCCGGGTGGACGCGGCTCGGCACCAGATAATCGCGCGCGCCCTCTGGCGAGCTGGCGGTCAGGATCGGCGTCTGGAACTCGGTGAAGCCCTGATCGATCATCCGGCGACGGATCGAGCTGATGACCTTCGACCGCAGGACGATGTTCGAATGAACTTGCTCCCGGCGCAGGTCGAGGTAACGATATTTGAGGCGGATTTCCTCCGGATATTCCTGGTCACCGAAGACCGGCATCGGCAGCTCCGCCGCGGCGGATTGAACCGTCACGCTGCCAGCCCGAACTTCGATCTCGCCGGTCGGGAGGTTCGCGTTCACCGTTTCCTTGGACCGGGCAACGACCTCCCCTTCCACCGTCACCACCGATTCCACGCGAAGGCGGTCCAGCGTGGCAAATGCCGCCGAGTCCGTATCGGTGACGATCTGCGTGATCCCGTAATGGTCGCGCAGGTCGATAAACAGCAGGTGCCCGTGATCGCGCTTGCGGTGGACCCAGCCCGACAGCCGGACGGTCTCACCGACATTTGCGGCGCGCAGTTCAGCGCAATTGTGCGAACGATAGGCGTGCATGATGAATTAAGCCTGCTTCCAAGCGAAAAATTGTGGAGAAAAGCGCGCGCCGCGCTTCACTGGCACGAAGCTTTTTGTCAACCCGGCAGGCGCCCGCTAAAGGCCGCCCAAGACTCATGCGTATCCATCCTCTGATTACCAAATCCGACGACCTCAACGCTCTCGTCGACCGCCTCTCCGCCCACAACTTCATCGCCGTGGACACTGAGTTCATGCGCGAAAATACCTATTGGCCTGACCTTTGCCTGATCCAGGTCGCAAGTCCCGAGGAAGCTGCAGCGATCGATCCCAAGGCGGATCTCGACCTGCAGCCTTTGCTCGACTTGTTCGTCACGAACGATGAAGTCCTCAAAGTATTTCACGCCGGCGGGCAGGACTTGGAGATCATTCACAACTTGACCGGCAAAGTACCGTTGCCACTCTTCGATACGCAGATCGCGGCGATGGCCCTCGGGCATGGCGAGCAGATCGGCTATTCGAATCTGATCGAGAGTCTGCTCGGTCACAGCCTCGACAAAGGTGCGCGGTTTACCGACTGGAGCCGGCGTCCGCTCGACAAGCGCCAGATCGACTACGCCATCGCTGACGTCACCCATCTCGCGACCGTCTTTCCACGCATGGTGGAAAAGCTGCGCAAGACCGGGCGCGGGGCTTGGCTGGACGAGGAGATGGACCGTCTTGCCGATCCGTCGAGCTTCGCATTCGCCCCGGAGGACGCCTGGAAGCGCCTCAAGCTGCCCTCTCGAAACCCGGCGGTGCTAGGGCGTTTGAAGGCCTTGGCGGCATGGCGGGAAACCGAGGCCCGCTCTAAAAATCTTCCTCGCGGCAGGATCATCAAGGACGATACGCTCAACGAGATCGTCCTCCACCCGCCGAAAAATCAGGATGATTTGGGGCGCGTCCGCGGCCTTTCCGCCGGCTGGCGTACTAATGACATCGGCGCTCGTTTGATGAGCGCGATCCAGGCCGGGAAGCCGCTCGATCAGGAGGACATGCCCGACCGCGAACCGCGCCGTCCGGGCCTGACCAAGGACGGCGTGCTGGTGAGCGACCTCCTCAAGCTCCTCCTCAAGATCCGCGCCAAAGAGACGGGCGTCGCTGCCCGCCTCATCGCCCGCTCGGATGATCTGGAAGCCTTGGCAGCGGGTGTGCGCAAAAACCTGAATATCCTGGCGGGCTGGCGCTACGAACAGTTTGGCAAGGATGCCCTCGATCTGGTCGAAGGCCGCCTCGCTTTCGCGATCGAGAACGGCAAGCTCAAGATGAGCCGCGTCGTCCAGCAAGAGGCGGTGGATGCGTAAGTTCGCGGCCGTCGGCGCGGTGTTTCTGGCGGGGTGCTCGACGGTCTCCACGAACGCTAGCTCGAACGCTGTGTGCGATGCGATGGGAGCGGACCGGTTTGTCGGTCAGGCAGGAACGAGCGAAACGGGAGCGGCCATCCTCGCCGCGACCCATTCTTCCACGCTGCGCTGGGCAAGGCCCGGCATGATGATGACCATGGAGTTCAATGGGAGCCGCGTTACCGTCAGGCTCGGCCCCGACGGCCGGATCGCCGCAATTCACTGCGGCTAGGCCGCCTCTCCAATCATGCGCGCGTCGAGCAATGCGCGCCGGATCGTCGGCAGCGAAAGCCGCGCGCGCTCGGCAATAGCGTAGCGATCGACCGTCTCGACCGCGCGCTCGGCTGTCCAATAGTCCCGATGCAACCGTTCGCTCATGAAGCGAAGCGCGTCGGCCGGAATGTGAAGTCCGCGGTCGGCGAAATGAAGCTGGATCAGTGCCGCGAAGAGCGCATCGTCAGGATGAAGAATTGTGACAACCGGCGTTACCGCGAGGCGCGTTTTCAGGTCGGGCAATCGCGGCGTCCAGGCGGGCGGCGCCTGGTCGGCGATCATAACGAGAGGACGACCGCTCTCCTGGGCCTGGTTCCAGGCGTGAAACAGTTCTTCCTCATCACGGCTGTCCGCTTCGTCGAAGAGACGGCCGCCGACGCGCTCTACGAAGCTGCGCCCAAGCAAGGTACGGCCTGATCTCCGCGGTCCGGTCAGGATGGTTGCCTTGACGGGCCACATGCTGAGTTTGCGGAAATGATCGAAGGCATCGCGATTGGCATCGCTAACGATAAACCGCGCATCGCCATCACTTTGCGGCCAGTCGAGCGGGAGCGCGATCTGGTCCGCGCCCTGCTTCACCGATCGGCTCCGCTCTGATTGCTCGTGGCTGCTTGTGCCGGCGGCGTCGCCTGCGGTTGCACCGGCGGCGGCGGTAAAGCCGGGGGCTTGTCCGCGTTCGAATGGATGCGGATAACCGTGCCGGCAGTTTCAACGACCCAGCCGCGCCCGGCCAATGCGCTCGCCAATGACGCGATATTGCCCTTGTAATTCACCAGGATGTAGCTGGTGCCACCGGGGTTGATCTGTTGCGGCGTCGCCGATTCCACGCCGGCCATCGTCCGCAAATGCGCCATGGCGAAATTGTAGATGGTGACGTTTTTCCCGGTCACCTGGATCTGCACCGCCGTCGAGGCCGCCACCTGGACCACCGGCTTTTCCTCGACAATTGGCGGAAGCACTGGCGGCGGGGGCAGGTTGAGGGAAGGGTCTCGCGACAGCTGACCAGCGACGAGTGCCTTCGTGTAGATGGCGTCGATCCTGCGCGTGCCTTCGGCCATCATCGCGGGGATGCCCTCGCTATTTTGCGCAGTCAGCGTGAAGCCGCCAATGATTTCGTTGTCAGGGCCATGGCGAGCGATGAAGCGACCACGCGCGGGCCCGCCCGGATACAGTCGCTGGAGCTGGACCTCGGCGATCAGGATGTCCGACGCGCCGTACATGTCGACCAGATTACGCCACCATCCCCGGCCCGGCCGCGTCGTCTGGGCGGCATTCACCAGCAACGGGTCCGAACCCATTCCGCTGACGCGAACGTAATTGACCGGGCTTCCCCCGGTCCGGAATTGCGCCCAAGCGCGCTGCCAGGCATTGCGCAATTCCACGCTAGTCACCGTTCCCGCGGTCACGATCATCGGGATCAGCAGCATCGGCTCTGAGCGCTGCACGGCGCTTCCCTCAACCCCAAGATATTGCGCCGCAAGCGAGCGATCGAATTGAACGCCAAGGTCCGCGATATATCGGCCGGGGCCGATCTGTTCGCGCTCCACGTTGATCGAGCTGACGATCTGATCGAGTGCCCCGTCCGGCAAATTGGGCGCCTGGCCGATCGGCGCGTTGTGCATCTTCGCCCACAGCGCCTTGAAGCCTTGCCGCTGGGCCATTCGCCATCCCGCGTAGCGCGCGCTGTCGGCATCCGCGCCGCTGGCGTCGACATGAATGCCGCCAATCTCGAGCGTATTGGAGCTGTCGAGAGGCAGGATGCCGCGATCAGCCGTCTCGAGCTGCGCATAGATCGCGGCCGACGCAGTGAGCGCCGCGGCAACCAACAGCGATGCAAGGACGGGGCGGCGAAGCATTCGGGCGTCTTTTGGCGATAACGGCGTGGAAATCCAAGCGGCTTGTCTTTAGTGCCGCCGAAGAATGACGACCAAACCGCTGACCTACGCCGAGGCAGGCGTTTCGATCGACGCCGGTAATGCACTGGTAAAAGCGATTGGACCCCTCGCCCGCTCGACCGCCCGCCCGGGCGCAGGTGCGGAACTCGGCGGCTTCGGTGGCTTCTTCGATCTCAAAGCGGCGGGTTACGAGGATCCTTTGCTGGTCGCCGCAAACGACGGCGTAGGCACGAAGCTGAAATTGGCGATCGAGACGGGTCGACATGAGGGCGTCGGCATCGATCTCGTCGCGATGTGCGCCAACGATCTCATCGTACAGGGCGCCGAGCCATTGTTCTTCCTGGACTATTACGCGACGGGAAAGCTCGACAACGACGTGGCCGCGCAAGTGGTCGCTTCGATTGCGGAAGGTTGCCGCCAGGCAGGCTGCGCATTGATTGGCGGCGAAACTGCCGAGATGCCCGGCATGTACGACGCCGGGGATTACGACCTTGCCGGCTTCTGCGTCGGCGCCGTCGATCGCGACAAGGTTCTCGACGGGAGCAAGATCGCTCCCGGGGATGTTATCATTGGCCTTGCGAGTTCGGGCGTGCACAGCAACGGCTTTTCACTCGTGCGAAGGATCATTGCCGACCGCCGGTGGAAGCTTGACGAGATATTGCCCTCGGCCGGCGGTCAGACACTTGCCGACTTGCTGCTGGCGCCAACGCGAATTTACGTGAGATCGCTCCTCCCGCCCGTCCAGGAAAAGGCGATCAAAGGGCTTGCCCATATCACGGGCGGCGGGCTTCTTGAAAACATTCCGCGCATTATGCCGGACGGTCGCCATGCTCGGGTGACGATGGATTGGCCGCTGCCGCCAGTTTTCGAGATGCTCCAGCAGGGGGGCAATCTCGCCAACGAGGAAATGGTCCGCACCTTCAACTGCGGCGTTGGGATGGCAGTAATCGTCGCCCCGGCGAATGTTGAGGCCGTAACCCTCCGTCTCGAAGCTGCCGGTGAACAGGTGATGCGCATTGGGGAGGTAGAAGCGGGCGAGCGGGGCTGCACCGTGAGCGGCCCGGGATGGAGCGCTACGCATAATGCCTGATCGCAGCCGCGTGGCGGTGCTGATCTCAGGCCGCGGTTCGAACATGGCCGCCTTGATCTACGCGTCCCGCGCCGCAAGCTGTCCTTACGAAATTGTGCTCGTCACCGGGGATCGGCCCGACGCGCCGGGGCTCACGCTTGCCGAAGCCGAAGACGTGCCTGTCGCCCGCCTACCGGCGCCCGCAAAGGGCAAAGACTTGTTCTTTGCCGCTCTTCAACAGACGCTCGAGGAAGCCCGCGTCGACTTGATCGCATTGGCCGGGTTCATGCGCATCCTTCCGGCCCATTTCGTCGCCAAATGGGCTGGCCGAATTATCAACATTCACCCTTCCCTGCTGCCGAAACACAAGGGGCTAAAGACCCACGCCGCCTGCATTGCGGCCGGCGATCGTGTGAGCGGCGCAACTGTCCATCTCGTGTCCGAGGAACTCGATTCCGGGGAAATCCTCGGGCAGGTGGAAGTCGCAGTGTTGCCTGACGACGATGATCAAGCCCTGGCCGACCGCGTACTGATCGCCGAGCACCAGCTTTATCCGCGCATACTCGCCGAATATGCGTCGCGGCCCTTCGACGCAGCGTGGATCGAACGGCAAGTCGACGGCCTCGCCCGACGGCTCCCCGAAGTCGGTCGCAAGACCAGTCACGGCTCGCCCGGCTGGTCTGCGGGCGGTGAGAAAGGAAAGCTCTTCGCCATTATCGCCGACCAACATCACGGCGAGGACGCGATTGGCCTGCTGATCAAGGCCAGTGGGCTGGACGAAATGACCGGCCTGATCGAAACCCAGCCCGACAAATATTACTGGCCCAAATATTACGGCGTGAGCGGATGGCTGGGGCTTAAGATGAACCGCCGGGACGTTGATTGGGGCGAGGTCGAGGATTGGCTAGAGCGCAGTTGGCGTGCCTGTGCCCCACATCGCCTCACCAAATTGATGCGCGCTGCGGAAGACTTCTAGGATCGAATGAATGAGCGAAGCCGATCCTTCCAAAAAACGACCGCTTATCCCCTTTGGCGAATTGATTGCGCTAGCGGCGCTGGTCGTATCTGCCCTCGGCGTCTGGATCGCTTGGGAAAGCAGCAAACCGAGCGGTCCCACGCAGATCGTCGAGCAGCGTAAGCGGGTGCCATTAGCATTGCGGGGGAGCGTAGACGATCGTGGAGAGACCCTGACCATCTCACCCGCTGACCCATCCCACGCGCTCGAATCCATCGTCCTGAAGATTGGTAGATCGTCGATCGAGGTCGGCAGCGACGGGAAGTTCGACGCCTCGCAAATCCAGCAGACACTGAAAAGCGGCGGAGACGAGAGCAAAGGGACAGTCCTGCGGCTGCCCATGAAAGCTGAGGCTCGATACGTCGAAGATGGCGTCGATCGGCGCGGGGGCGGCAATTATGTCCTTCGCTACAAGTGGGAGGGCGGAGGCTTGTTCGGCGGCCGCTCGCTGCGGTTAGTGGGTTTTTCCCGCGCGTGAGGCGCGTGCGCGCTTGACGGCACGAGAGGCCTTCAGTGTCATATTGCTCGCCATCGAGCTGGTGGTTCTCGGTCGCGCCCTCCTCCGTCCCCATCGCCAGCCGGCGTCCCGCTTCGCATGGGTTCTGGTAATCGTAGTGGCGCCCATCATCGGGGCGATCGGATATTTGCTACTTGGAGAGGCGCGAATTGGCGGCCGCCGGCGCGAGCGCGGAATGGCCATCGACGCCAGGCTGCTGAGGCCGGCCACAACCCTCCGCGATGCCGACACGACCAGACTTGGCAGCTACGGGGGGACTTTCCGCCTTGCTGCATCGATCAATGGCCTCGGGCCAACTTCGGGCAATCGCGCCTCGCTCGCCGCCGACAGCAACCGCGCCATCGACGAAATCGTCGCTGACATCGACGCCGCCAAGACCACCGTCCACGCCTGTTATTACATCTGGCTGGCGGACGGGAACGGCCTCAAGGTCAAGGATGCATGCCGACGCGCAGCGAAGCGCGGCGTCCAAGTTCGCGTGCTTGCCGACGCTTTCGGGTCACGCGCGTTCATCGGATCGCAGCATTGGCGCGATCTGAAAGAGGCTGGCGTTGCTGCCTGCGCGGCGATTCCGCTTGGCAACCCGCTGATGACGATCCTGCGCGGAAGACTGGATCTTCGCAATCATCGCAAGCTGACCATCATCGACAACCGCATCGCGTGGATCGGCAGCCAGAATACCGCCGATCCCGAGTTTCGCGTCAAGCCGCACTATGCCCCGTGGGTGGACATCATGACCCGCTGGGAGGGGCCGGCCGCTCAGCAGTGCCAGTACCTCTTCGTGTCCGATTGGCTAGCCGATGGCAGCGACGATCCAAGCCATTGCCTGACAGACGCCGTCCCATCCGGCAGCGACGGCATCACGGCGCAAGTATTCGGCACCGGCCCGACACTTCGCTACGACGCCATGCCCAGTTGCTTTGCATCGTTGATCCACGCGGCGCGGGAGCAATTGACCGTTACGACGCCCTATTTCGTGCCCGACGAGCAGATCCTTTTTGCGCTAACCGCTGCCGCTCGGCGAAGAGTGTCGGTTAAGCTCATTCTCCCCGCGCGGGTCGACAGCCGCTTCGTCGCAGCGACCTGCAAGAGTTACTATCGCGACTTGGTCGCCGCCGGGATCGAGCTGTACGAGTATCGCTGTGGACTGCTGCACGCGAAGACGATCGTCGCCGATCGAACAGTGGCGCTGATCGGGTCTGCCAATCTCGACCGCCGCAGCTTCGAGCTCAATTTCGAGAACAACATCCTTTTCACCGACCCGGGCTTCGCGGCGCAGGTCATGGCGCGGCAGGCCGACTATCTCGCCGACAGCCGCCGCGTCACGATGGAGGATATTGAGCGCTTCACCCTTGGGCAGCGCCTTTGGCAGAACAGCGTGGCTATGCTCAGCCCGCTGCTCTGACCAGCTAGTTAGCCGACGATTTCTTCAGGCTTGAAGAAATATTCGATTTCGATTTTTGCGTTCTCATCGCTGTCCGAGCCGTGAACCGAGTTCGCTTCGATCGATTCCGCATAGGTCTTGCGGATCGTGCCCTCGTCGGCCTGCTCCGGGTTCGTGGCGCCCATGACGGTGCGGTTGCGGGTTACGGCATCCTCGCCCTCGAGGACCTGAACCACGACCGGGCCCGACGTCATGAAGGTGCAAAGGTCGTTGAAGAAGGGACGCTCCTTGTGGACGGCGTAGAAGCCCTCGGCCTGGTCGCGGGTCATGTGGATACGCTTCGAGGCAACGACACGCAGACCGGCGTCTTCCAGCATCTTGGTCACGGCGCCAGTCAGATTGCGGCGGGTGGCATCGGGCTTGATGATCGAAAAAGTGCGCGTCGCGGCCATGACCGGGCGATCTCCTGTGGTTGGAACGGGTGGAATTTGAGGCGCGGCCTAGCCGCGCGACGCGGAGTGGGCAAGGCCTACGCCTTCTGCACCCAGCGGCCGCCCTCTTGCGCCCAGTAGCGACGCTCAACGCCTTCCCTCCCAGCCAGCAGTTTCCATGCCAGCCGCGCCGCATCCAATGAGGCTGCGTCGAACAAATAAAAGCTGCGGTCGTAAGTTAGTGCCGCTTCCCGCCACACGCCGTCGGCAATGAGCATGTTGCGCGCCTGATTGGGCGCGTCGGAACCGGTGGTCAGCAAGATCGGCTGATCGGCGTCGTCGACGGAACCGGAAAGCCCATGCGGGAGGAAGCTGGTAGGTCCCTGGTCCCACAGCACCCGATCCAGGCGCGCAAGGGCAGCCTCGTCGTCGGCAACGACAAGCAGTCGTTCGTCCAGCGCCAGAACTTTCTCTGCCAAGCTGGCGATGACCTGTTCGGCTGCGAGACCAGCAAGCTGGTAGAAATCAACTTTCACTGCTGATCAGCAGACTTGCCCGCGCGGCGGCACCGCTCGGAACAGAAGCGAACCTGTTCCCAGTCCCGCTCCCATTTCTTGCGCCAGGAGAAAGGCAACCTGCAGGCCGCGCAGATCTTCGACGGCAGGTCCGTTTTCCGGCGCATTTTGGGCACCGGCGATCAGTGCTCGAGGTTATCCGCGACATACTGGTCCAGCAGCCGGACGCCGAATCCGGTCGCACCCTTGTCGAAGGTCGATGCGGCTTTGTCGGACCATGCCTTGCCCGCCATGTCGATATGCGCCCACTTGGTGTCGTTCTCGACAAAGCGCTGGATGAACTGCGCGGCAGTGATCGAGCCGCCTTCGCGCGGGCCGACGTTCTTCATGTCCGCGATCGGCGAATCGATCAAGCGGTCGAAGGTCTCCGCGAGCGGCATGCGCCACAACTTGTCACCGGACTCCTCGCCGGCGGCCTGCAGCTTGCCCGCGAGATCCTCGTTGTTCGAGAACAGGCCTGCCCACTCGTGCCCAAGCGAGATGAGAATGGCCCCTGTCAACGTGGCCAGGTCGATGATTGCCGTCGGCTTGAAGTTGCGCTGGACGTAGGTGACCGCATCCGCCAGCACGAGGCGACCTTCCGCGTCGGTGTTGATGACCTCCACCGTTTGCCCCGACATCGTCGTCACGACGTCCCCAGGACGCTGCGCATTTCCACCAGGCATGTTCTCAACGAGGCCGCAGATGCCGACGATGTTCGCCTTAGCCTTGCGGCCGGCGAGCGCCTTCATTGCGCCGACCACGGCGCCGGCGCCGCCCATGTCCCACTTCATGGCTTCCATGCCGGCGGCGGGCTTGATGGAGATGCCGCCGGTATCGAACGTTACGCCCTTGCCCACGAAGGCCACCGGCGGCGCGCCCGCACCCGCGCCGGTCCATTTCAGGATCAAGAGGCGCGCCTCTCTGACCGATCCCTGCGCTACGCCCAGCAAGGCGCCCATGCCCAGTTCGGTCATCGCCGCGCGGTCCAGCACTTCGACTTCGAGGCCTAGGCCATCGACGGACGCTGTCACGTGGTCAACGAATGTCTCTGGATAAATGATGTTCGCCGGCTCGGTGACGAGTTCCCGGGTTAGAGAGACACCCTTGGCCACAGGCGCCCAGCGGTCTTCGTAGCGCTTTGCCGCCGCCGGATCGCCGCCCACGACGACAACCTCTTCAAGGGTTGGCTTTTGATTGTCCTTTAGCTTGGTCCGGTACCGATCGTGGCGCCACGAACGGAGCAAGGCGCCGAAGCCGACCCGGGCGGCGGCATCAGCGTCGTAATTTAGACCGGTGATGTCGATGACGGCGATCTTCTCGCCGGACGTCAAAAGTCGCGCCACCGCGTTGCCGCCGAGCTTTTCGGCTGCCTCCTTGGGCGCACTGCTTCCGGTGCCGACCACGATCAAGCGTCGAGCGCCGCCTCCGTCATCATAAAATTGCTCGGCGACACCGGAAGCATCGCCTTCGAAACGCTGACGATCGAGCGCCGCCGAAACCGCTTTCTCCGAGGCGCCTAGCGACGACAACGTGCCGCGATCCTTGCCCGCAACGGGCAGAACCAGCGCATATTCGCCGGCGGGCCGGCTATCGGCGAAACGAATTTTCATGAGTATCCCTTGCAAGCGATCAGTTGCGGCGACCTTTAAGATGCAACTGAAAGCTTGGCAAAGTAGCGTCTTGAACGATTGTCCCCGCCGCCCCGAGCCTCTAGTCAGGCGCAAAGATCATCTTTGGGAAGTTGGGGCGGGACGAGCGTTGCGGACGAAATTTGTCTGGTGGACCGCGCTCCCCTTGCTTTTGACGGTCCCGGCAGCCGCTGAGGCGCAAACCACCGCACCGGCTGCTGCGCCCGCCGCGATCGTTCCGCCTGACCAGATCATCGAATTCAGCGCCGATTCCGTCGCCTACGACAGTGAGGCGGAAACGGTCACTGCCACCGGCGACGTTCGCATGAACCGCGACGGCAATTACCTCGCGGCCAATCAGGTAATCTGGGAGCGGAAAACCGGGCAGGTTTTCGCACGGGGCAACGTCGTCATGCTGACCCCGCAAGGGGACAAGCTTGTCGGCGAGAATGTCCAGCTGACGGATACCATGCGCGATGGCACGATCGACAATCTGATGGTCGTGCTCGCCAGCGGCGGACGAATTGCCGCCCGCCGCGGCTCCAGGACGAATGGCGTCCTGAGTCTTACAGACGCTATCTACTCGCCTTGTCCGGTGACCAGCGACACAGGCTGTCCGAAGCGGCCAAGCTGGTCGATCACGGCGGCGCGCGTGGTCGACGACCCGGCCAGCAAGCGCGTCCGCTTCGAAGGCGGCCGGATGCAGCTGTTCGGCATCAATCTCCCATTGCTGCCGATCTTCAATATTTCCCGGGGCACCGAAGGCGCCACGGGCCTGCTGGTACCCGATATCGCCGTCTCAAGCCGCAACGGCTTTGAAGTCGCCGTGCCGTATCATTGGCAGCTTGGCCCCAACCGCGATGCGACGATCACGCCGCACGTCTACACCAACGTCTTGCCTGCGCTGGATGCGCAGTATCGCGAATTGAACAGTCTTGGAGCATTCCAGCTTCACGGGTTCCTGACCTACGGCGAGGTCGATCAGATCGATCCAACGGTCACAGCCGATGACACCAAGCGGTTCCGCGGCTACTTTGAGGGCAACGGCCGGTTCCAGCTCGATCCCGTCTGGAGCATTACCGCCTCGCTTCGCGCCGCAACCGACAAAACGGTCACCCGCCGCTACGACCTGACGAACGACGACCGGCTGCGGAACGTCATCAATGCCGAGCGGATCACGCCGGACAGCTACATCTCGATCGCCGGTTGGGCCTTCCAAGGCCTCCGGGTCGACGACCGCCAGAAGACCATTCCAATTGCCCTTCCCGCGATCGACGCTCGCTTCCGTGTCGGCGATGTTGCCGGCGGCAAGATTGAACTTCAGGCCAATAGCTTGTCGCTTTACCGGGTCGAGGGCCAGGATACGCAGCGCGCTTTTGCGAGCCTGCGCTGGGATTTGCGGCGCATCACCCCTTGGGGTCAGGAACTGGACCTGACCGCCTATGGACGGGCCGACGTCTACCATACCGACGAAGCCGAGCTGACGGATGTCGCAATTTATCGGGGCACCAATGGCTGGCACGGCCGTGCAATCGGGGCGCTCGCAGCAGACATCAAATGGCCGTTCATCGGTCCGTTCCTGGGCGGGATTCAGCGGCTCACTCCGCGCGTGCAGTTCGTTGTCACGCCTCGCACCTCCAACATCGACATTCCCAACGAAGATGCTCGCTCCGTCGACCTGGAGGATAGCAATCTTTTCGCGCTGAACCGCTTCCCTGGCTATGACCGGTGGGAGGATTCTTCCCGCGTCACCTACGGGCTGGACTGGTCGATCGAGCGCAAGAACCTGTCGATCGACAGCAACATTGGGCAGAGTTTCCGTTTCGAAAAGGTTCGCACGATCTTCCCGCAAGGCACCGGCCTCACCGGGCGGGTCTCCGATATCGTCGGAAGGACGCGGATCCGCTACGGCAACTTCATCGACATCACCGACCGCTTCCGCATCGACAAAAAGAACTTCACGGTTCGGCGCAACGAGCTCGATCTTACGATCGGCACCAACGATACCTATGCCCAGATTGGCTATCTTAAGCTCAACCGAGACATCGATCCGTCGATTGAGGATCTCCGCGACAAAGAAGAGCTCCGGGTCGCTGGAAGGATCAAGTTTCGCAAATACTGGTCGATCTTCGGTGCGGCAGTCATCGACCTGACCGACAAGAGCGAGGACCCGCTTTCGCTCGCCGACGGCTATCAGCCGATCCGCAACCGCCTGGGGATCGAATATGAAGACGATTGCCTGCAACTTGGCCTGACGTGGCGGCGCGACTATGAGCGCATCGGTGCCTTCCGTAAGGGCAGCACCTTCGCCATTCACTTGGCGTTGAAGGGGGTCAGCCGCTAAGCCTGCGTTCAGCGGGCCCGCAGCAAGGGCAAGTCACGAAAACCAAGGGATTAATCTGATCGTGAGTTCAACTTTCCGAACGAACGCGGTGCGCGCGTTGATGCTGGGTGCGGGCGCGGGCCTTGGATTGGCGAGCGGTGCGCTTGCGCAGGCGGGCGATCAGCAAGCCGCGGCGGCACCTGCCTCGGTCAACAGCAGCCAATCCCTTCGGCTTCCGCAGAACCCGCAGGTGTTCGGCCAGGCAATGCCGTCGGTGGTGAAGGCCACGGCAATCGTCAACGGCGACGTGATCACGCAGACCGACGTCGACCAGCGGCTCGCATTCATGGCGATAGCCAACGGCGGCGAAATCCCGAGCGGTGAGATTGACCGCCTCCGCGAGCAGGTCCTACGCAACTTGATCGACGAAATGCTCGAAATTCAAGCGGCAAAGACCGAGAAGATCGAGGTCAAGCAGTCCGAAATTGACCGAACGGTCCAGCGCGTGGCGGAGAACGCCAAGAAAACGCCGGAACAGATGGCCGATCTCCTTGCCAGTCAAGGCTCCAATATTAAATCGATGCGCCGTCAA
Organism: Sphingomonas flavescens; assembly: GCF_030866745.1. Taxonomy (NCBI): domain Bacteria; kingdom Pseudomonadati; phylum Pseudomonadota; class Alphaproteobacteria; order Sphingomonadales; family Sphingomonadaceae; genus Sphingomonas; species Sphingomonas flavescens. Next base: position 379,191 of record NZ_CP133016.1, on the reverse strand, counting down.
ATCGAGGCGGAAATCGCTTGGCAGCGCCTGCAGCGCGCGAAGATCGAAAGCGGCGTCAGCGTCGGCGATGACGAGGTAAAGGCCGTGCTCGACAAGCTCAACGCGTCGAAGGGCACCGAGGAATTCCGGATCAGTGAGATTTTCCTGTCGGCTACCCCAGCCACGGAAGCGCAGACCCTGGACAACGCGAACAAGATTCTCGCGCAGCTGCGTAACGGCGCCTCATTCGCCGGCTATGCGCGGCAATATTCCGAATCGTCGACTGCGCCCGTCGGCGGCGACCTCGGGTGGGTTCGTCCCGAACAATTGCCAGCATCATTGGCCGCCGCTGTGCGTCAAATGGATGCCGGTGCAATCAGTAACCCCATTCCCGTCGGCGGGGGCTTTTCGATCATCGCCATCCAGGACACGCGCAAGATTTTAACCGCGGACCCGCGTGATGCCGTGCTGGCGCTGAAGCAGGTCTCGATCAATTTTCCGAAAGGAACCTCGAAAGCCACGGCCGAGCCGATTGTCGCCCGCTTCGCCGAGGCTGCCCGCAATATCGGCGGCTGCGGCGGCGCGGAACGTCTCGCGTCCACCTTCCATGGCGAAGTTGTCACGAGCGATCAGGTCAAGATGCGCGATTTGCCGCCGGCCCTTCAGCGTCTGATGCTGCCGATGCAGGTAGGTCAGGCGACGCAGCCGTTCGGGACGCTCGATGAAGGCGTCCGGGTGCTGGTAATGTGCGGCCGCGATGAAGTCGATTCGACGGCGCCTAGCTACGATGACGTGTACAACCAGTTGAACGAGGAACGCGTGAACTCGCGCGCCCGCCGCTACCTGCGCGATCTTCGCCGCGACGCGGTAATCGAATTCAGGTAGATCGCTCAGTGAGAAGCCGGAGCTGATGGCTCGCGCGCTACAAAATCCACTGGCGGTCTCGCTTGGCGACCCTGCAGGGATTGGTCCCGAGGTGATTGCCAAGTGCTGGGACAATCGAGACAGCTTCGCTTTGCCCGCATTCGTGGCCATCGGTGACCCGCGGTCGGTAGCCGCGGTATGGGATGGGCCCATCGAGTTGGTCGACGACCCCCGTCAGGCGGACGCGGCATTCGATTACGGGCTACCCCTCATCCAACTCAACGCTCCCGAACGCGACCAGCCGGGTCACCCGAGTGTTAGCGGCGCGCATACGTCGCTCGATTCCCTTGAGATTGCGGTAGGACTTGCGCGTTCGGGCTCGGCCTCGGCTGTCGTCACTGGGCCGGTCGCCAAGGAACAACTTTACGCCATCGGATTCGCTCACCCGGGACAGACCGAATTTGTGGCCGAACGCTGTGGCGTTTCGCCGCAGAATGTAGTGATGATGCTGGCAGGACCGACTTTGCGTACCATCCCAGTCACCACGCATCTGCCATTGACCGAAGTGCGCGACCGTCTGAGCAGTATTTTAATCGAATGCCGCGGGCGCGCGGCTTTGCGTGGATTGCAGCGAAATTTCGGGATTGCCGAACCACGGCTGGCAATTTCGGGACTCAATCCCCACGCCGGCGAGGGCGGCAAGCTCGGTCACGAAGAAATAGACATTATCGAGCCGGCGATTGCCGCATTGGCGGCTGAAGGTTGGCGTGTGACCGGCCCCCACCCCGCCGATACGATGTTCCACGCCCGCGCCCGCGCCAATTACGACGCTGCGTTGTGCATGTACCACGACCAGGCGTTGATTCCGATCAAGGCACTTCATTTTGAGGAGGCGGTCAACGTGACGCTAGGTCTGCCAATCGTTCGCACCGCACCCGACCATGGCACAGCCTTCGACATTGCGGGGCTCGATCAGGCCGATCCAAGACCTATGGCGGCGGCGATGCGCATGGCTGCCGACAATGCCGCTCTTCGCGCGGAAGTCGCTTGACCGAAAGCTCCGAGCCCCTCCGTGACGTCATTGCCCGGCACGGGCTAACCGCCAGCAAGGCCCTCGGGCAGAACTTCATCCTCGATCGCCAGCTTCTTGCCCGCATCGCTGCCGTGCCCGGTATTCGCGAAGGAGAACGCGTCTATGAGGTCGGGCCCGGTCCTGGGGGGCTGACACGCGCACTGCTCGAAGCTGGTGCGAAAGTGACCGCTGTCGAGCGCGACCGCAGGTGCATCCCCGCACTGGAAGAACTCAGCGATGCCTTTGCGCATCGGCTTCAGCTAATCGAAGGCGACGCCCTCCGGATCGATGAGCCGGAGATGGTGCCCGGCGCGCACGTGGTCGCGAACCTTCCTTATAACGTTGGGACGGCCTTGCTGCTCAAATGGCTTAGCGGCGACATGTGGCCGCCCTGGTGGCGCTCGCTCACGCTGATGTTTCAAAAGGAGGTGGCGGAGCGCATAGTCGCCTCCCCGGGAAGCGATGCGTACGGTCGGCTTTCCGTCGCGGTCCAGTGGCGATGTGCGGCTCGTATTGCGATGACAGTCAATCGTTCCTCCTTCGTCCCGCCACCGAAGGTCACGTCAGCAATTGTGCATATCGTTCCAGGCGAGCAGCCGGCCGGCGTATCGCCCCGCACTCTGGAACGACTGACCGAAGCAGCCTTTGGTCAGCGCCGCAAAATGCTCCGCTCAAGTCTGAAACAGCTGGACGGGGCGCTAAAAGCTGCGGAAATCGTCGGCATTGATACTCAGCGACGGGCGGAAACCCTGTCCGTCGCGGGATGGGTAAGCCTCGCCCGACAGCTCGACGCTTAGTTCGACTTCGGGCTTTCCGGCGATTTGGCGGAGGCAACGGTCGGACCGCGACTGATCGCGCCCGACAGCTGAGCAATCTGCGGGCAGCCCTTGGTACCACAGATTGTCTGAAGCTTCTGCAGATTGGCCTGCGCGCGAGCGGTCGCGCCTAGTTCGACCATCGCTTCGCCCTGTACGGCGATCGCATCCGCATCATTAGGCTCGAGCGCGAGCGCCTTGCTCGTCATCAGGATCGCTTTCCCGAACAGGTGCTGCTTTTCAGCGACCCGCGCGATGTCCACGTAGGCGCCACGGTTCCGCGGATCGACCGCCAGCGCCGTTTCGAGCAGATCCTCGGCGCTCTCCAGTTTTCCCGCGGAAATCAACGCTCGCGCCTGCTTCAGCAATTCAACGGAACGCGGCAAGATCTGATCGTCTGCCCGCTGGCTTGCGACAGGTGCCGCCACAACCAAACCAGCAATTCCGACGAGCAGTAGGCGAGACAGAGACTGCATTAAACTCTCCAAAGCACCGTTCAGCCTAGCATGGCCGGCGTAGTCGCGCGACGAAAAACCCGTCAGTTTGGTCGTGACCCGGCGTTAATAATCTTCCGCCACCGTCATGCCTTCCTCCCTCGATGGGCAATGGCTCACTAATCCACGATGAATGATGCTCTAGGAAGCGCGCGATCTGCCCCGCCCCCTCACGGGACAGCAGGGAGCAAACGGCGTAAACCAATGCTCCGCCGGGTCGAACAAGCTGCGCGGCAATGTCCAGCAAGCGCTCTTGGCTGGAAATCAGACGCTCAAGCCGATCCGGCGTCAGCCGCCATCGGCCCTCGGGGTTGCGGCGCCATGTTCCGCTGCCCGAGCAGGGCGCGTCGACAAGGACTGTGTCGGCTCCGTCCCGCCAATCAGCCAGCTCATCCAGTTCCCGCGGTTGATTGAGCAATCGGGTTTCGATCGTCGCACCCGCACGTTCAGCGCGCGGTCCCAACTGCGCTAAACGCGCGCGGTTGCTGTCGGTCGCGAGGATCGTAATGCCGGGAGCCGCGGCAACCAGCGCGAGCGCCTTGCCGCCAGCCCCTGCGCACAGATCGAGCAATCGTTCGTCATTACTGGCTTCACAGGTCAACGCGATCAGCTGGCTGCCCTCGTCCTGGACTTCGACAAGCCCGGACATAAATGCCGCGCGATCGTCGACTTTGGTCTCAGCAGGTAGCCGCAGGCCCCACGGGCTGAGTGGCGTCGGGACCGCCTCGGCGAACTCGTCGAACATTCTGTCCCGTGACGTGCGAGCAATATTCACGCGCAAATCGAGCGGCGCACGATTGAGCAAGGCAGGCCACTCAGCTTCGTCCACCAGCGGCGACAGCAGCGGCTGCAGCCACGAAGGAACATGTCCGGCGTCGGCCGGTATTTCACCGTCGCCAAGTGCGTCCGGACCGCGTGGTTCGCCAAACCCTGACAGAATCCCGGGATCGTCCTGAGCCAGTCCCAGGATCGCTGAGCGGCCGCTAATCGGAATTTCTGCTGACCGCCGGATCGCCCGGAACACCAGTTCCCGGACCGCCCGCCGGTCCTTTGAACCGGCGTAACGGCGCTGCTTGAAGTATCGGCTGACGATCGTGTCGGCGGGTGGCCCGTTGCCATGTGCAGCGGCAATGACTTCGTCGAGTATCTCAACGGCGGCTTGGGTCCGCGCGGCGGGCGTCATGGTCTATCGCGTCGGGTAATTGGGCGCCTCGCGGGTAATCGTCACGTCGTGCACGTGACTTTCCGACAGGCCCGCGTTGGTAATCCGGACAAAACGCGCGCGCTGACGCAGATCCCGCAACGTGGACGAACCCGTGTAGCCCATCGCCGCCTTCACACCGCCGACCAGCTGATGGACGATCTCGCGGACAGGACCCTTGTACGGCACTTGGCCCTCGATCCCTTCGGGAACCAGCTTCAAATGATCCTTGATGTCCTGCTGGAAGTAACGGTCCGCCGAGCCGCGGGCCATGGCTCCGACCGAGCCCATGCCGCGATACGATTTATAGCTGCGGCCCTGGTACAGGAAAATTTCACCCGGAGCTTCGTCGGTCCCCGCGAGTAGCGAACCGACCATCACGGTCGATGCGCCCGCAGCCAGCGCTTTCGCCGCGTCTCCGCTTGTTCGCAGCCCACCATCAGCGATGACTGGTACGTCCCCCGCCGCGCTCGACGCCTCCATGATCGCCGTGAGCTGCGGCACGCCGACGCCGGCGACGATGCGCGTTGTGCAGATCGAACCGGGACCGATGCCAACCTTGATCGCGTCGGCGCCTGCGCCTGCAAGCACCTTTGCGGCCTCTGCTGTCGCGACGTTGCCAGCAACGACCTGCACTGAGTTACTGAGCGCCTTCACGCGTTCCACAGCGGCGGCCACGTCGCGATTGTGCCCGTGCGCGGTATCGATGACCACGCAGTCGCAGCCGGCTTCGATCAGTGCCTCGGAGCGCGCGAAGCCCGCATCCCCCACGGTGGTCGCAGCCGCCACGCGGAGGCGCCCTTCCCCGTCCTTCGTGGCCAACGGGGATGCGACAGACTTCTCGATGTCCTTGACCGTGATGAGCCCGACGCAATGGTCCTCGCGATCGACCACCAGCAACTTTTCGATGCGACGCTGATGAAGGATCTTGCGAGCCTCGGCTTCAGTGGTGCCCACCGGCACAGTCGCAAGGTTCTGGTGAGTCATCAGTTCGCTGACAGGTTGGCGGGGATTTTCGGCGAAGCGGACGTCGCGATTGGTCAGAATCCCGCACAGCTTTCCTGACTTTTCAACAATCGGAATGCCGCTGATCCGGTTCGCCTTCATCAACTCCAGCGCTTCAGCCAGCGTCTGGTCCGGCGTCATGGTAATCGGATTGACGACCATTCCACTTTCGAACCGCTTCACCTGGCGGACCGCAGTTGCCTGCTCCTCGACGGACAGATTGCGGTGAAGCACGCCGATGCCACCGAGCTGCGCCAGCGCGATGGCCATGTCGGCTTCGGTCACCGTGTCCATTGCCGAGGACAGCACGGGGATGTTGAGCGGAATTTCGCGCGTCAGGAACGTGCGCGTGTCCGCCTGGCTGGGCAGCACACTGGATTCGAGCGGCTGCAGCAAGACGTCGTCGAACGTCAGGCCAAGGGGGATGTCGGCGATGTTATTGAGTTGAGCCATATCGGCCCATGGCAGGCGGTGCGCGATTCGCCAAGCCTCAGCCGGCGCGCTCCAGCACCCGCTTAGCGGTTTCGACGTGCATGCGCTCGATCATCTCATTGCCGAACCGCTCGGCGCCGCCGTTGAATGCCTCGACCAGCGCTTGCGCACGTTCGACTTCAGCGGCGCTCGGCGCGAAAGCGCTGTGGCAGCCAGCGATCTGGTTGGGATGAATCAGGCTCTTGCCGTCGAAGCCAAGCCGGCTCCCGTCCGCCGCCTCGGCGGCAAGCCCATCGGGATCGTCCAGACCGTTGAAAACTCCATCGAATACCGCAATCCCGGCGGCGCGCGCGGCCAACACGATCATCTGCAGTGCCGCCGAGATTGGCTCACGGGTCGCGTTTATCGGCAGGCGCAGATCGGCGCGAAGGTCATTTGTGCCGGCAATCAGGCCTGCACAAGAATGGGCAATCTGTGGCGCCGCCAAAACCCCCGCCGCCGTCTCGATCATCGCCATCACCGGCTTCCCCGTCGTCGACGCCACATCGCGCACCAGATGTTCGGACGACGCTCGGGGCACGACGACCAGATCGGCCTTCGAGCGCGCCACCGCATCGAGATCCAGCGAATGCCATCCCGTACCGACGCCGTTTATCCGAATAGCGACCGGCATCCCCCAGCCCGTGTTGACCGCTTCGACGGCTGCGCGACGGCCTTCCGCCTTGTCGGCCGGCTTCACCGCATCCTCCAGGTCGAGGACGACGAGGTCCGCTCCTGCATCCCGCGCCTTGGCGATGGCCCGCGGGTTGGACGCCGGCAGGAACAATAGCGACCGCACGGCGAACAGGTCGACGCCTTTGTCGTTTTTGGCTTCCGCTTGCGTCATGGCCGACGCATCATGCCCTGCAACAGGGATATTGGGGAAGAGGAATGCTGACGACGTTCATGATCGCGGTCGCGGTTTTGGCACTGGTCTTCGTGATGATGGGCGTGAAAATCGTTCGCCAGGGCTATCGCTACACCATCGAGCATTTCGGCCGCTTCGTCCGCGTGGCGGAGCCGGGGTTCAACTACGTGACCCCATTTTTCTATCGCGTCGGCCGGCGCATCAACATGATGGAGCAGGTTCTTGATATCCCGGGACAGGAGATCATTACCAAGGACAACGCGATGGTCGCGGTCGACGGCGTCGTCTTCTTCCAGGTGCTCGATCCCGCCAAGGCGGCCTACGAAGTGTCCGACCTTTACGCCGCGATCATGGCGCTTTCGACCACCAACTTGCGCACCGTCATGGGCTCGATGGACCTCGACGAAACCCTGTCCAAGCGCGACGAGATCAACACGCGTCTGCTCGCCGTCGTCGACAACGCGACCGAGAACTGGGGCGTGAAGATCACCCGCGTCGAGCTGCGCGACATCCGTCCGCCGCAGGACATCGTCAATGCTATGACCCGCCAGATGAAGGCGGAGCGCGAGAAGCGCGCGGTCATTCTCGAAGCAGAGGGCTCGCGGCAATCGGCGATCCTCCGCGCCGAGGGCGAGAAGCAGTCCGCCATCCTGTCCGCCGAAGGTGCTCGTGAGGCGGCATTCCGCGAGGCCGAGGCCCGCGAGCGTGCCGCTCAGGCCGAAGCCACTGCCACCAAGGCCGTCAGCGACGCGATCGAGCAAGGCAGCGGCCAGGCGATCAACTACTTCATCGCGCAAAAATATGTCGAAGCAATCGGGGAGTTCGCGCGCTCACCCAACGCCAAGACCATCCTGTTCCCGGTCGAAGCGACGCAACTCATCGGCACACTTGGCGGCATCGGCGAACTGGCCAAGGAAGCGATCGGCGGCGGCGCAAAGGAGAATGCTCCTCGGCCCAAGCCGCCGGCAACCGCGACGCGGGGCGCACCGCCCGTCAGCGTGCCGGGTACGCCGCGGATCGAAGGCTGATGGTCGGCGGCTGGGACTTGGGCTGGCTGTGGACCATCGGCGGAGTCGTCCTGCTGATCGCTGAGGTCATCGCGCCCGGCTTCTTTCTTCTCTTCATCGGGGTGGCGGCGTTGTTCACCGGCATCCTCGCGCTGCTGCTCGGCTTTGGATTGGTGCCCCAGCTCGCCGTCTTCGCCATTCTCGCGTACCTCAGCGTCCACTTCGGCGGCCGCCGTTTTTACGCCGCGCGTTATGATCACAGCGCGGACCGCACGATCAACGACCCCACCGCCCGCCTGCTCGGCCGCGTGGTGGTCGTTGTGCAGCCCGTGGACTCGCACGGCGGCCGGGTGAAGCTCGGCGACAGCGAATGGAGCGCCCGCGGCGCGCCGGCCGCCGTCGGCGACCGCGTCCGCATCGTCGATGTCGAAGGCAATTGCCTGAAGGTCGAACCCGAACACCGCCTACCCCCACCCAGCGGAGAATAGACTTGCCAAACCTGTCGCTCAGCCGGCGCGAAACGCTCGCTAGCCTCGCCGCCACGACGGCACTGCCGCTGCTTTCATCTCCGGCGCTGGCAGCTCCCGCGATTGATGCGCAGGCCAACGCGCTGCTGAACAGCGTCGCGAACAACTTGCTGCGGCTCTATCCAACCACGGCGACCGGGCTCGGTGTCGATACCGGCGCTCTCGCATCGCTGCGATCCAAACTCCCGGACCGTTCGGCTGCAGGGCAGCGCCGCGTTGCGCAGGTCGTGAAAGCAGACCTCGCTCGCGTTGATGCCCTGGATACGTCAAAGCTCAGCTTCACGACGCGGACCAGTGTCGAGGTCGTGAAATACGCCTTCAGGATCAAGCTCGAGGGCCTCGCCTTCCCCTACGGCGATGCACCCGTTGCGGGCGATGCGTGGCGCAACACGCCCTACGTCGTGATCCAGAATGTCGGCGCGTACATCGACACCCCACAGCTGCTCGACACCGACCATCCGATCGAAAATCGGGCGGACGCCGAAGCATATCTCGCGCGCCTATCGCAATTTCCCGCGCAGCTCGATGGGGAGCTGGAGCGGATCAAGTCAGCCCGCGCGGCCGGGCTCGTCCCACCTTCATTCCTGATCGACAAGGCGATCGAGCAGCTCAACATCTCGCTCAAGAGCACTCAGCAAGGCGGCACGCTGGTTGAATCGCTGGTCCAGCGTACCCGCGAGAAGAAGATCGCCGGCGATTGGGAAGCGCGGGCGAAGCGCATCGCCACCGGCCCGGTCGTGGCAGCACTGCAGCGCCAGATCGCCGAGCTTCAAGCCGAACGCAAAGTCGCGACCGACGTCGCCGGCATGTGGTCGCGGCCGCGCGGCGAGGATTATTACCGCTGGGCGCTGAAGGCCTCGACCACCACCGAGATGACGCCGGACGAAGTCCACAAGATGGGCCTCGACCAGCTTGCCGAGCTTCACGGCCGCATGGACCCGATCCTCAAATCTATCGGCTACACGCAAGGATCGGTCGGCGAACGGATGCAGGCGCTGGCCAAGGACCCGCGGTACAAGTTCAGCGAAGGCGACAAGGGCCGCGCCGAGATCATGGCCTACATCCAGGAGCGGATCGCGAAGATCCGCACGGTCCTGCCGCGCGCCTTTCACACGCTGGTGCCCGGGCATCTCGAGGTCCGGCGCATGTCGCCCGAACAGGAGCCCGGCGCGCCCGGCGCGTACGGTGGTGCAGGCTCGATCGACGGCAAGATTCCGGGCAAATTCTGGATCAACCTGCGCTCGACCGACCTGCACAGCCGCTACAGCCTGCCCGACCTCGCTGCGCACGAAGCAATCCCCGGCCACGTGTGGCAGGGCGAATATGCAAATCAGCTCCCGCTGATCCGTACCCTTCAATCCTTCAACGCTTATTCGGAGGGCTGGGCACTTTACGCCGAGCAGTTGGTCGACGAGCTCGGCGTGTACGATGACTTCCCCGTCGGCCGGCTCGGTTACCTCCAGTCCATTGCTTTCCGCTGCTGCCGGCTCGTCGTCGACAGCGGCATCCACGCCAAGCGCTGGACCCGTCAGCAGGGCGTAGACTTCTTCGTCCAGCGCAACGGATCGAACCCGCTCGAAGTGGCGAGCGAGGTGGACCGTTATTGCAGCTGGCCAGGCCAGGCGTGCGGCTACAAGGTCGGCCAATCCACCATCGATCGACTGCGCGATAGGGCAAAGGCGGAGCTTGGCAGCCGCTACGACTTGCGAACGTTTAACGACGCGGTGGTCAAAGGCGGCAACGTCCCGATGGACGTGCTCGCCTCCAACATCGACGATTACATAACGCGAGCGAAGCGGGGCTAAGTCAGTCGCGCTTCAGGCCACCAAGGATCGAGCCGAGAATTCCGCCACCGCTTACAGTCGTACCGAGAAGGCCACCGCCGCCGATTTCACCTTTGAGCAGCCCGCCTAGCAGGCCGCCTTCGTGCTCCTCGGCAGGCTGCTCTCCAGCAGCAGACGGCTGAGAGTTTCGTCCGTGCATCGCCAGATAGCCCACCGCGAGCATCGCCACGATCGGCAGCATCTTCTTGAGCAGGTCGGGCGAAAGGCCCGATTTTTGCGCGGCGTCGTCCGCGACTGCACGGCTGGTATCTTTGCTGCCGAAAATCTGACCGAGCACATTATTGCCCTGGCTGACGTCCGTCGGTTCGGACCCAAGAACGTTGCTCAGAAGACCCCCGCCGCCAAGCGAGCCGAGCATCGAAAGGAGGCCGCCGATACCGCCCGCTGCCGGAGCGCCTCCGGGAGCGCCGCCTGTCGCTTGACCGCGAATTCCCTCCAGCACCGACGGCAGGAGAGCGCCAATCCCCGTCGACGCGGTCTGCCGGTCGATTCCCAATTCCTTCGAAACCGCATCCACGCCACCGTTCGATTCAAATGCGCTGAGCAAATCCATTTCGGCCACTCCTTTGAATAGGTTCAACTTAAACAGCAGCAGGCGGCGGCCGTTCCGTGAAATCAGGTTGGCTTAGCGGGCTTAGCTTTTTCCGCGAAGATCCACGCCCGCATCTGCTCTTCAAGTACCGTCAGCGGAACTGCGCCCATGCCCAGGATGCGGTCATGGAACGCGCGTTGATCAAAGCGCGGCCCGAGTTGCGTCTCGGCCTCGGTGCGCAGCTTGCGGATCGTCAGCTCACCAAGCTTATAGGCCAGCGCTTGCCCCGGCCAGCTGATGTAGCGGTCGACTTCGTTGACGACTTCATGTTGCGACAAGGCGGTGTGCGAAGACAAATAATCGATCGCCTTCTGCCGGGACCAGCCGTAGCGGTGGATGCCGGTATCGATCACCAGCCGGGCGGCGCGCCACATCTCGTAGCTCAGCGCGCCAAAGCGCTCGTAGGGCGTGCGATAGATGCCCATCGGGTAGCCGAGCCACTCGCTGTAGAGGCCCCACCCCTCTCCATAGCCCGAGAAATAAAGGTTTTGCCGGAAGCGCGGCAGCGCCTTCTGTTCCTGGCTGAGTGCCGCCTGGAAGCTGTGCCCCGGTGCGCACTCGTGCAGCGTCAATGCCGGCGTCTGATAGAGCGGCCGTGTCGGCAGATTGTAGGTGTTCATCTGGCAGCTTTCGAGGCCGCCACGGCCCGACGTGTAGAATGGCGCAAGCGCGTCGGGCACCGGCACGATTGCGAACCGCCGCCGCGGCAATAGCCCGAAGAATTCGCCGATTTTCCCATCGGTACGCTTCGCTACGTACGACGACACGCCCATCAGCTCATCGGGCGTCTTGGCGTAGAACTGCGGGTCGGTCTTCAGGAAGACGAGGAACTGCTCGAAGCTGCCCTTGAAGCCGGTCTCCGCCATGGTCTTGCGCATCTCGGCATCGATGCGTGCGACCTCCTTCAATCCCAGCTGGTGGATTTCCTCCGGCGATTTGTCGGTCGTCGTATATTGCCGGATATTGGCGCGATAATAAGCGTCGCCATCGGGCATATCTCGCGCCGCGATGGTGGTGCGCGCTTTCGGATAATATTCCGTCCGGTAGAATTGCAGCAGCTTGCGATAGGCCGGCAGAACATTCGTCCGAACGGCATCGATTGCTTCGGCCCTTAGCGCCTGCTGCTGGGCTGCCGGAATGGTTGCCGGCATATCGGCGAACGGCTTGAGGAAGGAACTTTTGGCCGGATCGTCCACCACAAACAGGGCGATCGACGCGTCGCGTCCGGCCAGGGTTGCCTTCGGTACGGAGAAGCCCCGCTTGAGCCCCGCACGCATATTCGCGATCTGCTCGTCGAAGTAACGCGGGATGTCGCGCATCCGGCCGATATAGCGCTGGTACTCCCCGACCTCGGAAAAGGAGCGCCGGCCATCGAGATAGGTCCAGAAGGAACTATCGCTGTTGAAGGGCATCTCCCATTGGCGGAAGCGCGCCTCGCCCAGGGCATTTTCCAACACGGTGCGGAACACCGCCGCATTGACCCGTTCCGGCTCCGACAATGATTTGGGGTCGATGGCGTTCAGTTGCGCCAGCAAATCCTTGAGATAGGCCGCGCGCCGCATTTGCGACGCGGCGTCCACATGGGGCAGATGCGCCGTGGACTTGGTCTCACCCTTGGCATCCTCGAACTGCTCAGACTCGCGCGCATCCCAGGCCGCATAGCCATCGTACAGGGCGCGCAGCCTACCGTCCGCGTTGGAAGGCTGTGAAGCAACCTTCGCCGGAGCCTGAGCACTAACGGGCGCAGCCGCGGCCGCGATGATCCCAACCGCCATCCACGTCCGTAACCGCATTCCTGCCCTCCCTCTTTGTGCCCGGGTGGTAATCGGCCAACTGGCCTCAGGGAAGTGCAGCGAGATCAGGCGTCACGAAATGCCTCCGGGCTTCCACCGAAAACAGCCGTTCGCGTGAGTAAAAACGGAACGGCCAGTCGCGTCTCCCCATCGGACTCAACAGTAGCTCATTCACAAGCTCATGCACGGGCCCCAACGGGTTGGCCTCAGCGAGAAACAGCCGCACGCCATGAAGAAACACGCGCGTAATCGTCTCGTGGTAGCCCTCGGTGTCGCTGTTCACCCCTCCGACGCTCTCATTGTAGCGGCGGATCAAGCCGGGAAGTTCAGCGTCCAGGTCGATCTCCGGATGCAGCAGCAGCAGATAGGTCGTCGCCGCGAGATGGGCCTCATGCGTCCATTCTGCCCGAGGCAGTTCATGCGACAGCAGCCCTTCGCCGACGTGTTCAACGTCGGCGTCGGAAGCAAAAAGTCTGGGTCGGTATTCGGTCATCGATCGGGTCCTTGGCGGGGCCCGATCCTTGACCGAGCCGTTAAGCGGCGGTGGCTTGGCTGGGCGAAGGTTGCGCTTGTTGTTGCGCGACCTTCGGGGCGCATTGGCGAACGCCTTCGTCTACGTGCTCCGCAAACTGCGCGAAGTTGTCGACGAACAGATCAACCAGCTTCGCAGCCGTCGCGTCATATTCGGCCGGGTTCGACCAAGTATTGCGCGGATCGAGGATCGAGTTGTCGACGCCCGGCACCGAGACCGGCACTTCGAAACCGAAGTTCGGGTCTTTGCGGAACTCCACGTCGTTCAGGCCACCGTCGAGCGCGGCGTTCAACAGCGCCCGCGTTTCCTTGATCGGCATGCGCTTGCCCACGCCGTACTTGCCGCCAGTCCAGCCGGTGTTGACCAACCAGCACTCCGCGCCGCCCTCGGCGATACGCTTCTTCAGCAGGTTGCCATAGACCTGCGGCGGACGCGGCATGAACGCGGCGCCGAAACAGGTACTGAAGGTCGCGGTCGGCTCGGTCACGCCGATTTCGGTGCCGGCGACCTTGGCGGTATAGCCCGACAGGAAGTGGTACATCGCCTGATCCGGCGTCAGCCGCGCGATCGGGGGCAGCACGCCGAATGCGTCGGCCGTCAGGAAGATGATCGTTGACGGCGGCGGGCCGAGGTTCTTCTCGCTCGTGTTCGGGATGAACTCGATCGGATATGCGCCGCGGGTGTTTTCTGTCTTGCTGTCGTCGGTGAAGTCGAGTTCGCGCGTCGTCTCGTCCATCGTCACGTTCTCGAGGATCGTGCCGAACATCTTGGTCGTCGCGTAAATCTCCGGCTCACCCTCGGCCGACAGGTTGATCATCTTGGCGTAGCAGCCGCCTTCGAAGTTGAAGACCGCGGTGTCGGACCAGCCATGCTCGTCATCGCCGATCAGCGTACGGCTGGCATCAGCCGACAGCGTCGTCTTGCCGGTGCCTGACAGGCCGAAGAAGATCGCGCTCTTGCCGTCGGCGCCGATGTTGGCCGAACAATGCATCGGCATCACACCTTCGGCCGGGAGAAGGAAGTTAAGGAGGCCAAAGACGCCTTTCTTCATCTCGCCCGAATATTCCGTATTGCCGATCAGGATCATCTTTTCCGTAAAATTGACCGCGATCACCGTGTCACTGCGGCTCCCGTGACGCGCCGGATCAGCCTTGAAGCTGGGCAGATTGATGATCGTATACTCAGGCGTGAAGCCCGCGAGTTCCTCGGCTGTGGGACGCACAAGCAAGGTGCGAACGAACAGATTGTGCCACGCCATCTCGTTGATGACGCGGACGTTGACGCGATATTCCGGCTGGCTGCCACCAAACAGGTCGGCGACAAAGAGCTCATCCTGACCCTTCAGCGCGGCGAGGAAGTCTTCCTTAAGGTTTGCCCAATGATCCGGCGTCATCGGCTGGTTGATCGTGCCCCAGTTGATGGTGTCTTCGGTCGTGGCATCGCGGACAACGAACTTGTCCTTAACGCTGCGACCGGTGAACTTGCCGGTGTCGACCAGCAGTGCGCCGTCCTTGGTCAGGCGGCCCTCGCCGCGCTTCAGCGCGTGCTCGACCAGCGGCGCCGTCCCAAGATTCCAGAAGATATGAGCAGACGTCGACAAACCCTGCGCGTCGAGGCCATTATTCGAAACCCGGTCGGTCACTGACAATCCATCCTTTTAAAATGTCGAAACGGCGGCGGCCACTGGCCCACCGCCGCATACGTATGCAGGCCCTATAACTCTGAAAATCGGCTGGGGTCAAAACGGTGTAGCAGCCGAAAAGGGCAGATTAGCCAATGAAACCGGTTACATCGTGCCACAGCCGGACAACCGTGCGGTCCAACTCGCGAGAACCCCTCGCCTTGTGCACCGCAACCCTGCTGGCTAAGCCCCAATCAACGATGAGCCAGGTGATCGCGCTGGTCGATGACGACCGCAACATTCTGACCTCGGTGTCGATCGCGCTGCAAGCCGAAGGCTTTGTCACGCGCGTCTACTCTGATGGGCAAGCCGCCTTGAAAGCGATCAACGACAATCCGCCCGACCTCGGCGTGTTCGACATCAAGATGCCCGGCATGGACGGCATGGAGCTTCTGCGGCGTGTGCGGGAAACGAGTTCCGTGCCCGTCATCTTCCTCACCTCAAAGGATGATGAACTGGACGAGGCACTCGGGCTGGCGATGGGAGCCGACGACTATATCGCCAAACCCTTCTCCCAGAGGCTTCTGATTGCGCGCATCCGTGCCATTCTACGCCGCCAAGACCTCGAACGCGGCGAGGCGGCAGCAAATAGCGAGCCCGAGCCGCCGCGTCTGGAGCGCGGGCGATTGCTCATGGATCCGGCGCGACACAAAGTCATCTGGGACGGCAAGGATGTCAGCCTGACGGTAACGGAGTTCTTGATTCTCGAGGCACTCGCGCAGCGGCCCGGAGTTGTGAAGTCCCGCAATCAGCTTCTGGACGTGGCTTATAACGATGATGTCTATGTCGACGACCGCACCATCGACAGCCACATCAAGCGTATTCGCCGGAAGTTTCGACTCCAGGATCCCAAGTTCGACTCTATCGAGACACTCTATGGCGTCGGATACCGTTTCGACGAGCAGTGAGGATCCCGATCTCCGGCTGACCTGGTCGGGACGGTGGTCGCTCGCGCATCGTATCCTTGCACTCAATTTGATCACGGTGCTTCTGGTCGCGTTGAGCACGCTATACCTTGACGTGTTCCGCAATCGGCTTGCGAAGGAGCGGACCCGCCAGACACGCATCGAAGCTACCGCAACGGCTCTGGCGATTGAGGCTGCGGGCCCCGAAGACCGCGAGCCGATCCTGGCAACCGTCTCCAAATCGACCGGCAGCCGCATGCGTCTCTTCGCGCCCGATGGCCGGTTGCTCGCCGATAGTTGGCACCTCACTGGTCCGACCTTCGAGTTGAAGGATCCCGCCACACAGGGGTGGGCGAAGGGCGCGGCGCGAGCGCTCGACCGCGGCTTTAATGCGCTGGTCGGCGCCGAACATCTGGATGATTATACCGAGCCCACCCCTGACACTTTGGAAAGCTGGCCCGAGGCGAAGCAGGCCAGGGCCCAACGAAAGGCGGTGACAGTCGTCCGTAATGCGCCGGACCTAACGCCGGTGATTTCCGCGGCCGTGCCGGTGGACGGCGGCGTCCTCATGGCCACGACCAATGATCGGGCCTTCACCCGGACCGTTCGCACTCAGCGCGCCAACATCCTTGGCGCAATGATCTTTTTGGTTGGGCTCTCGGTCCTGCTCTCGCTGTTTCTCGCTCGGACCATCGTTCGTCCGCTTCGTCGTCTAGCGCTTGCAGCGCACCGTGTTCGTCTGGGACGCTCGCGCGAAGTGAACGTCCCTCGCCTACCCACGCGCAGCGATGAAATCGGCCTGCTTGCACGTGCCGTCTCGGACATGAGCCAGTCACTCCGGCACCGCATCGACAATATCGAGGCATTTGCAGCGGACGTCACTCATGAGCTGAAGAACCCGTTGGCCTCCCTCCGATCGGCAATCGATGGACTCGATCGCGTCGAGGATCCTCAACTGCGCGAGAAATTGAAGACAATCGTCCGTGAAGATGTTGCGCGTCTCGACCGTCTCATTGGTGACATTAGCGAAGCCGCTCGGACCGACGCCGAGCTCGCGCGCGCTACATTCGAGCGGATCGACCTCGGCACGCTTATCGGCCAGCTGGTCAACAGTTGGGAGACGCGGCGCGAGACTGGTGACGCCCGCATCGCTTTCGCACGGCCACGCAAGGAATCGGCGGCGGTCATGGGGAAGCCGGATCGACTGGCCCGAGCCATCAATGCGATCATCGACAATGCGGTGAGCTTCTCTCCGCCAGCCGGTCTGGTCGAGGTGGCCGTTGCGCGCGTTGGCGATGAAGTTCGAATCCGCATCGATGATGAGGGGCCCGGCGTTCCGCAGGAAGCCCGTGAGGCGATTTTTAACCGCTTCCATTCAGTACGGCCCGAAGGCGAAAGCTTCGGCCGTCACTCCGGTCTTGGCCTTGCCATCGCCCAGGCAATCGTGAATGGCCACGACGGAGAGATTGACGTGCAGGACCGCGACGACGCCCCTTCGGGAGCGCGCTTCATCATCAAGCTACCGGCAGCAGACCGCGAATGAACCGCGTTACACCGACCGCACCGCGCATCAGCGCGGAAACCGTTCATGGCAATAGTGTCACCAAGGATGGACGCGCGATCCTGATCACCGGTCCGTCGGGTTCGGGTAAATCGGACCTTACGCTCCGCCTTTTCGATCGTGGCTACGGCCTGATCAGCGACGACCGCACAATCCTGAAACGTGACGGCGAACGCATCGTCGCTTCGGCGCCCCCCACCATTGCCGGCAAGCTCGAAGTCCGCGGTCTTGGCATCGTCGAACTGGAACACACCGACGGAGTGCCCGTAGCCCTGGTTGTCGAGCTGACAAGCGACATTCAGCGTCTTCCCGAAGACAGCCGCGAACGATTGATGCTCGGCGTCGGTCTTCCGTTCGTGACCATCGATGCCATGCCGGCATCGGCGCCGGCCAAGGTCGACCTGGCGTTCGAGCGCATGGGACTGAAATTCTGATGACGAGTGGCGGCCAGAAACGGCCGCCGCGCCTGCTGCTCGTGACCGGCATGTCCGGTGCCGGCAAATCGACCGTGCTCGATGCGCTGGAGGACATGGGCTGGGATGTAGTCGACAACCTTCCCGCCGACCTGATCGAGGCGTTTGTCCACGGCGGCGACCAGTGCCGGACCGCCAACGTCGCCATCGGCATGGATGTTCGCAGCCGAGGGTTCGATCCCGAGGCGTTGCACGACCAAATTCACGCGACGCCCGGGGTGCAGCCCGAAATTCTTTACCTGGATTGCGGTGAGGCCGAGCTGATCCGCCGCTACGATGAGACGCGGCGGCGTCATCCACTGGCAATGGACCGGCCGGCGGAGGACGGCATTGCAAGGGAGCGCCGCGAAACGTTCCTGCTCCGGGCTGCAGCCGACAGCGTGATCGACACCACCGACCTTTCGCCAGCCACGCTGCGCGACGAGCTTCGTCTGCGCTACGGCGGCGCTACGGATCAGCCCGTACTTACCATCAGCTCCTTCGCCTTCTCGCGCGGAATCAGCCGTACCGGCGACCTGGTCTTCGACATGCGCTTCCTCCCCAATCCGCACTGGGTTGAGGAATTGCGGCCACTGACCGGCGAGGACCCGGAAATTCGCGCCTACCTTCAGAAGGAGCCAGCATGGAGCGAGGCGATGGACCGCATCGAGGCGCTTCTCATCGATTGGATTCCCCGCTACTGGGCCGCCGGCAAGAGCTACGTGACGGTCGCGTTCGGGTGTACTGGAGGGAGACACCGTTCGGTTGCCGCTGCAACCGAAATGGCAGAACGTCTACGTCGTGCCGGAATGGCTCCGAATGTCCGTCACCGTGATCTGGCGTCGCTGCCAAGGGACACGATCGAACGACAGCGTGCGCCGGCGAGCGAGGACGAGTTGAACGGATGATTGGACTAGTGCTGGTAACCCATGGCCGACTGGCGACCGAGTTCGTCGTGGCGATGGAACATGTAGTCGGACCGCAGGAAGCCATTGCCGCGATCTGCATCGGGCCGGACGACGACATGGAAGGCCGCCGCAAGGATATTGCGAAGGCCATCCGCGAGGTCGACCGCGGCCAGGGCGTCATCATCCTCACCGACCTGTTCGGCGGAACGCCCTCGAACCTCGCCATCAGCCTAATGAAGAGCGAAAACATCGAGGTCATCGCCGGCGTAAACCTGCCGATGCTGATCCGGCTGGAAGGCGCCCGCAAGGTGATGCCGGTCCACGCCGCGGTCGCCGCCGCCCGAGAAGCGGGCCGCAAGTATATTTCGGTCGCCAGCGAGATCCTCGGGGAAGCCGCCGCTTGACGGCGCTCAGTCAAGAGGTCGCGATTACCAACAGACGCGGGCTCCATGCGCGGGCAAGCGCCAAGTTCGTCAATCTCGCCAGCGAGCTCCCTGCCAAGATCGAGGTCGAAAAAGACGGCAACCGAGTGTGCGGCACGTCGATCATGGGCCTGATGATGCTCGGCGCGGCGATGGGCGATTCGATCGTCATTCACTGTGACGGCGACGGTGCCGACGACGCATTGGCCAAGATGGTCGCGCTCGTCGAGGAGCGGTTCGGGGAAGAATAATGCCCCGCGAAGTCACCGCCTTTTCCAATTCTACGGTAAAATTGCTCCGTTCCCTTCGGGATAAGAAGGCGCGGCGCGTCGAAGGACTGTTTCTGGCGGAAGGGCTAAGGATCCTGACCGAGGCGCGGGACAGCGGGCAACTGCCGGAAATCGTGGCCTTCTCTGCCGAAGGCACCCGGCACCCGCTGGCTGCAGAGATCATCGCCGCGACCGAGGCCGCTGGCGGCGACGCTATCCTGACGACGCCGGACATCCTCACCAAGATGAGCGGCAAGGGCAATCCGCAGATGCTGCTCGGCGCCTACCGGCAGCCGCCGACCGAGCTCGCGGCGATCGACCGGAGCGCCGCGCCGCTCTGGATCGTGGCACAGGCGCTCCGCGACCCGGGCAATATCGGGACCATCCTTCGGACCGGGGATGCGGTGGGCGCCGGCGGTCTGATCCTGATCGACGACTGCGCCGATTCGTTCTCGGTGGAGGCGGTCCGCGCCTCGATGGGGGCGCTGTTTACCCAGCGAATCGCGACCGCCCGTTGGCCCGAGTTCGTCGAGTGGCTGCGCAGCGGTCCGGGGCAGCTCGTCGGGACCAGCCTCAAGACCGATCACGACTATCTCGAGCCGAAATACGAACAGCCGTGTTTCCTAGTGGTCGGGAACGAGCAGCAAGGGCTTCCCGTTGAATACGAAGCCGAGTGCGACCTGCTCGTCAAAATCCCGATGGCGGGACGCGCCGACAGCTTGAACGCGGCGATCGCCACGGCGGTCATGGCTTTCGCCATCAAAGCCAGTTGGCGCTAAGGAGATCGGAATGCGCTTGCGAATAATCCTGCCTTCGTTTCTCGCGCTCAGCGCCTGCTACCCGATCCCGGGGCCGCCGCCCCCGCCCTATCGGGCGATCGGGACCGAGCCATTCTGGAACGTGCTGATCGACGAGCGTGACGTCACTTTTACCCAGCCCGACGGACAGCCAATTCGCCAGCCGAGACCGCAGGCTATCCACGGCATCGCGGGCGAAATCTATCAGACCCCGCGGATCAACGTGAATATCGTGCACGCCCAATGCAGCGACGGAATGAGCGATCGCGTTTATCCGGACAAGGTGCAGGTCACGGTCGATGGGCGACGATTCGAGGGCTGCGGCGGACTGTGAACCTGTAACCCGGACAGAGTGAAACCGGGGGGTCCTCCACTTCCTCCACTTTGTAACCCTCGTCCATTGGAAGCGGCAGTTTTGCGCCATTTCTCACGGATCATGCTGCGTACGCGGCAGGTTCGAGGGTTACAGCCGGGGTAACAAGTTTGGTCGAGAAACCATGTCGGCGACGATGTGAAAGAGCGACGGCGTGGAGGCTGATCAGAGGTAGCTTCCAGACCAAATCCTACTTTGCAATCATTCCGCGGCGATCTGCGGCGGATCTTCATCGTTGAGACCGAACTCGGCATCGGCGTAGCGCGGAAGCGCTTCGACTGGAGTCAGCACGTCGATGTCGCGGCGGCCAGGCTCGATGTTCAAATCGCGGAACTTGCGCGCCGTGACCAGCGAGCGCGTCTCAAAGCTGGAGACGAAGCTGTTGTAATTATTGACCGCTGTCGACAAACCGCTGCCGACCTTGCGGAGATCGTCTGCCGCCTTCGCGAGCCGTTCGTACAACTCCTTGCCGAGCTCGCCGATCTGCCGCGCTTCCTTGGCGAGGCGCTCCTGCCGCCAGACCGCCGCCACGGTACGCGCGATGGCGATCAGATTGGTCGGGGTCGCGAGCAGTACCTTCTTGTCGAAGGCATAGTCCCACAGGTTCGGATCCTGCTCGAGCGCGGCAGTCAGGAAGTGCTCGCCCGGAATGAACATCACGACATAGTCGGGCGCGTCATCGAACTGCGACCAATAGGCCTTGGCGCCGAGCGTGTTAACGTGGGCGCGGATGGCCGTGGCGTGCGCCGCGAGCGAACGGCCGCGGTCAGTTTCGTCGACCGCACCAAACGCATCCTGATAGTCGTTAAGCGACACCTTGGCGTCGATCACCAGGCTTTGACCGCCGGGCACGCGCACGACAACGTCGGGGCGAAGGCGACCGCCCTCGCCGTCCGCGACGCTGATTTCGGTCGCAAAGTCGCAATGTTCGGACAGGCCGCAGCTTTCGAGCACGTTGCGGAGCTGCTGTTCGCCCCAGCGGCCCCGCGCCTTGGGTGCGTTGCGCAGCGCGTTGACGAGCTTCGCGGCCTCAGCGGAGACGCGTTCAGTGCCCGTGCGCATGGCCTCGATCTGGCCCGATAGCAGCCCGAAGGCGTCGCGGCGCTCGGCCTCGACCTTCTGCACCGTGGTTTCGTAGCGCTCGAGCCGGTCGTGGACCGGCTGCAGCAATGCCCGCAGATTCTGTCCGCTATTCTCTTCCGACTGACGGAAACGCTGGTCCGCGCGCTTGAGGAAGCTCTCCTGCGCTTCGGCCAGGATCTTGTTGCTAATTTCGGAGAATTGCGCCGACAGCCCTTCCTTAGCCTCGATCAGTTCGTTGATCCGCGCCTCGAAACCGCGTTCGCGTTCGGCATGCGCGGCTTCCATCGCAGCGAGCCTGGTCGCGGCGTCGCGGTTGACGTCACGTTCCTTGACGACCCCGTCCAATTGCAAGCGCAGCGCGTCGACGGTGTGCGCAGCGCCGGCCGCGGCGCGGCTTCCGACCAGCCAGCCAATGGCCGCCCCAATGACAAGAGCGATAAGAAGAAAGATCAGCATGGCGGCAGTCATGACCGCGTACTCCCCGGAACATTTGGGGAACTTTACGCCAGCAGCGCTACTCGCTCAAGTCTGCGAGCTGCTGTTTTCCACAGTCCTTTGCTCGGCGACGAACCTAATCACCATCTCATTGAACGTCCCGAGCGACGAGGACCAGAAACCACCGCTTGACCCATGGGCGGCGGACTCCTCGCAAAGCGCCTGCGCCTCATCATAGCGTTGTACAGCGAGAAGCGTCGTAACCCGGGTCACGAACCGTTGATCAGGTTTCCGGGAGTTATCGATCTGCTTCAGGAATTCGTCAGCCGTCCATTCGCGGGCGACCTCGTCAAGCATGTGATCGGCTTGCTCAAGCAAGCGCCGCGCAATGTGGTCAACGCCCCCGTCCTCGGAAACCTCGAACTCGTCCAAGATCAAAAGACCGCATTTCATCCAGCCATAGGCACGGAACGACAGCGGCTGATTGCAAAGCTCGGGATGGCCGACGAGGCGCCAGAAGATGGGATCGATCGCCATCGGCTTGAGCGAAACCCTCGCCCTTGTCCGTTCACGCAGGATGTCTGTCATTTCCTGGACGGACATGAACCAGCCACCGTCCTGAGCGAACAGAACGCCCTGGTTGGAACGCCAGCGCGTGCCCCTCGTGACAGTTCGACAGGCCTTGAAAAGTTCGCGGCGCTGGGCATGCCGGGACTTGGTGAATTCGCGTTTCGAAAGTTCCGCCATGTTCGGGCCTCGCCAGCGCGGCGATGTAATGCGAAAGCGTAAATGAAGCCCTGCGCAGCGGGAACACAAGCTAGTCGATGCGGTTAGCCAGATGAGGAGATTTCAATGTCCATTCGCAAGATGATCGCGCTGCACCCGGCGAGCAAAGACCATAACAACCAGCCGCTGGGCGATGCCGTCCATCACCTGATGTATTGTTCGAAGATGTGCCTGAGCTGTGCGGACGCCTGCATGGCCGAGCCGATGGACATGACGCAGTGCATCCGCCTGTGCCTGGACTGCTCCGACATTTGCGAGGCGACGGCGCGGCTGGGGCTGCGGCGGACGGGCGACGATCAGCCAATGCTGCGCGAGTTGCTCGAGCTGTGCGCGCGCATGTGCGAGCAATGCGCGGCCGAATGCGAGAGCCACGACCACGAGCATTGCAAGCTGTGCGCGCAAATATGCCGCGAATGCGCGGAAGATTGCCGGAACGCGGCTGCTTCGCTGGCTTAAAAGTCGGACTTGCCGAAGCGGTCCATCCCCTGGTTCACGCCCGGCGGGTCGAGAACGCTGACGTCGAGCTCGATCGGCTCGCCGATCCAGTGACCTAAATCCGTGTGATCCGCGAGGTCGTCGTCGGTTAGGGGGTGAACGAGGGCGCGCAGGCCGGATGCCTCGATCGACGCAATTACATGATCGCGCGCCGACCCGAGAAAGTGGATCTCATATTGGGGGATCGGATGCGGGCCGACGCCGCGGTCGGTCAGGCCGCCGACGAACAGGATTTGCGGATCATTGGTGAAGCTGGAGCGCAGTCGATCGGCGGCGTCGCGCTGTTCGGCTGAATAATAGATATGCGCGTGGAATGGCGCGTCAGACAACTCAAGCGGCCTTTAAGTTGTTTTCTTTCCGCCACTTCGCGAGCTTCTTTAGCACCATGTCGCGCTTCAGACGCGACAAATGATCGATGAACAGGACCCCGTTGAGGTGGTCCATTTCGTGCTGCAGGCAAACCGCCAGCAAGCCGTCGATCTCTTCCTCATACTGATTGCCCTCGACGTCGCGCCAGCGGGCGCGGATGCGGTCGGGACGCATGACCTCGGCATATTGCTCCGGGACGGAAAGGCAGCCCTCGGTATAGGGCACGTCGCTTTCCGAATGCCACAGGACCTCGGGATTGATGAATACCTTTGGGTCGCGGGCGGGCTCACCGCCCTCTTCTTCCGGCTCCTGCAGATCGATCACCAGCAGGCGGATCGGTTCCCCGACCTGCACGGCCGCCAAGCCGATGCCGGGCGCGTCGTACATCGTCTCGAACATGTCTTCGACGAGCGTCCTCAGGTCCGCATCGAACGTCTCGACGGGCTTGCTGATCTGCCGGAGGACGGGATCCGGGGTCTCGTAGATACGACGAATGGCCATGAGTGAGATTTAGGCTTTCAGTTTGGGCGGTTCAAGCGATGGGGCGGCGGGCACGGAGGGCCTGGGCGAGCGTGCCCTCGTCGAGATAGTCGAGTTCACCGCCGACGGGAAGTCCGTGCGCCAACTGGCTGAGGCGAATAGGAAAGTTTTCGAGGCGTTCCGCCACATAATGGGCGGTGGTCTGGCCCTCGAGCGTTGCGTTCATCGCCAGCACCACTTCGTCAATGCCGCCGGCGGAGACGCGGCGAACAAGCTGGTCGATGGCCAGATCTTCGGGCCGGACGCCTTCCAGCGCGGAGAGCCGGCCGCCGAGGACGTGGTAGCGGCCGGGAAACAGCCGCGAGCGATCGAGGGCCCAGAGGTCGGCGACTTCTTCCACCACGCACAATGACTTCTCGTCGCGGCGCGGGTCGCGGCAGATATTGCAGGGGTCGGAGGTGTCGACATTGCC
Source organism: Sphingomonas flavescens (assembly GCF_030866745.1). Classification (NCBI taxonomy): domain Bacteria; kingdom Pseudomonadati; phylum Pseudomonadota; class Alphaproteobacteria; order Sphingomonadales; family Sphingomonadaceae; genus Sphingomonas; species Sphingomonas flavescens. Next base: position 354,639 of record NZ_CP133016.1, on the reverse strand, counting down.
GCAGATCGAGCAGGTTGAGAGCTTCTGCGACACGTTCTGAAGGGCGGAGAGCAACGGTTGAAGTGCCGTCTCGCGCTTTTTCATCAGGTGCAGCACGGCGCGCCGCGCCGAACGCGGTCCGAGCCCCGGCAAGCGGGCCAGCGCTTGCGACAATGCTTCGATTTCCTGACTAGCCACGCCTCTCCATACCGTTCGGGCTGAGCTTGTCGAAGCCCTGCCTTTTCCTTTCGGGCTTGCGAAGTAGAAGGGCAGCCCTTCGACAAGCTCAGGGCGAACGGTTTGAAACTAATCTTCATGGGGTCTCCGGACTTTGCGGTCCCGAGCCTGAATGCTCTGATCGAGGCCGGTCACGAGGTGGTGTGCGTCTATTCGCAGCCCCCGCGGCCGGCGGGACGCGGCAAGGGTGACCGCAAGACCGCGGTACATGAGCGAGCGGAGACGCTCGGCATCGAGGTGCGGACACCGCGCACGTTGCGCAACGAGGAAGAGCAGGTGCGGTTTCGAGCGCTCGATTCGGATTTGGCAGTGGTGGCGGCTTACGGGCTGATCCTGCCACGGCCGATCCTGCAGGCGCCGCGCATGGGGTGCATCAACGTGCACGCCTCGCTGCTGCCGCGCTGGCGGGGCGCGGCGCCGATCCAGCGGGCCATTCTGGCAGGCGACGAAGTTAGCGGCGTGACCATCATGCAGATGGAGGAAGGGCTAGATACCGGGCCGATGCTACTGACGCGTGAGCTTAGCCTTCACGGCAAGACGGCGGGTCAAGTTACGGAAGAAATGGCGAAACTTGGCGCAAACGCCTTGGTCGACTGGCTAGCAGAGCAGACGCTACCGACAGTGCAGCCTGAAGAGGGCGTGACCTACGCGGCGAAGATCGACAAGGCCGAAGCGCGGATCGATTGGTCGCGGAGCGCTGCGGAAATCGAGCGGCAGGTGCGAGCGTTCAATCCGGTGCCGGGCGCCTGGCTCGAGGCCGGTGGAGAGCGGATCAAGCTACTTGCCGCAGAATTGATTGACGGCAGCGGCGCGCGTGGTGAGGTGCTGGACGAGCAATTGACGATCGCATGTGGCGAAGGTGCGTTGCGGCCTTTGTCGGTGCAGCGCGCGGGACGCGGGGCGATGACTCCGGGCGAGCTGCTGCGGGGCTTTGCGGTCCCGAAAGGCACCGTGCTGCCGTGACGCGCTGGCGCCTAACAGTCGAATATAATGGCGGGCCATTCATGGGCTGGCAGCGGCAGGATCATGGACCGTCGGTGCAACAGACGGTGGAGGAGGCGCTTCAGCGGATGACCGGTGAGCCGGCGCAGGTGCTGGCTGCGGGGCGGACGGACGCGGGAGTGCATGCGCTGGCGATGGCTGCGCATGTCGACGTCATGACGTCACTCACGCCGCATCGACTGCGCGAGGGACTGAACGCGCTGGTGCGGCCGCAGCCCGTATCGGTGCTGGAAGTGGAGACGGTCGCCGACGATTGGCACGCGCGCTTTTCGTGCGTGGGTCGGCGCTATCTGTACCGCATTCTCAACCGGCGGGCGCCCCCGGCGCTGGATGCCGGGCGCGTGTGGCACATCGGAGTGCCCTTGGACCTCGACGCGATGCAGGCGGGTGCCGCGCATCTCTTGGGGCGGCACGACTTCACCACCTTCCGCTCGGCGCAGTGCCAGTCGGACAGTCCGGTGAAGACGCTGGACCGGCTGGAGGTCGGTCGGGTTGGTGAAGAAATCCATGTGATCGCGGCCGCGCGGAGTTTCCTGCATCACCAGGTGCGGTCGATGGTCGGGTGCCTGGCGATGGTCGGGCGTGGGCAGTGGCAGCCTGACGACATGCTCAAGGCGCTGGAGGCGCGGGATCGCGCGGCGCTGGGGTTCAATGCGCCGCCGCAGGGTCTCTATTTCGTCGAGGCGATCTACCCCTAGACGAGTATCTCACGCGCTAGCGGTCGGCTTTCCCAGCCTTGGGGGCTCGCGCTGAGGCCGTAGGCGCCGGCGCAAAACACGGCGATCACGTCACCGACGTCCGCACGCGGCAGGCTGACGTTGTCGCCAAGCACGTCGAACGGCGTGCACAGGCAGCCGGCGACGGTCACGGACTCCTCGGGCTCGGCATCGAAGCGATTGGCAACGGCAATGGGGAAATTGGCCATGCCGCGTTCGCCGAGGCTCCCGGTCGCGCCGATTAGGTGATGCCCACCGCCATCGGTCGTCAGGAAGGTGTGGCCGCAGCTTTCGGTACGGTCGACGACGCGGGTCAGGTAGACGCCGCTCTCGCCGACCAGCCAGCGGCCGAGCTCGATCGTGAAGCGCGTTGTGGCGAGCAGCGGCGGCGCATTGCATAGGGTATGATTGAGCGCGGCGGCGACGCGGTCGATGTCCAGCGGCTCGTCCCCCGGGCGGCAGGCGATGTCGAAACCGCTGCCGAGGTTTAGCTCGGGAAGCGGCAGGCCGATGGCGTCGGCGATTTCGCCGGCCTGACCTACCGTGAGACGATGAATTTCGGACAGCGCATCTGCATCAAGGCACTGCGCGCCGCCGAACATGTGCAGGCCGCGCCAGTCGACATCGGCCTCGAGCAGGCCCTGAACGAGCGAAGGCACGCGTTCGGCATCGACGCCGAACGGGCTGGCTTCGCAGACGAGAGTCACGGCGCCGGCTTCGATGCTGTACGGCGGCGTGACGCGGACCGAGATGCGCGGCTGGATGCCGACGCGTTCGGCGGCACGGATCGCGCGTTCGGCTTCGCCTTCACTCTCCACGCTTATCGTTGCACCGGCGATGACCGCCGCCTCAAGCTCCTCGGACAGCTTACCGGGACCGGCGAAGTTGATCGGGATACCTGCTAACTTCGCATCCTGAAGGCGGCGCAATTCGCCCTTTGAGACGATGCGGAAACCGTCGACGTATCTGCCAAGGAACTCGAGCAATGGCTCGTAAGGGTTTGCCGTTACTGAATAATGGAGAGCGATGCCATCGGCCATCGCGCCCTTGAAACGGGCGACTTGCGCGCCGACGATATTGTTGTCGTAGACGAACAGCGGGGTGCCGCCAGCCTCTTCGATCAGCTCGTCCGCGGCGATGCCGCCGATCATCAATTGGCCGTCGTCGCGGGCTTCGAAATAGGGCGGGATCGGTCCGACTGGCTTCAACTGCGATCCCCCTCCCCGTGAACCGCCTTACTCGGCGGCGATCGCCTCATATTCCTGAGCGGCCAGATATTTCTCCGCGTCGAGGGCGGCCATGCAGCCGGTGCCGGCGGCGGTGACCGCCTGGCGGTAAATCTTGTCCATGACGTCGCCGCAGGCGAACACCCCGTCGACGCTGGTGCGCGTGGTGCCCGGTTCGACGAGAATATAGCCATCGTCGTCCAGCTTGAGCTGGCCGTTGAAGAGTTCGGTCGCGGGCTGGTGGCCGATGGCGACGAATGCGCCTTCGCAGTCGACACGGCTGACTTCGCCCGTCCGTTTGTTGCGGATGTCGAGGCCGACCAGCGCTTCCGGCTGCCCCCCGCCGACGAATTCGACGACTTCGCTGTCCCAGATGATGTTGATGTTCGGGTGCGCGAACAGGCGGTCCTGCAGGATCTTCTCGGCGCGCAGCGAATCGCGCCGGTGAATGAGTGTGACGTCGTGGCTGTGATTGGTGAGGTAGAGCGCTTCCTCGACCGCGGTATTGCCACCGCCGATCACCGCCACCTTCTTGCCGCGGTAGAAGAAGCCGTCGCAGGTGGCGCAGGCTGAGGCGCCCCTGCCCTTCATATGCTCCTCCGACGGCAGGCCGAGCCACTTGGCCTGGGCACCGGTGGAGATGATCAGGCTGTCGGCGAAGAATTGCGCGCCGCTGTCCCCGGTCAGCCGGAACGGGCGGCGGGACAGGTCGACTGCGCTGATGTGATCCCAAACAACCTTGGTGCCGACATGCTCGGCCTGCGCCTGCATTTCTTCCATCAGCCACGGGCCCTGGATGACCTCGCGGAAGCCAGGATAATTTTCCACGTCCGTCGTGGTCGTGAGCTGGCCGCCCGGTTGAATCCCCTGGATCACCACGGGGCCGAGGCCTGCACGCGCCGCGTAAATCGCCGCGGTGAGGCCGGCCGGCCCGGAGCCGAGCACGGCCACCCGCGTAGAAATGCTGTTCGTCATCGAACAACATCTAAGCGGCGTGACGCCACGCCGCAATGCTGGTTACCCGCAGTTAAACGGCGCGGCGGCCGGTAACGAAGTTCCAGATCACGACGATAACGGCGATGACCAGCAGCAGGTGGATGAGGCCGCCGCCGACGTGGACAACGAACGCGCCCAATACCCACAGGATGAAAAGAATGATGGCGATGGTCAGGAGCATCGGACAGCCTCGCGTTGGTGAAGGACGTGAACGTAACCAACGCGCACAAAGGGCGTTCCGTTAACTGATGTCCATCAAACGAGGCGCGATTGCTCCACCGCAGCGCCGATGAACCCGGCAAAGAGCGGGTGCGGCTCGAACGGGCGGCTCTTTAATTCGGGGTGAAACTGGACGCCGATGAACCAGGGGTGGTCGGGCCGCTCGACGATCTCCGGCAGCGCGCCGTCGGGCGACATGCCGGAAAAGATCAGGCCGCCATTCTCCAGCGCCTCGCGATAGTGGACGTTGACCTCATAGCGGTGGCGGTGCCGCTCGCTGATCGTGTCGGTGCCGTAGATCGAGCGGACGACGCTGTTGCCGTCCAGCTTTGCGGGATAGGCTCCGAGACGCATCGTGCCGCCGAGGTCGCCGCCAGCGGCGCGCTTTTGCAGCCCCTCCTCGCTCATCCACTCGGTGATCATGCCGACCACGGGTTCCGAGGTCTCGCCAAACTCGGTCGTCGACGCTTCGGCGATGCCGGCGACGTTCCGTGCTCCCTCGATGCAGGCCATCTGCATGCCGAGGCAAATCCCGAAGAAGGGAATTTCGCGCTCGCGAGCGAACTTCACGGATGCGATCTTGCCCTCGCTGCCGCGTTCGCCGAAACCGCCGGGAACGAGGATGCCGTGCAGCGGCTCGAGCTCGGCCGCGATCTCGGCGTCGGGATGCTCGAAGAGTTCGGCGTCGAGCCACTGGATGTTGACCTTCGCGCGATTGGCGATGCCCCCGTGGACCAGGGCTTCCCGGAGGCTTTTGTAGGCGTCGGGTAGCCCGACATATTTGCCGACGACGCCGATCGTGACCTCGCTGTCCGGGTGGTCGATGGCGTCCATGACGGCGTTCCAGCGAGTCATGTCTGGCGGCGGCGCATCCTCGATTCCGAATGCGTAAAGGACTTCGTCGTCCAGGCCTGCCCGATGATATTGCAGCGGCACGTCGTAGATGTTGCGCGCGTCGAGCGCGGGGATGACCGCCGACTTCCGGACGTTGCAGAAGAGCGCGATCTTCTCGCGGTCGCTGTCGGGCAGCGGACGGTCGCAGCGGCAAAGCAGCACTTCCGGTTGAACGCCGAGGCTGGCGATCTCGCGGACGGACTGCTGGGTCGGCTTGGTCTTCAGCTCACCCGCGGCGGCGATCCACGGCACGAGCGTGGTGTGCACGCTGACCGAATTGCCGCGGCCGAGATCGTTGCGGAGCTGCCGGATCGATTCGATGAACGGCAGGCTTTCGATGTCACCGACGGTGCCGCCGATCTCACAGATGACGAAGTCGAGGCCGTCGGTGTCGGCGAGCGCGAATTCCTTGATCGCGTTGGTTACGTGCGGAATGACCTGGACGGTCGCGCCGAGATAATCGCCGCGCCGCTCCTTCGCGATAATGTCGCGGTAGATGCGGCCGGTGGTGATGTTGTCCGATTGGCGCGCCGATACGCCGGTGTACCGCTCGTAATGGCCGAGATCGAGATCGGTCTCGGCGCCGTCGTCGGTAACGAAGACCTCCCCATGCTGATACGGGGACATCGTCCCCGGATCTACGTTGAGATAGGGGTCGAACTTTCGAATGCGGACCTTGTATCCACGCGCCTGGAGAAGCGCCCCGAGGGACGCCGAAAGCAAGCCTTTTCCAAGCGAGGAAACCACGCCGCCGGTGACAAAAATGAACCGCGCCATGGGTGTCGGGGCTTAGGGGGTGTTGGCGCGGCGACGCAACCCGCCGCGTGAAATAAATTCGTGGAAAGCGTCGCTTATTGGGCGAGTGGGACCGCTGGCGCGGATTGGTTCTGCGTCGCTGGCGCGGTCGGCGTCGGCTGCACGGGCCGCGTATCCTGGACCGGCGCGGTCTTGCCGGCGAGCGAGGTATCGATCTTCGCCGGTTCCCGCGATGCGCCGGCGATCGCCGCCATCACGATCGACAGGACGATGAATGCGCCGCCAAGAACGGCGGTTGAGCGGGTCAGAAAGTCCGCCGCACCGCGCGCCGTCATGAAGCCTGAGGAACTGCCACCCACGCCGAGGCCGCCACCTTCCGAGCGTTGCATCAGGATGACGGCAACGAGCGACGCAGCAATGAGCGATTGAACGATCAGCAGGAAGGCGAACATTTAAGACCTTTGACGAATGAGGTGCGGAAGCAAGTAGCGGCCACCGCACCCGCTTTCAACCGGACTACTGACCCTGCGGCGCGGTTGCCGATCCTTTGACTAGCGTTTCGAGCTGCGCGGATGAATAGCCGACCGTCACCGAACCGTCGGCATTTCCCCGAACGCCGCTGGTCGGGAAAGCCAGCTTCTGCCCCGACTTTAGAGCGATCACGACTTTATCGTCAGCAACCGAATCGATCGTGCCAACCGTAGTGCCGCCGATTCCTTTGACAGTCGCGCCGGCGACCACCGCGGCATTCGCCGACGCTGCCGTCGCTTCAATCTGGGCGTCGAGCTGCGCCTGCGTCATCCCGAACAATAGCTTGCCGCCCTCCGCCCTGAAGCTAGACTTTGGCAGGAGTGCCTCGTGCTTGCTCGTCTTCACCTGAAGGTTGTCGCCCTGAATGGCTGTGACTGTGCCGACCGGTGCGCCCGCACTGTCCACGACCTGCATGCCGACACTCTGCGCGGCGACCGGCATGGCCAAAGCGAGACCCAAAAGACCAACGACGAAATTGTTCCTCACCATCTTGAACCCTACCTTTCGTTAGGGGCCTTAGATAGCATGCGCCTGCTGTTTGTGAACTGAACGGTTGAAATTTACAGTCCTGCCGCTGCGACGATGGGGAGAAAATCCGCGGCTTTGAGACTTGCCCCACCGACGAGCGCCCCGTCCACGTTCTCAATGCGGAAAATCTCGGCGGCGTTGGAGGCCTTAACCGATCCGCCGTAGAGAATGCGGAGCTGGATGCCTGCGGCCCCAAAACGCTCCTGAAGCTTGCCGCGGATGGCGGCATGCATCTCGGCAATCTCGGCAATGCTCGGGATCTTGCCGGTGCCGATAGCCCAGATCGGTTCGTACGCGATGGCGAGCTCGGCACCGCCGGCGAGTGCTGGCGGAAGCGATCCCTCGAGCTGGGTGAGTACCGTTTCCACCGCGGTGCCGCCTTCTCGAACGTCGAGGCTTTCGCCGCAGCAGAGGATGACGTCGAGGCCAATCCCAAGCGCGGCCTCGGCCTTCGCTCGCACCTCGTCATCGCTCTCCCGCTGCGCATCCCGCCGCTCGCTGTGCCCGACGATGGTCAGCCTAGCTCCGGAGTCCTCCAGCATTTGCGCGGAGGTGCAGCCGGTGTGGGCGCCTTTTTCGGCATGGTGAACGTCCTGACCGCCGATTGCGAAGCCCGGCACCGCCTCCACCGCGCGATGGATTAGGATCGAGGGAAGGCAGAGCGCAACGTCGACGCTCGGATACTGACGAGATCCTTCGGCGATGGCGCGGATTTCCGCGACGTCCGACGAGACGCCGTGCATCTTCCAGTTGCCGGCCACGAGCTTCTTCACCATGCGCAAACTCCCCTGCTCGCCGGTCCCGTAGCGGCGCCGCTTGATGCGTGCCACCCCCGCCCCTAAAGCACCCCCAACCTCCACTTCGCACCGGATACCGATGCTCTCCTTCTTCCGCCGTCTTTCCAAATCCAAAATCGGCACCGGCATCATGGCGCTGATCCTGATTGCCATCCTGGCCGGGTTCGCAATCGCCGACATTTCCAACTTTGGATCAGGCAAGATCGGTCTGGGTGGAAGCACAGGTGCGCTGGCCAGCGTCGGCAACCAGGACGTGACCGAGCGCGAAGCCAGCGAGGCGATGCAGCGCCGGCTTCAGGAAGCGCGGCAGCAGCGGCCCGAAGCGGATTACAACAGCGTCATCAGCGACCTTCCGGCGGTCATCAACGCGTTGATCGACCAGAGCACAATGCTGGCATTCGCCGACAAATATGGCTTCCCGCTCTCCAAGCGGCTGGTCGATGCGGAGATCGCGCAATTGCCCAACACCAAAGGCCTGGACGGCAAGTTCAGCGAACAGGCTTATCAGCAGTTCCTGGCGCAGCAGCGTCTGACCGACCCGCAAGTCCGCCGCATCTTGTCCGGGGGTTTGTTGCAGCGGCTGATGCTGACGCCGATCGCGACCAACGCTCGCGTGCCGGTCGGCATGGCGACGCCATACGCGTCCCTGCTGCTCGAGGCGCGCGAAGGTGAAGCCGCCATTGTCCCGACCGAACTGTTCAAGGCCGGACTGAAGCCAACGGACGCGCAGATCCAGCAGTTCTACGGGGCCAATCGAAATCGCTACACAGTGCCGGAGCAACGAGCGCTGCGCATCGCTCGGATCGGCGCGGAGCAGGTCGCCGGCGTTGTGCCGAGCGACAAGGAAATCACCGATTATTACAATGCGAACAAGACGGCCTATGCGCCCAGTGACACGCGGTCGCTAACGCAAGTCGTGGTGCCCGACCAGCCGACGGCCAACGCCATCGCCCAGCGGGTCAAGGGCGGTCAGACCTTGTCTGCGGCCGCCGCCCCGGCAGGCGCCCACGCTGCCCTCACCACGCTGACAGATCAAAGCCGCGCGGCCTACTCCAGCGTGGCTGGAGACAAGACCGCCAATGCTGTTTTTGCGGCTGCCAACGGCGCGTTGGTCGGGCCCATCCAGTCCGACTTCGGATGGGTGATCGTGAAGATCGATGCAGTGAAAGCCGGTGGCGGCAAAACGATCGAGCAGGCCCGCGCGGAAATTGCGACAAAGTTGACCGCGGACAAACGGAAGAGCGCGATCGAGGATCTGGTCGACAAGGTCCAGACCGCACTGGACGATGGCAGCAACTTTGCCGAGGCGGTCGCGGCAGCCAAGCTGCCCGTGACGACGACGCCGCTGATCACGAGCGCCGGTACATCACGCGTCGACGCGGCTTACAAGGCTCCTGCAGAGCTTGCGCCGGTGATCAAGACCGGGTTTGAGATCGCACCCAACGACCCGCCCGAAATCGTCGCGCTGGGCGGCGACGCCGGTTACGCGGTGGTCTCCCCCGGCCAGGTTCTGCCGGCAGCCCCGGCACCCCTGACGAGCATTCGCGACCGGGTCGCGACCGACTGGATCGTCGACCAGGCAAACAGAAAAGCTGAAGCCGTCGCCAAGCAGATTGCCGACAGGGCCAGTGCCGGCGCCCCCATTGCCGATGCGGTCAAGGCCGCCGGCGTCACGCTGCCGCCTTCGCGCCCCATCGCTGCCCGGCGCATCGAAATCTCCGATCAGCGCGGCAACGTGCCCCCGGCTTTGCGGGCGTTGTTCACAACCGCAACCGGTAAGGCACGAATGTTAGCCAATCCCGCAGGGGGCGGATATTTCATCGTTAAAACCAATAAGATCACGCCGGGCAATGCGCTCAGTGCGCCGCAGCTAATCACCCAGGTTCAAAGCCAGTTGAGCGAAGCGACGGCGCAAGATTATGCGGAACAATTCACCGCCGCACTACGCAAGGAAATGGGCGCAAAGCGTAATGAAAGCGCGATTGCTGCCTTCCGGACCCGTCTTCTCACCAGCGGGAATTAACGGGCAAAGCTTGACCACAGTATCTTTGTTTCCTAAAAGTTCCCCGTTCGTTCCTGAAGGGGTTCACGGCCATGCTCACCGCCAAGCAGCGCGAATTGCTGTTGTTCATCGATGACCGCCTCAAGGATAAGGGGATCAGTCCCAGTTTCGATGAAATGCGCGAGGCTTTGGACCTGAAGTCCAAGTCGGGTGTGCACCGGTTGATCTCGGCGCTGGAGGAACGCGGCTTCATACGCCGACTGCCCAATCGGGCGCGCGCGCTTGAGGTGGTGAAGCTACCTGAAGCAAGGCCATCGGCCACGGTGACACCAATCCGCCCGGTGACCACGGCGCCTGCCAACGACACACTTGAAATTCCGATGCACGGCAAGATTGCCGCGGGCACACCGATCGAGGCGCTGCAGGGCACGGAAAGTTTTGCGGTTCCGGCGGCTTTGCTCGGCACGGGCGAGCATTACGCGCTGGAGGTTTCCGGTGATTCGATGGTCGACGAGGGCATCCTCGATGGCGACTTCGCGTTGATCCGCAAGGTCGATGTCGCGCATGACGGCGAGATTGTCGTGGCATTGATCGATGAGGAAGAAGCCACGCTCAAGACTTTCCGCCGCGAGGGCAGCATGATCCGTCTCGACCCGGCGAACCGCAATTACGAGCCTCAGCGCTACGATCCGCGGCGGGTGCGGATCCAGGGCCGACTTGCCGGTCTGATCCGCCGTTACTGAGGTGAGCGGGCCGCGGATCGATTATGTCGAATTGCCAAGCGCGACGGCGCATGAGCTCACGTGGGCTTTCTATGCAAAAGCGTTTGGCTGGACGTTCACGAAATACGGACCAGATTACGCTGCAACGACAAACGGCATCACGGACCTCGGTCTACAGGGCGACCGGAGCGAAGCGCTTTCGGCTCCATTGCCCGTCATTCGGGTCGACGACCTCGATGCGGCATTCAATCAGGTAGCCGGTGCGGGCGGCGTGATTGCCAAGCCCATCTTTGCGTTCCCGGGTGGCAGGAGGTTTCACTTCATTGATCCGTCCGGGAGCGAACTCGCGGTCTGGAGTGCGACGTAGAGCTTAACTTTGGGCGTGAAGCCCATGGATGATTGCCCACGCGCTCCGAGACAGTCGCTATGCGGGGCACATCGGCGAGCGTGATCGCGAGTCCTCCGGTCTGCTTGAGGCTGGCCGCGTCAAGCTTCAACCAGCGGGGCACGCAAGCTTTCGGCAAACGTCGATCCGAGATGACAATGTCCGCAGACGCGCAGGCCTGTGTAATCGCGGACCAATCGATCCGGGTTGCCGAGCGCGTGGCAAGCAGGTGCCACGCCGATCCGTTTCTATGGATGGTCGTCAGGCAAGCGTCGTAGGTGCAATCACTGGTCGACTGTGCATCAATGGCGGAGGGATCGCCGTCGTATCCTGACGCTTCGGCGAGCAAACTGCGGATGTAGTCGCCGGCACGGTCACGCAGAATGTAAACTTCTCCAGCGTCAGCAATGGCGAGGTGACGTCCATCGCCCGTGATCAGGAGGTCGGGCGCGGGGGCGGCGAGCGCGCCGGCGGCCCCGACGGCAATGGGGAGGAGCCCCAGGCGACGAGCCCGCGTCGTCCATAGGCAAATCCACAACCCGCCGGCGGCAAGCAGTGCGTAGGACCAGCCCGGCATCGACGGCATCATCGCAATCGCACCTCGCGCGGATCCGACGACATGCGCCAGGGCGAGCAGTGTTTTGATCGCCAGACCGCAAAGGAACCACAACGGCCGACCTAGCCCAATCCCGTCGAGGATAAGCGCTCCTGCCTCCAATGGCATCACGAGGAAGGTCGTCAGTGGAATGGCAAGGATATTGGCGGCGACCCCGTAGAGACCTGCCCGGTGAAAATGGAAAAGCGCAATCGGAATTAAGGCACATTCGACGGCGACCCCGGTCGCAATGACTCCCAGCAGGCTGCGTCCGATGCGCTGCAATAGCCCCTCTTCCCGCCGTTCCAGTAACCACCGCGCCCACGGAGCGGAATGAAAGGCGACGATGGCGGTCACCGCCGCAAAACTCATCTGGAAGCTCGGGCCAGCCAGCGCTTCAGGGCGAAAGATCAGTACCACGAGCGCACCGGTGGCAATCAGCCGGATGCTGATCGCCTCACGGCCAAGCGCTATCCCGGCAAGCACGAGCAACGCGGCGACACAGCTTCGGACGGTCGGCACCTGGGCGCCAGTGAGAAGGGTATAGCCAATCCCTGCCATTGCCCCCGCCGCGGCCGCCACCAGCACCAAGTTAAATCGGAGCGCCAGCCATTCACTCAGTGCAAGTAACTTGAGGGTTAGGAACATGGCGAAGGCGACAACCGCCGCGATGTGCAAGCCGCTAACCGACAAAAGATGCGTGAGGCCGCTGCGACGCATGGCGTCGGCGTCTTCTTGGTCGACCGCATTCTGGTCCCCGGTCGCCATTGCGATGGCGATCCCTGCGTCGTTGCCAGGCAGGCGATCCATGATGTGGCGCCGGAGCCGGTCGCGGACCCGGTCGAGGCCGTGCGGCTGCGCGGCTTTGGTGACGGTGACCGGACCGAGCGTCTTGCCGACTGCGCCGATACCCTTGAACCAAGCATCGCGAGCGAAGTCGTAGGTGCCGGGCAGCGCCATTGGCGGTGGCGGCGCGAGGCGCGCGCGAAGGTCGACAACCGCTCCCGGCGCGATACCCGCGGGAAATTTGTCTTCGTCAAGCGATACGCGGACCGTCGGCGGGAGCCCTGGCGTTCCGGACTTGAGCAGCAAGCGGACAGTTTCCCGCGCGGGGAGGTGGTCGACGGCCGAGACGGTCGCGGTGAATTGAACGACCTGCGGCCGGTCGAGGCGTGGCGACGCGACCCAGGCCGACCGTGCCCAGACGAGCGCGCAGCCGCTCGCCGCGGCAAATGCGAACCAGGCGAGCGCCCGCCCGCTCCGCTCCTGCCCGATGGCCAGACCGATCAGTACAAGCGCGAGCGAAACGCAAAGGAACGCCTGCCAGCCCCGCGGTCCGGCGATGACGAACCATGCCGCGATCCCGGCACCGAAGCCGACGACGAACCAAGGCGGCAACTGGGCGCGCTCCGCCTCGAGGAAGCCTTCGACCTCCCCGTGAAGCGCGGAAATCCGCGTCTTCCAAAAGCTCCGAGCACGCTGTGGAAGAGGCGCTTCCCCTATGTTAGGGGCGCTCGTCCGTTGCATTGCAGCATAGAGAGAAGAGCAAAGCGCCGCCCGGCGCAAGTGAGAAACTTTTGGCCGATCAGAACAACCGTCCCGTCGTCACCCGCTTCGCCCCCTCGCCGACCGGCTACCTCCACATCGGCGGTGCCCGGACGGCGCTGTTCAACTGGCTCTACGCCCGGCACCGCGGAGGCAAGTTCCTGCTTCGCATCGAGGATACCGACAAGGCGCGGTCTACTGAGGATGCCATCGATGCGATCCTGGACGGGATGAACTGGCTCGGCCTCGATTGGGACGGCCACGAATATTATCAATCGCAATTCTGGGCGCGGCATGCCGAGGTGGCGCATCGCCTGCTGGAGCGCGGCGCCGCCTATCGCTGCTATATGACGCAGGAAGAGTTGGCAGCCCAGCGCGAGCAGGCGCGTGCGGAGCGCAAGCCGTTCCGCATCGACAGCCCCTGGCGCGACGTTACCGAAGGCCAAGGCGACACGCCGTTCGTTATCCGCCTGAAGGCTCCCCGCGAGGGCGAGACTGTCATCGACGACGAGGTTCAGGGCCGCGTGACGGTGCAGAACGTGGAGCTGGACGATTTCGTGCTGCTCCGTTCCGACGGTACCCCGACCTATATGCTGGCGGTCGTGGTGGACGATCACGACATGGGCGTGACCCACGTCATCCGCGGCGACGATCACCTCAACAACGCCTTCCGCCAGCTGGCGATCATCCGCGCCATGGGCTGGCCTGAGCCGACCTATGCGCACGTGCCGCTGATCCATGGGCCGGATGGAGCGAAGTTGAGCAAGCGCCACGGCGCGATGGGCGTCGACGCCTATCGCGACGAGCTCGGTCTGCTCTCCGAGGCGGTGAACAATTATCTGCTGCGGCTTGGCTGGGGCCATGGCGACGATGAGATTATCAGCCGCGCGCAGGCGATCGAGTGGTTCGACCTGCCGCAGGTGGGCAAATCGCCGTCGCGCTTCGACTTCAAGAAGCTCGAAAACCTCAATGGTCATTACATCCGGGAGGCGGACGATGCCCGGCTCGCGGATCTGGTCGCCCCTCGCCTGCCCGGCGCCGACAAGGCGCTGCTCGTAAAAGCCATGCCGGAGCTTAAGGCCCGCGCGCACACGCTCAACGAGCTGGCCGACGGCGCGCGCTTCCTGTTCGTCCAGCGGCCGCTGGACGTGGATGAAGCGGCGGCCGCATTGCTGACGCCCGATGCCCGCAAAATCCTCGGCGCGGCGTATGCCAAGCTGGGTGCCCTTGCGGAATGGGAACCGGCAGTTCTAGAGGCGGCCATCCGCGAGATCGCCGAGGAGAATGGCGTGAAGCTGGGCAAGCTGGCCCAACCGCTTCGCGCCGCGCTCACCGGACGCACCACCTCTCCGGGAATTTTTGACGTACTGGCGCTGCTAGGCCGCGACGAAAGCCTCGCCCGCATCGCCGACCAGATGGAGCCGACTGAATGACCGACAAGACCGCGACCCTGAACGTTGGGGACGATAGCGACCAGTTCCCGGTGCTCGACGGCTCCGTCGGTCCTGAAGTCATCGATATCCGCAAGCTGTACGGCGAAACCGGCAAGTTCACCTACGATCCGGGCTTTACCTCGACCGCCGCCTGCAAGAGCGCGATCACCTACATCGACGGAGAACAGGGCATCCTCCTTCACCGCGGCTATCCGATCGACCAGCTGGCCGAGAATTCGAGCTTTATGGAAGTCGCCTATCTGCTGCTGAACGGCGAGCTTCCGAAGAAGGCGGAGCTGGACAATTTCAGCTACACGATCAGCCGCCACACCATGCTGCATGAGCAGCTGGCGACCTTCTACCGCGGGTTCCGGCGCGACGCGCACCCGATGGCCATCATGATCGGCGTTGTCGGCGCCCTGTCGGCTTTCTATCACGATAGCACCGACATCACCGACCCCGAGCAGCGCATGATCGCGTCGCACCGGCTGATCGCCAAGATGCCGACGATCGCCGCGATGGCGTACAAATATTCGATCGGCCAGCCGTTCATGTATCCGGAGAACAAGCTGTCCTACACGGGCAACTTCCTGCGGATGACATTCGGCGTCCCGGCCGAGCCCTATGAAGTGAACCCGATCATCGAGAATGCGATGCGGCGGATCTTTATCCTGCACGCCGACCACGAGCAGAATGCGTCGACGTCCACGGTTCGTCTGGCGAGCTCTTCGGGTGCCAATCCCTTCGCGTGCATCGCGGCGGGCATCGCTTGCCTGTGGGGCCCGGCGCACGGCGGTGCCAACGAAGCGGCGCTGAACATGCTTCGCGAGATCGGCGACGTGAAGCGGATCCCGGAATATATCGCCCGCGCCAAGGACAAGGACGATCCGTTCCGGCTGATGGGCTTTGGTCACCGCGTCTACAAGAACTTCGACCCACGGGCGAAGGTGATGAAGGCGACGGCGGACGAGGTCCTGAAGGAGCTCAACATCTCCGATCCCGTGCTAGACGTTGCCAAGGAGCTCGAGCACATCGCGCTAAACGACGAATATTTCATCGAGAAGAAGCTCTACCCGAACGTCGATTTCTATTCGGGTGTGATCCTCAATGCGATCGGCTTCCCGACCGACATGTTCACGGCGCTGTTCGCCCTTGCCCGCACGACGGGCTGGGTGGCGCAGTGGAATGAAATGATCGCCGATCCCGACCAGAAGATCGGTCGTCCCCGCCAGCTCTACGTTGGCGCGACGCAGCGCGACTACGTCCCGGTCGACAAGCGTTAAGCGGCCGGCAGGCTGAGCGAGAAACGCGCCCCTTCGCCGGGTGCGGTGTCGAGCGTGACGTCACCGGCGAGCGAGCGGGCCAGGCGGCGCGAGATGGCAAGGCCGAGACCTGCGCCGTCATCTTTTTTGCGGGCCCTCTCAAAGCGCTCGAAGATCCGCTCGCGATCATCGGCGGCAACGCCAGTACCCTGGTCCGTTACCGTTACCCGGGCCATCCCACCGCTGCGCGCAAACTCCAGCCGCACGCGGCCGCCCTCCGGCGAGTGGCGGATGGCATTGCCGATCAGGTTCACCAAAATCTGAATGACCGCGCGCTCCTCGCCCCTGGCGGCGAGCGACGCGGCGTCATCCGCTTCGATGCTAACACCAGCGGCTTCAGCGGCCGATTCCAGCATCACGACGGCGTCGCCGGCGAGCGCCGCCAAGTCTATCGTTCGGTCGCCCTGTACCGTCTCGTGGCCCATGGATGACATGACCGAAAGCAGGTGCCGGGCGGCCGAGGCGATATCCTCCCCGTAATTGGCGTAATCGCTGCGAAGCGGACCTTCCGAACGTTCGACAAGCCGCTGGGCGTTACCAATGATGTGGTCGAGCGGCGAGCGGAGCATCTCATCGAGCGCGAGGTCGAAAGCCCCCACTTGCTCAGGTCCCGAAATTGGGTCTTCCGATCGAACGCTGCCGCGAAACCCCGCAAATTGGCCATCCGCGGCCATCACAATTTCCCCGTCGAGAATCACCATCCGGCTTTCATCGACGCGGCTACGCGCATGCTGGCCGGCGAACGGGCGGCGCGCGGCGAGCGCACTGATCAGGGGCATTTCCCCTTCTTCATTTTCGTCAAAGCGCAGAATGCGGGTGAGCGGCTGACGCGCCACGTCGGCTGCATGGACGCCAAGGATCTCAGCGAGACGCTCGGAAAGCGAAATTATCCGCAACTGTTCGTCGGTGGCCCATTCGTTCAAAGTGTTCGAGCTCTTCGCTTCCGCCCCGAGCAAAGAAGCGAGGCGGGGCGGGCCCGGCGCTCGCGTTGTCCAGCCTTCCAGCGAAAGCGCGATGTCCT
The DNA here is from genome assembly GCF_030866745.1 of Sphingomonas flavescens. Lineage (NCBI taxonomy): Bacteria > Pseudomonadati > Pseudomonadota > Alphaproteobacteria > Sphingomonadales > Sphingomonadaceae > Sphingomonas > Sphingomonas flavescens. The sequence continues at coordinate 337,733 of NZ_CP133016.1, read as the reverse complement.
CCCCTTGCGGCGTTGCGCGGACCCACAGGTCAATATCCTGATCCGCCGATGCGGCAACGGCCGGCCTGGATACTGTTGTCCGAAGCTTGCGAGCCAGCGCCGCGATTGCGGCAACCTGGGGCAAGGCCAACTGTTCGTTCAATGCCGCGCCCGCCTCGCGCTGCAGCGCCTCAAGTTCAGGGTCGGCGGCCACCAGCCGACCGCCTCGGTCTAGGCGGCCCGTGACCGGAGGTTGTTCTGAAGGTGCGCTAGCCACGCTCGTCGTCCAAACGTTCCAGCGCGGCTCGGAAACCACGGTCTGTGGACAACCAGGATTTGGCAGCATCCACGTCCGCCGGTGTCATCTTGTCGAACCTTTCGACCGCTTCGACCGCATCTCCAATGCCGAGCAGATCCCCAATTCCTGCCAACAGTCCCGCGGCAAGTTCCCGGGATGCGTGGGCGGCACGGCAAAGAATCATCATTCTGGAGCCGTCGCCGGAGAGAAGATCGTCGAGCGCGTCGTCGATGAGTAACCCTGCCCGGCGCGCGAGAGCAGCGCCGACGAACATGACCTCACCTTCATTCGCGGCGGCCAACACGAGATCGTCGCTAAGCGCACCAGCGTCGTCGAGCTCGCGGATGAGTGCCGTGGTCAGTCTCGCGATTCCACGCTCCGCGTCTCGCTGCTCCCGCACCTGCCGAGCGGCGGCCGAGAGTTCCCGATCCGCATCTGCCGCGCCCCGGCTGCGAGCAACCTCCGCCCGCAATGCCGCAGCAACTGCCGTGATCAAATGATCGGCCGTCACGGCGGCCAAATCGTCGATCGCCACGAGGCACTGGCCGAAGCGATCTCGACGCCGTCCACGCGCCAGGATGAGAGCCATGGCTGAGGCTGCGACTCCGCCATGATTGTTACTGACCAACCCTTGCAGGACACGGGCCTCCTTGCATCCACCGCGCGCGCGGGCGGCAAGCGAAATTCGCTCCTCGTCGGCGCGTTGCAGCACCACGGCAATGAGCCCAGCGTCATCGAGCAATTTCGCGGTCTTCAGCCGGTTGATGAGGTCCGCATCATCCCCGTCGTTCGCCGCGAGCCATCCGCCGGGCAGTGCCGCACGTAAGGCGCTGGCAACATCGCCGATCAAGCGATTAAGCATGACCGACATGAGCGCCCGTTCCTGCTCAGTCAGACGCTGCTTGGGGTCGAGGAAAAAATCGATGCGAACCGTCCGCAGCCGGCCACGCGCGCGTCGACCCGCAGCGGGCACACTTTCATCAGTTGCAGCGGCAGCAATCGGCCATTCTTCCGGCATCATCCCTCCCCGTTAGCGCGATTGGGGTTAACTTGCCGTCAACTGGCTTCTTGATGCCGCACGCGCTGAACGATGAAAAACGAGAAAGCGGCGTAGATCAGGATGGAAAGCAAATAGGCCGTCCACGCACCCCCCAGCGCGAAGGGAATGGCGAGGAAGATCGCATTGCGGCGGGACAGTAACCACACATCACCGTCAGTGGGCATCGCCGCCTTTTCGATACGCGTCGCCTCGCCGAATGCGCATGCGGTAAGCGCGGCTATAATCGAACCCCACCCCGTGCCGTGACGCGTCTCCCACAGTCCAATCGCGAGGAGGGCCAAACCTGACGCCGGCCATAGGGCCAAGCGGCTCCACATCTTTGCGGGGAATGGTTTGAGACGGATCGTCGCCAGCCGGGCAGCAATCAGGTCGAGCGGTGTAGAAAGCAGCAGGAGGATCAGGCCCGCCCCAAGCCAGCCGCGCGTAAAGCAGACGGCGCCCGCGATCGTCAGCCCGACGGCCGCCCAAACCAGCCAAAACGGCCGCAGCGTCGTCTCCATCAGGTGCTCAGTCGCGAAATCCTCAACAAACGGAAGTATGAAGCGGCTGGCCCAGTCCGTGCGGCCTCCGCGCGATGCTGTGACCATGTGCCGTTGAAAATTGGTCAGTTGCTCGGGGCGTTCGACCAGCAAGGGCTCGCCTTCACCCGGCTGGATCGGGATCCGGCGGGCGCCCTCCTGGATCGTCCGCCGTAGAAGCGTCGACTGGAGGTCCCAGTCCCCAAGCATGGCCACCGTTGAGCCGAGCAGATGTGCATCGACGACGGCCACTCCCGCCCAGCGCGACCCCGCATCGATCCGCTCGAAATTTTCGTGCTGCTCGTCGTCGGGAACAGTAGCGACCGCAGGCTCGCCCTCCGAGGCGACAGCAGTGACGAGATCAACGGTCGGCGCGACGCCGTCGCCGATCAGCAAGATAGAAGACCCCGCCTCGAACCGGCTAACGGCCTCGTTTACGTCGCTGACCGGAAAGACGCCCACACCGTCAAGGCGCAAGCGTTCGAATGCATCCTGTAGCGCTTGCGGAACCCGTTCGACGACGACAACGACAGGCGCCGCGCCGGCGGCAGATGCGCAGCGGGCCTGATATTCCAGCAGGGTACGCCCGGCGAGCGGAAACAGCGCGCGAAGGCCGCCGCTATCGTCTTCCTGATAGGCCCCAATGAGCGCCCCAATCGCCACGATCCGTCAACCCTCCCGAACAATCGCCCCACTATGCGACAAGTGCGCCGCAAGTTCGCCCTCTAATCACTTTCCCACGTCCTCAAAGATGGTAAACTGCCGATTACGATGACACCCACCCCCAAGCGCGCCCAATCCCTGCCGCAGCGCGACAAGTCGGCAGAGCCCATCGAGCTGCTGAGTGCGGCCGCGGATTTCGTCGAGCCTAGTTTCGACGAACAGCAGTGGGTCGAACAGAGCGCCGAAGAGCGAGGCACGGGCGGCCGTCAGGTGTTGGGGATTGCGCTCAGCGTGCTGGCGGCCATCTGGGTTGGCTATGCCGCCTGGTCCGCAGGTAGGACGCTCGGCGGGCAGCCGCTGGCCTCGCCGCAGATTGCGCAATGGGTGGCCATTGCCGCGGGCCCGCTGGCGCTGTTGGGGCTGGTCTGGATCATGTTCGGACGCACCCGTCGCAAGGAAGCCGAGCGTTTCACGCGCTCCGTCGTTGAGATGCGCACCGAAGCGCGCAGCCTCGAAGGGCTTCTGCAAGTCCTCACCCAGCGTATTCAGGACAGCCATTCTGAATTGGGGATGATTTCGCGCCACCTGATGCAGCTAGGCGACGATGCGACCGGCAAGCTAGGCGGGATAACTCGAGACTTCGATACGAGCACGGAGAGCCTCCGCCGGCACGGGGAAGCGCTCGACCGGGCTGCGGAAGCGGCGCGCAACGACATCGCCGTGCTGCTGGAAGACCTGCCGCGCGCAGAACAGACTGCGCGGGGCGTTGCCGAGAATTTGCGTCAGATCGGCGGCGAGGCCGGGGCGCGGGTCGAGGAATATGGTCGCAAGGTTCGGGAAATCGGTGAGCGGACGCAGACGGCTCAACAGATCGTCGCCGAGGCGACCGACCAGCTCGCGCAGCGGTTGAACGAAATCGAAATTGCGGGTTCCTCCGCTGCATCGCGGGTCGGTGAGGCTCAGAAAGCCTACGCAGGCACATTGGACACCCTCCTTAACCGGACATCCGAAACGCTCGAGCAGATTCGCTCGGGCATCGATGTTCAAGCCAGCGCCGTTTCGGCACTGGTCACGCAGGCATCCGCCGGGATCGGCAAGGCGGGCGCGCTCGCCGCAGAGTCGCTGGCCGCGAACATCGACCATGCGAGTACCTCTCTGCACGGCCTTTCGGCCCGGGTTGCCGAGCAGGATCGCGCGTCCCAGCAAATGATTGCCGAGATCGAGCGCGGACTGGCGCTGATCGACGAACGCTTCACCGAGCTATCCGCCAACGGCGACGATCGGGCCAATCGGTTCTTGCAGTCGCTTTCACGCGCGCGCGCCGAACTCGACACTCTCGCGGCCCATGCTGGGGCACAGGACGATGCGATCGTTTCGCTTGCCGACCGAACGACTACGCTGCGAGACAGCATTGCGCGCCTTGCGGAGGAAATTCGTGATGGCGTGGGAACAGCAATTGGAGAGGCCCAGGGTAGCGCAGATCGGCTGGTCCAGGCTGCGTCCGCTGCGAAACCGGATATCAACTGGCTTCGCAACGCGACGACCGAGACAAGCGACAAACTCGCGGCGACGGGCATTGAAATGGCGCAACAACGCGAGCGCTTCAGCGGGCTGATCGCAAATGTCGACCAAGGCGTCGAGGGCGCACAATCGAAGCTCGCTGAACTTGCTTCGACCCTGGCGCAGGTCGAGCGGGAAGCGACGAGCTTGAGTGCTCAGACAGGCCCTGCCCTGATCGCGTCGCTAGTTCAGGTCAAAGACGCGGCCACGCATGCCGCTGAACGGGCGCGCGAAACGATCGAGGCCGTCATTCCGGAGACGGCCGGAAAACTGTCCGACGAAACGGCCGCTGCACTTGCCAAGGTCATTCGCGAGAGCATCGAGGAGCGCCTCCGCGAGGTCGAGACGGTGGCGACTCACGCCCTTACGTCAGCCCGCGAAGCCTCCGATCGCCTGACCGGGCAGATGATCACGCTGGGTCAGACAGCTTCGGCGCTGGAAGCTCATATCGAGCAGACCAACAAGGACCAGCGCGAGCGGGACAGCGAGGAATTTGCAAAGCGCGTCGCACTGCTCATGGACTCCATGAATTCCGCGGCGATCGACGTCAGCAAGATCCTGTCGGACGAAATCGACGAGCGGGCTTGGGACGCTTATCTCAAAGGCAACCGCGGGATCTTCACGAGCCGCGCGGTACGCTTGCTGGACGGCAGCGAGACTCGGGCGATCCGCGCCCATTACGAGAGCGACGGGGAGTTCCACCGCTCGGTCAGCCGTTATGTCGCCGACTTCGAATCAATGCTCCGCCGTGTATTGGCCGAGCGGGACGGCGGGATGATTGCGGTCACTTTGATGTCGTCGGACATGGGTAAGCTTTATGCCGCGCTGGCGCAGGCGATCGACAAACGCCGCTAGGTTCGGTGATAGAAGTCGAGATCGTCAGGTGTGACCCAGCCGAAGGTCCAGTTCGCGTAGTAAAGCGCAAACAGCACCAGTCCCAATAGCGCCGCTTTGAGGAGATGCCGCTTCAGGTTGAAGCGATGCGGCGCACTTTCCGCTTGTCCCGCTACCTTGGGCGTCCCTGCTTCCTCATCCGTGCGCACCCCGAAGGGCAGCAGGATGAACGCGCTGAATGCGAAGAACAGGAAATAGATTGCGACGATCGACGAAAATTCCACGGCCGGTCAAGCCACCTGCATCATCGTGACCTCGACGAGCGGCTTCTTGCCCGTCCACAGCGTGGCGCAGCGCCGGACGGCTAGCCGAACAGCCTCGCGAACCTTTTCTTCATCGCCACGCGGCGTGAAAGCTTTAGTGGCCGCGTCAGTAGCATCCGCAACGAAGTCGTCGCGATCCTCTTCTACAGGGACGCCAAACGGCCGGACGAGCGGTGCGCCAGTCAATTCGCCGTTGCTGCCGACAGGGACGGCTACGGTAATCAAGCCGCTGAAACCGATGCGGCGGCGCTCGTTCACAGTCTGACCGTCCGCAGGAAGGATGACGTCACCGTCGAGCACTAGCTGACCCACGCGGACTTCATCGACCTTCTTTGGATCGCCCGGCGCAAGCCGGATCACATCGCCGTTCTTCTGCACGACGGCTTGCGGGATGCCATGACCGATCGCGACACGCGCCTGCTCGGCAAGATGTCGCGTTTCGCCGTGCACCGGCACGACGATCTGCGGGCGAACCCAATTATACATCTCGATGAGCTCGGGCCGGCCCGGATGCCCGGAGACGTGCACGTGCGCCTGACGCTCCGTGACGATGCGGACGCCAAGGTCGGATAGCTGGTTCATGATGCGACCGATTGAGACTTCATTGCCGGGGATGACGCGCGACGAGAAAATGACGGTATCGCCCTCGCTAAGCTTCAGGTCGTGCGTCCCGCTGGCGATGCGGCCGAGTGCGGCGCGAGGCTCGCCCTGACCACCCGTGGCAATGATCATCACCTCGCGCTTCGGCAGCCGCATTGCCTCGTCGAAGCCGATCGGCGGAGGGAAATCTTTGAGGTAGCCGGTGGATTGGGCAACGCGCAGGATCCGGTCGAGCGAGCGGCCCGCGATGCACAGCTGCCTGCCCGTTTCCCGCGCGACGCGGCCAATAGTCTGCAGCCGCGCGGCGTTGGACGCGAAGGTCGTCACAAGCACGCGACCTTTGGCTTCCAGAGTCTTCGCCAAGAGCCCAGCGTGGACGCTCTCTTCGGATCCCGAAGGCTTGTCTTGAAAGACGTTGGTGGAATCGCAGACGAGCGCGAGCACGCCGCGATCGCCGATCGACGTTAGCGCTTCGACGCTAGGTGCTTCTCCGATGACGGGGGTTTCATCGATCTTCCAGTCGCCAGTGTGGAAGACATTCCCGAACGGCGTTTCGATCAACACGCCATTGCCCTCGGGGATTGAGTGCGACAACGCGACGAAGCTGACGCGGAACGGGCCCAGCTCGATGCTGCCGCCGCGCTCCACGACGTTGAGCTTGACCTGTCCGGTCAGGCCCTCCTCTTCAAGCTTGCCGGCGATTAGCCCCGCGGTGAATGGCGTCGCGTACAGCGGCACCTTCAGCTCTTCAGCGAGGTAGGGTAGCGCGCCGATGTGGTCTTCATGACCGTGGGTCAGGACAATCCCCGTAAGGCGATCCTGCTGCTTCTCGATGAACTCAAGGTCGGGCAAGATGAGGTCGATGCCCGGATAGCTGGGGTCGGCAAAGGTCAGGCCAAGATCGACCATCAGCCACTGGCCACGACAGCCATAGAGATTGACGTTCATGCCAATCTCGCCCGAGCCGCCGAGCGCGACGAACAGCAATTCTTCGCCGGGGATCATTCTGGAAGGCTCATTTCGGGCTGCGCATCGCGTGGTCGTACAGCAAGCTCAACCCCTGGATGGTGAGGTCGGGCTCAATCGCGTCGAACGCGTCGGTATGCTTGTCGAACAGGGTCGCGAGGCCACCGGTGGCGACGACCTTCAGCGGGCGGCCGATCTCCATCTTCATGCGTGCCGCCAGACCCTCGATCATCGCGACATAGCCCCAGTAGATGCCAATGATCATCTGGCTCTCGGTCGTGCGGCCGATGACGCTGTCCGTGGCCGGAGCTTCGATTGCGATGCGCGGTAGCTTGGCAGCCGCGCTGACGAGGGCGTCGAGCGAGAGGTTGATGCCCGGTGCGATGATGCCACCGGCGTAAGCGCCGGTTGGGGTGACCAGGTCGAAGGTGGTCGCCGTACCGAAGTCGATAACGCAAAGGTCGCCGTCATGTCGCGCGTGAGCGGCAATGACGTTAAGCGCGCGATCGGCACCAACATTGTGCGGCTCGTCTACTTCGAGCGCCATCGGCCAGGCGGCATCACCCTGCCCTGCAACCAGCGGCGTCTTGCGGAAGTATTTTTCGGACAGGACCTTCAGGTTGTGAAGCGCGCGCGGGACGACGGTGCCGATGATGACGCCATCCACATCGTCGCGGCTAAACCCTTCCAGCTCAAACAGCTGGTGTAGCCAGACGGAGTATTCGTCGGCCGTCCGGCGCGGATCTGTCGCAATCCGCCAGCGGGCTTTGATTTTCCCGCCGTCGACCAAGGCGAAGACCAGGTTCGTGTTGCCGACATCGACCGCCAAAATCATCGCCGCGCCCTACCCATGTCGGGGAGTGTTCACAACACGACATCCCCGGCACGCACGATGTCGAGTGCGCCGTCGTCGCGGCGAAGCCGCAGGGCGCCGTCGGGTTCAAGACCGTCGAAGCGCCCCGAACGCACGTCGTCGCTTCCGGCATGCACCGCGAGCGGCGTGCCGACCGGATGCGCGCGCGTGAGCCACGCCTGGGCGATGTGCGCTGGTTGGCTTTGCCGCCAAAGCTCAAGGAGCCGTGCGAAGCTGCCGGCGAGCAGCGGAGCGAAGGCTTGAGGGGCGACTTCGCCGGTCAGCGAGGCAGCCTGGCGGTCCGGAAGATCGGGCGCAGACGCGAGGTTGACGCCGAACCCGATGGCGACGCGCTCGCCGCTCCGTTCGAGCAGGATGCCGGCCATCTTGCGGCCGAGCAGCATGAGATCGTTCGGCCATTTGAGCATCAGCGGCTGATTGGGAACAGCGGTATCGATAGCCTCGATCAGCGCGAGTCCGGCAACCAGCGACACAATATGCGCGGGCGGATCGTCGGCACGAAGCTGAACGAGCGTGCTGCCATAAAAATTGCCGGGTGATGACGACCAGTTGCGGCCCTGCCGCCCCCTGCCCGACACTTGTTCGAGCGCGACTAGCCAATCGCCTTCGATGGCCTGGTGGTCGGCGATCAGGTCGGCGTTGGTCGAGCCGGTCTGCTCGACGATGCGGATGCGCGTCAGAAAAGGCTTCCTGCAGCGCGGTCGGTCAAGGCACCGAGCGGGCCGATGAGCAAATAGCCGATCGGAGACACGAGAATCGCAGCGAGGAAAATCAGCGCTCCCTGCAGCGGCTGCCGCGCCTTGGCGTAGGGTTCGGCGGGCTCATCCATCCACATCACCTTGATGATGCGCAGATAGTAATAAGCGCCGATCACGGTGCCGAGAATCGCCGCCACGGCCAGCGCGATGTAGCCGGCGTCCACCGCCGCGGTGAAGACCAGCAACTTGGGCCAGAACCCGAAGAAGGGCGGAATGCCCGCGAGGCTGAACATAAAGACGGTCAACGCTGCCGCGAACCCGGGACGGGTCTGCGACAGGCCGGACAGGCTTGCGACGCTTTCGACCGGACGCCCCTCGGCATCGCGCATCCACAGCACGCAGAGGAAGGCGCCGAGCGTCATGACGACGTAAACAGCCATATAGAACAGAACTGAGGAGGCTCCGCGTGGGCCCGCGGCGGCGAGACCAACGAGGGCGAAACCGACGTTGTTGATCGACGAATAGGCCAGCAGGCGCTTGATGTTGGTCTGACCGTAAGCGGCGATGGCGCCGAGGAAGATCGAAGCCAGCGAAGCGAAGATGACGATCTGGCGCCAAGCGTCGGTAGCCGGGCCAAGACCCGCAACGCACAGGCGCGTTGCGAGCAGAACGGCCGCTACCTTGGGGGCCGAAGCAAAGAAGGCGGTGACGGGCGTCGGCGCACCTTCGTAGACGTCCGGTGTCCACATGTGGAACGGTACCGCGCTGATCTTGAAAGCCAGACCGGCGAGAATGAACACCAGGCCGAAGAGCAATCCGAGCGACGGCGCCTCGCGGCCGAACGCGGCGGCCAGACCATTGAAGCTCATCGTGCCCGTGAAGCCGTAAAGCAGCGAGATGCCGTAGAGCAGAATGCCGCTCGCGAGCGCGCCGAGCACGAAATATTTGAGTCCCGCTTCGGCCGACCGCTCGTCGGTCCGGCGATAGGAGGCGAGCACGTAGGCGGCGAGGCTCTGCAGTTCGAGGCCAACGTAAAGGGCAATCAGACTCGTCGCGGAGACCATCACGCTCATGCCGACCGCGCTGAGGATGATCAGCACCGGATACTCGGCGGAATGCTCAGTGCCGCGCTCGAACCAGCCATGGGCAGCAATGATCGCAACGGCGGCCGCGGGGAAGATGATCGCCTTGCCGAAACTGGCGAATAGGTCCGCGGCGACGAAGCCTTCGAAAAGGAGGCCAGCGTGCGACGGCGCACCGATCAGTGCGAAGGTGGCTCCCAGAAGCAGCGCAATCGCGAGCCAACTGGTAATGCCGGAGCCGCGGCGGCCCACGAAGGCTGCGACCATCATCAGGACGACGCCGCCGAGCGACAGGATAAGCTCGGGCAGAATGGGAGCGAGACGAAGCATTAGTGGTGCGCTCCATGCTCGGCGTGGACCGCGCCCTTGCCGAGGGTCAGTGCCGAGTCCCCGCGCGGCGCGACATGTTCGAGGCGCTGCGTCAGGCGGCCGATGTCGTTGCGCATGGGGGCGAGGAAGCTTTCGGGATAGACACCCATCCAGAAGACGGCGGCGGCGACGGGCGCCAGCAGCCACCATTCGCGGACGTTCAGGTCGGGCATGGCCGCGGCATCGGCATTGCGCTGCGTGCCGAAACAAATGCGCCAATAGAGCCACAGCATGTAGGCCGCGCCGAGGATGATGCCGGTCGTGGCGACCACCGCTGCCCAGCTGGACGCATGGTAGGTGCCGACCAGCGCCAGGAATTCGCCAACGAAATTGCTCGTACCCGGCAGGCCAACGCTGGCCATGGTGAACAGCATGAACAGCAGCGCATAGCCCGGCATGTTGTCGGCCAGCCCGCCGTAGCGGCCGATTTCCCGCGTATGCAGGCGGTCGTAGACGACGCCGACGCACAGGAAGAGCGCGCCCGACACGAGGCCGTGACCGAGCATGACCAGCATCGCCCCTTCAAGGCCCTGCCGGTTCATGGCGAACAGGCCGAAAGTCACGAACGCCATGTGCGCGACGGACGAATAAGCGATGAGCTTCTTCATGTCGCGCTGCACGAGCGCGACGAGGCTGGTGTAGACGACCGCGATACCCGAAAGCGCGAACACCAACGGCACGAACATTGCCGAGCCTTCGGGGAACATCGGCAACGAGAAGCGGATGAAGCCGTAACCGCCCATCTTCAGCAGCACGCCGGCCAGGATGACCGAGCCCGCGGTCGGCGCCTGCACGTGCGCGTCGGGCAACCAGGTGTGGACCGGCCACATCGGCATCTTCACCGCGAAGCTGGCGAAGAATGCCAGCCACAGCCACTTCTGCACCCCGACCGGGAAGTTGTACGCCATCAGGTCGGGGATGAAGCTCGTGTGCGCGGTGGTCACAATGTAGAGCATGGCGATCAGCATCAGCACCGAGCCGAGCAGGGTGTAGAGGAAGAACTTGTAGCTCGCCTTGATCCGCTCGGCGCCGCCCCAGATGCCGATGATCAGGTACATCGGGATCAGGCCGCCTTCGAAGAAGATGTAGAACAGGAACAGGTCCTGCGCGGCGAACACGCCGATCATCAGCGCTTCCATCAGCAGGAAGGCAGCCATGTATTCGGGTACGCGCTTTTCGATCGAGCGCCAGCTTGCGCCGATGCAGATCGGCATGAGGAACACCGACAGAACGATCAGCAGCAGCGCGATGCCGTCGATGCCGAGCGACCAGTTGATGCCGCCGCCGAGGCTGATGCGCTCGACAAACTGCCATTGCGGGCCGTTCGGGTCGAACATCAGCCACAGGTCGATGCCGATTTCCAGGCAGACGAGCGTCGCGATGAGCGCGATCCACCGCGCCACGTTCGCGCTCGCGAAAAGGCAGAGCGCGCCGGCGATCAGCGGAACCGCAATAAGAATGGTCAGCCAGGGAACGCCGGTCATTTCGCCCACCAGATGGCCCAGGTCGCCGCGCCGATCAGGCCGAGCAGCATGACGAGCGCGTAGGAATAGAGGTAACCGGACTGCACGCGGGCCGCGATGCGATTGCCGACACCGACGGCATAGGCCGCGCCATGCGGTCCGAACCGGTCGATCGTCCCTTCGTCACCGCGCTTCCAAAACAGACGGCCGAGCCACAATGCAGGGCGGACGAAGAGAAAATTGTAGAGCTCGTCGAAATACCATTTGTTGGCGACGAACTTGTAGATGCCGGGGAAGGTCGCGACGAAGCGGTCGGACGAACCGGGCGCGCGGATGTAGTTGTTCCAAGCGATCCAGAGGCCAATCAGCATGACGATCGTCGGCGTAAGCTTCACCCACTCGGGCGACCCGTGCGCGGCGTGCGCCAAATGCTCGTTGAACGCGATGCTGGCGCGCCAGAACTCGGGCGCGCGATCGCCACCAACGAAGATGTCGTGGAAGATCTGGCCAGCCAGCAGCGCTCCGATGGCGAGCAGCGCGATCGGCACCAGCATCGGCAGCGGGCTTTCGTGCGGATGGTAGCCGCCCGTGCCCGTCGAAACGTGCGCCGGCGTGTGGGCGCTGTCGCCATGCTCTTCGTCCGGATGATCATGGTGATCGCCATGAAGCGCGTGCTGGATGTGCTCGGACGCCGCCCAGCGCGCATCGCCGAAGAAGGTCAGGAAGATCAGGCGCCAGGAATAGAAACTGGTCAGCAGCGCCGCGAGCGCGCCAAGCCAAAAGGCGATCGTGCCGGGCACGGAGCCGCTGGCCCAGGCGCTCTCCAGGATCGCGTCCTTCGACCAGAAGCCGGCGAAACCGATGCCCGCGACACCGACACCGGTGATCGCCAGCGTGCCGATGACCATTACCCAAAAGGTAATCGGGATCTCCTTACGGAGCGCGCCATAGTAACGCATGTCCTGTTCGTGGTGCATGGCGTGGATGACCGAGCCGGCACCGAGGAATAGCAGCGCCTTGAAGAAGGCGTGCGTGAACAAGTGGAACATCGCGGCGCCGTACGCGCCGACGCCCGCCGCGAAGAACATGTAGCCGAGCTGCGAGCAGGTCGAATAAGCGACGACGCGCTTGATGTCGTTCTGCGCGCACCCGACGGTCGCCGCGAAGATGCAGGTCGCGGCGCCGACGTAGGTGACGACGTGCATCGCGGTGACCGACGTCTCGAACATCGGCGACAGGCGGCAGACCATGAAGACGCCGGCAGTGACCATCGTCGCTGCGTGGATGAGCGCGCTAACCGGCGTCGGGCCTTCCATCGCGTCCGGGAGCCAGGTGTGCAGGCCAAGCTGCGCCGACTTGCCCATCGCGCCGATGAAGAGGAGCAGGCAGAGTATGGTCATCGTGTCGGCGCGCATGCCAGCAAAGCCGATCGTCGAGCCGCCCATGCCCGGCGCCGCGGCGAGGATCGCCGGGATCGAGACGGTACCGAACACCAGGAAGGTGCCGAAAATGCCGAGCGAAAAGCCGAAGTCGCCGACGCGGTTGACGACGAACGCCTTGAGCGCGGCCGCGTTGGCGGACGGCTTGTGATACCAGAAGCCGATCAGCAGGTAGGATGCGAGGCCGACGCCTTCCCAGCCGAAGAACATCTGCACCAGGCTGTCGGCGGTGACCAGCATTAGCATCGCAAAGCTGAACAGCGACAGATAAGAGAAAAAGCGCGGCTGGCTGGGGTCTTCGGCCATGTACCCCCAGCTGTAGAGGTGCACGAGGCTGGACACGCTGGTGACGACGACCAGCATGACCGCGGTCAGGCTGTCGACGCGAAGCGCCCAGTCTACCGTCAGCGTGCCGGACTGGATCCACGTCAGCACCGGCACCACGACCGGGGCCGCGTTGCCCGCGATGTAGGACAGGAAGATCGGCCAGCTCAGTGCAGCGCCGATGAACAGCGAAGCGGTGGTGATGGCTTTGGCGGCGGTCTTGCCGATCCAGCGGCCGAACAGACCCGCGATGATCGACGCCAGCAGCGGCAGGAAGACGATAAACAATACGGGGTGCATCAGCCGTGCATCCGGTTGACGTCATCAACGGCGATGGAGCCGCGGCGACGGAAGAAAATGACGAGAATGGCGAGGCCGATCGCGGCTTCGGCGGCTGCGACGGTCAGCACGAACATCGCCAGCACCTGTCCCGTGAGGTCACCGAGATAGGCTGAGAAGGCCACGAGGTTGATATTCACCGCGAGCAAAATCAACTCGATCGCCATCAGCATAAGGATGACGTTGCGACGATTGAGGAAGATGCCGAGCACGCCGATCGTGAAGAGGATCGCGGCGACGGCGAGATAATGACCAAGCCCGATCACAGCTGCATCCCCTCGCCTACGCCCGGGCTTGTATTCCGGATCGCTTCGCTCGGACGGCGATCGATTTGCTTTGATATCTTTTGTTGGCGCGTGTCGCGGCGGCTGCGGTGAGTCAGTACGATTGCCCCGATCATGGCGACCAGCAGGATCAACCCCGCAAGCTCGAACGCGAACAGATAACGGCTGTACAGAAGTTGCCCGAGCGCAACGATGTTCGGCGTCGCCGTCTCCGGGATGGCACGGCCGCTCAGCGCCGGGCCAGCTTTCCACGCGGTCAGCGCGACGAGCACTTCCGCGAGCAGCACGATGGCGATGATGATTCCGAATGGCAGGTTGCGCGTGAACCCGCTGCGTAGCTGCGCGAAGTCGATGTCGAGCATCATGACCACGAACAGGAACAGCACCGCGACCGCGCCGACATAGACGATGACTAGCAACATCGCGATGAACTCGGCGCCCAGCAGCAGCATCAGGCCCGCCGCGTTGAAAAATGACACGATCAGCCACAGCACGCTGTGCACCGGGTTGCGGGCAAAGATCACCAGCACCGCCGAAGCGATCGTGAGGATTGCGAACAACCAAAAGGCGAGGATTGAAATCAAGCGAGGGACCCTGTTGCGGCGCGCTTATCGGTAGGGCGCATCGGCGGCAAGGTTGGCGGCAATCGCCTGTTCCCACTTGTCGCCATTGGCCAGCAATTTCGCCTTGTCGTAGAGCAGTTCCTCCCGCGTTTCGGTCGCGAATTCGAGGTTCGGCCCTTCGACGATCGCATCGACCGGGCAGGCCTCCTGGCACAGCCCGCAATAGATGCACTTCACCATGTCGATGTCGTAACGCGTGGTGCGGCGGCTGCCGTCCTCGCGCGGTTCGGATTCGATAGTAATCGCGAGAGCGGGGCAGATCGCCTCGCACAACTTGCAGGCAATGCAGCGCTCTTCGCCGTTCGGATAACGGCGCAGCGCATGCTCACCGCGGAAGCGTGGGCTCTGCGGTACCTTCTCGTACGGATAGTTGATCGTCGCCTTGGGCTTGAAGAAATACTTCAGCGTCAGCGCGTGGGCCCGCAGGAATTCCCACAGCGTAAAGGCCTTGAGGGTGCGCGCGATCATAGCGGCGCTCCTCCGTAACGGGTCAGCATCAACCATCCAGACACGAGAATGACGAAGAGCAGCGACAGCGGCAGGAAAATCTTCCAGCCAAGCCGCATCAACTGGTCGTAGCGGTACCGCGGCACGGTCGCCTTCACCCAGCTGAATACGAAGAAGAAGAACAGCATCTTGGCGAATAGCCAGATGATACCGGGGATGAGGTACAGCGGCGCCCAGTTCACCGGCGGCAACCAGCCACCCCAGAACAGCACGGCGTTGAGCGCGCACATCAGGATGACGTTGCCGTACTCACCGAGCCAGAAGAGCGCGAAGCTCATCGAGGAATATTCGGTCTGGTGACCGGCGACGAGCTCGCTCTCCGCCTCGACCAGGTCGAAAGGCGTGCGGAAGGTCTCGGCCATCGAGCTGATCAGAAACACGACGGCCATCGGGAACAGCAAGGGATTGAAGCCAAAGCCGTTAAGCAGGCCCCAGAGCTTGTGACCCTGCTGCGCCATGACGATCCCGCTCATGTTGAACGTGTTCGCGTAGAGCACGACGCAGATCAGGACGAAGCCGATCGAGACCTCGTAGCTGACCATCTGCGCGGCCGCGCGGAGCGCCGAGAAGAATGGATATTTCGAGTTGGACGCCCAGCCGGCGACAATCACGCCGTAAACGCCGAGCGAGCTTGCCGCGAGGATGTAGAGCAGTCCGACGTTGATGTTCGCGAGCACCACACCGGGCGCGAACGGCACGACGGCCCAGACGATTAGAGCGGTGGTGAACGTCACGATCGGCGCGATCAGGAACAGGCCCTTGTTCGCGCTGGTCGGGATGATGGTTTCCTTGAGGAAGACCTTCAGCCCGTCGGCGAAGCTTTGCAGCAGACCCCACGGGCCGACCACGTTCGGACCACGGCGGAGCGCCATCGCCGCCCAGATCTTGCGGTCAGCGTAGATGATCATCGCCACCGCCAGCATCAGCGGCAGGGCAATCACTAGGATGCCGATGATCGTGGCGAGGAACCACGCCCAATCGTAGTTGAGGCCCCAGTGCTGGAAGGTCTCGATCATTCGGCCGCTTCCTGGAACTGCACGCCACGCACCAGCTCTTCCGAGCAGCGCTGCATGGTTGGGCTGTTGCGGCAGATGGCGTTGGTCAGGAAGAAGTCGCCGATCGGATAGCGGACCGCGCCTTCCGCCTTGGCGGAGAGCTTGGGCGGCGACCACGGCATGTCTATCAGACCTTCCCGGCCGAGCTCCGGGTGCGCCGCGATCATCTGACGGCGGAGGTCCGCGAAGCTGTCGAAGGGCAGCTTGTTGCCGGCCAGCTCACTGACTGCCCGCAGGATCGTCCAGTCCTCGCGCGCCTCGCCCGGTGGGAAGGCCGCCTTCTCGCCGCGCTGCACCCGGCCTTCGGTATTGACGTAGGTGCCGTGCTTTTCAGCATAGGTCGCGCCGGGCAACACGAGGTCCGCCTGCCGCGCGCCGGCGTCACCGTGATGGCCGATATAGACCTTGAAGGCGCCCTTGAAGCGGTCGGCTGAAACTTCGTCGGCGCCGAGCAGCAGGACGAGTTCGGGCTTGGCCGCTTCGAGATCGGCGATGCCGCCCTTCTGAGCATAGCCGAGAATGATGCCGGCCATGCGGGAGGCCGCAGTGTGGACGACGTTGAAGCCGATCCATCCATCGCGGACCAAGTTCAGCGAGCCCGCCAGCGCGAGCGCGGCGCCAAAACCACCTGCTCCTAGCGCGCCAGGGCCGACTACGACCGCCGGACGCTCCGCCTTCGCGAACGCGTCCTGCGCCTCCTTGGGCAGCTTGCCGAGCAGCTTCAGATCATCGCCGAGCCATTCGACCTTCATGCCGAGATCGACCTGCGGGCCGATTGCGAACACACGACCGCCCTTGCGCGCAACCTTGCGGATGCGGGTGGCGATCAGCGGCGCTTCCCAGCGGATGTTGGAGCCGATTAGCAGGACGATGTCGGCGCTCTCGATGCCGGCAATCGTCGAGTTGAACGCAACCGCGCCGAGCGAACTGGTGTCGTAATCGAGCCCGGTCTGGCGCCCCTCGAGTAGGGTCGATCCCTGCCCCGCGAGCAGCGCCTTCGCTGCATACATCGTCTCCGCGTCGAGCAGATCGCCGGCGACCGCCGCGACCTTGTCTCCCGCCTTTTTCAGACGCGAAGCGAACAGCTCGAGCGCTTCCGTCCAGCTCGCCTGACGCAGCTTGCCGCCCTCGCGCACCCACGGCCGGTCGAGACGGTTACGGACGAGCGCGTCGACGTGGTGGCGCGTCTTGTCGCTGATCCACTCCTCGTTCACGTCCTCGTTGATGCGCGGCAGGATGCGCATCACCTGGCGCTGGCGCACGTCGAGGCGGATGTTGGAGCCCACCGCGTCCATGACGTCGATCCCGGGCACCTTCTTCAATTCCCACGGGCGGGTCTCGAAGCTCTGCGGCTTCTGCAACAGCGCCCCGACCGGGCACACGTCGGCAAGATTGCCCGCGAGCTCGCCGCCAACGGCGTTTTCGAGGTAGGACGTGATCTGGCTGTCCTCGCCGCGGTACAGCATGCCGATCTCGTCGACGCCCGCGACCTCTTCCGAGAAGCGGATGCAGCGCGTGCACTGGATGCAGCGGGTCATCGAGGTCTTGATGACCGGACCCATGTACTTGTCGTCGATCGCCCGCTTGTTCTCTTCGAACCGTGAGCCGCTGCGGCCATAGGCCATGGCCTGGTCCTGCAGGTCGCATTCGCCGCCCTGGTCGCAGATCGGGCAATCGAGCGGGTGATTGATGAGCAGGAACTCCATCACCCCTTCGCGCGCCTTCTTGACCATCGCGGTGTCGGTGCGGATCGTCTGGCCGTCGGCGGCAGGCAGCGCGCAGCTCGCCTGCGGCTTGGGCGGTCCCGGCGCCACTTCGACCAGGCACATGCGGCAGTTGCCGGCGATGCTCAGCCGCTCGTGATAGCAGAAGCGCGGAATCTCCTTGCCCGCCAGCTCGCAGGCCTGGAGCACGGTCGCGCCCTGCGGGACCTCCAGCTCGACGCCGTCGACGGTGACCTTAGGCATCCTCGCCTCCGTCCTTCTCTCGGCGCGTTTCGATATGCGTAACCCGCGGCCCGCCGCTGCGCGCCGCCAGGACGGCGATCAGCGCGACGACGATCACGACGACGATGATGAGGGTTTGCGTGGTCATTCCGCGGCCTCCAGCATGCGGCGGCCGGAATGTTCGGCGATGCGGCGCTCGAGTTCGGGACGGAAGTGGCGGATCAGGCCCTGGATCGGCCAGGCGGCGGCGTCGCCAAGCGCGCAGATGGTGTGGCCTTCGACCTGCTTGGTGACGTCGTAGAGCTTGTCGATCTCACCCACGTCGGCGTCGCCTTCGCGCAGGCGCTCCATCATGCGCCACATCCAGCCGGTGCCCTCGCGGCACGGCGTGCATTGGCCGCAGCTTTCGTGCTTGTAGAAATAGCTGATACGGCTGATCGCGCGGACGACGTCGGTCGACTTGTCCATGACGATCACCGCCGCGGTGCCGAGACCCGACCCAAGCGCCTTCAGCCCGTCGAAGTCCATCGGCGCGTCCATGATCTCGGCCGCCGGGACCAGCGGAACCGACGATCCGCCGGGGATCACTGCGAGCAGATTGTCCCAGCCGCCGCGGATGCCGCCGCCGTGGCGGTCGATCAGCTCGCGGAAGCTGATACCCATCGATTCCTCGACGGTGCACGGCGTGTTGATGTGGCCCGACAGCTGGAACAGCTTGGTGCCTTCATTCTTCTCGCGGCCGATGCCGGCGAACCATTCTGGCGAACGGCGCAGGATGGTCGGGACGACGGCGATACTTTCGACGTTGTTGACCGTGGTCGGGCAGCCGTAGAGGCCCGCGCCGGCCGGGAACGGCGGCTTCAGCCGCGGATTGCCACGCTTGCCCTCGAGGCTTTCGAGCATCGCGGTCTCTTCGCCGCAGATGTAGGCGCCCGCGCCGCGGTGGACGAACAGGTCGAAGTCGTAGCCCGTGCCGGCGGCATTCTTGCCGAGCAAACCGGCTTCATAGGCCTCGGCAACCGCGCGCTCCAACACGCGGGATTCCTGAATGAATTCGCCGCGGATGTAGATGTAGGCGGCGCGCGCCCGCATCGCGAAGCTGGCGATCAACGCACCTTCGATCAGCTTGTGCGGATCGTGGCGGATGATCTCGCGGTCCTTGCAGCTGCCGGGTTCGGATTCGTCGGCATTGATGACCAGAAAGTTCGGCTTACCCGGCTTGGGCTCTTTGGGCATGAAGCTCCATTTCATGCCGGTCGGGAAGCCCGCGCCGCCGCGACCGCGCAGGCCAGACGCCTTGATCTTTTCGATGATGGTCTCTTCGCCGAGACCGACGAGGCCCTTAGTGTTGTCCCAGTCGCCGCGCGCCTGCGCAGCCTTTAGCCACGGCTCCTGGAAGCCGTAGAGGTTGGTGAAGATGCGGTCCTTGTCCGCCAGTGGTCCCGTATAGCCCATCAGCGGATCCGCTTCTGACCGAACTTATTTTGCGCGAACATCACGATCCCGACGCCAAGCGCGAGAATGATCGCGAGCTTCACGATCTTCAGCACGATGCCGATCAGCAGAATGCCGATGATGACTGCGATGATCAGCCCGATCATTGCGCGCCCTCCCCGGCAGTCGCCGTCCATTGCGGGCGATAGTCGTAATTGCGCTCGGCCATTTTCTTCAGCGTCGTCGGGCCGCCTTCGGGGCAGCTGGTCTGGCGATCGACCTGCGGGCCCGGCTTGGGTGTCTTGCCCTCGGCCAGCGCGTCGAGGATCGCACCCATGCTTTCCTCGGTCAGGTCCTCGTAATTGTCGTCGTTGATCTGGACCATCGGCGCGTTCGCGCATGCGCCCAGGCACTCGACCTCGGTCAGCGTGAACAGACCGTCCTTCGTCGTCTTGCCCTTCTTCAGCCCGCGCTTGGCGCAAGCGGTGAACACATCGTCCGAGCCGCGCAGCATGCACGGTGTCGTTCCGCACACCTGGACATGGAAGCGGCCGACCGGATGCATGTTGAACATCGTGTAGAAGGTCGCGACCTCCAGCACGTGAACGTACGGCATGCCGAGCTCGCGGCCGACGAACTCCATCACCGGGATCGGCAGCCAACCCTGGGTATTCGTCTCCGCGCCGACCTGCCGTTGCGCGAGATCGAGCAACGGGATTACCGCCGATTGCTGCCGTCCCGCCGGATAGCGCGCAATCAGCGTCTTCGCCGTCTTCGCGTTGGCATCGGTCCACGCAAAGCCTTCCCAGCGCGCACGCTGTTCGGCGTCGTCGATGAAGGAACCCTGGCCGGCCATTATTGTGGTGCCTTAAGGGGCAACATTCGGTCAGCACTCCCCGGATAGATCGCGAACGCGTGATCATTATCAGCCATGATATCCGCGGCCCCCGGCTGGGGCCTTGCGCGATCCTTATCCGTGCACATCATCTCAATCCGAACGGCTTGCGCCGCCGGAGAATTGGGAAAAGGTCGAGAGCTAACCACCCGCAAAGAATTGCAGCTGGCAAAAATTTGCTCAAACTGCGTGCGATCAAGCTTCATCGCCATGTCGGGCGCCAGTAGCAAAGCCATTCCCCGCGCTATCTTATCATAAGCCGCATCGTTTTTGGCCCTTACCGCCCCGAGCAGACGTATGACGGTCACTTTGGCGCCCTCTGCCGTGGCATGCCCACTAAGCGGATATGGCTCCGGACCGATATCCGGCGTCACCGCAGCAAGTAGGGTGAGGAGGATCTGGATCACCGATCAACCTCCCCGAACACGACGTCGATCGCGGACAAGACGGCGGTCGTGTCGGCCAGCATGTGGCCCTTCATCATGAAATCCATCGCCTGCAGGTGCGAGAAACCGGTTGGGCGAATCTTGCAGCGATACGGCTTATTGGTGCCGTCGGCGACCAGATACACGCCGAACTCGCCCTTCGGACTTTCGGTAGCGACGTAAACCTCGCCCGCGGGAACGTGATAGCCCTCAGTGTACAGCTTGAAGTGGTGGATCAGCGCTTCCATCGACGTCTTCATCGACGCGCGGCTGGGCGGAAACACCTTGCTGTCGGCGCCAATCGGACCGGCCGGCATCTGCTGCAGGCACTGGCGCGCGATCTTGAAGCTCTGCCGGACCTCTTCGACGCGAACCATGAAGCGGTCGTAGCAATCGCCATTGGTGCCGACCGGGATCTCGAAGTCCATCTTGTCATAGACTTCGTACGGCTGGCTGCGACGGATGTCCCACGGGATGCCCGCGGCGCGGATCATCGGGCCGGAGAAGCCCCACGCGATCGCATCGTCCCGGCTGACCACGCCGATGTCGACATTGCGCTGCTTGAAGATGCGGTTGTCAGCGACGAGGCTGATCGCATCTTCGTACAATTTCAGACGGTTATCGAGAAACTCTCCGATCTTGTCGAGCACGGCGGGCGGGATGTCCTCGCGCACGCCGCCAACGCGGAAATAGTTCGCATGCATGCGCGCGCCGGACACATGCTCGTAGATCTGCATGATGTCTTCGCGCAGCTCGAACAGCCACAGGTTCGGCGTCATCGCGCCGACGTCCATGATGTGGCTGCCAAGGTTGAGCATGTGGTTGGAGATGCGGGTGATCTCCGCCATCAGCACGCGGATGTACTGGGCGCGGATCGGGATCTCGAGCCCGAGCAGCTTCTCCGCGGCGAGCACGAAGCTGTGCTCCATGCACATCGGCGAGCAGTAATCGAGGCGATCGAAGTACGGCAGCGCCTGGGCGTAGGTCTTGTATTCGATCAGCTTCTCGGTGCCGCGGTGGAGCAGTCCGACGTGCGGATCGACGCGCTCGACGATCTCGCCGTCAAGCTCCATGATCAGGCGAAGAACGCCGTGCGCCGCCGGATGCTGTGGGCCAAAGTTGATCGTGTAATTGCTGATCGTCTCGTCGCCGGGGTCGCGCGGATGGCCGAGTTCGGCGCCCTCGCCGCCAGCGCCCACATCGACTTCCACCCGCCGCTTGCCTGGGCGCAGTTCGTCCCGGACGTCGGTCATGCATCACCCTTCGGCTTGCGCGGCTTGGCCGGCGACTTCTTCGGCGCGGTCGGGCCGGGCTTGCTGACTTCCTTCGCCGCCTTCGCCTTGGCCGGCTTCCGCGCTTCGGCGTCGGCTTCCTTGGCGCCGGCCCGCGAGCGCTCTTCGTTGTCCATGGCGTAAGGCTTTTCACGCGCCTCGGGCTTCACGGTCGTTTTCACGTTCGTGGGCTGCGTTTTGGTTGGCGCGGGGGCGGGCGTCGGCGCACCGGCTTGCTCCGGCTGGGCCTTCTCATCGCCCGGCAGGCGATATTCCGGACCTTCCCACGGCATCAGGAAATCGAAGCTGCGGAAGTCTTGCGGCAGCGACACCGGCTCGTAAACGACCCGCTTTTCCGCTTCGGAGTAACGAAGCTCCACGTGGCCCGTCAGCGGAAAGTCCTTGCGCTGCGGATAGCCCTCGAAGCCATAGTCGGTGAGGATACGGCGAAGATCGTCATTGCCGGTGAACGCGACGCCGTACATGTCGAAGACTTCACGCTCGAGCCAGCCGGCGACCGGCCACAGCCCGGTGACGCTCGGCACGGGCGTTTGCTCATCGGTGCTGACGTGCACACGAACGCGATGGTTCTTCGTCAGCGATAGAAGACAGTAGACGACCTCGAAGCGCTCGACGCGATCCGGAAAATCGACGCCAGCGATTTCCATCAGCTGCTGATATTGATGCGTATCGCGCAGCGCCGTCATCACCGAAATCAGATCCTCGCGGGCGACGTCGAACGCCGTTTCAATGCCCTCGCGCGGTGTCGCCTTGGCAAGCTTGCCAAGCGACGGCGGCGCGTCGGCGTAACGAGGCGCGGACGAGGCCATTAGCGCGTGATCGTCCCTTCGCGGCGAATTTTCCGCTGAAGCTGAAGGATGCCGTAGAGCAGCGCCTCGGCGGTTGGCGGACAGCCCGGGACGTAGATGTCCACGGGCACGATACGATCGCAGCCGCGGACCACCGAATAGCTGTAGTGATAATAGCCGCCGCCATTGGCGCAGCTGCCCATGGAGATGACGTAGCGTGGCTCGCTCATCTGATCGTAGACCCGGCGCAGCGCCGGCGCCATCTTGTTGCAGAGCGTGCCAGCGACGATCATCACGTCCGACTGACGCGGGCTCGCGCGCGGGGCGACGCCAAACCTTTCAAGGTCATAGCGCGGCATGTTCACATGGATCATCTCGACCGCGCAGCACGCCAAGCCGAAGGTCATCCACCACAGCGACCCGGTACGCGCCCAGGTGAACAGGTCTTCGGTCGTCGTGACCATGAAGCCTTTTTCGTTGAGCGACTGCTGAACCTCGAGAAGCTTGGCCTGATCGACTTCGCCGGGGACGAGTCCGGCGATCCGCGCCAGCTCTTCCTCGGACGGCATGCGGTCTTCGCCGGGACGAAGCATCACTCCCATTCGAGCGCTCCCTTCTTCCAGGCATAGGCAAGGCCAAGACCTAGTTCGACGAGGAACACGACCATGGCCGTCCAGCCCGTCCATCGGGTGAAATCAAGGCTGACTGCCCAGGGAAACAGGAACGCGGCTTCAAGGTCGAAAACGATGAAAAGAATCGCCACCAGGTAGAAGCGGACGTCGAACTCGGCGCGGGCATCCTCGAACGCCGGAAAGCCGCATTCATATTCGCTGAGCTTGGCGGGATCGGGACGATGCGTGCCGGTCAGGCGCGACACGATCATCGGCAGCACGACGAACGCGCCGGACAGGCCCAGCGCGACGATCAGGAACAGCAGGATCGGCAGGTAGCCGGCGGCAACACTTGCCAAGGAAATACTCCCGGGGACGAAAACTTGGGCGCGCTTTAGGACAGCACTTGGTGTGCCGCAACCACCCGAAAGCCTATCTTAGCGCGCCGGCGACGAGCTTTTGCAGCTTCGAATGGATTGCTGACGACGCCGCGACATATTCACCGCGCTCGAAGGCCCGGTCAGCACCGCGATAATCGGTGACGAACCCACCGGCTTCACGGACCAGAAGCACGCCCGCCGCGGTGTCCCACAAGTCGAGATCGTCTTCCCAGAAACCGTCCATGCGGCCCGCAGCAACCCACGCGAGGTCAAGCGCAGCCGAACCAAAGCGACGCAGACCCGACACTTCCGGCGCAACCGCAGCAAATATCTTCGACCATTTTACCGGGTCGCCTCGGCCGCAATGCGGCATGCCGGTACCGATCAGACTTTCGTTCAAGTCACGCCGTGCCGACACGCGAAGACGCGCGTCGTGCAACCAGGCGCCGCGCCCCTTCTCGGCCCAGAAGCTCTCGTCGGTCAGCGGCTGATAGACGAGCCCCTGCGTGATCTCGGTCCCGCCGCCGGGCTTCTTCTCCTCGACCGCGATCGAGATCGAGAAATGCGGGACGCCGTGGAGGAAATTGGTTGTCCCATCCAGTGGATCGACGATCCACCGCGGCTTGTCCGGATTACCTTCGACCTCGCCGCCCTCTTCCAGCAGCATGCCCCAGTCGGGCCGCGCGTTGCGCAACTCCTCGACGATCGTCTGCTCGGCCCGCTTGTCGGCCATGGAAACAAAGTCGGCGGGGCCTTTGCGGCTGACCTGCAGATGCTCGACCTCGCCGAAATCGCGGCGCAGACGCGGCGCCGCCTTGCGGGCGGCGCGCTGCATGACGGTGATCAGGCCGGAATGCGCAACCATGATTTAGTCCGCGCGGCGGACGTAGGTGCGCTCGTACACGTCGACGACGATCTTCGTGCCCGACGTGATGTGCGGCGGGACCAACACCTTCACGCCATTGTCGAGCACCGCCGGCTTGTACGAGGAACTCGCGGTCTGGCCCTTCACCACTGCGTCGGCCTCGACAATCGTCGCCTCGACCTGGTCGGGCAGCTGAACGCTGATCGGCTTTTCGTTGTACAACTCCATGACGACGTCCATGCCGTCCTGCAGAAAGTCTCCGGCCTCGCCTAGGAGGTCGGCCGGAAGGCTGATCTGCTCGTAATTGTCCTTGTCCATGAAGGTCAGCATGTCGCCGTCCTTGAAGAGGAACTGGAAATCCTTCGTGTCGAGGCGGACGCGCTCCACCGTCTCCGCCGAGCGGAAGCGGACGTTGGTCTTGCGGCCGTCGATCAGGTTCTTCATCTCGACCTGCATGTAGGCGCCGCCCTTACCTGGCTGCGTGTGCTGGATTTTCACGGCGCGCCAGATGCCGCCTTCATATTCGATGATATTGCCGGGACGGATGTCCACGCCGCTGATCTTCATGATCGCCTACCTGCCAAAGACTGATGAAAGAGCCGCCGCGGGCTTACCCGCGGTTCGGCGGCCTGTTAGCCGCTGACCTATTTTCCGGCAAGCAGGGGGTAGGGATTGATCGCGGTACCGTTCCACCAGCGCTCGCCCGGCGCCATCTTGTTCACCGCAAAATGAAGGTGTGGGCCGTCGGGGCTCGCGTCGCCGGTGTGGCCGACCTTGCCGATAACCTGGCCGCGCTTAACAGCCTGCCCTTCCTTCAGCCCCGGCGCATACGCCGAGAGATGCGCATAATAATAGATCCACTTCTGGTCCTGCGAACGCTCGTAGATCGTGATCCCGCCGCGCACACTGTTGAACAGCTTCTCGATCGTACCGTCCGCCGCGGCGATGACCGGCGTTCCTTCGTCGGCCATGATGTCGATGGCGTCATGACGCCGCCCTGCCCCGCGCGCCGCGTCGAACGTGTCGGTCAGGTCGCTTTGCTTGATCCCGACTACCGGCAGCGCGAGACCCGACGGCGCGACCTGCACATCCTGCGCCACCGCGACTGGCGGCGCGTTCTCCGGCTTCACGGTCACCACTGGACCGCTCCTCGCCACCGTCGCCTGCGGCCGTTGCGCGAAATTATAGAACCAGATCCAGAACATGCTCGTTACGAAGGCCGTGAGCAAAGCCGTCCCGATGACCTTCAGCATGCGCGCGCAATCCCCTGCGTGGTTGTTCTGAGGCTGCAACGATGGAGCAAACAACTGTTTCCCATGAAGCACCAGGCATTCATGTCGGTTGCTCCGGCTGGGTCTACCGGCACTGGCGCGGGATCTTCTATCCCGAGGGTCTGCCACAGAAACGGTGGTTCGAGCATTACGCGTCGCAGTTCGACACGGTCGAGATCAACGCCAGCTTCTACCGTCTGCCTTTAGCGTCAACATTCGAGGGCTGGCGCGAGAAGGCGCCGCCTGGCTTTCGCTACGCGGTGAAGGTCAACCGTTTCATCACGCACATGAAGAAGCTTTTGGATTGCGAGGAGGAGACGGATCGCTTCATCGCGCTTGCTCGCCCACTCCAGGACAAGCTCGGGCCGCTGCTTTATCAGTTGCCGCCAAGCCTCCACAAAAATGTCGAACGGCTGGACGCGTTCTTAAGCCGACTCCCGGCTGACCTCTTGCACGTCGTCGAGTTCCGCCATCGCAGCTGGTACGAAGAGGAAGTCCTCGAACTGCTCGACCGGCACGATGTCGGCTTCGTGGTGCACGATCTCCGCGGACTCATCTCACCGCGCTGGGCGAGCGGCAGCACCGCGTACATCCGCTTCCACGGCACGAGCGGTCGCTATCACGGCCTATATGGTAAAGAGCTGCTCGCTGTCTGGGCGGATTGGTGCCGCGAACAGCGCAACCGGGGCCGCAGCGTCTGGTGCTATTTCAACAACGACATCCATGGCCACGCAATCGAGGATGCTCGGGCGCTGAAGGCGATGGTCGCGGAATAAGCGAGCCGATTGGCAATCGCGCCAATCTAAAGCAGATTGCATTGATGGCCGACGCCGAACCGCCGCCTTATTACGAGCCGCCAACGCCCTTCGGCCAACAGCGGTCGGACCTTCGTGCGGGCATCGGCCGACGTGTCGGCGACACCCTCGATCAACGCATGCGCTTGTGGCGTTTCTGCTCCTCGCCCCGCCAGCCGATTCAGCTCTACTACGGCGATAACTTCCTGACGTCAGACGCCTGCCAGGCGATGTGCGAGCAGATCGACGCGGGCAGCTATCCTTCGCCGCTGTATGAAAAGGAAAAGCATGAGGACGTGCGCACCAGCTACAGCTGCAACCTCAACGCCTACGATCCTCTGATCACCAGCATCAATGGGCAGATTGCCGAACTGCTAGGCATCGATCCAGCCTGGGGCGAGCCGCTGCAGGGGCAACGCTACCAGGAAGGACAGCGCTTCCGCGAGCATGCCGACTTCTTCTACATCGATCAGCCTTACTGGGCCGAGTACGAACCCCACGGCGGGCAGCGAACCTGGACCGCGATGATTTACCTAAACGAGCCGGAAGCCGGCGGCGCGACCCGCTTCAAGCTGCTCGACTATCAGGCCGAACCAAAACTCGGCCGCATTCTCATCTGGAACAACATGGCGCTCGACGGCAGCCCCAATCCGTGGACGCTCCACGAAGGCATGCCGGTCGAGCGCGGCACCAAGTACATCGTCACCAAATGGTACCGCGAACGTCAGTTCATTTAGGCGAGCACTTTCTCAAACGCCCGCACTGCCACAGCCGGATCTTCCGCGCTCCAGACCGCTTGGCAGACCGCAAGGAAGTCCGCGCCTGCTTCGACCAGCGGCCGCCCGTTGTCAGGCGTGATTCCCCCAATGGCGACACATGGGATTTCGAACAGGGCCGACCACCAACTCAGGATTGGCGGCTCGGGGCGATAGTCGGACGGCTTGGTCGTCGTCGGGTAGAAGGCGCCAAACGCGACATAGTCGGCGCCTTCTTCACCCGCCTCCATAGCGAGGTGGCGGCTATCGTGACAGGTTCGTCCGATCTGCGCCGTAGGACCCAGTACCGCTCGCGCGTCGCGAATGTCGCCGTCCCCTTGACCAAGGTGCACTCCGTCGGCGCCCAGCCGCTTCGCCAAAGACACGCTGTCGTTAACGATGAAAGCGATGTCCGCGTCCGCACATATCCGCTGCAGCGGTTCGGCAAGCCGCGTCAGTTCATGCTCTCCTACGTCCTTGACGCGCAGCTGGAACGCCGAGGCAAGGCCGGGCTCCAGCGCCGCCTTCAGCCGATCGCCGAACGCGCCCGCAACATCCTGCGGGCTGATCAGATAAAGCTTAGCCGGCTCGATTCGCTCGGGCGGCGGGAAAATGGACAGGTCGGCTTCGTCGGCGTTCATGGCCGGTGCATTAGCGAAAGTGTCCCACCCGTCCAATGAAAGCTCCGCTCGTCTTCGCTGCCGCATCTGTGCTCTGCCTCGCCCCACTTGGCGCTTGTGCCACCGTTTCGAACATCCCGGGCAGCGCGTGGCCCGCGGAGACCCCCGTGCCGCTTGGTCAGGCAGTGCGGGTCGGCGATCTGACGGCCACCCCGATCAAAGTTGTCGAGGACAGCCGTTGCCCGATGAACGCACGTTGCGTCTGGGCGGGCCGGCTAGTCGTGCAAACGCGGATTGACGGTAAGGGTTGGCGCGAGACCGCCAATCTCACGCTAGGTCAGATCCACACCACTCACGGCCAGATGCTCGCCCTTGCAGGCGTGAGGCCCGAAAAGACGACCGATCACCGGATTGAGCCGCGCGACTACCGTTTCACCTATGAACGGCGCGACGACCGTCTCGGCGGACCGCCCCCACCGCCCAAACCTTAAGCGACGCTGGCGGCGTGAATCTCGTCGATGGCCTTGCCGAGCGTGCTGTCGAATTCCTCATCGCTCTGCTGAGCGCGGAGGTCCGATAGCAGTGCCCGGCTGAAGCTCGCGATCATGCCCGGGTTCTTCGCCAGTTCCGCACACGCCTCTTCGCGGGAGAAACCGCCGGACAGGGCGACAACCTTCAGCACCTTCGGGTGATTCACCAGCGGATTGAACAAACCCGCCTCGGCCGGGATAGACAGCTTCAGCATAACCTGCTGGCCGTCCGGAAGGGCATCCAGCTCTTCCAGAATCGCGGCGAGCAGCAGCCGGTCGGACTCGGCGCGGTCGGCGCTCTTGATGTTCACTTCGGGCTCGATGATCGGCATCAGGCCGTGGCCCAGCACCTGCCGGGCAACCTGGAACTGCTGCGCGACGAGCACTGCGATGCCGCCTTCGTTGGCCTCGTTGATGACCGACCGCTCTTTTGTGCCGAACACGCCAAGGCCCTTGGCGCGCTCCAACAGTTCATCGAGGCCCGGCATCGGCTTCATCATCTGCACGCCGGCGTCCTGATCCTCGAGGCCCTTGTCGATCTTGATGAAGGGCACGACGCCCTGGTCGATCAGCGCCTGCGGGGTCGGCTTGCCGTCGACCTGTCCGTCCATCGTGCGCTCGAAGAGAATCGCACCGATGACCTTGCCGCTGCCAAAGCAGGGTGAGGTGATGATGCGGGAGCGCATCTGGTGAATAAGGTCGAACATCTCCTCGTCTGACGACCAGGCGCCCTCGTCCACGCCATAGCCTTTCAATGCCTTTGGGGTCGACCCGCCCGACTGATCCAGCGCGGCGATGAACCCGTCACCCTTGGCAATCCGCTCACGCATGTCCGACTGTTGCATATTCTCCGACGCTCCCGTTCCTGTTTGAGGTGCGCGATAGCCTCGGCTTGGCGAGGGCTCAAGGAGACTGGGTCGAGCTCTTCGCAGGCCCTAGCACAGGACATTGTGCAACGGCGTCGCCAAAGCTATGCCTGCGGTAAAGGAGCTCGGGATGGTCAAGAAGCAGTGGCGCAAGCCGGAAGTGAAGCCCCTCGTCGCGGGCTCGGCTGAATTGGGTTCGACGGGCAGCAAGGACGCGCAAACCGGCGGCGGCAAGTCCTGACCAGGCGGCCGTAACTTTCTTTGACGCATGGCCGCCATCGCGGGGCTAGTCGGGTTCCGCGACGCATCATTTCTTGAGGCTTGCTGCAACAAGTCGATACGCGCGCTACGTGACTATGGATCGCTGCACGCCCGCACTCGCGCCTTCGATGATGTCGCTCTAGCCTTTTCTCCTCATTTTCAGGATCAGCTAGTCGATCAGCCTTTCGTGGCTGACGATCGCTGGCTCATGGCCGCGGACGTCCATCTCGCGAACCGCAGCGATCTGTTCGCGAGACTTGGCGTGCCTGATTACCGCCAACTGAGCGACGCCGGACTCCTGTTTCGGTACTGGCGCTGCGTAGGTGACGGCTATCTTGCCGACGTTGTCGGCGAATATGCCATCGCGACATATGATCGGGCTCGACGCAGGCTCACGCTAACCCGAGATCCGACCGGTCAGCGACCGCTGTATTACGCTCGCCGGATCAGCGGCATCGCCTTCGCAAGCATGCCCAGCGGCCTTCGCGTACTGCTCGAGGACAGCGGACCCGAACTTGATCAGCTTGCGAGCGACCTTGCGCTCGTTCCGCATGAGAGCGAGCGCACGGTCTTCGCAGGAATTGAGCGCGTCCGCCCCGGCGAAAGCTTGGTTTGCGAAGACCTGACGGTCCGACGGACGAACTGGGAGCCGAACTTCGAAGCCGACGTCAGATCGTCAGACGCAGAGCAGATTGAGCGTTTTCGCGAATTGCTCGGCCTAGCTGTCCACTCGCGCATGTCGGAAGGAAGCAGCGCAACCCACCTCAGCAGTGGATGGGACAGCAATGCGGTTACGGCGACCGCCGCGCGACTGAGCGCGGAGCCGAGAAGGCTATGGGCATTCACCGCCGCGCCACTCGAAGGCCCTTTGGGCGCGCTGCCTCGTGGTCGCTATGCCGACGAAACCAAGATCGCCGAAGCTGCGGCGCGATATTATGGCGTTCAACACAGGGTCGTGCGGGAAACGGCTCCCATTCATGAGGTGATGCGTCGCTATGCGCGTCTCTGCCAGCTTCCGATCCTCAGCCCATTCAACGTCGCCTGGTGGGTCGCGATACGGGCGCAGGCCAAGGCGGCAGGTGCTCGCGTCATCTTGACTGGAGAGTTGGGCAACCTGACCCTGAGTACCGGCGGGCTCGCGTCACTTGGCGACCTGACCCGAATGCGGCGCTGGGACCAATGGTGGCACGAGGCACGGTCGGCGGCGAACCGACCCGACGTACGCTGGCGCGGCATTCTGCTGAATTCCTTCGGCTATCACATGCCAAGCCCGGTCTACGACGCACTTTTGCTTGGATTCCAGCAGATTGCCGAAGGCCGCGGCGCAAACTTTCTCCATCCCTGCTGGCGCGACGCGATACGGGAACGCGGCGCGGACCGCTATCGTCCTAGCGGGAATTCTTATCGCGACCGCTGGCGGAAATTGCGCGTTGACGACGTCGGACCATGGCGACTCGCCGCGATTGCGGATCAGGGGATCGAGGAGCGCGATCCGACGTCCGATCGACGGCTAATCGAATTCAGCATGCGGCTTCCGCCAGATCAGCTCATCCGCGACGGCCAGTCACGGCCGCTGGCACGCGAAGGGCTGAGGGATCGGGTGCCCGCCATCGTACTTCAGGCGCAGAACCGCGGGCTCCAGTCCGCCGATTGGCATCTGCGTCTCAATCAAAGTCAAGCTTACGAACTTCTCGAGGAAATCAGCGGTAATGTGGAGGTCGGGGAACTGATCGACCTCGCCGCGGTGCGTAGCGCCATTGACCGCTGGCCGGCAGATGACTGGAACAAGGGATTCGGTCGGATTACCTATTCAATGGATTTGCCTGCCGTACTGGCAACAGGGATTTTTCTCACTGAGATGGGCCGATTTGTTTCTCCGGATACGTCGCTACGCATTTGAAATCGGGCGCCTGCTCGCCGCCGATGACAATCCGGTCTCCAACGCTGACCCAGACATGCGCCTGAAGTTCGCCCGCATTCGAATGACCTATCCCGTACTGCAGCCGAGCATCCACGCCACGGCGCCGGAGCATGCGCTGCAAGGCCAGCCCTTGCTCCAGGCAGACCGCCCGCCACGGCACATGGGCACCGGCTGCAGAAACGGCCCAGGCAAGCCGATCGGCATCTGCGCTCGGTTTCTTTCCGACCCGCGCTGATCCCGAAGTAACCGCCCAGCGGAACGGCAGGAAGCGAACGGCCGACCATGCTCGCAGCAAGTGAACCACGGCCTCGGCTAGTAACAGGTTGTCGCGCCCGCTCCGCTCAATCAGTCGGCGGACCGCTCCTTTGCGCGCGGCGGTCATGCCGATCGCCATCGGCTTATTGTTGGAGCGCGGCCACGCCAGGCAGCGTGCGTCCTTCCATCCATTCCAGAAACGCCCCGCCAGCCGTGGAAACGAAGGTGAAATCGCCCGCCACGCCGGCGTGATTGAGCGCGGCGACAGTGTCCCCGCCACCGGCAACGGAAATCAGAGAGCCATCCTTGGTCAACGCGGCTGCCGTCTTTGCCAGCGCGACGGTCGCCTCGTCGAACGGTGGCGTCTCGAAGGCGCCCAACGGACCGTTCCAAACAAGCGTCTTGCAGGTTTTTAGTGCGTCGGCGAGCGCTTCGACGGCCGCAGGACCCACGTCTAGAATCATCTCGTCAGCCGCCACCTCGTGAACATTGCACGTGCGCAGGCTCGGTGGATTGGGTGCGAATTCCTTGGCTACGACAACGTCGTACGGCAGGTGGATTGTGCAGCCGGCCTGCTCTGCACGGTCGAAAATCGCATTGGCTTCGCCAGTGAGGTCGTGCTCGCACAGCGACTTGCCGACATCGATCCCGCGCGCCGCGAGGAAGGTGTTGGCCATGCCGCCGCCGATGATCAGGTGATCGACCTTACCGACGAGGTGGCCGAGCACGGCAAGCTTGGTCGAGACCTTGGCGCCGCCGACCACTGCGGCGACCGGCCGCTCCGGATTGCCGAGCGCGCGCTCAAGCGCCTTGAGCTCCGCCTCCATCGCACGGCCGGCAAAGCTGGGCAGGTAATGGGTGATCCCCTCCGTCGACGCGTGCGCGCGGTGCGCGGTCGAGAAAGCGTCGTCGACATAATAGTCGCCGAGCGCCGCCATGCCTTTGGCCAGCTCGAGGTCGTTCTTCTCCTCGCCGCGATGAAAGCGCGTGTTTTCGAGGATGCCGATGTTCCCCGGCAGCATGGTGGTGATGGCGCGCGCGGCTTCCGGACCCTGGCAGTCCTCGATGAACCGGACCGACCGTCCCGACAGTCGATGCAGCGGCAGCACCAGCTGCGCCGTCGACATGTCGGGCCGCACCTCACCCTTGGGCCGGCCGAAGTGCGACAGCAGCAGCACGACCGCGCCGCGGTCGCTGAGCTCCAGCACCGTCGGCAGCATGGCCCGCAGGCGTGTGTCGTCGGTCACCCGCGCCCCATCCATCGGCACGTTGAGGTCGACCCGGACCAGCACCTTCTTGCCGGTCAGGTCTTCGGGCAGGTCATCCAGCGTCCGGAAACCGCTCACGTCAGCCCAGCTTCGCCATCGCGCAGGCGGTGTCGATCATGCGGTTCGAGAAGCCCCATTCATTGTCGTACCAGCTCACGACGCGAACGAGCTTGCCGTCGAGAACCGCGGTTTCGAGGCTGTCGACGGTCGAGCTGGCCGGCGTGTGCATAAGGTCGATAGAAACCAGAGGCTCGTCGGTGTAGTCCAGGATGCCCTTGAGGCGCCCGGTCTCGCTGGCGGTCTTGAGGATCTGGTTGACCTCCTCCTTCGTCGTGTCGCGCTTGGGCGTGAAGGTCAGGTCGACCAAGCTTACGTCCGGCACCGGAACGCGGATCGCGGAGCCGTCGAGCTTGCCCTTCAGCTCCGGCAGCACTTCGCCGACGGCGCGAGCGGCACCGGTCGTGGTCGGGATCATCGACATCGCCGCTGCGCGCGCGCGGCGAAGATCGGAATGGATCTGGTCGAGGATCTTCTGGTCGTTGGTGTAGGCGTGAACGGTGGTCATCAGCCCGCGCTCGATGCCCAGCGCGTCGTTCAGCACCTTGGCGACCGGCGCCAGGCAATTGGTGGTGCAAGAGGCGTTGGAGACGATCTTGTGCTCGGCGGTCAGCTTGTCGTCGTTGACTCCATAGACAACGGTCAGGTCGACGCCCTTGGCCGGCGCCGAAATCAGGACCTTCTTCGCGCCGGCGTCGATGTGCTTCTGCGCGCTTTCGCGGTCGGTAAAGAAACCGGTGCACTCGAGCACGATCTCGACGCCTTGGTCGCCATGCGGCAGGTTCGCGGGATCCTTCTGCGCGGTGACGTGGATCTTCTTGCCGTTGACGACGATGTCAGTGCCTTCGGCCTTCACGTCGCCAGGAAATTTGCCGTGGACGCTGTCGTGCTTGAACAGCCAGGCGTTGGCCTTGGCGTCGGCAAGATCATTGACGCTGACGAGCTCCAACCCGCAGTCCGGCCGCTCGAGGATCGCGCGGGCGACCAGGCGGCCGATGCGGCCGAATCCGTTGATGGCGACTTTGGTCATCATATTCCTCGTTGTTTCATGAAATCGGTGATGCGTTCGGCGATCTTGGCTGGGGTCAGGCCGAAATAGTTGTAGGCGTCGGGCGCCGGCGCGGAGACGCCGAAGCGATCGATGCCGAGCTTCAGGCCGTGGAGGCCGACGTAGCGTTCCCAGCCGAAGGTGGTGCCCGCCTCGATCGAGACGCGCAGGATCTGGCGGTTGCTGACGTCGGGCAAGATGTCCTCGCGATAATCCCA
Organism: Sphingomonas flavescens; assembly: GCF_030866745.1. NCBI lineage: Bacteria > Pseudomonadati > Pseudomonadota > Alphaproteobacteria > Sphingomonadales > Sphingomonadaceae > Sphingomonas > Sphingomonas flavescens. Next base: position 303,375 of record NZ_CP133016.1, on the reverse strand, counting down.
CGGCTGGGCATCGAAACGCTCGGTGCAGGGCATGGAAACGACGTCGGTGCCGATGCCCTGCCCTTCAAGCTGCTCGGCGGCGCCAAGCGCGATCTCGACTTCAGAACCCGTGGCAAGAATGATCGCCTTGCGCTCGTTTTCGGCGGATTTCAGGCGGTACGCGCCGCGTGCGCAGAGGTTCTCGCCGACCGCATCCTTGCGCAGCGGCGGCAGGTTCTGACGCGTCAATGCGAGGATGCTCGGCTTGTCACTGCCCAGCGCCAGCGCCCAGCATTCGGCGGTCTCGACTGCATCGGCGGGACGGAAGACCTCCAGCCCCGGCATCGCGCGCAGGCTCTGCAGATGCTCGATCGGCTGATGGGTCGGACCGTCTTCGCCAAGCCCGATCGAATCGTGGGTCATGACGTAAATGACCCGCGCATGCTGCAGCGCGCTGAGGCGGATGGCCGGGCGGGCGTAGTCGGTAAAAACGAGGAAGGTTCCGCCGTAAGGCACCACGCCGCCATGCAGCGCCATGCCGTTCATCGCGGCGGCCATCTCGAACTCGCGGATGCCGTAATAGATGTAGCGGCCGCCATAATTCTCCGCCGTCAGCGGCTCGATGTTCTTGGTCTTGGTGTTGTTCGAGCCGGTGAGGTCGGCCGAACCACCAATGGTCGAGGGGATTGCCGAATTGATGGCTTCGAGCGCCATTTCCGAGGCCTTGCGCGTGGCGACCGGCTTCAGGTCGGCGAGCAGCTTGTCGAGATAGGGCTTCAGCCAGGCATCGCTGACCTTGCCGTTGAGGCGCGCCAGGAATTCGTCGCGGCGGCCGCTCTGCTCCAGCCGCTCGTTCCACAGCGCATGCTCGACCGCACCGCGCTTGCCCGCGCTGCGCCACGAGGAGAGCACGTCGTCCGGCACCTCGAACGGTGGCAGGTCCCAGTCCAGCTCCTTGCGCGCCTTGGCGATTTCCTCAGCGCCGAGCGGAGAGCCGTGGGTCGCCGACGTCCCCTGCTTGTCGGGCGCGCCGTAGCCGATGATCGTCTTGCAGCGGATCAGGCTCGGGCGCGGGTCGGCGGTCGCTTCCTCGATCGCGCGGCTGACGTCGGCGGCATCGAGGCCGTCGCATTCGCAGGTGTGCCAGCCGGAGGCCTGATGGCGCGCGACCACGTCCTCGTTGCGCGACAGCTCGGTCGAGCCGTCGATAGTGATGTCATTGTCATCCCACAGCACGATCAGTCGGCTGAGCTTCAGGTGCCCGGCAAGGCCGATGGCTTCGTGGTTGATGCCTTCCATGAGGCAGCCGTCGCCGGCGATGACGAAGGTGCGGTGGTCCACCAGCTCGTCGCCGAAGGTCGCGTTGAGGTGACGCTCGGCGATCGCCATGCCCACGGCCATCGCCACCCCCTGGCCGAGCGGGCCGGTGGTAACCTCGATGCCGGGGAGTTCGAAATTCTCCGGGTGACCGGCGGTCGGCGAACCCAACTGGCGGAAGCGCTTGATGTCCTCGATGGTCGGCCGCTCGTACCCGGTCAGATAGAGCAGGGCGTAGATCAGCATTGAGCCGTGGCCCGCCGAGAGGATGAAGCGGTCGCGGTCGGGCCAGCGCGGGTCCGCTGCGTCGAATTTCAGGTGACGGGTGAACAGCGCGGTGGCGGCGTCCGCCATGCCCATCGGCATGCCGGGGTGACCGCTGTTCGCAGCCTCCACGGCATCCATCGCGAGGGCGCGGATCGCGTTAGCAAGGCGGCGGTCGGAAGGCAGCATAAGCTCCATCGTGCGGGGGCTGCTCACCCGGCAGTCCGGGCGACGTTGCGGCTCCCTTAGCGGCACTGCCCGCCGCGTCAAAGTGCAGCGGAAAATGCACGGGCGGCGCTTGCCCGCGATTGCCGATGTGCTTAGGCGGATTGGGATGGACGACAGCGAGATTGTAGCGGCGCTGGAGCGGGCGGAACGCGCGCTGCAGCGGATCGAGCGTAGCCTTTCCCATCGGCAGCCGCCGGTGATGCGCGACGAAGAACTGCGTGCCAAAGTGCGCGAAGTCGTCGAAGAGCTCGACGAGCTGATCCGGCAGGCCGCGGCCTGATGGCGACGATGGTTGATCTGACGATCGCGGGGCGCACCTACCAGGTCGCCTGCCGCGAGGGCGAGGAAGACAATCTGCGCAGCGCGGCGCGCTTGGTCGACGGCAAGAGCCGCGAAGCGCTCGCCGGCTTGGGGACGCTGAGCGAGGCGCGGCAATTCCTGTTCGCGTCGCTGCTGCTGGCGGACCAACTGATAGACAAGCCACGCGACGAAAATGCGCCGCCGCCGCCCGCACGGCCGGACCCGGCGCTGATCATGCGCGCCGGAGCGTTGGCGGACCGGCTCGAATCGCTGGCGCAGGCGCTTGAGCAGGACGCCGCGACCTCCTAAATCAGGACGTGACGGGCACTGCCTGGTGCGAGCCTTCGGAAAATCCCTGAGGCGATTCACTCCACTTGGGAGCTGTCCCTGCCCCGATCATGCGGTTTTCCGCCGGGTCGGGAGCATATGGCGCCCACCTGACGTTTTGGCGTCAGAGGATTTTAGGGCAAACGGCCATGGTGGTCCCGTCACCTCCCTTCTTTCGCGGCCCCGGCCCACGCCTGGAACCGCAGATCGAGCCGCTCGGCAAGGACGCGCTGCGCCGTGCCGCGCTCGACGCGCGCAAAGCATTCGTGCGGACCTTGTCGGACGGAGAGCGGACGCTGGCCGAGCAGCAGCTCGCCGAGCATCTCACCTCTCTGTGCGCGGAGGCGAAAGTGGTCGGCGGCTACGCACCGATGGGGTCGGAGATCAGCCCGCAGCTGGCGATCGAAGAGGCGCGCGCAATTGGGCGGATCGTCGCGTTCCCGGCGTTCGACGATCCCGGGAAGCCGTTCAAGTTTCGCGCTGGCGATCCGCTTCAAGCTGGGCCTTTCGGGATCATGCAGCCCAAGCGCAGCGCCCCCGTCGTCGAACCTGACCTGATCCTCATCCCGCTGATCGCCATCGACGCGTCGGGCACGCGGCTCGGACGCGGCAAGGGTCATTATGACCGCGCGCTCGTTCGGCTTAAAAAGAGCGGGGCACGGCTGATCGGCGTCGGATGGTCGATGCAGCGCATTGCGGACATCATTCCGGCAGACGAGTGGGATATCCCGCTCGACGCCTTCGCCAGTCCTGGGGGGGTCGAGATCTTCCATCGCTGACCGCTGCGTGGCCCGATTGTCACAGTCGCGCAGAGATTGCTGCTGTTGGCAGCGATCGAGGAAAATCGGTCACCATTACCCTTCGTTTACCGTCCCTTGAATGTTATTGCGTTAGCATCGCCGCTCGGAGCTTCCGGCTGCGATCAGGGGCTTTTCATGCGTACCAAGGTCATCACTGTGGTCGTCATCCTGGCCATTAGCGGCGGGCTATTCGCTGCCATGCGCGGGGAAAACCGTGCCGATGCCGCGGCGGGCAATTGCTACGCTTCCGCGCAAGGCCCGTCGGCGCCGACCATCTGCGAATAAAGGGCACGCGCTTTTCCACTGGCGCTATGCTAGGCGCCGCGCCTCATGGCGGCACCTCAACCCTCTTCCCGCACCTTGCCGGGAATTGCACTGATCCTGTTGCTCATCGTCGTCTGGGCGACGTTTGTCGCAGGACTCGCCCATGTCGTCGGGCAATGGCCTGTTCTCATTCAGGCGCCATTCTATCTATTTATGGGAATAGCGTGGATTATCCCGCTGAAACCGTTGGTAAGATGGATCCAGACTGGCTCCTTCCGCGCCGGTTGAAGCAGCCGATTTGAATTTGGTGTATTAGTTAGGTATAGCACGACAAATGACTTCAGCAGTGACCCTAGCTCGCCCGCTCGACGGGCTTCGCAGCGCGACACGTCGCGCGCGGGAGCGTGGTCTTGCGCTTTTTCATCACCACCCGCGTGGTACGCTGGGGGTTGGGCTCTTCGGGCTGGTTGCGCTTTCAGCCGCAGCGGCAACCCTCGTCACGCCGGGAGCTCCGCCGGAGGTCCGGGCGGCGCCCCCTGCTCCGCCGCCACTGATCATGAAGCAGCTCGCACCCGAGCAGGCGCTGAAGGTCAATGCCGAGATACCGGTCACGAGCGGCCCGAACCCGATCGCTGCCCCGTTCCGTTTTGCTGGGAACGCATCGGCCCATGCGCAGGCCCTGAACTGCCTGGCCAGCGCCGTATATTATGAGGCCGGCAATCAGGATGCGGACGGCGGCCGCGCCGTTGCCCAGGTCGTGCTGAACCGCGTCCGCCATCCGGCCTTCCCTGGCAGCGTTTGCGGAGTCGTGTACGAGGGATCGACCCGCGCGACCGGTTGCCAGTTCACGTTCACGTGCGACGGGTCACTCAATCGCCAGCCCGATGCCGACGGCTGGCGTCGCGCAAAGCTCATCGCGGAGCAGGCGCTGAACGGTGCGACCTATGCACCGGTCGGCTGGGCGACGCATTATCACGCCAATTATGTCGTGCCCTATTGGGCTTCCTCAATGACGAAGAACGCCATCGTCGGCGCCCACCTGTTCTATCGATGGGCGGGAAACTGGGGCCAGCCGTCGGTGTTCGCGAAAGTCTATGACGGCCGAGAGCCCAATGCCGCAGCGCTGCGCACCGCGGCGCTTGCGGTCCCGCATATCATTCCCGCCTATGGCGAAAACCAGGTCGCGAAGGCGATCGAAGCAATTCCCGGTGCCGAAGCGCTCAAGCTCGCGCCTTCGCTGCGCGGCGACAAGCGCGTGGCTGTCCGCTTCAATCTCGCGGCGCGCAAGGCCGCGGATGACGTCAAGCACGAAGATTATTCGAGCAAGTTCGCGGCGTCCGACAACCTCAAATGGTCGCTTTCGAGCGATACCGTTGCGGACAATCAGCAGCCGCTTGGAACATCCACTGCGCCCGTGAGCGCCTCGGGTGCAACCGCTCAGCGCTAGTTGGCAATCGCGGGACGCAGGTCCCGCTCGACTTGCCGCCGGATCCCGTCCTGCCGAGCGTCCGCGCCGACCGCATCGTCCGAAAGCAATGCTGCCGCGCTTCTTACCCGGCCAGTCACCGCCAATTCGCTGAAGGGGCCCTGGTCACGTAAGGGATCGCGATCCTGCAGTTGGACGACCGCGGAATCAAAGGCGACGCAACGGTCAAATCGCGCGATCGTAGGCTGGTCACGCAGCATTGCTTGACAAGCGCGACTGTGTGCGGCGAGACCCAGTTCATCGCTCGTTTGCTTCAGGTGCTGAGCCTCGGCGGCCGACCGGTCGATCTCCCTAACCTCGAGTGGCCGGTTCATCGGACTTGGCGACACTCTGGTCGTCACCCCCCTGCTCATCGGAAAATTATTTTTCGCGACGTCCAGCGGCGGAGCGCTCTGCAGCACAAGAAATATGCTGGAACCGGCGAGCACTAGCGCAAGCCATAGCCAGGCTCTGCTTCCCCCTGCCCGTTCCTCGTCGATCTCGTTGAAGTCGAGGGGATCCCGCAGGTTACGGTCGCGCCTGAGCTCGCCGTATGCGCGATTGATCTCCATCGCGCGCGACGCATCGCCACCCCGATCCGGATGGAACCGCTTTATAAGTTGCCGGTAAGCGCGCTCGATCGCGGCATCGTCGGCTTCGGGCTCGAGACCCAACACTTCATATGCTGAACGATCGCCCATCCGTTTCGGACGGTATCCACTCCCATTCCTTGTGGAAAGTGGCGCGAGTGACGGGGCTCGAACCCGCGACCTCCGGCGTGACAGGCCGGCGCTCTAACCAACTGAGCTACACCCGCGTTTTGGCGTGGGCGGGCACCTATTAGGGGGCCTTGGAGGTGTCAACCATCGCCGGTCGCATTTCCTGCCGTTCATCCACTTCTTCTTCGTCGGGGTCGCCGACATGAGTCAGCGTACCGTCTTCGAACAGGAAGCCGGCGATGTCCGGTGTTCCCGCAGCAGAAAAGACGGTCTTCATGATGATCAGAAGCGGCACTGCGAGCAGCGCCCCGGTGGTTCCCCACACCCAGGCCCAAAAGGACAAGGAGATGAGAATCGACAGCGGGCTGATCGTCAATCGATGTCCCACCACCATCGGGGTGAAGAAATTTGCCTCGACAAGGTGGAAGCCGATGAAAGCGGCCGGTGGAAGCAAGGCAGCCCAGACGTCCGGAAACGTCATCAGCGCGCCAAAGAACAGCAACAGCGCGCAAACGATCGGCCCTAGATAGGGAACGTAATTGGCAACCGCGACGATGCCGCCCCACATGATCGGGGACGGCATGCCGATCCACCACAGCACAAGTGCGGTCAATGTTCCAAGGCCGAGGTTTATCAACGTGATGGTGCCCAGATAGGTGGATGTCGCGTCGACGACTTGCTGGATGACGCGGGCCGTAGTCAGCGCGCCTTCGAAGCTGCCGCGGCTGACGATGGTTTTCTTCCGCATCGCGGTCCATCCGGCGAGAAAGAAGAAGATCACCAGAAGCGCGAAGAAGAGCTGGATCAGCAAATGCGGCGCGGATGTCAGCAGCAGGCTGGACATCGAGTTGGGAGTCTCAACGTGAACCGCCTGCGTACGCTCTTGCGAGATCACGATCTGCGAAGCGGTCTTGTTGATGAACTTGTCGAGGTGATTGTAAAGCTGGATGACGGGCTCCAGCGTGGCGCGCACCTTCGGTACCTTCGAGGGGATTTGAGCCACCCAGTCGCGCGCCGGGACGACGATTGAGCCAATCGCGAAGATCGCGAAGGCGATGAAGATCAGCACGCAAAGGCCAGCGGACGCTTTTGATGGTATCCCGCGGCGCTCGAACCATTCGAGCGCGGGCACCAGCGCAATGGCGACCACCAGCGCCGCCGTGACCGGCATGAAGAACTCGGCGCCGGCGCGGAGCGCGAATGGGATCGCAACGACCACGCCGATTCCGGCAATCAAGGTGAGCGACGCCAGTAGGCGGTCCCGCTTGGCGGTAATCGTCTCCGCTATCACGCGCGCTTCGTCATCGTAGTGATGGGCCTTGGTCTTCTTGCTGCGCGCGTCCATGAATGAACCATATCGTCACCGCAGTGCCGCCGCTAGGGACATAGGCCAAGGCGCCGGAACCTTCGGGTGCCGTAATGATTGGTGAAAACAAGCGCGGCGTAACCCTGAGCGGTCAAGCGTCGTTTCGGGGAGTGAATGACCGAAGCCGGTTTGCCTGAGCGTCAGCAAGAATCGCGCGGTGTCACCGTCTTTGATGGCGGCGAAATGGCGCGCCTGATTGCGGAGCGCGATTGGTCCGATTCGCCGGTGGGGCCGCCGGATACCTGGCCCCAGAGCCTCAAAACAACGGTCGGGCTGATCTTGCCCGCGGCCGCTCAGATCGTGGTGTTCTGGGGGCCGGAATATGTCGCGATCTACAACGACGCCTACGCCCCCGCGATCGGTGACAACCATCCTAAGGCGTTGGGACGGCCCGCCAGAGAGCATTGGGCCGAACTCTGGGACGATCTGGAGCCGCTGCTTCGAAGCGTTCTGGAGACGGGGCAGACGGTTTTTGCAAAGGACCGGGAGTTTTACGTTGAGCGGTACGGCTATCCGGAGACGGTCTATTTCGACATCAGCTACTCGGCGATCCCTGATGAAGCAGGCAAGGTCGCGGGTATCCTGTGCGTCGTCAGCGATACGACCGACCGCGTTCTATCCGAGCGTCGATCGCTGGAAGACAGAGAACGTCTCGTCCAGATGTTCGACCAGTCTCCGACCTTTACGGCGGTCATGCGTGGCCCCGGGCATGTGTTCGAGGTCGCCAATCCGGCTTACCTGCAACTGGTCGGCAATCGAGACGTCATTGGCAAGAGCGTTCGGGAGGCGCTGCCCGAAATCGCCGGCCAAGGCTTCTTCGAACTGCTCGACGACGTGTTTCGCTCGGGCAAACCGTATGTCGGACTGGATACACCCGTGCTCATCGACCGCGGCGGGAGTGAGGAAGAGCGCTTCGTCGACTTTGTCTATCAGCCGCTGACCGACGGTAGCGGAAGGGTCAATGGTATCCTGGTCCAGGGTAGCGACGTCACCGAACGGCAGGTAGCGCAGCAGCAACTCCGCGAAAGCGAACACCGTCTTCGCATGACGACGGAAGCGGCCAACATCGGCACATGGGATTTCAATCCGCAGACCGGTGAGCTGCGCTGGGACGCGCGCTGCAAGGAGCTGTTTGGGCTCCCGGCGGACGCCGACATCACCTATGACATTTTTCTGCAAGGCCTCCATTCCGATGACCGCGCCGCGACTGACGAGGCTGTTCAGAATGCGCTACGTCCGGACGGGCCCGGCGCCTACAGCGTTACGTACCGGACCATCGGCTTACAGGATGGTATCCAGCGGTGGGTCTCGGCCACCGGCCGCTCCGTCTTCTCCGGCGAGGGGAGCGAACGTATTGCCACCCGCTTTCTCGGGACGGTCATCGACATCAGCGCCTCCATGGCGACCGAGCAACGGCTGCGCGACGAAAGCCACAATCTCGAAGTTCTGAACACTACCGGGTCGGCCATCGCGGGCGAGCTTGACCTGCAGCGGGTTGTCCAGCTCGTAACGGATGCGGGCGTGGAATTGACGGGGGCCCAGTTCGGCGCCTTCTTCTACAACGTCGTCAATCCTGCTGGCGAAAGCTACATGCTTTACTCGCTAAGCGGCGTTGCGCAGTCGGCTTTCGAGCAGTTTCCGATGCCGCGGAACACCGCGATCTTCGCGCCCACCTTTGCCGGCGAGGGCGTCGTACGCTCCGACGACATCACGAAGGATCCGCGTTACGGAAAAAGCGATCCGCACTTCGGAATGCCGAAAGGTCATCTGCCCGTCGTCAGCTACCTGGCCGTTCCTGTCGTCGGTCGGACCGGCGAGGTCATTGGGGGTCTGTTCTTCGGCCATCCTGAACCGGGCCGTTTCGAAGCGCGGCATGAGCAGCTGATGGAAGGCATTGCTGCCCAGGCAGCCATCGCTATCGATAATGCCCGCCTGTTCGGCAATGCCCAGCACGAGATCGAACAGCGGATGAAGGCGGAACAGGCACTTACTGCGCTCAACGAGACGCTGGAGAGCCGCGTCGCGGAGGAAATCCAGCAACGGTCGCGCGTGGAAGAGGCTCTCCGGCAAACCCAGAAAATGGAAACCATCGGTCAGCTGTCCGGTGGCATCGCGCACGACTTCAACAACCTTCTTCAGGTCATTCACGGAAACCTTTCGATTATGCAGCGGCTGCTGCCGCCCGAAGACGAAAAGCTTCGCCGGTCGGTCAACAATGCGCTTAGCGGCACTGAGCGGGCAGCAGCGCTTACGAAGCGTTTGCTCGCCTTCTCACGGCGGCAACCGCTCGACACGCGTCCAATCGACGTCAATCGCTTGATCCTCGACATGACCGAGCTTCTGCACCGGACACTCGGCGAGACCGTGATCATCGACAATAAACTGAGCAGCGGCATCCCCAATGCACTGGTCGATGCCAATCAGCTGGAAAACGCGCTGCTCAATCTTGCCATTAACGCGCGCGACGCGATGCCGCGCGGCGGTCACCTGGAAATCGGTACCAGCGTCACCCGCCTCGATGATGCCGAACGCGCGGAACTTGGATTAAGCAAAGAGTGCTATGTTCTGATCACCGTGCGCGACGACGGCGAAGGGATGAGCGAAGAGGTTCGCCAGCGTGCGGTCGAACCGTTCTTTTCAACGAAGGAAGTCGGCCAAGGCACCGGGCTCGGTCTCTCCATGGTCTACGGGTTTGTGAACCAGACCGGCGGACAGCTGCGGCTCGACTCTGCGCTTGGTGAAGGAACAACGGTCGAGCTGTATCTTCCCTGCTCGACCGCCGAGGCTCGCCAGGAGAGCAATGAACCCGGTCAGGCCGAGTTGCCGCGCGGGCACGGCGAGCGCATCCTCGTATGCGAGGATGACGACGAGGTGCGCTTCTTTTCGACGGAGGCGCTGCGCGACCTTGGCTACAATGTCATAGAAGCGCGCGACGCCAATACGGCTCTCGTGGCACTCGCTGAGCATGGCGAGGTCGATTTGCTGTTCACCGATGTGGTGCTGCCCGGCGGCCGTACGGGTGCCGACTTGGCACGGGAAGCCAAAGCTCAGCAACCAGGATTGAACGTGCTTTTCACGACGGGCTACGCGCGCAGTGCGCTGGACCAGACGCCCGATGGCGAGCGTTCCCTTGAAGTGCTGACGAAACCGTTCGGTGTGGAAGACCTCGCGAACCGCATCCGCAACATGCTTCGCTAAGGCAAGTGGCTGGTGCCCCTGGTCCGACTCGAACGGACACTCTTTGCAGAACTCGATTTTGAGTCGAGCGCGTCTACCAATTCCGCCACAGGGGCCTGCGACTGCCGCTAGCTAGGCGAGCCGACGGCGCTAATCAATTGCGTGGTGATTGCCGACGATAACTAAGCGCCTCGGCGATGTGAATGCGCCCTACCTGCTCAGCGCCGGCAAGATCGGCGATGGTGCGCGAAACGCGGAGAACTCGGTGGAAGCCGCGGGCGGATAACCGCATGGCGTTGGCGGCGTCGGCGAGAAGCTTTCGGCCGGGTTCGTCAGGCGTCGCCACCGAATCCAGCAATTCACCGTCGGCTTCTGCATTGGTGCGCGGACCGTGGCCGTTGTAGCGGTCGGCCTGCCGCTGTCGCGCAGACGCAACCCGCTGGGCAACCTCCGCGCTTCCTTCCGCCGGCGGCGGCAAGGTGAGGTCCGCCGCCAAAACGCCCGGCACTTCGACGTGGAGATCGATACGGTCGAGGAGCGGGCCGGAGACGCGCGCCTGGTAATCAGCCGCGCAGCGCGGGGCACGGCTGCAGGCGAGCGCCGGATCGCCGAGATGACCGCAGCGGCAAGGGTTCATTGCTGCCACGAGCTGCACCCTCGCCGGGAACGTCACATGGGTGTTGGCGCGCGCGACACTGACGTTTCCTGTCTCAAGCGGCTGGCGGAGCGAATCGAGCACCGCTCGCTGGAATTCGGGAAGTTCGTCGAGGAACAGCACGCCAAGGTGCGCGAGGCTGATCTCGCCCGGGCGGACCTTGAGGCCTCCACCGACCAGAGCCGGCATGGATGCGCTGTGGTGGGGTGCTCGGAAGGGCCGGCGTCGGCGGATTTTGCCGTCACCCAACTCGCCGGCCACCGATGCGACCATCGAGACTTCCAGCGCTTCGCTGGGCTGCAACGGTGGGAGAATACCCGGAAGGCAGGCGGCGAGCAGCGATTTGCCCGAACCGGGCGGGCCGCTCATCAGCAAATTGTGACCACCGGCCGCGGCGATTTCCAGCGCGCGCTTGGCGACTTCCTGGCCTTTGACCTGCGCGAGGTCGGGCCCGCCATCCGGCGCTTCCGCTTCGACCACCGCTGGGATCGGGACGAGCGACGTGCCTTTGAGATGCGCCAGCAAGGCGAGCAGGTCGGGGGCAGCGATGACATCGAGCTGCCCGGCCCAACTGGCCTCGCCACCCTGTGCCGCTGGGCATATGAGGCCGAGGTCCAAAGACGAAGCGTGTAACGCGGCGAGTAACACCCCCGGCGATGGCGCGATACGGCCGTCCAGGCTGAGCTCTCCAACCGCGACATAGTGCGATAATGTCTCCGCGTCGGTCGCACCGATTGCGGCCAGTAAGCCCAGCGCGATGGGCAGGTCGTAATGCGATCCCTCCTTCGGCAGATCCGCAGGCGACAGGTTCACGGTGATTCGTTTCGGCGGAAGCGCTAGTCCGATGGCGGACAGGGCTGCCCGCACCCGCTCGCGGCTCTCTGCAACCGCCTTGTCGGCCAAGCCGACGATGATGAACGCCGGCAGCCCAGACGACAGCTGCACCTGGACTTCGACTGCGCGGGCTTCCAGGCCGAGATACGCCACAGTGGCGACGGTCGCGGCCATCAGGCCACGCCCCCACAACCGACCATCTTGTACAGAATTCCCCCTAGCTCGGCGGTTCAGACCTAAGCCAAAGCGGAGCTTTCCCGCAAGCGGCTTGCGCGAACGGCCATGGGTGGCCACATCCGGACGATGATATCGCGGGATCAGTGGCGCAGCTTCCTGGATCAGCCATGGGTGGAATGGTGCCTGTTCGCGCTTGGCGTGGTGCTGGTCATCATCGGGATCATCGTTGCCCCCCTGCCCGGCCCGGGCGGCGTTTTCTTCATCGCGCCTGGCGCGGCCCTGATTCTCAAGACCAGCATGTGGGCCAAACGCCGCTACGTGCGGTTCAAGCGCTGGCAGCCCAAAGCCGGCCGCTGGACGGACTGGGCGCTGCAGCGGCGCTCGGCCAAGCGCCGCGAGGCGATCCGCAAGGCCGAACAGCAGGCGACGACCCTGTCCGACGGTGGTCGAGGCAATTGACTTGCACGCGCACCTTCCCTATCGGCGCGCAGGACAGCGGCTGCCTGATGGGCGGCCCTTTTTCTTTTATTTGAACTTAAAGGCATGAGTGATGAAGCGCACCTTCCAGCCGAGCAACCTGGTCCGCAAGCGGCGTCACGGGTTCCGCAGCCGCATGGCGACCGTCGGCGGGCGCAAGGTGCTGAACGCTCGCCGCGCCCGCGGCCGCAAGAAGCTCAGCGCCTAGTTAATATCCGCAAGCGCGCGGATTTCCTCGCCGCCAACGGCGGCCTGCGCACGACGACCCCCGGTTTCATCCTGCTGATCCGCGATCGCAAGGACGCGGACACATCGATGCGCGTGGGTTTCACCGTGACCAAGAAGATCGGGGGCGCGGTCATCCGCAACCGGATGAAGCGCCGGTTTCGGGCGCTTGCCCGAGAAATCGTTCCCACCAAAGGCCTGGCGGGTGCCGATCACATCATGATTGGCCGCGCCAAGGGCGTCGAGCGTGACTTCGGCCTGCTTCGGTCGGAACTCGCAAGCGCATTGGACCGGCTACGGCCATGATCGCACGCGCGATGATTCTGATTGCGAAAGCGTGGCAGCGGGGCCCGTCGCAAGTGCTCCCGCCAAGCTGCCGCTATCAGCCAAGCTGTTCGGCCTATGCGATCACTGCAGTTGAACGCTATGGCGCCGCGCGCGGGGGGTGGATGGCGTTGAAGCGCATCCTCCGCTGCAATCCCTGGGGTGGCCAAGGCCACGACCCCGTACCGTGAGGATCAAAGTTAAGTGAACGACAGCAAGAACCTGATCCTCGCGGTGGTGCTGAGCGCGCTCGTCCTGCTCGGCTGGAGCTGGGCGGCGAACAAATTCTTCCCGACTGCGAATCCTCCAAGCACAAAGATCGAAGCGGGCAAACAGCAGCCAGTGCAACAGCCGAACGCGCAACCGTCGGCACCCGCAACGCCCAAGGCGACGATGTCGGTTGCGGCTGCATTAGGAAGCTCCCAGCGAGTTGCGATCCGCACGCCGTCGCTGAGCGGCTCGATTAACCTCAAGGGCGCACAGATCGACGATCTCGTGCTGCTCGATCAACGGCAGACCATCGCCAAGAACTCCCCGCCCGTGCGGCTGTTCTCCCCGCTCGGCGCGCCGGGAGCCTATCTCGCCAGCTTCGGGTGGACCGCCCAGAACGGCGCGGCTCCTGGCATGGATACGATGTGGACTGCCGATAGCCAGGAGCTCGTTCCCGGTCGCCCCGTCACGCTGACTTCGCAAGGGGCCGACGGCGCGCGTTACCAGATCAAAATCGCGGTGGACGACGGCTATCTGTTCACGGTGGCGCAGAGCGTCACCAACGGCTCCAGCGCCCCCTTCATATTGCGGCCGATCGGCCTCGTCAGCCGCGCCGAGAAGTCGCACGACCCCGATAGCTGGACGAACCACGTCGGGCCCATCGGTCTCTTCGGTGGCAAGGCCAATTACGACGTGAACTACAAGAACCTCGACGAAGATGGGCCGCAGCCCTTCAACAATGTCGACGGCTGGCTCGGCTTCACCGACAAATATTGGCTCACGGCCCTAATCCCGCAGGGCAGCATGGCTGCCGATTTCCGCCGCAGTCCGAGCGGCGGGTATCAGGCCGATTATGCTCTCGCACCGATCACGGTCGCACCCGGCCAGACTTCGACAACGCAGACGCGGCTATTTGCGGGCGCGAAGGAGAAGGCCTGGCTCGATCGCTACGAGGATGCCGGCATTCCGAAGCTGTCCAAGTCGATCGACTGGGGCTGGTTCGAATTCTTCATGCGGCCGATCTTCGACCTGCTGATGTTCCTGTTCCACACGGTCGGCAATTTCGGCGTGGCCATCATCTGCCTGACGCTCATCGTCCGCGCGATCATGTTCCCGATTGCGCAGAAGCAGTTCCAGTCGATGGCCGCCATGCGCAAGATCCAGCCCAAGCTGAAGGCGCTGCAGGAGCGGTTCAAGGACGACAAGCAGCGCCAGCAGCAGGAAATCCTGAAGCTCTATCAGGCCGAGAAGATCAATCCGGCGGCGGGCTGCTTACCAATCCTGCTGCAGATCCCGGTTTTCTATGCGCTCTACAAGGTGCTGCTGGTCAGCGTCGAAATGCGCCATCAGCCGTTCGCGTTGTGGATCAAGGATTTGTCGGCAGCGGACCCGCTGACCCCGGTCAACCTCTTCGGCCTGCTGCACTTCACCCCGCCGGCGTTCCTAGCGATCGGTGTGCTGCCGATCCTCGTCGGCGCGACGCAGTGGGGCTCGATGAAGCTCAACCCGCAGCCGATGGACCCCGCGCAGGCGCAGGTGTTCGCGATCATGCCCTGGTTCCTGGTGTTCATCATGGCGCCGTTCGCGGCGGGGCTGCAGCTCTACTGGATCACCAACAACGTGCTGACGATGGCGCAGCAATGGTGGCTGTACCGCAAGTACGGACTGCACCTTAAAGACACGCACCCGGTCGCAACGTGAGCGAGGCGAACGAAGAGCTGACGGAGCGCGCGCGGAAGCTCTTTGCGGGGCCGATCACGTTTCTGAAATCGGCGCCGGATCTTCGCTTCCTGCCTGATCCGGATGCGCCCGAAGTTGCTTTTGCCGGCCGTTCGAACGTCGGGAAGAGTTCGCTGCTCAATGCGCTCACCAACCGCAAGGGTTTGGCGCGGACGTCCAATACGCCTGGTCGGACGCAGGAGCTCAACTTCTTCGACGTGGGCGAACCGCTGCAGCTGCGGCTGGTCGACATGCCCGGCTACGGTTTCGCCGAGGCCCCGCGCGACATGGTCAAGCGATGGAAGCGCGTCGTGAACGATTTCCTGCGCGGGCGCGGGCCGTTGAAGCGCGCGCTGGTGCTGGTGGATTCGCGGCATGGTCTGAAGGACGTCGATCGCGAGATGATGCAAATGCTCGACGACGCAGCGGTCAGCTATCACGTGGTCTTGACCAAGGGCGACAAGGTGAAGCCGACCGAGCTTGCCAAGACACTTGAGGCCACGCGCGTCGAAGCCGCCAAGCACCCGGCCGCTCACCCGACGATCTTCACTACGTCCAGCGAAACCGGTAGCGGGATCGCGGAATTGCGGACGGCCATCCTCGAAGCCGCGACGACCTAGGGAGACGGGCTTGTTCAAGCTGATCATCGGCAATCGCGCTTATTCGAGCTGGTCGATGCGCGGCTGGCTCGCTTGCAAGCAAACTGGCGAGGAGTTTGAGGAACTCGTGGTGCCGATGTTCGACGCGGAGTGGGAGCAGCGTCGCGAAGGCGACGAGTTCGCGCCGTCGCTCGGCAAGGTGCCAATCCTGTGGGACGGCGACATCGTCGTCTGGGACAGCCTGGCAATCATCGACTTCCTCGCCGACCGCTACGGGCCTGCCCTATTCTGGCCGGAAGACGAAGGCGCGCGCGCGGTCGCGCGGTCGATGTCCGCTGAGATGCACAGCAGCTTCGCAAACTTGCGCCGCGAACTGCCGATGAACGTCCGCAAGAGCTTCCCGCCCAAGGATTTGAGCGAGGGCGTAAGGGGCGAGGTCGAGCGGATCCTGCAATTATGGGCGCAAGCCCGCGCCCGCTGGGGCGGAACCGGCGATTTCCTATTCGGAGAGTGGTGCGCCGCGGACATCATGTACGCGCCCGTGGTCACGCGCCTGATCACCTATGGCGTCGGCGTGCCCAGCTTTGCCGGCGTCTACATGAAAAACGTGCTGTCGCATCCGCACGTGGCGGAGTGGATCGACAAGGCCCAGGACGAGCCCTGGGTGATCGAACAGTACGAGACCGAGGGCGCCGCCTAAGGCTGGCGCTTGGCGTCGTAAGGCGTGCCGTCCTTGTGGGCATAGGTACCCTCGGGCGTGAAGATCATGTCGATGTCGGAATAGCCGCCGCCCGTGTTGGCCCCCGCCCCGATCGCGACGAACGAACAGTCCGCGTCGCTTTCATTGCGCAGGTGATGCCCATTGGTGCTCCCCTTGGGCCAAGCAGCGATGTCACCAGCGCGTAGCAGGGTCTCGCCATCGTCCTCAGCCAGCACGGCCTCTCCGGTGAGCATGACGAGAAATTCGTCTTCGCCGTCGTGCCAATGCCGCTGGGACGACCAGGCGCCCGGCTTCAGGACGACATGCGTCGCGCCGAATTCGGTCAATCCCACGGCCGGGGCGAGGCGCCGTTGCCAGCGTCCCGCCACCGCCTCGTCGAAGGGCGCCGGATAGCCGGTGCGATTGACTTGCGGGATGGCGTCCAGGTCGACTTTGGGCATGGCAGGACAATAGCAGTTTCGCGCACCGCCGCTAGAAGGTCCCCTTCACCGACACCTTGAACAACGGGCCGACGATGTCGTCGTGATTTTCATAGGTCGTGACCGGAAAGCGATCTCGGTACCCGCCATAAATCGTCCGGTGGTAAATGTGCTTGCCATTGAAGATGTTGTCGACGCTGGCCCGGACGGTCAGCCCCATCACGTTCTTGTCCTCGACGTAGAAGCCGGAGATCCACGGCAGGTCTAGCGAGCTGTAGACCTCGGTCAGATAATAATATTTCGCATAATGGTTATGCTGGACGTAGGCGCTCCAGGCGAATGGCGTGCCGGGAATGTCGTGACGGATCCGGGCGCTCATCCAGCGATCGCGATTGCCGCCGATCGGCCGTTTCTCGTGGGTCAGCGGATCGCGAACGGACGACCATTCGCCGCCGACCGTGAGGTCCAGCTTGGCACCCTTCCAGCCGATCGGATCGCCCAGCAAGGTGCTGACGCTCTCGAAGCCGGCCTGTTGTGCCCGCGGCAAATTGCCGACGCCCTGCCCGTCCGTCCCGATGGGGATGACGTCGACGATATCCTCGATGCGATAATAATGCAGGTTGAGCCGCGTTTTTCCCCACTTGCCGAAATCACGGCCGATCTCCGTCTCGATCTCCCAGCTCTGCGGCGGCACGAGGTCGGGGTTGCCCGCATTCTCGCGGTCCTGCTCCAACTGCGGCTGTGAGAGGAAATCGTAAAAGCTGATCTGTCCCACGCGGCGGCGGAGCTTGAGGCTGACGTCCCACCCCTTCGCCGGGCGCCAGCCGAGCGTCACGCTGCCCTTGGGCCGGAAAAACTTCCGCGCGGGCTGGTCATCCGTGACACGGTCGAGCTTCGAAATCTCGGCGCCTGCCGCCACCTGCAGGTCGAGTTTCGGCGTTAACGGGCGGCTCAAGGTCGCAATGCCTTCGTAGCGCGTTTCGGTGACTTTCCCGCTGCCTTCGGGAAAGTCGACTTCGGCAAACTCCCGCTGCGGGTCGAGCAGGAACAGCCGGCCATGCTGGTCGAGCGAATTGAAGGCTCGCTCCAAGGAAAACTGCCAGTCGTTCTTGCCGCTCTTCCAGTGATATTCGGCGCGGCCGATCGTCTCCCCGATGTGCGAATCCCGGCTGAAACGTGTGCCGTCCGGATCGGCATGGGTCGTGTCGAAATACAGGATCTGCGTGTTGAAGAGAGGCTCATGCTCCCAGTGGCGCAAGCCGATCAGCTTCAACCGGCCCGGGCCCAATGCGAACTCGTAATCGCCGCTAATGTCGCCGACGTAGCCAGCGAGGCTGCCGGAGTAGACCCGGCTGCGACGCTCGCCGTTCGCAAGAATTCGCGTGTCCCGCAGCGATTCCGGATTGGTGTAGGGTTGATAGCCAAGCGTCAGGTTCCCAAGCGACGAGCCGGGCCCATCGATCGCCATCTTCAGCTGCGTGCTGATCTGCTCGAACTCGGAGTGATAGAATTCGGTCCGGCTTTCGATCAGGTTGCGATCGCGGTCGTAAAGCCGGACCGGACCGCCCAGACCACCGCGGCCCGACTGGTTCTTGACGGATATCGTGTAATCGACCGGTCCGACCTTATTCGAATAGCTGATCGAACCGCCAAGGAACTCCGGCTCGGCATAATGCGCCCGCCAGTTGACGTACCATTCATATTGGCCTGACCCGCCTTTCGGGCTCGACTTCAGGATGATGTTGGCGACCTGCCCGGATAGCCCGGCGACGTCGAGGCTGGCCGCGTCGACAATTTCGATCCGGTCGACATTGGCGGCGGAAGTGCGCTGTGCCTGATCGACGGCGCCGCCGGATTTGTTGGCGACCCGCTGGCCGTTGATGAGCACGTTTTCGGAGGCCTGACCAAGTCCCCGTTCCTGGTCCGCCGAGCGGATCGAGAAGCTCGGCACCTGGACCAGCATGTCGTACGCCGTCTTGGGCGCGAAGCGCGTGAAGTCGGCAGCGGTGTAGATCCTTCTGCCATCGACGGCCTTCGCAATAGGCGCCGGGGTGGTTTGTCCGAATGCCGGCGCTGCGACTGCGGCGGCCGCGCTTGCGAGCAACAAAGATCGAACGAAATGGATCGGCACCGGAAACTCCCTGAACGCGCACCACCGGTGCTACATTTGTAGCGTGCTACATTTGTAGCGTTGGTAGCGCAAGCGGGAAATCGACGAACCGACGAATGAACGACGAGCGGTGGCATTTGCCGGCGCCTTGCGGCTTGCTAGGCAGGCGACATGGTAGCCATTGATCCGGTCGAATTCGCGCAGCGGCTGATCCGCTGCCCAAGCGTCACCCCCGCGAGTGGCGAAGTTTTCGACGTGCTCGGCGATGCGCTAACGTCCCTTGGCTTCGCCGTCCATCGATGGGTCATGGGCGAAGCGCCCGACGGCCCGACCGAAAATATGGTCGCGATTCGCGGCGATAGTGGGCCGCACTTCGGCTTTGCAGGGCATCTCGACGTCGTTCCTTCCGGGGAAGGTTGGAACGGCGATCCGTTTGGTGCCGAGATTGTGGACGGGGTGCTGGTCGGCCGCGGTGCCAATGACATGAAGAGCGCAATCGCAGCCTATGTCGGCGCGGTCTCGCGCCTCGACACGCGCGATGGGACGCTTTCGTTTCTGATCACCGGCGATGAAGAGGGCTATGCGACCTACGGCACCCCGCGGATCATCGACTGGCTGAATGAGCGGCAAATCCGACCGGACATGATCCTTATCGGCGAGCCGACATCGGTCGATCGCCTCGGCGACACGGTGAAGATTGGGCGGCGGGGATCGGTGAATATGTGGATCGAGGCACCGGGCGTGCAGGGTCACGTTGCCTATCCTCATCGTGCGACCAATCCGATCCCGCCGCTGGCCCGCGTGATTGCCGCCCTGGATGAGCTTCATCTGGACGACGGCACGGAACAGTTCCCACCGTCAAACCTGGAATTCACCGCCATCTCGACGCCGACGGATGCAAGCAACGTCATCCCGGGGACCGCGACGGCGCAACTCAACATCCGCTTCAACAATCTGCATCGCGGAGAAGATCTGGTGCGGTTGGTGGAGGAGATAGCGGAGCGAAAGGCACCGGGGACCAAAATCCGGGCGAGGATTTCGGGCGAAGCCTTTCTCACGCCCTCTGGCCAATTGTTCGACGTCGTGGTCGCTGCAATTGAAGAGGAGATGGGCCGTAAGCCCGAACTATCGACCAGCGGCGGCACGTCCGATGGTCGTTTTTTGATTCAGCTTTGCCCCGTCGTCGATTTCGGTTTGCCGAACGCGACGATGCACAAGGTCGGGGAATGCGCAGCCGTCGAAGACATCCACGCGCTCTCGCGCATTTACGAACGCGTGGTGCGGAAAGTTCTAGGCTAGGCGACGCTCTTGGCAGAGCGGCCGCGCGCATTGCCGGTCCAGGCGAGGAACTCCTCCTCGAACATTGGCTCAGCAAACACAAAGCCCTGCACGACATCACAGCCCATCGCGCGCAATATGTCGGCTTGCGCGACGGTCTCGACCGCTTCGGCGACGATCTCGCAGCCGACGCCTTTGATCAGCTGGATGACCGCCTGCACGATGACTCGCGCCTTCTCGCTATTCTCAATGTCGGCGATGAGTGACGGGTCGAGCTTGACGCGATCAAGCGGCATAGCTCGCAAGCGCGCGATGTTGGAATAACCTGTTCCAAAGTCATCGATAGCGACGTGCGCACCCTCTCTGCGGAGGGCGCCGATCTCGTCCAGAACGCCAGCTCCGACTTCCATTGCTGCGCTCTCGGTGAACTCCAGCTCGATCAATGACAACGGCACGCCTGCGTCTGCGAAGCATTGGCGAAGACGTGTAAAAAAGTCCGGGCGATCGAGTTGGCGCGGGCTGATGTTGAAGGCGATCCGAGCATCAAAGCCGTCGCGCTGCCACGCTGCCAGGTTTGATGCTACCTCATTGGTCACCCACTCGCCGACCTCGGAGATCAGGCCGGTCCGCTCGGCGATTGGAATGAAGCTCGACGGCATCCGCAAGCCGTCGCGGGGGTGGTTCCAGCGCAGCAGCGCCTCCGCACCCACAACCTCGCCCGTTACCAAGCTCATCTGCGGTTGGAAGGCCAGCACGAACTCATTGCGCTGGACAGCATCGCCAAGCGCCTTTTCCGTGTCGATCTTCTGCTGATGGTCGGCGGCCAGCGCGGCATCGAACAGGCAGTGCTGTCCACCGCCGCGACCCTTCGCGCGATACATGGCAATGTCCGCCGCTCGCATCAGCGCCTCGACACTTTGGCCGTGCTCGGGCGCCAGCGCGACGCCAATCGACGCACCAATATCGACGCTATGCGAGCTGAGCTCGAACGGTTCTGAAATGGCAAGCACGATACGCCGTGCCACGCGACAGATCTCTTCAGAGGACTCGATGGTCGGGAAAAAGATGGTAAACTCATCACCTGCCAGCCGCGCCAGCAAAGGTCGGCTGCGGGCGCTTCCCGAAAATTCCGCATTCACGACGACACGGAGGCGGTTGGCAACCATTATCAAGAGCTGATCGCCGCGAGCGTGACCGAGACTGTCGTTAACCATCTTGAAGCGGTCGAGGTCGACGAACAGCATGGCCGAAAGCATGCCTGCCGTTGTCTGGTGGAGCAGCTTGTCGGCTTCTGAACGGAAATGCAGACGATTGGGAAGCGAAGTGACGGGATCGTACATCCCAAGCGCGTGCGCGTTTTCAATCGAGGCGC
This sequence comes from Sphingomonas flavescens, assembly GCF_030866745.1. NCBI lineage: Bacteria > Pseudomonadati > Pseudomonadota > Alphaproteobacteria > Sphingomonadales > Sphingomonadaceae > Sphingomonas > Sphingomonas flavescens. The sequence goes on along the minus strand of NZ_CP133016.1, from coordinate 282,049 downwards.
GTACTTCGGCGAACAGGCTGTCGACGGCCGTTGCAACCTTGGGCATGTTCCGCTGAACTAACGGCGGCGCGGGCGATACCAGATCTCCGTCTTCGACCGCTAGCAGGCGCTCGCTCAGCGCCGATAGCGCTCGAGCGCTTTCGCTATTTGGACGTTCTGCGGCGACGTAGCTGACCAACAGACAGAACGCGCCAGCGACAAGCGCTGCAACGACCTTCTGATCCAGTTCGGTGAGCGTCAGCAGCGCGCCAAGCGAAAAAAGGAACGAAGCGACTCCAGCACCGCACGACAGGATCGCGTTGCTGATCTTCTGGGCCGTGCCTGCGGTCATGGGTCCGGTTGCGCCTCGCTGGGCAGAAAATTCCCGCCCACGCCCCCGCGGTAATGAATCAAGGCTAAGAAAAGGTTATTCGCGAGACGTCTTTTGTCGTCTCAAAACGAGATAAAGGCTGCCACCGCCGCCATGACGACGATGAGCGCCGCGAACAGCGGCAATGTCGCCTGCGTGCCGCGAGGCCGCCAGCCAGTCGTGTACTGCCGCGCGGATCTTGCCGCGCTGCACCGGCGGCTCGCCGTGCCGATGATGACCAGTGATGAGCAGGACGATGCGGTCGCCCCTCCTGATCGCCTGTTCGAGGCCATGGTCGATCGCCGTCCAGGCGCGATCGAGATTCATGCCATGCAGGTCGAGAATACGATCAGGCTCGAGGTCGCCGCCCCGGATGCGCTTGTCCCACGACCCATCCAGTGTTTTTTCGCCGATGGGCACAGGGGCGGTCCTTGCCGGAGCCTTCGACGGGGGGCTGGCTGTTCGGATCGCGGTTTTTGGTTGGGCTGGCGCTGCTGGCGCGGCGACCATTGGTCTTGGCGTGTCGCGTGACAGCGGTCGGATAGTTGCGGCGACCCGAGCCCAAAGCTCGGCCTCGTCAGGGGCGAGCTTGCGCACGGGCAGCCGTGCCCTTGGGGATCAGGATTAGGGCCTCTCCATTCGCCGACATGCCGCCGGCGAGCGCTACCGCCTCGGGCCCCGCGCCCCAGAAAGTGTCAAAGCGATTTGGGCCCTTGATCGCCCCACCCGTGTCTTGCGCTACCCACGGGCCAAGGATCTCAGGCCGATCCGCATTCGCAATGTAAATCGGGGCGCCGAGCGGGACGTAATTCGGATCGGTCGCGACGGATGCATGGGGCGTCACGGGCACGTTCATGGCGCCTAGCGGACCCGGGCCGGTCAATTCCTTCAGGAAGACGTAGGAAAGGTTTTCTCGCATCAGGGCGCGGCCCTGATCGGGGTTGGCTTTGATCCAGTCCCGGATCGCCTGCATGTTCGCGCCGCCGGGCGGCAGAATGCCGCGCTCGCGCAACAGACGACCGATCGCGACATAATCACGGCCGTTCTGCCCGGCATAGCCAACGCGCATCACGGTGCCATCGTCGAAGCGGACTCGACCGGATCCCTGAATCTCCAGGAAGAACAGGTCAACGGGATCCTTGGCCCAGACCAGTTCCAGCCCGCGGCCGTTCAGCGCGCCGTCCTCAATTTCAGCTCGCGTGAAATAGAGCACGCAAGTCCCGCTTTGATCGATGCGGCCGCGGCCCATCGTCCCATCGGCCTTGGTGCAGCGGACGAGGTCGGCCGGCAGCTGGTACACCGGAACGTAGCCGGGCTGCGGGGTCCGCGACCCTTCGATTTCCGGCTCATAATAGCCGGTCGCGAAAGCCCGCCCCTCGCCCACGCGCACCCAGTCGAATCTGTAATAGAAGAAACCTGGCGCGAACGCAGGGTCGAGCGACGCGGCTTGCGCGCAGACACCCTGCCAGTCGGTTGCCAGCGTCAGCCCGGAAGAGTCTGTGCGCTTAAGCAGCGCCGGGCAGGAGATCCTGAATGCGGCAAGAGCTCGTGCAGCCTCCTCAGCTTTCAACGTCCGCGGCGCTTCCAGCTTGACGCCGGTCTCGACCGCATTGCGTCCAACTGGAGCAGCAGGCGGCTGGATCGCCGGTGGAAGCGGAGCCGGCACCGGCTGGACGGGCGTCGAAGGCGCCGGTGCGGGTGCCGGAAGAGGCTGTGTCGCGCAGGCAGCCAGTAGAGCGAAGGAAGCGAGGGCAGCGGCCCTCAGAGAGAAGATCACTCTTCCTCGTCGGTTTCGATCAGCAGCCAGTTGGGATCGCGCGAATTGGTGTCGCGGCGGAATGTCCACAGGTCACGGGTCTGTACCGCGTCACTGAGCGAGCCGGCGACGACTTGGCCTTCAGCGTTGCGCGTGACCGCGGCAATATCCGCTTCGAAGCGCACGGTGAGCACCGCCACACCGCGTTCGAGCGCCGCTTCCGAGATGACAGCATGGTCGATCGACACGAGGCGATTATCCAGTGTCAGGCCGTCAGCCTTTCGCTGCTCGACTGCCGCCGCGAAGGCCTCGCGAACATGTTCATCGACGTGGTTGTTCAGCGCTTCCAGATCGCCCTTCCAGAAGGCTTCCATAATCATGCGGTAAGCAGCCTTGGCACCTTCCAGGAAGCGAGCGACGTCGAAGCTCGAGTCGGCGGCGAGGATGGCACGTACGCCCGGGCCGGCGGTCGGCACATAAGCCATGTCGCCGGTGTCGGCAGGCGCGGTTGTGGCCGCCGCCGGTTGCGCCATTCGGGGCGCTGCGCGCGCTTCGGTCTCGGCAGGCTTCAGAATCGGCTGCTGCTCATGCCCCGTGCGCTCGCCGAGTACGCTATACAGGCGAAGCCCGATGAAGAGGGCGACAAGGGCAAGGATGACGATGACGGCCAATTGTTACGTCCTATAGTGCTTGGCGCTCAACATAGTGCGCTTCTCGTAAATTTTCCAACACCGCCAACGCGCGAAGGCAGCATTGCGCCCCATAATTGCGGCTGCTAGGCGCTCGACACCTGCAACGCCGCTCGGCTCAAGCGGCTCCGGCACAGCACAACATTTTGTAAGGACAGCACTAAATGGCGGACTTGGAACCCGGCGCGAATGGCAATGGCGCAGACCTGAACAGCCAACCGCAGGTTTCGATCCTCGCGCAATATGTGAAGGATCTTTCGGTCGAAAATCCGAGCGCACCCCAAGTCTATTCCTGGCAAATCCAGCCGCAGCTCGACGTGCAGTTCAATCTCAACGTCCAGGACGCTGGCGAGAGCGTCCATGAAGTAACGCTGAAATTCGACATTTCGGCCAAGTCCGACAACGGCGCTCATTTCGTCGTCGACCTGAGCTACGCCGGCCTGTTCGCCATCCAGAACGTGCCGCAGGAAGCCATGCCGCCGTTCCTGCTGATCGAGGCGCCGCGCCTGCTGTTCCCGTTTGCTCGCCAGGTCATTTCTGACGCGGTGTCGAGCATGGGCTTCCCGCCGTTGATGCTTGATCCGATCGATTTCGCGTCGGCCTATATGGCGCAAATCGAAGCGCAGCAGCAGCAGGGTCTGAACGGCAACGACCAGCCAAACCCGACTGAAGTCTAACTTCCGCCGGAGCGGGAAAAGCCGATGAACCTGATCAAGTCCACCGGCACGATCGGCGGGCTGACGCTCGTCAGCCGCGTGGCCGGTTTCGCGCGCGAAATGCTGATGTCGCGCGTAATGGGCGCGAGCTGGCAGGCGGACGCATTCTTCGTCGCCTTTCGCCTTCCCAACACCTTTCGCCGCCTGTTCGGCGAAGGTGCCTTTTCGGCGGGCTTCGTCCCGCTTTATGCGCAGCGTCTCCACGGACCTGGCGGAGACGCCGAGGCCCGGCATTTTTCGGAGGAAGTGCTCGCGGTTTTCGCGCCGACGCTGGTGCTGTTCACCATCGTTTTCGAGATCATCATGGGGCCGTTCGTCTTCGCGATCTCCGGCTACCACAATGAAAAGCTGGCGCTTGCCACCTTCCTGACGCGGATCACTTTCCCCTACCTGATTCTGATCAGCCTGGTGTCGCTCTTCTCCGGCATCCTGAATTCGCTCGCCCGGTTCACGGCCGCTGCGTTCGCCCCTGCCCTGCTCAATCTCGCGATGCTTGCCGCACTGATCTTTGTGCAGGTCGGCGGCACAACCACGGCTATCGCGCTGGCCATCGCGGTCACCGCCGGCGGTGTGCTCCAGCTCGGCCTGCTGCTCGCGGCCTGCGCGCGCGCCGGCATCGTGCTGAAATGGCGTCGGCCACGCCTGACGCCCGGCGTTCGGCAATTCGTGCGCGTGGTCGTCCCCGCGACCTTGGGCGCTGGCGTTTATCAAATCAGCGCGTTCATCGACACCTTCTTCCTGACCCGGATCGGTACCGGGGCGATGAGCTATTTCAACTACGCGGACCGCCTCAACCAGCTTCCGCTCGGCGTCATCGGGGCCGCGCTCGGCACGGCGATCCTCCCCCAGGTCAGCCGCCACGTCGGTGCGAACGAGCCGGATAAAGCTTCCAAGGTACAAGGTCAGGCCGCCGAACTGGCGATGCTGCTCTGCCTGCCCGCCGCTGCCGCCTTGGCCGTCAGCGCCTTCCCGCTCGTCTCCGCCTTGTTCCAGGGCGGCAAGTTCACGACCGAAGATGCCCGGCTGACGGCGCTCACGCTGTCGATTATCGTGCTCGGACTGCCTGCCTACGTCCTGGTAAAGGTACTCACGCCCGGCTTCTACGCCCGGCAGGACACGGGCACGCCGGTCAAGGTCGCCGCACTCGTTCTCGTCGCCACGGTGGTGCTCAACTTCCTGCTCATCCCGCCTTTCGGGATCGCCGGCCTCGCCTCGGCCATCGCGATTTGCTCATGGCTTAACTGCACGATCCTCTACGTCATCCTCCACCGCCGCGGGCATTTCCGGATCGAGGGCTGGCTGGCGTCGAGAATTGGGCGTCAGTTGATTGCGGCGGCCGCGATGGTTGCGGCGCTCATCGCCATTCGCATGGGGCTGTCCGGCTGGTTCACTGGTTCGCTCGGGCATCGCCTCGCGGGCGTCATCGCGATCGTCGGCGGCGGCATGGCAGTCTATTTCCCGCTGGTCTGGGTCCTTGGCGGCACCGACCGTGAGGAATTGCGCTCGCTCCTCCGCCGCAGAAGGCCGTACACCGATGCCGGATAAGATGCGTGTCGTCTCGGGTATCCAGCCGACCGGCGACCTCCACCTCGGCAACCTGCTCGGCGCCATCCTCCGCTGGGTCCGGATGCAGGACGAGGCCGAATGCCTCTTCTTTCTTGCCGATCTGCATGCACTGACGGTCGAGGTCGACCCCGCGCAGCTCCGCTCGAATATCCGCGAAATGGCGGCGGCCCTAATCGCTAGCGGCATCGATCCCGCAAGGTCGATCCTGTTTCGGCAGCGGTCCGTCCCTGCGCATGCTGAGCTCGCATGGATCCTGCAGGGCACCGCGCGCATGGGCTGGCTCAACCGCATGACGCAATTCAAGGAGAAGTCCGGCAAGAACCGCGAGGGCTCCTCGGTCGGCCTGTTCACCTATCCCGTGCTCCAGGCGGCTGACATTCTGCTTTACCGCGCGACTCACGTGCCGGTCGGTGAGGATCAGAAGCAGCATGTCGAACTGACCCGCGACATTGCGCTCAAGTTCAACACGGACTTCGATGTCGACCTGTTCGTCCCGCCCGAGCCGTTTATCGGCGGGGGCACCGCCGCGCGCGTGATGAGCCTACGCGACGGCCGCGCGAAAATGTCGAAGAGCGATCCCTCGGAAATGAGCCGCATTCTGCTCACCGACAGCAATGACCTGATCGCGCAGAAGGTTCGGAAGGCGAAAACTGATCCCGAGCCGCTGCCGGCGGACGTGTCGGGGCTCGACGAGCGACCTGAGGCTAAGAACTTGGTTGGAATCTATGGCGCGGTGACGGGTGAGACCGTGGATCAGGTCCTCGGCCGCTTCGCCGGCCAAGGCTTCGGCGCCTTCAAGCCAGCATTGTCGGACGCATTGATCGCCTTACTGGAACCGCTGCGGATGAGGCTCGAACAGTTCCGCGCCGATCCCGCCGAACTCGACCGTATTCTCGCGGCGGGGTCTGAGCGCGCGGCCTCGTTAGGAGCGCCAACCCTGGACGCGGCCTATGATGCGGTCGGCCTATCCCGCTAGTCGCTCGCTTCATCGCGGGTTCACCCCGTGACATGCTATACGGCAGCCACTGTCCAGCGTTGCAACCTCATTCCCGACCAAGGGGTGTAATTATGCGTATCAAAAAGTTTGCCGCAGCCATTGGGCTCGGCGTGTCGGCGGTGGCGCTCAGCGCCTGCGCTGAATCGATCAGCACCACCGTTTCCCGTTACCAGGCAATGCCGGCGCCGCAGGGCCAGACGTTCTTCGTCGTGCCGGTTGGCGGCATGGCCAATAATGGTGGTCTTGAATTCCAGCGTTATGCCGGGATTGTCGCCCAGCAGCTACAGGCGCGTGGCTATGCGCCCGCGACGGACGCGCGCTCGGCCAACATGATCGTGCAGTTCGGCTATGGCATCGATCGCGGTCAGGTCCGCTATGTGTCCTCGCCAGGCTTCCCGGCGTCACGGCCGTGGGGCGCATTCGGCGATCCGTTCTATTCGCCGTTCTATTCCCCGCGCTTTGGGTTTGGGTTCGGCTACGGCTATCGCTGGGGGTGGGATGACCCCTTCTGGTACGGCGGCCGCGATATCGACAGCTATGTCGAGTATCGCAGCCAGATCGACCTGCACATCCGTCAAGCGGGCACCAATGCGCCGCTGTTCGACGGCCGGGCGCAGGCTCGCTCGGAGACGAACCGGATGGACATTGTGGTCCCTGCCCTCGTGGACGCGATGTTCACCGGCTTCCCCGGCCGCAGCGGCGAAACGGTCCGCATCACCATCCCACCGCGGCAGCAACCGCGCGGCTAATCTCGACAATCTGCAGACATCAGGCCCGCTGGAGCGATCCGGCGGGCCTTTTGTTTTGGCTCAGCCTTCGAGCTGACGGGTCAGCAGGCGAATATCCGCATCCAGCTCTGCATCGCTGGCGCGCAGCTTTTCGATCTGACGAACTGCGTGGATGACCGTGGTGTGATCACGGCCCCCGAACCGCCGTCCGATATCCGGCAGCGACTTGGGCGTCAGTTGCTTTGAAAGGTACATCGCGACCTGCCGCGGACGCGCAACCTCGCGTGCGCGTCGCGCCGACGTCATCTCCGCCTTGCGGATGCGGTAATGCTCCGCAACCTGCGTCTGAATTTCGTCGATGGAGATGCGACGCTGATTGGCCCGAAGGACGTTCGCCAGTACCTCCTCGACGAAAGCCACATCGATCGTCCGCCCCGTCATCATCGCGTACGCGCCGATGCGATTGAGCGCACCTTCGAGTTCGCGGATCGAACTGGTCACGCGGCGTGCGAGGAAATCTATCACCGGGCGCGGCATCTCCACGCCCGGAAGTGCCTCGAGCTTGGCAAGGATGATGTTGAACCGCAGTTCGTAGTCAGCGGTATTGATATCCGCGACGAGGCCCCACGACAGGCGCGACAGGATCCGCGGTGCAATGCCGTCCAGGTCCTGAGGCGCGCGGTCCGACGTAATCACCAGTCGCCGTCCGGCGGTAATGATCTCGTTCATCGTGTGGAAGAATTCTTCCTGCGTCGAATCCTTGCCGGCAATAAACTGGACGTCGTCGATCAGCAGCAGGTCGGCACTCCGCAGCCGCTGCTTGAACCCGATCGTGTCATTATCCTTAAGTGCGCGGATGAACTCGACCATGAACTTCTCGGCCGACATCGACACGACGCGCGCGCTGCGGTTGCGCACCAGGAAAGCGTGACCGATCGCGTGCAGCAGGTGGGTCTTGCCGCGCCCGGTGCCACCATGAATGAATAGCGGATTGAAGCTGACGGTCGGTGAAGTCGCCAAGGTCCGCGCGGCGGTCGCCGCAACTTCGTTGGCCTTACCCAGGACAAACGTCTCGAACCGATAGCGCGGGTCGAAGTTCGGCGCATTGGGATCGCGCTCGGCCTGAGGAGTCTGCTCGAGGATCAGGAGCGGCGCGGGCCGCGGCGCGTCGGCCGCCGCAATGACGCGCACTTCGCGGACGATTGGCAGGACGGTTTTCCAAGCGAGCGTCAGGCGCTCGCCGAAGTGCGAACGCACCCAGTCCGCCATGAACTGGCTCGGCATGACGATGTCGAGCGCGCCGTTGTCGGGCTCGAACTGGCCAAGCTCCGCGGGCTTTAGCCAACCATCGAACGTGCGGGTCCCGAGATCGCGGCGAAGTCCGGTGCGAATCGACTCCCAGGCCGCCTCGATGGGCGCTGCCACAGACGGTTCAACCGTCTCTGCTGTCGCGTTCGCACTTCCGGCTTGCACTGCTCCGCGCCTCCAACTCAAACTGCCCCCAACAAGAGACAAGCCTTCTCCGCTGCCCGCGACCCGAGTCGCGCGCCGGTGAATTTCCTTCTCTCTTGCCCCCAGCGCGGATTCGCGCCCGGAAAGACCTTTTTGAGATTGTCGGACGCGGCATGCAAGTGCCGTTTTTCATAGAAATGAAATAATCAGCCTTGACACTGGATTTCGGCCAAAACTTCAAAAATTGGCTAAAATCCGCCAATAGCAATTATCGCCGCTCGGACCTCCTCCGCGCGAATCGCGGAAATTGCTACGTTTTTCCCAAGTCCAGAATCGAGACGGGCCGCCGGTTTCCCGACGGCCCGTTTCAAGCCCATTTAGGACGGGTTTTTAGCCGAGCGAGGCAACCCGCTTGGAAAGGCGGGAAAACTTCCGCGCGGCCGTGTTCTTGTGGATAACTCCGCGAGCCACGCCGCGAGCAATCTCCGGCTGAACCTTCTTGAGGGCATCGGCGGCGTCCGCCTGCTTGCCCGAGGCAATAGCCGCCTCGACGGCCTTGATAAAGGTCCGGATGCGGCTGACACGTGCGTGGTTGATCGTCTGGCGCGTCGCGTTGCGACGGATGCGCTTCTTGGCCTGCGGCGTATTCGCCATTGTCTTCCTCGGTCTAAATGAAAACGGCGCGGCCCCAAGGCTCGCACCGAAGTGGGCGTCCCCTACTCAAAAGGGTGCACGAGGTCAACGGCGGTCGTCAGTGCTGGCAGCGCGGGCAGTAAAAGGTGGAGCGGCCGCCCTGGACGATTCGCTTGACCGTCCCGCCGCACGCGCAAGGCTTACCCTCTCGGTCGTAAACGGAGAAGCTTTTCGAGAAATAACCAAGCTCGCCAGTCGGGCTTGCGAAATCGCGCAGGGTCGAGCCGCCTGCGGCGATGGCTTCTTCCAGCACGGCATGGATCGCCGGCACCAGCTTGCGCAGCCGCGCGGGCGAAATCGAACCACCCGGACGTTTGGGATTGATGCCTGCGCGGTACAATGCTTCGCAGACGTAGATATTGCCGAGGCCGGCAATGATGCTTTGATCGAGCAACAACAGCTTGATCGCTGCGCTCCGCTCGCTGAGCCGCCGCCGCAATTCCTCGGGAGTGATTGTCAGCGGCTCGGGCCCCAGTGCAGCGAACGCCGGCCATTCGTTGAGTTCGTCCGTCGGAACCAGGTCCACCGACCCGAACCGCCGCGGATCGTTCAGTGCGAGCCGCCGTCCGTCGTCGGTCTCGAGTAATAGATGATCGTGCTTGCCCAACTCCGCATGGTCGATCCGCCAGCTCCCGGACATGCCGAGGTGGAAAATCATCGTGTCGCCGCGATCGGTGTTGATCAGCCCATATTTGGCGCGCCGCCCAAGGCTTGTGATCCGCGCACCCGTCAGACGTTGTCCGAGATCCTGCGGAAACGATCTCCTCAGGTCCGCTCGCCGCGCCTCGACGCGCGCGATCCGCCGGCCCTTCAGCACGTGCTCAAGGCCGCGAACGGTCGTCTCGACTTCCGGAAGTTCAGGCATGACGTGCGACCGTATGGCGGAGCGTCGGCAACCCCGCTAGAGCCGCGTCCCCATGAACGACCCCGTTAACTCCGCCCCTGTCAATTTCGGTGACGAGCTGGTCAGCCCCGAGGAGAAGACGCGCCGCGTCGGCCAGGTCTTCAGCTCGGTCGCGCGGCGCTACGACCTGATGAACGACCTGATGTCCGGCGGCATGCACCGCCTGTGGAAGGACCGCTTCGTCAACCGCGTGAAGCCGCGCGCGGGCGAGCGCATCCTCGACATGGCCGGCGGCACCGGCGACATTGCGTTCCGCATGGCGCGCCGCGGCGCCCAAGTGACCGTGTCCGACATCAACGCCGACATGCTCGGCGAAGGCCAGAAGCGCGCCGATGCAAAAGCGCTCGATGGCCTTACATGGCAGGTCGAGAATGCCGAGCGGCTGACTTTCGCCGACAACAGCTTCGACGCCTACACCATCGTCTTCGGCATCCGGAACGTAACCGACATTCCTGTGGCGCTTCGCGAAGCACGCCGCGTGCTCAAGCGCGGCGGCCGTTTTTTCTGCATGGAGTTCTCGTCGAGCGACTGGCCGGGTTTTTCGAACCTGTACGACGCATATTCGTCCGCCGTCATTCCCAAGGTCGGCAAGCTCGTAACCAATGACGAGGACAGCTACCGCTATCTCGTCGAAAGCATCCGCCGCTTTCCCAAGCCGAATGCGTTCAAGGCGATGATCGCCGAAGCCGGCTTCGTTCGCGCCAGCGCCGAGCCGATGCTCGGCGGCCTCGTCACCATCCATTCGGGCTGGAAGATTTGACCGCTTCCGTCACCCATCTGTGGCGTTTGTTGAAGTGGGGCCGGACGCTGGCCCGCCACGGCGCGCTGCGCGGGATAGAGGCGGATCCAATGACGCCGCGGCCTGTTCGCCGCTTGGTGCGCATCGCACGGTTTGGCGCGCGGGGCCCGGCAGTGCCGCAATATGCGGCCGCGCTGACCGCGATCGGCCCGGCAGCCATCAAATTGGGCCAGGCGCTCTCGACCCGGCCCGATCTCGTCGGCGAGAAGGCCGCCGAAAACCTGTCGCAATTGCAGGACGACCTGCCACCGGCCCCGTTCGCGCTCATCAAGAAGACGATCGAAGCCTCCTTCGGCGCGCCGCTGGAAACGCTTTACTCAAGTTTCGACGAGACGCCGGTGGGCGCCGCCTCGATCGCGCAGGTTCACCGCGCCGTCACCACCGACGGCCGCGACGTGGCGGTGAAGGTGCTGCGCCCGGGCATCGAAGAGGATTTGACCAAGGCCATCGAGACCTACGAATGGGCGGCCGCACACGCCGAACGCTACGGCGGCGAGCTGCAGCGCCTTCGTCCCCGCCTGGTGGTCGCGCAGTTCAAGCAATGGACCGCGCGCGAGCTCGATCTCCAGCGCGAGGCCGCCTCAGCCTCCGAGCTTCGCGAGAACATGGTCGCCGAGCCCGGCTATTACGTGCCCGAGATCGACTGGCGCCGCACCGCGCGCCGCGTCCTCACGCTCGAATGGCTCGACGGCATCAAGCTCAACGACCGCGAGGCGCTGATCGCCGAGGGTCAGGACTGCCACGCCCTCGCCGGCACGCTCGTTCGCGCCTTCCTGCGCCAAGCGGTCGTCGACGGTTTCTTCCACGCCGACCTCCACCACGGCAATCTGTTCGCCCTGAAGGACGGCCGCATTGCAGCGATCGACTTCGGCATCATGGGCCGCGTCGACCGGCGAGCGCGCATGTGGCTGGCTGAGATCCTCTATGGGCTGATCACCGGCAATTACCGCCGCGTCGCGGAAATCCACTTCGAGGCGCAATACGTCCCCGGCCATCACAATGTGCAGGAGTTCGCCACCGCCCTGCGCGCCGCGGGCGAGCCGATCCGCGGCCTGCCGGTCAAGGACATCTCGGTCGGGCGCATGCTCGAAAGCCTGTTCTCGATCACCCGCGATTTCGACATGCCAACGCAGCCCCACTTGCTGCTGCTACAGAAGTCGATGGTGATGAATGAAGGCGTGGCCACCGCGCTCGATCCCGACATCAACATGTGGGAGACCGCCGAACCGTTCCTCCGCGAGTGGATGCGCTCGGAACTCGGTCCGGAAGCTTACTACGCCGACCGCATCATCGACCTGGTCCGCGCGATGAAAAAACTCCCCAAGCTCATCGACCGGCTCGACGAATATTACCCGCCGCGCGGCGCCGCACCGCCGCCGCCGCCGCTGCCGGACATCGCCATCGTTCGACCTGCGCGTGGGCTCGGCTATCTGACGACTGCGGTCTTGGCGGGCCTGGCCGGGGCGGCAGCAGCCGCCGCAATCCTGCTTGCACGATAGACGCGTTCAGATAGCCTGACGCTCGCAACGTCGGGGGACTCATCGATGCTCAAATTCGCGCTCGCGCTGGCATTGACCGCGCCGCTGTCAGCACCTGCCTCAGCCGCGGCAGTGCAAGCCTCAGCCTCCGATCACCAGAGCCTGGTAAAACTCTTCGCCGACTGGCGCGCGTTCAACCACCCGACGATGGTTCGCGGTCGGCCCGATTACAGCTCGGCGGCCATGACCGCGAAGGCGCGGGGGCTCGCCAGCTTCAAGCAGCGGCTGGCGGCGATCGATACCAAAGGCTGGTCGGCATCGCAGCGCGGCGATTACCGCCTGGTCGAAGCCGAAATGAACGGGCTCGACTTCTTCCTCCGCGTGCTCCGTCCATGGGCGCGCGATCCCGGCTTCTACCAAACGATCTTCGCCGAGATGAGCGACGTCCCCGCGCACGAGGGTCCGTCCGCCGAGCCGAACATCGACCTGTGGAAATACAAATGGCCGCTGTCGAAAGCGGATGACGCCAGGCTGACCGAGCAGCTCAGCGCCGTTCCCGCGTTGCTGGCCGATGCAAAGATTAACTTGGCCGGAAGCCAGGCGCACGACTTGTGGGCTTACGGCGATCGCGCCTTCAACGAGCAGGCCGAAGCGCTGGCGGCGCTTCAGGCGGGCGATCTTACGCTGAATGATTTGGGCGGCCGCCGGACTATTTCCCTCGCCGGAGCGTCGCCGCAGCTACGCGCCGCCGTCGCACAGGCCCGCGCGGCGACCGAACAATTTGCCGCCTGGATCAAGGCCGAGGCGCCGCGACGCGCCGGCCCGTCCGGCGTCGGAAAGGACAATTATAACTGGTACCTGAAGCACGTCCTGCTGAGCCCACTCGACTTCGATCAACAGCAAGTGCTGCTGCAACGCGAGCTCGACCGCTCACTCGCTTCGCTACGCCTCGAAGAAGTGCGCAACCGCGCGGCCCCGCCCATTCCCGAACTCCGTGATCCCGCCGCCTACAAACGCATGGCCCTGGCGCGGCAGGAGCGGATTTACCGCCTGCTGGTCGATGCCGGCTTCATCGTCGACAAGCCCTACTATCACTCTGCCCTGTTCGGGCAGCTCGGCGACTACACGCCGCCGGACAAGCGCAACTTCTTCACCCACGTAACCGCGCTCGATCCGCTGCCGCTGTCCAGCCACCAGTTCCACTGGATCGAGCTGGCGCGGCTTGTCCACGAGCCGCACCCGAGCCCGATCCGCGACACTCCGCCGCTGTTCAACATCTACGTCGAGCGCTCGGAAGGCTTCGCGACGGCGATGGAGGAGGTGCTGATGCAGGCGGGCCTTTACGACGACGAGCCGCATGGCCGCGAACTTGTGTGGGCGATGCTTGCCAACCGCGCCGCCCGCGGGCTCGCGTCGCTCCGCGTCCAGGCGAACGAAATCGGCCTCGACGAGGCCGGCAAGTTCCACGCCGGCTGGACCCCGCGCGGGTGGTCGGACGCCAGCAGCCGGCTCGTCGGGTTTGAGCAGCTGCTCTACCTACGCCAGCCCGGCTACGGCCCCAGCTACGTCGTCGGCAAGGCATCGCTCGATCGCCTGCTGGCGCTCGCCTCGCACCGCGCCGAAGTCGAGGGCAGGCCCTTCTCCGCGCCTAGGACCTTCGCGACCATCTGGGAGTCGGGCATTGTCCCCGCGGCCATCATCGAGGACGAACTGCCCGCAGCGGGCAACTAGGCAAAGGGCGGCGGCGAGCCTAATTCCCCACCATGGCGCGGGTTCTTCTCATCGTTGGCGGCGGCATCGCGGCCTACAAGTCGCTGGAGCTGGTGCGCCTGCTCAAGAAGGCCGGACACCAGGTTACGCCGGTCCTGACCAATGGCGGCGAGCATTTCGTCACGGCAATGAGCTTGGGGACGCTTGCCGAAAGCCAGGTGCACACCTCGCTGTGGGAGCTGAAGGACGAGGTCGAGATCGGCCATATCCAACTCAGCCGCTCGGCGGACTTCATTCTTGTCTGCCCGGCCACTGCCGACATGCTGGCGAAGATGGCGGCGGGCATCGCGGACGATCTGGCGACCACCCTGCTCCTCGCCACTGACAAGCCCGTCGTCGCGGCGCCGGCGATGAACGTCCGCATGTGGCAGCATGCCGCGACCCAGCGAAATGTCGCGCAGCTCAAGGCCGACGGCGTCCGCGTCATCGACCCGGCTGAAGGCGACATGGCTTGCGGCGAATTTGGGCCCGGTCGCCTGCCGGAACCGCGGGACATCGTGGACCAGCTGGCCCACCTGCTTAAGTGAGCCTCGCCGGCAAGCACATCCTCGTTACGGCGGGACCGACGCACGAGCCGATCGATCCGGTCCGCGTGATCGCCAACCGGTCGTCGGGACGACAGGGCTTCGCGATCGCGCAAGCCGCCGCTGAAGCAGGCGCGCGCGTGACCTTGGTAGCCGGACCGGTGCACCTCGATACTCCTGCCGGCGTGACGCGCATTGATGTCGAAACGGCGGGCCAGATGGCTGACGCTGTCTTCAAAGCGCTCCCTGCCGACGCTGCGATCCTCGTGGCGGCTGTCGCGGATTGGCGGGTCGAGGCGTCAGCGAGCAAGCTCAAGAAAGGCGACGGACCTCCGCGGCTTCACTTCGTACCCACCCGCGACATCCTTGCCGAGCTGGGCGCGAGCGACCAGCGGCCACGCCTGCTCATCGGCTTCGCAGCGGAGACCGACAACGTCGTCGAACAGGCGATCGCCAAGCGCCTCAAGAAGAACGCCGACTGGATCGTCGCCAACGACGTGTCCGGCGACGTCATGGGGGGTCACCGCAACCGCGTGCATCTCGTGACTGAAGCAGGCGTCGAGGATTGGCCCGAAGGCGCGAAGGATGAGGTCGCGCGTCAGCTCGTCGACCGGATCGCGATCGCCCTAGGCTGAACCGCACGCCCGGCAGCGTGGATCCGCCGGAATGCGGATTGCGCGCCATTCGAGTTTCTCGCCGTCGAACAGGTGAAGCTGTCCCTCTTGATGCGGCCCCGCGCCAACCGTACGATTGATCGCCAACAGGGCGGCGAAGCTTCCGACGGTGGCTGTCAGCGCCCCAAGCACACCGAGTTCGGCGCAATTGTCGCAGTCGTCAGCGTCAAACGCGTCGCCGACGAAGCAGCGATAGCAGGGCTGCGACTTGAACAGCCCTACCTGTCCCTGAAACTGCACCGCCGCCGCGGATAGCAGCGGAATGCCGAGCGCCACGCAGGCGTCGCTCACCGCCAGCCGCGTCGCGAAATTGTCGCTGCCGTCGATGACGAGGTCGTGATCGGCTAGCAATTGCTGCGCATTGTCCGCGCTTATCCGCTGCTGAACGGGACGCGCGTCGACGTGCCGGTTGAGGCGGTGCACGAACTGAAGCGCGAGATCCGCCTTGGAATACCCGGCATCGCGTTCGCGAAACAAAGGCTGGCGATGGAGGTTGCCAAGTTCGACAGTGTCGTCATCGATGATCGTGAGTTGCCCGACGCCAGCCCCCGCCAGCGCCGGAATAACCGCGCTGCCGATTCCGCCAGCACCAATGACGGCGATGCGCGCTTCCTTCAGCCGCCGCTGTCCCATGCCGCCGACCTGCGGGAGCACGATATGGCGCGCGTAACGATTAAGCTCGTCGTCCGAGAGGTTCACTGGCCCGTCGAGCCGAACCCGCCCGCGCCGCGGTCGGTCTCGCTGAGTTCGGAGACGTCGCGGAACGACGCCTTGAGCACCGGCGCCGGCACCAGCTGCGCAATCCGCTCACCCCGCCGAACCTCGAACGGCTGGTCGCCGAGATTGGCGAGGATTACCTTGACCTCGCCCCGATAATCTTCGTCGATGGTGCCGGGTGTGTTCAGGCAGGTAATGCCGTTCTTGAGCGCAAGCCCCGAGCGCGGCCGCACCTGCACCTCGTAGCCCGGAGGTATCGCAACGGCGAACCCCGTTGCGACAGCCTGACGCTGCCCCGGCGCCAAGGTCAAATCCTCCGCCGCGACGACATCCATCCCAGCCGCCCCATCGGTCGCATAGGTCGGCACCGGAAGCCCCTCGCCATGCGGCAATCGCTTGAGCTCGATCTCGATCATTTCTTCTTCCGCGCCGGCTTGCGGCCCTTCTTCGCCGGCGGGCCCTTGGCCGCGCGCTCGTCGATCAGGCGGATCGCTTCGTCCAGCGTCACCGCCTTTGGATCGGTCCCCTTCGGAATCGTCGCGTGCGTCGCGCCGTCGCTGACGTAGGGACCGTAGCGGCCTTCCAGCACCTTCACGTCCTTGCCGTTCGGATGCTTGCCCAGCACGGCGATCGGTTCGCGCGCCGCGCCGCGCTGACGCCCAGCGCCCGACGCCGCATCGGCAAGCTTCGCCACGGCCGCATACATCCCGGTCTCGAACACCTCCGCGGTCGACCCAAGCTTCGCGTATTTGCCGTCGTGCGCGAGGTACGGCCCGTAGCGCCCGATCGAGGACGTAATCGGCTTGCCCGTCTCCGGGTGCGCACCGATCTCGCGCGGCAAGGAAAGCAGCCGTTCCGCCACCTCGGCCGTCACATCCTCCAGCGGCACGTCCTTCGGGATCGACGCGCGTTTGGCGTCCTTGCCCTCACCCCGCTCGACATAAGGCCCGAACCGCCCCGTTTTCAGCGAGATGCCGTCACCGAGATCCGTCGGCCCGTCGCTCTGCGCGCCTTCACCGCCGACCTGTCCGAACTTTTGGGTGAACTTGCAGTCCGGATAGTTGGAGCACGCCACGAAAGCCCCAAACTTGCCGCCACGTAGCGACAGCCGGCCGTTGCCGCATTGCGGGCAGATGCGCGGATCGCTGCCATCCTCGCGCGGCGGATAAAGCCACGGCGCCAAGAACTCATCGAGCGCCTGCGTGATCTCGCTCGGCTTCTGGTCCATGACCTCGCCCGCCTTGGGCTTGAAGTCGCGCCAGAAGGCTTCGAGCAATTTCTGCCAGTCCAGCCGACCGCCGGAAACATCGTCCAGCTCGTCTTCCAGCTCGGCTGTGTAATCGTAGCTGACATACTTCTCGAAGAAGCGCTCGAGGAACGCCGTCACCAGCCGCCCGCTCTCCTCGGGAACGAACCGCCCCTTGTCGACGCGCACGTATTCGCGGTCCTTCAACGTCTGCAGCGTCGCCGCATAGGTCGATGGCCGCCCGATCCCCAGTTCTTCGAGCCGCTTGACGAGGCTCGCTTCCGAATAGCGCGGCGGCGGCTGGGTGAAGTGCTGGCTGGACTCGACGCCGGTCCGCGCGGGAACATCGCCTTCGCGCAGCGCGGGCATCCGCGCACCTTCTTCGTCCTGCGGATCGTCGCGGCCTTCGTCGTACAGCGCCATGAAGCCCGGGAAGAGCACCACCTGCCCCGTCGCCCGGAGCACCGCCCGTCCCGCCCCGTCGCTCAGCTCGACCGTCGTCCGTTCGAGTCGCGCCGACGCCATCTGGCTGGCCAGCGCACGATTGTAGACCAGCTCGTACAGCCGCGCGTGGTCGCCCGATGCTGCGCGCGCCTTGGAGAAATCGGTCGGCCGTACCGCCTCGTGCGCTTCTTGCGCGTTCTTCGCCTTGGTCTGATATTGCCGCGGCTTGTCCGGAACGTAGCCCGCGTCATAGCGGTTCGCGATCGCCTTGCGCGCGGCGCTGATCGCCTCAGGAGCCATGTCGACGCCGTCGGTCCGCATGTAGGTGATCAGCCCGTCTTCGTAGAGTGACTGCGCCACGCGCATCGTGTGGCTGGCCGAGAAGCCGAGCTTGCGCGCGGCCTCCTGCTGCAGGGTGGACGTCGTGAATGGCGGCGGCGGGTTCTTGGCGAACGGCTTGGTCTCGATCGACGAGACGGTGAACCGCCCAGCCTCGACAACCGCCTTGGCCGCATCGGCATCGCCGCGATTGCCGATCGTCAGCCGCTCGATCTTCTTGCCGTCGAGTTGGACCAAGCGCCCGACGAAGCTCTGCCCGTCCTTCTCGAACGTCGCCGAGATCGACCAATATTCCTGCGGCTTGAACAGCTCGATCTCGCGCTCGCGATCAACGAT
Source organism: Sphingomonas flavescens (assembly GCF_030866745.1). Taxonomy (NCBI): domain Bacteria; kingdom Pseudomonadati; phylum Pseudomonadota; class Alphaproteobacteria; order Sphingomonadales; family Sphingomonadaceae; genus Sphingomonas; species Sphingomonas flavescens. The sequence goes on along the minus strand of NZ_CP133016.1, from coordinate 263,872 downwards.
CAGCCGCAGCGCGACCGACTGCACCCGGCCCGCCGACTTCGCCCCCGGCAGCTTGCGCCACAGGATCGGCGACAGCGTGAAGCCGACCAGATAGTCGAGCGCCCGCCGCGCGCGGTAAGCATCGATCAAATCAGTGTCGAGTTCGCGCGGCTTGCCCATCGCTTCGGTCACGGCCGACTTCGTGATGGCGTTGAAGGTCACCCGCTGGACATTGGCCGGCAGCGCCTTTTTGCCCCGCAACACCTCCTGCACGTGCCAGCTGATCGCCTCGCCCTCGCGGTCGGGGTCGGTGGCGAGGATCAAAGTATCCGCCTTCTTCGCCTCGTCCTGGATCGCCTTCAGCTGCTTCGACCGGTCGGGCGAGACCTGCCACAGCATCTCGAACGCCTTCTCCGGATCAACCGAGCCGTCCTTGGGCGGCAGATCGCGCACATGGCCGAACGAGGCCAGCACGCGGTGCCCGCTGCCCAGATATTTTTCGATGGTTTTCGCCTTGGCCGGCGATTCGACGACGACGAGCTTCACAACTTCCCCTCACGCATACGCGTAAGGTGGGGACTCCCGAATTGCCTCGTCAACTGCTGCGGCGGCGAAATGGCCGGCTGAGCCGCCTCCACACGAGCCGCGGAAGCCATCGCAACGCCAGTGCCGCGCTAGACGATCGCTCGCTATTCGCTTCAAACCGGTAGAAGGGCGGCTTAGCATCGTGGCATATCTCGCGGGCGACATGGAATTCACCGCCATCGAAAAGCCCCGCGGAAACGGCGAGTTCCGGCCCGTCCTGCGGACGGTGGAAGATATGACTTCCGCATTCCGCGCAGAACCCACGTTCCGCCGCCCACGATGAGCGAAATACTTTGACGGTTGACCCGTCGATGCGGGTGTCGGGCGGTGCCTGGAGCGACATCCACGGCCCGCTGCCCCAGCGGCGGCACATGCGGCAATGGCAGACGCCGACGTCAGCAATCGACCGGGGCAAGATGACGCTCACCTCGCCGCACATGCATTGCCCCCTCATTCCGGTTACCTCAGGCTGACTTTCCCACCCGCATGGCGATCCAAACGCCCGGCTAAGTCAAGTTCGAGCAACGCCATCTGCACCGCGCCGCTCGGTGCGCCGGACAGCCGGATGATCTCGTCGACCGGCACTGGCGATGGGCCAAGCAATCCCTCGATCAGCCCCGCCGCGTCCTCACCATCGGGTTCGTCGGCATAATAAATGTCCGACGTCGCCCGAACGCGGCTTTCCGGTTGTCGCACGGCTTCCATCACGTCGCCGGCATTCTGAATGAGCGTGGCGCCGTCGCGGATCAACTGGTTGCAGCCCTGCGCGCGCGGATCGAGCGGCGAGCCGGGCACCGCCATCACCTCGCGCCCCGCCTCCGCAGCCAGCCGCGCGGTGATCAGCGACCCCGACCGCGGCGCCGCCTCGACGACGACGGTCCCCGCGCTCAGTCCCGCGATGATCCGGTTGCGATAGGGGAAGTGACGCGCGCGCGGCTCGGTCGCCGGCGGCATCTCGGCAAGCACCAGCCCGCGCTCGAACATCGCTTCCTGCCGCGCTTGGTTTTCAGGCGGATAAAAGATGTCGATCCCGCCGGCGATGACGCCGATCGTCCCGCTTTCCAGCGCGCCGTCGTGCGCGGCGCTGTCGATGCCGCGCGCCAGTCCGGACACGACCGCGACATCCTGCAGCCCAAGATCATGCGCCAACCCACGCGCGAAGCGGCACGCGGCCGCCGAAGCATTGCGCGCACCGACGATTGCAACGGCGGCTCGATCCAGCAAACCGACTAGCCCGCGCGCGATCAGCAACGGCGGCGCATCTTCGAGTTCGGCGAGCAATCGCGGGTACAACCCCTGCCCCAACGCCAGATATCGCGCGCCGAGCTTCTCCACCCGCGCGATCTCGCGCTCAGCCTCCTCACGCGTACGCAATACCGGCGCCTTGCCGCCACCGCGGCGGGCAAGCTCCGGCACGGCCTCCAAAGCAGCTGACGCGCTGCCGAAGCGACGAAGCAATTGACGAAATGTGACGGGCCCGATCCCGGGCGTGCGCAACAGTCTGAGGCGGTCGACTAAATCTTCGATCAAGCTTTCGCTCTCCCAATGCGTGGCTCGGTGCCTCTCGCGAGGCGGAGGATGTTTTCGCGATGCTTCCACAGCACCAGCACCGCGAAACCGAGCAGCATTGGGGTGAGGTTGGAATGAAGGATGAAGGCGACGAGCGGCGCACTGACTGCGGCCGCCATTCCTGAAACCGACGAGATTCGGAGCGTCAGCAACAGGAAAATCCAGATGATTGCGTAGGTGACGGCGGCGACCCAGAATTGCAGGCCGATCAGGACGCCCAGCAAGGTGGCAACGCCCTTGCCGCCGCGAAACTTGAGCCACACCGGATAAAGATGCCCGATCATCGCGCCGGCGGCAGCGATCGGCGCCAGCTCGTCACCGAAGAAATGGCGCACCAGCATGATGGCGGCGGTCGCCTTCAGGCAATCGAGCAGTAGCGTGAGGGCCGCGAGCGGCTTGCTTCCCGTGCGCAGAACATTGGTCGCGCCGATATTGCCGGACCCGATGTCGCGAACGTCCCCCTTGCCGGCAAGCCGCGTCAGCACCAGCCCGAACGGGATCGACCCAAACAAATAGCCAATCGCCAGGGCAAACAGCATCTCACGCGTCATCGGGGTGGTCGTAGCAGAACGACTGCCGCCAGCAACATCCGCTCTCCCTGAGCTTGTCGAAGGACTGCCGTCTCTCTTAGGGCGGACAAAGCAGGACTTCGACAGGCTCAGCCCGAACGGAGATTACTTTGACCCCCGACGCTCCGCTCCTCTTCTTCGATTCCGGTGTCGGCGGCCTCTCCGTGCTCGGCCCGACGCTTAAGCTCCTCCCCAACGCGCCCATCGTCTACGCCGCGGACAGCGCGGGTTATCCCTACGGCAAGCGCAGCGAGGCCGAGATTGCGAGCCGCGTGCCCGCTTTGCTCGGGCGCCTCGTCGAGCGCTTCCACCCGCGCCTCGCGGTCATTGCCTGCAATACCGCGTCCACCATCGCGCTGGAACATGTGCGGTCCGCGCTGGATCTGCCGGTCGTCGGCACCGTTCCCGCCATCAAGCCGGCGGCGGAAATGTCGCGGACTCGCGTGATTGGCGTGCTCGGCACCCAGGCGACCGTGCGTCAGCCCTATGTCGACGAACTCGCCGCACGTTTCGCCGCCGATTGCACCATCATTCGCCATGGCTCGCCCGAACTCGTTGAACTGGCTGAGGCCAAGCTAGGCGGCGACATTATCGACTTCGACGCGGTTCGCGCCGCGGCGCAGCCGTTGTTCGATGCGCCAGACGGTGATCGGATCGACACCATCGTCCTCGCCTGCACCCACTTCCCGCTGTTGGATGACGAACTCACTGCGGCCTTTCCTGGAATTACCTACATCGACGGGGGGCCGGGCATTGCTCGTCGTATTGCTTACCTTACCCGCGACCAGGCTTGGCCGCGCGAAACGCAGCCTGGCCTGATGCTGTTCACCTCGCCGGTTCGCCACCCCTCGCTGGCGACGCTAACGGGCTACGGGATCGGCGAGGTTAAAACCCTGTAATTTCGAGCCGAACCGTCCGCAGGGTATGGAATTGCCGGCAGGCACCCGTTAAAGGGCCGCGGCAAGAGCTGGTCTTGGACTACAACCGCATTTTCCAATCCGCGATCGACCGCCTTCATGACGAGGGCCGCTACCGCGTGTTCATCGACATCCTGCGCACCAAGGGCAATTTCCCCAACGCCATGTGCTTCGGCGGCAATGGACCCAAGCCTATCCGCGTTTGGTGCTCCAACGACTATCTCGGCATGGGCCAGCACCCCGCGGTCGTGACGGCGATGGAATTGGCGCTGCACGATGTCGGCGCCGGATCGGGTGGCACCCGCAACATCAGCGGCAACACGCATTATCACACCGAGCTGGAGGCCGAGCTCGCCAGCCTGCACGGCAAGGAAGGCGCGCTGCTGTTCACCAGCGGCTACGTCTCGAACGAGGCCGCGCTATCCACGCTGGGCAAATTGCTCCCCGGCTGCGTCATCTTCTCGGACGAACTCAACCACGCCTCGATGATCGCGGGCATCAAGAGCTCGGGCTGCGAAAAACGCGTGTTTCGTCACAACGACCTCGAGCATCTCGAGGAGTTGCTGGCCGCCGAGGACGCCGACACGCCGAAGCTGATCGCGTTCGAGAGCGTTTATTCGATGGACGGTGACATCGCCCCCATCGACGCCATCTGCGATCTTGCCGACAAATATGGCGCGCTGACCTATCTCGACGAGGTCCATGCGGTCGGTATGTACGGCGACCAGGGCGGCGGCATTTCGGAACGCGACGGGGTCGCGCACCGGATCACGATAATCGAAGGCACGCTCGGCAAGGCGTTCGGCGTCATGGGCGGTTACATCACCGCCGACCGGATGATCATCGACTGCATCCGCAGCTATGCGCCCGGCTTCATCTTCACAACCTCGCTGTCGCCGGTGCTGGTCGCCGGTGCGCTGGCCAGCGTCCGCCACCTCAAGGCTTCCGCCGAAGAGCGCCGCGCCCAACAGGAGGCGGCAGCGATGCTTAAGGCCAAGTTCACCGCCGCGGGCCTGCCGTTGATGCCAAGCGTCACGCACATCGTGCCGCTACTCGTTGGCTGCCCCGTCAAGGCGAAGAAGATCAGCGACATCCTGCTCGCCGAATACGGCCTCTATGTTCAGCCCATCAATTACCCGACCGTCCCGCGCGGCACCGAGCGTCTGCGGTTCACCCCTGGCCCGCATCACGATGCGGACATGATGGATGAGCTCGTCGGCGCCCTTGTCGAGATTTTCGGCCGCGAGGATATTCGCCTGGCCGCCTGAGGCTGTCCTACAGGCCGTGTCGGCCGTTATGTCGGTTCAGCCTGGCTGCATATTCGCTAAAGTTACACAAACGGCGCTGCTCGGCGTGAACTTAGTGACTTTAAGCGACCTGCCGGTGGCAATGCCGAGTGACGGGCGCTAGGGATTTGGCCATGCGCATCGCCCTTTCCGCCGATCATGCCGGTTATTTGCTCAAAGACGAGCTGATTGAGTGGCTCCGCGAGCAGAATCACGAGATCGTCGACCTTGGTACCAACGGGCCGGAAAGCGTCGACTATCCGCGCTATGGCGCTTCGCTCGCCGAGGCACTGGCCGACGGCCGCGCCGAGCGCGGGATCGCCATTTGCGGGTCAGGCATCGGCATTGCCATCGCCGCCAACCGCAATCCTGCTTGCCGCTGTGCCCAGGTCGCCGAGCCGCTGTCGGCCGCGCTGGCTCGCAGCCACAATGATGCCAACGCAATCGCGCTCGGCGCACGGCTGATCGGCATCGAGATGGCCAAGGCCTGCGTCGCCGCCTTCCTCGACGGCAGCTTCGCCGGCGGCCGTCACCAGCACCGGGTCGACCAGCTCGCCCACCCCGAACCCGCCGATAAGGAGAATGCCTGACATGGCCGACATCGACAGCAAGATCGCCGGTCGGTACGCCGTGCCGCAGGGCTTTTTCACGCGCGGGCTCGGCGAGGCCGATGCCGCCGTCAACGAGGGCGTCCGCGCCGAGCTTCACCGGGAGCAGACGCAGATCGAATTGATCGCCTCAGAGAACATCGTTTCGAAAGCAGTGCTCGAGGCGCAGGGCTCGGTGCTCACCAACAAATATGCGGAGGGCTATCCGGGCCGGCGTTACTACCAGGGCTGCGCACCGTCCGACACGGTCGAGACTCTGGCCATCGAGCGCGCGAAGGAACTGTTCGGCTGCGGCTTTGCCAACGTCCAGCCGCATTCGGGCGCGCAGGCCAACGGCGCGGTGATGCTGGCGCTGACCAAGCCCGGCGACACGATCATGGGCATGAGCTTGGATGCGGGAGGTCACCTCACGCACGGCGCCAAGCCGGCACTGTCGGGGAAGTGGTTCAATGCCGTCCAGTATGGCGTTCGCGCCGACGACCACCTGATCGACTTCGATCAGGTCGAGGCGCTGGCCAGGGAGCATAGGCCGACGCTGATCATCGCCGGCGGTTCGGCCTACCCCCGGCACATCGACTTCGCCCGCTTCCGCGCGATTGCGGACGAGGTTGGGGCGATCTTTATGGTCGACATGGCGCACTTCGCCGGCCTCGTCGCCGCAGGCGAGCATCCGACGCCGTTCGGCCATGCGCACGTCGTGACGACGACCACGCACAAGACATTGCGCGGTCCGCGCGGGGGCATGGTCCTGACCGACGACGAAACCATCGCCAAGAAGATCAACTCGGCGGTGTTTCCGGGCCTGCAGGGCGGCCCGCTGATGCATGTCATCGCTGCCAAGGCCGTCGCCTTCGGCGAGGCCCTGCAGCCGGAGTTCAAGAGCTATGCCAAGGCGGTGATCGCCAACGCTCGCACGCTCGCCAACCGGCTCAAGGAACGCGGTGCCGATCTTGTCGCCGGCGGCACGGATACCCATCTCGCGCTCGTCGACCTGCGCCCGCTTGGCCTCACCGGCAAGGACGCCGATGAGAGCCTCGAGCATGCCGGCATCACCTGCAACAAGAATGGCGTTCCGTTCGATCCGCTACCGCCCGTGAAGACCAGCGGTATTCGCGTGGGATCACCCGCAGGCACGACGCGCGGCTTCGGCGAAGCGGAATTCCGCGAGATCGCCGACATGGTCGCCGACGTGCTAGACGGCCTCGCCGCCAACGGCCCTGAGAACAATGGCGCGGTCGAGCAGGCCGTGAACGAGCGCGTCCGCGCGCTTTGCGCCCGCTTCCCCATCTACCAAGGCTAAGATGCGCTGCCCGTTCTGCGCCCACGAAGACAGCCAGGTTAAGGACAGCCGGTCGAGCGAGGATGGCGCGGCAATCCGTCGACGCCGCCAATGCGAGGCCTGCGGCGCCCGCTTCACGACCTTCGAGCGCGTCCAGCTGCGCGACCTCACCGTCGTCAAGAAGGACGGCAAGCGCGAGCCGTTCGACCGCGACAAGCTGGCCCGCGCCATCGGCCACGCCTGCCGAAAGCGCGACATCGATGCGCAGCGCATCGACCGCCTCGCCAGCGGCGTGCAGCGACAGATGGAAACGATGGGTGACGAGGTGACGACCGCGCGGATTGGTGAGGCCGTAATGGCGGGCCTGAAGTCGCTCGACCACGTCGCCTACATCCGCTTCGCCAGTATTTACAAGGACTTCAGCGAGCCGGGCGATTTCGCGGAGATCGCCGAGCGCGTGGAAAAGGAAGCGACCCCGCCGCCGGGCCACGACAAGCTGCTGTGAGCGAAATTCCGAAGCCGGTCGTCGTGCTAGTCCGGGCGCAGCTCGGCCAGAATATCGGCAAGGCCGCCCGGGCGATGCTCAACTTCGGCCTTACGGAGATGCGGCTCGTCGCTCCCCGCGACGGCTGGCCCAATCCGGAAGCTGGCCCCGCGGCCAGCGGCGCCGATGTCGTGCTGGCCGATGCGCGGGTGTTCGACACGGTCGCCGACGCGGTGGCCGATTGTGGCCAGGTCTTCGCGTCAACCGTGCGCCGCCGCGACCTCGTCATGCCCGTCGTCGGTCCTGACGCGATGGCTGACAGCATCACCGCGTCGGCCGCGCGCAGTGCGATTTTGTTCGGGCCGGAACGGTCAGGCTTGGAGACCGAGGACGTGGCATTGGCCAATGCCATTGTCACCGTTCCCATCAATCCCGAATTCGGATCGCTGAATCTGGCGCAGGCCGTCATTTTGCTCGCTTATGAGTGGTCGCGCCGGAGCAGCCTCGCCCAGCCTCCCGCCAAGGAACTTGAACCGCCGGCACCGCACGCGGAACTGGAAGGTCTGGTCGGCCACTTCGAGCAAGAACTCGAGAAGGCCGGCTATTTCCACCCGCCTTCGCGTACACAGGCGACGAAAAACACGCTGCGGACGATATTCACCAAGGCGAGCTGGTCGTCACGCGAAGTGAAGGCGGTTCGTGGAATCATTCGCGCACTGGTAAATCCTCGCAGGACGCAGGATTGACCGTTAAGCCGTTGAAGCGCATCAACATCTTGTAAGAGGAGTTGGGGCATGATCTCATTCTTTATCGCTGCGACAGCGTTGGCCGGGGATCCCGCGGTTCCACCGATGGCGACGGATGCGAAGCCGAAAAAGGAAGCCAAGATCTGCCGCACGCAGGAAATCACCGGTACGCGGATGGGTGGCCGCACGGTCTGCAAGACAACTGACGAGTGGCGGATCGAAAAGGAAGATGCTGAGCGGATGCTCAACGGAAGGCGCGATACATTCGACACGGCTCCTGCCCGCCCTGCCGGTTTCTAAGCCATGCTATTGCTTGCTATGTTGGCTTTCCAAGCCGCACCGGTCCCCCAAACGGCCAATGACAAGGACCCGGTCATCTGCACGCGGCAGAACGTTGGCACCGAAGTCGGCACGCATATGCGTCCCAAGAAGGTCTGCATGAAGAAGTCCGAGTGGGATTTGATCGAAGCGCACACGAAGGAGACGCTTCAGTCGATCAACGGCCGCGGCAATAATCCGGGCCGGGCGGACGGCCACCGCCTGAACAACGAATAGGCGTCGAATTTGACCGCAAGCGCCCTCTTGGCTAAGGGCGCCGCTCGCAATTGATCCCGCATGCCCGGTGAAGCGGTGATCGCGTCAGTCGACTGGACTGGCGGTGCGGTCCCGGGCGGACATGACCAAGCAAATTGGAGACTGACACGTGACGAAGCGCACCAGCGCCAAATATAAGCTCGACCGCCGCATGGGCGAGAACGTCTTCGGACGCCCGAAGAGCCCGGTGAACCGCCGCGAATACGGCCCCGGCCAGCATGGCCAGCGTCGCAAGGGCAAGCTCAGCGACTACGGCATTCAGCTGCGCGCCAAGCAGAAGCTGAAGGGCTATTACGGCGACATCACCGAAAAGCAGTTCAAGAAGCAGTATATCGACGCCAGCCGGATGAAGGGCGACGCCTCGCAGAACCTGATCGGTCTGCTCGAGCGCCGTCTGGACATGGTCGTCTATCGCGCCAAGTTCGCGCCGACGATCTGGGCCGCCCGCCAGCTGGTCAGCCACGGCCACATCCGCGTCAACGGCGTGAAGTGCAACATCGCCAGCCGCCGCGTGAACGTCGGCGACGTGATCGAGCTTGGCGCGAAGGCGCAGGAAATGGCGCTGGTCATTGAGGCGCAGAGCCTCGCCGAGCGCGAAATCCCTGATTACGTAGTTCCGGACGGCACGTCGAAGATCAGCTTCACGCGCGTCCCGAAGCTCGACGAGGTCCCCTATCCGGTCCGGATGGAGCCGAACCTCGTGATCGAATTCTACTCGCGCTAATCGCTAACGCATCGGCGCATGATGAGGGCGGCCGGCATAAAGCCGAGCCGCCCTTTTTCGTGTCAGTGACCGATCGTGCGGTCGAGCAGTGCCCCGATGTGCGTCAGCAGTTCGGTGCGTGCATCGCTGTCGTCGAGCTGATGCTCAAGGTCCTTGTAGCGAAGGAACTCTACCGGCGTGCCGTTGCGCTTCAGCGCCGCTTCCATGCGCTGACTGTGCGCAATGCGAACATTTCCATCGAGGTCGCCATGTGCCAGCAGAACGGGCACCTTGATTGCCGAGGCGTGATGGAGCGGCGAGCCGGCCTGCAAGTTCGGTCCCTTGCCGATGAAGTCTTTGGCAATGTCGGCATTGGTGTACCCTTCCGCATCGGTGCGGAGCGCCGACAGATCGGTCACCGGCGCAATGGCAACGACCGCCTTGTACCGGTCAGGATCCGTAACCGCCGACTGCAGCGCCGCATAACCGCCATAGGACCAGCCGACGATCGCCATGCGCTTCGGATCGGCGATGCCTTTGTCGACGAGATACTTCGCGGAATCCCGAATGTCGCTCATGGCGGTCTTCCAGTCACGGAAGGCGTTATCGCCCATGAAGTCGTCGCCGTAGCCCGCCGACCCCCGGTAATTGGGCTGAATCACGACATAGCCCTGCGAAGCCAGAAATTGAGCTAGCCAGTCGAAACCCCATTCGTCGCGAGCGCTGGGGCCGCCGTGTGGGAGGACAATCGCCGGCCGGTTGGTGGCGGGGCCGTCCGCGCTCATCGTCAGATAAGCGGGAATTTGCTTACCGTCCGCCGAGGGATACGTGATCGATTTGACAGGTGCCAACACCTTGCCGTCCAGGTTCGAACGGTCAGCCATGATCGGCGACATCTTGCTGCTGGCGCGGTCGAGCAGATAATAGGTCCCCGCATCGCGATCGGAAGCCGAGTGGATCAAGAGCTTCGTACCGTCGCGCGAACTGCCGGCGAATTCCACCAGCGGCGTGTTCGGCAAAGCTCGGCCGAGCTTGGTCGCGAGGTCGCGAAAAGTCGGGTCGGTGTAGACCGTGTGCTGGACGTCGTCCGTGTAGCGATAGCCAATCACCGGAGATCCGCGCGTCACCCTGACGACCCCGTCGATGTCCACGCGATCGTTCTTCGCGACCAATTGCGCAGTTCCGCTGCCGTCCAGCCTCATCCGGTACAATGCATCACGGCCGTTGAGCGCCTGCAGGAAATACAGCGAGTCACTCGGTTGATCGACCGCGACGGGGTTCAAACCCTTATTGTTGACGCCATCGTAGGTGGACAGGTCGATCCATTTCTTGTCGTTGGCTCGGCGATATTGATATCTGATCCGACCGGTCAGCTGCTGGCTGTCCCCGACGACCTCGTAAACGCCGACCACCCGGACATTGCCGTGTCCATCGGTCAGATACCGCCACCCATTCTGCCTGGGCTTTTCGATCGAGGTTGTTTGGAGGTTCTGCAGGTCGATCCGGTCAACGCCAAGACCACCGACCTTCTCCTGAGATTCGATAATCGAGCCTGTCCGGCCACTTTGCGGCACGTATTCACGCGCCATCAGCACGGCAGCCCGTTTTTCGTCGGGTAGCCAGTCGAGGATCTCTCCATCGTTCTGATGGAGGCCCTGGTCACGATCGGTGGCCCGAACGCCCAGCGACTTGATGGACGCCTTCGTGGTGTCGATCGCGAACAGTCGGGAGAAGCCCACCATTTGACCGACGAGATTGGTCATCCCGCCAAATTCGCAGATCAGCATCGTGTCACTGGCGAACTCGCAACTCGTGAGCGAGGCCGGCCGGCCGTCGGACGTTGTCAACCGGGTTGTCTTGCCGGTGGCTACATCCAGCACATCCACGGCTGTTTTTGAGCCGCCGATTGCAGAAAGGTACACGACACGATCGCCGGATGGAGACAAATCCGCCGCGAAGCTGTCGGGCCGCGAACCAAAGAGTTTGGCGGCCTCCGTCAACGGCATTGGTGACGCTACAGCGGAGCCCGCAAACGCAATTGCGGACGCCAACAACATTCCTGTGACTTTCATGAGCCCCCTTCCCTCGGCACCTCAATCATGCATTCCGTTCAAAGACTTGCAAGATTCTAAATTTGGCGTTGGCGTGGGACACTGTTAGCGGCGCGGCGATGACAACTCCTCCCCTTCCGGAATGGGCGCCGCACCAAGCGGTATGGATCGGCTTTCCCAGTGACCCCGAACTCTGGCTGGGAGATCTCAAGCCGGCGGAACGCGAAGTCGCAGCCTTCGCCGAAGCAATCCACGCCAATGGCGCTGGCGAGCAGGTCTGGCTTGTCGCCGCGAATGAGGGCGCCGCCGAGAATGCGCGGCGCCTGGCCCCCTTTGCCGAGGTGATCATGGAGCCGTTTGGCGATATCTGGCTCCGCGACACCGGATCGATCGTTGTGGGCTCCGGGGCAAGCCGCCAAGCTCAAGGCTTCGTCTTCAACGGCTGGGGCGGAAAGTACGACCTGGAGGGAGATCAGGATATCGGAGAGCGGCTGGCTGTTCGGGCTTCGCTGCCATCCGCCAAAGCCGATTGGATCCTCGAAGGCGGGGCGATCGATGGCGATGGGTCAGGCACGGTGATCACTACCGAGCAATGCGTGCTCAATCCGAACCGGAATCAACTAAGCCGCGAGGAAACCGAAGAGCGCTTCAGAAATGACTTGGCGTTTGAACGCGTCGTCTGGCTCGGATCGGGATTAATGAACGATCACACGGACGGCCACGTCGACAATCTCGCCCGCTTTGTAGCTCCGGGGCGCGTAGCCATTCCGACGGCGACCAAGGATGATCCGAATGAAGCGGTATACAAGGATGCAGCGCGCCGTCTTGCTGAAGCCCGGCTCGACATCGTGACCCTGCCCTCCCCCGGCCGGATCGTGGATGATGACGGTGAGATCATTCCGGCGAGCTACATGAATTTCTACATCGGCAATGCCGCGGTGGTGGTCCCGCAATATGGCGCGGCGAACGACCGCAATGCCGTCGACGTCGTTCAGGCGCTATTTCCGGACCGCGTTGCAATCGGCCTGCGTGCCGACCACATCCTGACCGGAGGCGGCAGCTTCCACTGTATCTCCCAGCAGGTTCCCGCATGACCAAGCTCAACGTCGCTGCGCTGCAGCTTGCCTTCACCGACGACACCGCCGCGAACATTCGCGCGGTGAGCGAGCTGGTGCGCGAGGCCGCAGGCAAGGGCGCGCAGGTCGTGCTGCCGCCTGAGCTGTTCGAGGGCCCCTATTTCTGCCGGGTCGAGGATGAGAGCCTGTTCGCGACGGCGATGCCAACGGCCGAGCATCCAAGCGTTTTGGCGATGCAGAAGCTGGCGGAAGAGCTGAACATCTGGATCCCGACCAGCTTCTTCGAGCTCGACGGCCCGCATCATTACAACAGTCTCGCGATGATCGGCCCTGATGGGAAGATCGCCGGCGTCTATCGCAAGAGCCATATCCCCGACGGGCCGGGCTATGAGGAGAAGTTCTACTTCCGCCCCGGCAATACTGGGTTCAAGGTCTGGAAAGGGCCCGACAAGTTGACCCTAGGCGTCGGCGTCTGTTGGGACCAATGGTACCCGGAGACCGCGCGCGCGATGATGCTGATGGGCGCGGATATCCTCTTCTACCCGACCGCGATCGGCACCGAGCCGCACGACCCCGATCTCGATACGTCGCGCCTGTGGCGCCGTGCGATGATTGGTCACGCGGTCAGCAACGTCGTCCCCGTCGTCGCCGCGAACCGCATCGGCACTGAACATGGGCAGCGCTTCTATGGCCACAGCTTCATCTGCGACGAACGCGGCGACATGCTTGCTGAGTTCGGGGCGGAAGAAACCGGCGTCCTGGTTGCCGAACTAGACCTCGTGCAGGCGAAGAAGCATCGCGCCGCCTTCGGCTTCTTTCGCGACCGCCGGCCGGAACTCTACGGGCGCCTCGTTCAGGACGTCTGAGCTACAATTCCAGCCGATAGTAGATGCTGTCGCACAGCTCGTCGCCGATCTGCCAGGTGCCGGTTGCTCGGCCCGTCTCCTCGAAACCGTGGCGAGTGAGCAAGCGAATGGACGGTTCGTTTCGCGGATCGACGTCCGCCGTTAGCTCGGTCCCACCGGCGCCCCGGCGATGGTTGATGAAGGCAACCAGCGCCTCGCTGGCATAACCCTGTCCCCACTGTGCCGGATCGATCAGGAATCCGAACTCCGGCAACCGCCACGCACCAAACTTCCCGATCAATCGCCCGCCCAGGGTGACGATGAAATCGTCGCTAAGCTCGGGCGGGGCTTCGACCATGGATGCCATCCACTCCTCCGTCTCAGCGAGCGCTTGGTGCGGCGGGCTCGACCAGTAGCGCATTGCGACGCGGTTGCTCATGATCCGGTGCATTGCCTCGGCGTCTTCATAGCGCGCACGCCGCAGCACCAGTCGGTCGGTGCGAAGCTCGTCACTCACCGCGACCGGCCATCGCCTGCGCAAAAACGGCTTCGAACATGGGTCCGTCCAGGCGGTTCGTATTCTGATTGTAGCGGCTGCAATGATAGCTATCGAACAACCGCAATCCTCCAGGCAGTTCATGTTCGGCACCGTGCGCGAACTTGGCACGCGATAAGGGCAAAGCGAAGGTTCGGCACAAGCTGTCGTGCGCGACCTTCCCGAGCGCAACCAGCGTGGTGAGGTTCGGCAGACTTCGCAGCGCCTCCGTCAGGAACGGACGGCAATTGGTTTCTTCGACAGGTAGGGTCTTGTTTTGCGGGGGCAGGCATTTGACTGCATTGACGATGATCGCCCCATGCAGCTGCAGCCCATCATTTTGAGCCGCCCCGTAGAGACCCTGGGCTAACCCAAATTTCGAGAGCGTGGCGTAAAGCAGCTCACCCGCGAAATCGCCGGTGAAGGGCCGGCCGGTACGATTGGCGCCATGCTTGCCCGGCGCTAGTCCAACGATCGCCAGCCAGGCGGCCGGATCGCCGAACGCCGGCACTGGCGCATTCCACCAGTCGGGATGTTCGGCACGGCATTCCTGGCGAAAATGGACCAGTCGCGGGCACAGCGGGCAATCGCGCGGCGCTTCAGCGCGCGGCAGTGGCGACAAATCGGCAGGGCTGGCGAACGGCATTAGCCTGACCTAGGCGAGTGCGCGTGCCGCATGCAACGCACCTCTATGCCATCGCGATCGGCTCCAATCGCCCGCATGGACGCTTCGGGCGCCCGACTGGCGTCGTCGAAGCGGCAATTGCCAGCCTCGACCGCGACTTTGACCTATTCGACGCGTCTCCAATCATGCTCAACGCGGCGCACGGAGGTGCCGGGCGCGATTTCGCCAACGCAGTTGCGTTGGTCGAAAGCGATCTGACACCGCGAGCAATGCTCACGGCCCTCAAACAGATCGAGCGCAGCTTCGGACGGCGCTCGGGGCGTCGCTGGGGCGCGCGCGTGCTCGACCTCGACCTGATCCTATGGAGCGGCGGGCGTCACCGTGATCGCCGGCTTCAAATCCCACACAGTTCGCTTGCAAGCCGCGAATTCGTGCTCGGCCCTTTGGCGGCAATCGCACCGGGCTGGCGGGTGCATGGATCGACGACAGTTCGCCATCTTGCGCATCGCCTTGCTCACCGCTCGCCACGCAGCTAACGGAGCCGGGCTGGTCGGGCCCTTAGCTCAGTCGGTAGAGCAACTGACTTTTAATCAGTAGGTCGCTGGTTCGAATCCAGCAGGGCTCACCAGCCAATATTGGATGCGCGCATTCCGCCGATGACAATGGACCACGATCTGGCGGACTTCGCCATCGAGCTGGCAATGGCGGCACGGCAAGAAACCCTGCGGGAGCAGCCGGGCGGTCATAACGCGCAAGATAAATCCGACGGTGGGCAATACGACCCAGTGACGGACGCGGACCGGGCAGCCGAGACCGTCATCCGTGACATGATTTCCCGCAAATTTCCCCATCACGGGATTTCTGGTGAGGAATTTGCTGAGACCCTCGGACAGGGCTCCATCCGCTGGAGCATCGATCCCATTGACGGAACGCGCTCGTACATTTGCGGCCTGCCAACTTGGACAACGCTCATCGCCATGTTGGACGGCATCGATCCCGTCCTCGGGTTAATCGACGCCCCCTGCCTCGATGAAATTTACGTCGGGGGCGAGGATGGCGCTGTGCTCATTCGGGGCAATGACCGGCGCGCTATCTCGACTAGCGGCTGCAAGCGTTTGGCTGAAGCGCGCTTTTCAACCACGGATCCCTATTTGTTCGGCTCTGCGAACAGCAGACTGCAACGGGTGCTGGACGCAATCCGCGTCGCTCGGTTCGGGCATGACGCATACGCCTACGCGCGCCTTGCTGCCGGCAGCATCGATCTGGTGATCGAAAGCGGGTTGAAACCGCACGATTATTACGCGCTGATCCCGGTCGTACGTGCGGCCGATGGTCATTTTGGCGACTGGCATGGTGGCGAGGATTTCGCCAGCGGCAATGTCATCGCCGCCGCTTCGCGCGAGCTTTACGAAGCCGCAGTCGAGCTGCTTGCGAAGTGACGTTCCTGTAGAAGGTCGATGACGTCGCCCCAGCCGAGCTCGAGCGACTCCATCAGAACCGTCAGATGGTAGATCAGGTCGGCCAGTTCCTCCGCGCATTCGGAAGCCGGACGCGAAACCGCCGCAAGTGCGACCTCCACGCCTTCCTCACCCACTTTTTGCGCAATGCGACCCCGCCCGGCCGCAAGCAGCGTGCGCGTGTAACTTGTAGAATCGGCGGAACGCGCTCGATCCCTGACGATCATGCTCAGCTCTTCGAGCCAGCCGGCGCCGCACGTGGGTGCAGCGCCGAAACAGCTGTCGCTTCCCAAATGGCAGGTAGGGCCTTTCGGCGCCGCGAGCACGAGCAGTGCATCCGCGTCGCAGTCGGCAAAAATGGCATCGACCAGCAACGCATTGCCGCTGGTCTCACCCTTCTGCCACAGGCGGTCCTTTGATCGGCTGAAGAAGGTGGCCAGGCCGCTCTTCAACGTCGCGGAAAGCGCTTCCTGATTCATGTATCCCACCATCAGGACGCGTCCCGAAGTGCGATCCTGGACGATCGCGGGAAGTAGGCCGCCCATTTTGTCCCAATCGAGGCTGGCGATGTCGTCGCGCGTTAGCGGCGCGTTTCGATCCCGCATGCGGTCAGAAACTCCTTAAGCTCCGGTATGGCGATGATGCGATCGTGGAAGACCGTAGCGGCCAGCGCTCCACTAACCCCCACGTCTAGGAAGGCGTCGCGGAAATGCTCGGGGATTCCGGCGCCTCCTGAGGCGATAACCGGAACGTCGACCGCGGTGACAACCGCCTGGGTGTGCGCGAGATCATAGCCGCCGCGGACCCCGTCGCGGCGCATGCAATTGACGACAACTTCTCCCGCGCCGCGATCACAAGCCTCACGAACCCAGTCGAGTGTCCGCCGACCAGCATCAAGCGTACGGTCCGGATCGCCGGTGTATTGCTTGACGAAATAGTCGCCCTGGACAGCGAAGCTGTCGACGCCGAGCACAACGCACTGACTGCCGAAATCCCGTGCCAGTTCGTCAATCAACTGCGGCCGCTCAAGTGCCGGGGAATTCAGGGAAATCTTGTCCGCGCCGGCATCCAGGCAAGCTGCCGCCTGGTCTCGCGTCCGCAGCCCCCCGGCCACCGCGAATGGGATATCTATGATCCGGGCAATTTCGCGAACCCATCCGAGGTCGATGCTGCGGCCCTCCGCGCTTGCACCGATGTCGTAGAACACGAGTTCGTCGGCCCCTTCATCGCGGTACCTGTTGGCCTGCTCGACAATGTCGCCGGCGTCGCGGTGGTCACGGAATTGCACGCCTTTGACGACGCGCCCGTCCTTGACGTCAAGGCATGGAATGATCCTACGCGCGGGCAACGAACAATGCCTCTTCCAGACTGACGCGGCCTTCCCACAGGGCTTTGCCAACGATGACGCCGTTGGTGCACAGCCGCTTGAGATCCTCAACGCTCGAGACCCCACCAGAAGCCTGAATGGCCAGATGCGGGAGCCGCTCAACGGCCTCGTCCAGAAGCTTAAAATTCGGCCCTTGGAGCATCCCGTCACGGCCGATGTCGGTGATCAGCACATGCCGCAAATCGGCATACTGCGCAGCGACCTCCCACAAAGTACGGTCGCTCGCCTCCGCCCAGCCTCCGACAGCGGCCATCGGCTGTCCGCCCGACATCCTGACATCGATCGAAATGGTGATGCGATCAGCCCCGAAGTCGTTCAGCCATCCGTTCACCATGGCCGGCTGTTGCACGGCCAGACTCCCGATGACCACGCGCTCGACGCCAGCATCGAGCATGTCCGCGATGTGGCCTGCATCCCGGAAGCCCCCGCCGACCTGCAGGCTCAGGCTCGTGGAAGCCGCTAGCGATCGTATCAACTCATGCTGAATAGGCGCCTTCGCGCGGGCGCCATCGAGGTCGACGATATGAGCCCATCGCGAACCCGCATCCTGGAAAGCGCGGAGGGCCTCAACAGGATCGGTGTCGTAGGCGGTTTTGTCGTCGAACCGCCCCTGCTTCAAGCGCACGGCCTTGCCGCCCATCAGATCCATTGCGGGGTAGACGATCATCGGAGAAACGCTTCGAGAAATCGCGTTCCTGCATTGCCGGAGCGTTCAGGATGAAACTGCGCGCCGATCCAGTTGTCTCGCCGCACCACGGCCGCGATTTCGCGGCCATAGGTTGCCGTCGCGACGGTCGCCGGGCCAACATCGCAAGCGTAACTGTGCGCGAAGTAGAAATAATCGCCGTCCCGAATTCCGTTTTCTGACGACCTCGCCGTGACCCGCGTCCAGCCCATGTGGGGAACAGGCAGTCCGGTTGCCGCTTCAAGCTTGCGAACCCTGCCCTCGATCAATCCGAGACAGGGCGTTTCATCTTCGTCGCTACTTTCAAACAGCAATTGCATGCCAAGGCAGACGCCAAGCGCAGGTTGCCTTAACGTCATCAGGGTTTGACGCAGACCAAGCGCATCGATCCGTTCCATCGCGAAGCCAGCCGCGCCGACGCCCGGCAGAATGACCCGATCGGCGGTGGAAATGCTTTTAGCATCGGCGGTTACCAGAGGATCAATGCCGAACCGTTCGAACGCCAAGCGAACCGATCCGATATTGCCGCAACCTAGATTGACGATCGCAACGTTCACAGTACGCCTTTGGTGCTCGGCAGTGCCTGCGCGTCACCGTCGAAGCGGATCGCCTGGCGCAATGCCCGACCGAACGCCTTGAAACAGGCTTCGGTCTTATGGTGGTCATTGTCGCCCTCAACCCGGACGTGAATGGCGGCGCCCAGACTGTCAGCAAAAGACCGAAACACATGTTCCGTCATCTCGGTGGGGTAGTCGCCAATGTGACTCGCTGAAAATTGCCCTTCGAATCGACTGAAAGGTCGGCCCGACACGTCGATCAAAACCTGCGCCTCGGCTTCATCCATCGGGAGCGCAAAGCCGAACCGGCCGATCCCCCGCCGCTCGCCCAAGGCGTTGGATAGAGCAGTTCCTAACGTGATGGCGCAATCCTCGACGCTGTGATGGGCATCGATCTCAAGGTCTCCATCACACTCGAGGACAAGACTGAACCCCCCGTGAGCGGCCACCTGGTCGAGCATGTGGTCGTAGAACGGGATTCCAGTATGAACCCTGCGCGGCGAGGGACTGTCGAGGTCGATCGCAACCGCAATGCTCGTTTCCTTGGTTTCGCGCACGACGTCCGCCTTGCGGGCACAGTTCCCGCGTTCATTGATTCCAAAAGCAGACAAGGCCGCTGCATTTTCTGCTTCGGTGCCAATAGTCAGCCGCAGTCCGCCCGGCGCGGCCTGAGGTCGGAAGCGCACCCTGATGCCCAACCTGCGAAGCTCCGAGGCTCGGGCTTCCGGATCTTCTACTTCGAGGAAGAGAAAATTGCCGCCGCCATTGCGCACCGACCGGATCAATGGCGATGTCGCGAGCAAAGGCGCCAGCCGGTCACGTTCCGACTTTATCCGGTTGATCCGCTCCTCATGAAGCGCGCGGCGCGCTGGATTGAGCGCAGCCAAAGCCGCCTCAATCGACAGGGTTGGCAACGGATATGGCGGCAATACTCGCGACGCAATCGCAATGAGATCGGCGTTGCCGATTGCCGCGCCCACCCGCGCTCCCGCGAGGCCATAGGCCTTTGACAGGGTCTTGAGCACGACGAGGTTCGGACGCGCGCTTGCTGCGATGGCAAGACTAGGTGTCGAGGAGAACTCCAGATACGCCTCGTCCACGACGACGATCACTTCATCGAGCGCATCGGCGACGCGCAGCACCGCGGCCGGGTCGACTTCATTCCCAGTGGGGTTGTTCGGCGAACAGATGAAGGCGAGCTTGACGCCCTGCCCCCTCACCCCGGCAATGAAGCGCTCCGCGCCGAAGTCGAAATTGGGCCCGAGCGGAACATCAACCACCCGCGCGCCCTGCAAGTTTGCGAAATGCTGGTAAGCGGTGAAGGTCGGAGAGGAGATGGCGATCGCATCTACTTGCGGGCGGCAGAATGCGCGGAGGAGCATGTCGATGGCGTCGTCGGCACCGCGCGTGATCACCAAGCGGTCACTGTCAACGCCATATAAGGCGGCCATTGCCGCAACGAGACCGCGAGGTTGCGGCTCGGGGTAGCGATTGACGTTGACTGCCAGCGGCCCATCACCAAGCGGCGCGAAGGGATTTTCGTTAGCGTCGAGCTTGATAGCGTTAGGGCCAAACTCCACGTTTGCGTTGGCCGAAATGTCGAATGGCGAGAGCTGGAGCACTTCGGGCCTCGCGAGGCGGGCAGCTAGCGTGCTCATCCGACCAATTCCAATCTCAGGTCCGCCGCGCGGGCATGCGCCTCGAGCCCTTCCAGCCTTGCCAGCAGGGCAGCCGGCCTTGCCAAGTGCCGGGTGGCGTCCGCGGTCAGCGACTGCACCGTCATCGCCTTAAGAAACGTGTAGACCGAGACGCCGCCCCAGGCGCGCGCCGCGCCGTCCGTTGGAAGGACGTGACTGGACCCGGCGAGATAGTCCCCGAAGGTCTCGGCTGCGAGACGACCAGCGAATACGGCGCCGGCATTGCGGATCGATGCGATCAGCGGCTCGGGATCGCCTACGGCTAGAGACAGATGCTCGGGTGCATACAGGTTTGCAACTTCCGCCGCGCGATGGAGGTCTTCCACAACGATGATCCGTGCGGCGTCCAGTGACGCCTTTGCAATAGGCTTCCTTGGCAACGTCGAAAGCTGCTCGTCGATGTGCCGATCGATCTGGCTCGCGAGGCGCTGGGAATCCGTCACGAGCAGTACCTGCGCGGCTGGATCATGCTCCGCCTGGCCGAGCAGGTCGGCCGCGACGATACGCGCGTCTGCGGCATCGTCCGCAATGATCATTAATTCGCTGGGGCCCGCCGGCATGTCGATTGCCGGTCCGCCGACCATTCCCGAAACTAATCTTTTGGCTTCCGCCACCCACGCATTCCCGGGACCGCAAATCTTGTCGACTTTGGGTAATTTGCCCGAGCCAAACGCCAACGCCGCGATGGCTTGCGCACCACCAACGGTCCAAACGCGCTCGATACCGCATTCCGCGGCAGCAAGAGCGATCAGCAGATCAAGCCCGCCATCTGCTCGAGGCGGTGTCACCACCACCAACTCGCGCACGCCGGCGATTGCGGCGGGTATGGCCAGCATGAGGAGCGTCGAGAAAAGGGGCGTCTTGCCCCCTGGAACATAGACGCCGACACGATCGATCGCGCGCCAGACCTTGCCTACGGTCAGTCCTGGCATGGTTTCGATTGAGACGTCCGCCGGCATTCCCGCCTCGTGGAAGCGACGGATGTTCCGCGCCGCCAGCTGGATCGCCTCGACCGCGTCCGCCGGCAGATCCCGTCGCGCCTGCACCGCAATTGGCGCAACTTCCACCAGCCGCGGCTCGGCGCCGTCCAGCCGCCGGGCGATCCCTTGCAGCGCCGCCCAGCCGCCGTTGCGGACATCTTCGACGATTGCACGAACGCCGTCTTTCAACGCGACATCATCACGCTGTTCCGGGCGTTCCAGCGCAGCGATGCGCTGATCCGCTGTCAGACTATTCCAATCCAGCGTCTTCACATCATCATCTTTTCGATTGGCACAACGAGGATGGCTGAAGCCCCTGCGGCCTTCAGCTTCTGCAGCGTCTCCCAGAAGACCGACTCCTGGCAGACCGCATGGACGGCGAAATTTCCCGGCCGTCCGTGCAAGGGCACAATCGTGGGCGCCTCCGCACCGGGCAGGATGTCGGTGATCTGCTTCAACGCCTCGCCCGGCGCATTCATCATGATGTACTTGGATTCCTTGGTCGCCAGCACGCCTTCGATCCGGCTCATCATGCCGGCGGCGATGTCCGCCCGCGTCGCGTCCATCGGGCGCGTCGTTCGAATCAGGACGGCCTGGCTGTCCAGGACGGTGTCCAACGCGCGCAGGTTGTTCGCCTCCAGCGTCGCGCCGGTCGACACCAGGTCGCAGATGAAGCTCGCGATTTGCAAACGCGGCGCCAATTCCACCGCGCCGCTCATAGTCACGATCGTAGCGTCGACGTCGTTCTCACGGAGGAACCTTGCGAGCAGTCGTGGGTAAGACGTCGCGATGCGCTGACCTGCAAGCGATGCCGGTCCCTCATATGGCATCGACTCGGGCGCGGCGAGCTTGAGCGTGCAGCGGCCGAAACCGAGTTCGGCGAGCACCTCATATCCCAGATCCGTCCGTTCGGCGGAAAACTCCTCAAGAACATTTTGCCCGACAATCCCGAACTCGCAAACGCCATCGCTGACAAAGGTCGGAATGTCGTCATCGCGGACGAACATGAGCTCGGCCGGGAAGTTCTCCACCCGTGCGGTCAGGCTGTTCTTCCCCGACTGGATTCGGAAGCCAGCATCGCGCAAGAGCTCGCGGCTGTAATCGGACAGCCGCCCCGACTTCTGCAGCGCAATGTGCAGGCGTGTGCGGTCGCTAAGCACTGGCTGGCCTCAAACGATCAAGTGCGCGCCGATAACCCTGATGCGGTTCCTGTCGCAGAAATCGGCCCACGCGAACGATCGTGGTCGTACTCACGCCAGTTCGGTCATGGATTTCGCGGTAGGACATTGTCGTCTCGTCGAGCAGCCGCGCGACGTGCCAGCGTTCCGCCAGCGTCCGAATTTCAGCCGGCGTGCACAGGTCGAGAAGCAGCTTGCGCAACTCAGCACGGCTGTTCGCGGTCAGCATTGCCTCGCAGAGGTCATCGGTCAGCGCATCAAGGTCGCGGGTTGGGTTGGTCACTAGCACCATCAATTATGTTACAGCGTGTTAAAACGATGGAACGGCTAGATAGGTCCTGATGCGTCCAAGTCAAGCGCGCGAAAGCCGGTTGGCGAGCTTCGACATGCATCTTAGGAGGGTTTCTCATGCCGATGGACGAGCGTGAAACCGGTCCGGCTGGGAGAAGATCTATCGTTCGTGTGGACCAAGACGAGTCGGTCTCCGTTCGCCGGCCGCTCTATCGCCATCTTTACGTGCAAGTGCTCGTCGCGATCGCGCTCGGTACGTTGGTCGGCCATTTCTGGCCGGCCGAAGGAGAATCGCTGAAGCCTCTCGGCGACGGTTTCATCAAGCTGGTGAAGATGATTATCGCGCCGGTCATCTTCCTGACCCTCGTCACGGGCATCGCGGGGATGCGTGAGATGGCGGCGGTCGGTCGCGTCGCCGCCAAGGCCTTTGCCTACTTCCTGTTCTTCTCCACGATCGCCCTGATCGTTGGCCTGATCGTGGCCAATGTCGTTCAGCCCGGCGCCGGCATGCACATCAATCCAACGACCCTCGATACAAGTAAGGTCGCAACTTTCTCCGAGAAAGCGCACGAAACTAGTATTACCGGTTTCCTGCTGGACATTATTCCGACCACCCTCCTTTCCGCACTGACCGAGGGTGCGATCCTGCAAACTCTGCTGGTCGCGATCCTGTTCGGCATTTCGCTTTCGCTCGTCGGTAAGCCTGCAGAACCGGTGCTCGATCTTCTCGAACGGCTGAGCCTCATCGTCTATCGGATCGTGGGCATCCTGATGCGGGCCGCGCCGATTGGTGCGTTCGGCGCCATCGCCTTCACTGTCGGTACCTACGGCATCGACAGCCTCAGCAGTTTGGGCGCTTTGTTGGCGACCTTCTACATCACCAGCCTGCTTTTCGTGTTCGTGGTGCTCGGGAGCGTCGCCTGGCTCGCGGGTTTCTCGATTTTCGCGCTGGTCCGGTACCTTAAGGACGAATTGCTGCTCGTGCTTGGTACCTCTTCGTCGGAAGCCGCCCTGCCCGCCCTCGTCGACAAGATGGAACGCGCCGGTTGCGCGCGCAGCGTGGTCGGTCTGGTTATCCCGACCGGCTACTCATTTAACCTCGACGGCACCAACATCTACATGACGCTCGCCGCGCTGTTCATTGCGCAGGCGACCGGCGTCCACCTGTCGCTTGGCGAGCAGGTCGCGTTGCTTGCCGTTGCGATGATCAGTTCCAAAGGCGCCGCCGGCGTGACGGGCGCGGGGTTCATCACGCTTGCCGCGACGCTGTCGATCATCCCATCCCTGCCGGTGGCTGGGATGGCGCTTATCCTCGGCATCGATCGGTTTATGAGCGAGTGCCGCAGCCTCACCAACTTCGTCGGCAACGCCGTCGCGACGATCATCGTCGCCAAGTGGGATGGTGCTCTCGACCCCGCGCAACTGAAAGCTGCGCTCGGCGGGCGAGCAAGCAATCCATTTTCCAATGAAACGGAACTTGGCCGCAAGATCGCCAGCGAAGTCGGCGCTCTTGGCAGCCCGCCGCAGGACTGATTACCCGGTGCGGACCCCTCTCATCGCCGTAATGCTATTCAGCCTCTCTGCCGGCTCATCTCACGCAGCCGGAGCGTCAAAGACCATCCTGTTTGTCGGGAACAGTTTCACCTATGCCGCAAATTCTCCCGTTCGGAATTGGCACGCTGATCGCGTCACTGATCTCACTGGCCAAGGCTTCGGCGGCGTCCCGGCGCTCTTCCAGGAGTTCGCAGAGGAATGCGGCCTGAACTATAAAGTCAGCCTTGAAACCCAAGGGGGTCAGCCGCTGTCATTCCACTACGAAAAGCGTCGCGTCCTCATCGACCGGCCATGGGACGTCGTCGTACTCCAGGAGTACAGCACGCTCGATCAGGCACACCCCGGGGACTCGACGACCTATCTTCATTCGGTCGGTAAACTCACCAGTTTATTCCGGACGAGAAATCCGAACGTCAAAATCGAGTTGATGGCGACGTGGACGCGTGCCGATCAGACCTACCGACCAAGCGGCCATTGGTATGCCAAGCCGGTAAGCGCGATGGCCGACGACCTTCACAGGGCAGCCGAGTTGGTCTGGCGTCGAACGGAAGGCGTATCAGGAATACTGCCGGTAGGGCGAGCCTGGAACCGCGCCTTTAGCAGGAAGGTCGCTGACCCGAATCCTTACGACGGGCTCACGTTCGGCCAGCTCGATCTCTGGTCCTATGACCAGTATCACGCCAGCACTGCGGGCTACTACCTCGAAGCGCTGGTCGTCTTCGGTCGTGTAACCGGCATCGATCCGACGAAGCTCGGCCCCAACGAGCGTGCCGCGGAAGAACTTGGGTTATCATCGGCGCAGGCATCCGCACTCCAGAAAGTCGCGCGCGACGAACTAACCGACGATCCCGGCTAAGCTTATTCGCAGGGAAGCGGTTCGCCCACCGCTTCGATTGTCGCCGATCGAATGGCGAGATCGGTGCCGGCGCCAGCTTCAATCCGCAACGGCGTGCCGACGGCGTTCACCGTCGCACCAACGTTGGCGAAGCAGCGCAACGGTATCTTGGCCGTTGCCAGCTTACCTGGCGGCATCCCGCGCAGGATGCGACTAATGTCGATCGACTTGCCGGCGAAGGTCAGTTGCACCGGTCCCGGCACAGCATAAGCCGCGAGATCCAGCCGCAAGGCGAATGCATTGTTGAGCTGACGGGTGAAGTCGCCCGGCGCGCCGTCGATGGAGACGCTCGCAGGCCCGGTCCAGCGGAATCGCCGCCCGTCTTCCTGCGCGGACAGGTCAACAGTCGACATCGATATTTTGCCACCGAGACTACTTGCGGTAGCGCCCATCACCACGCGCCCGCCAGCAGCGTCCCCCAGGTTCATTGACCACGGGCCGACGGCACGGCCTGCGACGATCAGATGATTGAGGTCGACGGCTGCAGCGAGATCCATTCGGGGATCTTCCGACAACGCCGGTACAGCAGCCGGCTTTGCATATGTCAGTCCGTAGCCACGATCGAAGAGAGGGGCATTAACCGGCGATCGCGCGTCTGCGGGCCAAGGAAAGGAAAGCGTTCCACTGAAGTCGCGAAGAGGCCGGCCATTCTTCCCCGCAACCAGGACATCGGCAACGCCCTTTCCTTGCGTACCCGGAAGCCAAGCCGCGACAAACGCATCCGACGCGTTCAGTTCAGGCGACACGAACATCGGGCGCCCTGAGAGAAAGACGGAAACGACCGGTACTCCAGCGGCCTTAAGCTTTCTGAGCATGGCCAAGTCGCGCTGGTCGCCCGGCTGGTAAGCGAGTGTCGGAACATCACCAAGAAACTCAGCGTAGGGCTTTTCCCCGAACACCACGACAGCGACATCGGGCTTCTCCACGAAGCTGCCGTCGGCAGACAGAGTCGCCTTGCCCCCCGTGCCGCGGACCGCTTCGGCAATAGCGCCGTAAATCGTCTGCCCGTTAGTGAAGTCGGCATTGGTGACATCGCTACCCTGCCAACTCACGGTCCAACCACCCGCCTGCATTGCGATGCTGTCCGCTCCAGGGCCGGCAACCAGCACCTTCGCGCCAGGCTTGATCGGCAGTACGGAGCCGTTGTTCTTGAGGAGGACCAGGGACTTGGCGACGGCCTCTTGCGCCAGGGCCAAATGTTCCGGCGCCCCAATGCGACTGGGATCGAGCCGCCGCTCAACTTTCGATCCCAGCAAACCCAATTTCGCCTTCACGCGAAGGATGCGCCGCACAGCATCGTCAATGCGTGCGGCGGGAACTGCCCCTGACTTCGCTTCCGCAAGCAGGCTGGCATAGAGACCCTTCCAGCTGTCCGGAGCCATGTAGAGGTCAAGACCCGCATTTACCGATGCTGCGCAGTCGGTAACCGTGCAGCCCGCAACCTGTCCGTGCCCATTCCAGTCACCGACGACCAAACCCTCGAAGCCCATGCGGTCTTTGAGTACGTCGGTGATCAGGCTGCGGTTGCCGTGATTCTTGACGCCGTTCCAGCTGGAAAAGCTGACCATCACGGTCAGCGCTCCCGCGTCGATTGCCGCCGGGTAACCCGCGGCGTGCCGGGCAATCAGCGTCGTCTCATCGATCCGCGCGTCTCCCTGGTCGCGCCCATCGAATGTGCCGCCGTCAGCAAGAAAGTGCTTTGCCGTTGCCGCGACATGGTGGGATCCAACCGGAACGCCGGCGCGCAAAGACCCCTGAAGGCCCGTGACCATCGCCCGGGCGTTCTCCGCAATTTGCTTGGGATCGGACGAATAGCCTTCGTAGCTCCGTCCCCAACGCAGGTCCTGTGGCGACGCCAAGGTCGGAGCGAAGGTCCATTCGATCCCGCTGGCCGCAATCTCGTCCGCCGTCGCGGCGCCGATCCTTTGAATCAGTCCCGGATCGTGTGCTGCGCCGAGACCGATATTATGCGGGAAGATTGTGGCATTCGGCAGGTTGCTGTGGCCGTGAACAGCATCGACGCCGAAAAGGATCGGAACCGCTACTCCGTTCGCCGCCGGCGTGAGCGAGGCTTTACGAAATTCCCCGACGAGGCGGCTCCATTCCGCGGCACTTGCGCGCTCGTTGCCATATGGTCCGCTGTTGCCCCCCGCGAGGATCGAACCCAGCGGATAAGTCTGCAGGTCTTCGGGCTTGATCGTGCTGATATCGGCTTGAATCAGCTGACCGACCTTCTGCTCGATCGTCATTCGCGCCAACAGGTCGGTAATCATCCGCTCCGTGGCCGCATCCGTGATTGCGCTCGGGCTGTGTGCCGAAGGCCACTTGGCAGCGTGTGCGACAGCATCGCTTGCGGCCTGAGCAAAAGCTGCGCCCGGCATGAGATAGGTTGAAGCTGCCAGCAAGGCCCAAAGCTTGAAACTTCCCATCCGCGCTGCTCCCCATGTGAACGTTCCCAAGACTGTCGCCCGAATCCGTCCAGCAATCAAGCGCGGCGCACCATGCGCGCAACGGCAATGAGAATGACCGCCGCGCCCAGCGAGAATGCGGAGAGCAACGCGAACAGGCCCTGAAATCCGAACACCGGGACAATGGACACCGTCAGCCACGGCATGATCAGCGACGGCGACGTGTTGGTCAGGTTGAAAATGCCCAAATCGCGTCCGCGCCGGCTGCTGTGGCGGAGAACGCGGAACGTCTGCGCGGAATGCAGCGACAGAAAAACCGTGGTCGTCAGGCCGAACAGAACATATCCGGCCGTGGCTTGCGTTGCGTCGTGTGCGGTAGCCATGGCGATCAGAGCCAAGCCGCCGAGCGTGGAGGCGACGAAAAGGGGAGCAATCGGACGCTGGTGCTTGTCGGACCAACGGCCGATCAGCAGCGCGACCGGTACTGACGCCCCGACAACGAGACCGAACAGCCGCGCGATCGAGGCAGCATCGCGCGCGGGGTCGATCGAGCGGAAATAATAATAAAGATAGGCAAATAGTGCCGCCTCGGAGACCTGGACGAGAAAACGAGCAACCCACATCGCAATCGCGATGCTCCGCGATGGCGCAGCCGGAGGAACGCCGTCCATAGCAGGAGCCTGCTTACGCGGGGATGCTGGCTGTCCAAGCAGCAGTGCGGGAAGCACGCATATCGCGACGAGTGCAGCGACGAGCGTCAGACGCTGGTCCGGTGTCGCCAATCCCCGAATCGTAACGATTGCACCAGCCGCGGAGCCGAGCGCTGGCGAGAAAGCAAGCAGTCCACCAAGCGATCCCAGCTGGCGGGCCGGCACGTGGTCGGCAGCCCATGCCGCGAGGGGCGCAAGCATCATGTTCAGCGCGAGTTGCCAGGCCATGATCAGGAACAGAAGCGCCACCGGCTGGCGGAAGAAGGGCACCAGGTGAATAAGGACTATGGTGCTGACGAGACCTGCCGCAATCCATCCACGGCGCGACCGCGTATAGTCGCTCAGCCAGCCAAACAGGATCCCGCCCACGCTTGCCGCGATGGCGCCGAAGAAGGTCATGTAAGCGAGCCATCGAACGGCGTCGGACGTAAGGGTCTCAACCCGCGCCGGAAGGAGGATCGTAAGAAACGGAACATAGGCGACAGCGCCGCCGGCCCAGGCGAGGGCATACAGCCAAAGAAACGCCGCGGGCTGCCGCGTCGACGGCTGGCTATCAAAGACCAAGTGGAGCGGCGGTCGAGTTGCGGACGACCAGGCTTGCCTCGACGACGATCGGCTCTTCCGGCACCTCGTCTCCGCGCAATTTCCGAATGATCATTTCAATCGCCTTCGACGCGGTCTCCGCCACCGGCTGATCTACGGCGGTCAGTTTAGGCTCCGTGAAATTGACGATCGGAGTGTTGTCGAAGCTGACGATCGACAGGTCCCGCGGTACTTCCAGCGCAAGTTCCTTGGCGGCCGCCAATGCCGCCAATGTCATGCGGTCATTGCTAGCGATGATTGCGGTCGGGCGGTCCGCTCGCGACAACAGCCGGCGGGTGGCGGCTTCACCGGATTCGTAACTGAAGTCGCCCTCTTCGAGCAGGCCGTCCGTCGCCAGACCACGTTTGGCCATCTCCGCGCGCCATCCGTCCACGCGCCATTGGCTCAAAGAATATTCGGGTGAGCCGCTGATGAACCCGATTTTGCGATGGCCGAGCTCGGCAAGATGGGCGGTGGCGAGAGCGGCCGCGTGGTCATCATCCATAGTCATGGCGATGCCGGAACCACTCTCAATCGAACCGATCCGCGCAAAGACAATTCCCGCATCGGCCAGCACTTGGCAGATTTTCGGATCTTCCGAGTGCGGCGGCGTAAGAATGATGCCGTCCGGCTGAAGGGCCGCGATTGTCGCGCTGAGCTCGCGCGCGATATGGTCGTCATGCGTATCAACCAGCTCGAACATCATCCGATAGCCATATTCGGCCGCTTTCAGCATGCCGCCGAGCAGCATCTGATCGACCCAGTCCGTGCCCTGCCGTTCGCGCCAGTCGGCGATCGTGCGATCCCGGTCGTTCAGTGCGAGAATAAGATAGGACCGCGAACCACTGAGCCGCTGCGCCGCGATCGACGGAACATAGCCAAGCTTGTCGATCGAAGCCTGGACTCGCTCCACCATCTCCGGGCGGACGTTCGGTTCGCGATTGATGACGCGGCTCACGGTCTGCAGGCTGACGCCCGCATCTGCCGCGACATGACGTATGGTCACCTGCTGGCGCCGGCGCCCCATCTCGCTAATCCCCCCTGATCAAGTTTAGTCGCCCGCCGACCCGGGTTTCCGCGCCCAGACGCGGACGTAGTCGACGTCGAGGCTTGCCGGAAAGGCTTTCGGGTCGACCGTCTTGAGATCGCGGCTTTCGGGCAATCCGCCACCCACGGCGAGATTAAGGATCAGGTAGAATGGCTTGTCGAACGGCGCGCCGGGCGCCTTGCTGCTTTCGGTATACCATTCCGACGAAGTGCGCGTCGCGTAGGGCTTTCCATCGACAGTCCAAACCATGCGGTCCGGCCACCAGGTAAGCCCGAAGGTGTGGAATTTTCCGTCCAGGATCGGCGGGTAGAATATCTCCTCGCCCTTGTGCTGGTTGCGTGGATTGACGCCGCCAAAGTGCAAGGTTCCCAGAACCCGGTCATCCTTGCCGCTCGGACACTCGGCGCACGGTGCGCCAAGGTTTACCGTCTCCAGGATGTCGATTTCACCCGATGCGGCCCACTGGCCATAGGCCCAGTCCGCGGGCAGCATCCAGATCGCGGGCCATGTTCCCTGCCCCTGTGGCAGTCGCGCGCGGACTTCGAAGCGTCCGTAAGTCCATTGAGCCCTACCAGCGGTTGTCAGCTTTGCCGACGAGTAGGGCTGCGTTTTCGTCGCCACCGGCTGACCCGGCTTGCGCTGCGACTCCGGTAGATTCGGGCCGGTGGTCGTTTCCCGCCGCGCGGTGATCGTCAGCACGCCATTGCGGACCACGGCGTTGCGATCGGTATAGCATTGTCGCTCATTATTGCCGCCGCCCCAGCATTCGACGGCAAAGCTCCATTTCGTCCTGTCGACCTTCGACCCGTTGAACTCGTCGCTCCAAACGAGCTGCCAGTCCCCCGAAGGCGCGGCCGCAGCGGAGGCCATCAATGCAAGCACTATCATGCCGCGTCGGCCTCCGCCGCGTCGCAATAGCGGGCGATGTAGTCGTGATGTCTGGGCAGGGACTGGACGGTGCGCGCAATATTGTCGCGAATTCCGGACAGAAGGCCGTTCAATTCAGCGTCGCTCAGCTTGGCTGCAATAGGATGGTGGGCGCGTGGTGTGATCCCCTGCCCCAGCATGACCTGCACCCAGCTATTCTCCTGAAACAGTTCCTCGTTCTTCCGGAAAACGCGGCCAGTCTCGCGAAACAGTTCCATCTTCTGCGCGAGGGCGTCGGGGATCGGCATGTCCGCAACGTACCGCCAGAAGGGGCTGTCTCGCCGCTCCGTGGCTTTGTAGTGGAGTATGACGAAATCGCGGATCTGCACCATGTCGGTCAGCTGCTGATCATTGAATTCGTCGATGTCGCGCTGGCTGACCTCGGCCATCGGCAGCATTCGGATCAGCCGAAGCACCGCCCGCTGAATAAGGTGGATTGCCGTCGATTCCAGCGGCTCGATGAAACCGCCCGAGAGGCCGATCGCGATGCAGTTTTTCTGCCATTGCTGCGACCGCGCGCCGGTGACGAACTTCAGCCGGTTCGGCTTGGTGATGGGGTCGCCGACGATGGTTCCAAGCAGCCGGTCCATCGCCATGTCATCGTCAAGATACTGGCTGGAATAGACGATCCCGTTGCCAGTCCGGTGCTGCAGCGGAATGCGCCATTGCCATCCGGCATCGTGCGCCATCGCCTTGGTGTACGGTATCGCCGGGCCAACGGAATTGGTCTGCACGGCAATCGCGCGGTTGCACGGTAGCCAACGTTCCCAATTGTCGAAGCCGACGCCCAGCGCACCTTCCATCAGCAGCGCTCGGAACCCCGTGCAATCGAGGAACAGGTCGCCTTCGATAATCTGGCCGCTCTCGAGCGTAAGCGAGCGAATAAAGCCGCTGGCCGGATCCTGCTCGACGGACGAGATCTTTCCTTCCTGCCGTCGCACGCCATCACGCTCGGCCATCTCGCGCAGGAATCTCGCGTAGAGCGTCGAGTCGAGCTGATACGCGTAGTTCATTCCATTGTCGGGAAGATGCGCGAAGCGGCAATCCAGCGCCGCCTTTAGCTCGATGCAATAATCGTCCAGCGGAGCATCATGGCCGCGGGTGAGTCCGTGAAGCCAAAAGTGCTGAAAGCCGGCTGACCAATGATCTTTTCCGGCAGTGCCAAAGCTATGGAAATAGCTTTCGCCAACCTGCTTCCAATCGTCGAATTGAATGCCCAGTTTGAATGTAGCCTGGGTCGCGCGCATGAATCGCGCCTCGTCGATCCCGAGCAGATTGTTGAAAGTGACGATCGGCGGGATCGTGCTCTCGCCCACCCCGATCGTACCGATGGCGTCGGATTCGATGAGCGTGATGTTCGCAATAGGACCCAGCGTTCGGCCAAGGGCCGCTGCCGCCATCCATCCCGCGGTGCCGCCGCCGGCGATGACGATCCTGCGCAATTTCCATTCGCTCATCGGGACAAGCTCCGCAGCAGGAAGGCACGAAGTTGGCCCGCGGTATCGGGCGTCAAGGGATCGAGAACGCCCCGCGCGCCCTTCGGAATGTGATCAACGGTACGAGGACCGTTATCAAAGACGTAAAAGTCGAATAGCGCGCGCCAGATCGCCTTGTCGGCCGGCGGCAGATCGCGGATGGCCAGGATCGCGTGATTTAGCGCATCCTCCGGCTTGCCAAGAAAGGCGGGGGCGTCTCGCCACCAGTAATTTACGAGCACGTTGAAGGGCGACAGCCCCTCGACATGGTGCCACCACAGGGACGGCACGAAAATGGCATCGCCTGGATTTAACTCGGCAACCAGGCCGATTCCCATCGCCTCAGCGAAGCGCGGGTGAGCCATGAAATCCGGTCGGTGAAAGTCGACCATGCTAATGGGCCGCCCCGCCGGTGTATTCTCGATGGGTCCCGGATAGAGGTTTGCGAACTGATCGGGAGGAAACAGCGTAAAGCGCCTCCGCCCTATGGCGCAAACGGCAACGTTGTTCGGCACGTCGGTGTGGGCAGCGACCCGTGTGCGGCTGCCGATCCAGATGCTCTCGATCGGCCGGCGCTGACCGAGCGGAAGTCTGTTCTCCTCGCCGAGGCCCTGGAAATAATCGCCAACGTCCACCGAGGCGAGGTAAATCGTCGGCGCGTCGGGCTTGCCTTCGTTCGCGGCAATCCCGTCGATGATCTCGTCGAACGGCCCCTGCGCCGTTCGAAAGTTCATACCCATTTCCTCGTCGTAAAACAGCCGCTCGCCGCCGCCGGGCATGCCGACGTTCACGGTAAACTTCCGGTCTCGCGCCCGAGCCTTCAAATATTCCCGAGCCTGATCCGGCCCGAGAGTCCCCGCTTGGACGAGCGGCCAGTCCGTCGCCAAGCCGCGGACGACAAATGGTTCGCTAGCCTGATCGAGCCTTGATGCGAGTTCTGATGCGTCCAGCACCTCTTCAGGTACCGGGCGCAGGCTCTCGAACACCGTCGACCGATCAGCCATGGCCGACTTGCCTGTTCTTGCTCTCAATCAGTCGAGTCAAATTTTCGAGCGAAGCGAGGGCCATGTAGATCGGCAAGAGATGCCCGGACGCATTCAGCTCGGCCAGCGCGCCACCCTCAAGCGACGCCAGCCGGTCCTCGTTGATGATATGATAACCGACCATCCGATGTCGCGCGCCATTGCGGAGTTCGACATCCAGCGCGAACGGCTCAAGCAGGTCGTGCCGCTCAAGCGTCGCGAAAAATTCCGAGCTCGCCCGATGCCCCTCGTCCAGCGCGCCAAGCTGACGTACCGTCTGCTCGAAGAATGGTGACGCCTCGCCGTGATCGTCGAAAATCCGCACGCCCCCGCCGCTCTTCGAAATGCGCGGATGGTCAAGGTCGATGTGAACTTGGGCATCGCCATCATCCTGTTCGGCACGACCCACAAGGAAGGGAGCAATCGTCAAAGCCAGCGGCTTGTATCCCGCGAGCCACTCGGTTCCATCAAGATACAGGTTCTCGCCCGCTTCGAAGCCGAGCAGCGCAAGCGCTGAGAAGGAGCGACTCCGGGCGTCACGGCGAAACAGGATGACGAATTCATTCTGCAGGCGCCGGAACTCGGCAGGAATGGTGAAGCAGCTCATCACGGCGTCACCGAGCGATGCCGAATGGTCCGTAATGACTCGGAGGTCGCGATGGTCGTCGGCGCTCAGGATGGCGTGGTTGCTCACGCGGCACTCTCCTGCCGCGAACCCGAGCGCAGCGCATCCAAATAAGCGCGGTTGGTCGGCAGCGCCGAGCAAAGCGCGCGAGTTCG
This sequence comes from Sphingomonas flavescens, assembly GCF_030866745.1. Lineage (NCBI taxonomy): Bacteria > Pseudomonadati > Pseudomonadota > Alphaproteobacteria > Sphingomonadales > Sphingomonadaceae > Sphingomonas > Sphingomonas flavescens. The sequence continues at coordinate 229,788 of NZ_CP133016.1, read as the reverse complement.
CTCGGTCGCTCGCGCCAGCTTCGCAATCATCTCGGCACTGGCTTGCGGGAGTCGGGAAGGCAGCGCACCGCCCATCCCGTAATAAACGTATTGATAACTCGCGGGGGGAAACATTTCGTCGACAAAGGGTAAATCCGCGGCGGAAGGCGGCTGATCGAGCCATAAGGCCAGCATCTCGTTCAGCCGCGGCGGCACGGTCGCAGGGTCGCGCTGGGCCCGCCAATAAGGCTCATCGCGCTCGCTGAGCACGTAGTGTAGCTTGAGGAACTCAACGATCCGCTCCCACCGAAGCGTGAACTGAGCGTTGAAGCGCTCTGCCAGGAACGGCATCCGTGCCCGCGAAGATGGGAAGCTCTCGGTCAAGGCTCGAAGGGAAAGCTCGACCAAGACGATGGCCGACGCTTCCAACGGCTCGATGAAGCCTGCGGACAGACCGATGGCGACGCAATTGCCAACCCAGAATTGCTCACGGTGCCCGGTAGGAAATTCGATTTTTCTAACCGAATATTCGCGATCGCCCGGGATTCGCGCGCGGATGTAATCATCCAGGATTGCGCGGGCGCGGTCGTCTTCGACGAAGCGCGAAGAATAGACGCAACCTATCCCGCGCCGTGTCGGCAGGCCAATGTCCCACAACCAGCCGGCTTCGTGCGCGGTGCCGATGGTCTGGGACGCTATCGACGATTTCGGATCGACGGGCACCTGGGCCGCGAGCGCGCGATCATTTGCAAGAACGGACGACTGGTCTTTCCACGCAGACTGAAAGTGGCCGCCGATTAGCAACCCCTTGAGCCCCGAGCAGTCGAGGAACAGATCGCCGTCGACACGGCCAGCACTGTCGACTTCGACGGCGGCTATGCCGTTTGATTCATCAGCGATGACCGACTGGATCCGGCCCTGAACGTGGAACACGCCTAACCGGCTGACCGCGTGACGCCGCAAGAGCTCGACGAGTTTCCCCGCGTCAAGATGATAGCCGTAGTTTAGCGCGCCGGCATAAGACGGCATTGATTCCTGGCGCGGCGCGAGGTCGGCGTCACAGACCGCGGGCTGAGGGGAAGTGGCGCCGGCAAATGGCCGACTGCGATTAGCCGCCTGCCAAACGGCGACGAGGTCGTGAGCATTGGCGACGGTCGGCGGTGTGAAGGGGTGATAATAACGGTCGTCGATCCCGCCGGTGCGCCAGCCATCGAACCGCGATCCTTGCTTGAACGACGCATCACATGATCGGAGGAAATCGGCTTCCTCGATGCCGATCGTTGCGAGCGTTTCCCGCATCGTCGGCCATGTACCCTCTCCAACACCGATGTTCGGAATGTCGGGCGATTCGACCAGCGTGACCGACAGGTCGTCTCGACCAGTGCGCTTGGCCCATGCCGCCAGGAATGCCGCTGACAGCCAACCGGCGGTCCCGCCACCACCAACGACAATCCGTGTCACAGTGTCTGTCATGCAGGCCGGTCTAATGCATTATCGCCAGCGGCCAAACGCAAAGAGCCGCCCCGGAGAGGGTGGGGCGGCTCTAGTACGTCAACTTCGATGATCGGCACGATGGCCGATCACCAGGTGAAGCGGACGCCGCCCGAATATCGGGCGTACCCGGGTTGTGCGAAGGTGACCGTGTGATCGTTGCGCATGTGTCCGCGACGATCCGCATTCAAAATATTGATGCCGTCGGCGAAGATGGTGACGCCCTTGCGGAACTCGTAGCTCGCGCTCGCATCCACCTGACCATAGGATTCCGTGTAGCTGGGATCGAAACCATAAGAGGCGAGGAAGCCTTGCCGCCAGTTGTAAGCGACTCGGGCCTGCAGGCCGTTCTTGTCATAGTAGAGGACCGCATTCGCACTGTCGCTGACGCCAGGCACCGCGAACTGGGTAACGGTGTAGCGAAGCGAGTTGTTGTACTTGGAGTCACTGTTTACGATCGTATAATTCAAGATGGCGCCGAAGCCAGTGTTCCAGAAATTATGCTGGACTGCGAACTCCCAGCCGTTGAGATGTGCGACACGGTCGCTGTTGCCTGGCTGGGTAAAGGTGAACTGCAGCGCCGGGTCCGTCGGCAGGCCCAAAATACCCCCGTTGTCGCCGCCTGCGGGCGCTGAATAGGCATTGGGATAGTTCGTCCGGATGTAGGCGAGGATCGACGAGAAGGGCGCATTGGCACCCAGCGCCGTCACGGCTGCCTGATAGGCCGCGCCTCGTGCCGGATTGGTCAAGCCGAACGCAGGCCCTTGGCTTGTGATGTTGCCAATGAAGTTGCTGACCCGTTTGCGGAAATAACCCACGGACACGTAACTGGAGGGGCCGTAATACCACTCAGCAGACAGATCGATGTTTTTCGAAAGATAGGGCCGAAGATTAGGGTTGCCGCTTCCGCCCGTGCCGCCGCCATCAGGCCGCGCGGGTGAATTGACGGTCAGACCACCCGCAAGCGAAGCGTAGTCTGCACGCGTGATCGTGTGGCTGTAGGCCGCGCGGAGCTTGAAGTTATGGATCGGCTCGACGTCGAAGTCCGCCGCCGGCAGCCAGAAATGATACTTGCCCCGCGACGTCAGGAACTGCGACTGCCCGTTGCTCGGTAGGATCCCGATTTCGTTGCCGCCGGTGTAGCGGGTACCGGACGGGATGTCCGTGAGCGCAGTGGAACTTACCTTGGTTCGTTCATAACGGATGCCGAGCCGCAAGTGGGCCGGGTTGTTGAACAGATCGAACACGTGCGTGGTCTGCACATAAGGCGAAACCGTCTTTTCACGGATGCGGCGGTCAACGGAATATTTCGCAAGGCACGTCCCTGCCCCGCCTGTCGTCGCGGAACAGATACCAAGGCTGCTGTTGAGTAGATTGATCAGGCCAGTGGTATCGATCTGGAAATATTGCGGAAGAATGGTCGAGGACTGCGATCCCGACATGCCCGCGAGGTCTGGACGCAACGAGCGAGGGATGAAAAGCGAGTCTGGCGTCGCCGCCGCGGACAGCGTTCCACCCCAAGTATCGTTCTGAATGAAGCCGTAAGCCGACCGCACCTTATTGTCGGTGTAGGTCGCGCCGAAGTCGAGACTCTTGATGAATGAGGCATCGAAGTCGAAGCCGCCCTTGAAGGCGACCTCATTGATGCGGTCCTTCATATAGGCATTGCGGAATGCGTTGCCGGCCGGACGGATGTTGGCAGGCGTGATTTCAGACCCCGGATACATGGTCGCCGAAATCACCGGCATGTCCTGGGAGAAATCGATTGTTTGGCTGCGAACGCCGTAGACTGCAGTACCGACTGCGATGTTGCTGCCATAAGGCGACGTCGGCTTGCTGACGGCAGTTGAATGGTGCGCGTCCAGTTCGGCGCGAAGACCGCTCGGCCCTTTCCACGAAAGGTTGCCCCCGATCGACTTGTTGATCGACCGATTCTTCGCCACCGCGCCGGTGATGGCCAAATCCTTTGCCTCTCCGGAGGTGAAGCGCTCAGTGTAGAACAGCGGACCGGCTGCTGGACCATCGGTCCAGCTGCTGGTGGTGTCGTTGCCGTTGAACCAGACGCCGATGCTGTTTGTGCGCGCGTCGATCGTGTTCTGCGAGAATGTGTAGTCAACGGTTGCGGTGAGCGAGTCGGTAGGCCGTGCCTGCAAAACTGCCTGTCCGTTGATGCGCTCGCGCGTGAAGTTGGTGAAGTCGTAACCGCCATTCTGCGGAACCTGATATACGTCGGTCGCGTCAGGCCGGTTCGTAATGTTGGCGTAACGCGGGTCACCTGGCTGTGCCAGGGACTCCCAGTTGTTTTCCGACCCCAGATAACCTTCACGCCAACCGCCCGTGAACTGCGCGACGCTAGCCTTGCGCTTCTGATAGGCGCCGGTAACCAAAATACCGATGCGGTTATCAGCGAAAGTATCGCTGATGATCCCCGACACTTCGGGCGTGATCGGGTGACCGTCGAAGCGGGACGTATCGTAGACGCCCTTGGCGGCGATGGACCCATGGAAACCAGGCCGGCTCAGCGGCTTGGGCGTGATGATATTGATCGCAGAACCGATCCCGCCGGTTGGCAGGCTGGCGCGACCTGACTTGTAGACTTCGACCGCGGCGATCCCTTCAGACGCCAGGTTCGCAAAATCGAAGCTGCGCGACGCCGGCGCGGAGCAGCAGTCGCCAAGCCCCGAAGCCGGCATTTGCCGTCCGTTCAAGAGAACCAGGTTGAATTCAGGCCCGAAGCCACGAACCGTGACCTTCGACCCCTCGCCGTTTGAGCGGTCGATCGACACACCGGTAATGCGTTGTAGCGACTCCGCGAGATTGGTGTCGGGAAACTTGCCGATTTCTTCAGCCGAAATGGCATCGACGACACCCTGCGCATTGCGCTTGATGTCCATCGAACGCTTGAGAGACCCACGGATGCCGGTGATCACGATATCCTGCGGCGGTGGGTTGGCCGCGGTCGTGTCGCCTGCTGGGGCCGGCGCGGGCTCGGGCTGCGTTTGCGCGATTGCGGCTTGCGGTGATGCCAGCGCGATCAGCGATACGCCGACGGTCAAACCACACAGCGCACGATTGCGATTGAACCGCATAATCCCCCTCTCCCGAACAGTCCGCTCTCTCCAGCGGTCAATAAGTTCTGATTGTGAACGTTCACTTTGTCAACTGCCAGGAATGTTATGCAGCGACTTGGAACGTTGACCTTCCCTGTCGCATCACACATCGAGGGAGCTGATGGTGACGACTTATCAGCGTGCAAAAAACCTTATGGAGGCGGACGTAGGCGACGAAATTGTCGCGCTCGACGTCGACGGCGGCACATGCTTCGGGTTCAATGATGTCGCCAGCTCCGTGTGGCGGAAACTTGCCGAGCCGACGCGATTCGAGATGCTGCGCGACGGGCTTCTCGCGGAATATGACGTCCCCAAGGATCAGTGCGAGGAGGAGTTGCGGACCCTGCTCGCGGATTTGGTGAACAAGGGGCTCGTCTCCTCATCGACTGAATGAGTGCGGAGCGAGGCGATCAAGTTGACCAATCCGTGGTCGAGTTGGGCGCCATTTTTCGGACGGGTCCAACGGAACACGTCTATGGCGTACAACAGCTCGATGACCGCAGCCCAGTGCTGTTTCGCGCTTCCCGCCCGGTCGATGATTCTGCCGCGATAGGTGTGCGCGAATAAGATCTCGACAGCCTCCGTTCCCTCCATGCGATGCAAAGAATGGCTTGGGCCGAACTCAAGGAGCACCACAGCTTTCATCGGCACCGGTTGCGCCGGAGGGAGAGGAACGTCGAACTTGTCAAAGCTTGGATCACCCGAAAAGCTTGGCTCGAAATGCCCCGGATTTCGCCCACTGGCGATCAGGGCATCCCGGCAAAGCCGCATTTTGCGAAGAGCCGGCTCGACCACGGCCAGGCCAGTCCGAAGTGGGCGGACCACACAAACGTCATCCGAAAGGACTGCGTAGCCACGGTCGTGGAACCGCGCTGCCAGCGTTGATTTGCCCGCGCCGGACTCGCCGACGAAAGCATAACCGCGTCCGTCGATCTCGATCGCATTAGCATGAAGAGGGAGGAGACCCCGCTGGTGCAACAGCGCCCCCATCGCTGAGCCGAGCAGATAAAGACGGACATTTTTTTCGGGTATGTTTGGCACCGGATCGACAATGATCTCGCGTCCCTCCCGGATGAGATAGCGTGCAACGCCCGGAACCGTGAGCACGACGCGGCCGTCGAGGGCATGAATGCCAATCTCTTGTGGCGGCAGGTCGAGCTTCTGAACAAGGATGGTGACATCCGCGCCACCTCTGTCTGCACAGCTCATTGCTTCGGGCAGCGGAATGTCGCTCGCGATGCTTAGTCCGAACAACCGATGGCGATGTTGCGGAGTGACGATCATCGCCAGCTTATTCGCTTTGTTCGACGCATCAGGCAAATAGGCTCCCATGGTTGGTTCTCCCGAATTCCAAGCTGTCGTCGAATGTTGCCGGCGGAACCTGCAGAAAAGCCATCCGATGCCCCTGCCCGCACAGATCGATTGGGCAAAGTTCTGCAAACTCGTGCGCTTCCACCGAATAGAGGGCTTGGTGCACAACGCCTTGCGGGGTGAGCGCTGCGTCCCCCGGCAGCTTGCCGTAGGTCTTCAAGAAGCCGCGAATTCAATAGCCGCGCTCAACTTACGGACCGCCGCCGCGTGCGGCTCGCTGTCTGAAGGTTTCAATTCAGCGGGAATTCCAGTTCTTTTTGTCAAGGGGCTAACATTGGGGACGCTGGCCTATGCCACCCCCACCATCAAGTCGGCGGTGGATGTCGATATCCTGATCGATCCCGCAGATCTGTCCCAGTCGGCAGTGATCTTGGAGGCTGCTGGTTTTCGGCTCATCGCACCATCGAGATTGCTGCACCGATGGCATCGCACCTGGAAAGAATCGATCTGGCGCCAGAATGATGGACTGCAGCTCGATCTGCACACGCGGCTCGTCGACAATCGGCTATGGCTTCCGAGCGTCGACGTTCACGCCGCCAAGCAAAGCGTGCGGGTTGTCGGTGACATCGTGCTGCCTACGCTCGCTAACGAACCGCTGTTCGCCTACCTCAGCGTCCATGGAGCAAGCTCAAGCTGGTTTCGTCTGAAGTGGATTTCCGACTTTGCCGCGTTCCTTTCGACGCAGAGCCCGGGATCGGTCGCGCGGTGCTACGAAGCCAGTAAAAAGGTTGGCGCTGGCCGGGCTGCTGGCCAAGCGTTGCTTTTGGCAGACGCCTTATTCCAATCCCTCGACGCCTCCCCCGAATTGCAGCGGCAGCTTCGCGCGGAGCCCGCCCTCTCCCGATCGTTCCGCCGGGCTCTGAAGCTTATAATGCAGGGTCCTCCAGAACCGACCGAGCGCTTGCTCGGCACCTGGCCGCTCCACGTGAACCAGCTCTTGCTCCAACCAGGCGTGCATCTCAAACTGACGCATCTTACCCAGCAAGCTGCACAAATTCTGACGCGGCTGAGGATTAATTACGGAATAGGCCGGGCCGGAGCCGCGCAGCTACCATGATGATCGTCGGCACAGCCATGGTCAGGAGAAGGTCTTTGAAGCCTTCCCCATATTGCTGGCCGGGGTCGGGCCATCGCTCCACCCAAATATCAACGGCCTCATTCCAGAGAATTACGGCGAGCAAGGAGAGCCATGGCAGCCACGTTGTGAGCGAGCGGCGAGCGACGAGGCCTATCAGCATCCAAATGATCACGCCGGCAAGGACGTGAAGAGCATCGTGTCCAATCGTCAGGGCATGCTCAACGAACAGCGTTCCCTGGTGCCACGAAGCCATTGCGGCTCCTGTTGCACGCCAAAAATCGTGAGCCATTCGTTCAACCGATAACGACGTGGCGAGTAGGCCGAAGGTCGGGCACCTGCGGACGCTGGGACCGTCGGCGCTCGGCCATCAGGGCGAGGCTCATCGCAAAGACGACGGAAAGAGTGGCCGTGCGAAGCGGGAACTCAACCAGGCTATGCGTCAACAAGGCCGCGCAAGCTATTGACCCCGCACGAGCGTAAGCTCCACCCTCGCCCCGTCCCCAAATGGCCCAGAACGCCTTGCCCCACCACATCAGGAAACACAGCAGAAGGACGAGACCGGGGAAGCCAAGCTCGAGCACAAGTTCGGCGTAGTCGTTATGTGCATGAACGACATACTCGCTCGTGACGTCTTCCGGCCGCTCATAGGTGCGGTAGACCTGCCGGAAGGATCCAAGTCCTGAGCCGAAAGGGAAATAGTCGCCGATGGCTTGGGAAGTCGTCCGCAGTATTTCGGCTCTGCTGGCGACGGATTCACGAGCGTCGCTGTTCACCTTGTCAGCGCCAATGGAGCTTGTCGACAAAAGCGCTAGCGCCCCAGCCAGCATCGCGATGACGGTCGCGGTGATTAGTCGTCGAGCAATCCGCGATGGGCGCAAGAGGATGAGCGCGCTGCCGGCGAAAACTACCGGCGTAAGCGCGAAAGCGGCGATCGACCCGTTGAGCACGATGCCGATCAGGATCAGAAGCGCAATGCCTGCGACGGCGGCGAATAATGCGACGGCGCGCTGCAAGCTGTGCTCGGCTCCGGCCCTGCCCAGAGCGGCGAGAAACGGAAGCGATATTACCAGCAACATCGCCATGTGATTGGCGTTCGCAAAAAAGCCCACCGCCGCGCCAATATTCGTCTCGGAATAAGGATACCATCGCGGCGCCGCCTGGGGACCGACGACTTGTAAAATGCCCAGGAGAACCGCGGCGACGGTGCCTGTTAACAGCGAAATAGCCAGCCAGCTTGCGCGGCAGGACCGAAGCCGAACAATTGCGCAGAACATCGCGAGCGGCGGGATGAGTGCCAGTACGCTGGCAAGGGATTTGTGGGGCGTAAGCGACAAGGGCTGTGCCGGAAGGGGTAGACCTAAAAGTCCAAAGTCGTGTGCGATCCTCTGTCGCACTCCTAACGCCCAGATCGAATTTGGTAGAGGGATTGATTGAATGGCGACGATCAAGAGTCCCGCGATCACCATCCATAATATGGGACGAGCGCTGCGTGGGAATACATCGTCGGAGGGCCATGCGGCGGCCGAAACGATGACAATCAGCCCTGCCAGCTGGAGAAGCGCATTTTGCCAAACGCCTTGAGCACTTCCCCCAAACACTACACATGCCAGCAAATAGGCTGGGGCAATGAAATCGCGAACCTTGTCAGACACCGGGCACGGCTTCCAGTTTCAGTCCGCCAATTGTCACATCGCTTTGCTGCGCGACATCCGCCGATGAGCCGGACAAGCGCAGCCATTGTGCGGGGCAGTTTGCGGGAACGACAAATCGCAGGCCATCTTTGGCCCCCTGACGAATGGTGACCGAAGCCAGGGCAGCCGCGCCCTTGTCGCACCATATTGACCAGGTAAGGCTGGCTTCGCCGGCGGTTTGCCCGCTCAGCAGCTCATAGCGAAGGCGGTAGGGCCCGGGTACAAGCGTCAGCAACTGGGTCGCAAGTATACCGTTTTCCTGACCGTAGTAGAGTACGTGCAGCCGACCTCCGGATTGCCGCTCGGCCAATCCCACTGAATTAGATGTAAGGGACCAATTGAAGGGCGGCGGAGACGCCTTGTCAGCGAATTGCGGGTCGTGAAGTGGTTCGTCGGTCGGTAGCTTGCCGGCGCGAGCCCAAATCGCCTTTGCCTGATGATATTGTCCGGCCTGAATCAGTGTATCCAGCAATCCCGGAAGCCACGGCGTGCTCCCGGACAATCCTTGTTTGTCTGCCAGCGCCAGCAGCGCAGGCACAGTTTCGACTCGCTTGCTCAATACTCGCAACGTCGGCTCGGCTAGTTCAGGATTATCCCGAAGCGTGGTCCTAAGTGCCGGCCAGTTCGCCGGACTGCTGGCGAACGACGCGAGATACGGTGCCGCGATTTGCCCGCCGTTGGGAGAAAGCCGTGCCAATGCCGCAATCTGCTTCAAGCCCGCGCCAATCCTGCCCTGGCGAACAAATTTATCCGCCAGGAAATATGCGGCGGGAAGCGATCGCGGATCGCGCCATTGCGCAGCCTCGAACGCTTGTTGAGCGCCGTCCGACTTGGCACCAAGCTCTAGCTGAACGCCGCGCACGAGATACGGTTCGGGTGCGAGTGGATCCTGCGCTGCGGCGCGAGCCAACAAGCCGTACGCCGATGCTGGTGCTGCCCCACCCGCCCGGGCAGCCAATGCTATTTGCGTCATCGCCGATGCGATCTCGACATCGGGATGGTCGCGCCAAAGCAGTGCGGCCGAGCCGGGTGCCCGCTGCGCGAGCATGCGAACGGCCGCATTCCTGACGATCACAACAGCAATCAGAAGCGCCGCCAAGACGGCTATGACACGCCGGCCAGTCATTGCTGCCGATCCCGGTTATTTTTCAGGCGTTGGCCTCGGCCGACTGCTTTCGTCCGTTCTGATCGTCATCCTCGCTGTCGTCGTGCGGGATCATCAGGATCTCGGTCTTTTTCAAGCGGCCCTTGGCCCCATAGCCGTAACCGTATCCATAGCCATAATTGCCGTAGCCGCCTGCGCTTTCAGTCGATTTGGTCAGCACTGCTCCGAGAACGTGGATCCCGCTGGTTTCGATACGATTGAGCGCTTCGATTGCCGCACGCGTGCGCGTCTTGCCGCCTTCGATCACGAACATCACATTTTCGGCCGCCGAAGCCAGTAAGGGCGCGTCCGCCAGACCCAGGGTCGGCGGGCCATCGATGATCACCAAATCAAATTGGTCGCGCGCCTCGCCGATTATCTTCCGAATGCGTCCCGTCGATAGAAGGTCCGCAGGATTGGGTGGCAGCGGTCCGCTTGGCAGCAGCCATAGATTGTCATGCTGGGTTTGGACGACGTGACTTTCGAGATTATCTTCCGTCGTGAGAAGCTTGCTGAGACCGATCCGATCGGTGGCCGCCTTGAATGCGGGTCGCCGGAGATCGCTGTCGATCAGCAGTACCCGGCGCTCCCGACGCGCAAAATTCTGGGCGATGGCGAGGGCCGACGATGATTTGCCTTCCGATGAGCGCGTGCTCGTGACCAGCAGCACCTTTGGCATCCCTGCTTCGGTACTGAAGCGAAGCGCGGCGACAATTGCCGAATAGGCTTCGGACACAATCGACGTTGGATTTCTGAGGTCGTCCACGAAGCTCCCGCGCGCGGAGGTCTTGGGTACAGACCCTAGGCACGCGAGCGCCAACTTACGCCGCACATCTTCACGGCTCTTAATCGTGTCGTTCGCAAATTCGAGCCCGATGGCGCTCGCAATGCCAGCGAGAAACCCGAGGCCGAGGCCGACGAGCAGGTTGAGAAGCAAATTGGGTTTGAATGGCAGGGTCGGCGTCTGGGCACGATCAACGATTGAGACCGGCGCCGTGCCGACGCCGCCGGCGACACCGATCTCCTTGTACCGCTGCAGGAGCGCGTCATACAGGCTGCGATTGGTGTCAACCTCCCGCTGCAGGATCGTGTACTGGATGCTCCGACCGCGCAGGTTCAGTACATCGCCTTTCAGCGCGGCGACCCGACCCTGCAGGGCACGCTCCGCGGAGACGGCACCGCGATAATCGGCCAACAGCCCGTTGATCCTGCCTGACGAGGCCTGCGACATCTGGCTTGAAATCTGGCGTTGCAGCTCGGCGATCTGCGCTTGAAGGCTCTGCATCTCCGGATGCTCGGGCTTCATGAATTCACGCTTCTGCTGATAGTCGCCCTGCAGCTTGGCCAGTTCCTGGCGCAGCGGCTGAACGGCGCTGTTGACCTCCGACGTCGGCCCCGTCGCCAGCGCCTGCCGATACGCCCCCTCCGCCGCAATCCGCCGCGCGGTCGCGGCAGCCAGTGCGCTGTTCAGCTGGACCAGCGACTCTCCTTGCAGTGAATTGGTGTCGCTACTGCCGGTCTGCTTCTCGGCGGTACCACCCGCGGTGTTGATGATGCCTTGCTGTTGGGCATAGGCGACGACGGCGCGTTCCGAGCGCTCGAGGTCGCTGCGAGTTTTGCTGATCTGCCGTTCAAGGAAGTTTCGCGCATAAGCCGATGCTTCGTAGCGACGCTGCAACGCGGTATTGATGAAGCTGTCCGCGACCCCGTTCGCGATCAACGCGGCAAGCTGGGGGGATGTCGAGTCATAGGTGAACTTGATCAGCTGCCCTTCCTCGGGAGCCGTTACCTTCAGTCCACCGGTCACGGCGCCCGTCGCGGCACGTAGCCTCGTTGAGGCATCGACGTCTTGTGAGACCACGTCCGGATTATTGGCGAGGTTCAATTCCTGCGCGGTCCGCTCCGCCACGGCACGGCTGCCAAGCAACCCCACCTGGGTCGCGATGAAGTCGTAACTATTCGTGATCTCATTATTTTGCTGTCGGGTCTGCTCGTCGCTTACCGACACCGTCGGCGGGTTTGCCTCCAGTGTGACGCTCGCGCGGTAAACCGGCTTGGTCAGCATCGAGAACAAGATGGCGCCCGCGAGGCCGAGGGCTACAGCGGACAGCAGCAGCCACCGCCAATGGTGAATGATCCGGAGCAGGGTCGGCAGGTCCAGGATTGCTGCCGCGGAATAGCTGCGCTGGCCGGCGCCAGTATTGTGGCCGGTCCCAGTGTGCGGCGCGACGGGCCACTGGCCTTGGGATTGACGACGACGTTCGTATTCACCGTTAAGGCGCCCTTCTCAAAGCGGGCCGAAAATCGATAGCAGCGGAATGCTCTGCAGAATCTTCTTCTGCGCGGCTTTCACGGAAGAGCCATCGACCACAATAATGTCTCCAGGATAAATCGTCGGGTCGGGGACCTGCCCGCGGCGGATGGACGTCAGATCGAACGCGGCGGCTTGCCGCTTGCCGCCGACCGTCCGAAATACGGCGACCCGCCTCGCGTTCGCGTCCTCGGTGGTCCCCTTCGCCATGGCGATCGCCTGGATAAGGGACACGGTCCCCCCGACCGGGTACGACCCGCCCTCCTTCACTGCCCCATCGATTGTCACCACGTGCGCGGTGGACGATTTGATGGCGACACTCACGTCCGGATGTTCGAGATACTTGGTCCCGAGTTTCTCGGTCAGCTGCTGATCGAGCTGCTCGGTCGTCAGGTTCGCGGCGTAGATTTGCCCGATCAATGGCATGGATATGTTGCCGGCGAGATCCACGTCGTAATCGCCCGAAAGGTCGTTCATCCGGAAGACCTTGACCGACAGTTTGTCCATCGGCGCTATGCGGTAATTGGCGCCTAGTGTCTGGAATTTGACCTCGTCAGGAGCGGCGAGCGGCCGGTCATAGGGTATCGTGCCTCCGCGGGTGTCGGCACAGGCAGCCAGCGCGAATAGTGAAAGTGAAGCTGCGAAGGCGCGGCAGAGCGAAGAACAAGACACAGAAACGCTCCCGCGCAAAAACGACTTGCCCGCGACCAACCGGGCAATGTCCCATGGAATTCGTCCATCATGACTATTCCGCGGTGTGAGGCAAATCAATCAGCCTGGGATCGCGTGTCCAACAGCCAGCGTTCCGTCCCTTCGATCCCCAGCGCCGTCAGCACCCCACTCCGGTAGGCGCCCGTGTCAATGCCGATGCGGTTTGGCCGCTGTTCGACTTCTGCCGTGATCGTATGGCCGTGAACGACGACGAAGCCATGATCGCTGTCGTCGAGCAGGAATGGCTCACGAATCCACCGCATGTCCGCTTGCGTCTGCTCGTCAATCGCGATCCCGGGCCGAATGCCCGCATGGACGCAGAGGTAATCACCGAACTGACAACTGTCGGCAAAGGAGCGAAGGAAATGCACGTGCTCCTTCGGAATGGCGCGGCGGACGATCGCAAGCGCCTCACCGTGATTGGCATGTCGTAAAGCTTGAGGATCGACACCGTAACTCTCGAGGCACTCCGTCCCGCCGAAAGTGCGCCAGTTGGCAATCAGCGCACCTTCCCCTTCGAGAATCCGTAGCAAGACCTCCTCGTGATTGCCGAGCAAGAAGACCGTTTCGATACCGGCCCGTCTGTACGTGCGCAGCCGCTCCAACACCTGTGCGGAGCTAGGACCACGATCGATCAAATCTCCGACGAAGATGATCGTCGTCTTGGGAGCGGGATGGCGCTGCAATTCGGAATGGATCCGCGCCAGCAAATTCTCGAGCAAATCGAGTCGGCCGTGCACGTCGCCGATGACATAGGCCCGGTGGCCAGCGGGACCCGATGGTGGCACGTCCCGATCAAATGCTGGGCTACCCATGGCTTAGCGCGACATCGGAGAGTGCCTCGAGGTAAGCATTGATAACGCGCTTCTCTCCGAAGCTCTCTGCAACCGTTTCACGCGCTGCAGCACCCATCGCAAAGCGACTGGCGGCCGGCAGGGCTGCCAGCTTGATCATCGCATTGGCGAGAGAAAGTGGGTCGCGCACGGTGCAAAGATAACCATTCAGACCGTCTTTCACCACGGCACGACAGCCGGGAACGTCGGTCGCAATCAGTGGCCGGGCCATTGCGCCGGCTTCCAGCAGTGAGCGCGGCAAGCCCTCCCGATAGGATGGCAGTGCCACTGCCCAGGCGCCGGCGATGTAAGGCCGGACGTCTTCAGTGGTTCCGCAATACTCCAAAGTACCGTCGCGAACCCACTCCTGGAGCTGCCCGCGGCCGATGGCCGTGCGATTGCCCTCGTCGACGGGCCCCAGCAATTGGAAGCGTGCGCCGGGGACCTGCCTGCGGACGTGGCGGGCCGCCTCGGCGAACTCAAAAATCCCTTTATCGCGCAACATGCGGCCAACGAGCAGGAAAGTCGGTGGCCCTTCCGGCATGAGAGCGGGCGTAAAGCGATCGAGATCGACGCCGGAACCGGGAAGAACTTGCGTTCGCGCTGTGCCGACGATGCGCCGTTCGACGAACAGGTTTCGGTCCTCGCTATTCTGGAAAAATACCTTGGCCGCCCGCCTGAAACCCCAGCGGTACAAAGGAGTCACAATCTGCTGCAATCCTCCGTTACCGATGAAGGCCGTGCCGAGACCGCTCACGTTGGGAAAGGCCGGGATGCCACAGGACGCGGCGGCCCGTGCCCCGTAGATGTTCGGCTTGATTGTGAAGCTCATGTATGCCGCTGGTCGAAGCCGCCGCAGAAGCCTTCGGTAGTCGTATAACAATCGAAGATCTGCAACTGGGTTCATTCCGGAACGGTCGATTTTTACCTCAATGCGGTCGACATCGAGCGCTTCCATCCGGCTCGCTGCTTCCGGATCCTGAGGGGCGATAACAACCGGCTCGTAATCAGCGGCGCGTAGGCCAGCGACCAATCCCGCCCGAAAATTGGCGATGTTCCAATTGCTGTTGGCGGACAGGACGACCCTGCGGGAAGAGATTGCTATTCTCTCAGGCGCTGAGAAGCTGAAAGCGTGGGATCTCGACGTCGAAAGCCGTGCCGTTCTCGTCGACCATGCGGTACGTACCGCTCATCGATCCTGCCGGCGTGTCGAGTGGACATCCCGAAACATAATCGAAGCTCGCGCCCGGAGCGATCAGCGGCATTTCGCCCACAACGCCCTCGCCGACGACCTCGTGCACCGTCCCGCGTCCGTCGATGATCGTCCAGCTGCGCGACAGCAGCTGCACTGCGACTTCACCACCATTCTCGATCCGGACATGGTACGACCAGAACCACCGATCGCTCGTAGGATCGGACTGCTCGACCAAATAACTGACCGCCACGCGCACCGCGATGCCGCGGGTTACCGCGACGTTGGGAAAGAGCATGGCCAGCGTATCGATCGTCACCAGCCAAGCCTAAGCGAGACCGCCCGCGCGGCGCAACCGCTCAACGAGCCTCCCTCGCGCATCGGCGACAGGGCGCGAGCGGTCGTTGAGAACATCACGCAAGAGGAAGTGACCGGTCAGGTCCAAGCCGTCGGCGATGTCCTCCCATGAAGCGCGACCCCCAGCGCGGACGAATGCGGGAAGCGGTAGCAGCTTTCCGGTATAGGGCTCCGCCTCTGCGGCACTGACTGCGCGCCCCGACTTCGGGCTGACCGCAACGAGGTCGTCGTTCGCCCCAGTCACGGCACATCGCTCAAGGTCGAGGCCAAACCCGAGTTCGGCTAGCAGGAGCAGCTCATATCTGACCAGCGCGACACCCCAGCCGTTCGCGGACGGCGACGCTTCGATTGCATCGAGCAAACCTTCGAACGCCTGATACAGCAGTGGGTATGGCTGCCCCTCAGGCAACGCACTCGCCGTGAGCACCGTCGCCCACTCGATCGCCGCCGCGGGCAGCGGTTCTGACAGCAACGGACCGCGACTGTGCACCAACTCGATCTCCGCCTGCGGTAATTGAGCCTCGGTCCGCGCCGAAAGGCGCGCATCGACGACGTTGCCCGCGATGAGCACCGGTCGCATTCGCCGGCCGCGCGCGCCGCGCACGTAAGCAGCAATCAGCCCCTGCTCCGGTGTCATTAGCCGTACGATCGCACCATGCTCGCCGTGATTGCGAAGAGCGCAGACGATCGCGGCGGTCTCGCTCCTCATCCGCGCGGGTGGAAGTAGTCGTACACCTGCCGTGCGGTCGCGCGACTGATGCCTGGCGCTTTCTCGAGATCCTCCAGTGCCGCACCCTTTACCGCCCGCGCTGTCCCGAAGTGCATCAGCAAGGCGCGCTTGCGGTTCGGTCCGATGCCGGGAACCTCGTCCAGCGTCGAAGTCGTCAGGCTCTTCGCGCGCTTCGCCCGGTGTGTGCCAATCGCGAAGCGGTGCGCCTCGTCGCGCAGCCGCTGCAAATAGAAGAGGATCGCGGAGTTGGTCGGGAAGGTGATCTCGCGTCCGCCCGGAAGGTGAAACACTTCGCGCCCCTCGCGTCCGTGGTGCGGGCCTTTGGCAACCCCGACGACCGGCACGTCATGGACACCCATCTCCTCCATGACCTCGCAGACCGCTGACAGCTGGCCCTTGCCGCCATCGATCAACACAAGATCCGGCCACTCGCCGGTCTGACGATCCGGGTCTTCCTTCTCCAGTCGTGCGAAGCGCCGCTCCAGCACTTCGCGCATCATCCCAAAATCGTCGTTGGTCTGTGCCGCCTTGATATTGAACTTGCGGTAGTTGTTCTTGCGGAAGCCCTCCGGCCCGGCGACGATCATCGCGCCGGTCGCATTAGTGCCCATGATGTGGCTGTTGTCGTAGACTTCGATGCGCTTGGGTACGTCGCTTAGCTCGAACGTATCGGCAAGTTCGCGGAGCACCTTGGTCTGCGTCGTGGTCTCGGCCATTCGCCTGTCGAGCGCTTCTTCAGCATTGCGCTTGGCCTGCTCCAGCAGCTTACGCCGCGCGCCACGCTGTGGAATCTCGATGACGACCTTACGCTCGGCCCGCTCCGACAGCGCTTCCTCGAGCAGTTCGCGATCAGCCAGCTCGCGGTCGACGAGGATACGCCGTGGCGGCGGCATGTCTTCATAGAACTGGACCAGAAAGGTTGAGAGAACCTCGGTTTCCGGAACGTCGTTTGTGTGAGCGGGGAAGAAGGCACGATGACCCCAGTTTTGCCCACCGCGAATGAAAAATGCCTGGATAGAGACCGTGCCCGCCTTGCAAGCCAGCGCGAAGACGTCGGCATCGCCCAGGCCCTCGGCATGCACCGTCTGGCTGCCTTGGATGTAGGTCAGCGCACGCAGCCGGTCGCGATAGACGGCCGCCAGCTCGTAATCCCGCTTCTCCGCGGCCTCGGCCATCAGCCGCGAGAGCTTCGTCTGAACCCCCGTGGATTTGCCGGACAGGAATTCCTTCGCCTCATCGACCAGTTCGTCATAGTCAGGCTCGTCGATCCGGCCGACACAGGGCGCCGAGCATCGCTTGATTTGGTAGAGCAGACAAGGCCGCGAGCGGTTGGCAAAAAAGCTGTCGGAACAGCTGCGTAGCAGGAACAGCTTCTGGAGCGCATTAAGCGTCCGCGTTACCGAACCGGCGCTGGCGAACGGTCCGTAGTACTGACCCTTGATCCGCCGCGCGCCGCGATGCTTCTGGACACGAGGGAATTTATGATCCTCGCGCAGCAGGATGAACGGGAAGCTTTTGTCGTCGCGCAGCAGCACGTTGTACGGCGGCCGGAAGCGCTTGATCAGCTGCGCTTCCAGCAGCAGCGCCTCCGCCTCGGTGCGCGTCGTGACGATGGTCATCGAGCGCGTCTGCGACACCATCCGCTGCAGGCGCTTCGGCAGCCGCGCGACCTGCGTGTAGCTCGTCACCCGGTTCTTCAGCGTCCGCGCCTTGCCGACATAGAGCACGTCCCCGCGCGCGTCCTGCATCCGGTAGACGCCGGGGCGGACCGGCAGCGTCTTCAGCACCTCGCGGATCGCCGCCACACCAGCGTCGAGGTCGGGCGCCCCCTCGCCGCGCACGGCGTACGTCGCCTGGTCCTCGTTGAAGCGCTCGGCGGAATTCGGATGAGCCGGACGGTCGGCCGGTGTTCGATTCATCTTCGCTATCTAGGCGGTGCCGCCCCGCCCTTCCAGCGTCAGGCCGCGGCCCGCGACTGCTCCTCTTCGGCAAGCATCCACTCGACGCAGGCGCGGGCGTGGATTTCGGTCGTGTCGTAGACCGGCAGGACGTTGGAACGGACGTCGACGGCCATCACTAGCTCGGTGCAGCCGAGGATCGCGGCATCAACGCGCTGCTTGGCAAGCTCGCTCAGCAGGGTCTTAAGCTTGCGCTGGCTGTTGCGGACGACGTTCCCGGCCGCGAGTTCCTCGAAAATGACCCGGTCGACCTCATCGACCCAAGCCTGCTCGATCGGCGCCAGCGACAGGCCGCGCGCCTCGAGGCGGCTGCGGATGTGCGGCTCCAGCATCGTGAACCGCGTGCCGAGCAGCGCGATCCGCTTGCGTCCGTCGGCGACGAGCTTGTCGGCCGTCGCATCGGCAATGTGAAGCATCGGCACGCCGACCTTGGGCGCAACGGCGTCGTAGACCTTGTGGCCGGTGTTGGAGGTGATAATCACGCCATCGGCGCCGGCAGCCTCCAATTGCCTGGCCGCTGCCAGCGTATCCTCGGCCACTCCGTCCCAATCGCCCGACAATTCCTTCGTCGCGAACGGCGCGAGGTCGAGGCTTTCGATCACCAGACGCGCGCTGTGCAGCCCGCCGAGCCGCGCTGCGACCCCGCGGTTGAGATGTTCGTAATAGAGCGCCGTCGACGACCAGCTGGTGCCGCCGATCAGGCCGAGCTTCCGCATCAGCCGAGCGCCTTCACAATTTCCTCGACCATCTTCTTGGCGTCGGCCAGCAGCATCATGGTGTTGTCCCGGTAGAAAAGCTCGTTGTCGACGCCGGCATAGCCCACGCCGCCCATCGAGCGCTTCACGAACAGGACGGTGCGTGCCTTTTCGACGTCGAGCACGGGCATGCCGTAGATCGGTGAGCTCTTGTCGGTCTTGGCGGCCGGGTTGGTGACGTCGTTAGCGCCGATGACAAACGCGACGTCGGTCTGCGCGAAGTCGTTGTTGATGTCCTCCAGCTCGAACACCTCGTCATAAGGCACGTTCGCTTCGGCCAGCAGGACGTTCATGTGCCCCGGCATGCGACCGGCGACCGGGTGGATCGCGTACTTCACGCGGACGCCCTCGGCCTTCAGCTTGTCGCCCATTTCCTTGAGCGCGTGCTGCGCCTGGCTGACGGCCATGCCGTAGCCGGGGACGATGATGACCTGGTCGGCCTGACTCATCAGGAAGGCGGCGTCCTCCGCAGAGCCGCGCTTGTAGGGACGATCGATTGCCGCCGCGGCGCCGCCCGCGCCAGCGTCGCCGCCGAAACCGCCCGCGATGACCGAGATGAAGCTGCGGTTCATCGCCCGGCACATGATGTAGCTGAGGATCGCGCCCGAGCTGCCGACCAATGCGCCGGTGATGATCATCGCGCTGTTGTGGAGCGTGAAGCCCATCGCCGCCGCGGCCCAGCCGGAATAGCTGTTCAGCATCGAGATCACGACCGGCATGTCGGCGCCGCCGATCGGGATGATCAGCAGGAAGCCGATCAGGAAGCTGAGCGCGGTCACGGTCGCGAACACCCAGGGCGACTGGTCCTGGGTAAAGTAGGCGATCAGCCCGAGGATGGCGGACAGCGTGCCGAGATTGATGACGTGGCGCAGCGGCAGCAGGATCGGCTTGCCGCTCATGTTGCCGTTGAGCTTGAGGAAGGCGATCACCGATCCGGAAAAGGTGATGGCGCCGATGGCGACGCCAAGGCCCATCTCAATCCGGCTGATCGGCAGAATGCTGATGATCGACGGGCCGTAGACCGGGGTGATCCGCGCGGCGATGCCGAACGCTTCGGGGTTTAGGTAGGCGGCCGCGCCGACCAGTACCGCGGCGAGGCCGACGAGACTGTGAAACGCCGCGACCAGCTGCGGCATGGCGGTCATCTGAATTTTGCGCGCGGTAATGAGGCCGATCGCGCCACCCACCGCGATGGCAGCAAGAATTTCCAGAGCGGCGATCCAATCGATTGAGTATCGGATGATCGTCGGCCCGGTGTCGGGCGTAAGTATTTCGCTGATCGTGGGGTAGTGCGTCGCCAACGTCGTGACGACGGCGATCGCCATGCCGATAATGCCGGTGCGGTTGCCGCGGCGGCTGCTTTCCGGGCTCGACAGCCCCCTCAGCGCGAGGATGAAGCAGACGCCGGAGACCAGATACGCAAGGAGCACCCAGGCGGGTGTGGCGGCCGCCTCATGCATGGGTCTTGTCTCCCGAGCGATCCTTCTTCTTGTACATCGCCAGCATTCGCGCGGTGACTGCAAAGCCCCCGAAAATATTCACGCTGGCCAGCGCGACTGCGGCGAGCCCGAGCCATTTGGAGCTGGGACTACCGGCGGCCGCGGCGGCGATCAGGGCGCCGACGACGATCACCGAGGAAATGGCGTTGGTAACGCTCATCAGCGGCGTATGAAGCGCCGGAGTTACCGACCAAACCACGTAATAACCGACAAAACAGGCCAAAATGAAGATCGACAGGATCGAGATGAAGTCCATCGGTCCCTCTCAAGAAGCCGCTAAAGTACTTAAGTTCACGCCAGACAGCAGCTTTTGCGTGAACTTAAGCGGCGGCCAGTTGCCGAAGCTCATCCACCGCCCGTCGATTTCCCTGCTGTGTGTGCGCATCCGCCGCCACCTTGGCACAGATACGATGGGATAGGACAGAGACTTTGCAGCGGCCATTCGAACGGCTGTTAATTTCGATGCGGTTAGCGCTTTCCTAACCTTTTCGCGCGCATGCGGGGGGAACCCTAGGGAAGGATTCCACCGCACGTGTCGAAGCGCGGCGTTCAAGGACAGGAACCAAAGCCGTGGCGCCTGCTGCTGTGGGTGGCGCTCGCCGGGCTGATTTCCGGCCTGATCGGGCTCGGCGAAGTCTTTGAGGACGCTTTGCGCGTGAGCCGCAACAGCCTCCACGAGCATAACGCTACCGGCAAGGTCGTCGTCATCAAAATCGATGACGCCTCGCTGCGCCAATATGGCAACTGGCCGTGGCCACGCGGCCGCCAGGCCGATCTCGTGGATCGCCTGACCGCGGCGGGCGCCAAGCGCATCGTTTACGACATCAATTTCTCATTCGCGTCGAATCCCGCCGAAGACCGCCGGTTCGCCGAGGCGATCCGCCGCTCCGGACGGGTGACGCTGCTGACCCGGTACAAGATCGGCGCCGGCGACGGGAAACGCGTGGACTCGCTGCCGCTTCCGATCTTTTCGCGAAACGCGCAGCTCGGTGTCGCAAGCGTCGAGTATAATTGGCAGAATGCCGTGTGGCGCCTGCCCTATGCCGCCAAGGTCGAGGGCCGTACCGTCCCGTCATTCGCAGCCCTACTCGCCGACGCAAAGGGCAAGCCGGGCGAGCAATTCTTCGTCGATTATTCGCTACGCTCCGGCAGCTTGCCATCCTATTCCGCCGCTGACGTGCTGAGCGGCCGTGTCAGCGCCAAGCAACTTGAAGGGAAGGACGTGGTCATCGGCATCGCGTCGGAAATCCTCGGCGATAGGTACTTCCTGCCCGGTTACGGCCGATCGTACGGCGTCTACATCCACGCCCTTGGCGCCGAGACCCTGAAGCAGGGTCGCCCGCTTGATCTTGGCTGGCTTCCCGGTTTTGCGCTCGCCCTCGCCGCGGTGACGGTGGTTCTGCTGCGGCGACGTTTCGCTGAATCGCTCGCGGCGTTCAGCATTGCTTCTGCCGCGCTTCTGATCGCGCCGATTTTCACGGAAGCGCAGCTGATCTTCTTTGACGTCACGCCCGGCCTCTTCGTCCTGATCATCGTTGCGACGGTCATGGGCTGGCGCAGGTACCGCGATCGCGGCCTGGTGAACGCCATCTCCAACTTGCCTAACCTCAGCGCATTGCGTGCCAATCGTGCGGGTCACGAGCAGGCGCTGGTCGCCGCGCGGATGCTCAATTACGAAGAAATCGTCGCTACCCTGCCCCCGAACAGCGAGCGCCAGCTGATAGACCAGATCGTCGCGCGCCTGAAGGTCGGCTCCCCCGATCGGGTACTGTATCAGGGCGATGCTGGTATTTTCGCATGGTTCGAGAACAGCCGCCAACCGGTCGGCAATCACCTCGAGGCACTTTATGCACTCTTTCGCACGCCCGCCCGGATCAACGGCCTGTCGCTCGACCTCACCATCTCATTTGGCGTCGAAGTCGGAAGTGGACGGTCGCCCGCCAATCGTCTGGCCAGTGCCCTCGTCGCCGCCGACGAAGCGGCGCACGATGGCCTCAAGTGGAAATATCACGACCCGGAAACCCTGGAGAGCGCGTCCTGGCGGCTGTCGATGCTCAGCCAGCTGGACGAGGCGATCGATCGCGGAGAAGTGTGGGTCGCCTATCAGCCCAAGCTCGACCTCGCGACCCGGCGGATCATCGGCGCGGAAGCGCTGGCGCGGTGGACCCACCCTGAGAAGGGTCCGATCGCCGCTTCGGAATTTGTCGCCGCAGCAGAACAGCACAACCGCATTGGCAAGCTGACCGACTTCGTGCTCGACCACGCGATCGCCGCGGCAGCGCAGATCAACAAGCGCGGTGTAACATTCGACGTTGCGGTCAATCTATCCGCCCGGCTGCTCAGCGACCGCGGATTCACGCTGCGCCTGTCCGCCTCACTGGCCCGGCACGGCCTCCCTGCCCATCATTTGACGCTGGAGCTGACGGAAACGGCCGCGCTCGCCGGTAGCGGCGAAGGATTGGAGATGATTGGCCGCTTGCGCGATCTCGGCGTCAACATTTCGATCGACGACTACGGGACCGGTTTGTCGACGCTCGATTACCTGAAGAAGATCCCGGCCAACGAGATCAAGATCGATCAAAGCTTCGTCAAAGGTATTGCTGACAATCGCAGCGACCGGTTGATGGTGCAGTCCACGGTCGGCCTCGCCCACTCATTGGGCCGCAAGGTCGTCGCCGAAGGCGTCGAGCATCGCGATATTCTCGATCTGCTGGTCGAAATGGGCTGCGATATCGCCCAAGGCTTCGCGGTCGGCCGGCCGATGGGCCTCGAGAGTCTGACCAAACGCTTGGTTTCCGACCGCAAGCGCACCGCCGCCTAACAAAAAATCCTAATACTACCTTCGGTTAAGTATTCGCTCGTCTTCGCAAAAAACATGGTTACTTGTTTGCTAACCATAACGATTAAGGTTAATAATGACCCCAGCTGCCGAATCGCAGTGCAAAACGGGGTAAGCGAGATGAAGAAGGTCAAAACGTCCCGCGGTTTCATGAGCTGGCTCATGGGTCATGGCTGGGATACGGCTGGCGGTAACGGCTAATTTGGCCGTGCCCTGACGAAAGTCAGGCCGTATATCAAAGAGTTAGAGAGCGCTCGTTGAAAGACGGGCGCTTTTCTTTTGTGCGTTATGCCGGCGGTTTGTCACCGGTTGGCAGGCCGAATAATCGGCATTAGCGCGACCCGATGTTGCGCCAATCCATCGCCGTTTTGCCGATTCGCGCGAGTCGCCAGGGCCTCATCGAAATTACGGATGCGGTCCAGCATTTCCTTACCGACAGCGGCATCACCGACGGTCTGCTGACCGTTTTCTGCCGCCACACCTCGGCATCCCTCGTCATCCAGGAGAATGCGGCGCCTGCCGCGCGCCGGGATCTCGAAGCGTTTCTAACCCGGCTTGCGCCGGAGAGCGCGGAATATGAGCATGACGACGAGGGACCGGACGACATGCCGGCGCACCTCCGGGCCGCGTTGACCGCGACCCAATTGTCGGTGCCGGTGATGGCGCGTCAACCGATGCTCGGAACGTGGCAAGGTATTTTCCTGTTCGAACATCGGCGTCGTCCGCCTGAGCGCGAGATCGTTTTCCATGTGGTGGGCGAATGAGCCTGGAGAGCGTTCGCGCGTGGCTGGCGGCAAATGCGCCCGAGCTCCGCCTGATCGAGGTGCAGGAGAGCACGGCCACGGTGGAGAGCGCGGCGCGGGCGCTCGGCGTCGAGCCGGGCCGGATCGCCAAGACGCTGGCCGTGCGGGCGGGCGAGCAATTGTTCCTGCTGGTGGCGCGGGGCGACGCGCGGCTCGACAACCGCAAGTGCAAGGATGAGCTGGGCTCGCGGCCGCGGATGCTTGGCGCGGAGGAGACGCTCGAGCTGACGGGGCATCCGGTCGGCGACGTTTGTCCGTTCGGGCTGAACACGCCCCTGCCCGTCTATCTCGACCGTTCGCTGCACGATTTCGACATCGTCTACCCCGCTGGTGGGTCGCTCAACACGTCGGTCGAAGTGGGCGTTGAGCGGCTGTTTGAGCTGGTCGCGGAGCGCTGGGTCGATCTCTGCCGCCCGCCAGAGCCTCAGGCCTGAAGCAATCGCTCGCTGACGACCTTGCCGCCTTGCGTGAGGCGGATGCCCTTCACGATTTCGTCGTCGTCAGGAAGCACGGGCTTGCCGGAATCCTTGTCCCAGAAGGCGGCGAGGAAATTATAGAGGTTGCGCGCGAACAGGGCCGAAGCATCGGCGGCGAGGCTACGCGCGAGGTTCGCGGCGCCAATGATGGTGACGCCGTGCTTGACGACCCGCTCGCCGCTGACCGTGCCTTCGACGTTGCCGCCGGCTTCGGCGGCGAGATCGACGATGACGCTGCCGGGCCGCATGCTGGCAATCTGCGCGTCGCTGATCAGGCGCGGGGCGGGCCGTCCGGGGATCAGCGCGGTGGTGATGACGATGTCCTGCTTGGCGATGTGGCCGGAGACGAGCTCGGCCTGCGCCCGCTGATATTCCTCGGACATCTCGGTCGCGTAGCCGCCCGAGCCTTCGCCCTCGATGCCTGCGACATTTTCGACAAAGATCGGCTTGGCGCCGAGCGACTGGATCTGCTCGCGCGTGGCGGAGCGGACGTCGGTCGCGCTGACCTGCGCGCCAAGACGCTTCGCAGTGGCGATCGCCTGGAGACCGGCGACGCCAACGCCCATGACGAAGGCCTTGGCCGGGCTGATCGTCCCCGCTGCCGTCATCATCATTGGGAAAGCCCGGCCGTAGGCGGCGGCGGCTTCGACAACCGCCTTGTAGCCGGCAAGGTTAGATTGCGAGGAAAGGATGTCCATCGACTGCGCCCGCGTGATGCGCGGCATCCATTCCATTGCCAGCGCATCGACGCCTGACTTCGCATAAGCGTCGACGGCCTCGCGCCGGCGCAGGGGATCCAGCGCTCCGATGAGCAGCGCCCCGGGGATTGCGCCGTTCAGCGACGCAGGTTCCGGGCCGTTCACCGTCAGGATTACGGCCGCATCCTTGAGAACTTCGGCGCGCGAACCGAGGCTTGCGCCCGCAGCCTCAAAGTCGCTGTCGGCAGTCGATGCGCCCTCGCCCGCACCGCGCTCGACCGCGACATCGGCGCCCAGGGCGACATATTTCTTCACCGTTTCCGGAATCGCGGCGCAGCGCGCCTCGCCGTCTGCTTCCTTCAGGACCGCGATCTTCACCGGGCGAATCTTACCAATAGGCCTTCACGATCGACAGCCACAGGAAGCCGACGATGAAGCAGATGATGGCGCCCCATTTGAAGAGCTTCACGAAGCTCGAATAGTCGGCGACATGCGAGGACATTTCCTGCGTCGGCGGATTTTCGAGCAAGGGTTCTTCACTGTGCGCCATTCAAAATCCCTCTGTTGGATGCGTCTGTCGTTCACCACCCCATAACAAGGCGTTCGGTAACGCCCAAGTCCCTTGCGTCTGCGGCGGAATGAACGTCGCACATCAAGCAGTTAAGGCGACCTTTACTCCTCTGCCCCTATGACCGCGCGGAGGAAGGCCTGTCATTCATGCGTGAAGAACCGATCCGTTCACTGCTGCTGCTCGACGCGAATCCGGAAGAGCGCCGATTGATTTCGGCCATCGCCGGGCGCGCCGGTTGGAGCGTCGTCGGCGCCGCCGACGAGGAAACGGCGATCGCGCTGCTGCAGGGCCCGCACGGCCGCGAGGTTCTCGCCGTCTTGCTGGGCGGGTGGGATGCAGACAGGGGTCCTCAGTTGATCACGGCGCTGCGCGGACAACGCACCGGCTTGCCGGTTATCGTCCTGTCGCAGAGCGACAATGTCGCGATCGCGGTCGAAGCAATGCGCGCCGGCGCGTCCGATTTCCTGGTTCGGCCCGTCGCGCCAGAGCGACTGCTCGAGGCCCTTGCGGCGAACGCCGATCGCCGCCGCGCGGCCGGTGAATTGGCGCCGGTTTCGGAGAAGCTCGCTCGCCCGCTGGCGCTCGAGCAGTTGATTGGCGCTGCCCCCGAATTCCGTGCGGCCCTCGCGGTTGCCGCCAAGTCCGCCCGCAACCGTTTGCCCGTGCTGATCATCGGCGAGCCCGGGACGGGCAAGGAAACCGTCGCCCGTGCTATCCACGGCGCCAGCTTGCGCGCGAAAGGACCCCTGCTGACCCTGGACTGCAAGGCGGCCGCCGCGAATATCGTCGACAGCGAATTGTTCGGCCACGAGAAGGGCGCCTTCCCGGGCGCCTTCACGTCGAAGGTGGGCAAGCTCGTCCAGTCGGACGGCGGCACCTTGATCCTTGACGACATCGGTTGCCTGCCGCTGCAGACGCAGGAACTGCTCGACCGCATGCTTGCGACCGGCGAAGTTCGCCCGGTCGGGCTCAACGGCAGCTACTCCGTCGACGTCCGCGTCATCGCGACCAGCAATCGCGCGTTGCCCGAAGATTTCCATCCCGGCCTCGCCGAACGGATCGGCGGCACGACGGTCAACCTGCCGTCGCTCCGCGAACGCAGCGGCGACATCCCTGCGCTTGCGCGCCACCTGCTGCAACGCCTTGCCGAGCAAACGGGCCTTAAAGAGCTGTCGATTGGCAATGACGCGCTGGCGGTGCTGATGCGCTACGGCTGGCCGGGCAACGTCCGCCAGCTCGCCGGCGTCCTGTTCCGCGCGGCGCTGCAATGCGAGGAAAGCGCGCTGACAGCGCAACACTTCCCGCACATCGCAGTCCAGTCGCGCTACACCGCACGCCGCACCGATTTCGCACCGACCGTCAGTGCAGAACGCAGCGAGGAAATGCTGGCGGGCGCCCCGGGTGTCACGCTTTACAGCAGTGATGGCCATCTCCGGCCGCTCGAAGATATCGAAGCCGACATCATCCGCCTGGCCATCGGCCACTATCGGGGCCGCATGACCGAAGTCGCCCGCCGGCTTGGGATCGGGCGGTCGACCCTATATCGCAAGCTTGGCGAACTCGGGATCGACACCGCGGCCTGACGGCGTCGTCACTGCTTCTTCCCGAGCCAAACGCCGCCCATCGTCTTCGTGACACTGTCGAACGGATCGACGTAGGTTGCCTTGAAACCGGCGACCAGTTCCTGCGCCGCCGGCCCGGTAAAACGCCCGTCGAACGCGGAGCCGTCAGTCCCGGCCGGCCCCGCAAGCTGGCCAGAAAAGGCGGTGCTTCCGGCGGAATAAACAGTATTTTTGAAGTCGTATTGGGGCAGCGCACGATCAACACCGTCCCAGTCGTTGAAAAGACGCGGGCGCATGTATCCGCTCAAGGAACCAGCCGCAAAGTCGAAGGTCAGCTGCGCGTCCCCAATAATTTCATACCCGTTGTTGCTGATCGTCAATCCTCGCACTTTGGCGTCGTAAATTCCCGTTCCGGAGACGGGCACGCCCCCTGGAGCAGTTGGCAGCCCGAAAGCGAACATCCCGTAGATGAACGGGTTCGTCGCGTTGTCCGGGTAGGTTTGGTAGAATGCCAGGCTCGAATAGCTTAAATTGACGTTCGTATCGCTGGGGAGCAAAACCGACACCGCGAGCGGCAGGCGGTTGCCGCTGCCGTCGACCGCCCAGAATGCACGCTCATTGTTACCCGGGAAGCTGAGTGACAGTTGCGCAGGCGAGAAGCCCGGCACGGTCATCTCGTAAGTATTGCTCGTCGCTGACCAACGAAAGCTGATCGCCGAGGGATCTGCGGGCTTTACGTTGTAAGCGCCCGCGTCCGACCGGCTGAGCGCGCCGTACGTCGCGAATTGCTGGCTGGTCGTCAGGCCGAATGGCGCCGTCGCTGCGACGGTTGGAGGCGGAGGTGGGGGCGGCGGAGCCGGAGGCGGGGCCGGGATAAAGTTCATCCCCGTCCCACCACCGCCGCCGCAGGCGCCAAGTCCAGTAAGGCTGACGCATAAAAACAGCGTGTTCAGCTTTCGTCCGCGCATGGCCCACTACCCCTTGTGGATGATGGGCAACCTTACGCGCCGTCCAGTCCAGACTCGATGATGGTCTGACGATCAAACCATGATCATGTGCTGATCTTGTGCATTCCAATCGTTCGCTGGGCCTACATCCAGCGGACGTCGGAACCTGGTTGCAGGACGCCTCTCAGCTTCTCCAGTTCTGCAATCAGCAAAGGCAGAGCTTCGGGCTGGAAAACCAGCGGCAGTTCGACACCGCCTTCGAGGGTCATGAACAGCACGGGCTCATTACGACCAGTCTTGCCGGTCTGCAGGCCCTTGGGCCGGATGAATTGCTGCTCGATCCCTTCCGCGCCGGACTTGGCCAGTTCAGATGCCAGCGCCCCGGCGGCGCTCGCCGCGCATTCCTTGCCCAGTTGGAAGCTCTGAGTGCTGTCATCCTCACCCAGCATCTGCAGGGTGATGCTGTCGGCGTCGGCGGACCACTGCAGGACACGAACGTACTTCAAACCAGATACCCCTTCCTTCGCGAAACTATTTCTTCGGGACGAGCAGACGCTCGGGCCGGCGCTCGCGCGCATTCTTGAATAGTGAATAGGTCTGGCCGACGATCTCCGTCACGCCCGTGATCGAGGTCATATAGCTTTCAAGCTCGGGCGTCTTCGTCGCCTCGACCAAGCGCACGTTTGCGGAAGGATCGGGCCCCTCGAAGCGGACGGTGAACAAGGGCTCGCCGCGTCGCAGGATTAGGTCCTTGGTCGTATCATGCCATTCGAACGCCCACATCAAGGCGCGCGGCCAGATGTCGATCGGAAAGCGGCCGCCGATCTGGACGCCCGGGCGATTGTCGCCGGCGTAGTGAAAGATTGGGGGGTACTGGTTCACGTAAACCGGATCGTCAGAGACAAACACGTAGCTGGTCAGCATCTGCAGCACGGGCCGCTGCGGGTTCCGCCATTCATGGCGCGGCTGGAACACGATCCAGCGCTGCAAGGCCTCCGCCCGAATAGGGCTTTTGTCTGCGAGCACGTTGGTGATGTCCATGCCGGTAGCGGTCAGTTTCAGCCGCAAATGAACGTCGATCGGGCAATTGACCACAAAATGGCGGCGGTCGAAGTCCAGCACAGAAGGGCATTGGGCGACCGACCGCGGGTCATTGCTCTGCGCATCGACGCGGACGGGCCTGGGGGTATCCCAGATGATGCTCGCCTCGTCGGTCTTCAGCAGCCAGCCAACGGTGTAGCCGCGGGACTCGGCGGCTGCGGAAGCCTGCGGCGCTGCTGCGGCTTCTGGCTCCTGCGCGTGCGAGCCCTTCGAAAAAAGGTTCTTCAGCATCGGGTACTTAGCATTCCTAGGTCTTTGCGCGGCGCGACTAGCATGGCAGTCCCACTCGAGCCAGACGAATGCGAGGCGCTATAGCCGGGGCGTCAGCGCCTGGTCGCGCAGGCCGCGCCAGATGCGCAATGCCTGCACCGTTTCCGCGACGTCGTGAACGCGGATGAGCTGTGCACCCTGCTCGACTGCCTTCAGCGCAAAGGCGAGGCTGCCGGCGAGGCGGCGATCGGCCGACGCTTCGTTCGACAAAGCCCCGATCGTGCGCTTGCGACTGGCACCGAGGACGAGCGGGCAGCCGAGCGAGTGGAACAGCGCCAGGCCGTTCATGAGTTCGAGATTGTGCCCGACGTTCTTGCCGAAACCGAAGCCGGGATCGACGAGGATGCGGTCGCGCGAAATGCCGGCGCCGACCGCGGCGGCAATCCGCTCTTCAAGCCAGACGTAAACCTCGACCAGCACGTCGTCGTAGCGCGGGTCGTCCTGCATCGTCTGCGGGTCGCCCTGATGGTGCATCAGGACGACAGGGACGTTTAGAGTCGCGGCGACCTGGGCAGATCGCTCATCGTAGGTCAGCGCGGAGACGTCGTTGATCACCCTCGCGCCAGCCTGGACCGCTGCCGTCATCACATCGGCCTTGCGGGTGTCGACGCTCACGGCCGCGCCTCCAGCGGCGAGCTTGCGGATGACGGGCGCGATACGTTCGATCTCGTCGCCTTCCCAGACCGAGCGCGCGCCTGGCCTGGTCGATTCCCCGCCGACGTCGATGATCGCTGCACCTTCGGCTGCCATTTGGGCACCGGCCTCGGCAGCCGCGGCGGCGTCGGCGAACTGGCCACCGTCGGAGAAGCTGTCCGGCGTGGCATTGACGATGCCCATGACCTGCGGCTGGTCCAAGCGAACGGTGCGCTCGCCGAGCTGCAGCGGCGCGCGTGTGGCGGTCAGTGCCGCCCATTGAGCGGCAAGCGCGTCGTCGAAACGGTCCTCAATCCCCGCAACAGGCACCAGTTCAGTCGCGGTCCGGCGATTGCCGTCCACCGTGATGAGTTCGGCTGCCGAGAACCAGTTCAGTCCGCCGGCGAGGCGAGCGACCTTCCCGTCATGGCCGAAGGGCGAGTCGACGAAGCCCGTCGGGCGAATGAGTGTGCGCATGGCCGGCGCTATAGCGCGGCGAGGTGCTGTTGCCGCAAGGCGTCGAGCAACATCAGGTCGCCGGCCTTGTCGATATGCCAGAAGGTCCAGCCGTTGCACGACGGCGCGCCCTGGAGCGCGGCGCCGACCTTGTGGATCGAGCCGGCGTGCAGGTCGCAGGCGACCGAGCCGTCGGCGCGGACGCTGGCGGTCCAGCGGCGCTTGGCGTCGGTGAGCACCGTTCCCGGGGGCACCATCCCACTTTCGACGAGGACCCCGAAGGCAACCCGCGGCGCGTCGCGCTTGTCGGGCACCGTTTTCATCGCGCTCTCGTCGAGCGGCAGCGTCGAGGCGATCCGCTCGCGCGCGACCTTGATGTAGGCTGGCTCACGCTCGACGCCGATCCAGCGTCGACCAAGGCGGCGGGCCACGGCACCGGTCGTGCCGGTGCCAAAGAAGGGATCGAGCACGATGTCGCCCGGCTTCGTGCAGGCGAGCAGGATGCGGTAGAGCAAAGCCTCGGGCTTTTGCGTCGGATGGGCTTTTGCGCCGTCCTCGCCCTTCACCCGCTCGCTGCCGGCGCAGATCGGCATCAGCCAGTCCGAGCGCATCTGCAGGTCGTCGTTGAGCGCTTTCATCGCGCGATAGTTGAAGGTGTAGCGCGCCTTCTCGTCCTTGGCGCACCAGATCAGCGTCTCGTGTGCGTTGGTGAAGCGGGTGCCGCGGAAGTTCGGCATCGGGTTGGTCTTGCGCCAGACGATGTCGTTGAGGATCCAGAAGTCCGAATCCTGCAGCAGCGCGCCGACGCGGAAGATGTTGTGGTAGCTGCCGATCACCCAGATCGTGCCGTCGTCCTTGAGGATGCGGCGCGCCTGCATCAGCCAGTCGCGCGTGAAATTGTCGTAGGCGGTCAGGCTGTCGAACTTGTCCCAGTCGTCGTCCACCGCATCGACCCGGCTGCCTTCGGGGCGGAACAGATCGCCGCCCAGCTGAAGATTGTAGGGCGGGTCGGCGAAGATCATGTCGACGCTTTTGTCGGGCAGCCGCGCCATTTCCGCGATGCAATCGCCCTGGAGAATGCTGTCGAGCGGCAGGCTCTTCGACACCGGCTTGGTACGCGGGCGCAAGTGCGCCCGGCTCTCCGCGATTGGAGCGATGAGATTCATGGCTGGCCCCGTCCCCGTTTCTTGAGACCAGAAGCTGAGTCCAAGCGGACTCGCGGTCAACAAGCAAAGGGTTAACGGCCGCGATCAGCTGGAAAGAACGGAACGAGTCCGCAACGGCTTCGGCACAAGATGTTGAGTCAGGCGGCTTTGGCCGGACTCAACCCGTGGTGGTGTGGCGCGGAGGACTCGCTGACCTGAATTTCGATGTCGAGCTGCGGCTGGGCGGCTTCGCTGAGCATCGCGCGGACCAGTCCGAAGCTTCGGCGATGCAGCGGCGTCGGGCCGAGCTCGCGCAGTGCCCGGCGGTGATCAGGTGTCGGATAGCCGCGGTTCCGCTCCCACCCGTAGCCGGGGTAATCGCGGGCATGATCGGCCATGATCCGGTCGCGCGTGACCTTGGCGATGATCGAGGCGGCCGCGATCGAGCGGCACTTGGCGTCGCCGTCGACAATCGCCTTGGACGGCCGCTGCCAGCGCGGCGTTGCGTTACCGTCGACGAGGACCCAGGCGGGTTCCAGCCCCAGCGCGTCGACGGCGCGGGTCATCGCCAGCATGCGTGCCCAGTAGATGTTGATGGTGTCGATTTCCTCGACCGACGCGATGCCGACGGCCCAACCCGCGCACTTGACGAGCTTGGCGTAGAGCGCCTCGCGCTTCTCGAGTGGTAGGTTCTTGCTGTCGTCGATCCCGCGCGGAAACTTGTCGCGATTGAGGATGCAGGCAGCCGCCACGACAGGACCGGCCAGCGGCGCGCACCCGGCCTCATCGACGCCGGCCATCGGCTGGGGAAATTCGAGCTCGATCTTGAAAGAGCAGCGCCGCGGCATGGCCCAAGCCTATGAAGGCGCGGCACAAATCGCCAGTGGCCGCGCGCAAATTTTGTGGATTAGTCCATCCGCCAGGGCGGGAAGCGGCGATTTTCTCCGGCCTTGTAGAAGAAGATGATGTTGCCGTCCGGGTCGCGGAGGCGGGCCTCGCGCCACATCCAGGGCTGGTTGCGCGGACCATGTTCAAGGGCGATACCGCTGCGCGCCAGCTGCTCGACGCGTTCGTCGAGGTCGTCACATTCGAAATAGATGGCGGTGGTCGCGAGGATTTTCTCCTCGGGGTCGATCTGCACCGAAAGCGTCACGCCGCCGGCCGTTTCGAAGCGGGCGTAGCCGGTATCGGGACTGTCGACGATCTGCCGCAGGCCGAGCTGGCGATAGAATTCGACCGAACGGCGGTAATGCGTGCCGGTAACGGTGACCTGGTTGAGGCGGGGTCCTTCGCCCACATCGAGGCGGACGCGGCCCTGGCCGAGTGGGCCGGCGCCCTGCCCCAGCCCCGGCGCGTCGTGCAGCGCGACGCGGACGAACTCGCGAGCGCGTGCGACCGAGTCGGGCAAGCTCGCGCCAGTGGCGAGGAAGGTGGCGATGGCGCTGGCTAGCGTGCAGCCGGTGCCGTGGGTGCTGGTGGTGTCGACGCGGGCGCCCTGCCAGCTGGTCATGTTGTCGGTTTCGATCAGCGCATCAGCCAGCGCGTCACCCTCTTCATGACCACCCTTGATCAGCACGGCGCAGCCGTGGAGGCCGACGAGGTGCAGCGCGGCGGACACCGGATCTTCTTCGGCGGTTAGTCGCTTCAGCTCGGGAAGATTCGGCGTGGCGACGGTCGCGACGTTCATCAAGCGGCCAAAGGCGGCAATCGTCGCGTCGTCGGCGAGGATCGAGCCGCTGGTGGCGACCATCACCGGATCGAACACAATCGGCAAGTCGGGCTGGTCGGCCTTCAGGCGCTCGAGCCGGTTGGCGATCTGCTCCGCGGCAAAGGCACCGCCGATCATGCCAATCTTCACCGCGTCGACACCGAGGTCGTCGATGACGGAGTCGATTTGCTGCAGGATCATCTCGGTCGGGACCGGGTGGACACCCTGCACCCCGGCCGTGTTCTGCGCGGTAATCGCCGTAACCGCCGTCATGGCGTGGCCGCCGAGCATGGTGACGGTCTTGATGTCGGCCTGAATCCCGGCGCCCCCGCCCGAGTCCGAGCCGGCGATGATCAGGATCCGAGCCGTCGACGTCATACCCCGCGTCTTCGAGCCGATCCCGGGCGCGAAGTTGTCCATGTGCACGCGTCCGTCGGTAAGCCGACAAGTCCGAACAAATGGTTCACGCCGCGGCTTTCACGGCCTCGCAAATGTCGTCGACCAGGCGTTCGACCAGCGCGGGATCGTCACCCTCGGCCATCACGCGAATCAGCGGCTCGGTGCCGGACTTGCGAATGACGAGGCGGCCACGCCCTTCGAGCTCGGCCTCCGCAGCCGCGATGCGTTTGCGGACTCCGTCCGTCTCGAGCGGTTCCCCGCCTCCCGTGAAGCGCACGTTCTTGAGCAGTTGCGGAAGCGGTTCGAATTGGCGAAGCAAGGTGCTTGCCGGGACGCTCGCTTCGACCAGCGCCGCCAGCACCTGCAGACCCGCGACGAGACCATCTCCCGTCGTCGAATGATCGGTCAGGATGATGTGGCCCGACTGCTCACCACCCACGTTGCAGCCGGACTTGCGCATGTGTTCCAGAACGTAGCGGTCGCCGACCGCCGTGCGGTGGAGCTTGAGGCCCGCACTGCTGAGCTTCCGCTCGAGACCCAGGTTGGACATGACCGTTGCTACCACCCCATCGCCGCGCAACTCGTCGCGGCCCTTCAGGCCCAGCGCGATCAGCGCCATGAGCTGATCTCCATCGATCAGGCGGCCGGTCTCGTCGACCACGATCAGGCGATCCGCATCGCCATCGAGCGCAAGGCCGATGTCCGCGCCGCTCGCAACGACCGTCTGCTGCAGCAGATCGGGATGCGTCGAGCCGCAGCCGTCGTTGATGTTGGTGCCGTCCGGCGAAACCCCGAGCGGGATCACTTCCGCGCCCAGCTCCCACAGGGCTTCGGGCGCCACATGGTAGGCGGCGCCATTGGCGCAATCGACCACCACTTTGAGGCCATCCAGGCGTAAGTGCTCGGGGAAGGTGGATTTCGCGAAGTGGATGTAGCGACCGCGCGCATCGTCGATGCGGCGCGCGCGGCCAATCAGTTCCGACTTGGCGAGCTTCGGTTGCTTCTCGAGCCGCCGCTCGATCGACCGTTCCGCGTCGTCACTGAGCTTGTAACCGTCAGGCCCGAACAGCTTGATGCCATTGTCGGCGTAGGGATTGTGCGAGGCGGAAATCATCACGCCGAGATCGGCTCGCATCGAACGCGTCAGCATCGCGACTGCGGGCGTCGGCATCGGCCCGACCAGCACGACGTCCATGCCGACGCTGGTGAAGCCCGCAACCATCGCCGATTCCATCATGTAGCCGCTGAGCCGCGTATCCTTGCCGATCACCACGCGGTGGCGATGGTCGCCGCGCAGGAAATGGGCGCCTGCCGCCTGCCCCACCCGAAGCGCGGTTTCGGCGGTCATCGGTTCGGTGTTGGTGGTCCCGCGGATGCCGTCGGTGCCGAAGAATTTACGCGTCATGACGCGTCTCTAGCGCGCTTAGCCGATCCAGCGCCAGATTCCCGCCGGCATCGGGTGCGCCCATGTCGCAATCAGGAACAGCAAGGTGCCGCCGATCAGCGCAACAGCACCCGGATTGCCCACACCGCGGCTGAACGGAATGAAGGCGGTCTGCGCCGTCCATTCGTGCCACGCCTCGCCCATCTGCGCGGCCTTCTTGCTGTCCTGTCCCGCCGCACCGAACAGCGCGAGGACGAGGATCGCGCCGTCGAAGACCATCGCCTTGGGCATCGCGACGACGGCCAGATGAACCGCAGCCCATGAGGCGAAGCCCCACATCATCGGATGGCGCGTGATGGTGAACACGCCATGCGGGCCGCCACGCGGACCTTTCGCACCGGGCAAAGCCGGGTTCTTCACGAACGAACCGACGAACAGGACGGAACCAAGCCACATCAGGATCGTGCCGGCGACCCAACCAGCCTGACCGGCATCCCACAGCGGCGGCTCGCGGCCAATGACCCGGTAGAAATAGATCATCAGGCCGAACAGGATCAGCGAAATCAGCGAATAGACGCCCTGAAAGGCCTTCTCCCCCATCGCACGGACCATCGGCCCGCGCAGCGGATGAGACATCAGGAAGTGCGTTCCCACGAACGCGAGAGCGGACAGGAAGAGGCCAGCCTGCGGGGTCAATGCCGGTACGCCTGCGGCAGCGTGCTGGGCCTGAGGTCGCGATAGCGGTCGCGAAGGCGGGTTTGGTGAGTATCGAGCGGTTGCCGCACGCCATCGATATACACTTGTTCCGCCGCGCTGGCGACTTCCAGCGGATCGCCAGACCAGACGACGACGTCGGCCCGGCGGCCGCTGGCGAGGCTGCCGATCTCGCTTCCCATGCCGACCGCTTCGGCTGGCCGAGAGGTGATCAACGCCAGCGCCTCGCCCCAGCTGACGCCGGCGGCGCCGGGCAGCTTCTGCAGCGCAACGAGGTTGCCGGCATATTGGCGCTGATTGAAGATGTAGCGCGTGTCGCTGTCGTCAATCATGCCGATCGACACCTTCACACCCGCGCGGCGCATGCGGCCGATATTCGATTGGGTAGCCGCAATCTGCTCAAACGCGGCCGGCAGGTCGTTCACCGCCGAGGCGATGACGGGAATGCCGGAGCGCGCAATGCGGTCGGCCACGGTCCAGCCTTCGCTGGCGCCAACCAGCACCAGCTTCAGCGTCGGAAATTCCCGGCCAAGCTCGATGACCTGCAGGATGTCGCTGGCGCGCTCGGCATGGACGAGGAGATACTGACGGCCCTGCAAGACCGGCACGAGCGCCGCTGCGTCGAAGCGGGTGAGGAGGACGTCGTCGCTCCGCCGTGCGTCTGGCCCGAGCGTGCGCGATTCATTCGGGTTAGTGACCACCGCCGACTGCGAGGTGCCGCGTGCCGCTCCCCGCAACGGCGCGGCGAAACGCCGCAATTCAGCGGCTTCGCGCAACGCGTTTCGGAATAGCACATGCGCGGAAGAGCGGGAGCCGCCCGCCTTGTCCTTGCCGGTCTCTCCCAGCTCGACGAACTGGAATTTCCGTGGCGCCGTGATCGGGTCCATGTCCGCGCCCGTATCGATGACCGCGCCCTGCCCGGCGAAAATGCTCTTGCCGACGTTGGGCACGACGAGCGCACGCGTGACACCGTCCGCGCGGTTCACGGCAATCGGGGTGGCAAGCGGATTGATCGACGGCACGACATCCAGCGCCGCGCTGAACGGTCCGTCCGCCGTGGTGTCGTTGGAGCCATCCGCCGACAGGTCCACATCACTCAGGCCGAGGCGGGAGAAGCCGCCGACGATGCCCGGCGTGACCCATTTGCCGTGCGCATCGATGACTTGCATTCCGGCCGGCAGCTTGAACTGCATCCCGCCCGCAGCGACGATCCGCCCGTCGCGAACCAGCACAGTCCCATTCGGGATCGGTTCCGACCCGTCGCCAAGCGCGACAGTCCCGCCGACGATGGCGAAGGTCTGGGCATTGGCCTTCCAGCCAACGAAGGCACCGGCCAGCCCGCAAACGATCCCCGCCGTTCCCCACCATGACAGGCGCCGCGTCATTTGACGTCTCCCTGGCCGGGCTGGCCAAGCTCGAAGTCGCTGACCGGCCGCCGCTTGGGATCGTTGGCGTCGTACATCAGCGCGCCGTCGATCCAGACGCGCTCGGGCCGCGAATAGTCGCTGAAGGGATCGCCGTTCCACAGCACGACGTCGGCTTCCTTGCCCGGCGTCAGGGTCCCGGTCTTGTCGAGGATGCCGAGCGCGCGCGCCGGATTGCGTGTCAGCCAGGTCCAGGCGACTGCTTCATTGAGGCCCGGAATGCCGGCGCGGATGCCGTCGCTGAGCGCCTTCGACGCTTCCTGGTTCAGGCGCTGGATGCCGTTGGGGTCGTCGGAGTGGACAATCGCGCAGGCGCCGGCATTGTGCACGAAGGGGATATTTTCCTTGATCGCGTCATAGGCTTCCATCTTGAAGCCGTACCAATCGGCCCACATCGCCGCGCAAATGCCATTGGCGGCCAGCAGGTCGGCGATCTTGTAGGCTTCAACCGCGTGGTGGAACGCCGAGATGCGATAGCCGAACTCCTTCGACATATCGATCATGTTGGCCATTTCGTCCGCGCGATAGCAGTGGTTGTGGACGAGGATCTTGCCGTCGAGCACGCCTTTGAGCGTGTCCATGGCGAGATCGCGTTCCGGCATGTCGCCGCCGTCTTTCTCGTATTTGTCCCATTTGCGCTTGTAGTCCTGCGCCTTGGCCCAAGTCTGACGGGATAGCGCGATATTGCCCATGCGTGTGCCGGGCATGTTGCCCTTCGATCCGTAGACGCGCTTAGGGTTTTCGCCGCAGGCCATCTTGAGCCCGTAGGGTGCGCCGGGGAACTTCATGCCCTGCACCGTTCGCGCCGGAACATTCTTGAGCACGACCGAGCGGCCGCCGAACAGATTGGCTGAGCCGGGCAGGATCTGCAGCGTGGTCACGCCGCCGTTGATCAGTGCGCGGCTGAAGCCGGGGTCTTGGGGCCAGACGCTATGTTCGGCCCAAACCTCGGGACGGACAGGACCTGTCGCTTCGTTCCCGTCGGAATTGCCCTCGACACCGGGCGACGGATAGTCGCCAAGGTGGCTATGGACGTCGATGACGCCTGGGGTGATGAACTTGCCCGTGCCGTCAATCTCAACGTGCGGCCCTTGGAAATTCATGCTTTCCGCGCCGCCAGAAGGGGCGACCCAAGCAATCTTTCCGTCCACCAAACCGACTTCGCCGTCGTTGATTTGCCGCCCCTCGCCGTCGAAAACGGTGGCGTGACGGATGACCGTCGGCACGCCCGGATAGCGAGCGTAGGTCGAAGGATAGGGATCTTCATTGATGCGGATGGGGGGCGGCCCCTTCGCCTCGCCGCCCATGCCGGCGCAAGCCGACAGCGCCAGAGCGATCAGCGAAAGCGCGCCCCCTTTGTGCATCAATTAACTCCGTGCATCCATTTCTTGAGCGGCCATGACAGCAGGAACAGCGCTACACCCGCGCCGATCGCGATCCATGCGATGGTCGTGAACGTGTGCATGTAGGTGTCCAGACTGACCTTCAGGTTGGTGACCTGTCCGCCAACCGTATCGACGCTGGAGAACTGGGCCACGATCCCAGCGAAATATTGCGCAACCGAGATCGACAGGAACCAGACGCCCATCATCAGCCCGACGACGCGGGCAATGGACAGCTTGGTGATCATGCTGAGCCCGACCGGTGAGATGCAGAGCTCGGCAAGCGAGTGGAACAGGTAAAGGCCCGCGAGCCACCACAAGCCGACCTGCCAGTTGTTCCCCGCACTAGCGAAGGTCGAACCCCACACCAGGAAAAGGAAGCCGGCACCGACGCCCGCGAGCGCAATTGCGAACTTGACGGGAATCGACGGCTCTAGCCCCCGTTTGGCGAGGGTCGTCCAGACGATGCTCATGATCGGCGCGAAGACGACGATGAAGAACGGGTTGAACTGCTGCGTCTGCGGCGCCGACATTGTGAACAGGCCGAGGAAGTCGCGATTGGTGTTCCGGTCCGCGAAGAGCGTCAGCGACGATCCCGCCTGCTCGAACAAGGTCCAGAAGAAGACGTTGAAGACGATCAGGACCATCGCCGCGGTCATCATCTGTGCCTCGGTCCGCGTGCCCTTGGCATAGGACCATGCGAGGATAGCGGGAACGGCGATGATGAACGTGCCGAACAGCAGCTTGCCCATCAGCGAGAGCGACAACAGGTAGCCGACGAAGCCCGACCCTTCCGCCGGCGGCGGCGAGTTCATCAGGTTGAAGAACAGGAACACGAGCACCGGCACCGCGATCAGCGCGCCGATGTAGATCATGACATCCTTGTTCGGCGCGCCGTCCGGCCGGTCGCCATATCCCGTGAGACGGCCGCCATCGAATTGCATCAGGCCATAGCTGATCAGCATGCCGACACCGGCAAGGCTTAGGCCCGCCCACCAGCCGAGCGTATCGGCCAGGATCGGACAGAAGAACTGGCCGAGTACCGAGCCGAGGTTGATGCCCATGTAGAAGATGGTGAAACCGGCATCGCGGCGCTTGTCACCTTGGTCGTAGAGCGTACCCACGATGGTCGAGATATTCGGCTTGAAGAAACCGTTGCCGACCGAGATCAGCGACAGCGCGATCAGCATGATCATCACCGTCAGCGAGTTGCGGTCCGCGCCCGCCTCGAAGCCGCCCTTGGCGACGCGTTTCACTTCGGTGCCGTTGTCGAGCAGCGAGACCGAGCTGTCCTCGTTACCGCGGATCTGCAGCTTCTTGCCGTTGTCGACGACGAAGCGCGCCTCGTTCGGACTGCTGGTCGGACGGTCCACGAAATTGTCGACGACGACCTCGTAACGTTGCCCGTCGATCATTGCATAGGGTTTGGCCGGCGAACCGCCGAAGGCGAGCGTGAAATAGCCGATGGCCATGACCAGCGCGCCGAACTTCACCGCGCGCTTGGAGCCGAGGAATTGGTCGGCCAGAAGGCCGCCGATCAGCGGGGTCAGGTAAACCAGCGCGGTGTAGCCGCCGTAGAGGCCAGTCGCCTGCTGGTCGGAAAAGAGGAAGTGCTTGGTCAGATAGAGCGTCAGCAACGCCCGCATGCCGTAATAGCCGAAGCGTTCCCACATTTCGGTGGTGAACAACCGTGCCAGCTGCCGCGGATGGCCAAACCAAGTGCCCTTGTCCGCTGGATTGGTCTTGCCCGAAGCAGGCGAAAACGGTTCTTCGACGCCTGGTGTATCGACCATCCGGTATTTCTCCCCACGCGCCAGCCCGGCGCAATCGCGCGACCCTAGCGGTGAATCCCCGCTTGTGAAGCGCATTGTTGATGAGGGCGCTGTCTCCTATCTGGCCTGCAACCATGCTGAACGACACATCTTCCATCCTGTCGCTGCTGCAAACGCGGCGATCGGGAAAGCCGCGCGAACTGGTCGGGCCTGGCCCATCCCCGACCGAGCTCGAGCAGATGCTGACCATAGCTGCGCGCACGCCCGACCATGGCAATCTGGAGCCTTGGCGGTTCGTCATCGTTGGCGACGATCAGCGCGACGCGTTCGAAGCCGTTCTTCAGCGGGCGCTGCGCGAGGAGGAACCCGACGCCCCCGCGGCAAAGGTCGAGAAGGAGCACGCGTTTTCCCATTACCAGGGCGCATTGGTCATTCTGATCTCGGCCCCCGTTCAGGGCCACAAGGTGCCTGTGTGGGAACAGGAACTGTCGTGCGGGTCGGCAGCGATGAACCTGCTGCTGGCAGCCCACGCCTTTGGTTACGTGCCTGGTTGGGTCACGGGTTGGCGGACGTATTCCGACGTCGTGCGCAACGCCTTCTGCAAGGCGGATGAGCAGATTGCAGGGTTCATCTTCATCGGTCACGAGAGCCGCGAACTCGAAGACCGGCCGCGCCCGGCGCTAGATGAGGTCGTCAGCGTTTGGCAGCCGCCGCAGTAAGCCATTGAACTTCTTTGCGATCCGCTGTATTACTACAGCATGACGCTACGCACTCAGCACGAAAAGCCCGTTTACGTCCGCCTTCGCGAGACCATCGCCGACGCGATCATGGCGGGCAAATATGCTGATGGCGACCCGCTTCCGTCCGTCCGCGCACTGGCCGCCGAACAGCAGGCCAATCCGCTTACCGTCGCCAAGGCTTATCAGGGTTTCCAGGACGAAGGCCTAGTGGTCGTGAAGCGCGGCGTCGGCATGTTCGTCGCCGAGGGTGCGCGGGCACGGCTGAGCGATTCCGAACGCAACCGCTTCCTCAAGGAAGAATGGCCCGAGATTCGCGCGCGCATGCGGCGGCTTGGCATCGACGCCGAAGACCTGCTGGAGCGCGAACGCGCCTGATATTCCGCACGGCGGGAATATCCTCTAGCCGCGAGGCGTGCAGACCCACGTTCTGAAATTCGACGATGCCACGATAGCGGAAGCTGCTGGCTTGATCCTCGCCGGGCAGTGCGTCGCCGTGCCGACGGAGACCGTCTATGGCTTGGCGGCCGATGCGACCAATGGCGAAGCCGTCGCGCGCATCTACGAAGCCAAGGGTCGACCGTCGTTCAATCCGCTCATCGTGCACGTCCCCGACCTCGCCGCCGCGCGTGAGATCGGCGAGTTCGGAGAAGAAGCGGAAGCGCTGGCGACACGGTACTGGCCAGGCCCGCTGACGCTCGTCGTCCCACTTCGCGAAGCAGCGCAGATCGCCTCGATCGCCACCGCCGGCTTGCCGACCATCGGGCTTCGCGTGCCGGCGCATCCAGCGATGCAGGCGCTACTGCGCGCGGCGGGGCGGCCGCTGGCCGCGCCCTCCGCCAACGCAAGCGGCGCAATCAGCCCCACCCGCGCCAAACATGTATTGAAAAGTTTGGGGGGACGCGTACCGCTAATCATAGACGGTGGACCGACGGAACGCGGCATCGAGTCCACGATCGTCGCGGCGACGGGAGGACCGTTGCGGCTATTGCGCGCGGGTCCGATCCAGGTCGACGCGCTCGCCAGCGAAGGTGGGAAGATCGAGGCGCCCGGGCAATTGGCGAGCCATTATGCACCATCGAAGCCCTTGCGTCTCAACGCGTCCAGTGCGGAGCCAGACGAGTTCTGGATCGGCTTCGGAGATCTTGCCGGCGACGCGACACTCAGCGCCGACGGTGATCTAACGGAAGCCGCGGCACGGCTATTCGACGTGCTGCACCAAGCAGATGACGCTGCCCAATCAAGAATCGCCGTGGCGCCGGTCCCTGAAACAGGTCTCGGCGCCGCGATCAACGACCGGCTCAGGCGGGCTGCGGCCCCGCGCTCTTGAGACGCGCCTGGAAGCTCTTGCGGAGCTTCTGCAGCTTGGGCGGGATCACCGCGAGGCAGTACGGATTTCGCTGCCCCTCGCCGGCCCAATAATCCTGATGATAATCCTCGGCAGGATACCATTCAGCCTTGGGCTCGATGGTCGTCACGATCCTTCCGGCGTGATCAGCGTTGGCGCGCTCAATGCCGGCACGAGCTTTCTCCGCCTGCTCGGCATCCTGGGGGAAGATCGCTGATCGATATTGCGTCCCCACGTCGTTGCCCTGCCGGTTGAGCTGGGTCGGGTCGTGGGTCGCGAAGAAGATGTCGAGGAGATCGTCGTAGCTGATCTGGTCGGGGTCGAAGGTGATGCGGATCGCCTCGGCATGGCCGGTATCCCCGCCACAGACCTGCTTGTAGGTCGGATTGGCGACCTGTCCCCCCGTGTAGCCGCTTTCGACCTTCTTCACGCCGACCACGTCCAGGAACACTGCTTCGGTGCACCAGAAGCACCCGCCCGCGAGCACCGCGACTTGTTCCGCCATCCTATCCGCTCCTGCTGATTGCCTGAGCGGAATGTAGGAACCCTCAGCCGGCTTTGTAAGCAGCCTTCAGGCTGGCGAGCTCGAGCCGCTTGCCGACCCATTCTGACAATTGCTGGAACTCGAGCGGCTTGTCGAACACGATGCCGGCCTTGCGGTCACTGTACCAGCGGACTTCGCCCTTGATCGGATGGAGGCTCTCCACCACCACCACGACCTGCTTGCCGACACAATATTCCTCGATCGGCTCGACCTTGATTCCGGCGAGCGAGATATCGTGAACGTCGACGGTATAGTAGGTCTTGCCGACCCGGACCGAAGCCTTGCATGGGATTTCGAGGCGGGGCGGACGGGGGCGAAATCCGTGCCGTGGTTTGCGGCCGGCGAGCAACTCTCCGAGGTCGAGATTCTGCTCAAACTTCAGGCCCACCATGTCGCCACGGATCCACACAACTGTCGCCGGAATGCGCTGCGAAGAAAGTTCGATGTTCACTTGCTCGCCGGTGGTCGGCGTACGGGTTACGATGGCCATTACGCCGCCAGCAGACAAATTTTTGATTTTGACCAACTGCTCGCTGCCACTGGAATCGACAAGCTTGCCCACGCGCAGCATCGGCGACATGCGCTCGTCCGAGCGGCGCTCCTCGGGACGCGGCACGGCCGTCGAGAGCGAAACCGTCGTCGACTCGAAGGCCGCGTCCGTGCTGCTCAGCGGCTGACCGGAAATTTTGCGACGGATAAGGTCCGTGAACATGCGAGAATTCCGTCTCCAAATGAGGCGATCGGCGCCAATTTGGGACTTTATTGGGGATAGGGTTAAAAAGGCGTTGAGAATTGTTGATCTAAAGCGTTGTACCCGCTTACGCCTCCCGTGGGGAGATTAGAGATGCCGCAGCCGCGCCTGCTGCTGATCGATGACGAGCCGGTCCTCGCCGACTATCTGGCGAGCGCGGCGCGTACCTGCGGTTTCGAGCCGGTAATCACCGAGCGCGACGCGGACTTCAGGCAATATTTCTTGGCCAATCGTCCGGAGATGATCGCCGTTGATCTAGGTATGCCTGTCGACGGCGTGGAACTCATCCGCTTTCTGGCTGATCACGAATATCGCGGGCCGGTACTGATCGTCAGCGGCTTCGATCGACGGGTGCTGGAATCGGCGTTCCGTCTCGGCGAGGCCTTGGGCCTCAACATGGCCGGGCCGGTTGAGAAGCCGGTGCGCCTTGAAGTGCTCGAGGAATTGCTGAGCAAGGTGAAGGCCACCCTCGTCATATGAGCCCGCAGGCGGAGCTGGCGATCGTTCGCGGCCTGCAACGGGCGCTGGATCTGCAGCGGCTGCGGATGATGTACCAGCCCAAGATCTCGACCCGGGACGGCAGCCTTCGCCAGGTCGAGGCCCTGGTCCGCTGGACGGATCCAGAACTGGGCGCCGTCAAGCCGTCTGACTTCGTGCCGCTGGCGGAAGAACACGGGCTGATTCACGAACTGACGCAGTGGGGCCTGCGCACCATTCTGCGGCAGTGGCTCGACTGGCGCGAAGTCGGCCTCGACACCTGCATCGCCTTCAACATCTCCGCGCTTAGCTTGCAGCATCTCGATTTCCCGGATCTGGTCGAGCGGATGTGCCGCGCGCTTGACGTGCCGCCAGACCGCATCGTGCTGGAGCTGACGGAGGGCGCGACGCAGCCGCTGGTCAAGCTGATGGACGCCCTCACCCGCTTTCGGATCAAGGGCATCGGCCTAGCAATCGACGATTTCGGCACCGGCTATTCGTCGCTGATGCAACTGCGTCAGCTGCCGTTCACGG
This sequence comes from Sphingomonas flavescens, assembly GCF_030866745.1. NCBI lineage: Bacteria > Pseudomonadati > Pseudomonadota > Alphaproteobacteria > Sphingomonadales > Sphingomonadaceae > Sphingomonas > Sphingomonas flavescens. The sequence goes on along the minus strand of NZ_CP133016.1, from coordinate 184,903 downwards.
AAGTGAAGATCGATCAGGCGTTCGTCGCCGATGTCCCAAGCTCACGTGATTCCCGGCTGATCATTCAGGCTGTGACCGAACTGGCGCATGGCCTGGGGCTTACGGCGACCGCGGAAGGGGTCGAGACGATCGACCAGCTTCGCGCCATCCGCGAACTTGGCTGTGACGAAGTGCAGGGTTATCTGCTGGCACCTCCAATGGAGCCGGAGGAATTGCCGGGCTGGGTCTTCAAGTTCCGGCGGGCGTGGCCGGCGATGATCGCCGAGGAGAAGCTAGCCTTGTGGGGCGATGTCGAAGCCTGATCAGGGTGCGACGTCGAACTTGATTCCTTGGGCCAACGGAAGGTCAGCGCCGTAATTGATCGTGTTCGTCTGCCGCCGCATGTAAGCTCGCCAACTGTCCGAGCCGCTTTCACGGCCCCCGCCGGTTTCCTTCTCGCCGCCGAACGCGCCGCCGATCTCTGCCCCTGACGGGCCGATGTTCACATTCGCGATCCCACAGTCGGACCCCGCCGCGGACAGGAAACGCTCGGCCTCGCGCAAGTCGTTCGTAAAGATCGAGGAGGACAGTCCCTGTGGCGCGGCGTTGTTCAAGGCCATAGCGTCATCCAGATCGCGGTAGCGCAAGACGTAGAGGATCGGCGCGAAGGTCTCCGTCATGACGCGCTCATCCTGGGTCTCGACTTCCACCAGCGTGGGACGGACGTAGACGCCGCCCGGGACCGCCTCGACGCGCCGGGCGTCCGGCAACACCAATCGCATGGTGTCAAACGCGGCATTGTCGATGAGCGGGCCGATGAGCGTTGACGGGTCGCGGGGGTCGCCGATCTGCACGGAGTCAAATAATGATCTGACCCTTGCAATGAGCCTGTCGGCGATGCTTTCGTGAACGATAAGGCGCCGCAACGTGGTACAGCGCTGACCAGCCGTCCCGGCTGCCGAGAACAAAATCGCCCGCGCCGCCAGTTCGAGATCCGCCGTCGGCGTGACGACGGCCGCATTATTCCCACCGAGCTCCAGCAGCACGCGCCCAAAGCGCATTGCTACGCGGGGGCCGACCACGCGGCCCATGGCCGTTGACCCCGTCGCGGAGACGAGGGCAACCCGCGGATCATCGACCAGACTCTCGCCAACCTCACGGTCACCCTGGACAAGTTGCACGAGATGATCCGGCGCGTCACCGAAACGAGCCAACGCTCGCTGGACAATAGCCATGACGGCTTCCGCGCATAATGGGGTTTTCTCGCTGGGCTTCCATATTACGGAGTCGCCGCAAACCAGTGCTAGCGCGGCATTCCAGGCCCATACCGCGACTGGGAAGTTGAACGCGCTGATGACCAGTACCGGGCCAAGCGGATGCCATTGCTCCATCATCCGATGGCTTGGACGTTCGCTGGCGATAGACAATCCGTAGAGCTGTCGCGACAGACCTACCGCGAAGTCGCAGATGTCGATCATCTCCTGCACTTCGCCCAAACTCTCCTGGACGATCTTGCCCGCTTCCAAGGTGATCAGCAGCGCAAGTTGCTCCTTCGCTGCCCGAAGCTCCTCGCCCAGCAGACGAACCAACTCACCACGACGGGGCGCCGGCACCCGTTGCCACTGCGCGAAGGCTCGTGCCGCGGACATTGCAGCCTCGGTCGGATTGCCGACCTGGACCCGCCCGATTTCAGCCCCGTCTATTGGCGAGGTGCTAACCAAAGGGCCGGCGCTGACGATCCCAAAATCACGGAGCAGCGATCGCGCCTGATCCGCGGGCCTCACAAGAACAACTCCCTGGCCTTCGCCATGGCCGCGACGCCAGCATCAATCGTCTCGTCGCGTTTGCCGAAACAAAGCCGAACGAATTGGCCGGAAGGCGGCTGTTCCGAGAAAGGCGACAGGGGGATAATTGCCACACCCGCCCGTTCGACGGCAGCGTTTGCAAAATCCTCGTCCCTTACGCCGACCCCCGACCTCTCCAGATCCACACAAAGAAAATAGGTCGAGACGGATGGGGCGACGGTATAACCGGCGCGGGTTAGGCCCTCGACCAATCGATCGCGCCCCCGCTGAAAGTCGCGCCGCATTGGGACCAGCCATTCGTCGCCCTGATCAAGGCCGAATGCCACGGCAGCCTGGAGATTTGGCGCCGTTGCGAAGGTCAAAAACTGGTGCGCCTTGGCGAGCGCGTTGCTCATGGGTTCGGGCGCCACGATCCAGCCAACTTTCCAGCCGGTGAGCGAGAAAATCTTGCCGGCCGATCCGACCTTGATCGTCCGTTCGGCCATCCCCGGAAGCGTTGCGAGCGGCGTGAACTCCAAGCCATCGAGCACGATATGCTCCCAGACCTCATCGCTGATGACAATTAGGTCGCTCCCCACGGCGCACTTCGCAACGAGGTCCAATTCTGCACGGTCGAACAGCCGGCCAGTCGGATTATGCGGGTTGTTGAGTATGATCGCGCGCGTTCGTGGACTAACCGCTGCATCGAGCGCGTCGGCCTCGATCCGCCAGTCGGGCGGTTGCAGCGCCACCTCGATCGGGGAGCCCCCTGCCCTGCGGATCATCGGCGCGTAGCTGTCATAGGCCGGCGTGAAGACGATAACCTCGTCACCGGGCTCCACCGTCGCCAGAATAGCCGCGCCGAGAGCTTCGGTTGCCCCGCTGGTGATACAGACGTTGGCTGCTGAGAAATCCTGTCCGAAATGGCGTCGATAGTGGTACGCAACGGCTTCACGAAGCGCGGGTAGGCCGCGCGAGGGGGCATACTGGTTGGACCCCTCAAGCAAGGCACGCGCGGCCGCCTCAAGAATTTCGGGTGGCCAGCCGAAGTCGGGAAAGCCCTGCCCGAGATTCACGGCACCTTGCCTGGCCGCAGCCAGCGACATCCGCTCGAAAATGCTGGTCGGCATGTGCTCGTACAGGGGGTTCATTAGCGCGGCATAGCGCGACGAACGGCCTGTCGCGAGGCCGCAACTTTCAAGCGTAGCCGCGCATTCTGACTGCAACCTAATCAATCATGAGGCCGAACATGTCCGAACGTCATGCCACCTTGTATCGAATGAAGCTGCCGAGCCACGAATGCCCCTTTGGCCTGAAGGCCAAGACCATGCTGGAGGATGCCGGTTACACGGTGGATGATCGATTGCTGACAACCCGCGAAGAGGTGGATGCTTTCGAGACGGAGCAGGGCGTTTCGACAACGCCGCAGATTTTCATTGCCGGCGAGCGCATCGGCGGCAGCGAGGACTTGGAACGCTTTCTCGCCGAACGGGTCTAGAAGGTCAGCGCGGCCTCGACCGCGCGTAACGGGGCCGCCAGTATCGCGTGAACCCAAAGCACGCCGGTGACCGCAAGAAATAGCGATATTGTCACCACCGCGGCGAATTGCATTGACCTTCCATGGTGGCGGAACCGGTTAGGCCGTGGCGACCGCCGTCGGTCGACCAATGTGCCATGTTCAGCCACCAATCGCAGGGCGCTGCACGCCCCGGAGGACAGGATCTCGTCGACCGGCATGCTGTCCTCGCATCGCAGCCCAATCCTGGTGCCGTCGCGCCACATGATCCGTGCGCTAATCACATAGCGCTCGCGGCGAATCTCGATCATCGTTCCTTGTGGAGCGAGATGCCCCGTCTGGATCAGCATTCCGCGCGACGAAATGTTCAGGATGCAGGCGTCGCTCCATTGTGAACCGCAACGCAGGCGTGCCGGAAGGACGACTCGTCGCCGCAATTCGCGTGGGCGTAGCCCGCTGTCCCTGTTCAACCCCCGCATGGCGCAAGGATTAAATGGCGGCGAGTGGCCTGTTCCTAAATCATTGGTCCAGAACGGTCCCACTGGCCCGTGACCACCTGCCTGCGTTGACCTCGCGCAGCGTAACTGAAATGGGCGCGCCCTCGTGAGCAACGACGCGCCTCTTCTCCTCGATGTGACCCGCCTCATCTGGCGCCGCTCCAAAAAGCGCTTGCCGACCGGGATTGATCGCGTCAGCCTCGCCTACCTCAGCCATTTTGCCGATCGAGCCCAAGCCGTCGTCCAACACGACCGTTTCCGGGGCGTCCTCGACCGCGAGGCCTCGCGAGAATTGTTTGAGCTACTGGCGGCGCCGCATCCTCGTTTTCGGACGTCGCTGCTCGGTGGTGCCGTTCGCAATTTTCGACGCCTGCATGAGCGTGGTGAAGGCCGTTTATATCTGAACGTCGGACACACCGGTCTCAATTCACCGGGTTATGCCCACTGGTGCGCGCGCGAGGACGTGCGACCCGTTTATCTGGTTCACGACCTGATCCCGATCACCCACCCGGAATTCTGCCGACCCGGCGAAACCGCAAAGCACCGCGAGCGAATGCGAACGGTGCTCGCCACGGCCAGCGCCGTCATTGGCAACAGCAAGGCGACGATCGACGAGCTGGCAACCTTCGCAGCGGTGGAGGGCCGTCCGATGCCCCCCCACGCGGTTGCTTGGCTTGGGAAGGAGGAGAGCCTTTCACCGAGTGGTTCCATTCCCCCGCCTGCCAAGCCGACCTTCGTCATTTTGGGCACGATCGAGGGTCGCAAGAATCATGAAATGCTGTTGCGCGTCTGGACCAGGTTGGTCGAGCGTCTAGGCTCGAAGGCGCCCAAGCTTTTGATCATTGGCCAGCGCGGTTGGCAGGCCCAATCGGTTTTCGAGCGTCTTGATCATCCTCAGGAACTGAACGGCGCGGTGATCGAGTTGAGCCGTTGTTCCGACGAAGAGATTGCGCGGCATCTCGTCTCGGCACGTGCACTCCTCTTTCCGAGCATCATCGAGGGCTATGGGCTCCCGTTGATCGAAGCACTGGCGGCTCAGGTTCCCGCAATCGCCAGCGATTTGCCGGTCTTTCGCGAAATCGCCGGTGGCCTACCGGACTATCTGGACCCTCGCGACGAATCAGCTTGGGAACGGACGATTCTCGACTACGCCTCGGACGCGAGTCCGGCCCGGGCAGCGCAAATGCGACGGATCCAGGGCTTCACGCCACCCAATTGGGATCAGCATTTCGCGGTGGTGGAGAAGCTGCTCCGCTCGCTCGGCTAGCAGCCGAGGCGTTCCAGCATCGATCCGATTAACGTCTGCACCGCCGACTCGCTGGCGATTCCACCGCGAACCAGACAGCGATCGACCAGCACTCGACGGAAGGCGCCATAAAGGCCTGGCTCGGGCGGGGTCGGATCGGTCCAAAATTCGTCGAGATGCCGCGGGAAGGTGAGACCTGGCACCTTGTAGATCGCCTCGCCAAGCGTGCAGACCGGACTGCCCGCCGCCAACGCCAAAGTAGCTGAAGTGCTGTTGACGCAGACCATGCCGGCCGTCTGCGCAGCAAGCTCCTCCAGATTGCCGCCGTCGATGAAATGTACGCGGTCCCGCACGTCCAGCCGCCGGGCATGGCGATCGATGTTGCTCCGCCAGTTGAACAGCGATGTATCGAAGGGGTGAGCCTTAATCAGCAGGTGAGCATCCTCCGGCGCGTGCCGGGCGAAACTTTCCATCACATAACGGGCCGCCGCGCGCATTTCGGGGAAAGGCGAATGGCTCCGGATCTGATAATCGCCGGACAATTGCAGGGTGAACAAGAAGAACCGCTTGCCCTCAAGCCGCCGCAGAACTCGCTCTGTCTGCCGTTGGCGTAGGCCGCTTACGAGATATTTCCAGCCCCAGCCCGCCGCTTCCATCAGCGCGGAACCCGGCCGGTGCGTCCGATAAAAGGGGTATGCCAGCCGGCCGGCGTGGACAGCAATATAGTGTCGAGCAGTATCGCGCACGCGACGGCGGAAGGTCGCCGTGATCGGCATCAGATAGGGCTCGGGCGGCAATGCGCTCGCTTGCTCGATCAGCCACTCCTTGTTGCGTGCCAGCCGTGAGTGACCGTTCACCCCGTCGAGTTCCAGCGTCATCCAGTGGGGACGCAGATAGCCTTCTTCGAGAACGAAGGTCCGTACCCCGCGCAGCGCCGCGATGCCGCGCGCCGACATGTGATAGGGTCGGCAATCGCCGAACAGCAGGATGTCGGTGATCTGATGCTCGCGCAGAAAATTGTCGAAGAATACCGGCCAGTCGCGGAATCGGCCGCGGAAATTCGTTGCAGGTTCCGGCCAATCGACCCGGTCGCCCGCGCAAATATTGATGCGTTCAACCTTAAGTCCTCGTTCGCGCATCGCGCCCGCCAATTGATGCATTAGCGGGCCTGGAGGTCCTTGGAGAAAGAGAAACGCGCGTCGCTCCGGCTTCTGAATCGGGACTCGCGGCCGGAAGGACGCCGGCGACGGATCCGTCGGGCGTAACAGGAAGCTGAGATTGCCAACTGGGCGATTCACTGGACCAGGCTCCTCAAGCGACGCATGAGCTTCCCCTGCATCCTCCGGACGCCGACTAACAGCCCGGGGTCGCGCGATTCAGCTTGGCTGAGGCGCGCCACAACGACTTCGGCAGGACAGGGCAAACCCGTAACGGGGTCTAGGTAACGCGGATATTGCAGTAACGTTGCTGCGACAAGTTCATCGAGTGACCGCCGCGCGGTGCGGCGGACTGGCACCGGCCCAAGATCACGCGTCAGTCCCCACCCCGCGTAGAACGGCACTCCATGGGTGGTGACGCACTTTCCGCGCAACAGCGCTTCAAAGCCGGCAAGAGACGTGTTGACATGAACCTCATCAACCATCGCGAGAAGCGGGTCGATGGCAAGATCTTCGGCAATCAGGTCCGCGTAGCGGCGACAGTGACGCTCGGGAATGGCGCCCCTGCGGTGGCCCGCTACGACGTCCGGATGCGGCTTGTAGATGATAAATGCGTCAGGAGCCTGGGCGCGGACGCGTTGAAGCAAATCCAGATTTGAGGTCAGGCCGCAGCCGCCCGTCTGAACAGCACGATCATCTTCTACCTGCCCCGGCACCAGGATGTGGCGCCGTTCCCCCGCCGGACGCTCAAGCGGCGCACCGCCTTGCCCATACTTGCCGATGCCTGCGGCGACGATGACTCGGCGCAGTTCCCGCGCACGGGCAAGGAGAGTGTCCGAAAACTTGCCTTCCTCGAGCAGTAACTCGAGTTCACTCGACTGGGAGGGGTCGAAATGCGCGCCCAGGCGATCGACGACGATCGACAGAGGTGGAATGCAATCCGCGCCAAGGCCATGCGAGCGGAGGAAACCGTCTTCGACCTCGATCAGGGGAGACTTTTGGGCAACGAGCGCATCGATCACGGAGGACGGCGTCTTCGCGCGCCACACGGCGACCGCCTGTGCAGGTCGCACGGCAGCTGCGCGGGTCAGGAATCGGAAGGGCGCGGCGCCGTTCCAGAGCAAAGGCGCCACGCGCTCCTGCTTCCAGAACGCAAAGCCGAACCCGCCAGCGATCCCGCGGTTCGAGTCGATTAGGCTTCGCCAGAAGCCACAAAGTTCGATGGCCTCCGTCAGGCTGATCGGATCGCCGGTAAACGGGTTCTCATATTGCCCTGGCAACCGCTCTCGGAGCGCCTGGGTGAAGTCGATGCCAGCTTCGACAACGTCGCCACCTTTGGCGAGGTAAACCGGCACGCCGAGCAACGCCGCCACGACCGCAACCTCATCCGACCGTTCGGCGATCAGCGCGCTGGCGCCATCCAGCACGTGCCACGGGTCGCAATCCCCGACCAGCGTTTCAGCTCCGTTGAGTGCGCTGCCGCGGTCGAACCAGCCGACAATGGGTCGGCCCGCCGCGAACTTCTCCGCGTATCTGAGGGTGACGGCAGAGCGGACGACGACGCGTTTCGCCGGCAAGTTCGGCTGGCGCGCCCAATATGTCCCGCCGACGCGGTGACGCGTCAAAAGCCCGACAATCTTATCTACCGGAAGCTGTTCGCCCGCATTGGGCAACGGATTGAAGCGATCGTGCAGCGCCCCAGGGAATGACGGGATGCGAAGGAAGGGCAATTGCGCGCGAGGGTTCGGGAGGCTGTCAGCCTCGTCCGAATTGTCCTTGTCTGGCAACACGATAGATGCCGCGCTCGAAATCACAGTAGACCCCCAGCCGAGCCATCTCGTCCTTATCGCAGGTCGCCTTCCAGTCAAGGTAAGCGACCGCATCGACCCGGCACTCCCCCCTGCGGAAATACAGTTACCGAAAAGTAAATTTAAATTGTTGCTTTGTTACAACAGGAGGTCAGGGCGAGCCCCTAACGGCGGCGCATGACCTGCCAAGCTAGGTTCAACCTGCCGCGACGCAGGGCCCAGCGAAATACTTCCCTCCGCTCCCCATCGGTTAGCATGAGCGGGTCCAGCGAGCCGAAGGTAGCGGACGCCTCCTCCTTCGAGACATGCCGAACCAAATTGTAGGCGCCGTGAAATCCAAATTCCCGCCCGGTTGGCGCTGTTCGTTCGTAAGCGAAGCCGGCAGCAACTTCCTCTGGAGCAAACCGGATGCCTATGTTTTCCAAGCGTTCACGATACACCCGGCCGATGAGCACATCCTCGGCGTGCAAACCGTCCGCTGGCAAGCTTGTGCAAGCTTCCAGCAAGCGCCGCGATCGAAGCGAGAAGCCACCGTTGCCGACCCGGTAGTCATCCGAGAAGTGAGGCCATAGCGCCCCAATATAGTCGTAGTCTGTAAATGTGGGTCGCCATGCATCGCCCTTCAGGACAAACCCATCCCATTGCACGCACAAAGCATGCTCGGTCGTGATGTGCCGGTACAGCTCGTGCAGCATGAAGCGAGAGTAATCGCTGCGTGACCGCAGGGGATCGATGGCGATCCACTCGATCCCTTTCATGAAAACGGAGGGCCTGCGGTCGCTGAGAAGCACGACACGGCCGAATTCCACCTGTCGCATGGACTTACGCAGCGCCTCGATCGTTGCGGCCAGCGCCACGCTGGTCACGGCAACGAGGGTAACCTCACTCAGCGTCGGCCTTGTCGGACCGTGGCTCAACCGTCTTTCGCCACGCGCCGCAGGTAATTCGCGTAGTCAGACTTGCCGAGCTTGGCGATTGCAGCCTCCAGTTGCGGTTGATCGATAAACCCCGAGCGGAAAGCGATTTCCTCCGGGCATGCGATTTTCGTGCCCTGCCGCCGCTCAAGCGTTCCGACGAAATCGGCAGCCTCCAGCAGGCTGTCGGGCGTTCCCGTATCCAGCCACGCATAACCGCGCCCCATCACCTCGACCTGCAACTCACCTTTGTCGAGATAAGCACGATTGACGTCAGTAATCTCCAATTCGCCGCGCGCGGACGGCTGAATATTGGCGGCGAGGTCGACGACCTGATGATCGTAAAAATAGAGCCCGGTCACCGCCCAGTTCGACTTCGGCTGCGACGGCTTTTCCTCGATACTAAGGGCACGCATATCCTGATCGAAGTCGACCACGCCATATCGCTCTGGGTCAGCCACATGATAGGCGAACACGGTAGCGCCGCTGCTTCGCTGCCGCGCATTGACCAGCACTTCCGACAGCCCGTGGCCGAAGAAGATATTGTCGCCGAGGATGAGGCATGAAGGCCCACCCGACACGAAATCGGCGCCAATGGTGAAGGCCTGCGCGAGCCCCTTGGGCTCTGGCTGAACGGCGAACGAGATCTCCATTCCCCATTGCGTTCCATCGCCGAGCAACTGCTGGAAAAGCGCCGAATCGTGCGGCGTCGTAATCACCAGCACCTCGCGGATGCCAGCCAACATGAGGGTCGACAGCGGGTAATAGATCAGCGGCTTGTCATAGACGGGCAGCAGTTGCTTGGAGACCGTCAAGGTCATTGGAAACAGCCGTGTCCCGCTTCCTCCAGCGAGGATGATACCCTTCATAGTAATTGCTGCTCCCTTAGCGCTTGTTAACGAGGCGCTGGACGACCTCTTTCGTCGAGGCCTGCCACATGGGCAAGGTCACGCCATGGATCTGTTCAAGCTTGCTCGAGTCAAGTTTCGAGTTCTGTGGCCGCCGCGCTGGCGTGGGGTAATCGGCTGACCCAATCGGCCTAACCGCCGCGTTCGGACCGCCGAGCGCCGCCGAGAAGTCGAATATCGTCTCGGCGAAATCGGCCCACGTCGCGCTCCCCTGCCCCGTCATGTGAAATATCCCGCGAAGTTCTTCCGATGGACTCGCGTGCAGGTTGGATGCGACTTTCAAAATGCCATCGGCGATATCGAGCGCGCTGGTGGGATTGCCGCGTTGATCGGCGACCACCGAGATCTCGTCGCGCTCGCCTGCCAGCCGCAGCATCGTTTTCACGAAATTCGCCCCAAACGGACTGTACACCCATGCAGTGCGCAAGATGACGCTGTTTGCATGCGCCTCGAGAACCGCCTGCTCGCCGGCAAGTTTGGACTTTCCATAAACGCCGGTTGGGCCGGTATCGTCGGTTTCCCGATAGGGTGAGGGCGACGTGCCATCGAAGACGTAGTCTGTGGATAGGTGGATCAATGGAACGGACAGGCGAGCCGCCGCCTCGGCCACTGCGCGGGCGCCCTCCGCATTGATCGCAAAAGCCGCATGCTGATCGGTCTCCGCGCGATCAACCTGAGTGTAGGCAGCGGCCGACACGATCGCATCCGGTCGCGCGCATTCGATTGCCGCGCCAATGGCAGCAGCGTCACCGGCCAAATCCAACTCCGGCCGCCCTACGGAGACTACCTCCACCGCCGTGTCCGCCGCTCGCTCCATCAGCGAGCGGACGACCTGCCCTTCCCGGCCCGTGACCACGAGGCGCATTGGAATCAGCCTTTGGCGGTTTTCAGCAGGCCAAGCCGCTCGCCCGAATAACGGTCGCGCAGCGGGCGCCACCACCACTCGTTGTCCAGATACCATTGGACGGTCTTTTCTATCCCGCTCTCGAAATTTTCTCGCGCGCGCCAGCCCAGTTCCGTCTCCAGCTTGGTCGCATCGATCGCATAGCGCGCATCGTGACCAGGGCGATCGGTGACGAACTCGATCAGTTCCTCACGTGGCCGGTTGCCAGGCACCAGGCGGTCGAGAGTCTGGCAAATCCGGCGCACGACATCGATGTTCTGCCGCTCGTTCCGGCCGCCGACGTTATACGTCTCTCCGGGCCGTCCACGTTCCGCGATCAGGTCAAGCGCGCGAGCATGATCTTCGACGTACAGCCAGTCGCGAACATTCTCCCCTTTGCCGTAAACCGGCAGACGCTCACCCGCGAGCGCGTTGAGAATGGTCAGCGGAATGAGTTTTTCGGGGAAGTGATAGGGCCCGTAGTTGTTCGAGCAGTTGGAAACGACAACCGGCAGGCCGTAGGTGCGCTGCCACGCCTTGGCGAGATGGTCGGAAGACGCTTTCGACGCCGAATAGGGCGAACTTGGATCGTACGGCGTGTCCTCCGTGAACAGGCCCTTATCACCCAGCGAACCGTAAACTTCGTCCGTGGAGACGTGCAGGAAGCGCAATGCCTGCTTGGTCTTTTCGTCCAGGCCCGACCAGTACTCGCGCGCGGCCTCCAAGAGCGTGAAGGTGCCGATGACGTTCGTCTGCACAAAGTCTGCGGCTCCGGTGATCGAGCGGTCGACGTGACTTTCCGCCGCCAAATGCATGATGCGATCGGGCGCGAACTCCGCGATCGCCGACGTCATGGCTGCGCGATCACAGATATCGGCATGCAGAAACCGGTAGTTGGCCTTGCCTTCGACGTCCCGCAGCGACGGCAAATAACCGGCATACGTCAAGGCATCCACGTTGAGGACGTCATAGCGCTGCTCCAGCACCAGATGTCGGACGAGGGCCGAGCCGATAAAGCCGGCACCGCCGGTGACGATTACGCGCATTTGAGGTCATCCATAGAGAAGTATGAGGGCAGTTCTGCCAGTCGCGGCTGGGTCTTGTCCTTGGCGGATAATGTCGCGGGGTCCGCAAGCCGCGGCCACTCGATCGCAATGTCCGGGTCATCCCAGGCGACGCCTTTGTCATTCTCGGCGCTGTAATAGGCTGTCACGCGATAACTGATCACGCTGTTCGGCTCGAGGCTGCAGAAGCCGTGGCCGAAACCCACCGGAACCCACAACTGATTGCAGTCCTCAGGCGACAGCACGACTGAAATCCACTTGCCGAAGGTCGGCGATCCATTTCGAAGATCAACCGCAACATCGAAAATTCGGCCCGAGAGGCAACGGACCAGCTTGCCTTGGGCGGCCGGGTGAGACTGGAAATGAAGTCCCCGAATGGTGCCGGCGCGAACGCTCAGCGATTGATTATCCTGGACGAAGGCGGTGTCCGGAACATGGTGGGAGAACTTATCGGCGCGGAAGATCTCCGCAAAGTAGCCCCGCTCGTCCCCGATCTTGCGCGGAATGACCTCGACGGGCCCGTCGATCGCAAACGTCCGAAACTCCATCACTGCCCCTCTTGCGACGTGCCGAAAGCTACTGCGTGACCGCTCGCGCAGTTGCGACCGGCACAAACAACTGGCTCAGCAGGTTGATGAACTTCGTCAGCTGATTGGCGCGCGCATTGCCAATATAGAGGACGTCGCGGTCCTGCATCGCAAAACGCTGCGACAGCAAATACGAGGACGGCCGCATCATGTTGAGATGATAAACCGTGGGCTGCTCAGTGCCGTCCGCCTGACGCACGTAACGGAACACGAACACTGCCGCCGCGTCGCCGGCATTTGGATTGGCGCCGCCCGCCAGAGCGACAGCTTCCGCCAGGTTTACGCGGCTTCTCGGGAAGGCAATCTCCTCCGACTTATTCGGTGCGCCCAGCACCGAGAAGCTTTGCGGCCGGCTGACGAGGGTAATTCGATCGCCCGGCGCGACAACAACGTCCTGCTGCGGCAGGTCGAGGAGGTCGCTCAGGCGAATTTCGAAGGTTTGACCATCACGCTGGATCCGCGCGACCGCATCCTTGGCCTGGCCGCGGTAGCCACCCGCCAGAGCTATCGCATCGAGCAGGGATTCACGGTTCGTGGCGAGGACAAGGCGCCCCGGCTTCGAGATCTCGCCCGCTACGATCACACTGTTGGTGATCGACTGCTCGATCGTGACCAGAACTTGCGGATCTTGTGACAAACCGCGCAGGCCACCTTGAATCATGGTTTGAAGCTCAGCCGCCGTGCGCCCCGCCGCGCGAAGGCGCCCGACAAAGGGCACCTTGATATAACCGTAGTCGTCCACTCGCATCGGCGGGAGGCGCTCACCGCTCGAGCTCGTGTCGACTGAGCCGCCGCCTAATGCCGAAGCTTTCAGCGCACTGCCGAACAGCGATACGCCCGCTTCGTAGACCGTGACGTTGAGGACGTCGCCAGGCCCGATGAGGTCGGTGGGGCGAGGTGGCATCGCGTTAAGGTCGGAGGTCGGGACGGCGGGTGGAGATGGCACGGCCGCAATCGTCTGGAGCTCGACAAGCGTGAAGGGGTATTGATTGGTCTTGCTGCGAACGGCCTGACGAATTTCGACGCCGGTCGGTCCGCTCGAAGGCAAGCTTGCGCACGCGCCCAAGCTCGAAGTGCAAATCAGGACCACCACTGCGCGGCGAAACAATCCGCTCCGCCGCGGTCCGCTTTTATTCCACATTTCTAGAAGAACCCTGAAATCGGTCAGATGATCTGCGCCGCCCATAACACTTGTCTCGCGCCAAGATCAAACGCGAGAACACCCCAACTAGCTTGTCCTCCCAAGCTGATGTACGCGGCCCTCTGAACCTAACCCTAATGTTTTGCTAGTCTTTTGACCGCTCTGCCACCCAGCCCGAAAATTGGATTTTGGGGATTGTTCGTCCGCGTCGTTCGACATCGGCCGGGTGAGGCATTGCGCGCCTTGTACTGGCGTTCGCTGCGCAAGCGGGTGCGCGCCCGCAACATCTTGCTCCGTGCGAGCAGTGAGCTGCCTTTCGCCTACGAAGTCTGGATCGCTCGGATTGAAAACAGCCGCGAGGCGGTGGCTCAAGCCCCCGCAGTCATCGATGGCTGGAAGTATAAACCGCGCTTCGGAATACTCCTCCACGGTGGTCCCGATGACGAGACCGCGGTCGAACGTTCGCTCCGATCGCTTGAGGGACAGATCTATCCGGGCTGGGCACTCATCGGGCACCCATCGGAGCCGATTGGCGCGCGCCTCGCGGGGGCAGACGCCGATTACATCCTTCCGCTCCGGGCAGGAGATCGGCTTGCCACAACCGCCCTCTACCGGTTGGGGCAGGCGCTCCAGGCAGCGCGGCCGTCGATAATCTACGGCGATGAAGACCGGTTGGATGAGAAAGAGGAGCGGTATTCACCCTGGTTCAAGCCGCGGTGGAATCGAGAATATTACATTGCCCAGGACTTGCTTCGCTCATCGACGGCGATTGCGACGTCAGTGGCGAAGCATGTCGATAGCCAGCAGGCGATCGCAAACATCGCCGACCTGACAGTGGGATCTGCTCTGCAAACTCGCGATGAGGACATTCTCCACATCCCTCACGTGCTTAGTCACACGATTCTGTTGGAGCCCGGCCATGAAGAAGAGAGGCGCACGGCTCTCGCCGCGGCGCTGATGGGGCAACGTGGCAGCGTTTCGCCGGGGCCTTTCGGTACCACCCGCGTCACCTGGCCGTTGCCGTCACCAGCACCGATGGTGAGCCTGATCATTCCGACCAAGGACAAGGTCGAACTTCTTCAGCCTTGTATAGAAACGGTCCTTGCGCGCACCGATTACCAGAACTTCGAGATCCTCATCGTCGACAATCGGAGCGTCGAGCCGGCCACCGCGGCGTTCTTGTCCAGGATTTCCAAGGATTTGCGCATCCGCGTGCTGGACTACCCCGCACCGTATAATTTTTCCGCGATCAATAATTTCGCGGTGTCCGTCGCGAACGGCCAATATGTGTGCCTCCTCAACAATGACACCGAAGTGATAGAGCCCGCCTGGCTGTCGGAGATGATGCGTTACGCAATCCGCCCCGACATCGGAGCCGTCGGCGCCAAGCTGCTATACGACGACGGCACGATCCAGCATGCGGGGGTCACGATCGGGATCGGCGACGCTGCCGGCCATGCACACCGGTTCGAACCGAACGACAAACCCGGATATTTCGCTCTGCCCCATTCGGCGCATTTCGTCAGTGCGGTTACCGCGGCATGCCTGACGGTGGACAAGCGAAAGTATGAAGCGGTCGGCGGTCTCGACGAAGACCAGTTTACCGTCGCTTTCAACGATGTCGATTTCTGCCTGAAGCTACAAACGGCGGGGTGGAAGAATGTTTATGTCCCGCACGCGGTCCTCTTGCATCATGAGTCCAAGTCGCGCGGCAGCGATATGGCGCCGTCCCAGATCGACCGGTATCGAAGGGAATTAAGCACGCTCCAAGCGCGGTGGGACACGAGAAATTGTCAGGACCCGCTGCACAATCCAAACCTGGATCGCTACAGCGAGAAATACGTCATCCGTCTGTGAGAGTGTCTCCTTGACCGACCTGCGATCGATCTTTCCCGGCATACCATACGTCGAATCTCCTCTGTTCGAACGCCTGTTGGGACAGCTAGATCTTACGGTTGAAGAAGCGCGCGTCGCCCGCGATCTGCATGAACGCGGATATGCAGTCATCGATTTCCCCGATGACCATATCGAGGAGCGCATCGCTCGCGTTCAGGACTATTTGGCGCCGCGTTTCGGCGAAGACATCCTCGACCCGAACACGGTCAAAGAGGCGGGCCACCGCATTCAGGATGCATGGGTCTACAACGAAGATGTTCGGGAGATCGCCGCAAACCGGCAGGTCAGCAATCTCTTAGCTAAACTCTATGGCCGACCGGCTTTCCCGTTTCAGACGCTGAACTTTCCGGTCGGGACGGCGCAGCACCTCCACAGCGATTCCATCCATTTCTCCAGCATCCCCGAACGCTTCATGTGCGGCGTCTGGCTCGCGATGGAGGACGTCCATCCAGAGGCGGGCCCGCTGACCTATCTGCCGGGCTCGCATCGCTGGCCGATCCTCAGCAACATCATGTTGGGCAGAAGCGGCTGGGATGCCCCCCGGGACAAAGCTCAACAGCCCTTCGAACAGGCTTGGGCTGCATTGGTCGAACAATCGGGGGCGTCACAGGAAACCTTCCTCGCGCGGAAGGGCCAGGCGCTGATCTGGGCTGCCAATCTGTTGCATGGCGGCAGTCCACGGCTCGACCCCAAGCGCACACGATGGTCCCAGGTGACGCATTATTATTTCGACGACTGCATCTACTACACGCCGGCGTTCTCCGACGAGGCTGTTGGGAAATACGATACGCGGCGGATCGTTGATGTTGCGACGGAGAAATTGAAGCCGAATTGTTATCTTGGGACGCCCATCGATGCGGAGGAGACCGCCAGCACTTCCCTCGTCACGCGCATTCGGCGGCGGATGCGGACGCCGGCCGGACTGCCCGACGATTTTGATCCGGGTGCTTATTACCAGCTAAACCCGGACGTCGCGGTCGCCAAACTCGATGCAGTCACTCACTATTTAACGCACGGGAAACAGGAAGGGCGCCGCTACCGCTACCGCGGCTAGCGAGTCTCAGAGCGCATTGTAAACGGTCAGCGCCTCATTGACGTCGGGGTAGACCGTCGCCGTACCCTGATCCAGGACCACCGCGCGGTCGCAGAATTCCCGGATCAGTTCGGCGCTATGCGAAGCGAATACCAGGGTCCGGTCCCCCCGCTTCTCGAACAGCTCATAATGGCATTTGCGATGGAAGTTCTGGTCGCCGACCATGATCACTTCGTCGATCAGGTAACAATCGAACTCGATCGCCAGTGACAGCGCGAAGGCGAGCCGCGCTTTCATGCCCGACGAATAGGTCTTTACCGGCATCTTCAGCTGGGGACCAAGTTCGGTGAAGTCTTCGACGAATTCGCGAATTTGCGAGTAATCGTTGCCGTAGATGCGGGCGATGAAGCGGGCGTTGTCATAGCCGGTAAGGCTGCCCTGGAAGCCGCCGCCGAACCCGAGTGGCCATGAAGTGCTCATCGACCTAACGACCCGTCCGGACGTCGGCATCTCAACGCCGCCCAGCAGCTTGATTAGCGTCGTCTTCCCAGCTCCGTTGCGCCCCAGGAAACCGATGTGTGCGCCGCGCTCAATGTTGAGGTCGATGCCCCGCAACACATGTTTGCGGCCGTGCCCCATGGGATAGGATTTGCTGACCTGCTGGCACTGTATCATTCGACGACGAGCTCGCGACGAACCCGGCGGCACATTGCGAGGCCGATGATGATGAAGATCATTGAGGCTACCAGCGGCACCGTAACATCCCAGCGCGCGTCCACCTTCGCACCGAAAATGCCGTATCGCATCAATTCCATGCCATGAACGAACGGCGAGTAATACATTGCGTCCTGAGCACCGGGCGTCAGCCACGACACCATGTTGAAGGTGCCCGAAAACGGGATCATGACGTAAGTCGTGACGGGTATGAATTTCTCAAGCACGTCGGACATCTCCGACAAAGGCGCGAGAACGAGGCAGAGCGCGAAACTGAACAAGCAGTACAGCGACCAGCCCAGCAGGAAGGCGCCAAGGTCGGCGGGAACGGGGAACTCCCCAATCGCCATCAGCAGGCCACCGATAAACAGGTAGGCCATCATCGCGCCGATCATCTCGATGAGAAATCGGACGAAGATGAAATCGAGAACCTTGATCTGTCGGTGGTACATCAGGCCGCTATTGACCGTGAAAGCTCGAATGGCGCGCATCACGGCGTGGCGGAACAGTGTCAGAGGAATGTATCCGCTGGCGACGAAGGCGATGACGCTGACGCCGTGCTCCTCGGGCCCCTTCATGAACCGCCACATGACGCCCACCAGAACGGCGAACAGCAGCGGTTCGGCCATGATCCACAGGAAGCCAATGTTCTCGCGTCCGAAGCGGGTAACCAGCTCGCGGATCATCAGCGCGCCGACGACGCGGCGCTGAATGCGCCAGCCGGCAGTCAGTCGGCTCACGATCAGTCCTCCGGGGCGTGCTCGAGAATACCGACCACAAGCATCCAGCCGATGAAGTACAGGCACAAGGACGACGCGAAGACGATGAGGATTCGCTTGAGGCGGTGGGGCAGCGTCGGCATGTCCGGCCGATTGGGCTCAACCACGCGCTCGACATAATATTGCTGCTTCTGCGCCTCCGTACGAGCCTGCTCCAACGCGGTGCTAGCAGCGGTCAGCATTTGCGTGGCAAATTCCTGCTCGACATTGAGTTTTTCATACGATGAAAGTTTGGAAGCGATGCCCGTCGGGGTGCCGACGGCCCGTCCGTTCTGAACCGCAATGGCTCGGCCAATCGCCGCAATCCGATTGCGCAACGCCGGGATCGACGGGTGCCGCGGCGCGGCCCGGACCATCAAGTCCAGTTGCGCCTGCAAGGCGGCCTGCTCAGAAATGAGCCGGTTTGAAATATCCAGAACTCCGGCAGCCTGCTTCGTCGGATCAATGATGTCCTGCTGGTTGCGGAAAGTGCTTAGAGCCACCCGAGCGTTCCGGACCCGCGCCTCGGCATCCTCGACGCGCCTTTCCGCCTCGGCGATGGCACGGCCTTCGGCTCGAACGTTGAGCCGGTTCACCAACTCTTCGCTGAGATCCAGCAACTTGGCGTTGATCTGGTAAGCGTCCTGTGCCGTGAAAGCGTTTACCTCCACGACCGCAAGCCCGGACTCCGCATCGACATCGGCCGAAACCACCGAACCGTAATAGCGATACAGATCCTCGAAGGTGTCATCGCGCCAAGGGGCGGGAAAACGGCTGAGAAAGTCAGCCCCGCGCCCTGCGTACTTGGCGCGAATGTCGGTCTGCTTCTGCAGGTCCGCCAGCGCGTTGCGTGATTCAATATATTTCACGATCTCCTTGGTCTGCTCCTGCCCTCCCGACAGACCGGTGGTCTGTACGATGCTGGCAAGCGACAAGGTCGGTGGGGTTTTTTGCCCAGGGCTTTTGACCACGAAACTAGATTGCGAAACATAGATCGGGGACGCGATCAGGCCGTAGTAAATGATGGCCAAAACCGTTGGCAGCACCACGAACAACGCGATCCAGCGATGGCGATACAGTCGCTCGCGGGTTTTCGACCTGCGAACTACTTTCCGCAGCGCGTCGTGGTCGATCGTAGTGATATTCATAAGACCTCTGATACGCTTTCGATGGAAGCCCTGTCGAGGCTAAGCGCGATGAATAGGGAAATGTCGCTGAGGGGCAAATTAATCGAATTTGCCGCCTTTGTCAGATTTTTTGATTACATTGCAATGATCTAGCGCCAAGCATCGTCAGATGCTTAACGCGTTCCCGACCGCATCTCGTCGATTCCGTGATAGATGTAATGTCGGAATGGATCGTGGCCCGCCGCGACCACGTCCGGAAATCTTTCCGCATATTGCACGGGGTCGAATGAACCGCTGCGCGCCAGCTGTCGCGCGGTCCTCTTCCGACGAACCGTGCTCGGCGCCATGACCAGCCACCAGGGCTGTCGCTTCAGCAGCACGCGCGTGATCTCCAGGAGTTGGTCAGCTGTTTGCTTGGCCGCTTCAGCCCGCCGCTCCTCTTCGAGCAACGCTTTGGTCACGGTGGCCAATTCATCAAACCGGGATCGAATTTCCCGGTCCTGCACGTCGATCTGCTCCTGCGCCTCCGACAGAAAACGCTCCAGTTTTCCGACTTCGGCCTTGAGCAGCGAGATGTCGTCCGCTCGCCGCTGCAGGCCTTCAAGCAACCTCTCCTGACGCGCCAGACGTCCGCGAAGCATGGCTTCAGCCTGCCGCAGCGAGTCAATTTCAGTTCTGGCGATCTCAAGATCTGCCTGAGCTCGCTCCAGCGCCGATCGCACCGTCGTACTGGCTGATTCTCCAGCACCCGCGGCGACCGATGTCCTCGACGCGCCGGCCGCTGGCCGGTCTGCCGCGTTGGGACGTTTTCTCAGCACAGTGACGGCCTCCATCCAATTGAATCCGCAATATTCGATGTCGAAATCGCCGACCATTCCGTTGCTGCGAACGAGGGTCTCGATGAAACTGTTCGTATCCCACACGTGATAGTGAATGCGATAGTCAATCTTCCGCAATTCGGCCTTCTGCGAAGCGATCAGCTCGTCATCCGTTTCGCCGTTCACGACAGTCACCCACTCATGCAGGTGATCGTCTTCGGAATCGGCGGGCCCAAGCTTATAATCCGCGACAAGATGTTCGAACGACGTAAGCGGCCGATCCCTGTCGAATGAATGGCGCCGGTCGGGGATCGCCAGGAACAGGACGCCACCTGGGCGGATTTTGGAAAGCCATGTCTCCAGCGCTGAAAGCGGGTTCTGCGTAT
Source organism: Sphingomonas flavescens (assembly GCF_030866745.1). Taxonomy (NCBI): domain Bacteria; kingdom Pseudomonadati; phylum Pseudomonadota; class Alphaproteobacteria; order Sphingomonadales; family Sphingomonadaceae; genus Sphingomonas; species Sphingomonas flavescens. The sequence goes on along the minus strand of NZ_CP133016.1, from coordinate 164,687 downwards.
GTTCAAGCACATGGCAGGCGATGACGAAGTCGATGCTATTATCCGGGATCGACGACAGAACCTCACCGTCGTCAACGATGTCGGGTTCGGACCAATCTTCCGCGCATCCCTGCACGCCGACCAGCACATCTCTTGTCGACCGATCGACATGCTTGACCGATATGTCGGGATGCAGCCGAATGGGCGAATTGCCGGGGCCAATCTCTATGCCCTCGCCAGTAATGAAGCGATCGGCGACGCGGTCGCGGCCTTCGCGCATGGATTCTGGAACGTCGCCCACTAGTCACTCCGCACTTTCCACGACCGCCTAAGCGATTGGTTTGTTTGCAGCAATGACCTTTCGCCCGGCCGAAGATCGCATTCAGGCGGACTGTTCGACGCCGCTTAATTTCGGGTTGGCAAACCGGGCGCCCTCTTACAGAAGAGCCGCGTTTCATCGTCGGATCTAGCGAATTGCCGACGATCAAAGCAGGAGAATGGTCGGATGGCCGACGCCTCGAGCGGCAATTTCTGGGAAGATAATCCCCACGCTGCCCAAGAAAGCCAGTGGACGTCCGACCCCTTCATCGCGTCGACGATTTATCGCCGCATTTCGAACGGCGAAAGCGAGGGCCATTGGATCGGGTGGCTGTTTGATAAGCTGCGGTCCGAACGAACTTTCGGCCGGATGCTGTCGATTGGATGCGGGGTCGGCGACCATGAGCTGGCCATGGGTCGCCTCAATCCGGAAGCAATGGTCGAGGCCTTCGACTTTTCCGCTGCAAGCGTCGAGATTGCATCGCGAAAAGCCCTTGACGAGGGACTAACCAACGTCCGGTTTTTCCAAGGCAATTTCAACACAATCGAACTTGAACCCGGGGCATTCGACCTGATCCTGTGCTCAGGCTCTCTTCACCACGTCCGTGAGCTCGAACATCTTCTGGGCCAGGTCCGGAGCGCGCTAGCCCCCGGGGGCGTGTTCGTCGTCAACGAATATGTCGGCGACTGCTACAACATCTACGGCAAGGAGCAGGTGGCGCTGCTGACTTCCTTGCTCGACGGACTACCCCCCTCGTTGCGTCACGCGGCTAGCTACCCCGTTCCAACTATCGAACAGGTCTTCGACCGCGATCCGACCGAGGGCGTCCGCGCGAAGCTGATCCCGGATTTCCTCCGGATCTATTTCCAGAATGTCGACGAGCGCCGGCTTGGAGGTACGATCCTGCACCCTATTTTTCCGTTCATCAATGTCGACGCGTTCCGAGACCAACCAGACTTTCATCAGGCCTATATGAACTTGTTGATCGAATTGGACGGCCAGCTGATCGCCGACGGCAAGTCCGATTTTTCATTCTTCATCTGCCGATAAGAATTTTTAGGCGTCCGCCAGTTCGCCCTTGTCTGAGCGCAATCGGATTACCTTCTTCGGCCGGCTGTCGATACTGCTTTCAATCCGCAGATTGGCCGCTTGCCGAATAACGCTGGCGTAGCGGTCCACCATCTCTTCGAAGCCTGGCTGCCCCTCGAGAACTTTCGGGCTATTTTGCGCGAGCTTCTTCATCAATTTCGGATCACCCAACAAGCGTTCGATCGCTTCGGCCAATGCGCGGCTGTCCCCGACCTCATAGAACAGAGCGTTGACCCCTTTGCGAACGAGCTCGGGAATTCCGAACACGGGCGTGGTGATGATCGGCAATCCGCACGCCATGGCTTCGACGATAATCCTCGGCGCGCTCTCTACGCGAGACGTGCAGACGGAAATGTCACTGGCCGCATAATAAAGGAATGGATCTTCAATGCGGTCGGTAAGGACGATGAAGTCCAAATTGTCGCCGATCGCTTGCCGAAGTTCTTCGGTATAGTCTTCATCGGCCAGTTTACCTGCAAGGAACACGTAGGTTTTCTCGCGAAGGCTATCGGGAAGCTCGTGCCAGGCCTCGATGAGGTCGAGCTGTCCCTTGCGTCGGCAGACTGTGCCGACCACCGAGAGGACGATCGCGTCCTTGGGAAGCCCGAGCTCCTTCCTCGCGGTTTCGCGATCCCAACGACCGACCTCTTCCGACAGACGTTGCTCGGGGATGCCATGCCGAATGACCTCGAAATTCCGGCGGCTTTCAACCGGGCGCCACGCCCGCCGGGTGGCCTCCGCCACGTAGGTCACGCGATAGGCGTCGGCGAAACTTTCGTAAGCTGCGGGACGCATGTCCGGAGGCAGGAAGTCGAAATAAGTCTCCCAAGGCTCACTTTCGTGCTGTGCGAAAATGGACGGGATGCCGGCCATCCGCGCGCCCTTCACCGCCCAATAAGTCTGGAGCGTATTGGCTAGGACTACATCCGCCCCGAGCGCTTTCAGCGTCAATCCGACACCGGCAAGGCCGGCCGCTTGAGTATCCGCGTCCTTCACTCCGTGCAGGACGCCGTTAAGGACGACCACCTTGACGCCCTTGGCTTCGTATTCACGGCGCAAGGGGCCATCCGCGGGAGACAGCACGACCGGATCAATCAGGCCTCGCTCAGTCAGACCCACTACTAGGTCCATGAGGGTTTGCGGCGCACCCTCGCTATTGAGATTATGCGTGACCGCGACCAGTCTCACCGGGCGGGCGTCATTCGTTTCCGGCCTTGTCGCGGCCACCTGAAAACGCTCGTCTTCCAGCGACAGGTTGGGATTGTACCACCGATCCTTCCAACCGCCGTAGATGCGCCGGAAATTGGCGCGTTCGGCCGGATCGTCCTCAAACCCCCGTGTCTTGCCCTCGTAATGCCAAAGCTCGGCCGAAGCGCAGTAAACGCAGGTCTTGCCTGCCTTCACGACGCGGTAGCAGTAATCCACATCGTTGTAGGCGACCGAAAAATGTTCGTCGTCGAAACCGCCGAGTTCCTCGAAGAGCGCTCGCGGCGTCAACAGGCACGCGGCGGTGACCGCGGAATACTCCCGCGTGCTGCGGACGAACCCAAGGTAGCCCCAGTCGTGCGGCGGAAGACCACGGAACGCGTGACCGGCCAACCCTTCATGGTAGCCATGAACGATGCCGCCATGCTGGAGAGTGCCGTCCTCGAAGTACAAGCGGGCGCCAACCGCGCCGACGCCGGACATCTGAGCGTAGCCCATCATCTGAGTCAGCCAGTTGTCATTGATGACTTCAGTGTCGTTGTTGAGGAAGAGCACATAGTCCGAGGATGTGTGCCCAACGCCGTCGTTGTTGAGCTTGGCGAAGCTAAATCCATTCGGGCCGCTCGCAATCCGCACGACCCTGATCCGCTCGGCACCCTCTAGCGACCGGAAATAGCTGAGTGTCTCCTCCTCGTCGCTTTCGTTGTCGAGGATCAGGACGCTGTAATTCTGGTAGCTCGTCTTCTCGAGTGATTCGAGCAAGTTGCGTAGCAGATCCGCTCGGTTCCTGGTGGGCACAATCAATGTCACCGATGGACCCTGGTCGGGAAATCGGACGTCGAACATGCCGACATTGGCGAGGGCTGCCCAATCGGGGTGGAAAGCGCGCGCTCCACGGATTCCGCGCCGTTCGAGCGCTTCGTTCACTGCCCGCAGGCCGCGTTGCATGCTCTCGGGCTTGGCATCGCCCCCGGTGGCGGTCGACCCTTCGACCGCGCGCCAGTGATACAGGATTTTTGGTATGTGCCCGACGTACCGAGCACGTTCGGCCGCGCGAAGGGCGAAATCGTAGTCCTGCGACCCGTCGAAGTCGGGGCGAAAGCCGCCGAGTTCGAGGAAAAGCGACCGGCGCACGCTGAACACGTGACTGATGTACATCCACGATAGCAGGAGCGTCGGAGACCAGTCGGGCTTGAACTGCGGAGCGTAACGACGCCCGACCGCATCGATCTTGTCGTCATCGCTGTAAACGATGTCGGCATCATCGTGCTGGGCATACTCCAACGCAATCTCCGCCAGGCATGTCGGCTCGAGGAGGTCGTCGTGATCGAGGAAGAGCACGACATCCCCGGTGGCTATCGCCACTCCGGCGTTGGTCGCTCGTGAAATGCCACCGTTCTGCGCGCAATGCTTGATGACGATCCGCGGATCCTCGATCGCAAAACGGTCGAGCAGCGGCCGGATGTGTGGCGCCGGGCTTGCGTCGTTGACGAGGCAAAGTTCCCAATTTTCGTAGAGCTGCCCGACGACGGATTCGACGGCGGCTTCCAAATACCGGCGATCGGTGTTGTAGACGGGCGTGATGACCGAGATCTTTGGCAACCGGTCGGCCAGCTTGTCCAGGCGTTGCTGCAGTTCCCTAAAGTCGCGATCGCTCGGTTCGTTAACGGCGAGCCAGCTTTCGAAAGGCGAAAGCGATGCCGTTGCGCCGCCGCGAAAGTCGCTCCGGCTCCGCGCCAGGCGGCCCTCGTCCTTGCCCCAATTCAGATAATGCGCGAGCGGATTGATCTTCCCCTCGCGAACGTCCGGATACTCTTCAAGATACCAGGCCCCGTCAAAGCGCGGGCTTGGATCGCGTCCGGCGGTGCCCCCGAAGCGAATATAATGGACCAGCGGGTTGATGCCCAAACGATCAACATCCGGGTAGGTCTCAAGATACCAGGCGGAATCGAAAAGGCTGTTGGGATTGCGGCCCTCCCGCCAGCCGAATTCGACAAAGTGACGGAGAGCTTCGAAGCCGCCTTCCACCACGTCGGTGTTGCGGCTTAGATAATATTGCTCATCGAATAATCCGCTCGCGGCGATCAAGTCATAGTCGCGGGTCATAAATCTCTTTTTGAACTTCCCAATTGCCTTGCGGAGAGGCTTCATCATTCTGGCCATAACAGTCGGTTGCTCTGGCCGCTTAACCGTTCCCGAATCCGACAACAAAGTCATCAATCGCTGTATATGATCGAGGAGCCGGAAGTATCGAGCTGGACCAAGTGCAATTGATAGTCCGATAAGGCGTCGATCACTTCATTCCTCGTGTCCCCCGGGGCATAGACGAGGAGGAAGCCGGACCCACCCGCCCCCAAAAGTTTGCCCCCGGTCGCACCGGCCGCAAGCGCCTTTTCGTAAGCACGCTCGACGACCTCGTTGGAAACGCCGGCGGATAGCGCTTTCTTCCGAAGCCAACCGTCGTGAAGGTAAAGGCCAAGATTATCGACGTCCGCGGCAAGGTCTCCGCGCAGCCGATGCGCCTGCTCGACCATGGCCTGCAGGTTCGCCGTTACGTGTGGGTCCTCGACAATGTTCCTGGACTGAACGGCGAGCAGGTTGCTCGCCGATCGGGTCCCGCCGAGATAGAACAGCAGGAGCCGTTGCTCCATTTGGTGCCGTTGTTCTGCGGTCAACGGCACACTTTCATGCGATACCGTGCCGTCTGTGTGGAATTCCAGGAAGTTCACACCCCCAAGGGCGCAACCATATTGATCCTGCTTGCCGATAGGCTCCCCCAGCTTTTCAATTTCGATTTCGCAGGCGAGTTCCGCGAGCTTCGCGCGAGACACAAACTCTCCGCGATAAGCGTAGCAAAGGTTCAGCAGACCGACCGTGAACGCGCTAGACGAGCCCATCCCAGTCCCCGCCGGGACGTCCGCACTTGAATTGAAATCGACTCGATCGATCTGGAGGTCGTGAAACACCTGACGAATGATGCGGTGCTGTATCTCGTCAGTGGTGCGGGGCTTTTCGATTTCCGAATATTTGAGAATGCACCCACGGTTCTCGAAATATTCGTGCATCGAGAGATAAACATATTTCTTGATCGACATGCTCAGCACGGCACCCGCGTGCTGGCGCGTGAAGGCGGGTAGATCCGATCCGCCGCCGACGAAACTTACTCGTAGCGGTGTGCGCGAAATGATCATGCGGATTGTCCGAGCACGATTTCGACCGCTTCACCAATGTCCCGGCAGATGGCATCCGGTTGGATGTCGAAACGATCGCGGTCGTCGCCCGCGTGACCCGTTCTGACCAATATAGTCATGGTTCCCGCCGACTGCCCCGCTGCCACGTCGCAATAGCGATCGCCGATCAGCCACGAGCGGCCAAGATCGATGTTATGAGTTTCTGCAGCCTGTCTCAGTAGGCCGTCACGCGGCTTGCGGCAGTCGCATTCGATTTTGAGATCGGGCACCTCACCTTCCCAGCCACGTTCGGGATGATGCGGACAAGCGAAGATGTCGTCGATGTAGGCACCGTCTTCCTGCGCGAGCTGGCGGTCGATTTCAGCATTGACGTCGCGAAGGTTTTTCCAGTCCATCAAGCCTTTGGCAATGTCCGGCTGATTGGTCACACAGATGACCGGCATGCCGGCTTTATTGGCAGCGCCTATCGCTGCGGCCGCCCCAGCAATCAGCTTAATATCTCGCCCGGAATGGGCGCCGTTCACCTCTTCATTGATCACGCCATCGCGGTCCAGAAACAATACCGGCTTCGGTTTGCGAAGAGACAAATGGTCCAGCCGGCCCTCACGCAGATGCCGGGTCGCCTTGGCGAGGCGATCCGGCGTGCCGATGTCCTTCACATATTCGACGCTCCGATAGGCAAAGAGCGGTTCCGCGTCGGCAATGCGCGGAAGGATTTCCCGGCCCCAGTCCGACGGACGGTCCTGCGGAACGAATTCGAGAGCTTTCGGAAATAGGACATAGAGCGCCGCACTGACGAGATTGGCATAAGCCCGACCTTCCGGATGCGGCTTCGGGTGAACCGCTAGGATCCGACCGTTCTCATCGACCTCGAGCAAGTCGCTGTCGAAGGGGTGATCATTTGGATGCGCGAACAGGGTTCCCGCCCCACCCCGCGCCAAGGCGAAGTCGGCGAATGCCCTCAAGTCAACGTCCATGAGCAGGTCGCCGTAAACCACCATGAATGGCTCCGACAGCTTGGCCCGTATCGCGTTGAAGGCACCCGCCGTGCCAAGTGGCGTGTCCTCTCTGACGTATTCGATGGAGGCGCCGAACCGGCCGCCGTTGCCGAAATAATTTTCGATGACGTCGCCCAGATAGCCAGTCAGAAGGATGATCTCCGTCATCCCGGAATGGACCACCCCACGAATGATGCGTTCGAGGGCTGGCGTTCCCTCGATGTCCACCATCGCCTTCGGAACACCGCTCAGTCCCAGGCGAGTGCCCTTGCCACCCGCCAAGATCACCGCTTTCATTCGGGTTCGTTCCACACCGCGCGGGCGGCTGCCCTTACGGCTTCGTCGGAGGACATGGTCGGCGCCCAGCCAAGAGCTTCGATCTTCGAGATATCGTAAGCGAATTTCGGCACATCGCCGATCCAGCCGCGGTCGCCTCCGGTGTACGAGATCTTGGCCTCGCTGGGTCCTTCCTCCACGACCATCCGCGCGATATCGCGAACCTTAGTCCGGGTTCGCGCGCCGACGTTGTAGACGTTGGCCTGATCGTCCGTCCTGCTCCAAACGAGCAGGATGGCCGCAACCAGATCATGGACGCTGAGGTATGGTTTTTCCTGCGAGCCGTCACCGAGCACGGTGAGTTCTTCGGGGTTGGCGCGCAATCGCTTGATGAAATCGTATACGGCGCCATGGGTCGCGCGAGGACCGACGACGTTCGGAAAGCGCGTGATCCAGCTCTGGATCCCATAATTCTCACCGAACGAACTGATGAAGGCCTCGGAAGCCAATTTTGCCGCACCATAATGCGAGATTGGCAATAACGGCCCGAAATTCTCGCCAATCTCTCCTGCTGCCTCGCCATAGACCGCAGATGTCGACGCAAATACTAGGCGTCGCGTCTCACTGCTCCGCATTGCATCGAGCACCGCGTAAGTCGTCCGGAACGTCCGATCGAGATCGACGGAAGGATCGGCGTGCGACCGCGCGATGTCCGAATTCGCTGCCATGTGAAAAATGCAATCGAACTTTCCGTCCCGCACGAACGGTCCGAACCAGTCTCCGTCAAGAACATCGCCACGATGGAATGTGAATTCCGCCGTGTCGCGTAATTGGGTTAGATTGCGTTCCCGACCCAGCGAGAGATCGTCCACCGCCACAACTTGATGACCATGCGCGATCAGCTGATCGCAAAGATGGCTGCCGATGAAGCCGGCGCCGCCCGTGACGAGAAGTTTCACGAGCGGGCGTCCGTGGCGCCGAAGTCGCGTTCGCAGGCGATGAATTGCGCGACGATGTGCATGACCGCCTGATGCGCGTCTTCGATCAGGCCGTAATTCTCGACGCTGACGTGGACAGAGCAGTCGGCCTCTTCCGCGAGCCTGCCGCCGGAGAAACCGGACAAGCCCGCGACGAACATTCCGATCTCTTTCGCCTTGCGCACGGCATTGAGGATGTTCGGACTGTTCCCGGAGGACGAGATCGCGATCAGGACGTCGCCTGCCTTTCCGAAGAAGCCCAGCTGCGTATCGAAGACACGCTCGTATCCATAATCATTGGCAATTGCAGAGAAGACCGAACTGTTGGCGGTCAGGGATCGCGACGGGATGGTCGGATGGCCTTCTGCATTCGTGCCCTTGGTCCAATCGCAACACAGATGTTCCGCGATCGCCGCGGATCCACCGTTGCCGACGGCAAAAATATGCCGCCCAGCGGCCGCAGCCTCCTGGACTTTCCGGCACAGCGTCTCGACAGCATCGTCGGCAATTCCGCCGATGGCCGCGCTCAACGCCGCCGCATAATCTCGCTTGTAATTGGCGACCGATGACCAATCCAATGTCACGTTGCGACGCCTCGGGTCGGCTTCTGGAGTCTGCACCTGATTATCCATGTGTCTGAGATGGGAGAATTTTCGGTGGGGTTAGTCGCCTTGCAGTGAACAGGTCAACGGACCAACACCCCCAATTGCGCATGGGGAGCAGAACCAAGACCTGTTGCATCAAGGCAACATAGTTCGTCATTTTCCCGATGGCCTTGGAACTTGACCGCCCTCGTTTGCGTCTCCACTTCGCTCACGCATTGCGGTTGGTTGCAGAACGGAGCGAGGGGACGCTTTACGAAAGTGCGGCGCTTTGACAGTTTCGCTTTTGCAATAAACGTGATGCTGCTAATGAAGTCGAAGGTCGTTTCCTAAATCAATTTGAAGGCTCGCATTGAAGACAGATTAAGTTCTCATTTACTTCTTAACAACAAAAGACAGTTCAGTAGAAAGGGGTTACAACATGAAGCTATTGCATACTGGCGTAGTTTCGGCGCTTGCAGTTGTGCTTGGCGTCACGGCTACTCAGGCTGATGCACAGTCTCTCCGCGGTTTCCGCGCCGAGGGTCAGGTTGGCATCACGAGCTTCCACTCGGAAGGCAATCACAAGTCGAAGATCGGCTGGGGCGCGGCGGCTGGTGTCGACGCTTACCTGGCGGATTCGTTCGTCCTCGGCGTCGAGGGTTCGTACTGGGACGCGCGTCCTGAGAACCACGGCATCGACGGTGCGGGCTACGTCAACCACAAGATGTTCCAGGAGTGGGGCCTTGGTCTCCGCGCTGGCGTCATGGTGACGCCGTCGACGCTGGTCTATGGTAAGGTTGCTTACGTTCGCGATGAGCAGCGTAAGGAATTCCTCCCGGCGGTTCCGGGTGGCGGCTATGCCGGCGCCGGTCGTCCGGGTTACTACTACGACCACTATCACGCGACGGGTATTCAGTGGGGTGGCGGCATCGAGCAGCTCTTCACGAACAACCTCTACGTGAAGGCTGAAGGCCGTTACTCGGACTACAAGCGTCACACGCATGCCCTCACCGGCCTGATCGGCGTTGGTCTGCTGTTCGGTTCGACCCCGGTTGAAGCGGCTCCGCCGCCGCCGCCGCCGCCGCCGCCGCCTCCGCCGCCCCCGGCGACGCAGACGTGCCCGGACGGGTCGGTGATCGACGCGACGGCAACCTGCCCGCCGCCGCCGCCGCCGCCTCCCCCGCCGCCGCCTCCGGCGCAGCGTGGTGAACGCGGCTAAGCGTCAGCTAAGCTAGCAAGATTGGGGCGGGCCTTCGGGTCCGCCCCTTTTTTATTGGAACCGCGGCAAAGCGATCCCGCCCCGGCCAGAAATCAGCGGCTGATCGACTCTCCGAGCGCGTCCTCGATCAATTGTGTCCAGGCCGACAGGTATCGATCATGATTGAACACATCCATTGCCTTTCGGCGGGCAGCCTCACCTAGCTTGCGAGCTTCCGCCGGCCGCTTGAATAGGTGATTGAGCCAATCGGCCAACTCCGCCGGCTCATCCGAATAGAAGCCGTCCTTCCCGGGCTCGATGAAACGCTGAACGTCATGGTTGGCAAGGCACACCGGAATGACACCGGTCATCATCGCCTCACCGCGCGAGCGAGGCATGGGCGACCGGAGAGTGGTGTTGAGATACGCCGTGAATTGGCGAATTCTGTCCACGTAGGATCTGAAATGCCGGACCGCGAAAGCGTTTGTATCCCGGGGATCGATCGCCGCTCCGACATGGGCCGCGGTCTCGATCTTGATCGCGGGGTCGAGCATCGCTTCGATCTCGGCATGTTCCCACGCGCCGCGATAGTGAGGACGGTGGCGGTCCTGGCCTAGCGCGAGGATGCCTCGTTCCTGGGTGCCCGCCGGAAACTCTTGCGGATCAAAGCCGTGCCAGATCACGCGCGAGTCTTGAAACTCCCATTCGGCCAGGGCCTGCCAGGAATTGCAGACGACTTTGACATTGGCGTCGGCCAGATGGCGGACCATTCGCAACCGCTCGTCTTCGTGGATGTCGAACGTTGCCATCTGCCTGGCGTCCAAAGCGTATTGCCCGCGGAACTGCGGCGTTCCGTGACAGATCGCTGCTTTGGGTAGCGATGTCTCCAGCAACCAGTCGAACGCCTCTCCCCATGAGCTTGGGATCACGTTGTTGCAGAGGTTGGGTGCAAGCAGGTTTTCGTCGAAATGCAGGATCGCGAGATCATAATCTCGCGGATCGATGTGCCGGGCAGGTACCATTCGGACGTTCGGGCGGAACGGTCGTTGATCGTAACTCCACGCATTGATCATCCCGTTCTCGCCGATGTGCGTGGCGAGCGTGAAATCATGGGGCAGTTTGTACAGTTCGTACTGGTGCGGCACGTGCCAGCGATAGGTTAGGATCCGGAGACGCCGTGCGCCCGGGCGATACGACTGAATTAGCTTGCGGTCCGCCTCGAGGATCTTCTCGAAGCGCTTGGCCAAGGCCTTTTGAGGCTCACCGGCGTCAACGTCCTTGCCCGCCCAGCGCTGAAGCTTGTCGTAGGTGTCCACCGACCAGCGCCGGGCCGCCAGCTCCATGGCCGGGTGCTTGGCAAACATCCGCTCAAAGTTCCGGAACGACCCCTTGATCTTGCCTTCCTCGTTGGTCGACGCATCGTGCGTTGCGTGCACGGAGAAGGCGAGTTCGGTGAAGCGGATCACCGAAGCCTTGGCGTAGAGCCGGTAACCCATCTCCACGTCTTCCCAGCCGAAGCCTGAACCGGGCTTCGCCGAATAGCCGAAGTCGACGTCAAAGAGCGGCTCGCGCTCAACGACCCTGCGCTTGGCCGAGAAGTTGCGGGTGATGCAATTGACGAAGCCATCCGGCTGCACCGGATCCTGTGCCGACGCCTCCGCAGCAATGCGCTCCGGCTCAGCCTCCAGGATCCGCACCAGTTCTTCCGGATCCCGTTGCCAGCTCTCGATGTTCAAGGGACCAACCACTGCATCCACATCGTCGCGAGCGTGCTCGAAGACATGCGCAGAGACGAAGTCGCGATTGATCAGGCAGTCGCAGTCGATGACGATGTAGATGTCGGCCTCGACGGACGCGAGGCCGACCAGGCGCGACGCACAGTTGCCGAGATTATCCGCGTTTTCGACAACCTCGACAGTTCGATTGGCTACGCCTTTTTTGGCCAGTTCCTTGGACAGCTTCATCGCGCGCTTGGCGTCGTCCTGGGGCGAACGGTCATTGACCAGAACGAGCGCGATCTCGCCGGGGTAGGACTGGCTCACGACGTGTTCCACGAAGCGCTCAATGATGTCCGACTTGTTATACAGAACAGATACGATCGCGACGCGCGGCGTCCGGCCATGGCGCGCGAGCCGCATCAAGTTGTCCAGCGCAGCCGGAGTGCCGATTTGGACGCTTTCGCTCAGGTCTTCGCTCGGACGATCGTTGTGAACCAGGCGCACATCGTCAGGACGAAGAGTAAATTGGCAGCGCCGCGCATCCGCGGTGCGTCGGCTGAGTTGATCCTTAAGTCCGTCTGCATAGGCGAAATTTGCGCGAGCCCCCCTGAATGCGAACGACCCGCCATCCACGAAAAGCGTGCAGATTCCTCGCCGAAACAGCTCGAATACCAATCCGTCGTAGCTTCGCTGTCCGGCATCGTCGGTCGGGTGAACGTCGCAAAAGGCCACCACGTCTGCAGCGGCCAGACGGTCCCAAAGCCGCGCCGTATCGCGAGCGGGATCGAAATTGAGAACTTGAAAGGTCTGATTGGGAAAGGCTTGATCAAGCTGCGCCAGCGTCTGGTTCGCCTGCCAATATGCAGTGTCGAAAACAGCGTAGCAGTTGAGCTTGGTCGAGGGACCGGCGCTCTCAACCCCGTAATCGAAGACCCGCCGCTCTCGGAAATGATTGATCTTTCGCGGCAGTTGGTAACGGCCCGCGACCACTTCGCGGCACCAGACTCCAAAGCAATCATCGGCGGTTGCGCCAACCGAGCTGAGCCGTACCCAATATTTCTTTCCGATTTCGAACTGCAGGACCCGAAGATCGAGACACTTGTGAAGCGCATTGTCGAAAATCTGGTCCGCCGACGAATGGTGTCGCAACAGCAGCGCCCCGTCTGAATCGAGCAGGTCGCAGGTTAGCGTCACGCTATTCTTTCGCGCGAAGGTGGCGAGATTGATGTGCAGCGAACTTAACGCTTCGGCCGGCGCGACGATCTCGAACACGATCTCACGCTCGTCGGTCAACGCAAGCGCACGAAGATCAGAATTGCCCATGAATTCGGGAGCGACAGACCAATTGGCAGAGTCGTCATGCCAATCTACTCGAAATTCCGGCAGCCGGTCCGCCGGCTGCCGCTGTAAAACTGATGTCACGAAATCTCCCCACGCCCGGGCTGCTTTGACCGATCGGCTGATCGCGGTTTCACACAACTTCACCGATAATAGTCAAGCCATGCAATTGTTTGCGTCCATTTGATACCGCGGAGATTGACAGTGAGGGCCGTCACCGTACGGGCAGGCAATGGACGAAAAGCAGGGCATCGACCCCAATCGCGGATGGGAGGTTCTTCCTGTCTTTGACGGCAACCGGCAATTGACCGAGGCCCTGCAGGCCATGATGTCGAGTGACGAGGCACCGGGCCACTCTGACGTCGGCATTCAAAATCTCCTCTATTCCGAGATCCTGAACAATCGCCCGCGACGGGTTCTGGAGATCGGCACCCACATTGGCACCGCATCCGTGATCATGGGATCGGCGTTGATGCGCAACGGCTATGGGAAGTTGCTCACGCTCGAGCCACAAGCGCATTACCAGGACATCGCGGCCAAGAACGTCGAGGCCGCCGGCGTATCGTCCTGTGTCGAAATCCTGCCTTTCTTTTCATACCAGCAGGAATGCCAGGATCGCCTAGAGGAGGAAGCACCCTTCGACCTGATCTTCATCGACGGCGCTCACGATTACGAATCGGCCCGACACGATATCGAACTTTGTTACGACCTACTCAGAACAAACGGGCTTATGATCCTGCACGATGTGGGCAAGCGATCACCACTCATGGACCCAGGCGGCAACGGCGGTGTCCGACGCGCGTTACACGATTTTTCCGAAGCCAGGCCCGAAGCTCGCGTCATTTTTCGCGAATATCCGATCTGGCTGAACGAGTGCGGTGCGGCCCTGGTGACCAAGCAGGTACTGAACCCGTTGCCGTGACCGTTCCCGGCTTGAAGCTATGCCGGTCAGCCCCTTCGGGTTATCAACGTCCAGACCTTAATTCGGAGCTCTCTTAATGTGCGGCATTGCCGGCATCTATCGACCGCTCAAAGCCTCGACATCGACCGAGGAAATGCGTCGCGCGGTCGAAGCCATGGAGGCCTCGCTGGTCCATCGCGGACCCGATGCGAGCGGCTTGTGGGTCGACCCGGACGGTCGCTGCGTCCTCGGCCATCGCCGGCTGAGCATCATCGATACCTCGGATGCGGGGCGACAGCCGATGGCGACCGCCGATGGCCGTTTCGTGCTCTCCTACAATGGTGAGCTCTACAATTTTCTTCAGATCAAGGCTGATCTGGAAGCCGCGGGACATCAATTTCGTGGCCGCACGGACACCGAAGTCGTTCTCCAGGCCTTCGTGGCATGGGGCACCGATGCCTTCGCCCGCTTCGATGGCATGTTTGCGCTTGCCATCATGGACACGCATTCCGGTGAACTCGTGCTCGCCCGCGACGCTTTTGGCGAGAAACCGCTCTACTATTCGCAGCTAGGCAACGGCACCTATGCCTTTGCTTCGGAACTTCAGGCCATCGAACTCGCGCCGACGGTGGATCTGACCGTCAGCGTCGACGCAATGGCGGAGATGCTCAGCTTCCAGTACGTGGGCGCCCCGCGGAGCATTTACACTTCGACCAAGAAGCTCAGACCCGGGCATTGGCTGCGCATCGAGGCTTCCGGGCGCGTGCAGATTGGCCGATTCTTCACATTCCGCCCAGGTTCGACCGGCTACAGCGACCGGCCGCTCAAAGATCTTGCCGATGAGCTGGAAGAAATCCTGGTTTCCAGCATTCAGCGGCGCCTGATCGCAGACGTTCCCGTCGGAGCATTCCTGTCCGGCGGTGTCGATTCATCGACCGTATGTGCGCTAATTCGCCGACGGCTCAACCGGCCGTTGATGACCTTCTCGATTGGCTTCGAGGGCGCTTCGGAAAGCGAGCACCTGATCGCACGGAAGTTCGGCAGCCATCTTGGCACCAGCCACTACGATCAGATCCTGAGCCCCAACGCAGCGGAATTTCTGTTGGACTTCGGGGCGAAGGTCGATGAGCCAAACGGCGATAGCTCATGCCTGCCGACTTACTTGCTGTCGGAGTTTGCGCGTCAGCATGTGACCGTTTCAATCTCGGGCGACGGCGGCGACGAGATGTTCGGTGGTTACGGCCGCTACATGCATACGCTCGATCAGCAGCGGCGATACGAGGAAGGGGAGGCACCCGGCTGGAAACCGGGAAGCGCATATTACGGGTCGTCGATCCTCGTCGGGTCGGAACCGCTGATCCAGGAACTCTTCGGGTTTGTCCCGCAGGGTTTTGCGGACCACGTCGGCCTGCTCCGCACCGATCTTGATGAAGGCCGGGACGCGCTGTTGGAAACGATGCGTCAGACGGACGTCGAGAATTACATGCCGGGCGCCGTGCTGCCCAAGGTCGACAGGATGAGCATGCAACATTCGCTTGAGGTCCGGACGCCGTTCCTCAACGTGGAGTTGGCGCGCTTTGCCGAGCGGATGCCCGAACGCGACCTCGTACAAGGCGGACGCGGCAAATTGGTCCTGAAGGAGATCGCCTACCGCTACCTCCCGCGCGAACTGGTTGATCTGCCCAAGCAGGGTTTTGCGCTCCCGATGTCGGACTGGGCCAAGGATAGCCTGCTCGACATCTCATCGCGGTTGCTGGAGCAGGACGATAGCCGCCTGCGACAGGCATTCGGTTCTGCCGGTATTGCCCGCTTCATGGCCAGGCAGCGCTCGCCGGGCAACTTCTCTCCCTACCAAGTCTGGGGCGTGGTCGCGCTGGAGTCCTGGCTACGCCATCATCCCGCCCAATTGCCCGAATTCAACGAGGGTGCGGGAACGCTCGCGCAGGGCACCGCGCACAACCGCACCGATGACCTCGTTGCAGCTCAAGTCGGCGACAAGGTTTTCATCGTCGCGGACGGCAGCTCGGGGCCCGATGAGGATCAGTTCGCAAATCTGCCGCGAGAGATCGAAGCCCGGGCGTTCCAGCTCCTGTCCGAAGCCGCACCCGTGCCGGACGGAGCTTCGACCACCGTGCACCTCCCCGCTTGGGAGTCCAGTGACGCGCCAGACAGGTCGGTGGATCTAAAGGGCGCAACGCTGTTAGCGACCGGCCGAGAGCCTGCGCTGCGCCTAGATTACCGCGCAATTGAGAAGCTGCGTGCGCAGGGCGTATCGAAAGTCATCGTTCGCAATCCATACGTGAATGGTGAACTCCTCGAAGTTTCCATGCGTCAGCGGATCTCATCCGCAGACCACCTTCAATTGTTCCGGCAAAGGTGCGCGCTGCTGTCGACGTCCCGCGCGGCACGTGTGTTCGGGGCGCGCCCCCTTCGAAAGGAAAAGGGCCTGGCCCGCCAATCGCAGGTGCTTCGCGCGCTCCCTGCCTTCCCGGACATCGAATTCGCGACCGATTTCGCGGTTTTTGAGGGCGGACGGCAATTGCCGCCCCTGCCATTGTCCCACGAGATCATCGCTAGCGAAGGCGGCGGGCGATACTCGATCTTCGACCAGCGTCTGACCGTCTCCGCCACGGAGCCGGGCCGCGAGGGCAAGCCCATTTGGGTAGTCCCGATCAACGCCGAGAACCGGGACAAGCTGTCGACGGTCGTCTCTCGCTGGTCGGAACGGTCACTCTCGGCGGACCAGGGTTCGGCCATCGACGAACTCGTTCAGCGACCTTCCGACTTCGAGCCGGTCCGCGCCGGGGATCCGATCGTCATCTGCACTCATTCGCTACCCCCCGGCGGTGCCGAGCGTCAGTGGGTCTATCTCGCGCAGGCGCTCAAGGCCGCCGGCTACGATGTGACCTTCGTCACGTTTCGGAAACTGGAAGGCGCCCGGCGCCACTATCTCCAAATGTTGCAGGACAGCGGCATTCGCCATGTCGATGCGTCGGCGGTGTCCGCTATCGAGAGCCTCCGAGCCTGGCCGAAGAGCGACCTTGGCCGACGCCTTACCAAGACGAACCTCGTTCCGGACCGTGAAGCCGTGGCACGGCTCGTCGCCGTTTTTACCAGGATTGCGCCCAAGGCGGTCATCAGCCAGTTGGACGATCCCAACATCCTGGCCGGCCTTGCCGCGGAGATCGCTGGCGTCTCTCGCCAGATCATGTCTTTCCGCAACTACAACCCGACCAATTTCCCCTACATTTCCAACGATTGGTACCGCCCGGCGTACCAGGCGTTGAGCAAGTCCCCCCGGGTTCTGCTGTCCGGAAATCATGCCGGCGCAAACGAAGATTATGCCGAGTGGATCGGAATCGATCCCCGACGCGTGGCGCACATTCCAAACGCCGTCGATTCCGACGTGTTCGTGAAAGCCGCGCCGGAGGAAATTTCCGCCCTTCGCCGGTCCTTCGGCCTGCCCACCAAGGCACAGGTCATCCTGGGCGTTGCGCGCCTATCCGCCGAGAAAGATCCTTCCACCTGGATCGACGTCGCGGGGCGGGTCCTTCGTGCAAATCCGGATGCCCACGCCTTTCTGGTCGGCGTTGGACCACTCAAGTCGCGCCTGGAAGACAAGATTGCCGCGCTCGGCATGTCCGACCGCATCCTCCTGCTTGGAGCACGCACCGACGTGCACCTCCTTATGAGCATGGCCGACATATTCCTGCTGACATCCCGCTTCGAAGGGATGCCGAACGTCGTGATGGAAGCCGGCAGCATCGGCATTCCCGTCGTAGCGACGGCCGCCGGGGGGTCGGTCGAGCTAATCGAGGATGGCAGGACCGGCTTCGTCCATCCCATCGGAGATGTCGACGGTCTTGCCGCATCGTGCCTCGAACTTCTGTCGGACCCGGCTCGGGCTTCCGCGATGGGTGGCGAGGCACGCATCCTGATGCAAACCGAGTTCAACAAGACGAAGCTCGGCGAACGCTACATCGCGCTGCTGAACTCCCCAGTTCGGGATCGCGGGTCGCAGTCTCGCGACCCCGAACAGAGCTACGCCGCTCCGGAAATCCTCGATCAGGAGGTGCGGGTGGCGACTAAAACGCGATAATCTCGGCCATTTTCATTGGGGTCGGACCCGTCCGACGAAGAGAAATACAGCGATCCCTCCCAGTGGGAATAACGGCCCCGGCCAATCTGGTCGATTTCGTCGTGAACAGCGTGGGGCTTGGGCAGCGGATGGCCATCCTCGAACATGAACAGCGGTGATCGCCGGTCGTCGCCGGGTCGATCGGACAAAGAAGCGTACTCAGGCAGTCCGATCTCAAACATTTGACCGCGCGCACGGCCAAACGGGGCTTTCAATTCGAAAAAGTGTCCCGCCATCAACGAGTAATCCGCCGCGGCGACCACGTCCTCACTTGCATCGGGCGCCGCGATGATTACCGAGCCGTCGGCATTCGGGACGATCGGCCCAACCAACATACCGTCACGCAACAGAAGCAGCGTGCCCTCCTCCGCCGCCGGCGGAGAAGTCATGATCTTCCCTCGCCAACCTTCACCATCGAGTTCGAATGGCCCGACGACCGGGATCGCGTAACCAGGCTCGGCCGTCTTGTGAACGCCCAGCTGGGCCGGAGGAAGCAACAGGGTATAGTCGCGACCGTTCGCGTTCGGATCGCTGCCATCGAGCGACGAGAACAGAACCGCCGTACCCCAGTGAGAGAACCGTCCCTCGCCAAACCTCGCGATCTCGTCATGCGTCGCGTGCGGCATCGGCAATTGCTTGCCGTCCTCGAACAGATGGACGGGCGAGCCATTGATGTCCTGCTCGTTGTCCGACAAATCGGCGAGCTCTGAGACCACGACTTCGTACATCTTGCCCCTGGCGTGCCGATAAGGCCCCGGGAACGGCTGCTCCCTGGCCTCCAACACGACAAGGTCTCGGGGGTCGGTTTCCAGGATCGCCTTATCCACCTCGAGGATTTGCACGCGGTCGGGTCCGGCGACACGCGCCTTGCCGATGATCTGATCATCCTTCAGCACGAATAACCGGGAGCCGAAGGCAGGCTTTTCGAGTCCGTTGAGCGGGGCAAATACTCCCTCGGGAAGTTGTTCGAGCGGACCACTGAGACGGCGACCGAAACGCCGGGCCATCGAAGCGCTGCGCGGCAAGCGGCTCTCGACCTGCACGCCAGCCTCTGCCACGCGTTTGAACACGAACTCATTACATCCGTAGCCGCTGCTTCGATCGACGAGATGCACAAGCTGGAAACCATCGCGCGCGTAGAAATCAACGATCGGCTCAACGCGAACGCGTTCGTAAGGATACCCGCCGATCCAGTCGATCCAGTCGTGCCAGCGGCTCATTCCTCTTGTGCTGATCTGGTCGTATTCGGTCCAGGTTCGGAGCCAATCACCGACGCTTCCGCGCCGGAGCTGGCGCACAAGCTCGCGACCCTCTTCTCGCGAAATGATCGCGCACGCATAAGCGAAGGCCAAGGGGGCCGGCAGCGCGTTGTAACGCTGTTTGATCCGGGCCCACCGGTCGGTCGCCTCGCCTTGGTCATTGTAAAGCGAGATGAAAAGCGTTCCGCCCACCTTCACAGCGGGCTCGACCAGCGCCAGAGCACGCCACATGTCACCGGTGTGGTGCAATACGCCCCACGAATAGACGATATCGAAAGTCCCGAGCTTCCGCAGGTAATCGGCGTCCAGCGCCGAGCCCCGCTCAACGCGCCAGTTCGGGTCCCCAGGAAAATAGCGCTCCCTTAGCGACTCGGTGCATCGAACCGAATCGGGATCGAAGTCGAAGGAGGTGACCGTCGCACCCAGCCGCCTCGCCGTCAGACTGAAAAGGCCGCTGCCGCTTCCGATGTCGAGGAAGGTGAGGCCGTCGAGCCGTTCAGTGTTCAGAGCTTCCTTTAGCGACTTCTCCGCGAGGCGGATGCGCGGAACTGTGAGGTGCCCGAGGAAATCGCTCCAGTTCTTCCCGAATCGGAAGCGCTGCCCTTGCCTGACTTCATTCGCATGCAGGTCCGCGTTTGCAGAAGCCATTGCGCCTCTCGATGCTGGGGCCGACGCCGGTCGACGCGGCCCTCTGGGATTTCTGGACTGCGGATCGACAGCTTCCTCTTGATCAGGCCGTCTGTCGTCCCTCGTAGAAGCCGTAGAGCATGTAGTGCTCGACCGGGTCAATGTTTGCGGCGGCGATATCGGGGTGCAGTTCAAGGTACCGGTCTGCCGAGAAATTGCGGGGCAACGCGGGCTGCCGGGTTACCAGAACGACATCGAACTCGCTGGGTGTCTTGACCCGGCCGGCATTATAGCCTCGCCAGGTCCCAAAAGTGAGACTCACAGGTCGTAGCCCCTCGTCCGCGAGCGAGGTGAAGAGCCTCCGCGAATCGACCGGCATTGTGTCCGACGTTAGATTATCCGTCGGGGCGAAGCTCAGACGTAGCCGCGTGCCCAGGATCACCTGACCCATCGGCGCCAAAACGTCCGAAAAAAGGCGCAGCGCCCGGTCTGCCGCATCAGGTGAGAACGATGCGAAGCTCCGCAGGGAAACGATGATGTCGAAATGTTTTGAGTAGGTCGCTGCAAATTCTTCAACCGATGGACCCAGCGCGGTGCCTGAACGAGACGGAACCTCCGCGATAGCGGGCGAAAAGAGTTCGAATTCGACATTCAGCCCAGTCGGGCGCGCCGCTTCCCGATCGCTATCGATTGAATGCTCGTCAGCACACGTCCCGACGACCAGCTGCACATGGGGCGCTAGTCCCGCTGCAAGTCCCAGCGAATGATTCTCGTAGACCAGCACACGGTCGTTCTTCCGAAACTCGATCAGGTTCGAAACGATCCGCGTCGCTTCGTGGTCGATCTCAAGGCGGTTCACTGGCGCCTCGGCAGGTTCATCCAACACTCGATGGTCTCCGCTGATCAGTCCTCGTGACCAGAGCGCCATAGCGCACCGGTCAACGGCTCGAGCAGATACTGCAGCGCGGTGCGCTTCCGGACGGTAAGCACCGCTTCGACCGGAAGACCTGGACGCAGTTCCCCGTTGCCTAGGACTGAACGCACGCGGTTGAGCTCGGCCTCCGGCACAACCAGCTCGACGCGGAAGAAGGACCGACCCGTCTTCTCGTCACTGAAACTGTCAGCAGACACGGTGCGCACCGTTCCGGTGAACAGCGGCAGCGTTCGGTTATGGACGCTGGCGAAACGGATCTGCGCTTTTTGGCCCGCGTATACGTCGTCGGCGTCGGTTGGGCTGAGTTGCGCCTGGATCACCAGCTCCTTCCCGTCCGGAACGATATCCATCAGCTTCTGGCCGGGCGTGACGACGCCGCCGACGGTAAACACCTGAAGGCCCACAACCTGGCCGGTCGCGGGCGCCCGTACCTGCGAATGCTGGAGCTGCTCGCGCGTCGCCACCAGCTTCGGCAGCACCTCGGAAAGCTTGCTCTGCGTGTCCTTGAGGTCGTTCTCAACCTGCGCGAGACGGTCGCTGCTGACGCTCAGCGACTGCATGCGCGTTTCGCCGATCCCCTGCCCCGCCCGCGCATATTCGGCGACCATCTGCGCTTCCTGGCCCTGAAGCTCGGCCTGCGCCCGCTCGAGCGCCCGGACCCGGTTCATCGAGGCGAACCCTTTTTCGGCGACGGATTTCAAGCCCGCCAGTTCCTCCGCGATCAACCGTTGCTGCTCACGCAGCGACTCGCGTTGCTTCACATAGCCGCCCTGCTGCTCGCCAAGCTGCTTGGCGCGCTGGCCAAGCACCGACTGCTGTGCCGAGACTGAGCCCGAACGCGCCCGCAGTTCGGAACGCTGCAGGGCCATCACCTGCATAGCGATGTCGCGGTCCTCCGGACTCAGCGACGCGAATTCCGGCGGCGGTGCAAAATCTCGCTTTCCCATCCGCTCGGCCATCAGCCGCGCCCGCTGAGCCAGCAGCGTCAGATAATCGCTGGTGAGCGCGCGCTCGGAGGCCTTCAACTCAGGCGCCGACAGTTCGATGAGGATCGAGCCGGCCTTCACGTGCTGTCCCTCGCGAACATTGATCGCGGTGATGACCCCGCCGTCGCGATGCTGGACGCTCTGGCGATTTCCGGCCACGGCAATCTGCCCGGCGGCGGTCACCCCGGCATCCAGCGGCACCAGCGCCGCCCAGCCCAGGAAGACGACGAAGAAGGCGACCGCGATGATCGTGCCGAGCCGGATGTCGCGACTGGGATCGCCTTCAATGGCTTCGGGGCCAGCAGGAAGGACCAGGGTCTCGCTCACGCGGCATTCTCCGCCTTGGATTTTTGCGGCGCGGCGAGCCGGCGCACGATTGCGGCTGACGGCCCCATCATCTTGGGCCGTCCTTCTTCGAGCACCAGCAACTCATCAGCCGCTTCGACCACCGACCGCCGATGGGCGATGACGACGACCGTCGCTCCGCGGGCGCGGGCGCGGGTCAGTGCTCCGATCAGCGCCGTCTCGCCGGCGTTGTCGAGAAAGGCGTTGGGCTCATCGAGTACCAGCACGGTCGGGACGCCGTAGAGCGCCCTCGCCAACGCGATCCGCTGCGCTTGGCCGAGCGACAATCCCGCGCCCATCAGTCCTAGGCGCGCCTCATATGCGCCGGGCAATTGCAAGATCAGTTCGTGCACGCCCGCTTCCTTGGCGGCGGCGATAACGGCGGCGTCCACTTCAGCCGCCTCCTCTGCCGTCGATGGCCGGGCAAAACGGGAAATGTTTTCCTTGATGGTGCCTTCGAACAGCGACGGTTCCTGCGGCATGTAGCCGACGTAGCGGCCAAGCTCCGCGGGCTCCCAATCCGTCAGGCGCGCGCCGTCTAGGCGGACGGTGCCTAGCGCGGGTTGGATGGCGCCAACGAGCACGCGTCCCAATGTCGACTTGCCCGAGCCGTTGGGTCCGATGATGCCGAGAATCTTACCTGGCCCTGCGCGGAACGAAATACCGATCAAAATCGTGCGCCCGTCGCCGCCGCGAACGCCGACATTTTCAACCTCGATATGGCCCGCGGGCGGCGGCAGCACCGTATAGCCTCGCGTCGAATCGATGTGTGCCAGCACGTCCGACAGGCGATGAACGGCCGCGCGAACCGTCGCCAGGGCAGACCAGCCGCCGATGATGGCCTCGATCGGCGCCAGCGCGCGGCTTAGCAGGATCGAAGATGCGATGATCGCGCCGGCCGAAATGTAGCCCGCGATAGCGAGCAAGGCGCCCAGGCCGAGTGCCGCCGATTGCACGAACATCCGAAAGAATTTGCTTGTCGCGGTCAGCCGTCCGCCGACCATTTGCGCATCGACCATGTGCGACAGGGCGATCCGCCGACGGTCGAGTTGGCGAGCGACCATTGCGCCCGTCATGCCGAGACCACGTACGGTCGCGCCCTGCATCGCGGCCGCCTGTTGTGTGTTCTGGGCGGATGCCATCGCCGTCGTCGCCACTTCCATCTTCGCCTGGGTCGCGCGCTGGTTCGACCATGCGAGCGTGACCAGCAGGATGGCCGCAACGACGGCCATGATTCCGATCCAGAAGTGGAGCATGAAGGCGACCAGCAGGAACACCGGCGTCCACGGCGCATCGAACATGGCGGCGATGACGGGCGTGCCGATCGTCTGCCGGATCGTATCGAAATCGCGCATGGCCTGGGCGGTGTTGCCGGTATCGCTGCGCATCATCTGATCGAGGATCCGCGGCGCCAGCAATGCGTCAACCCGCTCGCTGGCACGAACGAGCAGCCGCGCACGCACCATGTCCAGGCCCGACATCGCGGCCAGCGCGAACGCGAGCGCTAGGGTGACGAAGAGCAAGGTCGTCTTGCCACCCGTCGGCACGACGCGGTCGTAGACCTGCAGCATGTAAATGGTGGGCGCGAGGTAGAGGATGTTGATGAGGAGGCTGAACACCGCCGCCGCCATGAAGTGGCGCTGGCACTGCTGGAGCGCGTCCGCGAGCGGACGCGGCACGTCGCCACCGATCAGTTTTTCCAGCAGTTTTCTCACGTTGCTCCCGGGCCCAATAGTCCGGTCCGCAAAGGACCGAACGTCAGGTCGGCTTTGTCGCTTGCTGCGGGGTCTTTGCCAAGCGTTGTCATGTCAAAATGGGACACTCAGGCGGTAAACTAGTGCGATAAAGGGCACAGTTTCCTCGTTTTTTCTATAAGTGACGGTGGTCGGGATATTTCTTCCGCACGCGCCGTTAGGCCGTTCGGGCGGGGCATTTCCCGTTGACGTGTGCGTTTCGGCGTCGAGCCGACTGAGAGAGGGAAAGTATGACGGATTTCGTAGGCGACGCCGGTAATAATGTTATCACCGGCACTTCGGGCGACGACACAATCTCTGGGCTGGACGGGAACGATACACTTGACGGTGCCGGTGGTAACGACCTTCTGATAGGTGGCGCGGGTGCCGACATCCTGACTGGCGGCACGGGCGCCGACATCTTTCGCGGCACGATGGCCGAAATGAACGGGGATCGGATCACCGACTTCCTGATCGGCGACCGAATTCAGATCCTCGATCTCACCTCGGCCAGTAGTATAACCGTCGAGGGCAACAGCCTGAATTACGGCACCGGTTCAATCACCATCGACAATCTCGGTCCAGGCCGGCTGGTTTTGCGCCAGATCACGGGCGGTGGCGTTGAAATCCGCTTGCAGGCCGTTGCACACAACGACTTCAACGGCGACGGCTATAGCGACGTCCTCTGGCGCAATGACAATGGCACGCTGTCCGATTGGCACGGCGGTCCCAATGGCGCGTTTTCCGCAGGCGCCGGGACCACGGTATCGGCAGACTGGAAGGTTGCTGGGACTGGCGACTTCAATGGTGACGGCCATCAGGATATTCTCTGGCGGAACGACAATGGCCTGATGACCAACTGGCTTGGTGCTCAGGTTGGGTGGACCGCGAACACCGATAACTTTAAGTCGTTCATCGGCGCCGACTGGCACGTCGTTGGGGTTGCGGATTTCAACGGCGATGGGCGCAGTGACATCCTGTGGCGCAACGATAACGGGCTGCTGTCCGACTGGTTGGGAACGAGCACTGGCGGGTTCGTGCAAGGCACCGGCACCGGTGTTCCCCTGGACTGGAAGGTTGCGGGCACCGGGGATTTCAACGGCGATGGCCGTGACGACATCGTCTGGCGCAACGACAATGGCCAAATGAATGTCTGGCTCGGTCAGCCCAACGGCGGATGGATCGACAACCCCAATGCGTCAACGACGGTCGGAAACGACTGGCACATCATCGGCACCGGCGACTTCAACGGCGATGGCCGCAGCGACATTCTGTGGCGAAACGATAGCGGCGCCATCTCCGACTGGCTGGGAACGGCGGCGGGAGGCTTCGTTGCTGGTGCCGGAACCGGCGTCCCGCTGGACTGGAAGGTCGCGAGCATCGGCGATTTCAACGGCGATGCACTCGACGACATCGTCTGGCGGAACGACAACGGCCAGATGAACCAGTGGCTCGGTCAATCCACGGGCGGCTGGATCGACAACTCCTCGCACGCGTCTTCGTCGGTGGCCACCAGCTGGCACATCGTAGATCCGTTCCTGTAAAGCGACACCGAGGGCGCTGGCAGTCAGCCAGCGCCCTCAGATGTCGAGCGCCAAGGTCTGGACTCGATTTTTAGAGAAACGGGTCCTGGACGTGCCAGTTGACGCCTAACAACGTCGACACCTGCGCGGAATTATCCGCCCAGCCACCATTCGGTTGTCCTAGCCACTCGGTCACCTGCCCGTTGTCGTTGCGGAGGACGATGTCATCGCGGCCGTCGCCATTGAAGTCACCGATGCTGGCAACCTTCCAGGCTAACGGGAGAGCCGTCCCCGCGCCCGCCCCAAATCCACCCGCCGCCGTTCCCAGCCAGTCGGAGATGGCGCCACTGTCATTGCGCCACAGGATGTCGCTGCGGCCATCGCCGTTGAAGTCGCCGGTGCCGATGATGTGCCAGTCGTTTCCGACCGTCGTTGACGCATTGGGGTTGTCGATCCATCCGCCATTCGGCTGACCGAGCCAGACATTCATTTGGCCATTGTCGTTGCGCCAGACGATGTCGTCACGGCCATCGCCATTGAAATCCCCGGTGCCCGCAACCTTCCAGTCCAGGGGAACACCGGTGCCGGTGCCTTGCACGAACCCGCCAGTGCTCGTTCCCAACCAGTCGGACAGCAGCCCGTTATCGTTGCGCCACAGGATGTCACTGCGCCCATCGCCGTTGAAGTCCGCAACCCCGACGACATGCCAGTCGGCGCCGATCGATGCGTTCCAGTTGGCCCCGTTCTGAAGCCAACCGCCACTCGCGGAACCCAGCCAGTCAACCAACGCTCCGTTGTCATTACGCCACAGGATATCCCAGCGGCCGTCACCGTTGAAATCGCCCAGGCCGGCGACTTTCCAGGATATTGCGACCGAAGCTCCCGCGCCGGCGCCAAATGCACCCGTGGCGGTCGCAATCCATTGCGACAGCTGGCCGTTGTCGTCGCGCCAGAGAATGTCGCTCCGACCGTCACCATTGAAATCATTGTCAGGACGAAGCGGCCCAATTGTCTGGCCGGTTTGCAGGACTAACTGGACGCCGCCGCCCGCGTAGTTAGAAGCCAGGAAGGTTCCGCCGGCCAGGCCGCTCAACGTCATTGATCCGCCGCTGAACGTCAGCACACCGCCAGACAGGCCATAGGTGAAATTTTGCAGCGTAGCGTTGCTGAAAACGATCCTGTCGCCGTAATTGAAATCCGTGATGCGGTCGCCATTATGGTTGGCTATCGTGTCGAGATAGGTATCGTTGCCGCCGCCGCCCGTGAAAACGTCGGCCCCCGCATTACCCTTCAAGACGTTGTCGTAGACATTGCCGATGATCGTATCGACACCGCTACCGCCGATCGCGTTCTCGATGACCACGCCTCGGGCGATGGAAATATTGCCGACGTAGCCGTTGACGTTCGAATAGGCTTCAGCGTTCAAATTAAGGGTCTGCGCGGCGGTTGCGCCTGAAAAATCCAGCGTATCGTTCCCGCCGCTATCGAAGATGGTGTAGGACGCGCGGGGATAGACGCTGGCGTTATAAAGGCCGCCGGCAGTCGAATTGAAACCGTAGACGGAATCGTCAGTACGGGTCGTCGTCGACAAACCGTACAGCCGCTGCATGGCAACGATGTCGGCCTGCATCGGGGTCACGGCATAGTTGAACGTGAATCCCTTGCCCGCGAAGTACGTATTCTCCTGCGGATCATAATACGACATGATCGACGTCGACCAGGCATCGTTCTGGAACAGCGCATCGTACGGATAGTCCGCCGTTCCGTTGTAGTTTCCGGCATGGCCGAGCCCCAAAGCGTGGCCAATCTCATGGACGTAAGTTTGCAGGCTGTAGCTGTAGAGCCCAGTTCCATATTTGTTCGTCCACGAACTCGAGATCTGCACGTGAGCCGATGTCGTAATGCCGCGCGAGTAATTGGCATCGGTCGCCGCCACCGGCGTTCCAGGAGTGTCTTCGGTATTGTCGAAGACAATCTGGCCACCGGTCGTGACGTCCGCGAACTTGACCCCGATGATGTCCGTCCACTCGCTCAGCGCCGTGCGTGCAATATTCTGTTCGGCCGCGGTAAGCGTGCTGATGTTGACGGTGATCGTGCCGCCCTGCGTGACGTTGAAGTGATGGCTGCTGCCACCCCAGAACCCGTTTACTAGTTGATCCGCGATCTGATCGATCGAGGCTACGGGCGGCAGCGTGTAGGGCTGGACGGAGACCGTGTACGTGCCCGTCGTCTGATCGGCATAGGCGCCGACGTCGATGTAATAAGTGCCGGTGTAGGTCGGATTGAATGCGACGCGGCTATCTGTAACGACACCCGGATTGATGTCATCGTTGGAGAAGATGATGTTTCCCGACGCATCGCGGATGTTGAGATACGGGTCGGTCAGTGTCCCCCCGTTGACGGTGACGACCACCGCTTGACCGGCGGTAAGCGTGATCCGGATCCAGTCATGATCGCCCACCGTCTCGATGGTGTCGGTGAGCGTCCCACCGATCGTGAGACTCGTTGTGGTCGAGCTGTCTCCCGCAATGTCAGCCAACGCAGATACTCCCTAACCCCAGATCGGCGTCGCCATCAGACGATGTTCCAGCCGTACTCTCACCCAAAACTGGTTTGCGAACTCTTAAAATCAGCTAGCGCGCTGCCTTCACTGCTTCGCCCAATGCCCGCGCAAACCGCCGGATCGCACCGGGCGTCAGGTTGCGATCGCTCGATGCGAGGTTCTGCTCGGGGAACTTGTGGCCATCGACCGAGCCCGTGGCGGACAGGCGCGCCGGCGAAATGACGCGAATATCGATCTGATATCGCGAACCCGGAATCGCTGCGTCCATCGCGCGTTCAACCTCCGCACAAATGGCCGCCGCGCTTGCGGAACCGGACGCGAGCTTCTCCGCCGCGAGCACGCGGCACTGCCGCGCAGGCGCAGCGTCTGCACTGGTCATCGCGCTACCGAACAGCGGGATCGAGGCCACGAAAAGCGCAATCTTCCTCCACATGTTCAGTGGGTTACGCCGCCACAGATTAACAGCTTCTGACGCTTTCGCTTAAGTTTTCAGTCACTTAGAGTGCGTAAACACGATGTCCGTGCTCGCGATTGGCTGGGGCGGCAGGATTCGAACCTGCGAATGCCGGTACCAAAAACCGGTGCCTTACCACTTGGCGACGCCCCAGCAGGCGCTCCGCATATGCGGGGAGAGCGGCGCTTATAGCCGCCGCTTTTCAAGATTAAAGGGTCACGCGTTCGGAATGCGTCCGTTGACCAGGTCGTCGTAATCCTTGGCGAGCTGGCGCGTCATGTCGCCGACCTCGAAGGTGTACGGTCCTGCTGACTGGACGGGCGTCACCTCGACGGCGGTGCCGGTCAGGAACATTTGTTCGAAGCTTTCCAGCTCTTCCGGCCAAATCGCGCGCTCATTGACGGTGATCCCGCGGCGCCCGGCCAAATCCTTGATGGTCCGCCGGGTGATGCCGTCGAGGAAACAATCTGGTGTCGGGGTATGCAGTTCCCCGTCGCGAACGAAGAAGACGTTCGCGCCGGTCGCCTCCGCCACCCGCCCGCGCCAGTCGAACATCAGCGCGTCATTATAGCCGCGCGATTCCGCATGCTGCTTGGACAAGGTGCAGATCATGTAAAGACCCGCCGCCTTGGATTCCGTCGGCGCGGTGTAGGGCGCGGGCCGGCGCCATGGAGCGATGTCCAGCCGGATGCCGTTGGCGCTGTCGCGCGGCTCGTAATACTTTCCCCATTCCCAGGCCGCGATCGCCAAATGCGGCTGGGTCTTACCAGGCGCGACGCCCATGGATTCGGATCCGCGCCATGCAACCGGACGCATGTAGGCATCGGTAAAATTGTTCGCCTTCAACACCTCGACGCACGCCGCGTTAATCTCGTCCACCGACCACGGCAGTTCAAAGCCCAACAGTGCCGCGCTCTTGCGCAGCCGCTCGCTATGCTCGGTGAGCTTGAAGATCTGCCCGTTATAGGCCCGCTGCCCTTCGAACACGGACGAAGCATAATGAAGCGCGTGGGTCAGAACGTGGACCCGCGCGTCACGCCACGGAATCAGCTCACCGTCGAACCAGATGAAGCCGTCGCGGTCGTCGAAATTTGGAGAAGGAGCTACCATCGCCCGCGCCTAGGACAGGCGGGCAGGCTCTTCAACCCGGCGGGCCTCGGCTGCCAATTCCGCTCCGCGCCGCGCTGCGGCATCGATCGTTGCGGCAATCAGGCGGTCGAGCACGTGCTCGTCCCCGTCGAGAACTGCTAGACCCGCTTCGGTCGTGCCATTGGGGCTGGCCACCCGACGTGCCACTGACGCCATGTCCTCGTGGTTGGCCGACGCCATCCACACCGTGCCGAGCACGGTTTCCTGGGCGATGGTGGCGGCAATTTCTTCGGTCAGTCCTCTCGCCATCCCTGCCTTAGTCAAGGCAGCAACGAACCGGGCGACATAGGCCGGCCCCGCGCCTGCAACGGAACCCAGCGCTGCAAGCCGCTGCTCGTCCGATGTCCACATCGCGAAGCCCAGCGCGGAGAACAGATCGTTGACGAACCGCTGCGCCTGCGCCTGCGCATCCAAATTCTCGCCGTAGAGACCGACCACACCCCGTCGCACGGCGACCGGTAGGTTGGGCATGGCACGAACGATGGCGAAAGTGTCCGGGAAACGGTGGCGCAGGCTTTGCAGTTCGACGCCCGCGAGCAACGAAACGACAATGGTGTCATTGCCAACATACTGGCGCAGTTGGGCGGCGACTTCATCCAGCTTCTGGGGCTTGAATGCCAGCACGACGAGCTTCGGTTCAAAGCCCGCATCGCCGATGCTGGCAACCGTCCGCACCCCGGCAACCGGCGTCCCGCTCGGGCGAATGACCGTGATCGGATTAAGGTCCAGCCCTCCGGCCCGCCACCCGTCGATAATCGCGCCGCCCATGTTGCCGCACCCGATAAACCAGGTGGGTTGCGGAAGCTGAAGCACGGTCGCCATCGATCAGGCTTCGCCGTGCGTTTCGATCAGCGCGGCGGAGAGGGCTTCGGTCGGGGACTTGCCGCCCCACAGGACGAACTGGAACACCGGGTAGAACCGCTCGCACTCCTCCACGGCAGCTTCGGCGATCGCCTCCGCCTGATCGAGGCTGAGACCGTCGCCGCCGCGCGCGTCCAAAATGGTCGAGTGACGGAAGACCACCAGCCCTGAACTCGACCAGAGTTCAAAATGGCCCAGCCACAATTGCTCATTGATCAAGCTCAGCGATTCGAAGACCGCGGCCCGCCTTTCCGGCCCGACCTTGATATCGGGAAAAGCCAGGAACTGCAGGACCTGGTCCTCTGGCCGCCAGACGCCGCGCAGCTCATATTGCGCCCAGCTACCCGTCGCCGAGGCGACGATCTCGCCCTCAGCAGTGCGTTCGCATGACCAGCCGCGAGCTTCGAAATATTGTTCGAGCACCTCGATCGGCGCGCCGTCATCGCGCTCCCCCTGGAATTCTTCCTCGCTCAGGTTCACGCCCCTGCCTTGCCTTTGCCTGGCTTGGGCGCTGCGGGGCTTGCCTGTGTCTCGAGCGCCGCGATCCGCGCCTTGAGCGCTTCATTCTCATCGCGCGCAGCAGCGGCCATCGCCTTCACGGCTTCGAACTCGTCACGACCGACGAAATCCGCGCCGCCCATCCATTCCTTGAACTTCTCGCGCGCCGACGATTCCGCCTCGCGGCCCATGCCGGCGAAGGTTCCGGCCATGCCGTTCACCATCTTCACGAAGTCGTCGAACAGCTTGTTCTCGGACTGCATCGCAATTTCTCCTCGATTTCAGCCGGAAAATAGGGGTTGGTGGCGTCATCCGCCACCCTGGGCTTTCAAGCTATCCCCAACTCGGTGAACTATCCCCAGATATTGGTCAGCCGAACAGCGACGTTCCTGCCCCCGGATTGAGGGCGTCGATCGTCGAATTGAGCGTGGCTGCGAAGATCAGCCAGCAAAGGTAGGGCACCATAAGCAGTCCTGCTGCGCGGCGTATGCGGAAGAATTGACCAGCGGCCGCGGCCGCGATGATCGCCATCAAGAAGATCACATACTTCGCCAGGCGGATGTCGTGCAGCGCGAAAAACAACGGCGACCAGGCGAAATTGAGCGCGAGTTGAACGAAGAAAAGGGTAAGCGCGAGCCGTCGCCGGTCCGAAGGCGGCGCCGCGATGATCATTGCCACCGCAATACCCAGCAGCGCGTAGAGGACCGGCCAGACCACGCCGAACGCCCAGCCGGGCGGCATGAAACTCGGCTTTTGTAGAGAATCAAACCAACCGTTGCCGAACCCGCTGTTCGACACCCATCCGCTGAGCGACCCAATGGCCTCGATGACGATCACCGCGACGAGCGCAATCTTCCACCAGCTTTGCTTCAACGTGGCTTCAGTCATTCTTCCGCGCTCCCATCAGGAATTCGACATTACCTTCCGGCCCGGTAATCGGACTCGGCACGATGCCCAGCACCGTCCAGCCCAACGTTTCAATCCAGGCTTTGGCCTCTTCGCAGACGCGCGCGTGAACGGCCGGATCACGGACGACGCCGCCCTTCCCGACTTCGGGCCGACCGGCCTCGAATTGCGGCTTGATGAGCGCAACCAGCGCCGCGCCCGGCCGCGCAAACCTCAACGGTGTCTCGAGCACCTTGGCCAGCCCGATGAAGCTCGCATCGCACACCACGATGTCGATCGACTCTGGTATCTCTTCTGCGGTCACCGCCCGCGCGTTCGTCTGCTCATGGACGACCACCCGCGGATCCTGCCGCAGCTTCCACGCCAGCTGGTTGGTGCCGACGTCGACGGCGTAGACCCGTGCCGCGCCGCGTGTCAGCAGGACGTCGGTGAACCCGCCCGTTGAGCTTCCGACGTCCAGCGCCACCGCGCCGTTCACGTTAAAGCCGAAATGCGTCAGCCCATGATCGAGCTTGATGCCGCCCCGCGACACCCACGGATGATCCTTGCCCCGCACCTCCAGCGCCGCATCTTCGGCCAGCATCTCGCCCGCCTTCGCGAGTTTCCGCTCCCCGCTGAACACCGCCCCCGCCATGATTAGCGCCTGCGCCCGCGTCCGGCTTTCCGCCAACCCGCGAGACACGAGTAACTGATCCACGCGGACCTTGGCTACGCGACCACCTCTTCGATGCCGACGCTATTGCGGCGGAGCGCCTTGAGCACGGTTTCGACGATGTGCGGCGCGTTCAGCCGCGCCTCGTCATATTGCTTTTCGGGCTTGTCGTGATCCTGGAATGTGTCGGGCAACCGCATGGTGCGCAGCTTGAGCCCCGCGTCGATCAGCCCTTCGTCGCTCGCCAGCGTCAGCACGTGCGCGCCGAGCCCACCAACCGCCGCTTCTTCGATGGTTACCGCGACTTCGTGCGTAGCCAGCAACTTGCGGATCAACTCATTGTCGAGCGGCTTGGCGAAGCGAAGGTCGGCAATGGTGGTCGACAGACCCTTCGCTTCCAGTTCGGCTGCAGCCTTTTCGGCTTCCGCGAGGCGTGTACCCAACGACAGGATTGCGACCGTCTTGCCTTCGCGAACGACGCGGCCCTTGCCAATCTCGAGCACCTGCGGCTCGGCCGGCAGCGGCACGCCGCGTCCTTCGCCGCGCGGGTAGCGGACGGCGATAGGCCCGCTGTCGTGCTCGGCCATCGTCGTGACCATGTTCGCCAGTTCCGCCTCGTCGGAAGGCGCCATGACGACGAAGTTCGGCAACGTGCACAGATAGGCGAGATCGAAGCTACCCGCGTGGGTTGCACCATCCGCGCCGACGAGCCCGGCGCGGTCCATTGCGAAACGCACCGGCAGGTTCTGAATCGCGACGTCGTGGACGACCTGATCGTAAGCGCGCTGCAGGAAGGTTGAATAGATTGCCACAAACGGCCGCATGCCCTGCGCAGCTAGCCCGGCGGCAAACGTCACCGCATGCTGCTCGGCAATCCCCACATCGAACGCGCGCGTGGGATGCGCTTTGGCGAACTTGTCCACGCCCGTGCCGGACGGCATCGCCGCGGTAATTGCGCAGATCTTCGGGTCGCTCTCGGCGAGCTTCGCCAGCGTTTCGCCGAACACGTTCTGATACGACGGCGGGCCGCCGCCCGGGCCCTTGTCCTGCTTGCCCGAGACGACGTCGAACTTGACCACGCCGTGGTACTTGTCCGCCGCATTCTCGGCGTGCTCGTATCCCTTGCCCTTCTTCGTGACGACGTGGACCAGCATTGGCCCGTCCTCGGCGTCGCGGACATTCTCCAGCACCTCGACCAGCGCGCGCACGTCATGCCCGTCGACGGGGCCGACATAATAGAAGCCCAGCTCATCGAAGAGCGTGCCGCCCGTCAGCATCCCGCGGGCATATTCCTCCATCTTGCGCAGCGAACTGTGCATGCCTTCCGGCATCGCCTTGGCCAGCTTCTTCGCAAGCTTGCGCGGAGTCAGGTACTTGCCCGAGCTGACCAGCCGCGCCAGCGCGTTGCGCAAGCTGCCGACCGGCGGCGCAATCGACATGTCATTGTCGTTGAGGATGACGACCAGCCGGTTTCCGGCGGCCGCAGCATTGTTCATCGCCTCATAGGCCATGCCCGCCGACATTGCACCATCGCCAATCACCGCGACGGCGCGGCCCGGCTTGTCCGCCAGCTTATTGGCGATCGCAAAGCCCAGCGCCGCGGAAATGGAGGTCGAACTGTGTGCCGCGCCAAACGGGTCGTATTCGCTCTCGCTACGCTTGGTGAAGCCGCTGAGACCACCGCCCTGCCGCAATGTGCGGATGCGATCGCGGCGGCCGGTGATAATCTTGTGCGGATAGGCCTGGTGTCCGACGTCCCAGATCAATTTGTCCGACGGCGTGTCGAACACATAGTGGAGCGCCACGGTAAGCTCGACGACCCCGAGCCCAGCGCCGAGGTGTCCGCCGGTCACCGAGACCGCGGAAATCATCTCCTGGCGCAGCTCTTCGGACAGCTGCGGCAAATCTTCCTTGCTCAGCGCGCGAAGGTCGGCGGGAAGCTGCACCTTGTCGAGCAGCGGTGTCACAGGGCGGTCACTCATCGTTCACGGCCTTACGCGGCCTGCCCATCGCTGTCACCTCGCCCAAAGGGCTAGCAGGGCCCTTCACGCCGATTTCAGCGATTGCTCAGCCTTTGCTCACGGCGGAGTTCAAGACCTATCCGCAGTCCCCGCACTTTCCGCGGACCTCGATCACCGGACGTGGTGCCGAAAAACCGGCGTCGGCTGCCGCCGCACGAACGCCGCTGGTCAGGCTGTCGTCGTCGATATGAACCGCTTGCCCGCACTCGTCGCAGATCAGGAAGATGCAGTCGTGGAGGCAGCCGGGATGCTGGTTGGCGACATAGGCGTTCGCACTCTCGACCCGGCGGGCGAGGTTCGCACCAACAAACAGGTCGAGGATGCGGTAGACGCTGTTCGCCGCGACCCGCCGGCCTTGGGCAGCGGACACCTGCTCGGCAATATCGTAGGCGCTGGCTGGCTTGTCGAACCCGGCCAGCGCATCGAAGACCGCAGCACGCATGTCGGTCCACTGCTCGCCCTGCTTGGTCAACCGCTCACGCGCGGCATCCTTGAGCGATTCTCCTTGGTGGAGCTGGTGATCGTGCCGGCCCATCGTTCCTCCGAAATAGAGCCTGCCCGACTCACGGGCAAGCGACTCGCTTATTCGCTGGCGAGGCTGTTCAGCCGGTGCCCCAGTGCGACGATCAACACGCCGATGATGGTGTAAACCGGCTCCCGGCCATCATGCGGCAGGCTGAGCGCGCCTGCCATCACGCCAAGGCCGAGGGCGCCGATCGCGCTGGGCAACATGAAACCATGCTCCAGGATCCCGCGGCCCAACGCGAACGCACCGACGATCATTGCCAGTGCAAGACCGACTTCATGGATGATGGGTTGCCCCAGAAATCCGCCCGCCGATGCCAGCAGGCCGAGCAGCACCGCCGTTGCCACGCAATGCACGGCGCACAGCCCGGATAGGCCCATCGCCAGGCGATCGAGACGCCCCGTCGAGATGCTCAGCGGATGCATGCCGCGACGATATAGAATAACGTTGCCGCGGTTACAATATCACATGAGCATTTGGTCGCGCTTGCTCCGCGGCTCGGCGCGGGCGAAAGGGCCATAACATGAACGATGCCACCTCCTTCCCCGTCAGCGGAGCGCGGGGGTTATCGAAACTCCTGTTCTTCGTCGCCGCGCTCGTCTTCGGGATGGTCGTTGTCGGCGGCATAACGCGCCTGACCGAGAGCGGACTGTCGATCACGGAATGGCAGCCGATCAGTGGCGCGATTCCGCCACTTACCCATTCGGACTGGGTCCAGGCTTTCGATCTCTACAAGCAGACCCCGCAGTATCGCGAGGTCGCGGGTCCGGCCGGGATCACCCTGTCCGGCTTCAAGTTCATCTTCTTCTGGGAATGGGTGCACCGACTGCTTGGCCGTGTGCTTGGACTGGTCTTTTTCCTGGGCGTAGGCTGGTTTGCGATCAAGCGCGCGATTCCTCGCGGCTACGCCTGGCGCCTAGCCGCCCTGTTCATCCTCGGCGGTCTGCAGGGCGCAGTCGGCTGGTTCATGGTGATGTCGGGGCTCGAAGGGCGAACTGAAGTCAGTCCTTACCGACTGTCTGCCCACCTGCTGTTCGCCCTGTTCCTGTTCGCTGCCTTGATCTGGACCGCGCTCGACCTCCGGCGCGCCGACGAGCGCCCAGCCCGCCTCACCGGCTGGGGTGTGGCCGCGCTCCTGACCCTTTTCCTCCAGCTTCTGCTCGGCGCATGGGTCGCGGGGTTTCGCGCAGGCTATGTCTCGAACAGCTGGCCCGACATGGGCGGGCACCTTGTGCCTGCCGGAATCGATTGGTCGCACGGCGCGCTTTTCGCGATGACCCATGACCCATATCTTTTGCATTTCATGCACCGCTGGTGGGCCTGGGTCGTCGTCGTGGTCATGGTTCTTTTCGCGCGCCAGGTGAGAAAGGCCGAAGGCGGCCGTGCGGCTTCCGTGGCGATCCACAGCACCTTCGGTACGCAGATCATCCTTGGCATCCTCACCGTGCTGTCGGGCATCGCGATCTGGCTTGCTGTGCTTCACCAGGCAACCGGGGCACTGCTCGTGGCGGCGACCGTATGGGGCGCGCACGAACTCGGACGCCGGCAATGACGGTGATCTCGGTTTACGCCGTGTTTGCCAATGAGGATGAGGCGGAGCGCATCGGCCGGCAGGTCGTCGATGAGCGGCTCGCCGCCTGCATCAACATCCTGCCCGCGATCCGGTCCGTTTACCGATGGAAGGGTGCCGTTGAAGAAAGCAATGAAGCCGCCGCGATCTTTAAAACATCTGATGAGCGTGCCGATGCGCTGATCACTCGCATCGCCGGCCTGCACAGCTACGATGTGCCCTGCATCGTCAGCTCGCCGGTCGACAAAATCCTCGGCAGCTATGCCCATTGGGTGGAAGACAGTACCCGCTAAAAGGGCATGCGCTCCAGGTAGAGATAGTTGGGGTCGAACTCAGCGACGCCTTCGAGGCCCCGGCGATCGACGATCGTCAGTTGGCGATTTTCCAGTTCCACCAGCCCGCGCCGACGCATCTCCTGCAAGGTGCGGTTAACGTGCACGACCGTCAGGCCCAGGCATTCGCTGAGCTCGCGCTGCGTCAGCGGAAACTCGAACCCGTCCGGTCGCGCCTGATCCACGATCCCCAAGCGGATATGGAGTTCGCAAAACAGGTGCGCCATGCGCGCGATTGCCGACCGTTGCCCAAGCGACAGCACGAATTCGCGCGTAATCGCGGCATCGAGGTTCGTCGAAAACCAATAGTAACGGCCAAGACGCGGGTGCCGCTCGATCAGTTGGTGGATCCGCTCATGCGGGACCACGGCAATCTCGCATTCGCTTAACGTCATGACGTCGTGGTCGAGACGCTTCAGCGTGTAACCGTGCATGTCCGCGAAATCGCCCGCGACATGTAGATGGAGGACTTGGCGTTCACCACCTGACAAATCCTTGTTCCGCGAAAGCCAGCCGCTCAGCAACAACAGGCTGTTCGATAGTGGCTCACCGGCGCGGATCAGCACCTGGTCCGGCGGGACACGGCGCGTTTCGGCGACGATGCCGCAAATCGCGCGCTCCTCCTCGGCGCTGACGTCGATACGCCGTCTCAGCTTCTTCAAATGCGCGTTGATCATGAACCGCGGACTTGTGCATCGGGCTCACAATTTTGGATTTAACTTAAGTTACAGGTGGTCAGCGCGATCCGCCCGCCTTCTTGACCGGCGCATAGGGCACGTCATCTAGCTTACGCCGGAGCGCATCGATCGAGGCATTCTCCTCACCGTCTCCGGCATATTTTGATTCGAGTTCCGCCTCTTCCGGTGTCTGCTCGCGGAAAAAGGTGATGGTCAGCCGCTTGCCGAAGATTTCGTCTCCGCGAATCTTCATCTCTGCCTGATGCTCCGGCGGCAGATTGTCACGAATGGTCTCGAGGTAGCGGATCAGGTCGTCAAGCGACGTAAACTCGCTGATATCGATAAAGTCTTTGACGCGTCTCGGCACTGAAAACTCCAGGCGGGATGAGATGTCGATAGGGGCAGTAGGTTGACCGCAGATGAAGGGCAACGCGAAACCCGCGGCGCACTATCCATCGTTCGGGTCCATCCGAGCCGATTTGGCGGTCAGTTGTCCTTCTGCCGATCGTTGAGCGGCATCCTCAGTTCAAATTGCAGCCCGGTCGGCCGGAATTCTACCGCAGTCTCCGCCTGCAGGTCGTAGGGCAAAGAGCGCTCGAGCAGCTCCATCCCGAAACCCTTTCGCCGCCCTTCGGCGGGATCGATCGAGACACCGCTTTCGCTCCAGCGCAGACACAGCACGGAACCGCCACGATCATCCGGCTCCACCGTCCATTGAATGCGAACCTTACCGACAGGAGTAACGAAGGCGCCGTGCTTGACCGCGTTGGTGGTTAATTCGTGGATCGCCAAGCTTAGCCGCTCTGCATTTTTGGGCTCCAGCTGAACGTCGGGCCCGTCGATCGAAACCTGCTCGCCTTCGCGCGCGGCGTGGGCGACCATCTCGTCCTCGATCAAGGACGCCAAATCGACCATTGCGTCAGGGCTTCGCGTGAGCGCGGCCTGTACCCGCGAGAAGGCGTCGAGCCTCCCCTGGAAGTGGGCCAACATGCTCTCGACGCTGTCACTGTTCTCTGCCGTGCGCCGCGCGATCGAGCGGACCACGCCAAGCGTATTGCGCACGCGGTGCTGGAGTTCGGCTAGCAGGATTTTCGCGTGCCGCTCGCTTTCCCGCAGCGCATTCTCGGCGCGAGCGCGCGCGACCGCGGCCCATGTGCGTTCAGCCACCTCCTTGATCAGTGCGATCTCGGCATCGGACCAATGCCGAGAATCCGCGTTCTGGACACCGAGCGAGATCACCGGTTGTCCGGCACTGCAGATTGCAACGGTGACGTGCGCCCTAATGCGCAAGGACCGATATAAATCGCGCTCTTCGTCAGTGATTCCGGAGTCGGTGTCCGCGTCGCGCAGCACAGCCGTTCCGCCATTGCGGTAAATGTTCGCCAACGTCGGACCGAACGTCTCGACTGTATATCGCCCGATGACCGACGCAGCGGACGGCGAATAGTCTGCCCGGACGATCAACTCACCTCCGTCCAACTCGCCGAAGCCAGCGCGAAGAACGTTCAGTTGCTCGGTCAGCATCCGCGAAGCTGCGAACTGGATTTGGGTCGGATCGGACAGCGGGCGAAGAGCGTCGCTCAGCGCGAGCAGGAACGCTTGCCGCTCTTCGCTTTCGCGTAACGCCTGTTCGCTCTGCTTCCGTTCCGTGATGTTGGTGAACAGCACCGCCACCCGGTTCTTCTCACGATCAAGCGTGAAAATGTTGAGGTCGAACGTTATCCCCAGGGTCGGCTCACCCTCCTCCACGCGAAGCGCCTTACCCGTGTCCGGGGCTTGACCGTAGAGCTCGGTCCATCGCGGGTTCGGAGTGCCGAGCAGTTCCGTCGCCGTCTTGCCCACGGGCGGCGGCATCTTGGTGTGCTCGAGGAACGCCGGATTGACCTCGACAAAGCGGAAGTCGACCCAATTGCCGGAGCCATCTTCAAGAACCTCGACGACGGCATAGGCCTCGTTCATCAATCAAAGAGCGAGCGATACTTGTCTTCACTTTCGCGTAGCGCCGCTTCGGACCGCGCGCGCTCGGCCGCGGCCCAGGTACGTTCGGCAGCCTCCTGAACCAGAGCGATTTCACTCTCAGTCCATTCGCGTGCGGTAGTCGAGTGCACGCCGAACTCAGCCACTAGTCGTCCATCCTTCGCAAGGGCCGCGACGACGGCAGCGCGGACGCCAAACTTCGCCCATGCCGCACGGTCTTCGACACTGTACTTCGGATCGTTCTGGACGTCGGCGACGATGAGCGGTCCCCGCGATTGCGCGCCGCCATCGTATGCTCGCCGAACTGACTGTAGGTGAAATGCTCCGGGAACGGGACGGTAGCGTCAACCTCCTCTCTTCGACGGACATATTGGCCACGGATCCGCCCGCTTTCGGCGCCCTCTGCGCCTTCGACTTCCGCGTACATCGAACGGTCTGCTCTCAGGTGCTCGGCAACCATCCTCGCGGTAGTTGCCTGGATGTCGCCTGCGTCGCGGATGGGCCGAAGGGCGTCGGTGAGTTTAAGGAGGAATGCATGCCGCT
This sequence comes from Sphingomonas flavescens, assembly GCF_030866745.1. Classification (NCBI taxonomy): domain Bacteria; kingdom Pseudomonadati; phylum Pseudomonadota; class Alphaproteobacteria; order Sphingomonadales; family Sphingomonadaceae; genus Sphingomonas; species Sphingomonas flavescens. Next base: position 124,639 of record NZ_CP133016.1, on the reverse strand, counting down.
CCTCGCCTTCGCGACGAGCCGCCTCGCTTTGGCGCAGTAGCGACTGCGTCTTTCGGAGATCCGCGACTTCCCCCTCCGCGTCGACCCGACGTGTGACGTCCAACCACGACAGGAAATGATGGATCGTCCGCCCCTCGTGGTTTTTGAACGCGCTGAGCAACACCGTCGCAACGAACCGCGACCCATTCTTGCAATATTGGACCGTCTCGACCAGGTCGTCCTGGTCGTTGCGCAATGCTTCCGCGAAGCGTGCGGCATCGTTGGGGTCGGTTCCCGCCCCATTGAGGAAGTGCGGCTGCTGCCCCAGCACCTCTTTCATTCGGTACCCGGACAGCTTCAGGAAGGATTCGTTCGCGAAGACGATTGGATCGCCCGGCAGCGTCGGATCGGTGATCGCCATCGCCATCCGGGTGGCGCGCACGGCATCGACGAACACGCCCCCTTCCCGACGCAACTTCTCGATCGCGGCCTCGGCTTGATCGCGGGCGGCAGTGCCCGGCTTTCCTCTCTCAAACTCGTTCGGAGAAGAGCCCTCCGTTGTTGGCGTCGAGGTGTCGTCCTTCATGGTCGAGGTGCAGGTAGTTCGGGTTGAACATGGCGACGCTCTTCATCCGTTCCATGTCGCAGATGTATAATTGCTTGCGCTCGAGCTCGATTAATCCGTCGCGCCGCAACTCCTGCAGCGTCCGGTTGACGTGAACCGGGGTCAGGCCGGTCGCATCGGCAAGGTCGGCCTGTGTCAGCGGGAAGTCGCAGCGTCCGAACGATGCATGACCGATCGTCTGGAGCCGCATGTAAATTTCCAGTAGCAGATGGGCTAACCGCTCGTAGGCGGAGCGCTGACCGATGTTTAAAGTCCATTCTCGCTGAATGGCCGTCACCACCAGTTCGTGCCACCACAGCGCCTGGCTGATGCGGGGATGCCGCGTCATCAGTGCATCCATCTCGTCGGGTGGAATCATCGCAACCTTGAGCCGGGTGATGGCCCCGATGCTGTGGTCCATTTCCTTCAGAATATAGACGTTCACGTCGCAAAAATCGCCCGGGACGAACAGGCCGACAATCTGCCGCTTGCCGTCTGGCAGGGTCTTGTAACGGCATGCCCATCCGTCGAGCACGAGGTGCACGTGGCGCGGCTTGTCGCCCTCGGAGATCAGGTCCCGCCGCGCGTCGATAAAGCGAAAGTTTCGCGTCAGCCCCGAAAGGGCCGCACGATCTTCAACGGAGAGTTTGGTGAACGCTTCAAGCTTGGACGCCACTGCTGGACCCGGGAAGGAGGGAACGAATTCAGCAGCAGACGTAAGGCGGGACATCGCGAGTCACTCTCACCTATGTTATCGACCGCAACGCGCGACGAAGGCGATGGAGCCGCAGTGATCGTTGAAAGCCTGCAAGCCGACGACCAGCCGCATCTCCGCGGCAAGCGGATTCTCGTCGTCGAGGATGAGTTTTACATCGCGAACGACGTATATCGCTTGTTGAAGCAGGCGGGTGCCGAGGTCGTGGGCCCAGTGTCTTCAGTCGAAGCAGCGGAGCGTGTCGTCGATCAGGCGGAGTTCGATTGCGCCGTCCTCGACCTTAATCTGCATGGACAAAGCGCTATCTGCATTGCGGATCGCCTGGCCGCGGCCGGCCGCGCGTACGTCATTGCCACCGGCTATCGCAGCCCGTCCGTTCCCGAGCGGCTTAAACATGCGCCGCGGATCGAAAAGCCATTCGAACCCGCGGCGCTGCTTTCGCTGATCGCGCAGATTTCCTGCGCGCAAGGCATTAATTGACGCCGGCTTAGATTACCCCGAGCAGCCACAAGATAAGGATCAGAAGCAAAATACCGCCAAGACCGATGTACATGGCAAATCTCCTGTTGGTGTTGCTCATGAAACAAAAATCGGCCGGCTCCCGTTCCCGTCGTTCCGCTACCGGTTCGAACGCGTAGGGTATTATTTTACCCGTCCCGAAAGTGCCGGATTTGCTTGACTTTCTGGCCCCTCGCCGCGATTAGCGCCGCACGGCGGCTCCTCCGATGGGCCGCTTTTCTCGTTTCGAAGAGGTTTTCAGCCATGAAGGCGCTGATGAAGACGACCAAGTCGGCCAAGCCGGCCGAGGTCGACAAGAAGTGGCATCTGATCGATGCCGAGGGGCTGGTCGTCGGCCGCCTGGCGACGATCGTCGCGAACATCCTGCGCGGCAAGCATAAGCCGAGCTTTACGCCGCACGTCGATTGCGGCGACCATGTCGTCATCATCAATGCTGACAAGGTCCGCTTCACCGGCCGCAAGGCCCAGCAGAAGGTCTATTACAAGCACACCGGCTATGCCGGCGGCATCAAGGAAATCACCGCCGCCAAGGTGCTTGAAGGCCGCTTCCCCGAGCGCGTGCTGGAAAAAGCCGTCGAGCGCATGATCCCGCGCGGTCCTCTTGGCCGCGACCAGATGCGCGCATTGCATCTCTACAACGGCACCGAGCATCCGCACGGCGGCCAGGATCCGCAGGTTCTCGACGTCGGGTCGATGAGCCGCAAGAACAAGGTGGGCGCATAATGTCCGACACTCGTGAATCGATCGCCGATCAGCTCGGCGCCACCCCGGCCCCGGCGGCGCCCGCTGCCGACGCTCCGGCTGCTGAAGCTGCCGCGCCGCAGGCTCCGGCGCAGGAAGCTGCCCCCTTGCGCGAGCAGCAGCTCGACAAGCAGGGCCGCGCTTATGCGACCGGCCGCCGCAAGGACGCCATTGCGCGCGTTTGGCTCAAGCCGGGCACCGGCAAGATCGTGGTCAACGGCCGCGAGCAGGAAGTCTACTTCGCGCGTCCGACGCTGCGCCTGGTCATCAACCAGCCGTTCGGCGTCACCGACCGCGAAGGCCAGTATGACGTCGTCGCGACCGTCGTCGGCGGCGGCCTCTCGGGTCAGGCCGGCGCGGTGCTGCACGGCATCGCCCAGGCGCTGACCCGCTACGAACCGGCGCTGCGCACGACCGTCAAGCAGGCCGGGTTCCTGACCCGCGACAGCCGCGCCGTCGAGCGCAAGAAGTACGGCCGCGCCAAGGCCCGCCGCAGCTTCCAGTTCTCGAAGCGCTAAGGCGTTCAGGCAAGCAAAGATCGAGGGCGGTTGGGACATCCCCAGCCGCCCTTTTTCTTATGCCCGACCTCCAACTGGTTGCAGCGTAAGCCGACCGGAGTAGCGGATAACAGGCCCGACCAGCGGCAACGCCGCGCAGACCTCGAAACAAAACCAATCGTCCTCCGCCCATTCCCCTGCGGCGATCCGCGGCGCGAGAAATTCCGGCATCGGAAGGCCCAACACGTCCCAACTCGCAAGCGCCATGCGGAGACCGTTCGCGTCCGGCGAGAGATCAAATCTGAGCCGCAACGGGCCGAAGCGCTCGGCGAGCTTTCCATCCACCGCGGACAATCGGCTGGTAAAACGAAAGTCGCCAAAACGGCGCGTCCAAATCTCCATTCCGTCCCGCACGAAAAACCGAACCTCAAGCTGATAGTGCCCCGCTGGCGGGAGCTTCATCACCTTGCGGATTAGCGAGCCGGACAGACCACCATTGGTCACGACAAAGCCGTCGCCGACCGCAACGCGTTCATCGTCGATCGCGTGCATGGATGTCACCGCGCGCGGCAGGGATGAAAAACGGTCGCCCAACAAGCGCTCGTAGAGCGATACCGGCGCCAGGGTCATCCGAGCATCCGCGCTCTCTGCTCCGCAGACAGCAGCGCGCATTGCTCGACCTTACCGAACCAGCCGTACCGGTTGCGCGCGACGACCCGATAGGCCCAGTCGCGGAGCGGCCTGGGTATCAGTCCGAACACGAGGAAGAGCTTCCAGAACCCGCCGAGTAGCCGGCACAGCCGCAGATATCCGGTCGACTCTCCCGAAGCATTTCCATCGGCGATCAGCAAATACGTCTTGTCGGGATCGACCCGATAGTGATCGAATAGCGCCGCGCCGAGCGGCGATTGCGCCGAGGCATATCGCACGCAGTCACCGCCATACTTCATGAGCCAGGACACGCCGGTCGAACACAGCACGCAATAGCCGTCGAACACGAATAGTGGCCTATCATCCGGAAAGTCGGGGACCTTGGGGTCGTCGCGGTAGCTGAAGGCCTCAGTCATCGGGCACCTCGCGAATGATGCTAATGTCGAGATGATCGATGGCGCCGAGAAATTCGTCGAGCCCAATCAGGTCGAGGCATGGCCGCGCTCCGCGTTCGGTCAGCTGGCCGTTCGCCAGGCGTTCGGCGAGGATGATCGCCGGCGTACAGGGGATGTACGGGCCATGCCCCTGGCGCGCGATGATGAAGAAACGCTCGGTTCGATCGCGACCGCCGCGGCCTTTCCCGCCCAACGCCATGTGGAAGCCGCTCCGACTCGACCCGAGAGGATCGAACAGGAACGACCATTTCAGCAGCCGGCTCGAATACCGGCCTAGCGGCGGCAAGACGCCTAGCCGGACACCCCAACTTAGGATCCAGGTACCGAGGTGGAGCAGCTTGATCTCATGTCCCGCGCAAAAGCGAATATCGCGAAGAGAGGGATAGCGCTTCGGGAAAAGTTCGAGGTCGGGAATGTCGCAATTGCCGAACAGCCGCAGGCCCAGCTCGAGGTAACGCTCACCATGAAGATCCTGCCAGCCGTAGACAACCGTGCTCGCGCCGCCACGCAGCGTCGCGAACGGCTGGCCGACATAGCTCAACACCGCTGCGGCGGTCGCCAGACCGCGGTTGGTCTGCTGGGCAGCGCTGATCCCATAATCGACCGACTCGATCGCGGCGAACCTTGAGGATGCTTCGTCAATGATCGCAGCCGTAAGGCACGGAACCGAACTCGCCCCTGCCACAACCAGAACGTCGGCTTCGCGGGCGGGCACATCTAGCGCATCAATCCCCGCGACGAATGCACGGCCGTCGGCAAGATCGACATAATGGACGCCATTATCGATGCAGGTTTGGGCCACGGCATAGTCCTGACCCTGAAACGGCCCTACGGTATGGATGACCATGCCCGGCGCAATTTCTCGCAAGCGCCGGCCGAAATCCCTGCGCACATCAATCGCATACGCTTCTGCGGGATTGGCGGCCCCAAGTGAGGCGGCAAATGACGCCGCGCGCTGCAAGGATCGTCCGGCAACCACCAATTGGACGTTTGGGTTCGGCGCCAAGGAACGCGCGATGTGGCTTCCAAAATTTCCGTAGCCGCCGAGGATCAGGACGCGTGTCACCAGCTTGGCCTCATGACCATGAGGAAATAGACGATCACAAGCCCGCCGAATGCGGGCCAGCCGAGCATGAACCAAATTCGAAAAAGTCGCTCATAGCGCGTCCGGTCCAGCCCATGTCCGGCAGCTTCACGCTCGAGCATCCCTTTCAGATGGAGTTGGATTGCGACGACCGGGAGCCAGCAGAGTGCAGCCAACAGGTAGAGCGCGTAAGTCGTCGTCAGCCACAAGTCATTCCACTGGAGTCCGGCTCGCCAGATCATCCACGCGCCACTGAGTGGCTGCACGATAACTGCCGGCGTGGTGAACAGCAGGTCGGCCAGCACCGTCGTTTTGGCCGCGAACAATCGGCCGGTCTCGTTCCCCGCCCGATGAGCGCGCCAGAAGAAGAAGGCGGTACCGATGCCCGTACCGAACAATATGTTGGCACTCAGAATGTGGACCGTCTTGACGATTGAATACGGGTCCATGGCTCCGCCTTCCTTCCGCAGAAACCGCTAAGCCGCGGCCCGATATGACTGACCTTCGACGAGCCAGTCAGATACTTTGCGGCCGAACCTCGCGATGGCGTGCATGTTGAAGAAATGCATGCCGCCGAGCACGATCACCGCTAGCCCGACCTTACCGCTGAGGAAGCGGATCATCTGTGGCCAGGTCTCCGGCTCGCTGCCGTTGCTGAGTGTCAGGGTGATGAAGCCAATGTTGACCAGGTAGAAGCCGACCACCAGCAAATGATTGGTCGATCGTGCCACCTGCGCATTGTGGCCGAAACACTGGACCAAAAAGACTTCGCCATTGGTGGACAGAGTGTGCGCGACCCAGACGGTCATTCCGAGCGAGATTGCGAGATAGAGTGTATAAGCCAGTTCGGTCATGAAGTCCTCCTGTTACCGGAATTTCTGAAAATACAGAAATAGATAGGCGTGGTTCGGATCGTTGCGTTCACTTCTCCCTTCAGTCAGATTTGCGTTTGGAGCCCGGAATGAGGGCAGCGACCTTGGATCCCAGCTTCATCAACGTGATGAGCGTGGGCTTGGGCAGCCTGCGAACCTGGTCGTACCAATTGGTCAGCGTGCTGATGAATTCGTGCATGCGCCCGATCCGCTCGCGGACGTGGGCCGGCACATCCTTTCGGTCGGCGATGCTTTCCTTCAATCGTGCGAGCAGATCGATGGTAGGATCGATTTCCCGCCGCTTTCGCTCCGCGCTGATTCGCATCAGCAGTTCCCACAAGTCGGTCTCCGCCACGAAATGGTCGCGTCGGTCGCCGCTGACATGCTGTCGCCGCACGATGCTGTACGACTGCAGTTCCTTCAGCGCGGTCGATACATTGGACCGGGCGAGTTTCAGGGTTTCGCTGATGTCTTCCGCGTTCAGCGGCCGGTCGGACAGATACAGCAAAGCATGGATTTGGGCGACCGAGCGGTTGACGCCCCAATTGGTCCCCATCTGCCCCCAATGGAGGATGAAGGCCTCGGCTTCGGGAATCTCGATCAATCCGCTCATTTGTAATTTCTGTAATTTCAGAAATGTACGATGTCAACGTCGAGACGGTAGCATCCCCGTCTGGCGAAGCGCCTCGCCGACAGCGAGTGCCGTTGTGGTCGCAAGGTTCAGCGACCGCACCTCATCGCGCATGGGAACGCGCACGCGGGCATCGCAAGTATCTGCAACCGCCTGTGGCACACCCGCGCTTTCCTTGCCGAACAGCAGCACATCGTCTGCTCGAAATTCAAACTCGTAGGCCGACTGCTGCGCCTTCGTCGTGAACAGCACCAGCCGTCCGGCGCCAACCGTTTCGCGAAACGCGTCGAAACTCGCGTGCCGCAGCACTTCGACATGGTCGATATAGTCCATCGCCGTCCGCCGGACGCGCCGGTCGTCCCAGGCGAATCCCGTCGGCTCAATCAGGTCGACCGCCACGCCCATGCACGCGCCCAGCCGCAGCACCGCGCCGACATTCCCGGCGATCTCAGGTTCGAAGAGGGCAACGCGCATCCGGCCCGAGTAGCGAAAGCCGCGCGCGCCTCAAACCGGCAAAAGCGGCTTTCCTATCTGGCCTGTTTTGTGGTCCACTCGCCCGATGATGCAGCAACTTGCCGCTTTGCCCATTCGCGCCGACGCCAGGCTTCTTAAGGTCACGAAAAATGCGCCTGTCCCCGTGACTCTTGCGACCTTAGGAAAGTTACCGGAGCGCCGAGGGTCGCGGCTGGGTCAGCACGTTGCTCGCCTTGGCATCGCGATTGCCGCGCTTTTGGCATGTTCGGCGCCCGTTGCGGCCGAAAGCCTGCTGATCCGCCCCGCCCGTGTTTTCGACGGCGTCACGAATCACCTGGGCTGGAGGGTACTCGTCGATGGCGACCGCATAGCCGCCGCCGGCCCCAATCCCACCGCACCCGCCGGCGCCCGCACCATCGACTTGCCCAACGCCACTTTGCTGCCCGGCATGATCGAGGGTCACTCGCATCTCTTCCTGCACCCGTACAACGAGACCCTGTGGGACGATCAGGTCCTTCACGAGCCGCTCGCGCTGCGCACCGCCCGCGCCGTCGTGCAGGCGGAACGCACCCTGGACGCGGGCTTCACCACGGAGCGCGATCTTGGAACTGAAGGGGCCGGCTTTGCGGACGTCGGCCTGCGCCAGGCGATCGACAAGGGCATCGTCCCGGGGCCGCGGCTGCTCGTGGCGACCAAGGCGATCGTCGCCCGCGGCGCCTACGGGCCGAAGGGCTACGAGCCGGGCGTGCCGATTCCGCAGGGGGCCCAGGAAGTCGCCGGCGTCGAAGAGACGATCCGCGCGGTTCGCGACCAGATCGCGGCCGGCGCCGACCTCATCAAATTCTACGCCGACTACCATTGGGGCAAGGGCGAGCCGAGCCGCCCTACCCTGTCGCAGGCCGAGCTCGACGCAGGGGTGGCCGCGGCGCACGATGCCGGCCGGATGGTCGCCGTGCACGCCAGCACCGCGGAAGGCATGATGCGCGCGGTCCGCGCCGGCGCAGATACGATCGAACACGGGTACGGCGGCACAGAAACGGTGTTCAAGGAAATGGCAGCGAAGAAGGTCGCACTCTGCCCAACCCTTGGCGCGTCCGAAGCTTACGCCCGTTACTTTCAAAACTGGAACGGCCAGGAACCCGCACCCGAAAGCGTTCAGGAAAATCGGCGCGCCTTTCGGCTCGCCGTCAAAGCTGGCGTACCGATCTGCATGGGCGGGGACGTCGGCGTTTTCACGCACGGCGAGAACTGGCGCGAGATGGAGGCGATGCAGTCGTCCGGGATGCCGGCCGCGCAGGTCCTGAGCGCCGCGACTGCCGGCAATGCACGCATCCTGCACTTGACTGACCGCGGCGCGATCAAGCCGGGCCTGCTTGCTGATCTTGTCGCCGTCGATGGCGATCCGACCTTGGACGTCAAAGCCGTGCGACAGGTGCGTCTGGTGATCAAGGGCGGGAAAGTCGTTCGCGCGCCTTAGCTATTTGCCTGTCGGAAGCGTGACCCGCTGCACAGCAGCGCGCTTAAGCTCAGGCAATTCCATCAACTGCGGCTCGACGCTCTTCACGTCGCCAACCACCACCATTACCAGCCGGTCGATCGGGAGGTCGGTTTTGGCAAGTGTGCTGATCTGCGCCGGCGTAACCGCCATCGCGCGCTGGACGTAGCTGTCGAAATAGCTGGGCTTGAGGCCAAGCAGGTCGGCGCGAACGAGCTGTCCTGCGATCAGGTCGGCACTGGTCGTCCGCATCAGGAGATAGGAGCCGGCATAGGTCTTCATGCCTTGCGCTTCCGCCGCAGCGGGTGGGTCCGCCTGCAACCGGCGGATCTCCTTGAACACTTCGGCCATCGCCTTTCCGGTGACCGATGGCGTGATGTCGCCCGACCAAACCCAGCTGGCGCCGCCCGGCCTTCCCGCGATGTTGGAGTAAGGCGAATAGGTGAAGCCTTTGTCCTCGCGGATATTGGCCGTGATGCGCGAGCCGAACGACCCGCCGAGCAGCGCATCGGTTACGCGAAATGGAACATCCGTCGCAGATCCCACCGCTGGCGCAGCGAATGCAAGGCGCACCGTCGTCTGCTCACTTCCCGGCCGATCCGCGAGAACAAGCTTGGGCCCGGCATTGAACCGAGCCAACAACTGCTTGCGCGGCGGCCCGGCCGTCCAGGATCCGAATGCGCGCTCGGCGGCAGCGCGTACCGCCGCTTTGTCGAACTGGCCGATGACATAGAGGGTCGACCGTCGCGCGCCGAATTGCGTGTCGTGGAACTGCTTCACGTCCGCGAGGCGATAGCCGGCCAACTGCACTGCGGTCGGGAGCGGCGTTCCATAGGGATGCGAACCATACAACGCTTTGGCGAGCAAAGCGTCGGCCATCGACTGCGGCGTTGCTTCCGCCTGCGCCAAGGCACGCTTGCGATTGGCCATGACCCTGTCGAAGTCCGCTTGTGCAAGCGTCGGACGCCGCATCACATCCCCAAGCAGGGTAACCGCATCCCCCGCGCGCTCCGCAAGCACGGTCGTCGAATATTGCGTCAGGTTGGCGTCCGCCCGCGCGGACAACGATCCCCCCATTCCGGAAAATGCCTCGGCTAGCTGGGTAGCCGACAGCCCCCCCGCCCCTTCCTTCGCGAGATCGGCGTTGATCGCCGGCAACCACGGCTTGCCCGGGGCGTCGAGATCGCCCGCGAAGGTGGTCAGCACCAAGGTGGTTTGCGGCACCGACCCGAAGGGCACGAACGCGATCGTCATGCCGTTGGCCAGCCGCACACGCTCGATCGTAGGCATCTTGAACGGCCTTGGGGTACCAATCGGCGGCGCGGCCGGAGCCGTCTGGGCGATCGCCGGCGGCGCTAGGAGGGCAGCGGCGAGAAGAATGGATGCACGCATTACTGGCCTGCCTTTCCTGCGTCCTTGCCGGCGACGATCGTGAAGGTCGATCGTTGCTCGGGTCTCAGATATCGGCGCGCAACGTCCTGAACCTGCGCCGCGGTAACCGCGTCGAAGCGCTCGGGCAGTGAATTGACCATTCGCGGGTCGTCGCCAAATAAAGCTGCAAGCCCAACCAAGTCCGCCAGCTGAGCTCCACTCTCATCTGCGATCGCACGATAGAGCGAGGACTTTGCCTTGGTTTTCGCGCGCGCCAGTTCTTCGGAGCTGGGCGGCGCGGCAAGGAAATCGTCCATCACCTTGTCGACGACCTGCTTGATTTCCGCATCGCTTACCGACGCATCGTGGGTGAAGCTGACCATCCACAAGGCAGGGCCCTTGTAGCTGTACATGTCTCCGAGATAGCCGTTGATGCCGCCATCGAGGTCGCCGGTGATCGAGCGGTCGATCGACAGCGCGCGGTTCAGGCGGCTGTCGGCGCCCTTCAGCAGCATCTGATCGATCAGACCCATGACGATCCAGTCCTGACCGCCGCGGGGCGGGACATGATATGCGAAGCTGTAGCCCGGCTTCGGTGCAAGCGGATCGACACGCGAGCCCACGCGCGCCTTGGTCTGCGGAGCTTCGGAAAGATCGGGCAGCGCGACCGGCGGCCCGGCGGGTATCGGTCCGAAGTATTTCTGCACCATGGCCTTTGCCTGGACCGGGTCGAAGTCGCCCTGGATGACCAGCGAGGCATTGTTGGGGCGGTAATATCTGGCTGAAAAATCCTTGGCGTCGGCCACGGTAGCCGCCTCGATTTCCTTCAGGTCGCCGTAGAAATTGTGGGAATTGTACCAGTTGCTGTTGGCCAGCATCGGCAGGTCGATCCACGGCCACGATCCATAGGGCGCATTGAGGACGTTGACCTTTACCTCATTGCCGACGACGCCCTGCTGGTTCTTTAGCACCACGTCGTTGATGACCGGACGCGCCATGCGGTCGCTATCCAGCCAAAGCATGCGCTCCAGGGCGTTCGACGGCACCCACTCGACGTAATCGGTGTAATCGAAGCGCGTCGAGCCGTTGATGTAGCCGCCGGCTGCGGTCACGTCGCCGATCAACCGGCCCTTCGGCGCATTCTGCGATCCCTGAAACATCAGATGCTCGAACAGGTGCGCGAATCCGGTGCGATCGCGCGGCTCGACGCGAAAGCCTATCCCGTAAAACTGCTTCACGTTGACGGTGCCGGTCTTGCTGTTCGGGACCAGCACAACTTTCAGCCCATTGCTAAGCGTATAGCTCTCGATCGGCAAGCTCAGCGCCGGCGTCGCCGCGATGGCGGCCGACGATGTCACTGCCAGCAGTGATGCCAAAATAGTGTTTCGACGCACAGCGAATCCCCCGCGATTTTGCGCGAAGTTAATGCGCTGCGTCAGTCACGCAAGCCGTCAGCCGTTGATCGTCTGCATACCCGCGGCGTGATAACGATCGCCCGCCGCCGCGCCCGGCGGTAGAATATCGTCAAGCCGCCGAAGGTCGGCCTCGGTCAGCTTCACCTCCAACGCACCGATGTTGTCGTCGAGATAGCGGATGTGCTTCGTCCCTGGGATCGGCACAACATCGTCGCCCTTCGCCAAGACCCAGGCAAGCGCCAGCTGCGCGGTAGTGCAACCCTTCTCGCGCGCCATCGAACCAACCTCATCGACCAGCTGCAGATTCTTCGCGAAATTCTCTCCCTGGAAACGCGGATGATTTCGTCGCGTGTCACCTTCAGGGAAGTCGTCGGGCGACTTAAATTGTCCCGTCAGAAAACCGCGGCCGAGCGGTGAGTAGGCGACGTAACCGATGCCAAGTTCGCGCACTGTCGGCAGCACGCCACCTTCCGCATCGCGGCTCCACAGCGACAGCTCGGTCTGCACCGCCGTTATCGGCGACGTGGCATGCGCCTTGCGAATGGTGACGGGCGCCGCTTCACTGAGGCCAAGGAAGCGAACCTTCCCCTCTTCCTTCAGCCGCGCCATCTCGCCGACCGTATCCTCGATCGGCACGTTCTGGTCGACGCGATGCTGGTAATAGAGGTCGATGACGTCAACGCCGAGCCGCTTGAGGCTCGCCTCGCAAGCCGAGCGCACGTAGGCGGGATCGCCCTTCACGCCGAGGAACTCGCCGTTCGGCCCGCGCACGTTGCCGAACTTGGTCGCCAGGAATACGTCGTCGCGTCGGTCACGGATGGCCTTTCCGACCAGTTCCTCATTGCGGCCGACGCCGTACATGTCCGCCGTGTCCAGGAAGTTCAAACCGCGGTCGAGCGCGTGGTGGATCGTCGCGATCGATTCCTGCTCGTCACCGCTGCCGTAGAATTCGCTCATGCCCATGCAACCAAGACCGATGGCGGAAACCTCCGGTCCGTTCTTGCCGAGACGGCGCTTGCCAACCTGAAACATGAGCTTCTCCTTTTAATCCATGGCGACGTGGGGCGGCCCGCCGCTGCCGGCCTTGTTGCCGCGCTTCATGAGCAGCAGCAGCGGCAATACCGAGAAAGTGACGATCATCATCAGCTTGAAGTCATCGAGATAGGCGATGAAAAGCGCCTGCTTGTTGATGATCATATTGATGTAAGCGAGCGCCGCCGGACCCGCGACCGGAAACACCGTCTGGAGCATGCTCGGGTCCGCTGTCGGGATCGTTTGCTCGGTAATGTTCCGCGCAAGGTCCGCATGCGAAACCTGCGACATCCTCACCAGCTGGGTGCTAACCACCGAAATGCCGATTGAGCCGCCGATGTTGCGCGACAGGTTTAGCAAAGCTGCCGCCGTTGTGCGCGCTTTTACCGCCAGCGTTTCAAAGGCCAGACTCTGCAGCGGCACAAAAATGAGTCCGAGCCCCAGCCCCTGCACAACGCCGCTAAGGATCACCGGCCGCGCCGGCTGATCGATTGCAAAGCCCGTCATCATATACAGCGAAACGCCCATGAGGACGACGCCAAGGCCGACCAGCAGACGGGAATCGACCTTCCCCGTCAGCCGCCCGGCCATCAGCATCGAAATAAGGGTACCGATACCGCGCGGCGCCGTGAGGAAGCCCGACTGCAGCACCGAATAGCCGTACATGGTCTGCAGCAGCGGCGGCAGCAGCGCGAGGCCGGCGAGCAGCAGCACGCCCGTCACCGCCATGAAAACCAGCGCGGTCGCAAAATTGCGATCCTTGAACATCGATCTATCGAATAGGGGGTTCTTGGCCGTGACCATGTGGACGACGAACATCCAGGCAGCCCCGATGGCGAGGCCAAGCTCGAGCCGGATCTCCCAGCTATCAAGCCAGTCTTCCTGTTGTCCGCGATCAAGGAACAGCTGCAGCCCCGCCAAGGCGAGCGCCAGCAGGATGAAGCCGAACATGTCGAACTTGCGCTGATGGGTTTCGGTTTTCGGCATGAAGCGCGCCATGACCAGCACGCAAAGGATGCCCACCGGCAGGTTGACCAGGAAGACCCAGCGCCAATTGTAGTTGTCGGTCAGCCAGCCCCCCAACACCGGCCCCAGGATCGGCCCGATCATCACGCCGCCGCCGAACAGCGCCATCGCTTGGCCATGCTTCTCGCGCGGGTTGATGTCGAACAATGTCGCCTGCGCCAGCGGAACGATGAACGCGCCGCCTACGCCCTGCAGCGCCCGGAACATTACCATTTCAACTAGCGACGTGGCGGTCGCGCACAGCACCGACGCAACGGTAAAGACCACTACCGAAATCAACAGCAGGCGCTTCCGCCCGACCTTGTCGGCCAGCCAGCCGCTAATTGGCAGCGCGATGGCCGAAGCGACGATGTAGCTTGTCAGCACCCAGTTGATGGTGTCCTGCGTCGCGCTGAGGCTCGCCTGCATGTGCGGCAACGCCACGTTGGCAATGGTCGTATCCAGCACCTGCAGCAGAACGGCCATCATCACCCCGATGGTGACGATGATCCGTTCGCCGGTAGGCAGTGGATGGGTGGCGGCTTCCGCCATGGCCTTACTTTTTCGACTGGTCGTCGAAATAGACGGTTGAGGTTACCGACAGGCCAGCAATCAACGGCTGCGCCGGATGCCCGTCGAACGCGATCCGCACCGGCACGCGCTGCGTCACCTTGACCCAGTTGCCGTTGGCGTTCTGCGCCGGCAGCAGCGAGAATTCGCTGCCCGTGCCCGCACCGACGCTCTGCACATGCGCGTCGAACTTCTTCCCCGGATAGGCGTCAACCTCGACCGAGGCGCGCTGTCCAGGAACCATGCGACCGACGTCCTTCTCCTTGAAATTGGCTTCGACCCAAGCGGTCGTGCTGTGCACGAGGCTGATCATGCCGACGCCGGTCACGGCCATCTGGCCGACCTGCAGCTTGTCGGCATTTTCGACGATGCCGTCCATCGGCGCCTTCACCTCAGTCCGCGACAGGTCCAGCCGCGCTTTGTCGACGGCGGCCCGCGCCTGCGCGATTTGCGGCTGTTCACCATTGCTGCTGACCGCGGCGCTGGCATTGGCCGCGCGAGCGCGAGCATCGGCAAGCTGCGTTTCCGCCGCCCGCACTTCGTTGAGCGCGTCTTCATAATCGGCTTTCGTGGTGAAGCCCCGCTTCAGCAGCGCCGACTGACGGCCTAGCGCGTTCTGCTTGATCGCCAAGTTCGCCTGAGCGCCGGTGATGTCGCCGCCCGTCCCTGCAGCAGTCGTGCGCAGCACCTGCGTCTGCAGCTGCGCCGCGGCGAGCGCCGCCTGCGCCTGTTCGAGCGCCACCTGGTATGGCTGCGGATCGATGCGGAACAGCACGTCGCCGCGCTTCACCTTCGCACCATTGCGCACGCGGACCTCGACGACCTGGCCGTTTACCTGCGGACTTACGGACACGATGTCCTGGCGGATCTGCGCGTCGTCAGTCGACACGCTGCCCCCGCTGGTCAGCCACCAATAGGCGCCGATGGCGATCAGGATCGCCGGCACGATCAGCATGACGATCGTCTTCAATCTGCCCTTACCCTGCGGCACTTTCACGCGGCGACGCTTTTTCGGCGCTTCCTCCGCGACATCCGCAGGCGCCATCGGTTCTGTAGCCATCTTGTTCATTGGTTCGATGCCTTGTCGATCGGAACGGCTCGGGCCACGTTTTCACGCACGCGTCCCAGCACTCGCCGCGCAATTTCAATCTGTTCGGATGGGATCCCTTCAAACGCGTGGCACGTCATCTCGTTCGCCACACCGCGCAATTTTTCAATCAGCGGGCGGGCCGTTTTCGTGACATGCAGCCGCCAGGCGCGGCGATCAGCCGGATCGGCAACCCGCTCGACCAGCCGGGCTTCTTCCAGCCGGTCGACAATCCGCGAGAGCGTGATCGGCTCGATATCCAGCATGTCGGCTAGCTCGATCTGACGCAGGCCCGGCTGCCTTTCGAGCCGGAAGAGCACCTTCCACTGCGCACGCGTGACGCCGAGCCCGCAAGCCCGGCGATCGAAGGCCTTGCGCAGCGCGTGGGCCGTCTCGCCAATCTCGAAAGGAAGGGTTTCCATCGGCAACCGATATAGTAAGCCTGCTTATATTAAGCAACCTCAAACGCAGATAGAAGTGTGCGGTTCCGGGTGAAATTCGTGCAATTCAAAGTGCAAAACGAACCCGCGCTGCTCGCGGCGTGACTACTGCCGCGGCAAGCCTTGGCTCGACTGCCGTGGAGCGGGTAGCGGGAATCGAACCCGCGCGTTCAGCTTGGGAAGCTGACAGGCTACCATTACATCATACCCGCCCGTGGGCTGGCGCCGATGTGGATTGGCCGTCTGGCCAAGTCAACGGCCTCGGAGCGGAACGCCTAAGCGCGCACCGCTTTGATGGGGCGATGGCTCAACGCCCACCCTATCCTGTTACTCCAGACGGCAGGTATTTTGTCGTCCGCGGACGCCTGTGGCGAACAAGCAACCCAGCCCTCGCTCCCGAACGCCGTCAGGCCCTCGTCAGAGAATTGATGGACGCCCGGCGCACGCGCGATCGTGCGCGGGTCGACGCCGCCAAACGCGCGCTCGGGGAGCGCGGCGAGCCCTGGTGGACCGACGGCGCGCCCGACTACAATCGGCACATGGCGAAGAATACGCCCTATGCCGAATGGTTCGCTGACCTCGCCTAGAGCCCGCCCTCGACAGGGTCGAAGCCGGCTTGCCGCAAGCCCTCGGCCAACTGCTGGGCGGTTTGACGCGCCAGGTTGCCATCGGCGGACCGGATCACGAAGTTCGACCCGTAGCGGCCTTCCTTGAAAAATGGATAGCTGCCAATCGCCACGCCAGGATTGGCCGCTTCCGTCTCGCGCAGCAGATCGGCGACATCGCTCTCCGGCGCGCGTGCGCCGACGGTCACCGAAACCACCGGCCGTCCGCCCTCGAGCGTCCCGGTCATCGCGGCTAGCATCGCCGCCGTGATTCCCGGCACCCCCGCCATGATGAAGACGTTGCCGATCTTGATCCCCGGGGCGCCCGAGCTGGGGTTGGCAAGCAATTCGCTCCCCTCCGGCACCCTCGCCATGCGTAGCCGCGCCGGAGTTAGCCCGCCAGGCCTTTCGCGATAGTATCCTTCAAGCACCTTGCGTGCATCCGGGTGCTCGACGACCGGCACGCCAAAGGCTTCCGCAATCGCATCGACCGTGATGTCGTCGTGCGTCGGCCCGATGCCACCGGTCGTAAACAGATAATCATGCGCCGCGCGCAGTTCGTTCACCGCACTCGCGATGTGCTCGGTCATGTCCGGCACGACGCGCGCTTCCGCCAGCCGGATGCCCTGGTCATTCAACCACAGCGCAATTTGCGCGATATTCTTGTCCTGCGTCCGCCCGGACAGGATTTCATCACCGATGACGACCAGCGCGGCCGTCCAGATCCGTTCTTCGCTCACGCGCCGTCCCTAGCCCACCCGAAGCCTCGCGCAACAACCCCGTGCAAAATCCCGTGGGATTGCCTACTTAGGGGCCAATGACCCAGTACATCACCGTTGCCGCCGACGACCGCGTCGAAGCCAAGAATGGCGTGATCAAGCTGCATGGCCCGGAAGCCTTTGCCGGAATGCACCGCGCCGGCCGCCTGGCCGCGGAAATCCTCGATGCTTTGGTGCCCCACGTCGTGCCGGGTGTCACGACCCAAGAGCTGGACGACCTCGTCTACAAGCTGACAGTCGAAGGCGGCGGAACGCCGGCGACGCTCGGTTATCGCGGCTATACCAAGAGCTGCTGCATCTCGATCAACCATGTCGTCTGCCACGGCATCCCCGGCGACAAGGCGCTCAAGGACGGCGACATCGTCAACATCGACGTGACGCCCATCGTCGATGGCTGGCACGGCGACACAAGCCGCATGTTCCTCGTCGGTGACGTTCCCCTGAAGGCGCGCAAGCTGGTCGACGTCACCTACGAATGCCTGATGCTAGGCCTGGAACAGGCGAAGCCCGGCAACCGCCTTGGCGACATCGCCAATGCGATCCAGCGCCACGCCGAGGCCCATCGCTACGGCGTAGTCCGCGACTTCTGCGGTCACGGCGTCGGTCGCGTCTTCCACGACAGCCCCGAAGTCATTCATGCCGGCCGCCCCGGCACGGGTGTCGAGCTGCGCCCCGGCATGATTTTCACCGTCGAGCCGATGATCAACATCGGCCGTCCCGACGTGAAGATCCTCGAAGACGGCTGGACAGCGGTAACCCGCGACCGCTCGCTCTCGGCGCAGTTCGAGCATTCGATAGGCATCACCGACACCGGCTGCGAGATTTTCACGAAAAGCCCCGGCGGTCTCGACAAGCCACCTTACTAAAACTCGCGGCCGCCGTTCGTCGGCCTGTCGAAAGCTTGGTCAGCGTCCCTTGACCGCTCCGCCTGCCCCCTGATTAATCGCGGCAAATCCCGGGGGGCATCAATGCTGGAAATCGCAAACCTTTCGCACACCTATGCCAACGGCACTGTCGCGCTTGACGACGTAAGTCTGTCGATCCCCCGCGGCATGTACGGGCTGCTTGGCCCCAACGGCGCCGGCAAGTCGACGCTGATGCGAACGGTGGCGACGCTTCAGGAGCCGACGTCGGGCAGCATTAAGTTCGGCGACATCGACGTGCTCGCAGACCCAGACCGCCTGCGCCGGACGCTCGGTTACCTCCCGCAGGATTTCGGCGTCTACCCGCGTGTTTCGGCCTATTCGATGCTCGACCAGATGGCGGTGCTCAAGGGCATCACCGGCAAGGGCGAGCGCAAGAGTGTCGTCGAAACCCTGCTCAGCCAAACCAACCTCTGGGCTGTCCGCGACAAGTCGATCGCCGGCTTTTCGGGCGGCATGCGGCAACGCTTCGGCATCGCGCAGGCGCTGATCGGCAATCCCGAGCTGATCATCGTCGATGAGCCGACCGCCGGTCTCGATCCGGAAGAGCGCAACCGCTTCCTCAACCTGCTCGCCGCGATCGGCGACAATGTCGTCGTCATCCTCTCCACCCACATCGTCGACGACGTCGCCGATCTCTGCCCGCTGATGGCGGTGCTCGCCGACGGCAAGGTTCGGCTGCAGGGCAAGCCGGGCGACCTCATCGCCTCCACCCGCGGCAAGGTGTGGCGGAAGTCGATCGACAGCGAGCAGCTCGAAGACACGCAAGCCAATTACAACGTCATCTCGACCCGCCTGTTCGCCGGCAAGACCGTCGTCCACGTCTTGGCCGACAATCGGCCCGAGGGCTTCGACCCGGTCGAAGGCGGCCTTGAGGACGTCTATTTCTCGACCCTGTCGTCGCTTCGCCGCGCGGCCTGAGGAGCCACACCCATGCTGCTTGGCATCACGGGCTTCGAGGTCCGCTACCAGCTTCGCAACCCGGTCTTCTGGGTCGCGGTCGCCATCTTCTTCCTCCTCGGCTTCGGCATCACGTCCAGCGAGAACGTCAGCATCGGCACCCCCGGCGGCGTCCATGAGAATGCGCCGAACGCAATCGCCATCGCGACGGCGGTCTTTTCGCTCTTCTATCTGTTCGTCATCACCGCCTTCGTCGCGAATGCCATCGTCCGCGATGACGCGACCGGCTTCGCGCCGATCATCCGCGCGACCTCGGTCACGCCGCGCCAGATCGTCATCGGCCGCTTCCTCGGCGGGCTGTTCGTTGCCTGGCTCGGCTATCTGTCGATCCCCGCCGGCATGTGGGCCGGCTCGATCATGCCCTGGGTCGATACCGAGACGGTCGGCCCGCAGGTTGCATCCTATTACCTCTGGCCGTTCCTGATCTTCGCGATCCCGAACATCTTCCTCATCTGCGCCGTCCTGTTCGCGCTCGCGACTACGCTCCGTTCGATGATGGCGGCCTATGTTTCCGCGATCGTGTTGGTCATGGGCTACATGATCACCACCAGCGTGCTCGGCCCCAAAGTCGAATATCGCGAGATCCTGTCCCGCTGGGAGCCCATGGGTACAGGCGCTCTGGAGGAAGCCACCCGCTATTGGACTCAAAGCGAGCTCAATAGTCGCCTCATCGAGCTCAGCGGCAACCTGCTGTTCAACCGCATCTTCGCGATTCTGCTCGGGCTCGCCTTCCTCGGCCTGACCCTGTGGCGCTTTACAATGACCGAGCGCGCACCGTCGCGTTGGAAGCTGCGGCGTCTCGCCAAGCGGAAGTCGCGCGACACTGGCTTCGCCGACGCACCGGCCGCGCTGGACGGCGGCAGGGTCGTGGCTCGGGACGCAACACCCTCGCGCACAACCCAATTTCTCTCGCGACTTAGCATCGAAGTTCAGCAGGTGGTGACCAGCCCGGGGCTCATCGTGCTGACGCTTCTCGCCATGACCTTCACCGGCATCGTGCTGTGGTTCGCGCAATCGACCTACGGCACCGCTGACCACCCGACCGTCGCCGCCACCATCACCGGCGTGATGGGCGGGTCTGCGTTGTTCGTCCTGATGATCACCGCTTTCTACAGCGGCGAACTGGTCTGGCGCGAGCGCGACCGCAAGATCAACGAGATCGTCGATTCCACCGCCGTTCCAAGCTGGGTGATGACCATTCCGAAGATCATCGCGATCTTCCTTATCCTCGTCATCGTCAACGTGGCGTCCGCGTTGATGGGCATTGCCTTCATGGCGATCGGCGGCGCGCGCACGCTCGGGCTCGGCTCATTCTTCAGCTGGTTCATCTTTCCTTTCGCGCTGGACATGCTGCAGATCGCCATTCTCGGCGTCTTCTTCCAGGTGCTCAGCCCCAACAAATATGTCGGCTGGGGACTGCTCTTCGTGTGGTTCGTCGGCGGGATCTTCCTGCAGAACATGGGCTGGTCGAACCCGCTTTACAGCTATGGCGGCAACCCCAGTGTTCCGCTCAGCGACTTCAACGGCCAGGGCAGCTTCTGGATCGGCGCGATGGTCTTCCGCGCCTACTGGCTGCTGTTCGGAGTCATCCTGATCGTCATCGCGCATCTGCTCTGGCCGCGCGGCACCGATCTTGGCCTCCGCGTGCGGTCTCGCCGGATGCTGCGTCACGCGACGGGTACGCCGCTGGCCATTGCGGGCGTCGCCGCGGTAGCGATGGCCGCGACGGGTGTTTACGGCTACCACAACATCAAGCAGCTCAACCGCTACTTCACGTCCGAAGACGCCGAGAAATATGCGGCGGACTATGAGAAGAAGTATCTCAAGTTCGAAAAGCTGCCGCAGCCCTCGATCGCGCATGTGAAGCTCGACGTGCAACTGTTCCCGCAGCAGCGCCGCTTGATCGCGGTCGGCAACTACGACCTCGTCAACAATACGCGGGTGCCGATCCGCGACGTCCACATCCGCCAGGGCGAGCAGGACACTACCTACGACCGGCTTGAGCTGAGCGGCGCGAAGCTCGTCTCCTACGACAAGCGCTTTGGCTATCGGATCTTCCGCTTTGAGCAGCCGCTACAGCCCGGCGCGCACGCCACGCTGGCCTTCGCCTCGCAGCTATGGCGCCGCGGCTTCCGCGCGGGCGCGCCCGCCACGGACGTCATCGAGAACGGCACCTTCCCCAATAATTTCGACTTCGCGCCGATCATCGGCATGAACCGGCAGAATCTACTCGACGATCGCGCCAAGCGCCGCCGCCAGGGCCTGCCGCCCGAATTGCGCATGGCCAAGCTCGAAGACCTATCGGCGACCGCCCGCAACTACATCGGCAGCGACTGGACGACATCCGACATCACGCTGACCACCGACGCGGATCAGACGCCGATCGCCCCCGGCAACCGCGTGTCCGACAACACCGCCAACGGCCGCCGGACCGCCCACTTCATTAGCGGCGCGCCGATCCTGAATTTCTTCTCGATCCAGTCGGCGCGGTACAAGGTCGCGACGCGCGATCACAACGGCCTGCAGCTTCAAGTCTATTACAACCCGGGCCACGACTGGAACGTCGCCAAGATGCTCACCGCGATGGGCGACGCGCTCGACTATTATCGGGCGCACTTCGGGCCGTACCAGTTCAACTACGCCCGGATCGTCGAATTCCCCGGCTACAACAGTTTCGCCCAGGCCTTCGCTGGGACGATGCCCTATTCGGAATCGATCGGCTTCAACGCCAACACCAACGATCCCACCAAGATCGACTGGACGACCTATGTCGTCGCGCACGAGATGGCGCACCAATATTGGGCGCACCAGGTGATCGGCGCCGACATGCAGGGCGGCACGATGACCAGCGAGACGCTGGCTCAATATTCCGCGCTGATGGTGATGAAGCACATGTACGGCCCGGATAAGATCCGCCGCTTCCTCAAGTACGAGCTCGATAGTTACCTGCGGAACCGCCAGTCGGAGGTCGTCGGCGAAGTCCCGCTCGAACGCGTCGAGAACCAGCCCTACATCCATTACCGCAAGGGTGCGGTGGTCATGTACCTGCTGCAGGAACGGCTCGGCGAAGCCGCAGTCGATCGCGCCCTCTCGCGCTTCCTCGCCCGCTTCCGCTTCAAGGGTGCGCCTTACGAGCGCTCGGTCGATCTGGTCGATGAGTTCCGCAAGGAAGCGAAGACGCCCGAGCAGCAACAACTGATCACCGACCTGTTTGAGCGCATCACGCTCTACGATCTCAAGGTCGTGGACGCTTCGACCAAGAAGGACGGTGACGGCTGGACCACCATTCTCACCGTCAAGGCCGACAAATTCTATGCCGACGCCAAAGGCAAAGAGACCAAGGCGCGGCTCGCTGAGCCGATCGAGGTCGGCCTATTCGAAGCGCGTCCGGGCCTTGGCGAATTCTCGTCGAAGGACGTGGTGGTCATGGAGCAGCGGCCAATCGTCAGCGGCACGCAGAAGATCGTCCTGCATAGCAAGGTGAAGCCGAAGTTCGCGGGCATCGATCCCTACAACTTCTACATCGACCGCAACTCGGACGATAACGTGAAAGACGTAACGACGGGCTGAGCCGCGCGGTCGCCACAACGTTAACCTGTAGCCTTCACGTTATTGACACAAATGTCAGCGGATGAGAGCGTGCAAACGCTTGATTCGAGGTGATTTGTGACGTTCCGCCACCCAGTTGCGATCCTGCCGGCCGACATCGACCACATGGGTCACGTCAACAATGCCGTATACCTCAAGTGGGTGCAGGAAGCGGTGGTCGATTACTGGAGCACCGTTGCCCCGCCCAGCGCGGTCGCGGCGCACCTGTGGGTCGCGATGAAGCACGAGATCACGTACCTCAAGCCGACGTTCCTGCAGGACAATGTCGTCGCGGAAGTGATCGCCGAGAAGGTCCAGGGCGCCCGCGCCTTCTTCCGCACCGTCCTGCGCCGCGGCGACGACGTGCTGAGCGAAATTCAGAGCACCTGGTGCTGCCTCGACGCGGCAAGCCTACGCCCAGCGCGGCTCGCGCGAGATATCGTGGCGCGCTTCCTGCCCCCCAGCGCCTAAATCAATCCGGAAATCCACGCCTCGACGGCGTCGAGTGCGTCGTTTTCGGACTGAATGCTCGTTCGCCCGCTGCGCGCCGGTACTTTCAAGCTGTGATCGGCGTCGGCGATGACTTTCAGCGTGGCCCGCTCGCCCAAGCGCTCGACGACCGGCTTCAGCAGTTCCATCTCGGCCAGCGCATCGCGTTCGCCGGACACGAACAGCATCGGAACCGCGACGTGCGCCAGATGCTCGGCGCGCTCGATGCCCGGCTTGCCCGCGGGGTGAAGCGGGAAGCCGATGAAGATCAGCCCGCGCACCCCCGGCAACGGTTCGATGGCCTGCGCCTGCGACGTCATCCGTCCACCGAACGACCGCCCGCCGGCGAACAGCGGCAAGTCAGGCGCCAGCCGCGCCGCTTCTGTGACCGCGGCGCGCACCGCGGCATGTGCGGCCTTGGGCGCGTCGACGCGCTTCGACCCGCGCTCCATGTATGGGAACTGGTAGCGCAACGTCGCAATCCCGCGCGCCGACAGCCCTTGCGCGTTCGACTGCATCGAGCGATGCGATATTCCCGCGCCAGCACCATGGGCGAAGACGAACAGGGCCTTTGCGTCATCTGGCCGGATCAGCAGCGCCGAGACACTGCCATCTCCGACCGGGATGCGCAGCGCCTCCATCAGGCCATCGCCTCCCACCGCGCAGTCAACGAACGCGCTGCCTCCACGTCGGGTGGGAAATCGACCTCGCCCCATTCTTCGCCGTTGATGTCCAGCGTCCACACGTCGCTCGACTGGGCGAGGTGATGAATGACCCGCAGATACCAGATCGTCGTGCCCTCGGGCGTGCGTAGCGCCTGCTCGATCGCCGTCCGAAACCGCTCCGCACCCCCGGCCCGAAAGGCTAACAGCCCGATCGACTCCGCGTTGACGCCCTCGCTCAGCCGCTTGCCGATCGCCTTCAGCTGCCCGCCGTCCTCGACGACCTTCATGTCATCGTCGTCGTAAGTGGGTTTGCGGTCGATGGTGACGCAGATCCCGGGCTGGTCGTTCGCCACCACCCGCTTCATCAGCGCGTCGGACACCAATGTGTCGCCGTTCCACACCAGGCAGTCGCCGGCGAGTTCGTCGCGCGCCATGTAAAGCGAGCCGGTATTGTCCGCGACCTTGTAGAAGGGATTGAAGATCGTCCGCACGCGCGGGCCTCGTCCGCGCTTCGCCAGCGCTTCCTCGATCCGGTCATCCTTGAAGCCGGTGACGACCACCGCTTCATCGATCCCATTAGCCGCCAGCGTGTCCAGCTGCCGGTCGAGCAAGGTGCGCCCATTGAAGTCGATCAGGCACTTGGGCCGGTCGCTGACTAGCCCGCCGAGCCGCGAGCCCTGTCCGGCCGAAAGAATGATGGCTTTCATATCGGCGCCGACTGCCTTTCAAATGAGGCGGGGATTGGGCATTAGCGTGCTGTTCAGCACGGGAACCTGCGCGTGAAGAAGATTGAAGCGATCATCAAGCCCTTCAAGCTCGACGACGTGAAGGATGCGCTGCACGAAGTCGGCGTATCCGGCATCACCGTCACCGAAGTGAAGGGCTTCGGCCGCCAGAAGGGGCATACCGAGCTCTACCGCGGCGCCGAATATGTCATCGACTTCCTGCCCAAGGTGAAGATCGAGGTGGTGATCGAGGATTCGATGCTCGACAACACGCTGGAGGCGATCGAGAACGCCGCCCGCACCGGCCGCATCGGCGACGGCAAGATCTTCGTCCTCGACGTCCAGGAAGCCATCCGCATCCGCACTGGAGACCGCGGCTCTGATGCGATCTAGGACGCCCGCGTGACCGACAATCGAGAAATGCTGGCGTCCATGTCGCCCGACGAGCTGCGCGGCGCAATGCGCAGCCTCGGCTATCGGACGCAGAACGACCTGGCCCAGGCGATCGGCGTCTCACGCTCGGCGGTCAGCCTGTGGCTCGAGGGCAAGGTCGGTGTCCCCCGCCCCGTCGCCATGCTCTTACGGATGCTCGTGAACGCGCAGCGGCGCGTTTACTGACCCTGGCGCTGGGCGCGCAGCTGCGCGCGTTCGGCCGCCGTCACCGTGCCGTCGTGATTGAGGTCCATCGCGTCGAACCGCGCCAGCGCCTGCACTTCGAACTGAGCCAGCGTCATCGACTGCGCCGTACCGAAAGCCCGGTCGATCATCCGACCCATCCTGCCCGCACCACGCCCGTCGTCTCCGCGCGAGGCCTCATACTGCGCCGTCTCTTGCTCAGCTTCGGCTTTGGTTACCGTGCCGTCCTTGTTCATGTCGAACCGGCTGAACATCAGGTCCGCGCGCTGCTTGGCCTCGGCACGCGTCAGGTCGCGCTGCGCGTTCGGCGCTTGGACGGCCGGCGGCGATGTTTGAGCCATTGCTAGGGTCGAAAAGCCGACGGCGACGGCCGCCGTTGCAACATGCAAAACTTTCATAATCTCTTCCCGACTTGCCTTACTGCGCACGGACTGCCGCGCGGCGCGTGAACCGCCGCTTACCGGATCATGAAATTCCGCTAGCGGCTGCTGAGCTGGGTCGACGATCCCGTCCGCTCGGCAACGCTCAATATACCGTCGTGATTGACGTCCATCTGGTCGAAATGGGTCAGCATCGCCTGCTCGAACTGCTTGCGGTCGACGCGCTCCATCCCGGCAAAGGTGTGCTCCATGAACTTCAGGGTGTGGCCGCCAATGCCCGGCGCGACATCGCGGCCCGTCATTGCGCGCTGCATCATCAGGCGGCCGCCCGCGGAAGCCGCCTCGTCGCGGCTGATGAAACCGTCGCGATTTAGGTCGAACTGGTCGAACAGGGCATCGGCGCGCTGGACGGCCTGCTGCCGAGTCAGGGGCGTGATCTCGCTGCCGGCCAATGGCGCCGCACTTGCCTGAACTGTCAGGAGGCCCGCTGCACAGCCCAGGATCGTCGTGAGTACCCGCATCTTTAATCTCCGCGCCGCGCGTCCTCGCGGCCAAGGTCCCTGTCTACAGCCGCTTGGGGCAAGCCGGTTCAACAGCGGCTTGACGCATGATTACTTCGCTTTCATCCGCGGCTCGATGATCGAGCTTGACGCACAACAGCAGGCTTCCCGCGACTGGTTCGAATCCCTTCGCGACCGGATCTGTGCCGAATTCGAAGCGATCGAGCGCGAAGCGGGATCGGACGCGTCCTTTGTCTACACGCCATGGGACCGCACCGACGCAAGCGGCGAGCCCGGCGGAGGCGGCGTGCGCGGCCAGATGGCCGGCAAGGTGTTCGAGAAGGTCGGAGTCAACGTTTCGACCGTCGGAGGCACGTTTAGCCCCGAATTCGCGAAAAGCATTCCGGGCGCCGATCAGGATCCGAGCTTCTTTGCCACGGGCATTAGCCTCGTTGCGCACATGGCAAATCCGCACGTCCCCGCCGTGCACATGAATACGCGCTTCCTCACGACGACCAAGCGATGGTTTGGCGGCGGCGCCGACCTCAACCCCGCCATCCCCAACCATGAGGACACCGAGGCCTTTCATGCGCGGCTTCGAGCAGCCTGCGCCGCGCACGATCCAACCTTCTATCCGCGCTTCTCAAAGTGGGCCGAGGAGTATTTCTGGCTACCGCACCGCAACGTCGCGCGCGGGGTCGGCGGCATTTTTTACGATCATCTCGAAGGTCATTTCGACGAGCATTTCGCTTTCACCCGAGATGTCGGCGAAGCCTTCCTCGACATCTTCCCCCAGATAGTCCGCAAGCGGATGGACACGCCCTTCGACGACGCCGATCTCGATCGCCTGCTGACCTTCCGCGGCCGCTACGTCGAGTTTAACCTGCTCTACGACCGCGGTACCCTGTTCGGCCTCAAGACGGGCGGCAATATCGACGCGATCCTGATGAGCCTACCGCCACTCGCGCGGTGGAAATAGGCTTGGCTTACGAACCGGTGGCCGACGGCGAACTCGTCGCGCTGGTCACCTTTCTTGAAATGCGATCACAGCCACATCTCGAAATCCTCACGAGCGACTTGCGGCTCTGCCGCTGGCAGCCGCCGATGCTGGACAACTATCGTGCGTTGTTCCGCAAGGTCGGCGCACATTGGCTGTGGTTTTCACGACTGATTCGCGACGACGCCGCGCTCGCCGCAATTGTCCACGATCCTGCAGTGCACGTCTTCGCCGTGGCGGATGACGCGGGCCAAGAGGTTGGCCTCCTGGAACTCGATTATCGCGAAGCCGGCGCGTGCGAACTCGCCTTCGTCGGCTTGGTGCCGGAACTGGCCGGCCAAGGGCATGGCAAATGGTTGCTGGCAGAGGCGGTTAAGCGCGCCTGGCGCCCCGGCGTGACCCGCGTCCACGTCCACACCTGCTCGCTCGATCACCCCGCAGCCCTGTCGGCTTACGAGCGTGCCGGCTTCAGACCTTATAAAAGAGCGCTCGAACGCTTCCCCGACCCGCGGCTGCTTGGCGTGCTGCCGCCCGACTGCGCTCCTCAGATCCCGCTGCTCGGAACTCCGACCTCGGCGCCACTGCGCCCCGCCAGCTGAAGGTAGATCCGCGCCAGCATGACGGCGAAAACCGTCGTGACCGCCGCACTGACTAGGGCCGAAACGAGCGCCACCACCAGCGCCGCCGCCGATAACGGTTGTGCGGGCCCTAGGGTCAGCCGAACTACGACGTTAGTGGCGCTGCCGATCGCCGTCAGAAGGATGATCGTCGCCACCAGAAACATCAGCAGAAAGCCGAGCAACGGCCAGAAATTTCCCGAGGTCAGCGCCCAGCTGCGCTTGATGATCTGGATCGGCCCGACGTCTTCCGCACTGGCAACGGACGATGACATGATCAGCCGGACGCCAATCGCGATGATGGCGATCAGGACCGCGATCGATACGAAACTCAATGCAGGACTCATCGGCACCGGCCGCTGATTGATCGGGACGCCTAGCGCGCTCAGCAGGAATGCCAGCGGAACGGCCGCCAGGAACAGCGCGATCACCAGCATCAAAACCGCAAGAAAGTAGATTGGCAGTCGGCGCATGCCGTGCGCGATTGCGCCGCCGACTGTGATCGATGGGCCGAGCGCGAGCCGGATCAGCGCCAATTGCCCGCCCAGCGCCACGAGCGACGCAATGACTGCGATGAGGTCGATCCACCACGGCGTCTCGCTGGCGCTGACACCGCCGGGATTTAACAAGCCGTTGATTGCCGAGGGAAGCGCCACCAGCGCCAGCGCGACGGCCATCAGCAACTGCCCATCCCGCGCGAAGATCGCCTTGCTTTCGTCCCACGCCGCCGAAATCGACAGTCTGCGCATCAAACACCCCTCTAGAACCTTGCGGCCGTTATGCGGTGAGCGACAGCGCCGCGCAACGCTTGCCCTCCCCAGCGCTGCTCGCCATGTCCCGCCCGTGAACAGCAACATCAACGACATCGAATGGCGGGTCAGCAGCGAGCCTGTACCTTATCAGGAAGCGCTAGCCTTCATGGAAGCGCGGGTGGCGGCCATCCGCGCCGGCGAAGCCCGCGAATGCATCTGGTTGCTCGAACATCCGCCGCTGTTCACGGCCGGGACCAGCGCCGACCCGTCCGAATTGATGAATCCCGAACGTTTCCCGGTCTTCGAAGCGGGCCGCGGCGGCCGCTATACCTACCACGGACCCGGTCAACGCGTGGGCTACGTCATGCTCGATCTCGACCGCCGTGGCCGCGACATTCGCTGCTTCGTTCATGCGCTGGAAGGCTGGATGATCCACACGCTGGCCGAATTCGGCGTCGAGGCCCACCGAGCGGAGGGCCGGATCGGCATCTGGGTTGGCGAGGGCGTCCAGGAAGCGAAAATTGGCGCTCTGGGCGTACGCGTGAAGCGTTGGGTGACGCTCCACGGCTTCGCGCTCAACGTCGCGCCCGACCTGTCGCACTTCGGCGGAATCGTCCCCTGCGGAATCGCCGACTTCGGAGTCACCAGCCTGGCGCAACTTGGGAAACAAATTCCGATGATGCGGGTTGATGACGCCTTGAAGCGCAGTTTTCCGTCTTTTCTCAATGCGTTGGGTGGCCAGTGCAAAGAGTCTTGATGGAGCGTCCTGCTTCAGACTATTGTCCGCGCGATTTGCGAACCGGGCAAACCGGTCCAGATCGCAATATATAGGGAGTCTTGAATGCGTGCTCTTATCCTGGTCGCTGGTGCGGCCCTGGCGGTTTCGGCTTGCAGCAGCAACGATAGCGCCAACAACACCATGAACGTCGACGAAAACATGATGACGACGGACATGAACACCACCACCGACATGAACGCGATGGACATGAACGCCACGACCGACGCCAACATGGCGGCGGATGCTGCCAATACGGCGGCTGTTGCGGCGAACAACGCTGCCGACGCTGCGAACGCTGCGGCCGCGACGACGACCAACAACGCGATGTAATTGCTCACGCCTCCTCACGGGGGCGTTGGCTTTTCAAGAGGCTGCCGGTAATTCCGGCAGCCTCTTTTTTTGGCTTTTATCCCTCCGGAGTTTCTGCCCGATGCGCGCCCACCTGCTGATTGCCGCCCTTCTCGCCCTGTCCGCGTGCAGCAAGGGAGCGCAGGTCGACAATAGCGCGCAGACCAGCGATGATCTGACCGCCGATGCAATTGTCTCCAACGATGTGACCGCGATCGACGCGGTCACCGGCGCGGCCGCAAACATGGCGGCCGATGTCGACGTCAATTACGGATTGGACGCCAGCAGCAATTCCGGCAGCGATGCGACCTCGGACGACGCGTCAGCCAAAAAGCCGTCCCAATCCGCTCCGCGTAAATCGAAGCCAGCCGATGACGCTGAAAGCAACAGCGCCGCGCCGGCCACGGCGGCTGCCGCGACCAGCAACGCGGAATAGGTCACGGCAATCCGACGGCCTTGTGCGCCTGTAATGACAGTCGCCAGCGCGGCCGGTCCATCGCCAGCTTGATCGCGGCTTGAAGCGCTTCCTCACGGTCGGCACAATCCATCGGCTGCACCAGGAAATGATCGAACTGCCAGCTCTCCAGCTCGGCCGGGTCGATGCCCGGCTGTGGCCAAACCAATTTCAGCTCATTTCCACGACGCTGGATAACTTCCGTCCCGGCCTTGGGGCTTACGCACACCCAGTCGATGCCGTCGGCCGCCGGCAGCGTCCCGTTGCTTTCCATCGCCACGCGAAATCCGCGTGCGTGCAACGCCTCAATCAGCGGCTCGTCGAGCTGCAACATGGGCTCGCCACCGGTGATGACGACCAGCCGCTGGTCGCGCCCATCGCCCCACAGAGCCTCGACCTGCTCCGCCAGCGCCTCAGGTGAAACGAACTTGCCCCCGCCCTCGCCGTCCGTCCCGACGAAGTCCGTGTCGCAGAATTGGCATTGGGCGGTGGCGCGATCCTGCTCGCGCCCGCTCCACAGATTGCAGCCGGCAAACCGCAGGAACACCGCGCGGCTGCCCGACTGAACCCCCTCGCCCTGCAGCGTCAGGAAGCATTCCTTCACCGCGTAAGTCATGTGTAGCGCGTCAGATCCGCAATACCGGCCTCGGCAAAGCCCCGCGCGCGCAGCACGCAGGCGTCGCAATGGCCGCAGGCCCCGCCGTCCGCCGCCGGATCGTAGCAGCTGTGGCTCATGCCGGCGTCGAGACCGAGCCGCTGCGCTTCCCGCGCGATATCCGCTTTGCTCATATCCTGCAGCGGCGCGTGAATCTTGAACGGCTCGCCCTCGACGCCCGCTTTGGTCGCAAGTTTCGCCAGCCGCTCAAATTCCGCGACGAACTCCGGCCGGCAATCCGGATAGCCCGAATAGTCCAGCGCATTGACACCGATGAACAGGTCGCGCGCGCCGCTCGCCTCGGCCAAGCCCAGGGCAAGGCTCAGGAAGATCGTGTTCCGCGCGGGTACGTACGTGACGGGAATACCCTCGCCCACCCCATCCTTGGGCACGTCAATATCGGCGGTGAGCGCCGAGCCGCCGAATGCCCGCAGGTCGAGCGGCAAGACCACATGCCGGTCGGCCAGCCGCGCCGCGATCCTCTTCGCGGCTTCCAGCTCGACCCGGTGCCGCTGGTTGTAGTCGACGGTCAACGCTACGACTGCATAGCCCTGCTCACGCGCGATCGCGGCGCAGACCATCGAGTCGAGCCCACCAGACAACAGGACGACGGCGCTGTTCACAGCTTGATGCCCATCCGCGGGGCGGCCCAGAACCAGGCGGCGTAGAGCGCAAGCGTTCCTACAATCACCACGGCCATCGCCGCCCAGAAACCAACACCGGACCGCAGCAGCCAGGGCAGGACGATGAACAATGGCAGCGACGGCAGGATGAACCAGAACGCGCCCGTCGATAGCTGCGCCACGCGCTCCGGATCGCCGCTGTCCCGCCACAACCAAATCATCGCCAGCAATGACGTCAGCGGCAGAGACGCGAGCAGGCCGCCCCAGCCGGGATTGCGGCGCGCAACCTCGGAGATCGCGGCTACCAGTGCGCCCGACAACGCCGCCTTGATGAAGAGATAGAACATGGCCGCGCCACTTAGGCGCGCGCGACACGTAAAAGAAGGGCCGCCCATCGTTGAGAGGGGCGGCCCAGTGATCGGACATCGCTGCCCGATTGGGAGGAAAGCGTGCCAAATCCGGCACGAGTCATGCTTACGACGTTATGGCTAAACGAGGCCTTAATGGCGCGTCGTTGCGAGATTTTTCTGGCAGTCGCCGATCCGGCGCGCCTGCAGCACGTAATTGAAGGGCAGGCCGCCTGAAATGCCCTGCGTGTTGATCCGCAACGACCGCGGCGTCAGCACGTCGATGTCGCTGTGCCCAAAGCCGGCCGCCCCGCAGCTGTATTCGATCGATGCCTCGCTGCCGGAAGACTTGAGCACCTTCGAAGTGCACGTCTTCCCGCGATGCTCGAAGCGCGCCAGGGCAGTCACGTCGGCCACGCACTGACGCGCCAGCATTTTTTCATGTTCGGCACCCGTTACTTCCCACAGTCCCGGTTGCAGGTCGCCGAGGGTCGCGACGCCCTTCGCGGCCGCCAGCGCGAATGCAGCAGCCACGATAGTCACGGATGTCGCCAACCGAGTCATTACGGTTCCAGCATTACCATGCGGCAGTTAATCGCGGGTAATGAATTCGTCGGCTTCCCGACCCTTCATTCGACGTCGCCCGGCGCGATCGGGAAGCTCGACGAGCAAAAGGCGCAGTCGACGCGGATGAGCCCATCGTCCCCGACCATCGCCTGACGCTCCTCCTCCGGGAAACGCGCGATGACCGAGCGGACATATTCCGGATCGCACCGGCATCCCCGGCTCAGCGACAGCGGCGGCAAGGTACGCACCTCGTCCTCTTCATGGAACAAACGCCACATCAGGTCCTCTAGACTAAGCGTCGGATCGGTCAGTTCCGCCGGCTTCACCGAGCCGCCCAAGATCGCCACGTGCGGCCAGTCCGGATGGTCGAGCCGCGTATGCAGCCGCTCGCGACCCTCCTCGCCTTCCGGCAGGTGCTGCAGCAGCAGACCGCCCGCGTACCAGTGCCCGCCCCGCTTCTCAGCCG
This sequence comes from Sphingomonas flavescens, assembly GCF_030866745.1. Classification (NCBI taxonomy): domain Bacteria; kingdom Pseudomonadati; phylum Pseudomonadota; class Alphaproteobacteria; order Sphingomonadales; family Sphingomonadaceae; genus Sphingomonas; species Sphingomonas flavescens. Next base: position 92,148 of record NZ_CP133016.1, on the reverse strand, counting down.
CTAGCCGGACCAGGCTCGGGATCTGCTCCGATTGTGCGAAATAGCTCTGCGCCGCCTCGGCCAGGCTCTTGCCTTCCAGCGGCACGATACCTTGGTAGCGCTCCTTGGCCATCGGCTGGTCGAATGTGGTTGCCAAATACCCCTTGCCGAAAAGCTCCGGCAGGGTGGGGTTCGGTCCGAGTTCACGGATGCGCTCGGCATCGTGCCGAACGTAGCCGCGCAATTCGCCGCCCAGATAGTCGCAGACCATCAGGTCGATCGGGCCGCCTTCCGTTTGCGCCTGCAGCGTTAGCTGGCCCTCTGGCTCCTTGAGCAGCGATCCGAGCAGCGCGGTCAAGGTGAGCGCCTCCGCCAGCAACTGCTCAATGACCGGCGGATAGCCGTGGTTGGAAAGCACTTGGTCGACCACCGGCCCGAGCCGGGCGATCCGGCCGCGAGCATTGCGCGAGGGAATTGCGACGCCCAGCGCGACGTCCGTGAAAAGTTCAGTTGTGGGCATGGCGGAAAGATAGGGCGCCGCCGGACCTCACACAACCGAGGCCAATGGCCCGCTCCGAGGGACTCGAACCCCCAACCTTCGGGTTCGAAGCCCGACGCTCTATCCGGTTGAGCTAGGAGCGGACGCTGGCGCTCTCCGTGCCCTTCTCGGACCGTCCGATCAACTGTAGCAGTCGCGTGGCGACGTCTTCTGCCATCGAAGGCTTGGTAATGACGGGCGCGTCGATGGTCGCCAGGATCTCACCTTGCCGGTTGAGGTCGCCGGTATGCAGCACATAGGGCACGCCCATCGCCGACAATCGCTCTGCGATAGGCCAGCAGGTTTCGCCCTTCCCCAGATTGACGTCGAGTACGGCGCCGATTGGAACCTCCTTGTCCAAGATCGCAAAGGCCTCGCGGCAATTGTGCGCGATCGCGGTGGGAACGTTGGCGTCGTCGAAAGCCATCATCAGGTCGATGGCGATCCAATATTCATCCTCGACGATTAGGATGGTTCCCAAGTTGTTTCCGGTCATGACCTTACCGCGCAATCGGCATCGAGATGCAGACGCGCAGGCCGTCGTGTTCCCAATCGTTCCTGATCACGCCTTGCGAGAATTTGAGCAGGGTGTCGGCGATCCCCAGCCCGGTGCCATGGCCTTCGGGCTTCCCTTCGACAGCCGGGCCTCCGGTCTCTTTCCAATCCACTCTCAGCGACGACCGCTCGAACTGGTCGATATCGTGCTGCCAGCCCACCTCCACCAACCCGTCGTCATTGGACAGCGCGCCATATTTGATTGCGTTGGTGGCGAGTTCGTGGAGGACGAGGCCGACTACCGACACCGCGTTGGGATCAGTGCGGATATTTTCGCCGGTGTAGCGGATGCGGTTGCCTTCCGGGTCGTAGGGTCGAAGCACCGAACGGATTGCCTGCCCGACTTCAACGGTTCCCAGCAGCGCATCGTCCAGCGTCGGCTCGTAGGCCCGGCCGAGCGCCTGGACGCGCTCGTTGATGGCGCGCGCGACTGGCTTGGCCTCCATCGCCCGGCCGGTCACGTTCACGATGCCCCCAATGACCGAGAAGACGTTCTTCAACCGGTGGGAGATCTCGCGGGCAAGCGCCTTGGCATGGCGCTCCTCGGCACGCGCGAGGTGGATGTTGGTGACGTCCCACTGGCTGCCGAAGAAATATTTCAGACTTCCGGATTCGTCATAAATCGGGCCGAGATGGAGGGCGTTCCAGAATTGCTCACCGTTCTTGCGGTAATTCAGGATCTCAACGACCGCGACTTCTTCGGTCCTGATCGCGTCACGGATTTTGGTGACCTGATGCTGGTCGGTTTTCGGGCCCTGCAGGAAGCGGCAGTTGCGCCCGATGATCTCATGCTGGCGATAGCCCGTCAGCCGTTCGAAGGCGCGGTTGCAGAAGACGATCGGATTGTCGGCCTGCTTGGGGTCGGTGAGGCAGACGGCCATGCGCGTTTGCGCCATGGCCTGCTCGAACAGCAGGCCCGTCGCGCCCTCGAACCGGCTCGCGGCGTCGTCGCTCGACCACTCGTCGTTCACGCTATCCGATTGATCGGAGTCTACGGGATTTTCGGGTCTATCGGACACGCAACGCGACTCGCATTCGACGCTAGTGTCAGATTGCCGCCCCTGCGGCCAGTCAACTGTTGTTAACCGGGTTCACGCCGCTTCGGCCGGCACCTCATATTCGCCCGCGGCGGCGCTCAGCGTGTCCACGAATTCACGGATGTGCGCTTCCTCGATGTTGAGCGGCGGCAGGATACGCATGACGTTGTCACCGGCCGCGACGGTCAGCAGCCCCTTGGTGCGTAGAAAATTCACGAAGGCGCGGCTGTCGGTCTTCATCTTGATTCCGAGCATAAGGCCCAGCCCCCGCACGCCTTCGAACAGATGATCGTGATTAGGGATCATCTGCTCCAACGCCGAGCGTAGCCGCTCGCCTGTCTGCCGGACCTGCGTCAGGAACTCGTCGTTGGCGACGACGTCGAACACCGCCTGCCCAGCAGCCATCGCCAGCGGATTGCCGCCATAGGTCGACCCGTGCGTGCCGATGACCATCCCACGCGCCGCCTTTTCGGTGGCCAGGCACGCGCCCATCGGGAAGCCCCCGCCAATACCCTTGGCGCTCGCCATGATGTCGGGCGTTACGCCATAATATTCATAAGCGTAGAGATAGCCGGTCCGCGCGACGCCGCACTGCACCTCGTCGAACACCAGCATCAGGTCGTTCTCGTCGCAGGCCTTACGGAGACCCTGGATGAATTCCTTCGACGCCGGGCGAATGCCGCCCTCGCCCTGCACCGGCTCCAGCAGGAAGCCCGCGGTGTTCTCGTCGATCGCCCCCAGCGCAGCGTCCAGATTGTCGAACTCGACGACCTTGAAACCCTCCAGCAGCGGCGCGAAACCCTCGATCATTTTCGGCTGATCGGTTGCGCTGATCGTTGCCATCGTCCGCCCATGAAACGCGTTGCGGAAGGTAATCAGCGTGTGTTTCTCCGGATTGCCTCCAACGTAGTGATAGCGGCGCGCCGTCTTGATCGCGCACTCGACAGCTTCGACGCCCGAATTGGTGAAGAACACTGTGTCCGCGAACGTCAAATCAGTTAGGCGCTTCGCGAACGCCTCGCCCTGCGGTGATCCGTACAGGTTTGATACGTGCATGAGGGTCGCGGCCTGGTCCTGGATCGCCTTGGTCAGCACCGGGTGGCCGTGCCCCAGCAGGTTCACCGCAATGCCCGCCGCGAAATCCAGATAACGCTCGCCCTGCTCACCGTAGAGATACGGCCCCTCGCCGCGCACCGGACGCACGGGCGAACGCGGGTAGACGGGCATGAGCGGCGTGATGGCCATGAAATCGGGCTCCTGGTCGGCGATAAAAGCAGTTGCGTTGCTATAGCCAGCGCCCCGCAAAAGGGCAAAGCCGAGCCGGCCGCTGGGGTACGAAGAAAGGCGCCCCGGTTGCCCGAGGCGCCTTCCTTTCGACTAGCCGTCGGCCTTAGCGGTCGCGGCGATAGCCCTGGTCGTCTTCCCAGCGATCGTTGCGGCCGTCACGGTCCCGGTCGCTCCACTGACCTTGGTAACCGTTGTAGCCGTAGCGGCCGTATCCACCCTGGTTCATCGCCCACTGGACGCGCTGTTCGAGGCGCTGGATTCGAACGCTGATATCCTGGGCCTCGCGGGGGCTCAGCCCGTTGCGGCTGCGATCGAACAGGCGTCGATGCAGGTCCGCGGCCTCGTAACGCAGGCGGTCAGCGCTACGGTCGCGGATGCGATCGCGGCGATCTAGCCGGTTGATCTGGCGTTCGATGTTGTTCAGCCGCTGCTGCAGCGAACGCGTGACGCCCCAATTGTTCTGGTACCCGTAGGCATTGCCGTAAGGCGCGCCATAGGGCTGGCCCTGATAATATTGCGCCGACGCCGGGCTGGCGATGGCGAGAGCCGCTCCGGCCGCGGCCAGGGAAAAGAGTAACTTACGCATATCGGCTCTCCTTCATTGAGCACTGACGTGATGAGAGCCCTTCTGCGCCGATTCGGTTGAGGCGCGTCTGAACGCCTCCGTTATGAACCGTTCAACTTCGTTAAGCTGCAGCTCGCCGGACGAGGGTTGAAACGACCGTATCGTCTATTATCTTGTTGAAATGCTTAGATTTATGGGGGCTGCCGCACTCGCGGCCACACTGTCATTCGGTCCGGTTGCAGGCGTTGGGAACAGCTCGACGCCGCTTCAGCCGATCCGCGCCATCGCGACCGTTCAGGCGCGGCCCGCACTCGCGCCGGCGCCCGAGCCGCAGTTCGGGTTGACTGGCGTTCACGAAACCGGCCTTGCCGCTGCGGGCCAGTCGGCGACCGACTTCCGGGCTTGGCTCCGTCGGGCTCCGGACAACGTCGCGCGCCTCACCTCTTTCCAGGATTACCTCAATGCCCAGGGTGTCGGCGCTGTCATCCCGCTATGGCAGCTGACGCGCACATCGTCGTCGTGGAGCGAGTGTGGCGCGGAGCCGTTCGAAGCGCCGCCCGCGGACAAGTGGCAGCATATCGTCGAAACGCTGAAGTTCGTTCGCGACGACGTCATCCCCCGCGTCGGTCAGGTCGAGGCGCTGTCCGCCTTTCGCAACGACAAGCTCAACGCCTGTTCCAACGGCGCCGAACACAGCGCGCACCGTGAGTTCTTCGCGATCGACATGACGCCGGTGACCGCCGCCGTCGACCGCACCGCGATGATCCGGTCAGTTTGCGCCGCGCACGCGCACGATGGGCGTGCCTACGACACGGGCCTCGGCTTCTACACCGGCCGGCGCTTCCACGTGGACTCGTCGAGCTTCCGCAAATGGGGCGCGGACGGCCGGGGCGCGACCAGCCCCTGCGTCAACGAAGCCTAGTTCTTGATCTTCCAGCCGCGGCGCAGCAGCGAATAGCAGAGCGCCCACATGGCGAGATTGAGCAACAGCAGCCCGATCCCGCCGATCAGCAGCGGCGAGTCCGCATGGCCAAGGAAGCCCGCGCGAAACCCGGAGATGACGTAGAAGAACGGATTGGCATGGCTCACCGCTTGAAACGTCGGCGACAGCTGGTGCACCGAGTAAAAGGTGCCGCTCAGCAGCGACAACGGCGTCACGACAAAATTGGTCACCGCCGCCGCGTGGTCAAACTTCTCGGCCCAAATGGACGTCAGCAGCCCGAGGAACGCCAGCAGCACCGACCCCATGAGCCCGAACCACAGAATCAGCTCTGGTCGGGCCGGCATCACCGACACCCCAGGCCACAGCAGCATCACGAGCCAAACCGCAAAACCGACGAGGAACGCCCGCGTCACCGCGGCGCCGATCAGTCCCGCGATCAACTCTCCCGTCGACAGCGGCGGCATCAGATAGTCGACGATATTGCCCTGGATCTTGCCGACCAGCAGCGAGAAGCTCGAATTGGCGAAGGCGTTCTGCAGCATCGCCATGACGATCAGGCCCGGCGCGATGAAATTGGCGAACGGGAATTCTACTCCCGGCGCCACCGTCACCGTCCGTCCGCCGCGCCCCAACGCCACGGTAAAGATCGCCAGATACAGCAGCGTCGTGATGGCCGGCGCCCACACGGTCTGCATCTGCACCTTGAAGAAGCGCCTGACCTCCTTGATATAGAGGGTCTTAAGGCCTCCCCAGTTGACGCCCTTCAGCACCGGCTTGCCCGGCGCGAAGCGCACCCAATTATTGGCTTGGTCGTTCACGGTTGAGGCGCCTATCGGCTGCCATGCAGCCGGGCAAGTTTTGGAGCGAAGTTTAAATGTCTTGGACCGACGAGCGCATCGAGCGCCTGAAGAAGATGTGGCACGACGGCGCCACCGCCAGCCAGATCGCCGACGAGCTCGGTGGCGTCAGCCGCAATGCGGTGATCGGCAAGGCCCACCGCCTCGGCCTCGAGCAGCGCCCGTCCCCGGTGAAGGCCGGCGAGGAAAAGGAAGCGAAGAAGGCCGCGCCCGCGCCTGCCGCGGGCGCCGCGCCCAAGGCCGCGCCGAAGCCGGCTGCCCCTGCGCCGCGCGCGGAGCCCGTTGCGACAGCGCCTGCCGCCCCCGCGCCACAGGCCGCTGCGCCCTCGACGCCGAACCGCTCCGCGCCGGAAATGCAGTATCGCTCGATCGGCCCGGGCGGCTTCATCCGCCAGGGTCCGGGCGACCAGCAGCCGCCGATCCCGCCCGCGCCGCCGCGCCGTCTGGTCCCGGCCAAGCCGAGCCCAGAGGTCGCCGACAAGACCGGCCTGCTCGATCTCAACGATCGCCTCTGCAAATGGCCGATGGGCCACCCCGGCGAGCCGGATTTCCATTTCTGCGGCGAAGCCGCCAACCCGGGCTTCCCCTATTGCGTGCAGCATTGCGGCGTCGCCTATCAGGCACAGCTTCCCCGCCGTGACCGCCGTCCGCCGCCGCCGCTGCCGTTCGGCGGCCCAAGGGTCCGTTAAGAACGAGGGCGCGTGTTGGGCAACCGCGCGCTCCTCAAATGGTGGCGTGCACCGATTTGGACGCTGGCGCTCGGCACCGGCGCCAAGAGCTTTGTCGACAACCCGATCCTCGGCTCGCCCTCGCTAAACCGGCGTGGGCTGCACGTCGCCCGGCTTAAGCTCGCCCATCGAATGGCCTGGGCACGCCGCCGCCGCCTCGCGGCGTCGGTGCCCGCGACTTGGCGCGAGCAGTTCGACCGCGACGGCTTCGTCGAAGCCCGCGACTTCCTGCCAACGGATGTCTTCGCGCGCCTGCGCGACGCAATCCTCAACGGGGAATTCGAGGCCCGGGAGCACCAGCAGGGCAACGCCGTTACGCGCCGAGTAGCCGTGACTCCGGAGATGCTGCGCCGGATCCCCGAGCTTCGCCAGCTCATTGCCAAACCACGTTGGCGCGGACTCATGGCCTATATCGGCAGCACGCTCAGCCCGCCGATTTACTACATCCAGACGATCGTCATGGGCCACGCCGACGGCGCGCCCGATCCCCAGCTCGAACTTCACGCCGACACCTTCCATCCCTCGCTCAAGGCGTGGCTGTTCCTGACCGACGTGTCGGACGATCAGGGCCCGCTGACCTACGTCCCCAGCTCGCATTTGCTGACCCCAAAGCGGCTGGCTTGGGAACAGCAGCGCAGCGTCGAAATCGGGGAGGCCGACCGCCTGTCGCAGCGCGGCTCGCTCCGCATCGCGCCGGAGGAACTCCCGGCGCTCGACCTGCCACCGCCGCATCGCTTTGCGGTCCCCGCCAACACCCTCGTCGCCATCGACACCAGCGGCTTCCACGCCCGCGGCAGCGCGTCACGGCCGGTCGTCCGCGTAGAACTGTGGGCATATTCGCGTCGCACGCCCTTCCTGCCATGGGCCGGGCTGGACCCCTTGTCCCCGCAGCCCCTCGCGCTCCGCCGCGCAGGCTGGCTCACACAAATCGTGGACCGTCTCGACGGCCTTGGCCTGATGAAGCAGCATTGGCAGCCCGCTGGCCGCAAGCGGCCAATCGACCCTTAAGCCGCCACCGCCGTGCTTCCCGCGTTCAGGAATGCCCGGCTCATCTCCGCGAACGTCCGCCACGCCGGCTCATTCTCGATCAGGATGTGATTGCGGCTTTCCAGCGGCACAAACTGCGCGCCGGGGATCCCCGCAGCCATGGCCTCTCCCTGCGCGAACGGCACCACCTGGTCGTGCCGGCCGTGAAAGACCAAGGTCGGCGCCTTCACCTGCGCCAGCAGCGGCCGCACGTCGATCTTCGATAGCTCGCGCTGCAACCGCACAGCATTCTCGGGCGATGTCGACATGCGCTGCATCTCGTTGAACCAGCCCATCTGCTTGGGCGTCGCGTCCGGAATGTAGAGGTTGGTGAACAGCTGACGGTACGCCGAATGGTCGGCACCCCAACCTTCCTCGGTCAGCGTGATCATCGCCTCCCGCCGCGCAACTTCTCCCGGGTCGTCGCGATTGGCCCAGCCGACGGCATATCCATTGAGGATCACCAGCCGCCGCACGCGCTCGGGGTGGCGCACTGCATAGGCGACCGCAACGGCCGCGCCCTGGCTGATCGCGAGCATGTCGAACTGCGGCAGATCCAGGCACTCGGTAACGCATTTGAGGTCGTCCACGAACGCCTCGAAGGACAGATCTGGCGTGTCCCAGTCGCTGAGGCCGTTGCCGCGCTCGTCGTACCGGACCAGCGATCGCCCACGCATAAACTCCTGGACCCAATGCCGCCACAGCGGACTGTCCCAGTCATGCTCCAGATGATTCAGCCAGTTCGCCGTTTTCACCAGCGGCGGCCCCTCGCCTGTCACCGCGAAGGCGAGCTTCGTTCCGTCGGAGGCCGTGCAATGCCGCACCTCTTGCGGCGGTAGCTTGGGCTTGGCCGAACGTGACGCCAGCGCCGCGTCCTGCTCCTCCATTCGCCGTCGCCAGGTCGCAGGCGGCTCCCCGAACTCACGCTTGAATGCCCGGTTGAAGGCCGCCTCGCTGTTGAACCCGACCGAATAAGCGACGTTTGCCGTATTCTGCTTGCCGTCGCGGAGCATGTTTGCCGCGACGCGCATCCGCCAGGACGCACAATAGCGCATCGGCGGCACTCCGATCAGCTCGGCAAATCGCTCGCCTAGGACCGTACGCGACACGCCAGCGTCGCGCGCGAGACTTTCGACGTCCAGCTCCTCGGCGAAGCGGCTGTGAATGATCGACAGCGCCTTTGATACCGCGGGGTCGGTCAAACCGCGCAACCAACCCTTCGAGCTGGACGGCAACTGCTGCACATATTCGCGGATCGCCTGCGCCAGGAACAGCTCGGCCAAGCGCGCGACCATCTCCGGCGACGGCCGTTGCTCGGCCAGGAATCGCATCGAGCTATCGAGCCACTGCGCCTCGCCGCCGGTCACATCCAGGGTAAGCAGCGGCGGCAGCGCCTCGATCAGCGGATGCGTGCTTGTCTTGGCGGTGCCGAGGAACCCGCACCACACCATCGTCTCCGGTCCATCGGTCCCGTTGGCGACCTTGTGCACGCCTTCTTCAGTCGTCCACGCGACGTCGTTGACGTCCGCCGGCGGCAGACCAGGACGGCTCGCCAGCAGATGCGGGTCGTTGCGCGGCAGGATGGCGATCGATCCTGGCCCGAGCGTAACCGGCTCCATCCCCTCGACCTCGACGATCGCATGGCCCGATCGGATGTAATGGTAGCTGATCAGCTCTTCCGGCATCGGGAAGAAGGGCGCGCAATGATCGGGCGTGAACTGTGCGAGCACGCAGAAGTCGCCGGTGAAATCAGCGTCGATCACCACACCGCCATTCAGGCGAAGCGAGCCCAGGATTTCGTCGAGAACGTCCACGCGTTGCCCCCGCGGAAGATGCAATCCGGCGTTTCGGTCAAATTATCCGGCAAGCCGGTCATTTTGGCAAACGGCTGCTCGGCGTAAACACTGGCCATCGAATTCGGACACAGTTCTCGGCCCGTAAGCAATCACGCTTCCGGAGATGGTCGAACTCATCCGTGAAACGCGAAGGGGCAGCATGATGATCGATTTAAAGCACGAAGCAAAGACGGCGCGGTTAGTCACCGTCGTCTTCACTCTTATTACCAGTGTGACCGCTGTTTCGGCCGCGATCGCTCCGGCCATCGTCCACATCTAATTAACAAGGCGGATGATCATGTACCATGACTTCAATTATCAGGCGACGCTCTCATCGTCGCTTCGCGCACAGTGGCAGCTCGACGACGTGCTTCGCGAAGATCAGGAACTCGATTTCTCGCGCAACTTCATGCCCGAGAGCCTGGCCCGCACCGCCGTGCTCGACGGCCTGAACCCGTTCGAGCAGCGCGTGCTCAACCAGATCAGCGCGCACCAATACCTGTGCATCTTCGGAGTGGTCGAGGAGTTCATCCTCCCCTTCCTCCTCGATCATGCGCGGCCGCACCTGCTCGGCGACGACTGGCGCGTGCGGGCGATCCTCAATTTCGCGAGCGAGGAAGCCAAGCACATCCATCTGTTCAAGCGCTATCACCAGGCGTTCGTCCGCGGTTTCCCCGTGGAATGCCGGATGATCGGCCCGTCGGAAGCGATCGGCGCGGAAGTGCTTAGGCACGACCCGCTCGCCGTCGGCCTGGTCATCCTGATGATCGAGTGGATGACCCAGCAGCATTATCTGGGCTCGATCCGCGACGACGGCGATCTCGATCCGCTCTTCAAGTCGCTGATGAAGCATCACTGGATGGAGGAAGCGCAGCATGCCAAGCTCGACACGCTGATCGTCGATGCGCTCGCCGAAGGTCGCACCGAAGAACAGATCGACAAGGCGATCGACGAATTCTTCGAGATCGGCGGCTTCCTCGACGACGGCCTGAAGATGCAGGCCGGCTTCAACATGGACGCGCTCGAGCTAGCGATCGGCCGCAAGGTCGAGAACCGCGACGCGATCATTGCCCAGCAGCACCAGGCTGCCCGCTGGACCTACGTCGGGTCGGGTATGGTCCACGACCGCTTCAAGGACGCCCTCAACGCTATTTCCAGCCGCGCGGCGGACCGCATCGCCGAAGCTGCGCCAGTCTTCGCCTAACCCTCGATTTCAACAGGAGAATGAACATGCTTGATACCGTGAAAAGCCGCGTCAACGGCCTCGACCTCGAAGCCCTCGGCGAAGTCGTCGAAGCAATCGAACAAGACGCGTCCAAGGCCAAGGTCAGCTTCGACGTTACCACCCGCTGGACCGGCCAGACCGGCAGCGAGACCATCGTCGACGGCTTCACCATGGCCGGCGAGCGCATCGCCCGCAGCCACAAGATCGTCGCCGATGAGCCGTGCCAGCTGCTCGGTGCCGACAGCGCGCCCAATCCGCAGGAATTGCTGATGGCCGCCGTCAACGCTTGCATGACCGTCGGCTACGTCGCCGGCGCCGCGGTCAACGGCATCACTCTGACCAACCTCGAGATCCGCACCAAGGGCACGCTCGACCTGCGCGGTTTCCTCGGTCTCAGCGAAGAGGTCCCGGCCGGCTACGAGGCGATCGACTACGAGGTCACGATTGCGGGCAACGGCACGCCTGAGCAGTTCGACGAGATCCACCGCACGGTGATGAAAACCTCGCCCAACTACTTCAACCTCAACCGTCCAATCCGGATGAACGGCGTCCTCAGGGTCGCCTGACAAAATTCCGGGCGCGCCCCGCTCCCCTCCCCCTGAGGCGCGCCCGGATAAACGTGGAATGAGACGATGAGACATTTGCTGATGGATCCGGCCTTCCCCGACATCGTCGGCGAATGGGCCATTGAGACACTCTACGAAGCGGCACCGCCTTTCGATCACGCCAACGATAATCTCGATGAGACGCTGGCGGATCTCGGCGACGAGCTGCTGATTTCGCTCGGCAAATTGGAAATTGCCGCAACTCGACTTTGGTGATGGACCGCCCGGCAGGCGCTCGCTTGCCGGGCTTTCACTTGGGAGAATGCGCCTCTTCCCTTACCTTTCGATCAGGCTAAGTTTCCACTGCTCGGGTAAATGGGAGTTGAGCCATGCGGACCGCCGCTTTGTTTCCAGTCATCGCGGCAATGCCGCTGCTAACCGGCGCCGCGGAACCCTTTCGTCTGACGCCGTCGACGCCCTGGGAAGTTAACTACGCGGAAAACAGCTGCCGCCTTAATCGAGAATTTGGGACCGGCGATAACAAAGTCGTGCTCGGCTTCGAGAGCGAAGTTCCCGGCCGCATGGACATGATCGTCCTCGGCTAGCCGATGTCCACGGGATCCGAGCAAGTCCCCGCAAGCTTTCTTCCGGCACGGGGCGAACCGCAAAAAGGCAATACGGCGCAGTCGCCCAAAGGCCCCGTGGTGCTGTGGTCGCACATATCGTTGTTGCCAGACGACGTCATCGAACGGCTTGAGAAAGAGGAAAAGGCCAAAGGCGCGAGGAAGGGCGTTCGGCCACCACCGCTCGACCTTGCAGAGATCGCGCAAATCAAGGCCGCCGAGCAATCCTTCGCGGACAGCACGTCGGCGATCCAGATCGTACCGCGGAAAAGCCGGCCTGTGATCCTCCAGACCGGGTCCTTGGGCCCGGCCATGAAGGCCTTCGACAAATGCAGCCGCGATTCCCTGCGCGATTGGGGCATCGACCCCGATCTCGACGATCAAATCGTCCGCCCCGTCTGGCCAATCAATGTGCGAAGCTGGTTCTCGCCGAGCGACTATCCGGAAGCGATGCGGCGGACGGGCGATGAGGCGGACATCAAGCTGCGGCTATTGGTCGACGCCGCCGGCCGTCCAACCAAGTGCACCGTCGTCAGCCGCTTCAAGGAAAAATCGTTCGACAAGGTTGTGTGTGACGTCGTCATGCGCCGGGCTCGGCTTGAGCCGGCCGAGCTTGCCGACGGCACGAAGGTCCCCAGCTACTACTACAACCACGTCATATTCCGGATGCAGTAGGCAGCCGGATCCCGCAACGAAAAAGCCCCGGCAGGCTCAGCGCTCGCCGGGGTTCCTGTTACCTAGGCAACAGCGGTTCAGGCGTCCGCCTTCTCCGCCTCGATCGCCGGCTGCTGATCGCCGATGTTGATCTTCCGCGGCTTCATCGCCTCGGGGATCTCGCGCACCAGCTCGATCGCCAGCAGGCCGTCCTTCATGTCGGCGCCCTTGACCTGGATATGGTCGGCCAGCGCGAACCGCCGCTCGAACGAACGCGTCGCGATTCCGCGGTAGATGTAATTGTTATCCTTTTCGCCGCCCTCTTCCTTCTTACGGCCCGTCACCAGCAGCACGTTCTGCTGCGCGGTGATGTCGATCTCGTCGGGCTTGAAGCCGGCCACCGCCAGCTCGATCCGGTAATCGTTGTCGCTTAGGCGGATGAGGTCGAACGGCGGGTAATTTTCCTGTCCCTGCGCCGCATTGGAATTTTCGAGCATGTCGAACAGCCGGTCGAACCCGACGGTGGAACGCCGGAACGGCGCAAAATCGAAAGCACTACGCATAGCGGTAACCTCCTCATGTTGAGCAAGGCGGGGCCCGGAGTTCCGCGACCCCGTCACCGAACCTCTCCTGAGCGTCCGGCACCGCTGATTTGGAAACGGGTTTGCGGGTTTCAAGACCTGTGAGAACAGCCTGTCACCCGCCCCTACTTGATCGGCTGCAGCGTGACATTGGTGAAGAGGAACTCGCCCGTGGAACAGATGAGCCGCACAACTGGGTCAGCCGCCTTCATCGGATAGAACCTAGTCTCAGAGCCAATTGTCGCGGCTACATTTGCTCCATCAAATCTGAGCCTGAAAGACTGGGGTGTGCCCGGCTTAATGAGCATCGATTGTGCGAGCGCCTCGTCCTTGTGTCCACTTGCTTGAAAGCTGACCATTTGAAGCGCTGGCGCACCGGCACGAGTCTCCTCCGCACCAGCCGGAAGCACTGCGAGGGATACCCCGACCACATTTGCGGCGGGTTGTCCGGGCTGGGATGGCGAAGTGACCTGGACACGAGCGATCGGGGCGTACTTCGAAACCTCTGCAATCGTGAGCAATTGCACGTTGCCGCTAACTGTGAAGGATCCGCCGGGCGCAGGCAGCACGAGTTCCGAAAAATGGTTTGCCGCGGTATCGCAGTCATAAGTGATACCCGCTGCCGCCGCCGGCGCGCAAAGTATGGTGGCGCATAACGCGATTACGTATTTCACAGAATTCCCCCTTTTTCGCCCCCGAGCATGGTGGATCGCAGCACGTGCGAGCAGCCATTGCAAGCGCCAAGAAGGCTGTGGAAAACGTCCCGCCACTCGCTTGGCACGGCGGAAAACGCGGTCCTATACCGTCACCCAAATGTCCGATCTGTTCGCCTCCAACGCCGCCGCTGCAGCGCCCGAAAGCTATGACGCCTCCGCCATCGAAGTCCTCGAAGGCCTGGAGCCCGTCCGCCGCCGCCCCGGCATGTACATCGGTGGCACCGACGACCGCGCGCTTCACCATCTCGCCGCCGAGGTCATCGACAATAGTATGGACGAGGCCGTCGCCGGCTTCGCCAACCGCATCGAGGTCACGCTGGATCCCGCCCCCGGCGCCGCCGGGCGCCTGACCGTCACCGACAACGGCCGCGGCATTCCCGTCGACCCGCACCCCAAATATCCCGGCAAGTCCGCGCTCGAAGTCATCATGACCACCCTCCACTCTGGCGGTAAGTTCGAGGGCAAGGCGTACAGCACCTCCGGCGGCCTCCACGGCGTCGGCGTCAGCGTCGTCAACGCGCTCTCGACTGAGACGATCATCGAAGTCGCGCGCGACAAGAAACTCTACCGACAGTCCTTCGCCCGCGGCCTCGCCACCTCCAAGCTCGAGGAAGTCGGCGCCGCCCCCAACCGCCGCGGCACCACCGTCATCTTCACCCCCGATGCGGAGATCTTTGGCGCCGACGCCCGCTTCTCCGCCGAGCGTCTCTACAAGCTCGCCCGCTCCAAGGCCTACCTCTTCGCCGGCGTCGAGATCCGCTGGCGCTGCGACCCCAGCCTCGCGTCCGACAAAGTTCCCGAGACCGCCGTTTTCCACTTCCCCGGCGGCCTGGCCGACAATCTCGCCGAGCAGCTCGGCGACCGCCCCGCCGTCACCAACCAGCCCTTCACCGGCCGCCAGGATTTCCCCGCCGACCCCGACGGCAAGCCACAGGGCAGCGCCGAATGGGCGGTCGCGTGGCCGCTCTATTCCGACGGCTCCGAAAGCTATTACTGCAACACCATCCCGACCCCCGACGGCGGCACCCACGAGGCTGGCCTGCGCGCCGCTTTGACCAAGGGCATCCGCGGCTTCGGCGAGCTCGTCGGCAACAAGAAGGCCAAGGACATCACCGCCGACGACGTCTTCAACGGCGTCGAGCTCATGCTCTCGGTGTTCATCCGCAACCCGCATTTCCAGAGCCAGACCAAGGACCGGCTCACCAGCCTGGAGGCCGCCCGCTTCGTCGAGGCCGCCGTCCGCGACCATTTCGACCATTATCTCGCCGACAACATGGACCGCGGCCGCGCTTTGCTCGGCTCGATCGTCGAGCGAATGGAAGAACGCCTGCGCCGCCGCGCCGAGCGCGAGGTCCAGCGCAAAACCGCCACCAGCGCCCGCAAGCTCCGCCTCCCCGGCAAGCTCACCGACTGCTCGTCGGACGATCCCGAAGGTACCGAGCTCTTCATCGTCGAAGGCGACAGCGCCGGCGGCTCCGCCAAGCAGGCGCGCGACCGCAAGACGCAGGCCATCCTCCCCATCCGCGGCAAGATCCTCAACGTCGCCAGCGCCACCGCGGAAAAGATCCGCGCCAACAGCGAGATCGCGGACCTCAACCTCGCGCTCGGCTGCGGCACGAAGGACAAGTTCAACGAGGAAGCGCTCCGCTACGAACGCATCGTCATCATGACGGACGCCGACGTCGACGGCGCCCACATCGCGACCCTGCTGATGACTTTCTTCTTCCAGGAAATGCCCGAGCTCGTCCGCCGCGGCCACCTGTTCCTCGCCCAGCCGCCGCTCTACCGCCTGACCGCGGACGCGAAGACGCTATACGCCCGCGACGACGCCCACCGCACCGAGCTCGAAGCCACCGAGTTCAAGGGCAAGAAGGTCGAGGTCAGCCGCTTCAAGGGCCTCGGCGAGATGAACCCAAACCAGCTCAAGGAAACCACCATGGACCCGAAGACGCGGTCCATGCTGCGCGTGACGCTGCCGGCCGCTTATGAAGACCGCCAGCCGGTGAAGGACTTGGTCGACGAGCTGATGGGACGCGATCCGGCCAAGCGGTTCGATTTCATCCAGCGCTCAGCGGCTGCGGTCGATGAGGATGCGATCGACGCCTGACGTCACCCCGGATCCGGGGCCCACTTCTTAGGTCCAGCGGCGAAGTCCGACGACGAGCGTGAGCTTCCAGCATTGCAAGAGAAGAGGCGGTGGCGAGCCCCGGCAAACCTCTAACATCGCTGCCGTCCGCAATGGATGGAAAGCGGTCATCGATCGTCGAAAAACTATAGCTTCCGGACGGCTGACGCACCGCACCGCCTTCGCCTCAGAAGATAGCTTCCGGCTGCACGTGCCATCCGGCCGGCACAGAGCTCGAAACGGTCGTGCTGCTCGCAAACCCGCCGCTAGCCGCACCAAGCCATTGGCTCAGTTGATTGCTGTCGCTCTGCCAAAGGACATCGTCACGGCCATCGTTGTTGAAGTCGCCGATGCTGACTGCGTGCAGGTTTGCGGCGACATTGGTGCCCCAGGTCGGCGTGAAGCCGCCATTTGGCGCTCCGAGCCACTGAGCGACCGCACCAGCGTCGCTGCGCCAGAGTACGTCCGAGCGACCGTCGCCGTCGAAGTCGCCGGTGCCGACCACGTTCCAGTCCGTTGCGAGCGTAGTTCCCCACGTGGGCGTGAAGCCGCCGTTCGCTGCACCAAGCCAGGTCGCCAACTCGCCACCGCTGCTTCGCCACAGGATGTCGTCCTTGCCGTCACCGTTGAAGTCGCCAGTGCCTGCCACCTTCCACGAGGTATCGACGCTGGTGCCCCAGCCCGGGCTGAAGCCGCCGTTGGCAGAGCCAAGCCAGTCGGCGAGCGCACCGCTCGTGCTCCGCCACAGGATGTCGTCCTTGCCGTCACCGTTGAAGTCGCCAGTGCCGACCACCTTCCATTCGGTCGCCAGCGTGGTACCCCAAACCGGCGTGAAGCCGCCGTTCGATGCGCCTTGCCAGTTCGCCAGCCCGCCAGCGTCGCTGCGCCAGAGCACGTCGCTCTTACCGTCACCGTTGAAGTCGCCCGTCCCCGCGATCTTCCAGTCGAGCGAAACCGTCGTTCCCCAAGCCGGCGTCAACGAACCACTTGCCCCTGTGAGCCAGGTCGACATCGCACCGGTATCGCTGTGCAACAGAACATCGTCGAAGCCGTCGCCGTTGAAGTCTCCTGCGTGGGCCGCGGGCGTGTTCTCATTGATCTCCAGCTGAACTCCGCCTCCTGCAAAGGCAGTCGCAGTAAGGCCGTGCGCTGGCACTTCGCTCAAGGTGATCGAACCGCCGGTAAAATACAGTGTATTTCCGGACAGGCTGAAGCTGAAACCAGCGAGCGTCGCATCGGTGATGACAATCTTGTCGCCGATGCCAAAGTCGGTGATTGTATCGCCGTTCAGCCCGGCGGCGGTATCCTTGAAGATGTCCCGGCCAGAACCACCCGTTAGCAAATCGATGCCGCTGCCGCCGATCAACAGATCGTCACCAGCCGCGCCATACAGCTTGTCGTTGCCGTCGCCTCCCGAGAGCTGATCGTGATCGGGAATGATCGAATTGTAGCTAGTCATGTCGAGGCTCGCGACGCCGCCGAGGTACAATCCGCCGTTGAACGGCTCCGGCGCGCGCCCATCGGGCGTATAGGTGGAGTTCCCGCCGCCCAGCTTGAAGCCGTCGAGGGTGACGAGATCCAGCCACAGGTCCTTGTTACCTTGCGGACTGCCTTCAACGTCGTTGAGGTGGTAGATCTTGATGGAGCTGACCGCGAGGTCGGCGGGTAGCTGCACGGTGAAATACTGGGTAACCGCCCAGTTGCTGTAATTGTTCGCGAACGTTGGCTGGATCGTGAATGTGGCGACGGTCTGCCCGTTGACGTCGACCCGGAAGGTCGCCGCCTGCCCATCCACGATCCCGCTCGTCGCTTTGAACGTCAGCGCCAAGGAGTCTTTCGGCACCCCCATGTCGTAGAGGGTGTCGTCGCCGGCACCACCCTCAAGCACATTCGCCATGTCGGTGCCGCCGACGATTACGTCGTTGAAGGCGGATCCGACGATTCCTTCGACCCGGCTGAAAGTATCTGTGTTCCCAAAACCGTCGAGCCCAGTTGATGCCGCAATTGTCTGACCCTGGACCGTCTGCGCCGTGTTGCTCAGGTTGATCACTATCCCTGACGGGCTGTCGAAATAGGTCGCGGTGTCGAAACCGCCTGCATCCTCGGGTGATTGAACGTCAACATAGGCGCCGCGAAGTACATCATTGCCGCTGCCGCCATGGAGAAGGTCGGCACCGGGACCGCCCTTTACGTCATCGTCACCCTCACCTCCGTCGAGATAATCATCGCCATTGCCACCGGCGATGATGTCGTTTCCCGCATCCCCGTAGAGTTCATTTGGATTGAGAGTGCCGCCGGCGCCGATTTCATCGTTGCCGTTCCCGCCATGCACGATGCCTCGGACGCCGAATTGATCTAAAGTATTGTAATTGTTGCCAATAAAATTGTAGCCGCCAATCATTATCTCGTCGTTGCCATCACCCCCGAAAATCGTTTTAAGTCCGGCTGGTCCAGCGAAAATGTGATCGTCGCCGCCGCCGAGATAGATTGTATCGTTACCGAAAGACGAATTGATCCAGCCGCCTTGGTCGGTCCCGTAGATCACATCGTCGCCGTATGTGTCTGTCAGCAATCCGATTTGGTAGCCTTGGCGTTCCACGAGATTGAGAACGCTGCTTGCTGTTGCACTTCCGTCTGGCGCCCAGCCAAGGAAGTTGTTTGCGGTGAATTGCGATGCGACCGTGCCGTTGAAGGTAGCGGCTGTAATCCAGTCGGAAGAAGTATTTAGCCGTAGCTGCAGAACAGCCCCGTTTGGACCGTCCTGAAGCCGCGCGAGATTTGCTCCAAATGGATTCGTTACTTGGACCACGCTCGATCGGTCGACGGGAAACCACCACTGCGCAGTCTGCCCAAAGCGATAGAAAAAGTCCCAAAACGCGAAGGAATCGCCGCCCGGCCCAGGCTGGAAGTCGGTTAAAACGAACAGACCGCCGCCGTGCAATCGAGCATTGATCAGGTCACTGCCGCTTCCCGTGGTCACCGTGGCGACCACGCCAGAAATAGTCCCTATAGTTGCATTGTCGTTGCCCGCGCCCAGGTCGAAGGTCGTGTCGCCCGTGATGCTGTAATCCAGAATGTCCGGACCTTCGGTACCTTGGATAACGCCCATAACTAGTGCTCCCCTTTTCGCGGACACGCTGGCACTTTCGGGCGGATCAATCTTTCCCAAGATTATGAAAAGCGAGGCAAATCAGGCGTCTGCGTGACTATTCAACGCAGAGGCCCGGCTCCCCTGTGGCATTCGGCCATCGAAGGCGCGCAGAAGAGTTCGGGCCTCGCGGAGGCTCCTCCACTGTCTGCAATGGGTCGAAAGCAGACACCACTGCCGATTCTCCGTTCCCCAAATGTTCTCGTGGGCATACTATCGGCGCATGTCGTCTCGAATCGCCATTGCGGGTAAGCAGCTCGCCATCGTCATCCGCGGCTGGCTGCGATCGACGCCCGATCGGCTGTGGGGCACCGACCCGAATTACGAGCAATTGAAGGCGCTCAAGCGCCATGACCCGATGCTGGCGCCGGACCCTCGGCGCGAAATCGCCGATTATATCGCGTCCCGCCTCGATGAACTGGAATGGGAGGTCACTTACCCGGAACCCGAGCCCCAAAAATCTCCACCGTCCTACAGAGGCGCGCGCGAGCAACACTGACTAACGGGTCAGCCTTGCCGAATGGTGGCTCCGGTCACCGGATTTTACGTTGGCGAAGACCGAATAACCGAACACCACCAGGATTGCCGCCACTGCGACCCACCACCATCGTTTCGTTTCGGTCATTGGCTGCCTCACCATCTGCTCGGTTGCTGAACAGCGTCGGCCGCGCCCGGGTTGCTAGTCCTTTAGGTCATGCCGCCTTAATTCAGCCGGCGCGCGGTTCGTGCTATTTGCCGCGCTTCAAGAGCAGGAGCCGCCGATGACTTTCGCTGCCGGACTGCACAAGGCGCTCGACCTTCGCCAGAGCGATGTCGTCGCCGAGCTCGAGCGGGGCGACAGCCTCGAACATATTCTCGACCGGCACCTGCTGACCGTCGAGGCGATGTCGGACAGCGAGATCCTGACCTCGGTGCTGATCCTCAGCGAGGATGGCAAGCGGCTGACGCATGGCGCGGCGCCCAGCCTGCCGCAGGTCTATCGCGAGGCGATCGATGGCCTGGAGATCGGACCGTCCACGGGCTCCTGCGGCACCGCGGCTTACTCGGGCCAGCCAGTCTATGTAGCCGATATCGCCACCGACCCGCGCTGGGCGGCTTATAAGGATTTCGCGCTGCCGCATGGCCTCAGGGCCTGCTGGTCGACGCCGATCCGCGACGCCCGCGGCAAGGTGCTCGGCACCTTCGCCATCTACCACCGCCGGCTGACCGGGCCGGTCAAGGATGAGCTGAGCGCGATCGACATGATCGCCGGCTATGTCGCGGACGCGATCACCTGGTCCCGTGATGCCGGCGCGGCGAACCCGCTACCGGCGATGCTGCCGCAGCAGGTCGCCGCGCTCGAGGCCATTGCAGCGGCGATCGGGCAGCATGCGCCGCAACTGGACAGCCGGACGCGCGAAGCGGTCGAAGCCGTGGTCGAGGATGCCCGGCGGCTCGGCGCGATCGTTCAATGCCGCTCGACGGCGCCCTGATCCGCCGCGTTGGCGGTCGAGTTCGAGAAGGAGAAGCCGGGTTCCGACACTGCCGGGCGCGCCGCCGGCAGGCGTACGGTCACTGAACCCCGGGCATGGCGATCGGTGCGCCCGTTGCAACCGCCGGCAGCGAGCAAAATGAGCAGCGCGGCGGCGCGGCTCATTGCCGGGTGTCGGGCTCCGCCTCCACGTCGTTGAAATCGAGCGGAAGTTCGGCGTCGGCCGACGGCTCCGTCCGGTAACGGCTGGCGATGGCCGCGAGACGATCGAGCGCGACGCGATCTTCGTCCGAGGCGACGGTACCTTTGGTGCCAAAATATTTCATGCGGCGACCCCCTTATTGTCCAACTGCCACCGTTCCATACCGATGCGAATGTTCCGCTACAGAAGTTGACGAAATGCAAACGGCACCGATGATGCCCCGATGCGACCTAGCGAAACGCCAGTCCTGCCGCCCCATTCCCTGGCGGTGGCGGCGTTCTCGACCATCGTCGAATGGTATGACTTCACCCTTTATCTCTACTTCGCGACGGTCCTTTCCCGGGTCTTCTACGGCGGCGGCAGCGGCTCCCTGCTGTTGACGCTCGGCGGCTTTGCCATCGCCTATCTAATGCGCCCGATCGGTGCCTTGTTCTTCAGCCACATTGGCGACAAGTACGGACGCCGGCACATGATGCTGCTGTCGGTCGCCCTGATGACCGCGGCGATGCTTGTCACTGCCCTGCTTCCGACCCACGCCATGGTCGGACCTGCCGCAGGCTGGCTGCTGCTGCTCTTGCGGTGCGTTATGGGTTTCTCGGTCGGGGGTGAGTATACCGGCGTCGTCGCCTACCTTTTGGAAGGCGCCCCCAGACACCGCCGCGGCCTGATCGCCTCTTCGGCCTCCGCCGCCAGCGAAGTGGGCGCCCTGCTCGCCGTCGGCATCTCCGCGCTGACCGTCAGCCTGATGCCCGCTGCGAAGCTCGACGACTGGGGCTGGCGCATTCCGTTCCTCGTCGGCGCGGCCCTCGCCGCGTCGGTCTGGATCGCCCGCTCCACGATGCACGAAAGTCCCGAGTTCGTTCGGCAGCAGGCAGCCGGAACCGTCCCCGAATTGCCGTTCCGCCACGCCCTCCGCCATCATCGCGCCGGGATTGCCCGAGGTTTTGCGATCTCGGCACTGGGGTCGATCACCTATTACGTCGGGATCACTTACGTCCCGTCGTTTCTGACATCGGCCGGAAACCTGGGCGAGCGTGAGAGTCTGTGGTTGTCTACCATTGCGGCCGTCGCGGTGATCCTGGTTACGCCGCTGATCGGCCTGCTAAGCGACCACATCGGCCGCAAGCCAGTGCTGGTTACTTTGTGCCTTGGAAGCGCCGCCTTGCCCGCGACGATGTTCACTCTGATGGCCGGCGGCACGGCGAATCACGCCCTGGCCGGTGCGCTGGTGCTCGCTCTCCTCGCCGGAGCGGTCAGTGCGGTCGGCGCTGTCGCTACCGCCGAGCAATTTCCGGGGGAGGGGCGAATTACCGGCCTCGCCCTCGGTGCCACCATGGCGACCGCAATTTTCGGCGGGCTCACGCCCTACGTCGCGCAACTTGTCGTCGAACGAACCGGCTGGACCAGCGCGCCAGGTCTGATGATCGCCATCGTCGCGATCGCGGTACTTCCGGTCATGCTCCTACTGCGCGAGACCGCACCGAAAACGCATCAAGGCAGCATCAGCTAAATCTTCAGGTTTCGGCCTTAGGCACGACCACCGGAGGCATGGCGATCGCCAATGCCGGGTATCGGGCTCCGCGCAGAGCCCTGGTAAGCGAGGCGTAGGTGTTCCGGGTGGCGTCATCGGGGTCTTGGGAAGGAGCAGGCCGATCGGAAGCTCCGATCGCCGCCAATGCATCCATTTCGGCCGCCTCCAACGACCACGCCGTCGTCACTCGCCTCCGCGCTTGCGGCGTTGCCGCCGTAGTCGCCAGCGTCATCTTCGCGCTGCTGGTCTACACGCAGGTTGACGTATCGCTGGATCCGGGTGGGACCTACGTCTTGGGCTGGATACTAGCGGCGCTGATGCTCGTCTCACGTATGTGGTGGAACCAGGCGGGTCATCACCGCATCGCCGACGCGCTCGGCACCGTTGCCATTGCAGCGTTGGGCGGAATGGCCTGTGGCGCCCTGGCGATGCTGACCCTGCCGCTCCACTTCCCCCTCGCGGACGGCATGTTCCACCGGATGGATCATGCGATTGGTGTGGACACCATCGACCTTGCGACACAGATGGCGCGTCTTGGACCGGACGTATTCACCATCACGTGGCCGGCCTATGATTACACGTTGCAGATTTTCTTCGGAAGCCTGCTAGCTCTCAGCTTCCTCGGCGACCGGGTCGAAGCATGGCGGGCTAGCGCCTGCTTCGTCGCCACGCTGCTCACCGTCTGTCTTGTAGCTACCTTCCTTCCTGCGAAAGGCGCGGGCCTTTGGGGAACGAAAGCCTTCTTCGCGCTGCTTCCGGACAGCGCGATGCGCGGCTTCTGGGCGCATTTCGACGAATTCTACCAGGGAGCAGCGCCGGTCCTGCAAATGCGCGCGATCGACGGCGTCATCTCCTTCCCCTCGTTCCACACCATTGTCGGACTGCTGGTCGTCGCAATGTGGCGCACGCGGCCGGTCATGCGCTCTGTCGCACTGCTGTGGTTTGCCTGCATGATGCCCGGCACCCTCTTCTACGGGGGTCATTACGTTGTGGATCTGATCGGCGGCGCGGCAATCTGGGCCATATGGTTTATCGTTACTCGCCGCGTGGAAAGCTTCCCTAGGGAGTGGAACTGGAAGCCTATTTCGCACCCCAGCCTGTCAGCATCGTCTTGATCGTACGGAAAACGATCAGCACGTCGAGCCAAGGGGAAAAGTATTTGATGTAGTAAAAGTCGTACTGCAGCTTGCGATGCACGTCCTCTACCGTGTCGACGTGCCCCTGGTTGACCTGAGCCCAGCCACTGATGCCAGGCTTCACGACATGCCGGTACCGGTAGAAGGGAATTTCCTTCGTGTACCAGTCCGAGAGCAAGCCGGCCTCAGGCCGCGGCCCAATCCAGCTCATTTCCCACTTCAGGATATTGATGATCTGCGGCAGTTCGTCGATCCGCAGCGTGCGCAGCACTCGGCCGACGCGGGTTATGCGATCGTCCGCGGCATTGGTGATCAGCTGCTGCCGGTCGCCTGTCACGCCCACCGTGCGCATCGTGCGGAACTTGTAGATCGTGATCGGCTGACCGGCATGACCGATGCGCCGCTGCCGGAAAAGCGCCGGTCCTGCACTGTCGAGCCTGATCACCAGGCCGATAGCAAGCATGAGCGGAACGACAATCGGCAGAACGGCGAGCGCGAATATCCCGTCCAGCAACGACTTGAGATAAAAGTATCCGCGCGCCGGCAGAAGCGATCCGAAGCTGTTCTCGGACAGATGTTCAAGCTCGACCTTGCCGGTCAGCGATTCCGACAATTGCTTGACCTGATAGACGATGCGACCGGCGAGCGCGGCATCGGCCAAAAAAGCTTCCCATTCGTCCGGCAGCTTGGCGCTGAAATCGGCAACCAGTGCGTGGCACGCCCGCGCATCGTGGAGGTTGGGCCGCTTCAGCATCCGCCAATCGACGCCATCAATCGCAAGCAACGTTTCGACGCTGCCGAACGGCACGATCGCAATCCGTCGGCGAATTTTCCGTTCGGCAAAAATGTACAGAACGTAGAGCCAGCTAACGTGCAGCAGGAACCCGGCCGCGAGACCGACGCGGTCGTATGGAAAGCGCGTCAGCACGAACCAGGCAACGGCAACGCCATGCCCGGTGAGCGCGGCCGGCAGGATCACCGCGCTGCGACGGATACCGGGATAGGTTTCGATGGACAGGCGCGTCCAGAACGCCAGCAATACCGCGATGAGATTGCCCACGAGCGTATTAAGGCTCGCGGGTTCGAACATGCTGCCGGGGAGCAGCGGTCCCCGCGCTACCCATGGGATAAGCGCGCCCAGCAGCAGCGCCCCGGCAAATTGGAACCGCTTGCGGATCAGCAATGAGCTTCGGCCCGACGCTTTCTCACGGCGCGCCGCGATGTTGTCGTTGTGCGGCGCGGGAACCGCTGGCCGACGACGATTCCGGATTTGCGAGCGCACTCTCATCACCGCTCGGTATAGCGCGCGAAGCGGTCCGCGATACTGACCTTAAGCCCCCGGAAACGCCGGCTTTCCGCGCCCGATGCTGTAGTAGGTCAGCCCTGCCTGCTCCGCGTCGGCGCGATCGTAAACGTTGCGCAAGTCGACGAGGATCTTGCCGTTCAGCGATGCCGCGACGCGGTCCAGGTCGAGTGCGCGGAATTCGTCCCACTCGGTCACGATGACGAGGGCGTCGGCGCCCTTGGCCGCGGCGTAGGCATCGTCCGCAAATTCGATCCCGGGCAGCAGCGGCTCCGCCTGGTGTCGCGCGACCGGATCGAACGCACTGACCGTCGCCCCGCGGTCCAGCAGTGCTTTCACGATCGGGATCGACGGCGCGTCGCGCATGTCGTCGGTGTTGGGTTTGAACGCCAATCCCAGCACCGCAACACGCTTACCCGACACATCGCCACCGAGCGCCTTTTGGACGCGCTCGACCATCTGCTGCTTGCGGTCGTCATTCACGCCGACAGTGGTGCGCACGATCCGTTGGTCCACGCCTGCTTCGTCGGCGGTTTGCAGCAGCGCCAGCGTATCTTTCGGGAAGCAGCTGCCGCCGTAGCCCGGGCCGGCATGCAGGAATTTAGGGCCGATGCGGTTGTCGAGGCCAATCCCACGCGCGACGTCCTGGACGTCGGCGTCGACGGCTTCGCACAGGTCCGCGATCTCGTTGATGAAGCTGATCTTCACCGCCAGGAACGCGTTCGCCGCATATTTCGTCAGCTCGGCGGTGCGTCGCCCGGTGATCAGGATCGGCGCGCGGTTGAGAAACAGGGGGCGGTAGATTTCGCGCAACACGTTTTGCGCCCGGTCATCCTCCGCCCCCACGACGATGCGGTCGGGATGCTTGAAGTCGGCAATCGCCGCGCCTTCCCGCAAAAACTCGGGGTTCGACGCCACCGAGACGTCGGTGGCCCCTTCTTCGCGAAGGATCGCCTCGATCTTGTCGCCCGTTCCCACCGGCACCGTTGATTTCGTGACGATGACGGTGCCCGGCTTGATGACCTTTGCCAGTTCGCGGACGGCCTCAAACACATAGGTCAGATCGGCATGACCGTCGCCGCGACGGGCCGGGGTGCCGACCGCGATGAACACCGCCTCGGCATCCTTGACCCCCTCCACGGTGTCCGTGGTGAAGGTCAGGCGACCACGGTCGACATTGGATTTGACCAGCCCGTCCAGACCAGGCTCCCAGATCGGCATGATCCCGCGATGAAGTCCGTCGATTTTGCTGCTATTCTTGTCAACACAGCAGACACGGTGCCCGAAATCGGCGAAGCAGGCGCCGGAAACGAGTCCGACGTAGCCGGTGCCGATCATCGCGATACGCATGCAAGAACCTCCAAATCCGAAGCCGCGGGCCTTAACCAGCAACTTCGAGCAACACCAGCCGTTGCGGTCGCGATGAACGACCGCACGCACGCATCACTGGGCGCGGCCAAGATTCTGCTGAGCAGGAAAGCTGGCGGCAGCCCCTGGCGCACGCTGACGTTCCGCGCATCGCTTGCGCTTGGCCTGCTTATCGCGGCGTTCTGCACATTGTGGTTCGACCGCGCGGGGCTGCGCGACAATATCGACGGGCACATGAGCGTCGCCGACGTCATGTATTTCACGATGATCACGGTCACCACGGTGGGCTATGGCGACATTGTCCCAGTAACAGAGCGGGCTCGGCTTATCGACGCGTTCTTCCTGACGCCGATCCGGCTGTTCATCTGGCTCATCTTTCTCGGCACCGCCGTGGACATCATCTTCAAACGGAGCTGGGAGCGCTTCCGAATGCGAAAGATCCAAGGGACATTGCGCAATCATGTGGTGCTGGCCGGCTTTGGCCGCACTGGCAGTACCGTTGCCCGTCAGTTGCTCGACGACGGCGTTTCACTCGACCAGATTGTCGCGATCGACTGCAATGAGGAAGCCTGCG
This sequence comes from Sphingomonas flavescens, assembly GCF_030866745.1. NCBI lineage: Bacteria > Pseudomonadati > Pseudomonadota > Alphaproteobacteria > Sphingomonadales > Sphingomonadaceae > Sphingomonas > Sphingomonas flavescens. The sequence continues at coordinate 65,596 of NZ_CP133016.1, read as the reverse complement.
ACGTAGCGCGCGAAATGGGGCTGGCGGTCGTGCAAGGCGATGCGACCGACAACAACGTGCTCAGCGCTGTGCACGTGGAACGCGCCGCCAATCTCGTCGCCGCCGCCGGGCGCGATGACACCTCGATCCTCATCGTGCTCACCGCACGCGCACTGGCGCATGATCTGGCGATCGCGGTCAGCATCAGCGCCGAGGATAATGAAGATATTGCCAGTCATGCCGGCGCGACGACGGTGATCAACCCGATCACGGTCAGCGCCAAGCTGCTCGCTGGAGCCTCAAAGCGCGTTGCGCAGGCCTAGGCTCCAGGCGGCCTCGATTTCGCCCGAAAGTTCCTATATGGGCGGCGATCTTCCGATGAACGCAATCACTCTTCCAAAGCCCCCGCGCGTGGGCCTGGTCTCGCTCGGCTGTCCCAAGAACCTGGTCGACAGCGAGCGGATCATGACCAAGCTGCGCTCCGAAGGTTACGACATGTCGCCCGATTACGCCGGCGCGGACGTCGTGCTCGTCAACACCTGCGGCTTCCTCGACAGCGCCAAGGAAGAGAGCCTCGAAGCGATCGGCGAGGCCATCGCCGAGAACGGCCGCGTGGTCGTCACCGGCTGCATGGGCAAGGAAGCCGAGGTCATCCGCAACCGCTTCCCCAACGTGCTCGCGATCACCGGCGCGCACCAATATGAAGAGGTTGTCGCCGCCGTTCACGAGGCCGCGCCGCCGATCCCCTCGCCGTTCATTGACCTGGTGCCGGAGGCCGGACTCAAGCTGACGCCGCGCCACTACAGCTATCTGAAGATCTCGGAAGGCTGCAATCACCGCTGCGCCTTCTGCATCATCCCATCGCTGCGTGGCGATCTCGTCAGCCGCCGCCCCGACGCCGTCCTTCGCGAGGCCGAGAAGCTGATCGCCGCCGGCACGAAGGAACTGCTGGTCATCAGCCAGGACACCTCGGCCTACGGCGTCGACATCCGTAATGACGTCCGCCAGTGGCACGGCCGCGAAGTGCGCCCTCACATGACGGACCTGGCGCGTGAGCTCGGCATGTTGCGCACGCCCGACGGACAGACTCCTTGGGTGCGGCTCCACTACGTTTATCCCTACCCGCACGTCGATCAGGTGATTCCGCTGATGGCGGAGGGCCTGATCCTGCCCTACCTCGATATCCCCTTCCAGCATGCCAGCCCCAAGGTGCTGCGTTCGATGCGCCGCCCGGCGAATGACGCCAAGGTGCTTGAACGAATCCGCGGCTGGCGCTCGGTCTGCCCCGAAATCGCGATCCGCAGCTCCTTCGTCGTCGGCTTCCCCGGCGAAACTGAAGAGGACTTCGAATATCTCATCAGCTGGCTGGAAGAAGCCCGGCTCGACCGCGTCGGCGCCTTCCGGTTCGAGCCGGTCGAAGGTGCATCCGCAAACGCATTGCCTGACCACGTCCCCGAGGACGTCAAGGAAGATCGCTACCGCCGCGTGATGGAAGTTTCGGCGCGCATCTCGGCGGAAAAGCTCGAAGCGAAGGTCGGCTCTATAATCGATGTGATCATCGACGCCGTCGACGACGAAGGTGGCGCGACCGGCCGCTCCAAGGCCGACGCACCGGAAATCGACGGTGAGGTGCACCTGCGCGACGCAAGTGGACTGGAGCCCGGTGCCATCGTCGCGGTTCACGTCGAGGAAGCGGACGAGCACGATCTGTTCGGCATCCCCGCTTAACGCTTTCGTCAGTCGCCGGCGTTAAGCTTACCCCTCTTGTGTTTTGGCGCCATAGCCTGCGATACACGGGCAGGCGATTGTGGAGTTGTTGATCATGCGGACAGGCGGAAAGTTGGCAATCGCGGCAGCGCTGTCGATGTTGATCGGCTCGACCGCGGCGGTGGCTGCCCCCTCTCCCGCACCGAATGCCTGGATGGTGCTGAGCGTTCTTGGCCCGGCTCGCGCGACGGCCCTCGGTGGTGCGAATGCCGCCGCCCAGCCCGGCGACGTCCCACCGCCGCCCCCAGCTCACGCCGCGGCGGCTCCCGGTCTCTCGCTTACGGGCGAAGTTCTCCCGCTGGCGCTATGGTTCGGCCTGATCGCGCTTGCCCTGACCAGCTCCGAATCCACGCCGCGCGCCAACACGCCGGCTTAGGACCGCGTCCGCCCGGCTGGCGGTGGCTGCTTTGGCGCCCTAGATGGGCGCGATGACCGATTTCGCGAGCCTCATCGCCGCCGACCGCGGCCAGCCAGCCCGTATCATCCATCTCGTCGACAAGGACGGCCTCGCCGAATGGCTGAAGCGCAGGTCCGCCGACGATCGCGTGGTCGTCGAAGCGCAACGCTTCACCGGCAGGCCCGGCAGTTTCGTCACCCTTTCCCGGGGCAGCGAGTTCGAGGTCGCCGCAGGCGTCAAGGACTCGCGGAACCTCTCGCCCTGGTGTCTCGCCAAACTCGCGGAAGACCTGCCCGCGGGCACCTACAAGCTTGCTGAAGGCGACCCTAGCGCGGCTGCGCTCGGCTGGCTCCTCGGCCAGCACCGCTTCGACACCTATCGGTCAAAGGCGGAGGATGGGGAGAGAGGACCGCGGGTGTTGCTGACCGGCGACGCCGCGCACATCGACGAGGGCGTCCGGCTCGCCGAGGCTACCGCGCTCGTCCGCGATCTCGTCAACACGCCCGCTGGCGACCTCGGCCCTGCCGAGCTCGAGCAGGCCGTCCGCGATCTTGCGTCGGCATCGGGCGCCCGGGTCGAAGTGACTAATGGCTGCTCGCTTGACGAGGGCTTCCCGTTGATTGCCGCGGTCGGCCGGGCAGCCGGCGCGGGCCGCGAGCCGCGCCTGATCGAGCTTCACTGGGGCAAGCCCGATCACCCGCGTGTCGCAATCGTCGGCAAAGGCGTATGCTTCGACAGCGGCGGCCTTGACCTCAAGCCTGCCGCCGGCATGCGTTTGATGAAGAAGGACATGGGCGGCGCAGGGCATGCCCTCGCCCTCGCCCGCCTCATCATCGGCGCCAAGCTTCCCGTCCACCTTCACTTGCTGATCCCCGCCGTCGAGAATGCGGTCGGCGGCGACGCCTTCCGCCCGGGCGACATCATCAAATCGCGCAAGGGTTTGTTCGTCGAAATCGACAACACCGATGCGGAAGGACGCCTGATCCTTGCCGACGCCTTGACCCTCGCCGGTGAAGGCGAACCGAAACTGATCGTCGACTTCGCCACGCTAACCGGCGCCGCGCGCGTCGCGCTCGGCCCCGAGCTGCCCGCCCTCTTTGCCAATGATGAGGACTTGGCCTCAAGTTTCGCGCAATCCGCTCGCGACGTCGAAGACCCGCTGTGGCGCATGCCGTTGTGGGACCCCTACGAGGAAATGCTGAAAAGCGACGTCGCCGATTTCGCCAACTCCTCGAACACGCCGATGGCCGGCTGCATTACCGCCGCCATGTTCCTCAAGCGCTTCGTTCCGGACGGAACAGAATGGGCGCACTTCGACACTTATGCGTGGCGCGACCAGCCCAAGCCCGGGCGTCCCAAGGGCGGTGACGCGCTTGGCCTGCGCGCAACCTTCGACCTTCTGAAACGCCGCTACTTACAACAGTGAAACCCGCAATGGCCGAAATGCGCGAATATTAAGGTCAATTCCCTGCAACATTTCGGCTCCTTACCGGTTTACCTGCCAAGCCACGCGACACAGTTATGGGAAGGTTAGCCACTATGAGCGAGGTCTCGCTTACAGGCTGGATGAAGGCTCTCATCGCCTATGTCCGATCGGGCGAGCCCGACTTGACCAATCGGCAAATGGCGCTGCTGATGATGGTCTATCTTACGCCCGGACCCCACACCGTACGCGGCCTCGCCCGCATTCTCGGTGTTTCCAAACCCGTCGTGACCCGCGCCTTGAATACGTTGGGTGCGCTCGGCTATCTGCGCCGCGAACGAGACCAGGACGACCGGCGCAACGTGTTTGTCGTCCGTACCAACAACGGGGCTGATTTTCTTGAAGGGTTCAAGCGCAACCTCCGCGAGAGCGACAACGGCTCGGCGGCCCACCGCCCCATCATCGGGCAAGCCCCAGCATACGCCCACCAGCGCTGAGCAATTCGCTTTGGCGGGCCGGTCGAACCAGCCCGACCCCCTGACCCACGCCTACCGCAAGGATCTGGCTGACATCGCGCTCGCCGGCCGCGTGATTGCGTCGCACTATGCCGAGCCGGCACCGCGCCATGTCATCTCCGCCAGCGAGCTTCGTATCGCGGCTTCCGAGGGTTCGGAAGTGATTGGGACGCTGCAACCGGGTGAACCCTTCGATCTGCTCGATGACAGCCTGGGTTGGGCATGGGGCTATGCCGGCGATGCTCGCCGTGTCGGCTACGTTCGCAGCGCGACGCTAACCGCCTGACGGCGTTACATCTGCCCCCGCTGGCGGCGCAGCGCATACCACTTCGCCACATTGGCATTGTGCTCCGCCAGCGTATCCGCGAACACATGTCCGCCCGTTCCGTCGGCGACGAAGTACAACGCCTTGGTCTTCGCCGGGTGAAGCACTGCCGCAATGCTCGCCTTACCCGGATTGGCGATCGGGCCGACCGGCAAACCCGGCCGCTTGTACGTGTTGTATCCGTTGTCGGCGTTGAGTTCCGATTTGAGGATGCGACGCCCGAGCGGCTTTCCCTTGGTCACCGGATAGATGACCGTCGGGTCGGCATCCAGCTTCATGCCGATACGCAGCCGGTTGCAATAGACGCCCGCGATCATCGGCCGCTCACTCGCCTTGCCAGTCTCTTTCTCAACGATCGAGGCCATCGTCACCGCCTGTTCCGGCGTAGCCACCGGACAGTCGGGCGTTCGCTTCGGCCATAGCTCGGCGATCGTTCGGTTCATCGCGGCCTGCATGCGGGCGACAACCGCGCCCCGCGTTTCACCCCGCTGGTAACTGTAGCTGTCGGGAAGCAGCGAACCTTCGACGATTTCGGGCAAGGAACCGGCGAGATACTTGTTGGCCGCCAGTTTCTCGGCAACGACGATTGCAGGCATCCCCTCGGTGACCGTGATCAGCCGCTGTAGCGGCTGGCCATGTTGCAACAGGTCGAGAATGGAAGCGCCGCCCATCCCCTTGGGAATTTCGAACTCGCCAGCCTGGATGGGATCATGCGATCCGAACAAACGCGCCATGACGCGATAGGTCCTTGTGCTGCCCGGAATCGCGCCCTCTTTTTCGAGATCGCGCGCCACACTCGCGACGCTTGCCCCTTCCTTGACGATGATGGTGTGCGGGCCCGGCTTGGGTCCGGCGCCCCACCACAGGAAATACAGGGCAATCAAGGCAGCAAGGACCAGCCCTGCCGCCAGTAGCGCGAGCCGCTTCACACGGCTTTCACGATCAGCGAAGCGTTCGTCCCGCCAAACCCAAAGCTATTGTTCAGCGCTGCGCGTACCGGTCGTTTCTTCGCCTTATGCGGCACGAGATCGACTCCTTCCGTGCCTTCATCCGGATCGTCGAGGTTCAGCGTGGGCGGAACGATCTGGTCGCGGATGGCCAGGATGCAGAAGATTGTCTCGACTGCGCCCGCACCGCCGAGCAGATGCCCGATCGCCGACTTGGTGCTGCTCATCGATGCACCGCCAAGGTCATCGCCTAGCACGCGCTTCACCGCGCCAAGCTCGATCGTGTCGGCCATCGTCGAGGTGCCGTGCGCGTTCACATAGTCGATATCTTCGGGCTTAAGGCCGGCCTTACGCAGCGCCATGCGCATCGCGAGCTCCGCTCCGCGCCCTTCCGGATGCGGCGCCGTCACGTGATAGGCATCGCCCGACAGGCCGTAGCCGACCACTTCGGCGTAGATCTTCGCGCCCCGGGCCTTGGCATGCTCATATTCCTCAAGCACGACGACGCCCGCGCCTTCGCCCATAACGAACCCTTCGCGTCCCTTGTCATAAGGGCGGCTAGCCTCGGTCGGCCGATCGTTGAACGCGGTGTTGAGGGCCTTGGCCTGTGCGAAGCCCGCCACGCCGAGTGGGTTGATGGTGCTCTCCGCACCCCCCGCCAGCATGATGTCGGCGTCGCCATCCTTGATCATCCGCGCCGCGTCCCCGATCGAGTGCGCGCCGGTCGAGCAGGCGGTCACGACCGAATGGTTGGGGCCCATCAACCCGTATTTGATCGACACCTGGCCGCTGGTGAGGTTGATCAGGCGGCCGTGCACGAAGTGCGGCGACACGCGTCCAGGCCCGCGCTCGGCCAGCACCAGGGACTCGCTTTCAATGCCTGGCAACCCGCCGATGCCCGAGCCGATCGAAACGCCCGCGCGTTCCTTGGTCTCCTGGTCCATTTCCGTCAGCCCGGCGTCTTCCAGCGCCTGCCCCGCGGCGTCGATCGCATAGACGATGAACGGATCGACCTGGCGCTGGACCTTGTGGTCGACGCGCTTGTCAGGGTCGAAACCCCACTCGTGATCCTTGGCTTTCACCTCACCGGCGATCTTGGCCTTCTGGTCGGTCACGTCGAAGCGCGTGATCGGCGCAATCCCGCTCTTCCCAGCGATCAGGTTCTGCCACGTCGTCTCGACGTCGGCGCCAAGCGGCGTCACGAGCCCGAGACCTGTCACCACGACACGACGCATATCGTTCACTCCATCCGTCCCTTCAAACGCAAACGGCCTCCCGATTGATACGGGAAGCCGTTCGTGCCGCCTTTCGGCGTATATGGCGGCAGGTCAGCTGACCCGGCTTAGCCCTTGTTCTGGTCGATATATTCGATCGCGTCGCGAACGGTCGTGATCTTCTCCGCGGCGTCGTCCGGGATTTCGACCCCGAACTCTTCCTCGAACGCCATGACCAGCTCGACGATGTCGAGGCTGTCGGCGCCAAGATCGTCGATGAAGCTCGCGTCTTCAGTGACCTTGTCGGCTTCAACGCCGAGATGTTCGACGACGATCTTCTTTACCCGATCGGCAGTCTCGCTCATGTGGGGCTTCCTCCGTGTTGTGCTTTGGCGCTGCCCTAGCGTTGCGTCCCTAACGCTGCAAGTGGCGGACGGGGCTCGAAATCACTAGGTCGGCGGCATGCAGGGACGCCCTCTCACCGCCGGCGAAGTCGAGCTTGCCCGCTCCATTTTCGGCGATGCCATGCAATATGAACCCGTGCGGATGATCTGCGGCAAATGGTGGCCGTTGCAGCCGCGCCGGTCGGCCATGGCCCCGACAGGAAGCATCTGGTTTCACCCCGACGGCGGCGGCTGGTCGGAGGATTTCAGCAACGAGCCGCTCGCACTGCAGGCCTTCTGGATGCACGAAATGACCCATGTCTGGCAGGCCCAGAAACGCGGCCGTTTCTACCTGCCGCTGATGCGCCACCCCTTCTGCCGTTATAACTACGAACTCCAGCCCGGCCGGCCGTTCGAGCGGTACGGGATCGAGCAACAAGCCGAGATTGTCCGCCACCGCTTCCTTGCCGACCGCGGCGCGGTGGTTTCTTGCGACCCCCCCTGGAGCCTCCTGACGTTCGAGCGCTAGAGATCGTTACGGCTGTAACTCAAATGCAACATCCTCTCAGGGAAAGTTGCCAACCCAGCGCGCTCCCCTTCCGCGCCTACTGCTGTTTCGGGCATAGTGTCGCTTAGGCAACACAACTGCCGAAGGGGAAAATTCATGCGCGCTACCGCAGCTTTGCTGATCGGAACGTCTTTGCTCGCCGTCGCCACGCCGGCACTCGCTCAAACCCAGCCGGAACAGACCGCCCAGGCGGTCAATCCGCCCGCGACCGCTCCCGCGTCCGAGCCGGACCAAGGCGCGATCATCGTCACCGCGACGAAGCGCGCGTCGACGGTGCAGGACGTACCCTTCTCGGTCAACGCGCAGACACAGGCCGACATCCAGCGCGCCAATGCGCAAACCATCGAAGACATCAGCCGCAACGTGGCTGGCCTGACGGTGCAGAACCTCGGCCCGGGCCAGAGCCAGGTTTCGGTCCGCGGCGTGTCCGCCGGCCAGGTCGTCCGCGACCAGCCGGGCGTGAAGGAACAGGTCGGCATCTACCTCGACGAAAGCGTCGTCTCGCTGTCACTGTTCACGCCCGACTTCGATCTGTTCGACCTCAACCGCGTCGAGACGCTGCGGGGCCCGCAAGGCACGTTGTTCGGCTCCGGTTCTGTCGGCGGCACCATCCGCTACATCACCAACCAGCCCAAGCTGGATCGCATTGAGGGTCAGGTCGAAGCTGGCGTCAACGTCGCGAAAGGCGGCGACCTGGGCTACGAGGCCAAGGGCGCGCTCAACCTGCCCATCGGCAATGTCGCGGCCATCCGCGGCGTCCTCTATTATTCGCACTTCCCGGGCTTCATCGACGCGGTCGGCCCGGCGGCCGGCAAGAACGTCAACGACGGCCAGCGCTACGGTGGCCGCCTGTCGATGCTCCTCCAGCCGTCTGACTCGCTCAAGATCACGCCCCGCGTCGTGTGGCAGCGAGCGACCGCGAACGGTTTCAATCGCGAGGAATTCTACAACCTCTACGACAACCAGTTCGTCACGCAGAACGATCTGAGCAAAGGCGATCGTCAGGTCTATCTGAAGCTACCCGAACGCTTCAAGGATCAGACTTCGCTTTACGACCTGACCGTCGCTTATGACTTCGGTCCGGCTGAACTGACGTCGGTCAGCAGCTACCTGCATCGCAACATCCTGGTCAGCCGCGACGCCTCGGCACTCACCGGCTCGGTCAGCGTCGACCTCGGCTTCCCGCCGGCGGGCATCAACCTCGCGTCGAATCTGCGCGATACGACCAAACTCGACCAGTTCACGCAGGAGCTCCGCCTCTCGTCCACGAGCAGCGGGCCGTTCCAGTGGGTGTTCGGCGGCTTCTACAGCCACGTCGATCGCGATTACCTGCAGAGCCTGCCGACGCCCGGCTACGACTTCTACACCGACGCGACGCTCGGTGCCGGAACCTCGCGCGCCGTCGACAATGGCTTCAACCTTCCCGACAACCCGTACCACGCCCGCCTGCCCTATGTGATCAAGCAGAAGGCGCTGTTCGGCGAAGCGAGCTACAAGTTCGGGCAGATCAAGCTGACCGGTGGAGGCCGCTGGTACGACTTCAAGGAGCAGCGCAGCTTCAAGTCGGGCGGCCTGTTCGCCGGTGGCGACAACCGCACCGACAGCACCAAGTCGAACGGCTTCAGCCCCCGCGGCATCGTCAGCTGGGAGCCGAGCCGGAGCCTCAGCGTCAATGCGCAGATCGCCAAGGGCTTCCGCCTCGGCGGCGTCAACGATCCGCTCAACGTGCCGATCTGCACGCCCGCGGACCGCGCCATCTTCGGCGGCTTCCAGAACTACAAGGACGAGACGCTTTGGAACTATGAAGCGGGCGTGAAATATTCGAAGCGCGGCGTGACGTTCAACGCGTCGGCTTTCTACAATAAGATCCGCAACCTGCAGGTCACGCTGGACGCCGGCAGCTGCTCGTCGCGCATCGTGTTCAACGTGCCCAAGGCGCATTCGCAGGGTGTCGAGGCCGAGCTGTCGCTGCACCCGGTGGTCGGCCTCGACCTGTCCTTCGCCGGCAGTCTGCTCGACTCGAAGTTCGATTCTACCGTGCGCTCCGGCGCCGGGGCGATCATCGGCGGGATCGAGGACGGCAACCGCCTGCCGACGGTGCCGAAATATCAGTTTGCGGCGATCGCCAATTACGAAACCCGCTTCAACTCGGCCGCCGACTGGTACGTCAACGGCAGCGTGCAGCGGATCGGCAACCGCATCACCCAGCCGAGCGATCAGGACCCGGCATCGCAGCTCATCCGGCTGACTTACTTCAACACGGTCACGGGTGCGTCGGGCGTGCGTCCGGCGACGGACATCGGCTCCTACTATCTGCCGGCTTACACACTGGTGAACCTGTCCGCGGGTCTGAAGTGGGACAGCGGTTGGGAGGTCTCCGCCTACGTCAAGAATCTGTTCGACAAGGATCCGAAGCTGTCGTTCGACCGCGAGCGCGGCGGTCGGGCAAGGCTTGGCTACAACGTCGGCCTGCCGCGGATCATCGGCATGACGGTGCGCAAGAGCTTCGGCGAGAGCATGGCTCCGCCGCCGCCCCCACCGCCGCCGCCGCCCCCTCCGCCCCCGGCCACGCAGACCTGCCCGGACGGGTCGGTGATCGACGCGGCCGCGACCTGCCTGGTGCCGCCGCCACCGCCGCCGCCACCGCCGCCACCGCCACCGGCAGCCACGCCCGAACGCGGCTAAGCCGGAACGTGATCGACCTGACGCGCCGCTCGCTCCTCGCCGGAGCAGGCGGCGTTGTCGTTTCTCCGGCAGCCGCTAGGACCCGCACGCTGATGAGCAAGAGCCATGTCGTGGTCGTGGGCGCGGGAGTCTTCGGTAGCTGGACCGCGACGCACCTCCTTCGCAAAGGCCACCGCGTCACCCTGGTCGACGCTTGGGGACCGGCCCACGCGCGCAGCTCGTCCGGCGGCGAATCCCGCATGACCCGCGGCGCCTACGGCGGGGACACGATCTACACCCGCATGGCGCTCGACAGCCTGCCCGAATGGAAGGCTTTGAGTGCCGTCTCCGGTCTTCCGATCTTCCACGAATGCGGCGTGCTGTTCTTTTTCGCGAAGGAAGAGCCCTATCTCACCGACAGCCTCGCCGCGCATCGGCAAATTGGTATCCCGCTCCAGACCCTCGACCATGGCGAAATGGCGCGGAAGTTCCCGATGATCGACTTCACCGGCATCGGCATCGGCATGTGCGAGCCGGGCTTTGGCGCACTAATGGCACGGCGGGCCGTCGGGCAGCTGGTCGACATCTTCGTTCAGCGCGGCGGCCGCTTTCGCCGCGGTGCCGTACAACCCCCAGCGCCGGGCCGCGACCTGACGGAGATCACACTATCGAGCGGTGAGCGCCTGAAGGCCGATCACTTCGTCTTCGCGGCTGGGCCGTGGCTGCCCAAGCTGTTCCCCGACGTCGTCGGCCCGCGCATCCTCCCGACCCGTCAGGAAGTGTTCTTCTTCGCGCCGCCCGCGGGCGACAGCCGGTTCCTGCCCGCCTCAATGCCGGGCTGGGCCGACTTCAATGGCGGCGACATGTATTACGGCTTCCCGGACCTCGAGAACCGCGGCGTCAAATTCGCCCACGACCTGCATGGCCCGGAAGTCGACCCCGACACACAGGACCGCCGTCCCTCACCCGCTGCGCTGGCGGAGATCGTCGCCTATCGCGACCGCCGCTTCCCCGCATTGCGCGGCGCGCCGCTGACCGAAGCGCGCGTCTGTCAGTATGAGAACAGCTCCAACGGCGATTTCCTGATCGACCGCCACCCCCAATGGCCGAACGTTCTGCTCGTCGGCGGCGGTTCCGGCCACGGCTTCAAGCACGGTCCCGAAGTCGGCCGCTACGCCGCGGGCCGCCTATTCGATTCAATGAACCCCGAGCCGCGCTTCAGCTTCGCCAGCAAGAGCGAAACCCACCACCGCGAAGTGCACTAGGCAAGCGCGGCTGCGCGGCGAAGGTCCTTGGGGCGTCCGAAGCTGAGCAGTATTGCCCGCAATTCGTCGCGGGACGGCGCGTATTGTCCTTCACCGACCTCCACCCGCGTGTGAATGGCCAGCGGCGCCCAGCTGCCCGGTGCCCTGACCTTCAGCCCTGCCATCAGCTCGACCGGCAAAGCAGGCTCGCACCACCGCGCAAAAAGATCCGAGCGGAACAGACCATCGTCCGTGTTTGCCGAATTGTTTAGCCCAAGCTGGCGGAAACATCGCTCCGCGTCCGCATGGCCAAGCACCACATCGACGTCGTGAATTTGTCCCGAATCGCCACCGTGAAGCGCGACCGCCGCGCTCCCGATGATCCACCACGGCCCCTCGGCGTCGCGCAGGAGTGCCGCCAGCCGCGCCAGAGTCTCCCGAAATCGCGCGTCGGAAATCAGTCGGGCTTCTTCGCCACCGCGACCAGCGCCGGACGCAGCAGCCGGTCCTTCATCGTATAGCCGGCCTGCATCTCCTCGACGATGGTGCCCGGTTCCTTGTCGCTCGGCATTTCGATCATCGCCTGGTGCTTGTGCGGGTCGAGCGTCTCGCCCACCGCCTGAATGCGCGTCACGTTATTGCGCTGGAACACCGCGTCTAGCTCGCGTGACGTGGCCTCGATGCCTGCCAGGAACTGGCTCGCGGTCTTGTCCGCGCGCAGCTCGTCGCTCACCGCCGCAAGCGCGCGGTCGAGGTGATCCTTGATCGCCAGCATGTCGCGCGCGAAGCCGGCCGCGGCATAGCTGGTCGCCTGCTGCAATTCCTGCTCCAGCCGGCGACGCACGTTCTGCGTCTCCGCGGCGGCGTAAAGCGCCTTGCTCTTGGCTTCCTCGAGCTGCTTCTCGAGCTCCGCCGCGCGGTCGTGCTCGGCCAGTTCCGGCGCGCCCTCGGCCGTTTCCTGGCGGATGTCTTCCGCTTCGTCGTGCAATTTTCCGTCGTCCGTCATGCCATCAATCTCGTTAGGGCTTTCGCTGTGAAATCTACCATGGGCACCACGCGGGCATAGTTCAACCGCGTGGGACCGATCACGCCGACAACGCCGACCACCTCCCCCAGGCTCCCGCGATAAGGCGCGGCGATCACCGAAGATCCCGACAAGGCGAACATCCGGTTCTCGGAACCGATGAAGATCCGGCATCCCGGTGCGTCCCGCGCGCTGTCGAGCAGATGCGCAATCTCCTGCGCTTCCTCCAGCTCGTCGAGCAGCGATCGGACCCGTTCGAGGTCCGCCGCCGCATTGGGATCGATAAGGTTGGCCTGGCCGCGCACGATCAGTACGGGCCGCCGAGCATGGTCCTGGCTCCAGGCAGCAAGGCCGGACGCAACCAGCTCGGCGGCGGCCAGATCGATCGCTTCCTTGCGTTCGCGGATTTCCGCGCGGAGCCGGAGCTGCGCCTCGGCGAGCGTCAGGCCGGACAAGCGCGCATTGATGAAGTTGCTGACTTCGTTGAGCGCCGCAGCGCTAATCGCGCCATCGAGCGTGATTACCCGATTCTCGACGCTGCCATCGGCACCGACCAGCACTGCCAGCGCCCGCGTATCGCTGAGCGGCACGAAATTGAGCTGCTTGAGCGTCAGCTCGCGCTTTGGCGCTAGCACCACGCCCGCTGCCTGGCTTAGGCCCGACAGCGCCGCCGATGCCGCCGCCAGCGCGTCCTCGATCGGCTGGTCGCGCACGATCTGGCGTTCGATCTGTCGGCGCTCATGCGGATCGGGCGCCGCGGCCTGCATGATGCCGTCGACGAACAGGCGAAGGCCGCTGTCGGTCGGAATCCGCCCTGCGGAAGTATGCGGATGCGTAAGCAGGCCCCGCTCCTCCAATTCTTGCATGACGCCGCGGATCGACGCCGGCGACAAGCTGATGGATCCGGCCAGCGCCTTCGATCCGATCGGCTGGCCGCGCTCGAGATAGGCTTCGACCACCAGGCCGAAGATATCCCGCATGCGGTCCGTCAATTCGCCGATCGGCTGTGTCATCCCGCCGATGTAGGTAATTCATCATCCCCGCGAAAGCGGGGTCCGCATCCTCAACGTTCCTGCGACGCGGGCTTGCGCTCGACCGGATCCACCGCCTTCGACGCACCCAACACGATCGCGTCGGCGGCAAACACCGCATTAGCGAGGTCGGCGTCGCGGCCCTTGATGCAGTTGGCGCTGAACGGCAGCTCTTGCTGTCCCTTGCCCCAATCCCACCGAAACTTCCCGTAAGGCCCATCGGTCAGCGATTGATCGCATTGCTCGGGCCTCACCAACGCGGCTTCGACCTTCTGCACCGCCCGCGCGAGTTCGGCGCGGTCAGCGGGGGAAAGAGCGAAGCGCCGTACCTCGATCGTTACCGTCGCGGGATCCTTGCCGGGCTGGCCGCCCGATGAGAATTCCACCTGGCCGCCGGCATCCACCGTCCACTGCCGAAGGGTGGCGCCCCAGGATTTCACCTCTGCGCCGACGGAGCTCAGAGCAGGTGTCGGCGACGCCGCGGGCTCGTTCGTCACGGGCGCAGGCGCGGTTGCGCACGACGCGAGAAGAGCAATGGCAAAACAGGCGAGCAGACGCATTCCAGACCCTCCCCGGTTGAATGTCCCGGCCCGCACCCATATGGCCGCCGCTCAGCTTAGACGAGAGGAATCAAATGCGTCCGTCCGGCCGCGCCGTAGATCAAATGCGCGAACTGAAGTTCGAGTCCGGCTTCACGATTCACGCCGAAGGTTCCTGCCTCGTCAGCTTCGGCAACACCCGCGTGCTTTGCACCGCCAGCGTCGAGGAGAAGGTTCCGCCGTTCCTTCGCGGCAAGGGGCAGGGCTGGGTCACCGCCGAATATGGCATGCTTCCGCGCGCGACCCACACCCGCGGCAATCGCGAGGCGGCCAAGGGTAAGCAGTCCGGCCGCACGCAGGAAATCCAGCGCCTCATCGGCCGCTCGCTCCGCGCCGTGATGGACCTGAAGGCGCTCGGCGAACGCCAGGTCATCGTCGATTGCGACGTTATCCAGGCCGACGGCGGCACCCGCACCGCGTCGATCTCGGGCGGCTGGGTCGCGCTCCGCCTCGCCGTCGACAAGTTGATGCAGGCCAAGTCGCTCACGGCCGATCCGATCCGCACGCAAGTCGCAGCGGTCAGCTGCGGCATTCACCAGGGCAATGCGGTGCTCGACCTCGACTATGACGAGGATTCGACCGCGGGCAGCGACGGCAATTTCGTCCTGACCGCTGATGGGGCGATTGTCGAAGCCCAGCTCACTGCCGAAGGTGAGACCTTCGACGAGGAAGGCCTGCTCCGCCTCCTCCGCCTCGCCCGCATCGGCTGCGGCGATATCTTCCAGGCGCAGTTGCGGGCGACCGGCCGATGAGGCCGCTCGGCGACAAGCTGGTTATCGCCACCCACAATCCCGGCAAGCTGCGCGAGATGGCCGCGCTGATGGAGCCGCTCGGCATCACCTGCGTCAGCGCGGCCGAGCTCGACCTGCCCGAGCCCGAGGAAATCGGCGTCACCTTCGCTGACAATGCCGACCTCAAGGCCCGCGAAGCCGCCGACCTCAGCGGACTTCCCGCGCTGGCGGACGACAGCGGGCTTTGCGTCGATGCGCTTCACGGCAGCCCTGGCATCTTCTCGGCCCGCTGGGCCGAGGACGAACAGGGCAACCGCGACTGGATGCGTGCCATGGAGCGTGTCTGGCGCGAGACCGAAGCCGCCGGACCCCAAGCCGGTCATGACGCCCATTTCGCCTGCGCGCTGGCGATCGCCTGGCCGAACGACGGGCAGGTCGAAACCTTCGAAGGCCGTGTCGACGGCACTTTGGTGTGGCCGCCGCGTGGCGAACGGGGCTTCGGCTACGACCCGATCTTCGTCGCCAATGGCGAGAGTGAAACCTTCGGCGAGATGGAGCCCGAGCGGAAGCACGCGATGAGCCATCGCGCCGACGCCTTCCGCAAGCTGACGGCAGCGCTGCATGGCGACGCGCTTTCAAAGTAGGAGTTCGTCTGCGACACTGCATGGCAGTGATGGACTGAAGGTTCGCCTAAGTTCACGCAAAAGGCGCTGTCCGGCGTGAACTTAGTGACCTTAAGCGGAGCGGAGCCCGAAACTCCCTCTGTGGCGCTCTACGTCCACTGGCCGTTCTGCGTCAGCAAATGCCCCTATTGCGACTTCAATAGCCATGTTCGGGCGGAAATTGACCAGGATTTGTGGCGAAATGCACTTCTGGCCGACCTCGCGCACGAGGCTCGGTTGCTACCGGGCCGCCGGCTGACCTCGATCTTCTTCGGTGGCGGCACCCCCTCGCTCATGGATCCGGCCAACGTCGAGGCGGTCATCGCCGCGGCACGCGGACACTGGACCGCCAGCGACGACCTCGAGATTACCCTCGAAGCCAACCCCAACTCGGTGGAGGCCGCACGCTTCGCCGACCTCGCGGCGGCCGGGGTCAACCGCCTGTCGCTCGGATTGCAAAGCTTCGACGACAGCGCCCTCGCCTTCCTCGGCCGCGCCCATAGTGCTGCGGAGGGGCAGCGCGCGCTCGAAATCGCACAGCGCCAATTCGGGCGTGTCAGCTTCGACCTGATCTACGCCCTCCCCGGCGACACCGAGGAAACGTGGCGGCGCACCCTTTCGCTGGCGCTGGCCGCGGGCACGTCCCACCTCTCGCTCTATCAACTCACCATCGAGCCCGGCACGCGCTTCGCTGCGATGGTTGCACGCGGCGATCTGCAGCCGCTCGGCGCAGATGAGGCCGCGACCCTCTATGAGGTCACTGCGGAAATGACGGCTGCTACGGGCCTGCCGGGCTACGAGATCAGCAATTATGCGCGTCCCGGCCACGAGAGCCGCCACAACCTCACCTACTGGCGCTACGGCGATTACGCGGGGGTCGGCCCGGGCGCACACGGCCGTCGCCTTGACCAGCGGACGGTCCGCCATCGTAAGCCCGAGAATTTCCTTTCAGCCATGGGCCGGAATGGGCACGGCATCGTCGAGGAAGCTGCGCTGTCTCCCAACGAGGCGGCCGATGAAGCCCTCGTCATGGGGCTGCGCCTCGCGGAAGGCGTCGATGTCGAGGCGATTGCCGGTCGCTTTGGCTATCCGAACCTCGTCGACTGGCAAGAGGTTGATCGCCTGGTCGGTTCAGGCCACCTCGCGCGCGAGACCGGACGGATCGCCCTTACCGACCGTGGCCGGCTGCTTCTCGATCATATTCTCGGGCGGATCGCCCTTGTCGAGCCTAGGGTTTCGGCGGTTGCGTAACCGCGGCCGGGATCGGCGCCGGTGTGGCAGTCGCAGCCGGTGCAGCCTTGGGCGCGTCCTGCTGGGCCATGAACTTGTAGTTGTCGGCGGGCGTGGCGACGTAATCGTCCACGGTCATGTCGGCATCGGATGCGGCGGCCTTGCGCGTCATGCCGTTCTTCATCCGGAAGGCGATGAGCGCGTCCTTGAGCGTCCCCATCTGCGCCGTGCATGCGCTTTTGAGGTAGCCCTCGATCGCATCTCCGGCCACCTTTTCGCCTTTAGCCTTGGTGGCGGCTTCGCGGAGACAACCGCGAAATTCATTGGTGGGTGCAGCGATGGTGGCTTGCGAAGCGGCCAGGCTAATGGCTGACGCGGCGACGAATATGATCATATCCCTCTCCCAAGGCTATGAAAGTTGGAGAATGACTCTTTTCCGTTTCAATTGGAAGAGCTTGGCGCGCGCGTGATGGAAGAGCGGCTTGAGCGCGGATTGCACATCGTCGCGACGCCGATCGGCAACCTTCGCGACCTGTCGCCGCGCGCTGCGGATGCGCTTCGACGTGCGGATCGGATTCTCGTTGAAGACACGCGCGTAACCGCCAAGCTGCTTGCGCATATCGGGGCAAAAGTGCCGATGATGCGCTACGACGATCACAGCAGCGAAGCCGAGCGGGATGCGATCCTGGCGCGCCTTGACGACGAGGCGATTGCGCTGGTTAGCGATGCCGGGACGCCGCTGATATCCGATCCCGGATACAAGCTGGTGCGGGCGGCCCGGGCTGCGGGCCATGCGGTCCACACCATCCCAGGCCCCTCTGCCGCAATTGCCGCGCTGACGCTTGCCGGCCTGCCGACTGACCGTTTCCTCTTTCTCGGCTTTCTCCCCGCAAAGGCGAAGGCGCGCAGCGAGGCGCTGGCCGAAATTGCCGGGGTGCGAGCGAGTCTGATCCTGTACGAAAGTGGGCCCCGGCTGGGTGACACTTTGGCTGCATTGCATGAACAACTCGGCAACCGGGACGGTGCGGTCACGCGGGAGATCAGCAAGCTTCACGAAGAATGCGTTACCGGGACCCTAAACGAGCTGGCCGCCCGCTACGCGGACCTCCAGCCCAAGGGCGAGATCGTCGTCGTCGTCGGGCCACCTGCGGTGCCGGAGGCAGCCACCGACGAGCAGCTCGACGCCGCGCTCGGCGAAGCGTTGACGCGCCTCTCCGCATCTCGCGCCGCGGCGGAGGTTGCAGAAAAATTGTCGCTCCCGCGCAAGCGCGCATATGCGCGCGCGCTCGAGCTGACGAAGTGACCCGCCAGGCGGCCGAGAAGCGCGGCCGCGGGGCCGAGACCCTTGCTTGCTGGCATTTGCGGCTGCGCGGATGGCGCATTCTTGCGCGACGGGTTCGGGCGCGTGGCGGTGAGGTCGACATCGTCGCGCGGCGTGGCCGCACGCTCGCCTTTGTCGAAGTGAAGGCGCGTGCCACCGCTCAAGCGGCGGCTTTCTCCCTAGATGAATGGCGGCTTCGCCGCGTTGCCGCCGCCGCCGAGCAACTCACCCCAAGGTTCATGCGCGATGGCGACAACGTACGCATCGACGCCATCTTCGTGCTTCCGCGGCAGTGGCCGCGACATCTCGTCAACGTCTGGCAAGGGTGACACTCGTCACCGCCACAACTAGAGCGTCCAACCTATGAGCCTTCGCGTCGCCGTACAGATGGACCCGCTTGAAAGCATTAACATCAGCGGGGATTCGACTTTCGCGCTGATGCTCAGCGCGCAGGGGCGCGGTCACCACCTTTACCACTACTTGGCCGAGGCGCTGACCTATGAAGACGGCCGCGTCTATACCGGCGCGCACGCTGTCAGCGTACAACCTAGCCAAGGCGACCATTTCCAGCTGGGCGAATTCACCATCCTGGATCTTGGCCGCGACGTCGACGTCGTCTTGATGCGGCAGGATCCGCCATTTGACCTGGGCTACATCACCGCAACGCACTTGCTGGAGCGGATCAGCAGTGAGACGCTCGTCGTCAACGACCCGGCAGGTGTCCGCGACGCGCCCGAAAAAGTCTGGGTGCTCGACTATGCGCGGTTCATGCCACCGACGATGATCACCCGGTCGCTGGGCGCCGCGCGTAAGTTCCTCGAGCAGCATGGCGATGCAGTTCTCAAACCCCTGCACGGGAACGCTGGAAAGGCGGTTTTCAAGGTCAGCCGTGACGGCGCGAACCTGGGCGCCCTGCTCGAACTGTTCAACGCGACCTACCGCGAGCCACACGTTCTCCAGGCATTTCTTCCGGAAGTTGCCGAGGGAGACAAGCGGATCGTGCTCGTCGATGGGGAGTTCGCCGGAGCGATCAACCGGCGACCGGCGGCCGGCGACATTCGCTCAAATCTCGCTGCCGGCGGGACGGCCGAAGCCGCCCAGTTGACCGAGACCGAACAGGAAATCTGCGATGCGCTCGGCCCGGAACTAAAGCGGCGCGGCCTGCTTTTCGTCGGCATCGACGTGATCGGGGGCCGCTGGTTGACCGAGATCAACGTCACCTCACCGACGGGCATTGTGGCTATCGACCGCTTCAACGGTAGCGACACCGCGGGCATGATCTGGGACGCGATCGAGCGAAAAGTCCGCAACTAGGTTCATTTTGGTACCGCCGACGCTCGCGGCGGGCGGCAGGCATTTCCGCCAAAATGGTTATTTAGCAGTCGCTTAACCAGCGCCGCCTAGCCCTGTCATTGTCGCGGCCGGCGGTCCCCACTACCGGCGCGCCGCGGCAAAGTCTTCGGCCGGTAGTCGCGTATTGGCTGCCGGCGGGTCTCTGCTCAAGCGCGCGGGTGGGCGTGGCGATACACATCGAGAAGATGCGCCGCGTCCACCGCCGTGTAGATCTGGGTCGACGACAGGCTCGCATGGCCGAGTAACTCTTGCAGCGAGCGAAGGTCCGCGCCCCGCGCCAGAAGGTGGGTCGCGAAACTATGTCGCAGCGCGTGCGGGGTCAGCGTGTCAGGCAGACCGAGCCGGCGCCGCGCCGACGCGACCGACCGCCGGACAAGGTCCGGGTTCAGCGGACCGCCGCGCGCCCCGACGAATAAAGGGTCTGACCCGCTCAGCGAGTAAGGGCATTGCCGGACATAATCGTCGATCGCCTCCCGCGCGGCATCGACGATCGGGACCACGCGGGTCTTCGATCGTTTTCCAGTGACGCGAAGCGTAGGACCGATGGGCAGCATGTCCGCCGTCAGCGACATTGCTTCGGCTACGCGCAGACCCGCGCCGTAAAGCAGCAGCAGGATCGCCAGGTCGCGAGCACCGATCCACGGCTCGCTGGCGGCCTCTGCCGCGTTCTCCGCAAGATTGACGGCGTCGTCCGGAGCAGCCGGTCGAGGCAGGGTTCGAGCGCGTTTGGGACCGCGCGTTCGTGGCAACTGCCCCGACCTGCCCTCCTGCTCGCTCGCGTAGCGGAGGAAGGCGCGGACGCCCGACAATTCGCGCGCGACCGAAGCAGCGCCGAGACCATCGCGGCGTCGGTCAGCCAGGAAAGCGCGTAAATCGGCCGCAGTTAAATCTAGCAGGCTGTCGGGCTGGACCGCGTCACCGAGATGTTCGCCCAGGAAATCGATCAGGCGATGCGCCGTCGCTTCATAGGCGCGCACGGTGTGCGGTGAGCGGCGCCGGTCATGCGCAAGATAGGAAGACCAGCGGGCGACTAGCGCGCTGGCAGGATGGGTCAACTCTGCGGGATGATCAGCCACCTGCGGATCATAGCCGCGAGACTGCGTCCAAGGAACATGAGCAATTCGGAGCCATGGCGCGCATCCAAACTCAGCTCCGCGCGCTGCCCCAGAACGAGCAATCCGCAAGGTAGTGGTGGCTCGCAGTCAATGCGGATCAGCGCCTGAGCGCGGATGAGGTCGCATGCCGGCCCGAACAATGGGTGGCCGCGTTCGACGGTGCGCATTTCGACGCCACGAACCTGGCTGATTGCTTTATTCAACACCTTGGGATCCACCGGGTGGACGCCTCCGCCGTCGGCACGAAAGCCCTGCTCACCGACGATCAGTGACAGAGCTACGGCGTCGATCCCCAGGATCAATGGCCATTCCTGCGTAACGACGTGGAAAAGCGCCTCGATGCTATCGGCCTCGATGCCCGCCAGAACAGCCTCGTGGATGGAAGCGACCGCACCGGAATGACCGCGCGCGAAGGCGATGAGGTCCTGATTGGCCTCCTCCGCCGCCCCGAGCCGCTGACGCAGCTGCGCAACCGCCCGCTCTTCGAAATTGATTACCGTGGCCATCGCGAGCGGAGGATACGCCTCGGTTGGTTAATTTCCTACCATCACCGCGTGCGTGGATGACACGCAAACGAAAGCGGCGGCGTCTTTCGACGCCGCCGCCCCGTTTTTCCCGCTTGGGAGCTAAGCTTAGCTCGACGGCAGGTGGTTCGACACGTTGTTGAACGTGGTGTTCAGCTTGTTGCCGATGCCCTGCATCGCGCCAATGGCCGCAACGGCGATGAGCGCCGCGATCAGGCCGTATTCAATGGCGGTCGCGCCCTCTTCGTTCTTAATCAGCTTCAGAAACTTGCTCATGGTCTTCGCTCCTAGGTTCCAACCAGTGGCGGCGAACCGCCCCCTGACCCTGCATGTCCTTCGCAGGATTTGTGGACCCTACCCCCCGACCGGTTGAGAAAGTGTTACCCCGGAAGGTTGCGCAAAGGTTAATTCGAAAAGCGCAACTCATTGTAATCAGACTATCTTTTGCCCCGTCTGTTCCCAATCTTTCAGGAAACCTGCAATTCCGCTGTCCGTCAGCGGATGCTTGAACAACTGCCAGATGATCTTCGGGGGCGCCGTCATTACATCAGCACCGATCTTGGCGGATTCGACGACGTGCATCGGGTGGCGGACGCTGGCGACCAGGATCTGCGTATCGAAATCGTAATTGTCGTAGATCAGCCGGATGTCAGCGATCAGCGACATGCCGTCGAACCCCACGTCGTCGTGGCGTCCGACGAACGGCGAGATGAAGGTGGCGCCCGCTTTGGCGGCCAGCAGCGCCTGGGCCGCGGAAAAACACAGCGTGACGTTGACCATCGATCCGTCGCCGGTCAGCGCCTTGCACGTCTTGAGACCCGCAGGTGTAAGCGGCACCTTGATCGCGATATTATCGCCAAGCTTCCGCAAGACCTCGGCTTCCCGCATCATCCCTTCGTGATCGAGGGCAACGACTTCGGCCGAGACAGGACCTGCGACAACGCCGGCGATCTCCCTCACGACTTCGAGAAAGTTGCGGCCCGACTTGTGGATCAGGCTCGGATTGGTCGTGACGCCGTCCAGCAGCCCTGTGTCGGCGAGCTCGCGGATTTCATCGATTTCGGCAGTGTCGGCGAAGAACTTCATGATGGTTTGCGTGCGCCCCGGCTTTGTTGAATGAACCGGCCTTAGCGGGGGCAGCGGCGCCCGTCATCCGATTCGAAGGGAGCCCGGGATGAGCGAGCACGTCAAAGTTGAGCGAAGCGGCGGCGTGCTGGCCATCACGCTTGCGCGCCCCGAACGCCGTAATGCGATCACCGTCGCCATGTATGCAGCGCTTGCCGATGCCATCGAAGGTGCGGCTAACGACCGGGACGTCCAGGTCGTCACCATTCGCGGCGATGGACAGGATTTTGCCGCCGGCAATGACCTCGCCGACTTTCTGGCGACCGACATGCGCGGCGAGGAAGAACTTCCCGTCACGCGCCTGCTTCGCATCCTGGCCGGGAATGAGGTGCCGATCGTCGCCGCGGTTCACGGCAATTGCGTCGGGATCGGCACGACAATGCTGCTTCACTGCGATTTGGTGATCGCGGACGACAGTGCGCGCTTTTCGATGCCCTTCGTCGACTTGGGGTTGGTGCCGGAGGCCGCCAGCTCGCTTATCTTCCCGCAGCTTGCCGGCCGGCGGCGCGCCGCGCGCTATCTATTACTGGCCGAGCCCTTTGGTGCCGAAGAGGCAATGGACATCGGGCTGGTCAGCCACCGCGCGGAAAACGGCGAACTCGCGGCGAAGCTCGAGGAAGTTGTCGGCCGCCTGCTTGCCAAGCCGCCCGAAGCGCTACGTCAGACGCAAAAGCTCTTGCGTCGCGGATCGAACGGCGACGTCGCTGAACGCATGAAGCTTGAAAGCGGCATGTTCGGCGAACGGCTTGCCTCGGCCGAGGTAAAAGCGGCGATCGGCGCGTTCTTCGAGAAGCGCCGGACGGCGATCAGGTAACCGGGGCCGCGATCCACACGCGCTTGGTGCGCGACATCGTCACGGTCGGTCCAGGCACGAACAGCAGGCTCGTCGGCTGGGTATAGGTCACTTTGAGGTCGTAGTAGCGGCTGGTCCCATCGTCGCCCACCGTGGGTTCGGGCGCATTGAAGGTTCCAGGGCCGAGACCATAGATGCTCTGATCGATCACCGTTTTGACCTGAGCCGCCGTCGGCGAGGCGCAACCCGTTGCCGATGGGTTGATGCACAGCGTCGCGTAGCGGGCACCCTGCCCCAGCGCCTGCTGGATGCCTGCCGATGCCCGATAGACTTGCGCAAGTTGCGCGAAGATCCAGATGAACGTCACAAGCACAGGCAGGACGAAGGCCATTTCAACCGCCGCCGCGCCGCGTTCATCGCGAAGAAGTCGCTGAGTCATCATTGCGTCCTCATCCCTGCGCGGGCCGACAGGTGATAGGTTCCGTCGGCTGCGGTGAAGGAAGCGAAGTGCACCGGGAAGATCGGCGTGTACTTGTCCTCGACAAGCACTTCCAAATAGCGCTGCTCGGTCGTTGTCGGCGGACATTCGAGATCATCGAACGCGACTGCATCGGTGCTCGTCTGCGTCGTGAGCCCGCCGCCTGAGTCCTTGCACTCGAGACGATAGGTGACCGTCACATTGCTGGCCGTGATCGGAGCTGCCTTGCAAGTGCCATCGGCATTCACGCCGTTAACCTGGCATACCGCCTCGGTCTTGATGGTGTCAGCGACGGTCGTAAGACCCGTGGTCTGCATGACCTTTTCGATCGAACGCTGCGCGCCCTGCTCCAGCGCGAGCTTTTGCGTGTACGCGTTGCTCATGTCGCTGATGCCGATGATGAACAGCGCGAACACCGGAGCGATCAGCGCCATCTCGATCACTGCCGCGCCTCGCTCATCGGAGCGCAGCGCCTGTAGATTGAGCGTCATCATGCGACCAACCTCACCATGCGGCTGGTTCCGCTGCCGGCGCCGAGCCCGAACGCGGCACAATCCGCGAGTTTCCGAAACTTGTTCGTGGTCGTGCTGTTGCCGCTGAAGTTCAGTCGGCGCGACAGAAACATCGTGCAGATCGCGCTCGTCGTCCCCGTGCCGTTGTAGTCGAGCTGCTGGCTTGGGAAGTACAAGGCGCCCTGAATGATCGAGCCGCTGTTGCCGTTGATCTTGTTGGTCTGATTGCTGTCCTGCGCACGCCGATCCTGATAGATGGCGATACCCTTGTACGTCCCGGCCGTGGGTGCGGTAAGGTTCGTATTGGACCCGGCATTCACCTTGAACTGACCGATGGTGGTCGAAAGCGGATCCTTGTTCGTCAGCACGATGGTGCACGCGGTGCACGTGATGTTGCCCTGAACGAATGCGTCGCCCGCATTAATGTAGAACGTCTTGTTCGGATTGTTCGGATTGACGTAGCCGTCGAGGTTCAACGTTGTTCCCGAATTGACGCGCAATGACGCCCAACAGTTCGTATTTGCCGAAGCCGCCGCGGCGAGATTCGTATCCTGCGTGAGATCCGCGGTCGTGCAGCGCATGTCCGACGGATCAGGATTCACGTCGGCGTAGGGATCCTTGAACGGCGGCGAGTAAGGTCGGTAAGCCTTGACGTGCCAGTTGTTCGATTCCTGAATGCCGCCGACCGCGACAACGGTCTCGAGGGTCACGTTCGAGCTACCGCCCGCAGCGGCCGAATTGGTCGATGCAGAGTTCGCCCAGCCCGTGCAATCCGGCGCTTCAATGCCGGCGTTGCCGGTGAAGTTCAGGCCAGTCTTCTTCGCACTGGTCTCGAATGCACCCATGCAGGGGTCGCCACCCGCGGGAATGCTCGCGGCCGTCGAGACCGCAAAAATCGTGGGCGCGGTCGTCATGAAGAACGAGCTGAACGGCAGCGGCTGCTGGATGGCCAGGGTAACCTTCACCTGATTCATCATTACGCCGCTGTTCGCTGGATATTCCAGGGTTGGATACCCGGTCTTCAGCGCCATCCACGTATGCTTGTTCAGCGTAAGGTCGTGATTGACCGTCGTCATGATCGTTGACGTGCTTCCGCTAGCCGCCTCGCGATCATAAACACCTGCGATGGCCGCGGAGTCCGCTGCGCGCTGCAATTGGCGCTTCCACAAGGTCCATTGAATCGTATCGACGGCGAGGCCTGACGCCCCGACGATCAGCGGCATTGCCGCGCAGGCGATGGCGAGCGCATTTCCTCGGCGATCTTTGAGGATTTTCCTGATGAACGCGATCATTCGGTGCCCCGGCTTGCTTAAGCTTTGGTCGAACCCCCTAGCCCGCACAGGGTAAGTGATGCGTTCAGAGTCATGGTTAACGCCAGTCAAGGATTAGCCATGTCTCTTCTTGAAACGCTTAGTGTCCTACACTTATAATACAGCAAGAACGCCCTGACGTTGACCCTGTGACCGGGTCGCCGCAGAAAGGGACGGAAAGGAAATTTGATGGCGAGCGAACCTGCAACGCAGACGGCGACAAAGCTGAAGCTGGACCCACCCGAGGTGCTGCAGCCGGTCGTCCCGGCCGAGGCGGCCGGACTCGTCCCGCTGAAGACGGAAGAGACCAGCGAACTCGACAAGAAGGTGTCGCAATTCGTCGACGAGCTTGCGGCGCTGGACTCGAACAGTCCGGAGTTCGGCAAGAAAGTCGACCAGCTCACCGCCATGGGGCGCAAGGAAATCGCCGAAGCCGCGGGCGCATCCAACCGCTTCCTCGATCGTCCTGTGAAGGCGATCGACAAGGATACGGGCATCGGTGCTGACCTGACCGAGCTGCGCCGTACAGTCGAGTCCCTCGATCCAAAGGAAGCGACGAAGACCCGCAAGCTGTTGGGGATCATCCCCTTTGGCAACCGGGTCGACCGCTATTTCGACAAATACCGCAGTTCGCAGACACACATATCAAAGATTCTCGGCAGTCTCGCCAACGGCAAGGATGAGTTGCTGATGGACAACGCCGCGATCGACACCGAGCGGGCCAACCTTTGGAAGACGATGCACAAGCTGGAGCAGATGGTGCATATTTCGAAGGGACTGGACCAGAAGCTGGAAGACAAGGCCAATGAGCTGGATGCGACCGATCCGGCCAAGGCAAAAGCGATCCGCGAAACAGCACTCTTCTACACCCGCCAGCGGACGACGGACTTGCTCACGCAAATGGCGGTGACCGTTCAGGGTTATCTCGCGCTGGACCTGGTGAAGAAGAACAATGTCGAGTTGGTGAAGGGCGTCGATCGCGCGTCGACCACCACCGTGGCGGCGCTACGAACGGCGGTCACGGTGGCGCAGGCAATGACCAATCAGAAGCTCGTCCTGCAACAGATCAGCGCATTGAACACGACAACTGCCGGGATGATCGATTCCACCGGCGAAATGCTCCGTACGCAGACCGGGGCAATCCACGAGCAAGCGTCCTCGTCGACGATCCCGCTTGAGACGCTGCAACGCGCATTCCAGAACATCTATGATACGATGGACCAGATCGACCAGTTCAAGCTGCAGGCGCTGGGCAACATGAAGCAGACCGTCGACACGCTTGGCCGCGAGGTCGAAAAGTCGAAGGGCTACATCGCCCGTGCTGAAGGTGTGAACCAAGGCAAGCTCGAGGGCGGAGTTTCTCCGCTCACGCCGATCGAGGCGCGGTGACCGAGGTCACGGACAAAGTCGAACGGGCGATCGCCCGGTTTGAGCGCGTCACCCAGCAAATCGACTCGCGGGACGGCCCGAGCCGCGCGGCGGCGCAACGGGAACGGCGAAGGCTGAATGCCGGAGCCGGCAAGCTCGCGAAGCGCATCGCCATCGCCGCTGGGGTCATCTGGCTGGCAACGATTGCGATTGGGCTGGTCCGGCCAATCGGCATGTTCGGCTTCCTTGCCGCTTTGCTGGTCACCGCCGCGGTCGTCGGATTCACACTAATGCGCGGGAGGCGCGAAAGCGTGACGCCCGCCGCCCCTACTGCCGACCTTCCCAACGGCGCCATGGTCGAGCGTTTCGATTCCTATCTTTATCGCGCACGCCGAGCGCTCCCTGCACCAGCGCAAAATGAAGTCGACGCGATTGCCCAGATACTGCCTTCCCTGAAGCAGACACTCGAGCGGGTCGATGCGGTGGATCCCTCTGCGCAGGACGCGAGGCGGTTGATGTCCATCCATCTGCCCGGGTTGATCGAGCGTTACGAACGGGTTCCACCGTCGTATCGCCAAGAGCGCGATGGCGAGGACAAGACGGTGGATCAGCGTCTGGTCGAAGGACTGAGCGCC
This sequence comes from Sphingomonas flavescens, assembly GCF_030866745.1. NCBI lineage: Bacteria > Pseudomonadati > Pseudomonadota > Alphaproteobacteria > Sphingomonadales > Sphingomonadaceae > Sphingomonas > Sphingomonas flavescens. The sequence continues at coordinate 38,359 of NZ_CP133016.1, read as the reverse complement.
AGTCGAAGTGCGCTGGCGGACGTGTCGGAGCGACTTGCTCGCGCCGACGTGGCCGCATTGGAGACCCAGGGGCGGTTCATCCAGTCGCGCTACGGCACGCAGGAGATCGAGACCGACCATTAGCCCAAGGGCATCGGGAACTTGCGCCATGAGCCGAGGCCGCTCATGATACGGAAAGTTAACGGCGGCTGGAGCTGGGCTGGATGCAGCTTGCCTTGCCTAATACTGGGCCACGATTGACGGACGGCTGGCGTCTCCCGCCAAGCGTGCCGCCGTTCAACACGCCCGTCCGGGTCGCCTTTACGATCCTATGGATTCTAGCGTTCGCACTCGCGCTCGGTGGATCTGTTGGCGGCTTCTATCTTCGATACACGGCGCCCGCCAACAATTCGCAGCTTCTTCTCGGCAGCCGGGCCGGGTTCGCCGTTTCGCCGAGCGACGCCACGGTTGTGCGCTTCACGGTCGGACCCCAGGCTGCGGGAGCGGGGATCGTTGCCGGCGACAAGATCATCGCCATTTATGGCTTGCCATTGCCGAAGCGGATGCCGGTCAACGAAGAAACGTTGGCCCAGCACGCCAACGATCCTGCCTACATAACCTTGGGAAACCTGCTGTTTGGAACGGACAGCGCAGAGGTGCCCCTCACCGTTCGCGATCGCAGTGGCCGCGTGCGCGACGTGACGGTCACCACCGGAGATAATCACATTGACGCCGGTGCGCGGGCACTGGGTGTTTCAACGCGCTGGCTGAGCTTCATCGACCTGCTCCACGTGCTCGCCTACCCGTTTCTGCTGTGGGCAGCCTGGCTTCTCCACCATCGCAATTCCCGTGACGCGGTCAGTTCAGTCCTGTCCCTCGCCGTGCTACTGACCATCGGCGCTGAGCAGCCTTCCGCGACATTGCTCGCGTTCGCAGGGGTGCCCCGCTGGCTCAACGTCGCGATCTTCGATCTTGGCAATGTGCTGCTGCTGGCCGGGATCATGCTCTTCCCGCACGGAAATCTGTCATGGCGTCGCGTGACGCTAATCGCCCTCCTGCCCGTCCTGATGCTGCTGCATGGTACGGTTTACCAGACGTTCTTCATCGGCTTCATGGTCGTCGCCGTCCTGTCTCTGCTGCGCTACCTGCGAGTAACCGACTCCAGTGAGCAGCGGCAGCAGATCCGATGGGCGCTCCTCGGCATCACCGGTTATGCCATGCTGCGCTGCGTCTCGATCGTCGCGGATTACATGAAATGGTCTGCGGGTAGCTTCGGCGAACAGCTGCTCATTGAGATCGGCGCCGGCATAAGTTTCGCGCTCGCGGTGTTGACGCTGCAGATCGGTCTGCTCATCGCCCTCCTCCGCTATCGTCTTTACGATGCGGATTTCGTCATCAGTAAATCGGCCAATGTCGCACTGATCACGGTGACGGTCGCGGCCGTCTTTGCGGCAACAGCCGACGGGCTGAAGCAGATTATCTACAATTACTACGGCAACACCGACAGCGAAGGACCGGTGATTTTCGCGGCGGCGCTTTCGACGGTCCTGGTCAATCCGATTCAGGATCGGGTGCAACGCTGGTCGGAACAGCGGTTCCAGCGCAATCTATTCCTTCTCCGCGACGATCTGCCTGAAGTCGTCCGGGACATGCGCGAGACGGCATCACTCAACGAGATGCTAGAGGAAATTTTGGCGCGGGTCGGCCGCGGCGTCCGCGCGATCCGCGGCGCATTGATCGTCAATGGCTGCGTCATGCGGGCCGCCGGGCTTTCGACCGACGATGTCGAGAATTGGCGAACGAGCGGCGTTGCGCAGGACTATAAGACCGATAGCTGCGAACCGCGCGACCGGCAGTTTCCCATCCGCATCCCGCTCGTGCCCAGCTCCGACCGGGAAGAGCCGATCGGTTATCTGCTGGTTGGGCCTCGCCCCGACGGCTCGATCCCGAGCCGTGACGAGCAAAAGGCGTTGAAGGAAGTTTCGGAATCAATCGCTCGCGCGATCCGGACGGTCATTAAACGCGAAGCGCGCGAGCAGGATGTGGCGCAACTCATCGCGGACAATGCGACACGCATCGAGAGCCTGGAAAGGCTGCTGGGTTTTAACCAGACGGCCGCGGATCGCCGGCCAAAGAGCGCTTAATCGCCGCAACCGACGGGCGATTAATTGACCTCGGTTAAATGAAAGCATAATTTACCGTTAAAGCGACACCGGAATTCGACTCGGCCGCAGCTCGGAAAGCTGACGGGGCAATGCAGTTTTTGCGGATTAGACGAGGAGCTGGGATAATGCGGAAGCTTATGCTGTGGGGCATCGCCGCGGTGGCAATGGCCGGTTCAACCGCGTCCGCTGCAAGCGTGGTAGTGGTGAAGTCGCTGGGTCCTTCGGCGAAGGCTTACCCGCCGGGCAAGACATTGTCGGAAACAGCGAAGATCAACCTCCAGGGCGGGGATATCCTGACAGTCATCGGCCCGGCGAGCGCGCAAACGCTTCGCGGTCCCGGCAATTTCGATGCTAAGCAGGTGACGCTTGCGTCGGCGGCCGGTCAACGCGGCCGCTTCGGTGCGCTGCGTGCCGCCGAGGTCGCGCACAACCCCAGCATCTGGGACGCGGACGCGACGACGAGCGGCAAAGTCTGCGTCGCCAACAACAAACTGCAACTATGGCGGCCCGACAGCGAAGGTGCGCTGACGGTCACCATTCGCTCGCAGGACGGTCAGGCGCAGCAGCTCAGCTGGGCGGCTGGCAAGGCGCTGGCTGCGTGGCCTGCCGCGTTGCCTTTGAAGAGCGGCGCGGAATATTCGGTTGAATGGCCGGATGGTGGCGACACTAACAAGCTTGAACTGGTTAGCGTCTCTTCCCCGCCTGCGGACCTTGTCGGTTCGGCGCAGGTGCTGGTGGACAAGGGCTGTCAGAAGCAACTCGACCTGTTGGTCGAGGGCGCGAGCAAGGTCGGGAAGTAGAGCTCAGCCGACGATTCCAGCGGCTTTGAGGCGGTCGATCTCGGCGGATTGCAGGCGGAGATCGTCGAGCACCTGCGCGGTGTGCTGACCAAGTTTTGGCGGCGGCAGTTCCGCGTCCGTTCGCTCGCCATCGATCCGGACCGGCGATCCCACCTGCGGTACCCCGGCGATCGCCCGGACCATCTGCCGATGCTGGATTTGAACGTCTTCGAGCGCCTGCGTCAGGCGGTTGATCGGCCCCGCCGGGATACCCGACTTTTCCAGCGCCTCGAGCCATTCGGCGGCCGGTCTCGTCGCAATCGACTGTGCGACCAGGGGCACGAGTTCCGAGCGGTTGGCCACGCGTGCTTCGTTCGTAGCAAAGCGAGGATCCGTGATCCATTCCTCGTGGCCGCAGATTGACGCCAGGCGCCCGAACTGCCGGTCGTTCCCGACCGCGATGATGATCGGCTGATCCGCGGCATCGAACGGCTGGTAGGGAACGATGTTCGGATGCGTGTTGCCCTGACGAGGCGGATCCCGTCCGGACACCAGCGCATTGGACGCTTGGTTCGCCATGACCGCAATCTGCGTATCGAAGAGGGCCATGTCGATCGTCGCCCCCTCCCCTGTCCGTTCGCGGTTGAACAGCGCGGCGAGGATCGACACGCTGGTATACATGCCGGTGAACAGGTCCACGATCGCGACGCCTGCCCGCATCGGCGCACCGCCCGGCTCGCCGTCAGGCAAACCCGTGACGCTCATCATCCCACCCATGCCCTGGATGATGAAATCGTAACCTGCGCGGTCGGCATAGGGTCCGTCCTGACCGAAGCCCGTGATCGAGGCGTAGATAAGCCGCGGATTGGCCTTCCGCAGTGTCTCGGCATCCAACCCAAACTTGCGCAGCCCGCCAACCTTGAAATTTTCCACGACGACATCCGCCTGATCGGCAAGCCGGCGCACCAGGTTCGCCCCGTCAGGTTGGGCGAAGTCGATGGCGGCGGATCGCTTCCCGCGGTTGCAGCTCAGAAAATAGGCAGCAACCCGGTCCTCGCCGTCGCCGAACCAGGGCGGCCCCCAATGACGCGTGTCGTCCCCCACGCCCGGTCGTTCGATCTTGATCACCTCAGCGCCCAGGTCCGCAAGGAGTTGTGTGCACCACGGTCCCGCAAGGACGCGGCTGAGGTCCAGAACCTTGATTCCCTGCAACGGCTTCATCGGCGCCGTGCCCAGGGCTTACGGTCGGCCAATATCGCCTGCGCCGCGTTGTGCCCGGGCGCCCCCGTGACTCCGCCGCCTGGGTGCGCGCCTGAGCCGCAGAGGTACAGACCCTTTAGCGGCATTCGGTAATCAGCGGCACCGATCATCGGCCGTGCGCTGAACAGCTGGTCGAGCCCCATCTTGCCGTGGAAGATGTCGCCCCCAATCAGGCCAAAGCGGCGTTCGAGGTCCAACGGAGAATGTATCTGTCGGCCGAGCACCGACGCGCTGAAGCCGGGCGCGTGCGCGTCCACGGTCGCGATCACATGATCGGCGGCCTTCTCGCGCTCCTTGTCCCAGTCGCGTTTCGGACCAAGGTCGTAGCGGAAATGCTGACAGAACAGGCTGGCGACGTGCCTGCCCTTCGGTGCCAGTGTGGTGTCCAGCGTCGAGGGGATAAGCATCTCGATGATCGGTTGTTTCGACCAGCCATCATTCGCGGCGTCGAGATAGGCACGGTGCATGTAATCGAGGCTCGGCGCCATGATGATGCCCGCGGTCAGGTGGTTTCCCTTTTTCGGCAACACCGTGAACTTAGGAAGCTCTGACAGGGCGACGTTCATCCGGAAGGTCGCGCTTTCGCACTTCCAGCCGTGCATGCGGCGCGACACGTCGTCATCCACAGCACCACGCGGCAGCAGCCGGTCGAACAGCAACCGAGGATTTACGCCGCCGACAATATTTGCTGCCTGCCAAGCTTTGCCATCCGCAACCACTCCGGCGGCACGCCCGTTCGCAACGATGATCTCCTCAACCGGCGTATTCAGGACGATGTCCACGCCTGCCTCGCGGCAGGCGCGAGCCATCGCCTGGGTGATTGCCCCCATGCCGCCGATAGCGTGACCCCAAGCGCCCGGTACGCCAGCGGCTTCACCGAACAGATGGTGGAGCAACACGTAAGCCGTCCCTGGCGCGTCGGGCGATGCGAAATTGCCGACGACGCCGTCGAACCCGAACAGCGCTTTGGTCAGGTCGTGCTCGAAGTGGCGATCAAGAATCTCCGTCGCGCTCCGTAGAGCGAAGTCGTGCACCACGCGGGTTTCGGCCAATGTCAGACCAGCCATGTCGCGGCCAAGAGTGAGGAGCTTGGGAATTGCGCTCAGGCGGCGACCGACGTTCGGCGGAGCCCGAAGCAGCCACTTCTTGAGCAGCCGCACCACGGTCTCGAGTTCCGCGATGTAGCGATCGTAGCCTTCGGCATCCGGTTTGTGATGCCGGGCAATTTCCTTGCGCGTGAGACCTCCACGGCCCGCAAGGAGGTATTGCCCATCCCCCGGCAAGAAATTGTCCGTCTTGCGCAGCACGACCTTCAGGCCATGCCGTTCAAGATCCATGTCGCGAATGACCTTCGGCTGCAGCAGGCTGACGGTATAGCTGGCGGCGGAATTGCGGAAGCCGGGTAGAAACTCGTCCGTGACGGCCGCCCCGCCGACCGTACCTGCTGCCTCAAGGACGGCGACCTTAAGGCCGCGCTTGGCAAGGTAATGAGCGCAGGTCAGGCCATTATGGCCGGCGCCGATGATGATCGCGTCGTGCAAATGTCCCCCCGGACCGCGCCTCAGCGCATGAGAACGAGTTCTTCGGCCATGGTCGGATGGAGCGCAACCGTTGCGTCGAAATCCGACTTCTTCAGCTGGCCTTTCACCGCAATTGCGGCTGCCTGAAGAATTTCGGGCGCATCGGGACCGATCATGTGAATGCCGACGATCCGCTCGGTCAACTCGTCGACCACAAGCTTGTAGAGCGAGCGCTCATTCCGCCCCGCGAGAACATTCTTCATCGCTCGGAAGTCCGAGGTATATGTCTTCACCTGCCCCAGCTTCTCCCGCGCCTGGCTTTCGGTGAGACCGACGCCTGCGAGAGGAGGGTGGCTGAATACCGCCGAAGGTATGCAGTTGTAATCGACCTTATGCGGCTTCTTGCCGAAATAGGTATCGGCAAAGGCCTGGCCCTCGCGGATCGCGACCGGCGTCAGCTGCACTCGATCGGTCACGTCCCCAACCGCGAAGATCGAAGGCACGGACGTGCGATTGTCGTCGTCAACGACGATGCGGCCATTGTCGCCCATCTTAACGGCGACATCCTCCAGCCCGAGGCCGGAGGTGTGCGGATGCCGCCCCGTTGCAAACAGCACCGCGTCGGCATCGAAATCGTCGCAACCGCTCATCGAAACATGAAGCGTACCATCGTCACGCTTCTCGACCCTCTCGATGAGAGCGTTGAACTTGAAGTCGATACCCTTGCGCAGCGAGATCTGCATGAGCCTGTCGACGAGCTGCTGATCGTAGTGGCGAAGGATGACGTCGGTCCGGTTTACCAGCGTGACGTGGCTACCGAACTGATGGAAGATGCCGGCAAATTCATTGGCGATGTAGCCGCCGCCCACGATGACGATGCGCTTGGGGAGCTTCTCGAGCAGAAAAACCTCGTTCGAGGTGATCGCATGCTCGACACCCTCGATGTTCGGCAAAACAGGTGTCGCGCCGGTTGCAATCAGGATCTTGTCGGCCGTGACCTCCCTACCGCTCGCCAGCCGCACCGAATTTGGTCCGGTGACCACCGCGCGCTCGTGGAAGATTGTGACGTCGTGATTGGTCAACGTTTCGGTGTAGGCGCCCTCCAGACGGCCGACTTCGGCAAGCACGTTGTCGCGCAGGACCTGCCAATCGAACCGTTTTTGCGGGACGTCCCAGCCGAACATCGCCGCATCGTCGAGATCCTCCGCAAAGTGCGCGCCGTAAACGAGCAGCTTCTTGGGCACGCAGCCACGGATGACGCATGTACCCCCGACCTTATACTCCTCCGCGATAGCTACCCGGGCGCCATAGGCTGCCGAGACGCGCGAAGCGCGAACGCCGCCCGAGCCGGCGCCGATGACGAAAAGGTCGAAGTCGGCCATCAGATTCCTGCTCTTTCCATCAGCGCGCGCGTGGACGCGTCCAGCGTCGCTTCGCCGTCGTCATCGGCAAGCTTGCGTGCAATGTCCTTGCCCAGTTCGACGCCGAACTGATCGAACGGATTGATACCCAGAAGCACTGCATTGGCGAATGTGCGGTGCTCGTAAAAGGCGATCAAAGCGCCAAGCGCACGGCCGTCGAGTACACTGAGCAAGATCGACGTGCTCGGGCGGTTGCCGGGATAGGTGCGCTGCGGGTCGTCGCTCGTCCGCCCTTCCATAAGCGCCGCCCCCTGCGCGAAGGCATTGAGCAACAGCAGGCGATGTTGCTCGGGATCCTGCGCATCGTCGCCCTCAGTCACCGCCACGAACTCGACCGGAACCAGCACCGTCCCCTGGTGCAGCAATTGGAATACCGCGTGCTGCGCGTCCGTCCCGGTGCCGCCCCACGTCACGGGTGCGGTCGACTCCACCGGGTCGCCATTGACGGTGACGGACTTGCCATTCGATTCCATTTCCAACTGCTGTAGGTAGAACGGCAGTAGGCGCAGGCGCTCGTCGTAAGCGAACAGCGCTCGCGTCTGGCAGCCTTGCTCCTCGACATAAAAGCGGTCGGCGAAAGCAGCGATTAGCGGAACGTTGGATGCGGGATCGGCAAAGCGGAAGTGACGGTCCATCTCGGCCGCACCCTCAAGCATCTCCTCGAACGCGTCCCACCCAAGCGCCAAGGCGATGGTCAGCCCGACCGCGCTCCACAGCGAATAGCGGCCCCCGACGCCTTCGCCGAAAACAAGGATGCGTGTATCGTCGACCCCTCGCTCGGCTGCTGCCTCGGGCTTGGCCGTCAGTGCGATGATCCTTCCATCTGGATCGTCAACACCGGCGTCGCTGAGCCATGCCCGCGCGGCGTCGAGGTTGGTCATCGTTTCGAGGGTTGTGAATGTCTTCGACGCAACGACGATCAGCGTGGTTGCCGGATCCAGCGTCCGGACGGCGTCGTCGAAGGCCGCGCCGTCAATGTTGGAAAGAAAACGGACGTTGAGCCCTGAGCGGCGGCGGCCGAGTGCGTCTACCGCGAGGGCAGGACCGAGCACGGAGCCGCCGATGCCAATGTGCAAGATGCCCGTGATATCGCCGAACGCACCTGCCTCGATGGCGTCGACCAGCGCCCGCATCCGTAGTCGCCGCGCTTGGGCCACGTCCACGTCCTCAGGTGACCCACTGCCGCGTTCGGCCACGTGCGTGGCGGGGCGGCCTTCACTGGGGTTGACCACGCCGCCGTTGAACAGCGCCTCGCGCGCGGAAGCGAAGCCCATCTTTTCGCTACGCCGGACCCCGAGGGTGAGAATGTTCGAATCGAGGTGGGTCTTCGAAAAGTCGAAATAAATCCCGGCGACGTCGAAGCTTAGCCGGCTGAGTCGATCCGGCTCATCGTTGAAGAGGGTTTCGAGCCGCCTGATCGTCGTTTCTGCCATGTTGGCCGCACATAGTGTCCGGACGGGCGATTGCCACCCCGCTTGACGGGTTCCCATCGGGCGGAAACAAGCGCGCGATGGCTACCAGCCCGACATCGCCGGAAACGAACGCTCCGCCTCTGCAGCCTGAAAAAGGCGAAACGGCAGGCTCGCTGGCCCGCTTCATCCTGATCGTCGCCATCGCCGCCTGGATGTTCCGCGCTTTCATCATCGCGCCGTTCAACATCCCCTCGGGCTCAATGCTTCCGACCCTGTATATCGGCGACTACCTGGCGGTCGCGAAATGGCCGTACGGCTTTTCCCGCTACAGCTTCCCATTCGGCTTTCCGGCGTTCGATGGCCGCATCTTCAGTCACCTTCCCAAGCGTGGCGACGTCGTCGTCTTCCGCCATCCGACCGAGGATTCCGACCTCATCAAGCGCGTCATCGGACTGCCTGGAGATACGGTCGCCGTTCGTGACGGGCGCGTGATCTTGAATGGTCGGCTACTGGCACAGGAGCCGCTCGGTTTCGCGCGCATCGCTGTCACTGCCAACAGTCCATGCCGCGTCGTTCCGCCTGCCGCGCCAGCCTTGGCCGTGGTCAATGGTCAGGGCTACTGTCTCTACCGCTCATTCCGGGAAACGCTCCCGGCTGGGCCAAGCTACACGGTTCTCGACCAGGTCGAACATGGGGTCGCCGACGACTTCGCACCGGTGATCGTTCCGCCAGGCCACGTCTTCCTGATGGGTGATAACCGCGACGACAGTCTGGACAGCAGGTTTCAGGCAGCCGAGGGCGGCGTCGGCATGGTCCCCACGCAAAATCTCATCGGACGCGCGCTAGTTACTTTCTGGTCGACCGATGGAGGCGCCTCATGGTTCAAGCCCTGGACCTGGTTCAGTGCGCTGCGGACTCAACGCATCGGAAACGGCTACGCGGACGCACCTCGATGAGCGACGTCGCCGCCTTCGTCCGCGACCGGCTGGGGCACGAGCCGGCCGACCTGCGCCTGTTCGAAATGGCTTTGACGCACTCCAGCGTCGGCGGGGATAGCTATGAGCGGCTGGAATTTCTCGGTGATCGCGTGCTCGGCATGGTCATCGCCCGCGCGCTTTACGACCGATACCCGAACGAGCCCGAAGGCCATTTGTCGAAGCGCTACAACGCGCTCGTCGATCGCGGCACCTGCGCCGAGAACGGTCGGGAAATCGGCCTGCCGCCGCTCATTCGCCTCGGTCGGCAAGCGCGCGAAGATCGGGCGAGTGAAAGCGACAATGTCGTCGGTGACGTGGTCGAGGCATTGATCGGCGCGCTCTATCTCGACGGCGGGCTTGAGCCGGCACAGCGACTGATCCTGCGCCTTTGGGACGAAGAACTTTCCAGTCAGCGCAAAGCGCCGCAACATCCCAAGTCCGCGCTTCAGGAACTGGCCGCGGCCAAGGGCGTCAAGGCTCCCATGTACGAAGTTACGGCAAGAACCGGCGCCCATCACGCGCCGCGGTTCACCGTCCGCGTTTCCGTGCGAACGCTTGGGGAAGCCAGTGCGGAGGGAGCGAGCAAGCAGGAAGCCGAGACGGCGGCGGCCGCTGCCTTGCTGGCGCAAGTTCAATGAGCGAGCAGCGTGCCGGCTTCGTTGCCGTGATCGGCGCCCCGAACGCGGGCAAGTCGACGCTGGTCAATGCCCTGGTTGGGCAGAAGGTCGCGATCGTTAGCCCCAAGGCGCAAACCACCCGCGCGCGACTGATGGGCATCGCAATTTCCGGCGAGTCTCAAATTCTGCTCGTCGATACGCCGGGCATCTTCGAACCCCGCCGGCGACTGGATCGGGCGATGGTTGCTGCGGCCTGGACGGGGGCGCAGGATGCCGACCTAATCCTGCTGGTAATCGACGCAGCGGCTTACCTTAGCGCCGAGGTTGAGCGGATTATCGCTGCACTGGGCGACCGGCAGCATCCATTGATCCTCGTGCTCAACAAAATCGATCTGGTCGCCAAGGAAAAGCTTCTGGCAATCGCGGCCGATCTCACCCAGCGGCTCAGTCCCGACAACGTGTTCATGATCAGCGCCGCCCAGGGCGACGGCGTCGCTGATCTTAAGCAGGTGCTCGCGACCGCCATGCCCACGGGCCCGTGGCTCTACCCGGAGGACGACATCTCGGACGCCACCGACCGGATGGTCGCTGCCGAGCTTACGCGCGAGCAGATCGTCAACCAGCTGCACCAGGAACTGCCTTATGCGACGGCCGTGGAAACCGAGACCTGGCAGGACCGTCCCGACGGCTCGACCGAAATCCGCCAGCAGATCCTTGTCGAGCGCGACAGTCAGAAGGCGATCGTAATTGGCAAGGGCGGACGACGCCTCAAGGCCATCGGCGCGGGCGCACGCGAAGAGATCGCGCAGCACCTGGGGCGTCCGGTCCACCTCTTCCTACATGTGAAGGTCAACCCTCGCTGGGATGAGGACCGCTCGCTCTACCGCGACATCGGCCTGGAGTGGGCCGACTAAGCCAGCATTTCCGCCACCCACTTCGGCACTTCAACACTGGCCGGGCCGATGCGGCCCTCATCGAACAGGTGACTGCCCAGGCTGGGCTCAAGATTGATTTCAAGTGTCCGCGCGCCGCAATAGCGCGCAGTCTGGACGAAACCGGCCGCCGGATAGACGGCGCCCGACGTGCCGATCGACACGAACAGGTCGCAGGCACGCAGCGCATCGTCGATCCGGTCCATGTCGTACGGCATCTCGCCGAACCAGACGATGTCCGGCCGAACCTGCCCCACCGAACTGCATGCAGGGCACGTAGCCGTCTCACCCATCGGTCCGCTCCAGTCGATCCGTCGATCGCACGCGAGGCACCAGCCACGGGTCAATTCGCCGTGCATGTGATGCAAGCGCTTCGACCCTGCGCGTTCGTGAAGATCGTCGACATTCTGTGTCACCAGGAGCAGTTCGCCCGGCCATTCAGCATCAAGGCGCGCCAGAGCTTCATGTGCCGCATTCGGCCGGACGCTTCCGACCTTTGCCCGCCGGGCGTCGTAGAACGCATGGACTAACGCCGGATCGCGCGCATACGCGTCGGGCGTGCAAACATCCTCGACACGATGTCCCTCCCATAGGCCGTCGGGTCCACGAAATGTCGCGAGGCCGCTTTCGGCCGACACGCCGGCGCCCGTGAGGATCACGATGTTGCGAATGGTCATGCAACCTCAGTAGGAGCGGAATCACGATGAGCGAAGGCACGATCCGCATCGGCATTGGCGGCTGGACGTTCCCGCCGTGGCGCGGGGTCTTCTATCCGGACAAGCTCGCGCAGGCGAAAGAGCTTGAATATGCCGCGAGCAAGATGGGCGCGATCGAGATCAACGCGACCTTCTACGGCCGGCAGAAGCCGAAAAGCTGGGAAACCTGGGCGAAGACGGTCCCGGACGGCTTCCAGTTCGCGATCAAGGGCTCACGCTTCTGCGTGATGCGATCGAAGCTTGCCGAAGGCGCGGAAGGCATCGGCAATTTCTGCGCGCAAGGTTTTGCGGCGCTCGGTCCCAAGCTCGGCCCGATCCTATGGCAATTCGCCGGTCGTCGACAGTTCGACCGTGACGACATTGCCGGCTTCATCGACCTGTTTCCGGAGAGCATTGACGGCATCAAGCTCCGCCACGCGATCGAGCCGCGCCACGAGAGTTTTCGTGACGAGCATTTCTTCGATCTGTGCCGCGGCCGGAATGTCGCAATCGTCTTCGAGGACTCCGATGATTATCCGCTGATCGAAGCGGATACAGCCGACTTCTCCTACGCGCGGCTACAGCGGATGAACGAGGACATCCCGACAGGCTACGATGAGGCGACGCTCGACGGGTTCGCGGAACGGGCCCGTCAGTGGCGCGAGCGCGGCGATGCCTACATCTTCCTGATCAACGGCGCGAAGGTGCGCGCCCCAGCAGCGGCGCTAGCGCTGCAGGAACGGCTTCGCTAACCCTAGGCGATGCGCGACCCCAACCAGCCGATCCGGATTAGCCTTATCGCACCCGACGGCCGGATGGGAAAGGCAATCGCCAACGCCGTCGCCGAGGACCATCGGTTCGCACTCGACCAGGATCATGGCGACGTCATTGTCGATTTTTCCGCGCCGGACGCACTTCGCGGAAGCCTCGATCGCGCGATTGCGGCCAATGTGCCTATCCTGGTCGGCACCACCAGCCTGCAGCCCGATCATCATGCGATGATCGCCGAAGCGGCGACGTCGGTGCCGGTAATTCATGCACCGAACACGTCGCTGGGCGTCAACCTGCTGCGCCAGCTCGTGGAAGAAGCGACGAGCCGACTGGGGCCTGACTGGGACATCGAAATCCTGGAAATGCACCACCGGCATAAGGTCGATGCGCCCTCAGGCACGGCGCTGATGCTTGGGCAGGCGGCTGCCAAGGGTCGCGGGTCGACGGTGCAAGAACTCAGCCGCTTCGACCGTATCAGCGAGCATCCCCACGCCCGCGAACCTGGCACGATCGGCTACGCATCGCTGCGCGGCGGCTCCGTCGCTGGTGAGCATGTCGTCATCCTCGCAACCGAAGGCGAGCGCATTGAACTCGGGCACCGCGCCGACAGCCGCCGCATTTTCGCGCGCGGCGCCCTGGCGGCGGTCGGCTTCCTGTTCGGCAAGCCGCCCGGTCTCTACACCATGCAGGACGTGATCGCCGCGCTGTGAGCGACCCGGTCGTCAATTCGCACGGACTGGCTCGCCGCCTCGGTCCGTTTGACGCCACCATGCTGGTCATGGGCGGGATCATCGGATCAGGTATCTTCGTCACGCCCGCTGAAGTCGCCCGGCATGTCGGAACACCGCTTCTGATCGTCGGCGCCTGGCTGATCGGTGGCATCGTCGCGCTTGCCGGCGCGCTTGTTTATGCAGAGTTGGCTGCACGTCGCCCGGCCGTCGGTGGGCAATATGCCTATCTGCGCGATGCTTACGGTCCCCTGCCCGCCTTTCTCTACGGCTGGTCGCTGTTGCTGGTGATTCAGTCGGGCGGGATGGCAGCCGTCGCGATTACCTTCGCGCGCTACATGAACACCGTGCTGCCGTCCGCGCTTGGCGACAATGTACTCGCGGTCGGCGTGCTCGGCATCCTGACCATCATCAACTGCCTTGGCGTGCGGTCAGGGAGCAACGTCCAGAGCGTCCTCATGCTGCTGAAAATCGGCGCCATCGCGGCGTTGGTTGCGGCGGGCTTCCTGCTGGCTCCGGCGGCCGCTCCGACCCCGATCGCTTATTCGGACGTGTCGACCATAGCCGCGCTCGGCGCCGCCTTGACGCCCATCATGTTTTCCTACGGCGGCTGGCAGACATCAAGCTTCGTCGCCGGCGAAATGCGCGATCCGGCGCGGGATCTTACGCGCGGCCTGCTGTTCGGCGTGATCGGCGTCGTTGTCCTCTACACCGCCGTCGCATTCGTATGCGTCCACGTGCTCGGCGCGTCGGGCCTCGCCGCTTCGAAAACCCCAGCCAGCGACGTGATGCGCAGCGCCTTCGGCGAGCACGGCGCGACCTTCATCGCCGCCGGCATTGCCATCTCCGCGCTCGGTTTTCTCAGCCAGAGTATGCTGACCGCGCCGCGCGTTTATTTCGCCATGGCGGAGGACGGCAGTTTCTTCCGCTCCGTCGCCATGGTGAGCAAACGGACCCAGGTCCCAGTCGTCGCGATCGCGTTGCAAGGCGCCGTGGCGGCGATCATCGCGCTGTCCGGCACCTTCGGGCAGATCCTGAGCTACGTTGTGTCCGTCGACTTCATCTTCTTCGGGCTGACCGGCGCAGCGTTGTTCGTGCTCCGCCGCAAGTTCGCTGACGACAACGTTGGCTTTTCCGCGCCCGGGCACCCGTTCACAACCGGCCTCTTCGTCGCTGCCTGCGCGGTCGTCGTCGTCGCCACCGTCTGGAACAACCCGCTCAACAGCCTGATCGGATACGCCATCCTGCTCGCGGGTGTCCCGGCCTACCTCTACTGGCGCAAGGCGAACGCCCGGTGAGCGGCCGCATGATGCAGTCGGAGTATATGCATTGGGCAAAGTTCAAGCGCCCGGTGCGCTACGCCCTGACGGGCAGCGAAGTCCCGCACTTCCGCATGGACCGTCTGCCGCTCAGCCTCGCGGATCTCGACATCGATGGGGCAAGCCATCCGCGTTACGCGCCGCTACGCGAGGCGATTGCCCGCCGCTACGATGTCGCCGTCGATCAGGTCGTCTCCGCCGACGGCACGTCCATGGCCAACTTTCTTGCCATGGCCGCGCTGGTCCGGCCAGGCGACGACGTGTTGATCGAGCATCCAACGTACGAACCCATTTTGGCTACCGCGAGCTTTCTTGGCACATCGATCAAACGGTTCGAGCGCAACCCGGCGGAAGACTTTCGCCTCGATCCGGGCAAGGTCGAGCAAGCGATAACCGCGTCCACCCGCCTGATCGTGCTGACCAATCTGCACAACCCAAGCAGTGCGCTGGCCTCGGAGGCCGAACTCCGCGCGATTGGCGACCTTGCGAAAAGGGCCGGCGCGCGCGTGCTCGTCGACGAGGTCTATCTCGACTCCGCGACCCCCGGTCGAAGCGCAGCGCATCTGGGTCCGGAGTTCGTCATCACCAATAGCCTGACCAAGGTCTACGGTCTGAGCGGCCTACGCTGCGGCTGGATCCTCGCCGAACCGGAGCTTGCCGAGCGAATGTGGCGCCTGAACGATCTGTTCGGCGTCAATCAGGCGCATCAGGCGGAACGCCTCGGCTGCATCGCATTCGACCATCTCGACGAGGTGCTCGGCGACACGCCCGCGATGCTGTCGCGCAATCGCGCCATGTTCGACGACTTCGTCGCAAGCCGCGACCAACTCGAATGCGCCCCGGCCGCATATGGCATCACGGCATTCCCGCGCTGGGCCGGTGGCGACACGCAACGGCTCGATGACCATCTTCACGACCGCTACGATGCCGCTGTCGTGCCCGGCCGCTGGTTCGAGATGCCCGATCATTTCCGCATCGGCTTCGGCATGAGCACCGACGACTTCGCCGCGGGTCTAGATCGCCTGGGCAACGCGCTGGACGACCTGCGTTGAAGCGCGACGAGGTGTTTGAGTTCTTCCGCCGGCTGGCGGAGGCGAACCCGTCGCCCACGACGGAGCTCGAATCCGGCAACCCCTACCAATTGCTCGTCGCGGTCGTGCTATCCGCGCAAGCCACCGACGCTGGAGTGAACATCGCCACGCGGCCGCTCTTCTCCCGCATCAAGACGCCGGAACAGATGGTCGAACTGGGCGAGAAGAACCTGCGCGACGCGATCAAGACAATCGGCCTGTTCAACACGAAGGCCAAGAACGTCATTCTGCTCAGCCAGGCGCTCATAGACCACCACGGCAGCGAAATCCCGCGCACCCGCGAGCAACTGCAGGCACTACCCGGCGTCGGTCGCAAAACCGCCAACGTCGTCCTCAACACGGCCTTTGGCGAGGAGACATTTGCCGTCGACACCCACGTTTTCCGCGTGTGCAACCGCACCGGCCTCGCGCCGGGAAAGAATGTCGACGTCGTCGAGGCCAAGCTGGAAAAGATTGTCCCGCAGCCCTTCCGACGTGACGCGCACCACTGGCTGATCCTGCACGGTCGCTACACCTGCAAGGCGCGGCTGCCCGAATGCTGGCGCTGCCCGGTGACCGACCTCTGCCGCTACAAGCCGAAGACGCTGCCGCCGGAAGAGCGCGCTAGATCCAGCGCCGCTCGAAGCGGTTCCCGAGCGTCGTCAGCAGCTCGTACTGCGAAAGCCGCGACTGGCGCGAAGCGGAAGGCAAATCGTAATCGATCTCGACCCAGTCGCCTTCCCTGAGCTCCGGCGCGGCATCGACGTCGATTGCGATAAGGTCCATCGACACGCGCCCGATCACGGGCAGCGCAAACTCCCCAGCAAACGCCGAGCCGTGCGACGAGAAGCCGCATTGATAGCCATCGGCATAGCCGATGTTCAGGATGGCGGCCTCGGTGTCGTGCTCGGCGATGAAGGTCGCGCCGTAGCCGCAGCTTTCGCCCGCGGGGATCATGCGCCGCTGCACGATCTGCGCCTCGACCCGGACCACTTGCCGGATATTTTCTGCCGCCTCGGCCCGCGGAATTCCACCGTATAGCGCCAAACCTGGCCGAACGAGATCGAAGCTATAGTCTCGCCCCAAGCATACGCCAGCGCTGTTCGCGAAACTGTAGCGTCTTGCTGACACCGCGGCGGCGACCGTACGGAATCGTTCAAGCTGCATGCCGTTCATCGCGCTGTCCTCGTCAGCACAGGCGAGATGGCTGTGCAGCGTGTCGATATTCAGCCCGTCGAGCAGGCCGATCTCGGTGGGCCGCAGTCCTAGCCGGTTCATGCCCGTGTCGATCATCACATCGCACGGTCGGTCGCGCGCGCTCTCCTTCCAGCGTGCCACCTGCTCGGCCGTGTTCAGGCAGGGCCGCGCACCGAGCCTCCGCGCGGCTTCGCCATCGTCGGACCCGACGCCGTGGAGCACAACCAGGTTCGCATCCGCCGGCAATTCAGCCAGCGCCTCAGCTTCTGCCCAGGTCGACACGAAAAAGTCGCGACAGCCGACGCCGCTCAGCGCCTCGACTGCCTGCCGGGCGCCAAGCCCGTAACTGTCAGCCTTGACCGCTGCCCCGGTCGCCACGCCCGCGCGCTGGGCGAGCCAGCGCCAGTTCGCCTGAACGGCGGTCCGGTCGATGGTCAGGCGCAGGGGGCGATGCATGGCGTCGCCGTAACGGCGCGGTCGTCAGGCGTCGAGGCTCGCCTTGGCCTGTTCCCAGTTCGCTCCGTCGAACGTTTCGATCGCCAGTTCCGGCATCTGATCGAGGCAATGGGCATTCACACTCCACGCCTCCGGGTGCGAACGCGGTTGGTAGAAGCTTTTTACGCCACAATGTCTGCAAAACAGATGGTCCGCGGTGCCCGTGCCGAAGCGATAACTGGTGAGCGCGTCGCGGCCGGTGAGCAGATCGAACTTCTCATGCGGCACGACGATGTGGAGAAAGCCGGTCATCCGGCACACCGAGCAATTGCAGTCGAGCGCCGGCACAGGCTCCTCGTTAATGTCCGCGAAGAACCGCACCGCGCCGCAATGGCATCCGCCTTCGACCTGCATGCCTCACCGGTAGGGCCAGGACAGGGCCCGCACAACTAGAAGGCCGCGCCGGGGGAGCCGACGCCGCCTTCGATCGCAGCGCCGCTGTTAGCGGGCTGCTACGACGGCGATGGAGCCCCGGCTCGCTAGCTGGGCAGTGTCCGCCCTGGCCTTGGTAAGCACGTCGGCCCTGCATTCCCGCACCTCGTTCGATCCGACCAGATCGGCGTTCGACGCCGTTCCGCACACTTCCGCCGCAGCGCTAGCCAGCCGATGATCAAGCGCTATTCGTCCGGCCTTCCTGGTCAGGTCTAGATCGGCCGTCCGCACAATGCTGACGTTTTCGATCGGTTGTGCGGCCAAGGCGGGCGCACCTTTGATGACGCCTGCGGTGATCAGAAAGGCCGTCAGGGCGATCTTGAAACTCTTATCCATGTCGCTTCCCTTCGTTCGAGGTCCGGACATCCCGGCGCGACCTGCTAATTAGTATCAAATTGCAACTTACGTCAGCCACGAGTTCGTGCTATCGTTCTGCACATCTGCAGAACCGCTGCCTTACGCGGCGCGCTAAAGGGGCGCGGATGTTCGACTGGAATGACATTCGCTATTTCGTCGCCGTTGCGCGCGAAGGCAGCACGCTCAAGGCGGGCCGGTCCCTGCGCGTAAGCCAAACTACAGTGGCCCGGCGGATCGCGGCGCTGGAGGCCGCCTTAGGTGTCGCCTTGTTCGACAAAAGGCAGGCTGGGTACGCGCTGACGCCGATCGGGCTCAGCTTGCTCGAAAGCGCCGACAACATGGGCGGGGCAGCTCGATTGTTCGAAGATGCCGCGGCGGCGCATTCCCGTGAACTTCGCGGGACCGTAAAGATCACGACCGAGGAAGTGTACGCCATCACCCTCCTGACCCCGATGCTGCGGGAGCTGCACGAGGCCTATCCGGAGATCATGATCGAACTCGACACCAGCCAAAAGGTCCGCGACCTTGGCGCAGGCGAAGCCGACATCTCCCTGCGCAGCACGAAAAGCTCAGGCCAGCCAGCGGGCCTGGTCGGCCGGCAGCTCTGTGTCGACAGCTGGGCGCTCTACTGCAGCCGTGACTATGCGGCGCGCCACGGCGTGCCCCGCACGGCGCAGGAACTGCGCCAGCACAGCTTCATCGGCGGCGGCGGTGGCAATCTCTGGATCCACTATCAGGCATGGCTGAAGGCCCTGGGCCTGGAGCAGCAGGTGGCGATGCACCACGCCACCTCTGGCGGGCTGCTGTCGGGGATCCGCTCGGGTTTCGGCATCGCCGTCCTGCCCTGCATCTCGGCCGACGCCGATCCCGACCTAATCCGTTGCCTGCCGCCCCGCGACGACCACGACCGCGTGCTTTGGCTCTTCACCCATGAGCGCGTGCGGCATTCGCGCCCGGTTCGGACCGTGGTCGACTTTCTCTACGACCGCCTCAGCCGCCACATCCGCATGCTTCGGGCGCAGCGCGAGGCCGCCTAGCCGTAGAGGCGCCTGACCGCCGCCTTGCCGCTGTCGAAGGCTCCGTGCGCCGTGGAATAAGCCGTCGGGGACGTCGCTTCCCCAGCAAACCGGATCCGGGCATCTCCAGCTTCAGCGAGCCTTGCGCGCATGTCGGCCTTTCCAGGCTGCGCATGACTGTAGCTGCCAAGCGCGAGCGGCTCCTGACCCCAACAAGAGCGTGTTACGAAGCGTAGACGCTTCCGTATCCCACTACCGAGCAAGGCGGTAAGCTCGTCAATCGCAAACGCGGCCGCGTCCTCGTCTGTCAATTTCTCGAGCGCACGGGCCCCCAGGCCGCCGTAGAAAGCCTCGATCACCGGCATGCCCATCGGGTGCAGCGTGTAGCTCCCCGTCTCCGCGCTGAAGGGATTGCCAGCGAGGTGCGCGCTGTGGGGAAATTCCTCAGCGCTATCCAATTCCAAGAACAATTTGTCGGCAAGCCCCAGCGGCAGTGCCTCCGCGGCTTCGAACAGGCCTTCGAGAGGCGGATCGAACCTTATCCGGTTCAACACTGATGTCGGCACGGTCACGATGGCCTTGTCGCAGGACAGCATGCCTTCGGTCGTGCTGACCTGCACCGCGTCCCGCGCCCGACTGATCGCAGTCACCCTCGTTGCCAGCCGATGATCGCAATCCGCGCCGAGCGCGGAGATCAGCGCGCCATATCCGCCAGGCAGCCGCCAATTATGCATGCTCGCAGCATCGTCATAGGCCAGCCAATCGGCCACCGACACTTCGTCGAGGGGCGCCCCATTTAGATAGCCGCTGATGGAGTCCAGCCACGGCTTCCACGGATTATCGGCGTCGATCGCATCCGACGCGCGGTCGCTCGGCGGCGGCACTTCCGCCATGCAGGACTCGAGCTGTTCGTACGCCGCACTCGCCTCTGCCTGCTCCGCGGGCGTGAAACCAAGGTCGCGATATTGGGAGAACCAGTGAGTCGCGCCCCGGTTCACTGTCCTGCCCAACCGTTCCGCTTCCGCGCGCAAACTGTTCTGCTCGGCGGAATGAAGCCAGGTGCAGCCAAGATCGAGGTTGTAACCCTTCCACGCGATACTGTGGCCGCGGCCGCCGAGCCGATTGCCTGCTTCCAGAATAAGCGCGTCGACGCCCTTCGCCTTCGCTTCCAGCGCCGCGCCGATTCCCGCTGCGCCCCCGCCGACGATGACGAGGCCGCGGTGCTGGCTCACTCGACGGTCACGCTCTTTGCCAGGTTGCGCGGCTGGTCGACGTCCGTGCCTTTGAGGACAGCGACATGGTAGGCCAATAGCTGAACCGGCACCGCGTAAACGAGCGGCGCGATGAGCGGGTGGACCTGCGGCATCTCGATCGTCGCCATGCAGCCCTCGCCCGCCTCCGCAATCCCCTTTGCGTCGCTGATGAGCACGATCTTGCCACCCCGCGCACGCACCTCCTGCATGTTGCTGACGGTCTTCTCGAACAGCGGCCCTGACGGCGCGAGGACGATGACTGGCACATTGTCATCGATCAAAGCGATCGGCCCGTGCTTCATCTCGCCGGCTGCATAGCCTTCGGCGTGAATGTAGCTGATCTCCTTGAGCTTGAGTGCACCTTCGAGCGCCATCGGATATTCGGGCCCGCGGCCGAGATAGAGAACGTCGCGCGCGGGCACGACCAGGTGTGCCATCGAGGCAATTTCGTCGTCGTGGTCCAGCGCGGCATTCATCGCCGCAGGAGCTTCCTGCAGATGTCCGACAATCGCCGCTTCGTCGTCAGGCGTCAGTCGCCCCTTGGCGCGTGCCAAATTCGCTGCCAGCGCCGCCAGGACGGCTAGCTGACAGGTGAAAGCCTTGGTGGAGGCGACGCCGATTTCGGGTCCGGCGTGGGTCGGAAGGAGCAGGTCGGCCTCCCGGGCCATCGAGCTGGTCGGCACGTTGACGACGACGGCGATGCGCTGCTGCTCGGCCCGTGCGTGGCGAAGCGCAGCCAGCGTATCCGCCGTCTCGCCCGATTGGCTGATGAACAGCGCCAGCCCGCCAGCCTCGAGCACCGGCTCACGGTATCGGAACTCGCTTGCGACATCGATGTCGACGGGCACGCGCGCGAAATGCTCGATCCAATATTTCGCGATGAGGCCGGCGTAGAAACTCGTCCCGCAGGCGACGATGGTGACGCGGTTGACGCTGGACAGGTCCAGGTCGCCAACCGGCAACGCCACTTCGCCTTCGAACGGCCGCACATAGCTCTGGAGCGTCTGGGCAACCACGATCGGCTGCTCGAAGATCTCCTTCTGCATGTAATGGCGGTAATTGCCCTTCTCGACGGGAGCGGACGACGCGCCGGACTCGACGATCTCCCGCTCGACCAGACGATTCTCACGGTCAAAAATTTCGATCCGGTCGCGGCGAATGACCGCCCAGTCGCCTTCATCCAGGTAAGCGATTTTTTGCGTCCAAGGCGCGACGGCAAGCGCGTCCGATCCGAGGTAATTCTCGTCTTCGCCGTAACCGACCGTCAGCGGTGCCCCCATGCGCGCACCGATGATGAGGTCTGGGTGATCGCGGAACAGGATGGCGATGGCGAAGGCGCCGATCAGCCTCGGCAGAACTTTCGCGACCGCGTCCTGCGGCGCTGCCCCGCCTTCGACTTCGCGTGCGATGAGGTGGCCCACGACCTCGGTGTCGGTCTCGCTCTCAAACTTCCGCCCTTCGGCGATCAGTTCGTCGCGCAGCGGCTTGAAATTCTCGATGATGCCGTTGTGAACCAGCGAGATCGGGCCGACGATGTGGGGGTGTGCATTGCTGACGGTCGGCGCGCCATGCGTCGCCCAGCGGGTGTGCGCGATCCCAGTCGTGCCGTGCAGCGGGTCTTGCGCGAGTTCGCGCGCCAGATTGTCGAGCTTGCCCTCGGCGCGTCGCCGTTCGAGCTTGCCGTGGTCAATGGTGCAGATGCCGGCAGAGTCGTAACCGCGATATTCCAACCGCTTCAGCCCGTCATAAAGGCGCTGCGCGACGTCGCGATTGCCGACAATTCCAACGATACCGCACATGATACTGCCGATCCTTTGAACGCACGTGTGGCCGCGCTATGCAACATCCCGGCAAAGGGGAATAGCGCGGCAAGGGGGATTTAATGCGGCGGTCATTTATCGGCTTAGTCAGCGTCGGTCTGCTCCTGTCGACGGCTGCGTGCCGCGTTGCGACAGTCGAGCAGTCGAAGAGTGGTCCGGCGGCTCCGCCAGCCAGCTATTTCGACAACAGCGGCCATCCCGACGCCTGGAGCGGCGGCGCGCGCAAGATCCCGATCACAACGCCGAAGGGGCCACATCAGGTCTGGATCAAGCGGGTCGGCAACAATCCGAAGCTGAAGCTGCTTTTGCTAACCGGTGGTCCGGCTCTGTCCCACGCATATTTGGAGGTCATGGACAGTTACCTCCCGGCCGAAGGCGTCGAATATTATCATTACGACCAGCTGGAGACCGGAAACAGCGATCGACCGAACGATCCGGACCTGTGGACGCTGCCCCGCTATGTCGATGAGGTTGATCAGGTCCGCAAGGCGATCGGAGGAGACAAAAGCAACTTCTGCGTGCTCGGCCATAGCTGGGGCGGAATGCTGGCGATGGAATATGCGCTCGCGCATCAGGACCAGATGAAGTGCCTGATCATCTCCAACATGATGGCGTCGATCCCCGCCTATAATGCCTACGCCACCAAGGTCCTCGAGCCGCAAATGAACCAGGCCGTGCTGAAGCAGATCCTGGACATGGAGAAGACCGGCAAGACCGAGCAGCCGCAATACATGAGTCTTCTAGTTCCCAACTGGTATGAACAGCACATCCTGCGGCGGCCGGCCGCGCAATGGCCCGAGCCCGTCATGCGCGCGGCCGAGAACATGAACCGCAAGTTCTACGTGACCATGCAGGGCCCGAGCGAAATGGGCGCCAGTGGAAGACTGGTGAACTGGGATCGCTTCAATGACCTTAAGCGCATCCAGGTGCCGACGCTGGTGATCTCGGGCAAATACGACACGATGGATCCCGCTTACATGGCTTCCATGGCCAAGCAGTTCCCGAAGGGTGAGCTTGCAGCCACCAACGGCGGCCACATGGCGATGTATGACGACCAGCCAACCTATTTCGCGAAGTTGCTCGCGTTCCTGCGCAAGCTTAAGGGCTAGTCCGCCCGCTTGGCCGTCATCCGCTCGCGAAAACGGCGCGCCCATCCGGCAATGCCGCGTTGCTCGCTGCGCTCCAACGCGAGGCTGCCCGCTTCGACATCCTTGGTGATCACGGACCCCGCGCCGACGATTGCACCCTCGCCGATACTGACCGGCGCAATTAACGCGCTATTCGATCCGATGAACGCATCTGCCCCGATTTCCGTGCGGTATTTGCCGAAGCCGTCGTAGTTGCAGGTGATCGTGCCGGCACCGATGTTGGCGCGCGGACCGACACTGGCATCCCCGACGTAGGTCAGATGATTGACCTTGGCGCCTTCCGCTACGTCAGCCTTCTTGAGTTCGACGAAATTGCCCACTTTCGTATTCGCGGCCAAGCGCGTCCCGGGTCGGATGCGGGCGAACGGCCCGATGCTCGCCTTAGCGCCGATGGACGCGCCCTCGATGTGGCTGAAGGCGTGGATCGTCGCGCCGTCGGCCACCTCGACGCCCGGACCAAACACGACGTGTGGTTCGACTGTGACGTCGCGGCCGAGCCGCGTGTCGAACGCGAACCAAACGCTCTCTGGATCGATCAAGGTCGCACCCTCATCGAGTGCTTGCTCACGGCGCCGACGCTGCCATTCGAGCTCGAGATGCGCGAGCTCGGCGCGGCTGTTCACGCCGGCGGCCTCGTACGGATCGCCTTCGATGACCACCGCACGTCGCCCGTCGTTCGCGGCGACCGCGACGATGTCGGGCAGGTAATATTCGCCGGCGGCATTGTCGTTGCTGACCTGGGCGAGCCACCGGAAGAGGTCGCGAGACCTGACCGCCATCATGCCGGAGTTGCACAGGCGGACCGCGCGCTCTTCGTCCGTGGCATCTTTGTATTCGACCATTTTTGCGATCTCGTCGCCATCGCCGAGGATAATGCGGCCGTATTTCAGCGGATCGGCCGGGCAAGAGGCCATCACCACCACGCCGGGCGCGTCCGCGGCGTCGAGGCGGTCAAGCATGCGGCGAAGGGTCGCAACCTCGACGAATGGGGTATCGCCGTAGAGAATGATGACTGGGCCGTCGTAGTCCGCGAGCGCATCGGCTGCCTGCTGAACGGCGTGACCGGTCCCATTTTGCTCGGCCTGGACAGCGATCGTCACCCCCCGGCCCGCAATCTCCGCCTCGACCTGATCGCGACCCTTGCCAACGACCACGACGCGCCGTTCCGCGCCAAGCGCGTCGACGCGGTCGAGCAAATGCAGGAGCATCGATCGATTGGCGATCGGATGAAGAACCTTGTGCGTGTCGGAACGCATCCGGGTCCCCTGCCCCGCGGCGAGGATAATGACGGCAAAACGGCGGTGGTCGGTCATGGCGAAGCCATGGCATGCGGCTTGTCGCAGCACCAGCGCACAAAAAAGGGCGGCCCGTCATAACAGGCCGCCCTTAAAACGCACCGCGAAGGGGGTTGCGGCGTGTGGCCTAACTTTCGTTAGGGCCGAAGGTTCCCTAGGCGCGACTCAAGGGGCGACGCAAGTCCCATGGCCGCAGGATCGATGAACGGCATGCCGATGTCGATGAAACGAAATGGGCGGCCCCTTCCGGGACCGCCCATCAGAGACCAAACGTAAGACCGACCTAGAAAACGTTCATATAATATTCGTTGCCGACGAAGCCCATCTTCTGGACGTGCGCCTGCTTCGTCACCGCCAGAACCTTGTCCACCACCTCGTAACGGGCGGTAGCATCCGGTTGCAGGTGAAGTTCCGGGATCGGGTTCATCTGCTGCGTGGTGTCCAGATAAGAACGCAACTGCGTCAACTGCACGGGTGCTCCGTTCCAAAGAACCTGGTCCTGAGCGTTGATGGACAGAACATTCTTGACCGGATCGATTACCTGTGGCGGCGGGTTTTGATTGTTCTGCGGCAGATCCAGCTTCACCGCGTGGGTCTGGATCGGAATGGTGATGATGAACATGATCAGCAGCACGAGCATGACGTCGATCAACGGCGTCACGTTCATGTCCAGCATCGGTTCGCCAGATTCATTGTCGCTAGATGTCTGCATCGACATGGCGAACTACTCCTTACTCGGACCGGTAGCCGGTCAGCGGCGGCGGCTCGGAAATGAAGCCGACACGCTGGAACCCAGCCTGTTGCATGGTGATGATGGCGGCGCCGATACACTTATATCGCGTGTTCACGTCACCGCGGATATGCGCCTCCGGCATATTTTCCTCGTTGACGTTCTGAACGCCACCTACGTCTTTGATCAGCTTTTCGAGCTTCGCAACGGAGCGGTCGAGCAGATCTTTCTGCGTGACCTTCGTAACGCCCCAATACACCTCGCAGGTGTCGCCGGGACCGTTCTTAACGACGAGCGAAACGTTCTCCGGCTTGGTTACCGTCGGTTCGTAGCGAACGTCCGGCAACTTGATCGGGATCGTCTGCTTGATCACCTGAGTGGTGATCAGGAAAACGATCAGGAGCACCAGCATGACGTCGGTCAACGGGACGACGTTGATGTCCGACATCGCCTCTTCGGCGCCTTCCTGGATTACTGTACCTGCCATAAGGCTGGGTTCTTTCTACCTTAGTCCAAGCGATGCTCCGGCCCGGCGACGCCAGGCCAGAGATCTCGTCATTACTGCGCCGGCGTCGACGTCGGGCGACCGGTGCGCAGCGGCTCCTGGGTCGGCGCCGTGCGGGTCGGCGTGCCGCCCTTGGTCGAGGCCGGGGTCGCGGCGCCCATGCGCGGCTTCACCGCACCGTCCGACATCAGGTAACCGTGAAGGTCGTTCGTGAAGGCCGCAAGGTCTTCCGTGATCGACTTGTTGCGGCGAACGAGCCAGTTGTAGGCAAGCACCGCCGGAACGGCGACGACGAGACCGAGCGCGGTCATGATGAGCGCTTCACCGACCGGGCCCGCGACCGCGTCGATCGAGGCCTGACCGGAAGCGCCGATCTTGATCAGCGCGCGGTAGATGCCGACGACGGTACCGAACAGACCGATGAACGGCGCGGTCGAACCGACGGTCGCGAGGAAGGCGAGACCTTCACCGAGACGAGCGGCAATCGCACCCTGGCTGCGCGCGAGGCTGTTCGCCATCCAGTCGTGCTGATCGATCGGATCGGTCAGCTTGCCATGCTGCTCCTGCGCGACCAGCGCGTCGTCGACGATCGCGCGATAGGCGCTCTTCGCTTCAAGCTTGGTGGCCGCTTCACGCAGGTTTGGCGAATTCCAGAAGCTCGAACGGACCTTGCGGCCCTGCGCGATGATCTTCTGCTGCTGCATCAGCTTTGTGAAGAGGATGTAGAACGAGAAAATCGACATCAGCACGAGGATCGTGAAGACCGAGATCGCGATGATACCACCCTGCTGGAGCGCAGGAATTAGACCATAAGGATTTTCTGCTGCGGCAGGTGCTGCTTGCATGGCTGTGTGCTTTCCTTCTGAAACCTTAGAGCGAGAACTGGGAGTGAATTAACCTTCCAACCGCCAGACGATCGGCGGGGTCGAAACGGAGTCGTTCGTCGGCTGGCCATTGCTGTCGCGAGCCGGCGTGAACTTCGCACGGCGACGAAGAATGTTGCAGGTCGCGCTGTCGAGCGAGCTGTTACCCGACGACCGCGTAACGTTGCAGCCGACCACGCGACCATCAGGACCGATGGTCAGCGACGCCTGCACCGTACCTTCGGCACCCGCGGACTGCGCGGCAGCCGGATAATCGTCAGCACTGAACAGGCTGCGCAAGTCGCCCTTGGCGCTCTGCGCCGACTGCACCTTCCGCGGCGGCGGAGGCGGCGCGGGCGGGGCCGGAGCCTGCACGACCGGCGGGATCGGCGGCGGAGTCGGTGCTTCCTGGACCACGATCGGCGGCGTCGGCGCCTGCATGCGCACCAGCGGCGGCGGCGTCGTCGGCGGAGGCGGGACCTTCGGCATATCCTTGGGCGGTGGCGGCGGCTCTTCCGGCGGAGGCGGCGTTTCCTCCACATCGAACGTCTTCAGGTCTTCCGTGGCCTTCTTAATCACATTGTAAGCAAGACCGGTGATGATTGCATAACCCAGGGCGAACTGAAGCAGTACGACCATGACGATCGACAGCGTCTTGTTACCGCTGAGTTCTTTCTTTTGGGCGTAGGACATTAACCCGCAATTCTCCTCGACACACCGCGGCGCAAACCACGGTCAACCCGGACGTCGAACTCTAGCCCGATTCGGCCAATCCCGCCGATGTATCAAAATATCATCGGCGACAAGCGCGCTTCCTTATAACTGCCTCAAAGGCGGTGCAACGGATTTTGTTCCACGTCCGGAAGGCCTGAAACTCCCTTGGCGCGATGGTCAGGGCCAGAGTCCCGCGAACGAAGCAATTTCAACGCCAACCCCGTGCGCGTCCGGATAGACGTCCGGCTTGGACAACCGGAGCCTCAAAGCGCGGATACCCCGGAAGGCGGCGACCCGGTCAAATATGACTTTCGCCAACGTTTCCTGAAGGTTGTACCGCCGCGCCGCCGCGATTTCCTGGATTTCGGTGCGGAGGAAATCATAGTTCCACGCGCGGTTCGGGTCGTCGTTAGAAGGAAGGTCGGCCGAATCCAGCCAAACCTCTACCGAGATCATCAGTCGCTGAGGTGTGCCGATTTCAAAATCGTGAAAGCCGATGTCGGCCTGAACTTCGAGGCCTTCCATCAGGATTCGTGCCGACCGAATGCGCAAATTGTCCGGCACGAGTCCCGTCAGCTTTACTTCAGCCCCACTCATTCCGCCTCCAGAAATTGAACGTCGCGGCCCAGCCCGAGAAAGCGATGACCGCTGTCGATGGTGATCGTCTGACCGGTGGTTGTCGGGGCTTCGACCAGGAACCGGATGGCATCGGCGACATGCGCCGGGTCGACGCCGCGTCCAAGCGGATTGCTGCGATGCATCCTGTCGAAGTTTTCCGCAGTCTGGCCGCTGGATTGCAGCATGAGCGCCGGCGCGATGCCGTTCACCCGAATGCCCTGCGGCGCAAGGGCTCGCGCGGCCAGTTCGGTCAGCGTCGCCAGCCCGCCCTTGGAAAGTGTGTAGCTAAGGTAGTCGGGATTGGGTGCGCTCAACTTCG
The DNA here is from genome assembly GCF_030866745.1 of Sphingomonas flavescens. Lineage (NCBI taxonomy): Bacteria > Pseudomonadati > Pseudomonadota > Alphaproteobacteria > Sphingomonadales > Sphingomonadaceae > Sphingomonas > Sphingomonas flavescens. The sequence continues at coordinate 9,952 of NZ_CP133016.1, read as the reverse complement.
CGTCGAGAATATTGATTATCAGCGCGTCACCGCTCGTGTGTCGCCGCGCGAATTGGTCGATGAGCAAGGCCGGCGCGCGGAGGTTGACCGCCATGTGGGCATCGAATTCGTCGGCACTGAACTCACCGAAGCCATCCCAGGCAAATCGCGCGGCATTGTTGATCAACAGGCGGACGGGGGCCAGCCCTACCGACGCAGCGAAGATTGCGTCGGCACAGCTTGGGTCGCGCAAGTCGGCAACGGCTTTGACTGCGCCTTGCGGGACGGGATCGCCGGCGTCGTGAACGTGCGCCAGAACGGTCCAGCCGTCCCGCAACAACGATTCCGCGATCGCGCGGCCGACGCGCTTGCTGCTCCCAGTCACGATGGCGGTGCGCGGTTCGGTCATGGCGCGAGCCGAGTGGCCTCTCGCTCGGCTCGACGCAAGGCCGATTGCGCGCGTTCCCCACCGGTGACTAGGAGACGCCATGCCCGAGCGCCAACCGCCCATCGACCTGCAGGGGATCAGTCTCGCCGAATTGCAACGGCACATGGAAGAGAGAAGATTGCCGCCTGTCGAGCGGTGGAATCCCGAGTCCTGTGGAGATTCGGGGATGCGGATTGCGCGCGATGGTACCTGGTATCACGAAGGATCGCCGATCCGGCGCCCGGCGATGGTCCGCCTGTTCTCCACCGTGCTGCGGCGCGAACCCGACGGTCGGCACGTGCTTGTCACCCCCGTCGAGAAGCTCGACATCGAAGTCGAGGCGACGGCATTTCGGGCCACCGGCATGCGGGTCGACGGCGAGGGGCGCAAACAGCGGATCATTTTTGCGCTCGATAGCGGGGATGCGGTCGTACTGGACTCAGATCATCCCCTGCGCATCGTTGCAACCGATCAAGGACCTTCCCCGCGCATCCTGGTCCGCCACGGTCTGGAGGCCGAGCTGGTCCGCTCGGTCTATTACGAGCTAGCCGACATTGCGGTCGCCAACGGGGAGAATGGCGTCTGGAGCGCGGGCGCATATTTTTCGCTGGAAGCGTCATGACACTGGCTGAAAGATTGCGGCGTGACCTGATCGCCGCGAGCGGCGAACCCATGCTCCCGGGTGATCTTCCCGAACATCCCGATGCGGCCGACGTGCCGGCCGCCGTGCTGATCGCGATGACGGACAGGCCGGAGCCTGGCGTGATCCTGACCGTCCGCCGCGACGACATGCGAACGCATGCCGGCCAAGTCGCCTTCCCCGGTGGGCGCATCGATCCGGGCGAAGATCCGACCGCGGCGGCTTTGCGTGAGGCGCAAGAGGAGATCCTTCTCGACCCGGCGCGTTGCGACATCGTTGGTGCCATCGAGCCGTATCGGACCGTGACGGGTTACCTGGTGACACCCGTGTGCGCGGTCATCCCGCCCGACCTCCCGCTCGAGCCGCACGAGCGCGAGGTCGCCGACTGGTTCGAGGCGCCCCTTCACTTTCTGCTCGATCCTGCCAATCAGCAGTTGCGCAGTGCGCAGTTCCGCGGCGAGACCCGCCATTATTACGAGTTATTGTGGGAGGATCGCAGGATTTGGGGGGCAACCGCCGCGATGATCGTCAACCTGTCGCGGCGACTGCAGTGGCACTGACTTTGGACGCGCCCAAGTGGCGCAAGATGCGCGGCATGAAGCGATTGCTCGCAGCGCTCGGCGCCGATGAAGGGCTGACACGATATGTCGGCGGCGCGGTCCGCGACGATCTGCTCGGCCTGCCCATCAACGATATCGACCTGGCCACACGCATAGCGCCGGCGGAGGTCATCACCCGGCTCGAGAAGGCGCGCATCAAGGCGGTGCCGACGGGCATCGAGCACGGGACCGTGACGGCGGTCAGCGACGGTCATCCGTTCGAGATCACCACGCTTCGCCGCGACGTGTCTACCGACGGACGCCGGGCGACCGTGGCCTTCACCGACGACTGGAAAGAGGATGCCGCGCGCCGCGACTTCACCATCAACGCACTGTCGGCGGACCCCCAGACCGGGGAACTGTTCGACTATTTTGGCGGGTTGGAGGACCTGGAGAAGCGCCGCATCCGCTTCATTGGCGATCCGCTGCAACGGATCGCAGAGGATCACCTGCGGATCCTCCGCTTCTTTCGCTTCCACGCGCGCTTCGATGGCGGCGAGGCCGATGCGGCGGCGCTCGAGGCCTGCACGCAGCGGGCGAACGACCTCATGGCCCTGTCGCGGGAACGGATTGCCGACGAATTACTGAAACTCCTCGGTCTGCCTGAACCTTCGCCGACGGTCGAGATCATGCTGGAGGGCCGGATCCTGTCGCCGGTCTTGCCTGAGATCGGGCGCGACGCAGGCGAGCGGCTACGGGCGCTAATTGCTGTAGAAGCGGACGCCGGGATCGAGCCGGATGGCTTAAGACGGCTGGCCGCGCTGCTGCCGCAAGACGAAGCCGTGGCTAACGATGTGGCCGTCCGGCTCCGGCTTTCGAACAAAGCGCGCAAGCGGCTGGTCTGCGCGGCAGGCGAAGGTGCCGCGCCGGCGCGCGTGCTGGCTTACCGTCTGGGGTCGGACTGCGCGGTCGACCGATTGCTGCTCGCCGGCGATGGTGCGGCCGCCGCGGCGATCAGGGCATGGGACGTCCCGCGGTTGCCGGTCAGTGGCGGAGCATTGATTGCCGGTGGTCTGCCGGCTGGCCCTGTGGTCGCAAGAACGCTGCGGGCAATTGAGGCCCGCTGGGTCGCCGCTGGATTTCCGGAAGGTGCGGAACTGCAGCGCATCGTCGACGACGCACTGACCGAGGCGCGCTCCTAAAGCCCCGCTTCGACAGCGATACGAATGGCTTCGGCCGTCGTGACGCCCCCAAGCCGCTCAAGCAGCAGCACGCGGTGCATCTTTACCGTCTTTTCGGCGATGCCGAGCTGATAGGCGATCTGCTTGTTGAGCAGCCCTTTCGCCATCATTTCCAGCACCTGACGCTGGCGCGCCGGAAGCTCGCGGACCAGAACCGTCGCGCGGGCCTGGCGCACAGAAAGGGCGGCCGCGTCCTTGCGCTCCAGATCGACCTGCGAACCGAGGAAGTAATCGAGCTTGCCGGCATCGTCGAACAACGGAGCGATCATGACGCCGTTGCGAAACGGCGAGCCATCCTTGCGGTAATTGAGGACGTCGACCAGCACGGGGCGGGCATTGTCGATCGCGACCCGCATCTGCTCGCGCACGGACGGTTCAGTCTCGCCTCCCGACAGAAACCGGCAGTTGCGGCCGATGACTTCGCTTTCGCGATAGCCGGTCAAATCGAGGAATGCCTGGTTGGCCACCTCGATCGGGTTATCCGCCTTGCGCGGATTGGTGATGACCATCGCCATCGGGCTGGTCACAACAGATTCAACGACGCTGCCCGCCAATGCCATGCGCGCCTTGTGGCCGTAATTCGCCACTTCGCGCAAGCGTCAGCAGTTTAGGCGGTCGAAACCGCCGCCGGCGGAGCATATCCCGCGAGCTGCTCGTAGCGGGAAAAGAGCGCGGCGAAATGCTCGTCCATCGTCCGTACCCGGCTTGATCTGGCGGCAGCCGCCCGCTGCAATTCGGGGCCGCGTTCAATGAACTGGCCGATGGCGCGAACAAGGGATTGTTCGGAGCCGGATTCGTAAATGGCGCCGGCGCCGGTCACGATCTGATCGAGTGCAGCGCCCCGATCCGGAACGATCAGCGGGATACCGCTCGCGCGAGCCTCGGCCGCTACCAGGCAAAAGGTTTCTGCTTCGCACCCGTGCACCAGCGCGTCGGCACTTGCGAGCAGGCGCGCTAGCTCATGCCGGTCCTCGATCCTGGGCGCCAGCTGACAGCCCGGTAAACGGCGGGCAAGTACTTCCAGACGCGGGCGCTGCCGCCCGTCCCCGACCAGGATCACGCCCACGGACTGTCCCCGCCCCGCCTCCGCTACGGCGCGCATGACCATCGGCCACCGTTTCTCGGCCGAAAAACGCCCAACTGCGATCAGCAGGCACGCGTCGTCGTCGAGGCCGAGCGAGCGCAGCGCCGCGGAGCGAACGGGAGGCGACCGCAGTGAAGGTTGGAAGAGGCCGCCTTCGACACCCATCCGGATCGTCTCGACATTGGCGACGCCGCCCTGGCGCAGGCGATCTGCGAACTGACCGTTTGCGCAAACGACGGTGTCGAACATGTGTCCTAGCCCGCGCAGATGCCGCCAGAACCAGCCGAACCATGAATCGATACGCGACGTCGAGGCAAGGCCGCCGAGCCAGCGATAAGCGTGGGCCGCCAGCGGATCGGCGTGCATCATCAGAGAACGGCTCGCAGCGCCCTGCCAACGTCCGACCATCGTCGCACTGGACCAGGGCGAAGACGCTTCCACGTGGTCGGGCCGCCATTCATCCAGGACGGAATGAAGCATGCGTTCGTCGTCGAAATAGCGATAGCGGCGATCGAGCGGCATGACCGGCGAGGGCACGGTGACGAGAATTGCGCCGGGCCCACGACGAACGACCTCTCGCTCGGCGCCCGGGACAATCATCACCAATTCGTGGCCGAAGCGAGCAGCCGCCCGCAACTTGGCCTCGACATAGGTCCGCACGCCGCCGCCGGCTGGCGTGTAGAAAGCGCTGACATCGGCGATCCGCATGCACATTACAGGCGAAATGGAGCGGTGAACTACAAGTGAAGCTTTTTTAATGGGATTAGCGACGCCGGCTTCCGGTAAAGCCGAGCGAATGAGCTGCGCCCGCGATCGCCTTGTTCTTGCTTCTATCCATGATGTCTCGCCGCGCTTCGAACGCGAGGTGGACCAGCTGCTCGATTTGCTCTCACCGCATGTCGGCCGGCGCCTCGCCATGCTGGTCGTGCCCAACCATTGGGGCGATGCTCCGATCGTGGCGGGCAGCGCCTTCGCTCGAAAACTGCGACGCTGGGCCGACGAAGGCATTGAGATGTTCCTGCATGGCAACGTGCATCGCGCGACGGCAACGGCCGAGAGCTCCCACGATCGCTTGCGCGCGCGCTGGATGACTGCTGGCGAAGGCGAGTTCCTCTCGCTTGGCGCGGACGAGGCGCTAGCCAGGGTTCGCGACGGGCGCGCCTTGCTGGAGGATATCATCGGACGGCCGGTCGTCGGCTTCGTCGCCCCCGCCTGGCTTTATAGCGATGGCGCGAAAATCGCCCTGGAACAGTCAGGGATGCTGATCGCGGAAGATCATCTCCGCGTCTGGTCGCCGGCGACGGGAGAGACTCTTGCGAGCGGCCCGGTGATCACCTGGGCGAGCCGGACAAAGCCGCGGCTGGCCTCGTCATTGCTGGCGGCGCCGATCGTCCGCAAGTTGCCGATGCGTGCGTTGCGGATCGGCGTTCACCCGCCCGATGTCCGGCATCCGGCGCTGGTGCGCAGCATTGCTTCGACCTTCAGGTCGGCCGTCGCGCATCGGCGGCCGTCCGCTTATGCAGGACTTCTGTCCTAGAAATTTCGCAGTTTCCAGAACTCAAGAGCGGCGATCGGTTCGAGCGGCTTGGCGAAATAGAAGCCCTGTCCGGAAGCGCAGCCGAGCGTCGCCAGGGTCGTCGCGAGCTCGACCGTTTCAATGCCTTCGGCGGTCGTCGACATGCCCAAGGCCTCGGCAAGACCAAGCACGGCGCGAACAATCGCCACCGCATCGGGGTCGCTCATCATCCCGGACACGAAGCTCTTGTCGATCTTGAGGACGTCGATCGGCAGGCGCTGAAGATAGGCAAGGCTGGAATAACCCGTTCCAAAATCGTCCATTGCCACTGTGGTTTCGAGCGATTTGAGGGCTTCGAACACGCGGGTCGCGCGTCCGGGATCCTGGACGATGCAGCTTTCAGTCAGTTCAAGGGTGAGGCGCTCGCCGCCAACGCCGCTCGCCGTCAGCGCACTTTCAACCATCGACGGAATGTCGTCGCGGGCTACCTGGATCGCCGAAAGGTTGACGCCGACGGAGACCGGCAAGCGCATTCCGGCTTCCCGATCCCAGGCCGCCAGCGTTTGCATGGCCTTGTCCATCGCCCACCGGCCGAGCGTCAGGATCAGGCCCGACTCCTCAGCGACGGGAATAAACTCGGATGGGCTGATCTCGCCGCGATCTTCGTGCGTCCAGCGGGCCAGGGCCTCAAAGCCTGACACTTCGCCCGACTTGAGATTGATCAGCGGTTGGAAGAACAGGTCGAGCTGATCTTTCTCGATCGCGCGGCGAAGCTCCGTTTCAATCGAAAACCGGCGCCGGGCTTCGGTCGCCTGCTTCGGCTCATAAACCTGCGGCCGGCCCACGGCCTTCGCCTGCTTGACCGCAAACTGGGCGTTGCGGAACAGCTCTTCCGAATCCTGGCTGCCGTGCATCAGGGCGACGCCGATTGCGCATTCCACCCGGATCTCCAGCTCCGACAGCTTGAACGGTGCTGTCATCACTTGCTGGATACGCTCGGCAGCATTGAGGGCGTCGGTAACGCCGCGGCGCAGGGACACCAGAATTCCGAATTCGTTGCCGCCCGTGCGGGCAAGAATGTCCCCCGCCCGCAGCGCAAGGATCAATCTTCGTGCAAACGTAATGAGCAGCTCGTCGCCCGCGAGGCTTCCCATCGATTCATTGATGCGGGAAAATCGCAGCATATCGACGACGAGAACCGCATGCTCGAGATCGCGTCCGCCACCCGCGGCTTCGACGGCTTCCGAAAAGGCGAGCCGATTCGGAAGTCCTGTCAGGCTGTCGCGCAGCATCTCTGCGCGCAGGCTGTTTTCCGCGCGAACTTCGACCGTCCGATCGACCACGCTCATCAAACAGCGGTGCGCAGCCTCCGGCGTCGGTGACAAAGGCGAGACCTTGATGCGCAAAAAGCGTTGCGAGAGGCCTTCGCCATCCGACCACTCGAGTTCATCGCCAGAGCCCGCCGGGTCCTTGAGAAAAGCCTGGGTGAACTTGCCGGCGGTTGAGTCGGCATAGTGCCGGAACGTCTCGACGAATTTTTCGGGTGCGCCCCGGCAGTCGGACAGATCCAGGAACCGGCTATTGGCAGCCTCGATCCAAAGCTTGTTGTTCTTGAGGCAGAAAATCGCGGCCGCGATAGGTAGCGCGTCGAGCAGGCTCACGTCGTCCGCCGTCGCAAGATGCGGAATCGCGGTCGGTCTGTCCGTCCGGAGGGGATGAACCCCTGCCGACCGAGAAGCTGCAGCCTGCATGCAGCGTCTATGGCGGCTCAGGGGTTAATTCGACGTATCCATCCCGTCTTAAGAGCGATTGTTAATCCTGGTTGTGTTATTTTCACGCGAACCGGTTCGATCGCGGAAATCCAATCGGCGGCATTCGGCCGGCTGCGCCACGAGCCGCACGCCAGGGGGTCAGGTCGGTTTCGGTCCGCATTCGCCCAGTTTCGCCGCCAAGCGCCCAGCTCAACCCGTCAGCAAGGGCGAAGGCGATGATGTCCGACAGGCCGCCGTCGCGGTAGCGCTGCAAGGTCACCCCCTGCCCTCGCGCCAGCTCCGGCAATTCAGACAGCGGGAAGACGAGCAGCTTGCGGTTCTCGCCGACGACCGCGACTGCATCGGCGTTCGCTGGGATCGGCCTTACGACTGCGACGCGCGAGCCCGGACGAACGTTGACCAACTGCTTGCCCTTGCGCGTCTCGGCGAGCGTGGAATCGGCAGTGGCGACGAAACCTTTGCCGTCACTCGATGCGAGCAGCAGCTTCATGTCTGGTCTGATCGTCGACAGCTGCACGATATCGACCTCCGCATCGAGGTCTATCAGTAGCCGGACGGGCTCGCCGAACCCGCGGGCGCTGGGCAGCTTGTCGCCGGCCAAGGTGTAGACCCGGCCATTGGACGCGAAAAGCGCAAGCCGGTCGGTCGTCTGCGCATGGAAGTGGATGAACGGGCCGTCGCCCTCTCGCCACTTAAGGTCCTCGACCTGATCGAGCGCGAGATGGCCTTTCATCGCGCGAATCCAGCCGCGCTGAGAGAGGATGACGGTGATCGGCTCCTTCTCTATCATTGCCGACCAGTCGATCTCGCGCGCCACGGCGGCAGCTTCGATCTGCGTCCTTCGAGGATCGCCGAACTTGTCCTTGAGCGCCTGCAAGTCGCGCTTCAGGCGAGTGCGCTGGCGGGCCGGGCTCTCGATCAGCTTGGCAAGGTCCTCGCGCTCCTTGGCGAGCGCCGCGCGCTCCTTGGCGATTTCCATTTCCTCGAGCTTGCGCAGCGAGCGCAGGCGCATGTTGAGGATCGCTTCCGCCTGCCGATCCGTCAGCGAGAATTCCGCCATCATGACGGCCTTTGGCTCGTCCTCGGTGCGAATGATTTCGATGACGCGGTCGAGGTTAAGATAGGCGACGAGAAAACCATCGAGCAGCTCGATCCGATCGTCGATCTTTCCGATCCGCACCTGGCTGCGGCGAACGAGCACGTCGATCTGGAAGCTCAGCCACGCCGCGAGCGCTTCCTTGAGGCTCATTACGCCCGGCGTCCGCGTGGCGTCGAGCACGTTGAGGTTGAGCGGGAAGCGGATTTCGAGATCGGTCAGCCGGAACAGGCTTTCCAGCAGCAAGTCCGGGTCGACCGTGCGCGCCCGCGGCTCCAGTACCAGGCGCACCTGCTCGTCACTTTCATCGCGGACGTCGGCGAGGATCGGCAGCTTCTTGTCGGCGATCAGCCCCGCGATTTCCTCGATCAGCTTGGCCTTTTGAACGCCATAGGGGATCTCGCTGACAAGCAGGTGCCAGCCGCCGCCCTTCTCGCTGATTTTCTCGACCTTGGCGCGCAAACGGAAGGAGCCGCGGCCGCTGACATAGGCGCGCGCGATCACGTCCTCGTCGTCAACCAGCACACCGCCGGTCGGGAAGTCCGGCCCTTTGACGAACTGCATCAGCACGCGGTCGTCGACCTTCGGATCGTCGATCAGCCTTTCGGCCGCGTCGATGAGCTCGCCGACGTTGTGGGGCGGGATGCTGGTCGCCATGCCCACCGCAATGCCGCTGGCGCCGTTCGCGAGCAGGTTCGGGAACAGGCCCGGGAAAACCTCGGGCTCTTCCTCTTCGCCGTTGTAGGTCGGGCGGAAATCGACCGTGCCCTCGTCGAGCCCGGTCATCAGCTGCATCGCAACGACGGTCAGCCGCGCCTCGGTGTAGCGGTAGGCGGCGGCGTTATCGCCGTCGATGTTGCCGAAGTTCCCCTGCCCGTCGACCAGCGGATAGCGAAGCGCGAAGTCCTGCGCGAGGCGGACCATCGCATCGTACACCGACTGGTCGCCGTGCGGGTGGTATTTGCCGATCACGTCGCCGACCACGCGTGCCGACTTCTTGTAAGCGCCGGCCGGATCGAGGCGAAGCAGTCGCATGGCCCACAGCAGGCGACGGTGGACCGGCTTCAGGCCGTCGCGGACGTCCGGCAGCGATCGCGCGGTGATCGTCGACAGTGCATAGACGAGGTAGCGCTCGGACAGCGCGGCATCGAACGGGGTTTCGATCACGGTGGAGACATCGGAATCGGCCATGGCCGTTCGCTATCAAGCGCTCGCGGCGGCATCCAGATGAGGGGACGATGCAATCCCCAGATTTCTGCGCCGGAGCGCCGGCCTACTTCTTCTCGTTGGAGTGGGCGCGCGCTTCCTTGCAGACCGCGGCCGCCTTTTCGCCTCCGCCGGCGTCGTCGCAGCTGTCGACGCGCCCGTCGCGGTCGATGTTGATCTCGTCCCACGACGTCGAGTCCGCGCCGCTGGTGACGCCGCTATCGATCCCGAAGTCCGCGTCTCCCGCATTGAGCTGCGAGAAATCGAACACCTGATTCACCTGCTGAGGGCGCTCTGGCGGCACGAAGAAATCAAAGTGCGGCAGCGGGGGGATCACCGGTGGCGGTGGCGGTGGCGGCGGCGGTGGCGGCGGCGGCGGCGGCGGTGGTGGCGGTGGCGGCGGTGGCGGCGGCGGCGGCGGCGGCGGCGGCGGTGGCGGCGGCGGCGGCGGC